>CAVVQA010000017.1:0-160987 GCA_963750285.1 uncultured Actinomycetota bacterium | reverse complement strand
CCCACTGAGCCGTCGGCGATCTCGTGCGCCAGGTCGGTCACGGCCTGCAGGCGCGTGTAGTCCTGCGTCCGGGCGCGGACGATGCGGAGGCCGGTGAGCGGCACCGCGTCGTCGCGGTCCCAGCTGACCGTCAGCGAGGTGAAGGTGACGTCGACCTGGCAGCGGTCCATCCCGTAGGCGGCGGCGACCCGCAGCACGGTGCTGGTGACGTCGGCCGCGGCCACGCCGAGCGCCACCATCGCCTCGCCGATCCGCAGCGACAGCTCGAGCGCGGCGTGGGCCGCGAGGTCGTCCAGGGTCGAGTGGGCCGCCCGCAGGCCGATCTGGACGGTCGGTGCCTCCCGCCCGGCGAAGGCGCGCCGGGCGCGGTCCCCGAGCCGCGGGTGCGGTCGCTCGGTCGTCACCGGTCCAGCGTAGGGGCGGCTACCTCACGAGGCGGCCGACGTCTTCGCGAGGCCCGCACGCCCAGTGAACGTGGTGGTCGCCACGTTCACGAGGCCAACGAGCAGGGGGCAGCGGGAGGGGCGGGCGGCGTCAGTCCAGCGACCAGTCGACGGGGCCGGCGCCCTGGCGGGCGAGGAGCTCGTCGACGCGGGAGAACGGGCGGGAGCCGAAGAAGCCGCGGGACGCCGACAGCGGGCTGGGGTGGACGCTGGTGACGGCCGGGGTGTCGCCGAGCAGCGGGCGCAGCGACTGCGCGTCGCGTCCCCACAGGACGGCCACCAGCGGGGTGCCGCGGGCGACCAGCGCCCGGACGGCGGCGTCGGTGACGTCCTCCCAGCCGCGGCCGCGGTGCGAGCCGGACGCCCCCGGCGTCACGGTGAGCACCCTGTTCAGCAGCAGCACGCCCTGGGCGGCCCAGCGCGACAGGTCGCCGTGGGCGGGTGGGGTGAGGCCGGTGTCGGACGCCAGCTCGGCGTAGATGTTCTGCAGGCTGCGCGGCACGGGCCGCACGTCGCGGTCGACCGCGAAGCTCAGGCCGATGGGGTGGCCGGGCGTGGGGTACGGGTCCTGACCCACCACGAGCACCCGGACGTCGTCGAACGGGTCGGCGAAGGCCCGCAGCACGCGGTCGCCCGCCGGCAGGTACCCGCGTCCGGCGGCGACCTCCTCCCGCAGCATCCGCCCGAGGTCGGCGACGCGGTCGGCCACCGGCTCCAGCGCCGGCACCCAGCTCGGGTGCACCAGCTCGGACAGGGGGCGGGCGGTCACCGGCCGGACGTTACCCGCGGCGGCACCGTCCCGCCCCCGCTCGGCGCGTAGAGCGGGACGGAGCCGTCCGGGGGACCCTGGCGGGGCGGAATGACAACGGTGTGGTTCGCACGTAGAGTGCTGCCGACGCGACCGGAACACTGCGGAGGGAGCACCCATGGACGCCGCCGAGCTCAGCCGCCCCGAGGGGGCCGGCCACGCGCTGTCCGAGCGCGACCAGCGGATCCTCGACTTCGAGCGCCAGTGGTGGAAGTACGCCGGTGCCAAGGAGCAGGCCGTCCGCGAGCTGTTCGAGATGTCGGCCACCCGGTACTACCAGGTGCTCAACGCCCTGATCGACTCCCCGGCCGCCCTCGCGCACGACCCGATGCTGGTCAAGCGGCTGCGGCGGATGCGCTCCTCGCGGCAGCGGGCCCGCTCGGCCCGCCGCTTCGGCGTCCAGGTCTGACGCCCGCCCCGGCGGTCGTGCTCTCCCGGTCTGGGAGGATCCTGCGGTGACCACCCCCTCGGACGACACCGGTCGCACCCGGTCCCGGCGCCGCCCCGAGCGGCGCGTCACGCCGTCGGCGTCCGGCGGCTACCCGCCCGACGAGTTCGACGTCGACTACGAGCCCGGGCAGCGCCGCGGCGCGCACCGGACGGCCACCCCCGCGGTGCTCGAGCAGCTGCCGTGGCTGGTCGTGGCGCTCGTGGCCGTGATCGCGGTGGTGGCGGCGATCGTGCTCCTCACCGGCGGCGACGACCCCGAGGCAGGCGCCCCCTCGCCCAGCAGCTCCGCTCCGGCGACCGAGCCCGCCTCCACCGACCCCGCCGCGACCACGCCGGCCACCACCGAGCCGCCTGCGACCACCACCGAACCGCCGGCCACCACCAGCGCCCCGGCACCGACGCCTGATCGCTCGCTCGAGCTCGTGGTGCTGAACGGCACCAGCACCTCCGGTCTCGGGGCCGACGTCGGCGACGAGCTGACCGAGCTCGGCTGGACCGTCGGCACCGTCGGCAACGCCCCGGACAAGCCGGTGGCGGCCACGGTCGTCCTCTGGTCCTCGCCGGAGCACCAGGTCACCGCCGAGGCGGTGGCGGCCGAGCTCGACGCCACGGCGGAGCAGAGCGACGCCGCCGACGGCGCGGTCGTCGTCGTGGTCGGCACGGACCGCGCCTGATCGCGCCGCGCCCTCGCGCGCCACGGTGCTAGGCAGGCCGCACCCGCCCCGCTAGTGTCGCGCCCGCACGATCGGACCGGACGGGAGACGTCCGCGAACAGGGGAGCACCACGCGATGGCGCAGGGCACGGTCAAGTGGTTCAACGCCGAGAAGGGCTTCGGCTTCATCACCGTCGACGGCGAGGAGAAGGACGTCTTCGTCCACTTCTCGGCCATCCAGGGCGACGGCTACCGCAGCCTGGAGGAGGGCCAGAAGGTCGAGTTCGAGGTCGGCCAGGGCCAGAAGGGTCCGCAGGCCGAGCAGGTCCGCGCCGTCTGACCGCTCAGTGGGGGCGGCCCCGCGGGTCTCCATCGGGTAGCACCGTCCAGCCCCGGGAGCCCTGATGTCCGACGTCCTCACCACCTCCGCGGGCGACCGCGTCGCCTACGACCTGCGCGGGGAGGGTCCCGCGGTCGTCTTCGTGGCCGGCGCCGGCCCCTGGCGCGCCATCGACCCGGCGACCACGCGGACGGCCGAGCTGCTCGCCGACCGCGGCGTCCGCACGGTCGTGCACGACCGGGTCGGACGCGGCGAGAGCTTCGTCAGCGGCCCGGTCGACCTCGACCGCGAGGTGGCCGCCGTCGCCGCGCTCATCGAGGTGGCGGGCGGGTCGGCCGTGCTCTGCGGCCACTCCTCGGGCTGCTCCATCGCGCTCTACGCGGCGGCGCACGGGCTCCCCGTCTCCGGGCTCGCGCTCTGGGAGGCACCGCTGGCTCCGCCCGGCAGCGGAGCGGTGGCGTGGGCGGCGCAGGTGGACGACCGGCTCGACGCC
The DNA here is from genome assembly GCA_963750285.1 of uncultured Actinomycetota bacterium. Classification (GTDB taxonomy): domain Bacteria; phylum Actinomycetota; class Actinomycetes; order Actinomycetales; family CAWJMD01; genus JBBQSN01. The sequence goes on along the minus strand of CAVVQA010000017.1, from coordinate 157,800 downwards.
GGTGACCTCGACGGCGCGCTCACCGCCTACATGCAGGACATGCCGCCGGAGATCCTCGAGGCGGTGCGCGCGGTGCCGGCGATGGTCGACCAGGCGGGCAGCCTGCGCGCTGACGTGCAGTCGCTCGTGTGGGCCGAGTCCGCCCCGCACGCCGACCTGTTCGGTCACCTGCGCGTCCCCGTGCTCGCGATGGTCGGCGAGCAGACCTACGACGTGATGGTGCCGGCGGCCGAGTCGGTCGCGGCCGCCGTCCCCGGTGCGCGCTGGAAGCGGGTGCCCGGCTCCGGGCACGGCTGGGAGCCGGGACCGATGGCGGACGAGCTCGCCGCCCTCGTCCGGGAGGCGCACCCCGCCACGTCGTGAGCCGCCGGGCCGGCGCGCACCCAGGGCGTCGCCCGGCCCCGTGGTCGCGGCCGTGCCAGGCTGGGCGGGTGCAGGACGTCGTGGTGGTCGGGTCGGGTCCCAACGGGCTGGCCGCCGCCGTGGTGCTGGCGAGGGCCGGGCTCGGCGTCACCGTCCTGGAGGAGCAGCCCACCGTCGGCGGCGGCGCGCGCACCCTCGACCTCGGTCTGGCGCCCGGCCTGGTGCACGACATCTGCTCGGCCGTGCACCCGATGGCGGTCGCCTCGGAGTTCTTCGCCCGGTTCGACCTGGCCGCCCGCGGCGTCGACCTCGTGCAGCCCGAGCTCGCCTACGCCCACCCGCTCGACGGCGGCCGCGCCGCCCTGGCCTGGCGCGACCTGGACCGCACCGCCGAGGGTCTCGGCCGCGACGGCCGGGCGTGGCGCTCGCTGCTCGGACCGCTCGTCGAGCACCAGGACGGCGTCCTCGACGTCGCGCTGAGCGACCACCGGCGGTTGCCGCGCGACCTGGTCGGTGCGCTCCTGTTCGGCCTGCGGGTCGCGGAGCAGGGCACGCCCGCGTGGTCGCTGCGGTTCCGCGGCGAGGCCGCGCCCGCCCTGCTCACCGGCGTCGCGATGCACGCGATCGCACCGATGCCGTCGTTCGGGGCCGCGGGCGGCGGGCTGATGCTGGCCGCGCTCGCGCACGGGACGGGCTGGCCGGTGCCGGTCGGCGGCAGCGGCGCGATCGTCCGGGCGCTGGTCGACGACCTCGAGGCCCACGGCGGGACGATCGAGACCGGGCGAGCCGTCCGGTCCGCGGCCGACCTGCCGGACGCGCGGATGACGCTGCTCGACACCACCCCGGCGGCCGCGGTCGAGCTGCTCGGCGACCGCATCCCGTCCCGCCGCGCCCGCGCGCTGTCCCGGTTCCGCTACGGCAACGGGGCCTCCAAGGTCGACTTCGTGCTGTCCGGCCCGGTGCCGTGGACGCACCCCGAGGTCGGCCGCGCCGGCACGGTCCACGTCGGCGGCACGCGTGCCGAGCTCGCGGCGGCCGAGGCCGAGGTCGCCGCCGGGCGCGAGCCGGAGCGTCCCAACGTGCTCGCCGTCGACCACGCCGTGCACGACCCGTCCCGCGAGGTCGACGGGCTGCGTCCGTTCTGGGCCTACACGCACGTCCCCGCCGGCTCGCACCGCGACGTCACCGAGGCGGTCACGGCCCAGATGGAGCGGTTCGCCCCCGGCTTCCGCGACCTCGTGGTCGCCAGCCGGTGCGTGCCGGCCGCCCGGATGAGCGAGCACAACGCCAACTACATCGGCGGGGACATCTCCGCGGGCGCCATGACGCTGCGGCAGGTGCTGGCCCGTCCCACCGCGGCCCCCGACCCGTTCCTGCTCGCGCGCGGCCGCGGCCGGTCGGCCTACCTGTGCTCCTCGTCGGCCCCGCCCGGGCCCGGCGTCCACGGGCTGTGCGGGATGCTCGCCGCGGCGTCGGCGCTGCGCCGGGAGACCGGCCGGCGCGAGCTGCCCTCGCTGGCTCCCTGACGGGTCGTCGCCGCAGCGGCTCGCTTGCACTCGCAGGGGTCGAGTGCTAATCATTGTCCTGGCACTTCTGGCACTCCGTGCGCGTGAGTGCCAGTACGGCTCGACCCAGTGAGGGTCGTCGCGCAGGCGCGCAGGGAGCGTCGCGGGGCGGTCCGTCCGTCGCGGGCGCTGGCGAGGGCTCACCGAACCACCCGTGTCCGGGAGGAACCACCCAGATGGCCAAGATCATCGCCTTCAACGAGGAGGCCCGCCGCGGTCTCGAGCGGGGTATGAACACCCTCGCCGACGCCGTCAAGGTCACCCTCGGCCCGAAGGGCCGCAACGTCGTGCTCGAGAAGAAGTGGGGCGCCCCCACGATCACCAACGATGGCGTGTCCATCGCCAAGGAGATCGAGCTCGAGGACCCCTACGAGAAGATCGGTGCCGAGCTCGTCAAGGAGGTCGCCAAGAAGACCGACGACGTCGCGGGCGACGGCACCACCACCGCCACCGTGCTGGCCCAGGCGATGGTCCGCGAGGGCCTGCGCAACGTGGCCGCCGGTGCGAACCCGATGGCGCTCAAGCGGGGCATCGAGAAGGCCGTCGAGGCCGTCTCCGCCGCGCTGCTCGACTCCGCCAAGGAGGTCGAGACCAAGGAGCAGATCGCTGCCACCGCGGGCATCTCGGCCGGCGACCCCGCCATCGGCGAGCTCATCGCCGAGGCGATGGACAAGGTCGGCAAGGAAGGCGTCATCACCGTCGAGGAGAGCAACACCTTCGGCCTCGAGCTCGAGCTCACCGAGGGCATGCGCTTCGACAAGGGCTACATCTCGCACTACTTCGTCACCGACGCCGAGCGCATGGAGACGGTCCTGGAGGACTGCTACCTGCTCTTCGTCGAGTCCAAGATCTCCTCGATCAAGGACCTCCTGCCGCTGCTGGAGAAGGTGACCCAGTCGGGCAAGCCGCTGCTGATCATCTCCGAGGACGTCGACGGCGAGGCGCTGGCGACCCTGGTCGTCAACAAGATCCGCGGCATCTTCAAGTCGGCCGCCGTCAAGGCGCCCGGCTTCGGCGACCGCCGCAAGGCGATGCTGCAGGACATGGCCATCCTCACCGGTGGTCAGGTCATCAGCGAGACCGTCGGCCTCAAGCTCGAGAACGCGACCCTGGACCTGCTCGGCCAGGCCCGCAAGGTCGTCATCACCAAGGACGAGACCACCATCGTCGAGGGTGCGGGCGACAGCGAGCAGATCGCCGGCCGGGTCAACCAGATCCGCGCCGAGATCGAGAAGTCGGACTCCGACTACGACCGCGAGAAGCTCCAGGAGCGCCTCGCCAAGCTCGCCGGCGGCGTGGCCGTCATCAAGGCGGGCGCGGCCACCGAGGTCGAGCTCAAGGAGCGCAAGCACCGCATCGAGGACGCCGTGCGCAACGCCAAGGCGGCCGTCGAGGAGGGCATCGTCGCCGGCGGCGGCGTGGCCCTCATCCAGGCCAGCGTGGTCGCGTTCGCGAACCTGCAGCTCGAGGGCGACGAGGCCACCGGGGCGAACATCGTCCGCGTGGCCGTCGAGGCGCCGCTCAAGCAGATCGCGATCAACGCCGGCCTCGAGGGCGGCGTCGTGGCGGAGAAGGTGCGTGGCCTGGAGACCGGCCACGGGCTCAACGCCGCCACCGGCGAGTACGTCGACATGCTGGCCGCCGGCATCAACGACCCGGTCAAGGTGACCCGGTCCGCGCTGCAGAACGCGTCCAGCATCGCGGCGCTGTTCCTCACCACCGAGGCCGTCATCGCCGACAAGCCGGAGAAGTCGGCCCCGGCCGCTCCGGGTGGCGACATGGGCGGGATGGACTTCTGATCCCGCGCTGACACCAGCACGACGGAGGGCGGCACCCCAGCGGGGTGCCGCCCTCCCGCGCGTCCCGGGTCCGCGAGCCACGGAGGGGCCCGTCCGGCGTCTCGACAGGTGGGACGGCCGGTCACGGGTTTCCCCCGCGGTGTCCACAGGCTGTGCACGGCGCGGTGCACACCGTCCTGAGCACGACGGGCGTCCCGTGCGTCCCACGGTGCACAGACCCTCCACAGCCCGGTCCACAGGGACGAGCTCGGCCGGCGCCACCCCGTCCGGAAGAACTTTGCGAGAACGCTTGCGCGCCAACCTGTCTGAGGCATAGAAATCTCCTACGCCACCGAAGGGGGCGCGGAGGGCCGGAGGGTAAGACCTCAGGCCGGAAGCGGTCCTGGAAGCGGCGGACCGGACGGGAGACCGCCGGGCCTCACCACGCGGGGCAACCCGCGAGGCGACACCGATGACGAGGGTGTCGGGCCCGGAAGGACTCGATCGGACGAGGCACTCGAACCGGTGCCCCGGAGGTCTTCGGATCGCCGGACGGCCGGGACGGGACGGACGTCATCCGCAGCCCTCGCGAGGCGCAGGCCCTTCGGGGCCGGCGCCGGACGGGGCGGCCACGTGAACACGGAGGCCCCTCCATCTCATACATGGAGGGGCCTCCACCCTTTCCCCGGGTGCCCGCCGCCGGTACGACCGGCGAGCCGGAGGCGCCCGCCCCCCGCTGAGCGCCGGTGTCACTAGCCTCGCGGGATGGCCGTGCTGATCGACCCGCCGCGCTGGCCGGCGCACGGCCGGCTCTGGTCGCACCTGGCCACCGACACCGCGCTGCCCGAGCTGCACGCGCTCGCCGAGCGCGCCGGCATCCCGCGCCGTGCCTTCGAGGGCGACCACTACGACGTCCCGGCCGAGCGCTACGACGACCTGGTGCGCGCCGGCGCCGTCCCGGTCGAGGGGCGCGAGCTGCTCCGACGGCTGGTGGCCTCCGGGCTGCGGGTGCCGAAGCGGCGCGGCGAGCACGTGCTGTCGAGCGCTGCCGTGCACGACCACCTGCCGGACGCCGGACCCGGCCGCCTCGACGTCGTCCGGTCCTCGTTGCCGCTCGCCGCCGGACGCCGTGCACGAGCACCTCCTGCTCGACCGCGACGCCGCCGGCGAGGTGCTCCTGGTCCGCGGGCAGGCCGGGACCTGGACGCTGCCACCGCTGGCGGCCGCCGCCGGACCGACGCGTCCGCTCGGCTACGTGCGGCACCGGCTCGACGGCGAGCCCGGGCCCGCGTACCGGTACGCGCGGCCGTGGACCTCGCGGCAGGTGCACCTCGGGTCCGCCGGGTCCGGGGTGCAGCGCGGCATGCGCGTGCCGGCCGACGACGCCGCCCGGCTCCTCGGTGACGACGCGGTCGTGCTCCTCCTGGGTCCGCACCGCGGCGTGCACTGACCCGGACGGCGCGCGCCCGCGCGGCCGACCGGCGGAACGCGCGGCCGACGGGCGGAACGGGCGGCCGGCGTGCCCACGTGGCCCCGACGCGGCCGCGCGGTGCGACATGATGGACACATGGTCACCGCGAGGACGAGCCGAGCCCGCAGCGGGCCCGCCCTGCCCGCCGGCCTCGCGCCCGGCACCGTCGCCGGGCTGGTGCTGGCTGCCGGCCCCGGGTCGCGGCTGGGCGGCCCGAAGGCCCTCCTGCACGACGCCACCGGCGTGCCGTGGGTGCGGGCCAGGGCGCAGACCCTGCTGGACGCGGGCTGCGCCCCCGTGCTGGCGACGGTCGGGGCCGAGGCGATCCGGGTGCGGTCCTCGCTGCAGCCCGGCGTCAACGCCGTCCACGTGCGCGACTGGAAGACCGGCATGGGCGCGTCCGTGCGCGCCGCGCTCGCGAGCCTGTCGACGACCGGGCCCGAGCTCGAGGCCGTCCTGGTCGCCGTCGTCGACACCCCCGGACTGACCCTCGAGGTCACGAACGCGGTGATCGAGACCGCCGTCGCGGCGGCCCGCGGGCGCTCGCTGCACGGCGCGCTCGTCCAGGCCGTGTACGGCGGGACCCCGGGCCACCCCGTGCTGATCGGCCGCAACCACTGGCTCGGCGTGCACCTCGACGCCGAGGGCGACGTGGGCGCGCGCGGCTACCTCCAGCACGAGAAGGTGCGCCGGGTCGAGGTCGGCGACCTCGGCGACGGCCGCGACGTCGACACCCCGGAGGACCTCGCCGCGAGCCGCGAGGTCTGAGAGCCCGTCAGGCGCGGGCGGCGGCGTTCCATCCCGATCGGCGCGCGAACGCGGCAGCGAGCCCACCGCCGAGCAGCAGGACCCCGACCACCAGTGGCACGCCCAGGGCGCCGGACTGCGAGAGGTACTGCGCCATCTGCAGCCCGAGGTAGTCGTCCGAGGAGCTGAAGACCAGCCGCGGGTCGGCCGCCATGACCAGCCCGGGAACGATGCCCCAGAGCAGCCCGCTGACCATCGGGGCGAGCGGCGCCCACGCACCGATCACGGCGACCGCCAGGAGCAGCACGAGCCCGACGACGACGAGCAGGGTGGCGACGACGGGCGCCTCATCGAGCATCTGGAGGGTCCGCACGTAGCGCACGCCGGACCCGTACACCAGCAGACCGAGGGCCACCGGGGTCAGGACCACGACAGCGGCCGAGGTCAGCAGGAGGTTGGGAAGCATCCGTGACGGCCGACGGCGCGGGTGGGCCCCGACCGCAGGGCCGACGGCGGTGCCGGGCTGCGGCGGGGCGTACGCGGGCGCGGTGGGCGGGAGGTCGGGCTTGTCCGTGGTCACGTGCGACGACGCTACCTGGCGGGCCGGGCGGCGCCGCCTACGCTGTCCACATGACCACGACGCCCGACTCCTCGCGGGTCACCGAGCCGGCCCGGGCGGTGCTGCGGGCCGCCGTGGTCGACGCCGACCTCGACGTCGCCGAGCACGCGGCGCTGGTCTCCGCCGCCTCCGCGGGGGCCGTGGTGACCTTCGCCGGTGTCGTGCGCGACCACGACCACGGCCGGGTCGTCCGCGAGCTGGAGTACCTCGGCCACCCGTCCGCCGGCGAGGTGGTCGCCGAGGTCGCGGACGAGGTCGCCGCGCGCTACCCCGTCGACGCCCTGGCCGTGAGCCACCGGGTCGGCACGCTGGCCATCGGCGGCGTCGCGCTCGCCGTCGCCGTCTCGGCGGCGCACCGGCACGAGGCGTTCGAGGCGGCGTCCACGCTGGTGGAGGAGGTCAAGCACCGGCTGCCGGTGTGGAAGCGCCAGGTCTTCGACGACGGCACCGACGAGTGGGTCAACTGCCCCTGAGGCGATCGACCCCGGCCGCTCAGCCGCCGGCGAAGGGCGGGAGCACGTCGACGCGGGTGGCGCCGTCGAGGGTCCGAGCGGGGTCCGAGGCGGGGACGCCGTCGACGAGCACGGTCGACACCGCGAGCACCGCGACGAGCGCGGGACGCAGACCCGCCAGGTGGGTGCGCAGCGCCGCGACGTCGCCGCCCGGAGGCAGCTCGACCGGCTCCTCCTCGACGCCCGCGGCCGCGGCGGCCCCGGCGTAGTAGCGCACCTGCAGCACCCTCAGCCGCCGATCGCGCTCATCGGGCGGTCGGGCTGCACGAACGACGGGGTCGTCGATGCCGTGCCCGGCCCGCTTGCGCCACATCGCCTGCCGCCAGACGTCGGCGATCTCCGCGTCGCCCGCGCCGCCGCGCAGCAGCGCCCGCAGGTCGGTCTCGCCCCGGGCGAACAGGCAGTCGCGCAGCTGGCCGTCGGCGGTGAGCCGGGTGCGGTCGCACGCGCCGCAGAACGACCGGGTGACCGACGCGATGATGCCGACCGTCCCGGCCGGGTGGTCGTCGCCGGCCGCGACCGCGAACCGCTCGGCGGGCGCCGCACCGCGGTCGGCGGCCGGCATCGGCGTGAGCGCGAACCGCTGCGACAGGGCCGCCAGCACCTCGGCGGCCGTCACCATCTCGTCGCGGTCCCAGCCGCCCTGGGCGTCCAGCGGCATCTGCTCGATGATCCGCAGCTCGTAGCCCTCCTGCAGCGCCCAGCGCAGCAGGTCGGGGGCCTCGTCGTCGTTGGTGCCGCGCAGCAGCACGGCGTTGACCTTGATCGGCGACAGGCCGGCGGCGCGGGCGGCGGCGAGGCCGGCGAGCACGTCGGCGTGCCGGTCGCGCCGGGTGATGGCCTCGAACCGCTGCGGCGACAGGGTGTCGAGCGAGACGTTCAGCCGCTCCAGGCCCGCCGCGGCCAGCCCGGCGGCGCGACGGGTGAGGCCGAGCGCGTTGGTGGTCAGCGAGGTCGACACGGGCAGCCCGGCCGCCGTGGTCAGCGCCGTCGTCTGCTCGACGATCTTCTCCAGACCCTTGCGCAGCAGCGGCTCGCCGCCGGTGAACCGCACCTCGTCGACGCCGAGGTCGCGCACCGCGACGGTGACCAGGCGGACCACCTCGTCGTCGGTGAGGGCGAGGTCGTCGGCCAGCCACTCCAGCCCGTCCTCCGGCATGCAGTACGAGCAGCGCAGGTTGCAGCGGTCGGTGAGCGAGACCCGCAGGTCGGTGGCCACCCGGCCGTACTTGTCGACCAGCCGCGGGTCGTCCGGGCGGGCGGGATCGGTGCGGGGGTGCGACGTGCGCACGCCCGGCAGGCCAAGCCCCACGGTGGTCACCTCGCCACTGTACGTGCGCGCACAGATGCAGGCAGGTTCGGCCGCCAGACCCCCTCGAGGCGTCACCCGGACGGGGTTGCCCGCACCTGTGCCGGCGTCCGCCGTGACAACGGTGCGCCGGTGGGCCGACGATGAGCCCATGACCGACCACGCCGGCACGTCACCGGGCGACCCGGGCCAGCTCTCCGAGGCGCTCGCGGCCACCGGCTACCTCGCCGACGACGGCCTGGCCACGGTGGCCTGGCTGGCCCTGCGGATGCGGCGTCCGCTGCTGCTCGAGGGCGAGCCGGGGACGGGCAAGACCGCGCTGGCGCAGGCGCTGGCCGAGGCGACGGGCTCCGAGCTGATCCGGCTGCAGTGCTACGAGGGCATCGACGCCTCCCAGGCGCTGTACGACTGGGACTTCCCGCGCCAGGTGCTGCACCTGCGGGCCGTCGAGGCCGCGCACGGCGAGCAGCGCACGGTCGAGGACGTCGAGCAGGACCTGTTCACCGAGCGGTTCCTGCTCGACCGCCCGGTGCTCAAGGCGCTGCGCACCCAGCCGTCGGTGCTGCTCGTCGACGAGATCGACCGCGCCGACGACGAGTTCGAGGCGTTCCTGCTCGAGGTGCTCTCGACCGGCTCGGTGACGATCCCGGAGCTCGGGACCGATCTCGGCACCGGAGCCCCCGCTGGTGGTGCTCACCTCCAACCGCACCCGCGAGCTGCACGACGCCCTCAAGCGGCGCTGCCTCTACCACTGGGTCGAGCACCCGTCCCTGGCCCGCGAGGTCGAGATCCTGCGCACCCGGCTGCCCGGGATCGACCAGCGGCTGGCCGAGCAGGTCGCCCGCGCCGTGCACCGGATGCGCGACGCCGACCTGCTCAAGCCGCCCGGCGTCGCCGAGTCGCTCGACTGGGCCACCGCGCTGCGCACCCTCGGCGCCACCGAGCTCGACACCGCCACGGCGGCCGCCACCCTGGGCGCGGTCATCAAGTACCGCGAGGACGCCGACCGCGTGCGGGTCGACCTCGACCGGCTGCTGGCCGGCTAAGGCGTGCCCTCGTGCCGACCACCGACGCACGGGACGTCGACGTCCTGCTGCTCGGGTTCGGTCGCGCCCTGACGGCGGCGGGCGTCACCGTCACGCGCCGACCGCGCGCAGACCTTCGTCCGCGCCGTCGACGAGCTCGGCGCCGAGCCCGGGTCGGTGTACTGGGCCGGCCGCTCCACGCTGTGCGCCGCAGCCCGGACGACCTGCCGGTCTACGACCGGGTGTTCGAGACCTGGTTCGCCGGCCACCGCCCGCGCCGCGGCACCCGCGTCGCACGCCCCGGTGCAGCGCTCGGTCGAGGCCAGCCTGGACGACGCCGGCGTGCCCGGCGGCGGGAGCGCGAGGAGCCGGACCGGCCCGAGCTGCGGGTGCTGGCCTCGGCCACCGAGGTGCTGCGCCACCGCGACATCGCCGACCTGTCGCCCGACGACAAGGCCCGTCTGGACGCCCTGTTCGCCGGGCTGTCCCCGCGGCTGCCCACGCGCCCCAGCGCTCGACGACGACCGGCGGCGCACGGCGAGATCGACGCGCGCGCACTGCTGCGCGACCAGCTGCGCCGGGCCGGCGAGATCGGTCCGGTGCGGTACCGGCGCCGTAGCCGTCGTCCTCGACCGGTGGTGCTCCTGGTCGACGTCAGCGGCTCGATGAGCCCGTACTCCGACGCACTGCTGCGGCTCGCCCACCTGCTGGTACGCGCGTCCCGGTCCGGACGGGCCGGACGGGTCGAGGTGTTCACGGTCGGGACCCGGCTCACCCGCCTGACGCCCGTCCTGCGCAGGGTGCGGACGGCGCCCGCGGCGCTGGACGCCTGCGGCCAGGTCGTCCCGGACTGGTCCGGCGGCACCCGCCTCGGCGAGGTGATCGGCGCGTTCGTCGACCGCTGGGGCCGGCGCGGGGTGGCCCGCGGCGCGGTGGTGGTGATCTGCTCGGACGGCTGGGAGCGCGGCGACACCGCCCAGCTCGCCGAGCAGGTGGGCCACCTCGCGCGGCTTGCCCACCGCGTGGTCTGGGTCAACCCGCACCGGGGCAAGGCCGGCTACCAGCCGGTTCAGGGCGGCATCGCCGCCGTCCTGCCGCACCTGGACGACTTCGTCGCCGGCCACTCGCTGGCCGCGTTCGACGAGCTGCTGTCGATCGTGGGCGACGCGTGATCGCGATGGGAGCCCCTGAGGTCCTGGCCGGCAGGCAGGATGGCGCCATGGCGCTGCACTGGGAGCACATCACGGTCGACTCGCACGACGCGGCGGCGCTCGCCGGCTTCTGGGCCGAGGCCCTCGGCTGGGGGGTCGCACCCGACCCCAGCGCCGAGATCGCCGTCATCGGCGGGCCGGCGCGCCCCCGCGACACCCCGGGCTGGCTGTTCCTCCAGGTGCCGGAGGGCAAGACCGCGAAGAACCGGATGCACGTCGACCTGGAGGCCGACGACCTGGAGGCCGAGACCGAGCGGCTCGTCGGGCTCGGCGCGCGGGTGCTGCACGAGAAGCGGGAGTGGGGCGCGCACTGGCGCACCCTCGCCGACCCCGAGGGCAACGAGTTCTGCGTCGTCCAGCGGCCCGCGGCCGAGCCCGAGCCGGCGGACGGACCCGAGTGCGCGACGTCCTGCCCGAGCTGCTCGCCTGGTGGCGCGCCGACCGGCCGGTGGCGGCCGGCACCGTCGTGGCCACCTGGCGGTCGGCGCCGCGCCCGGCCGGCGCGGTGATGCTCGTCGGCCCGGAGGGCGAGGCGGTGGGCTCGGTCTCCGGCGGCTGCGTCGAGGGCGCGCTGCACGAGCTCGGGACGAGCGTGCGCACCGACGGCGTGCCCGTCCTGCAGCGGTACGGCGTCAGCGACGACGACGCCGGCGGCGGTGGGGCTCACCTGCGGCGGGATCCTCGACGTCTTCGTCGAGCGGGTCGACCGGACCTCGTTCCCCGAGCTCGAGCAGGTGGCCGACGACGTCGCGGCGGAGCGGCCGGTGGCCGTCTGCACCGTGATCGAGCACCCCGACCCGGCGTACGTGGGTCGGCGGCTGGTCGTGCGTCCGGAGGACCCCACGGCGCCGGACGTGGCGGCCGGCGGGGTGCAGGTGCTCGCCGACCGTCCCGGCGGCACGCTCGGGTCGGACCGGCTCGATGCCGCCGTCACCGCCGACGCCCGCGGGCTGCTGGCCACCGGCCGCACCGAGACGCTGGAGTACGGGCCGGACGGCCAGCGCCGCGGCGAGGGCGCCCGGGTGTTCGTCGCCGCGTACGCCCCGCGTCCTCGGATGATCGTGTTCGGCGCGATCGACTTCGCGTCCGCGCTCGCCCGCACCGGCGCGTTCCTCGGCTACCGGGTCACGGTCTGCGACGCGCGGCCGGTGTTCGCGACGGCGTCGCGGTTCCCGCAGGCCGACGAGGTCGTCGTCGACTGGCCGCACCGGTACCTCGCCGCCCAGGCGGAGGCCGGCGCGGTCGACGGGCGCACGGTGCTCGCCGTCCTGACCCACGACCCGAAGTTCGACGTGCCGCTGCTCGAGGTGGCGCTGCGGCTGCCCGAGGTGGCCTACGTCGGCGCGATGGGCTCGCGGCGCACCCACGACGACCGGGTCGCCCGGCTGCGCGAGGCCGGGCTGACCGACGACGAGCTCGTCCGGCTGTCGTCGCCGATCGGGCTCGACCTCGGCGCCCGCACGCCCGAGGAGACCGCGATCTCGATGGCGGCCGAGATCATCGCGCTGCGCTGGGGCGGCTCGGGGGAGCGGCTGACCCGCACCCGCGGTCCCGTGCACCACGAGCCGCTCGCCGAGGCCTGAGACGTCCCCGTCCGGACGCATGTCCGAGGTTTCCCTTGCGTCCGACGGGTTCCCGACGTTGGATGAACGTTGAACCGGGTCGACGACGACCCGGTTCGCTGCGACGAGGAGGCCCCATGGCGCGCATCACCGTCCAGGTCGATGGTGTCTCGTACACCGACGACGTCGAGCCCCGCACCCTGCTGGTCCACCACCTACGAGAGCGGCTCGGCAAGACCGGGACGGTCATCGGGTGCGACACCAGCAACTGCGGCGCGTGCACCGTGCTGATGGACGGGCAGAGCGTGAAGTCCTGCTCGGTCCTCGCGGTGCAGGCCGACGGCAGCGAGGTGACCACCGTCGAGGGGCTCGCGACCGACGGCGAGCTGCACCCGGTGCAGAAGGCGTTCCACGAGCACCACGGCCTCCAGTGCGGCTACTGCACGCCGGGGATGATGATGGCGGCCTGCGCGCTGCTCGCCGAGAACCCCTCGCCCACCGAGGACGACGTGCGCCAGGGCCTGGAGGGCAACCTCTGCCGGTGCACCGGCTACCAGAACATCGTGAAGTCCGTGCTCGCCGCGGCCGAGGCCGGTGGTGCCCGGTGACCGCCGTCGACGACCGTCCCGAGGCCGGTCCCGAGCTCGAGCTGGGCCGGTCGCGCCTGCGCAAGGAGGACGCCCGGCTGATCACCGGCCGCACCCGCTGGACCGACAACATCGTCCTCCCGGGGATGCTCCACCTGGCCTTCGTCCGCAGCCCGTTCGCGCACGCGACCATCACCTCGGTGCAGACCGAGGCGGCCAAGGCCGCGCCGGGCGTCGTCGCCGTCTACACCGGCAAGGACCTCGACGAGGAGCAGGGCTCGCTGCCGTGCGCCTGGCCGATCACGCCGGACATGAAGACCCCGCGCCACCCCGCGATCCCGGCCGACCGGGTCGCGTTCGCCGGCGAGGCCGTCGCGGTCGTCGTGGCCCGCAGCGCCGCCGAGGCGCGCGACGCCGCCGACCTGGTCGACGTCGACTACGACGAGCTCACGCCGTGCCTCGACATGGCCACCGCGCTCGACGACGGCGCCCCCCTGGCCCACCCCGACCTCGGCACCAACGAGAACGCCACCTGGGTCTTCGACTCGGCCGAGGCCGGCACCGGTGACGACGTCGAGGCTGCGATCGCCACCGCGCGCGAGGGCGGCATCGTGGTCGAGCGGACGTTCCGCCAGCAGCGGCTCGTCCCGGCGTTCATGGAGCCTCGCTCGACCGTGGTCGACCCCACCGGCGAGCAGACCACGATGTGGACGTCGACGCAGGTGCCCCACATCCTGCGGGTGATGCTCGCCCTGGTCACCGGTGTGCCCGAGTCGAAGATCCGGGTCATCGCGCCCGACGTCGGCGGCGGGTTCGGCGGCAAGCTGCAGTTCACCCCGGAGGAGCTGGTCTGCTTCCTGGTGGCCCGTCGGCTGGGCAAGCCGGTGAAGTTCACCGAGACCCGCACCGAGTCGATCCTCACCGCCCACCACGGCCGCGACCAGATCCAGAAGCTGACGCTGTCGGCCACCAAGGACGGCCGCGTCACCGGGCTGAAGGTCGACCTGCTCGCCGACATGGGCGCCTACCTCGGCCTGGTCACGCCGGGCGTCCCGGTGCTCGGCGCGTTCATGTTCAACGCGATCTACAAGTTCCCGGCCTACCGGTTCACCACCAAGAACGTCTTCACCAACAAGACCTGGACCGACGCCTACCGCGGCGCCGGCCGGCCCGAGGCGACGTTCGCGATCGAGCGGATGATGGACGAGCTCGCCGTCGAGCTCGGCGAGGACCCGCTCGCCGTCCGGGAGAAGAACTGGATCACGCACGAGGAGTTCCCGTTCACCACGGTGTGCGGCCTCGAGTACGACTCCGGCAACTACGAGGCGGCCACCGCGCGCGCGGTCGAGATGTTCGACTACGAGGGGCTGCGCCGCGAGCAGGCCGAGCGGCGCGAGCGGGGCGACACCGTCCAGCTCGGCATCGGCATCTCGACCTTCACCGAGATGTGCGGCCTCGCGCCGTCGCGGGTGCTCGGGTCGCTGTCGTACGCGGCCGGCGGCTGGGAGCACGCGGCGATCCGGATGCTGCCCACCGGCAAGGTCGAGGTCATCACCGGCACCAGCCCGCACGGCCAGGGGCACGAGACGGCGTGGAGCCAGATCGTCGCCGACCAGCTGGGCGTGGCGTTCGAGGACGTCGAGGTGCTGCACGGCGACACCCAGATCTCGCACAAGGGGCTCGACTCCTACGGGTCGCGGTCCCTCGTGGTCGGCGGCATCGCGGTGGTCAAGGCGGCGCAGAAGGTGATCGAGAAGGCGCGGCCGATCGCGGCCCACCTGCTCGAGGCCGACGCCGGCGACCTGGAGTGGGGCGGCGGCAAGTTCTCGGTCAAGGGCACCGACAAGGGCGTGACGATGGCCGAGCTGGCCTTCGCCGTGTTCGCGGCGCACAACCTGCCGGACGGCGTCGAGCCCTCGCTCGACTCCGACGCCACCTTCGACCCGGACAACTTCTCCTTCCCGCACGGCACCCACCTGTGCGCGATGGAGGTCGACACCGAGACCGGACGGGTGTCCATCCGCAAGTACGTCTGCGTCGACGACATCGGCAACGTCGTGAACCCGCTCATCGTCGAGGGCCAGGTGCACGGCGGCCTGGCGCAGGGCATCGCCCAGGCGCTCTACGAGGAGGCCGTCCACGACGACCAGGGCACGCTGACGACGGCCACGTTCGTCGACTACCTGCTGCCCACCTCGGCCGACCTGCCGCACTTCGACACCGACCGGACGGTGTCGGCGGCGACGTCGAACCCGTTGGGCGTCAAGGGCGTCGGCGAGGCCGGCACCATCGCGTCGACCCCGGCCGTGGTGAACGCGGCGATCGACGCCGTGCGCCACCTCGGCGTCACCGACATCGAGATGCCGCTGTCGCCGCAGCGGGTCTGGAGGGCGCTGCAGGACGGCCAGGCGTCCGCCGCCGGGTGAGAAGGCCGCGGCGGCCTCGCACTGGGAGGAGCCGGCGCAGACCGCCGGTGTCGAGCCGCTCCGACGGGCGCAGCGATACCGGCTCCGAGCAGCAGGGAGGTGCGTCGTGATCCCGGTGGCGTTCGACCACGTGGCGCCCACGAGCGTCGACGAGGCGCTGCAGGCGCTCGCGCAGGCGGCCTCGGACGGCAAGGACGTCAAGGTCCTCGGCGGCGGGCAGAGCCTGATCCCGGTGCTGCGGCTGCGGATGGCGGCGCCCGAGCTGCTCGTCGACCTGTCCAAGGTCGACGGGCTGCGCGGCGTGCGCGACGACGGCGACGCCCTGGTGATCGGTGCGATGACCACCCACGACCAGGTGGCCAAGGACGCCTCGATCAAGGAGCACCTGCTGCTGCTGTCGAAGGCGGCCGAGACCGTCGCCGACCCGCAGGTGCGGCACCGCGGCACCTTCGGCGGCGCGCTCGTGCACGCCGACCCCGCGGGCGACCTGCCCGCTCCCGCACTGGCTCTGGGCGCCGAGATGGTCATCGCGGGGCAGGGCGGCGCGCGCCGCACCGTCCCGGCCGCGGAGTTCTTCCAGGACCTGTTCACCACCGCGGTCGGCGAGGACGAGCTGCTGGTCGAGGTGCGGATCCCGAAGCACACCGGCTGGGGTGCGCACTACGAGAAGTTCGCGCGGATCTCGCACGCGTGGGCGATCGTCGGCGTCGCCGCGGCGGTGCGGGTCGAGGGCGGCTCGATCGCCGAGGCCCGGGTGGCGCTCACCAACATGGGGTCGGTGCCCGTCCGGGCGTCCGCCGTCGAGCAGGCGCTCGTGGGCGGGCCGGCCACCGCCGAGGCGGTCAAGGCCGCGTGCGCCGCAGCGGGCGAGGGCACCTCGCCGCCCAGCGACGCCAACGCCGACGCCGACTTCCGGAGGCACCTCGCCGGCGTCCTCACCGGTCGCGCCGTGCTGGCGGCTGCGGGAGCCTGACGGTCATGGAGCTGCACCACGAGTTCGTCGTCCCGATCGGCATCGAGGAGGCCTGGGAGGCTTTCAACGACCTCCAGCGGATCGGGCCGGCGTTCCCGGGGGCTGCCGTCACCGGCGTCGACGGCGACGACTTCACCGGCTCCGCCAAGGTGAAGCTGGGGCCGATCTCGTTGCAGTACACCGGCACCGGCACGTTCGCCTCGCGCGACGCGACGGGCAAGCGGGCGGTGATCGAGGCGTCCGGCAAGGACAAGCGCGGCAACGGCACCGCGGGCGCCACCATCACCGCCTCGCTGCAGGAGGAGGGCACCGGCACCCGGGTCCTGCTCGACACCGACCTGAAGATCACCGGCCGCCCGGCGCAGTTCGGCCGCGGCGTCATCCAGGACGTCGGCAGCAAGATCCTCGACCAGTTCGCCGCCAACCTCACCACCCTGCTGTCGACGCCGGAGACGCCCGCCGACGTCGAGGCCGCGCCCGTCGACGACAGCCCGGTCGAGGAGACCCCGGCCGAGGTCGCGGCAGCGTCCGACGACACCTCCACCCCTGTTGCGCGTGCTGCTCCTGCGACGGCGCCGGTCCGCGCGAGCGAACCTGCCCGGCCGGCCGCGACGTCGGGGCGGGCGCCGACCGAGCCGGCCGAGCTCGACCTCGGGTCCGTCGTGGGTCCGGCGCTGCTGCAGCGCTACGGGGTGACGATCGCCGCGGTGGTGCTGACCGCCGTGATCACCTGGCTGGTGGCCCGACGGGGGCGGTGACCGGGCCGGGCCGGCGGCGGCGCAGCAGCGCGAGCAGGCGGTCGACGACGGGACCGACGAGCAGCACGACCAGCACCGTGCCCGGGCCGAGGCTGGCGCCGAGCGCCCAGCCGGACACCGCGCCGACGACCTGGACCACCGAGTAGCTCCACCGGAACGGCACCGGCGGGTCGAACGCGAGCGCGGCGCCCTCGGCCGGGCCGGCGCCGAGGTCGGCGGACAGGTAGCCGGCCACGCCGACGCAGACGACGACGAAGCCGATCACGAGCTCGACCCACCGCAGCGCCAGGCCGTCGGGCGAGGGCAGCAGGGGTGCGGTCCAGGCCACGACGTACCCCACCAGCACGGCCTGGACGAGCGTGCCGATGCCCGGACGGCGTCCCCGCGCCCAGGCGAGCAGCACCAGGACGACGCCCACGAGCGCGTTGACCAGTCCGAACGAGGCGCCGGTGGCGATCGACAGGCCGCTGACGAACATCGAGTAGCCGTCGGACCCGAGCCGGGCGTCGAGCAGCACGGCCACGCCGACGCCGAGCACGACGCACGACACCACGAGCTGCAGCAGCCGGGCGGCCAGCGATCGGGTCACGTCGTGGCCAACCCGGGCCGTGCCCGATTCAGTCCCACCGACGCGCCGGCGTCAGCAGTCGCAGCAGCAGTCGCAGCCGTCGCACCCGCACTCGCAGCAGTCGCCGCACCGGCCGCCCTTCCTGCGACGGCTGGTTCCCGTGCGAGCCGTGACGGTCCGTCGCCGCGGCAGCCCCGGCACGTCCCGCACGCCGCCAGGGCAGCCAGGCAGCCGGCGCCTCCGGCGGCGGCTCGCCGGCCGGGGTGGTGGCCGCCCTGCTCGTCGCCGCCCTGGCCGGGCAGCACGCTCGGGGTCTTCCACTGCGGCGGCAGGTCGGGGCCGCCGGGCTGCTGGGCCGCGGTGAACGTCCGCTCGACGGCGCGCGGCAGCTCGTGCACGAGCAGCAGGTGCACCAGCGCGTCGTCGTCGCAGCTCGACCTCCGCCAGCGCCAGCCGCACCCCGAGCGCGGCGTCGTCGCACACCTGCCGCACCTGGGCCGGGTCCAGGCCGGTGACGAGCACCGGGTTGAACCGCGCCGGCGGCGCGGTCGTCGGCGAGGTCCTCCACGGCGTCGAGCAGGTGGGCGACCCGGCCGAACAGCCGGCCCACCTCCGCCAGCGGTGCGGCGTTGGCGGGTCGTCCGGCCACGACGGCGGTGGCGCGCAGGCCCTCGGCGGAGGCCTCCTCGGTGGGGGCGGTGACGCGCAGCAGGTCGGCGATGGGGTCGGCACCCGGGCCGGTGGCCACCAGCGCGCGCTCGAGCTCGCCCTGCCGCGCGACGGCCGAGCGGACGAGCGCGACGTCGAGCCCGAGGCCGGCGCCCGAGACCTCGCCGGCGGCGTCCCACCGGCCTGCCACGGCCGAGGCCGCGCGGGTGCGGACGGCGCCGACGAGGTCGCCGTCCTCCACGTGGTCGCGCAGCTGGGCCGAGGCGAGCAGGAGGGACGCGGAGGCTGCCAGGCGAGCCCCCTCGCCCTGGGTGACCTCCGCGCCCTTCAGCCCGCGCAGCACGCACGGTCCGGCCCGACGACGCCCCTCGTCGCCGGCGGCCACCGCCGGCCGCTGCGCCTCGACCAGCGCGGACAGCACGAGGCCGTCGTAGTTGGTGACCAGTCGGGCCAGGTGCCCGTGCCGGTCGCGCAGCGCCAGGCACAGGCCGCACAGGTGCGCCATCCAGGCAGTGCGCAGCTGCGGCGACAGCCGGTTGCGGCACGGCCGCAGCATCCCGAACATCCCCGTGGTCCCCCTCCGTCGGCGCACATGCTGCCACGCGGGGAGCGGCCGGACCGTCTAGCGGGCGCTGAACATGCGGGCGTTGGCCTGCTCGGCCTCGGCGTACGTGGTGGCGGCGTGGGCGAGCGCGGTGCTGATGTGCTCCAGCGAGGTCTTCACCCGGTCCTGGGTCGCGCGCCAGTCCTCCACCACGCCCTGGAACTGGCTGGCCGCCTGGCCCTTCCAGCTGCCCTGCAGGTCGAGCAGGTTCTTCATCATCCGGTCGACCTCGGCGCTGATCGTGGCCACCGACCCCCGCACCGCCGTGCTCGCCGTGCCCACCTGCGCGCTGTCGACCTCGAAGCGGCTCATCGCGTGTCTCCTCCGGTTCCGGCCGCCCACAGTGGGCGACGACCTGTGAAGGCTAACGCGATCAATCCACGTCAAACGGCTGAGACCTGCGGCCTGTGGACGACTACGAGGTGGCGCCCAGGCTGTGGACGAGCGGTCACCGCGGCCCGCACGGGGCAGCGTCACAGCGCCCACTGTGGGGCAGCTTCACAACGCCTGTGGTGGCCACTGTGGAGCGCGATCAACACCCGGGTCAGCTTGCCGCCATCAATCTGGTTGGCGAGGCGCCGTTCCCCCAGCAATCCGTCGCACACTGTCGCGCACGGGATGGCACTGGACGCGGCTGATGCGGCTGCCGCGACTTGCGGGAAACCGTGAGCTCACCAATCTCGCCGCAGTTGCACCCCCTCCTGCGGCCCTGCTGGATACTCCACGCATGGAGTTGTCCTTAGGTCCTCTTCATGGAAGTGACTGGCCGGCTGCGCGCGCGTTGCTCCATCGTGCGTTCGTCGACGAACCATTCACCGTGGAGATGTACGGTCCAGCGATCCTCGATCGGTGGGGCGGGTCCTGGAGTCTGTACTCCTCATTGCAGGATGACGACGTGGCGGTCGTGCTGGGCGCTCATGTGAGTGACGTGCTGGTCGGCGTCGTCATGGGGAGCGCGTCCGGGCAATGCCGGCTTTGTCACGTGCTGGCGCGCGAACCTCGGCCCGACGATCACCTCCTCGCCATCGACTGGCAATTTCACCAGAACGGCGCCCAGGCCCATAGGCAGCTCGGAAAGCATGCCTGGATCGAGAAGGCTGCCGTCGAACCTCAGCTTCGCGGGCTGGGCATCGGGCGCCAGCTGCTCGAGGCCGTGGCATCCGCGGTCGAGATCGGGGAACCAGCGCAACTGGTTCTCGAGTGCGCCCCTGATCGAGTCGACTTCTATTCAGCCTTAGGGTATGAGGTGCTCAGTACCTTCGTAGATCCCGCAGGCCCCGATGCTTCCTTGATGCGACGCAGGATCCGTTGAGACCTCTGCTCGCTCGCCAGGACCGGCTGGCATCTGCCCCGCGCCACGTTCCGTCGTGCCTTTGGCGCACGTTGCGTCGTTCCCGCCGCGTAGCGGCGCCCGCTGCGGCACCCTCGCGCCGTGGTGACCGCGTGCGTTGACGATCTGTTTCCGGCCCGCCATCGTCAGCGTCTCCGAGGGGCACAATGACGCTCGTGAGTCGCGCCCGTCAGCATCGCTATCGCTTGAAGACCCCAGGACGCCCGATCGAACGGGCGCCCAAGCCCGAGATCGTGTTGGCGACTATCGAGTCACTGCCTAGAGACGGTCATGTCCTGCTGGAGAGCATGGACGAGCAGGAGGTGTACATCCAAGCGTGGCTGCGCCCCGATGGGACCTACCAGCTCGAGGTTCGGGAGGGCTCCGCGGCGACACACCTGCAGACCCGCTCGGCATTCCGAGAACGGGTAGCGGCGGCCTTCACAGGGTGGCTCGAGGAGCACAGCGGTGACGGGGACTCCCGTTGGCGAGAGACCTTCAGTGGAAGAACATCGGCGGCGACTTCTCAAAGTGATGCTCGGGCGTATCGCGGATGGCGTACAGCCGGTCGGCGCTGTGCCTACTGAGCCCACTGCTCGCATCCGTTGACGCCGCGCACCGCCGATCCTGACCCACTCCGCCGCCTGTCGCGCGCGCTCTCGCGACGGACGGCTAGTTCTGATTGAGGCCGAACTTGCGAGAGAGCAACTTGTTTTTCCAGTAGGACTCAAGCTGCTCGATTGTCTCGTCGGGCGTGTGGTCGCCTACGACCTCGAGCACGGACACCTGGTACTGCCTGGGCCCGTTCACTGCGGCCTTCTTCAGACCGACGTCCCCTCCGTGACCGCCAGCTGAGTACTCGAGCCAGCGACCGAGGAGGCTGTCGACACCCTTGGCAGAACCGACGTACTGCTTCCCGGATTCGACGTCGACGAGGAGGTAGACACCCTTCACGCTGCGCAGCACCTGTTGCCAGCCATTGGGGAGCGTCGCCAGGTCGTCAACGTCACTCGACGAACTCTCGGAAGCCCGGGAAGCGTGGCTCGTACTGATCGGCGATCTCCGTCACCCGCTTGTCCTGCTTGGCGGCGCGCTGAACCCAGCTCCGCGCTCCTGGTCCCCACTCGATGACTGCGCGACCCCGATAACTCTCCAGCTTGCTGAGTAGCGTCAGGTCGTACTTGAAGTCGCCCGCAGTGTCGTGCTTCAGCAGGTCGTCCTTGCTGCCCGGCGGGCAGACACCGACGGCGTCCACGCTGTAGATGCCGATGAAGACTGTCTTGCGCGCCTCGGTGACGACGAACCCGGCCAGTAGGTCGCCGACAGGGAACCGGTTCTGCTCTGGACGCTCTGGTAGCTCTCGAAGGCGGCACGGTTGCTACGCCACGCTTCGTACATCCGCCCTCGTCCAAGGCGACCGTCTTGATGACGCACAAGGCGGACGTGTGATGGGTCCACATCCTCCAACGCCAGCAGGTCGTTGAATGTGAGCATGCGCCCCTCCCGTGGCCTCGATGAGCCTCACCCCGAGGTTGCCATAGGCGCATCGCCGACGTGGGCGCGACGTCGACCGCGGCCGACGGTATCGGCGGAGACCTGCCCCCATTCCGCCGCGAGCCGGGCAATCTGCTGTCAGCGCCTACAGGTCGGAGCCTCTCGACGTACCGACCATGCTGTCGATCACCTTCGTCAGGGCAACCGCGTCGCTCCGGCTGCGGCAGTACGCCGCAAACATCGAGGCCTCGCTGTCGTAGGAGAGACGCTCAGCGAGGTCCGGGCGAGCGCGCTCGACGGCTGTCGTCACCAGGCGCTCAACCACCAGGCAGTCCTCCGCGTGGAGCAGATCCGCGAGGCCGGCGTGAGTAACGCTCCACTGACTCTCGCCGTCCTCCGGTGGGCTGATGTCAGCCGAGTGTGGGGACGCCGTTCGCGGAATCCGATGCAGGCCGAGAGGACCAGCGACGGCTTGAGCATCGAGTATCTCGCTAGGACCCGGTAGCGGCGGGATCTGGCCCCCTTCTCCGTACGTCATCGACACGTCGCGCAGCTCGGACAGCGCAGTGGTGCTCCACGAGAGCGTGGCGGTGTCGACATGCCACCGCTGTCCGGCACAGACAACCACCACGCGGACCTCATCGCCGCCCTGGTCGACCAGGCGCGTCCTCAATCGCCGTGTCGCTGACACGTTCCATCCAGTTGTCGAGCTCGACCTCCGGCGAGATCCACCCATGAGCGCGGGCCGGTGCCCTAGTGGTACGAACCCAGCTCGTACCGACAACTCGATCAAGTCGACCAAGAGTTGGGGGCGGATCGAAGGCGTAGATGGCCATGCTGTCGCGGACGAAATGCTCGTCGCCATCGACGATGATCTGAGGTACCACCGCAGGCGTCCCATACCCGGACCACTGACGGTCCTTGTGCCGCCCCATGACGACTAGACCAGGGATATCCGGCGGCACGGGACCGGGCGGAATGTAGGTGTCCGCGATCGCAACCTTGGCCGTCAGCGCCCACCTCCTAGCGCTGCGATACCCGAGCAGGCTGCGTCGCAAGAGGTCGCTCAACTCATACTCCGCATACCCGCACCCTAGATTCGCCATCGCCCGCTCGGGCGGACGAAGTAGGCGATGGGCACAGAGCGTCACAGCGCCGCCAGCCGGGCGTCAGAGGTCGAGTACCAGAGCAAGCGCGGCATCGACGCGTTGCATCTCGTCGAGGGTCAAGTAGCCGGCTTGCTCTGCGAGCCGGCTGAGGTCGACCGTGGCGATTTGGTCGCACAGAACGAGTGTCGACTGGCCCGCGATCTCTACGTCCGGGCGGAAACTCGTCGGTCGAGCGCTGGTGCTGGTGAACGCCACGACCCAGGTGCTCAGTGCGAGCCAGTCGGGTTGGATGACAACCGCGTACCGCCTGCCCCGCTGTTCGTGGCCCTTGCCGCGGGCGGGAAGGCGGTAGACCTCACCCCTCATGCAGGGCGGCGATGTCGTCCTGGATCGCCCTGATCTCGGCGAGGTCGACGGGATCGGCGGCGATGGCTCGGGCCTCTGCGGCGGCGAGCTGTCGTCGCTCGTCGCGCTGTAAGGCGGCCAGGGCGGTGATGATGACCTGGTCGGCGCTGAGGTGTCGCGATGCACCAATCGCGAGCAGCTGGTCGCGGGTACTGGCCTGAACCTTGACCGTGGTTGTCGACATGCAACCAGTCTACTTTCGGTATACCGTCCGATCAACCCTCGACCGATCTACCTGCCACACTCCGCCGCACCCGTGCCGCGAGCTTGGCCGGCACGTCGACCACGTGCTCTCCGTCCGCGAGCAGCCGCTGCGTCAGCGGCCT
The DNA here is from genome assembly GCA_963750285.1 of uncultured Actinomycetota bacterium. Lineage (GTDB taxonomy): Bacteria > Actinomycetota > Actinomycetes > Actinomycetales > CAWJMD01 > JBBQSN01. Next base: position 134,389 of record CAVVQA010000017.1, on the reverse strand, counting down.
GCCGGCGCCGTTGGCACCCTCGACCGCCCAGACCCGGTCCGCCCACACTTTGGCGTACTTGACCATGGCGGCGTACCCGGCCCGGTCGGTGGGGAACCGGCCCCTGCCGAGCTTGCGCTCACGGTCGTCGACGACCTCGATCGTCGCGGACAGCTTGTGAGGGTCGACTCCGATGACCACGTGCTCGACGTGCTGCTCCACCTGCTTCATGTGCTGCTCCCGCCTGTGCTCGATCCGACGTGGACGGCGAGGTGGGCAGTGCTACTACGAGCAGGGTAGGAGCGGGCGTCGTGCGGTGGCGGCAGGCAGCCTCGCCACCGCTCGGCCCAGTACCGGGCGTCGGCGGTGACGAACCGACCCGGCGCCCTGGACTGCAGCGACCGGGCCGTGGGGCACGACCATCGAACGCCGCCGCGCACGCGAGCACCGCCTGCCCGGAGGGTTGCTCCACGGCCAGGCTGCGGCCGTGTCCGGCCGGGGCCGACAGGCCTGGACCCGGGCCGCCTTGGTCTCCGAGGGTGCGAACAGCCGCACCGCGCCGGGGTGGCGCCGCTCGAGCCCGCCAGCCCACGGGCGATGCAGGCTGCCGGTCGCCTCGATCGCGATCACCAGCCCCGTGCGCGCCGGGCCGTGCTCACCGACCAGGCGCTCCAACCCGGCGATCCCGTCCCGCGACACAGGCATCGACACCGGGTCGACCACCAGCCCCGACCCGTCGCTGAGCCAGACCCGATTCGTCACCTTGCCCGGATCGACAGCGACCACCAACGCCGACGGTTGCAGAGCCACATTCAGGAACGACACGACGACCACCTCGCCAGACCGAAGAACCGGACCCGGCCGCCACCGGTCGAGTCAGGCCATCCCTCGACGGCCCAGCATCAGCCTGCGCTCGTCGGCGTCAACGTCGTTCATGCTCGCTGCGCTGCGCGTGCTCCACGTTGACCCGCTCCACGCGCCGGCCAACTGGGCACCGATCGAGGAAAGGCCAGGCCCATGGCCTATCAAGCTAGGCCGGCTTGCGGACGAGGGCCTCAAGTACGCTCAAACGGCCCTCGTCCGTACTCCGGGCCGCGTTGATCTGAGATTCCCCAATCCGCTCGCCCATGAGCGTCTGCAGCCCCAGCGGCGGCAGCCCGTGTTCCTCCAACCGCCGGCGGTTCTCCCGCAAGTCCGGCAGGACCTCCTCCGTCTTGTCCCGGAAGATCACGATCTCGAACCCCGCGGTGAGAACTTGCTCCCGTGTCTCCCCGGGCGAACACAAAAAGCTCGTGCCCGGCCCTGCCGCCCAGGGCAGCGGGTAGTCGGGCTCGCCTTTCGGCCCGGCCCCGTAGTGGGAGAATGCGAACACCGCGCCAGGGCGAAGCACACGAAGCGTCTCGGCATAGAAGCGCCGCTTGTCGTCGATGTTCATCGCCACGTTCTCGGAATAGGCTCGGTCGAACCCATCGTCCTCGAAGGGCAGATCGGTCGCGCTGCCCTCCACCACGCGCACGCGATCCGAGAGGCCGGTCGCGGCATTCAGCTCCTCCGCCGCGCGGCAGAACTCCGGCGTCAGGTCGAGCGAGGTCACGTGGCAACCGAAGTGCGTCGCGGTCCACCGCGCCGGTCCGCCGATCCCGCCGCCGATGTCGAGGATGCGCTCGCCGGAGAGGGGTTCGAGGAGCGCTACCATCTCCTGTGTCGCCTTCAGCCCCCGGCCGTGGAAGTGGTCGAGTGGGGCGAGGGCGTCCGGCGTGATCGGGCCCGCCTCGCTGCCTCCTGCCGCCCTGAGCGCAGCGAGGATGCGGGCTGCGATGCCCTCGCTGGCGTAGTGGTCTTGGACCTTGTTACCGGCTGCGGTCATGTTTCGTTCTCCTCCCGAGCCGCCCGCGGTCGATGGCTTGAGGGGGTTCGTATGACAGATCCCTGAGAGGCTCAAGGCTAGCTAGGAAGACCTCGACGTGCCTGACGCTACCTTCGCGACCCCTGATGTGACGACGTTCTGCCGCCTCGACGAGCTGGGTCTGGTGGTGGTCGGCCAGCACCTCCCACCGGATCGGGCGGTGCTGGCCTGCCGGGTCGCCGACGACGCGGTCGAGGAGGCGGTCCGCTGGTGCCGGCGGGGCGGGGGTGCTCGTCGCGGCGGGTCCGGCGCGGCTGGTGGTGCCGGGCGCTGGAACGGTCCGCCATCCCGGGTAAGCCCTCCTCGCGGTAGCGGGCCGCCCACTCGGCCGCGGTCCGCCAGGACACGTCGTACCGTTCGGCTGCTCGCGCCGGTGGCCAGCCGTGATCGCCAACCAGCTGCGCCAGGCGCAACCGGGCGCGCGGGGTCGAGGCGGCGTTGGAGTGGGTAGCGTGAGCCATGAAGACCTCCTGGGTGAAGCGGAACCGTCAGACAGCTCCACTTCACTACGGGAGGTCTTCACCCATCACCAGGCTCACGCCGTGTCGTCACACAACCTCGACCAACGTGCCTGGGCATCACAGCGAGCGCTCGGGCTGTGGGCGAGCGGGTACGCCGCCTGGCGAGCTCCCGCTCGAGGTTGGCCACCGCGGCGGCCGTCCAGCGCTGGCGCGCCGCCGCCGTCCGGTAGAGCGGTCCGTCGGCGTGCGAGGGGTCGGTGGCCCGCGCCAGCAGCCGCCGCAGCACCGTCCGCCGGCCCCGCCGGAACAGCGGCCCGGGCAGGTGCCGGTACTCGAGCGCGACACCGGCGACGTAGCGGTCGTAGCGCCCCGCAGCGCTCGCCAGCACCGCGAGGTCGGCGTCGCAGAGAGTCGCGGCGTCCCCATCGCCGTCGGCGGGCACGTGGTCGGCGGTCACCAGCACCAGCTCCGCGACCCGGTCCGCCGCCGCGGCGGGGACGCCCAGCGACGTCAGCACCGACCGCGCCAGCTCGGCGCTGTCGCTCTCGTCGCGGCCGGGCCGTCCGGCGTAGACGGCGTCGTGGAACCAGGCCGCCAGCACCAGGTCGGCGGGCGCCGGGGCGGCGGCCGGCCAGCTCGTCGAGCCGGTCGAGCACCTCGGCGAGGTGCTCGGCGTCGTGGTAGCCGCGGTCCGGCGCCGACCACCGCGCGCGCAGGGCGACCACCTGCTCGCGCACCACCGCGTCCGGAGCCGTGCCGCCGAGCGACCGCACCGCCGCCAGCGCCTCGTCGTCGCGCCGGTCCTCGCTCGTCGCCACGGGGTGCACTGTGCCACTTGTCGACGCCGTGCCGCACGACGACGACGAGGGGGCGGCGCACCGGCCGCCCCCTCGCGCCGTCCCGGGGCCGGCCTCGGATCCGGCCCCGGTCCAGCTGCCCTGCGTCAGTCCTGCGAGCGGGTGCCCAGGACGACCTGCACGTCGAGCAGCTGGCCACCGCGCACCACGCCGAGGGTGACCTCGTCGCCGGGGGCCCGCTCGCGGACCTGCGCGGTGAGCGACTCCGAGCCCTGCACCGGCTCGTCGTCGACGGTGGTGATCACGTCGCCCTGCTGCAGGCCGGCCTGCTCGGCCGGCGTGCCGGGGGTGACCTGCCGGACCTCGGCGCCCTGGCGGGTGGCGCCGTCGGCCGTCGCCGCTGCCGTCGGAGAGCGAGACGCCCAGCCAGGCGTGGTCGGCGGTGCCGTCGGCGATCAGCTCGTCCGCGATCCGCTTGGCCTCGTTCACCGGGATCGCGAAGCCGAGGCCGATGCTGCCGGACTGGCCGCTGCCGGTGGAGGTGCTGGCGATCGACGACGGGATGCCGATGAGCGCGCCGGAGGCGTCGACGAGGGCGCCGCCGGAGTTGCCGGGGTTGACCGCCGCGTCGGTCTGGATCGCGTTGGTGACCACCGGCTCGACCGCGGACTGCCCGCCCGAGAACGGGTCGGTCGACTCGTGCACCGGAGGTGGTGACCGGGCGGTCGGTCGCCGAGACGATGCCGGTGGTGACCGAGTCGCTCAGCCCCAGCGGGTTGCCGACCGCCATCACCGGCTGCCCGGCCGTGACGTCGTCGGAGTCGCCGAGGGTCGCCGGGCACGAGGTCCGCCGGCGGGTCGACGATCTTCAGCACGGCCAGGTCGGTGGCCGGGTCCAGGCCCACGACCTCGATGTCGGTGAACACCCGGCCGTCGGACAGCACGATCTGGATCTGCGCGCCGTTCCCGGCGCCGGTGGCGACGTGGTTGTTGGTCAGGACGTGGCCCTCGGTGTCGAGCACGACGCCGGAGCCCTGGCCCTCGCCGGTCTGGCCGGCGACCTTGATGCTCACCACGCTCGGCGAGACGGTGTCGGCGACTGCCGCCCAGTCGACGCCGTCGGTGCTGCTGACGGCCAGCGGGTCGCGGTCCGAGGACGACGACGGGGCCGTGGACGAGGCAGCGGGCGCCTGGTCGCGGTCGATGACCGAGACGGCGGTGGCGGTGGCCCCGCTCGCCAGCACGGCGGCGCCGAGCATCGCGATCGTCATCGCGCCCCAGCCGGGACGGCGACGCGGGCGCGGCGCCTGCTGCGGCGGGCCCTCCTGGCCGGGCGGCACCGGCGGGGCGCCCCAGACGTCCTGGGTGGTGCCGTGCGCGCCGGTGGTGGCGGCCTGCTGGTCGGCCGGCGCGCCCCACGACGGGACGGGCTGCGTCGTGGGCGCGGGCCAGCCGGACGGGCTGGACGGGGGGAGGGTCTGGGTCATCGCGATCATCGCCTTCGCTGTGCTGCGCTCCGCTGAGCGGCCGACCGGTGGGGCCGGCGACAGATCCCAGTCAAGGTCAGCCACCTGCGACGGTCCTGGAGCCGGCCTGGGAGGTCCCTGGGAGCCTGCGGCCGTCCTCAGGAGGAGGGCAGGACGACCTCGAAGGTCGCGCCGCCGCCGGGCGTGGGGCGCACCGCGGCGGTGCCGCCGTGGGCCTGCACGATGGCGGCGACGATCGCCAGGCCGAGGCCGGACCCGCCGCTGGAGCGGGTGCGGGAGGCGTCCGCGCGGTAGAACCGCTCGAAGATCTTCTCCGCCAGCTCCGGCGGGACGCCGGCCCCGTGGTCCACCACCTGCAGCACGGCGCGGCCGTCGCGCCGGCCCACGCCGAGCTCGACCGGGCTCCCGGCGGGGGTGTGGCGCAGGGCGTTGCCGAGCAGGTTGGTCACCACCTGGCGCAGCCGCGCCTCGTCGCCCGTCACCGGGGCCGGCGAGGGCCGCTCGGCGCCGTCGAGGCCGGTCAGCCGGACCGCGCGGTCGGGCGCGAGCGCGGAGCTGTCGTGCACGGCGTCTCCCGCGAGGACGAGCAGGTCGACCGGCTGCAGCCGCAGCGGCCGCTGCTCGTCGAGGCGGGCCAGCACGAGCAGGTCCTCGACCAGCCCGCCCATCCGGGTCGACTCGTCCTCGATCCGGCGGAAGGTGCTGGTGACCTCCTCGGGCTCGCGGACGGCGCCCATCCGGTACAGCTCGGCGAAGCCGCGCAGGGTCGCCAGCGGGGTGCGCAGCTCGTGGCTGGCGTCGCCGATGAACCGGCGCATCCGCTGCTCGGACGCCTCGCGCGCGGCCAGCGTGGTCTCGATCCGGTCCAGCATCGCGTTGACGGCGCCCCCGAGCCGTCCGACCTCGGTGCCCGGCGCGCGGACGTCGACCCGGCGCGAGGTGTCGCCGCCGCCGAACGCGGTGGCCACCGACTCCACCTCGCGCAGCGGGCGGAACGCCCGGCCGACGAGGAACCAGCCGGTGAGGACGAGCAGCGGCGATCAGCCCGGCGCCGAGCACGACGAACCGCAGCGCCACGCCCTCGCAGGGTGTCCTGCACGTCGTCCAGCGGCAGCGCCACCACGGCGGCCCCCGCCGGCTGCCTCGCCGAGTCGACCACCGGCACCGCGACCATCCGCCACGAGGTCCCGTCGCTGCCGGCCACCGTCGAGTACTCGTCGTCGGGCCGCCTTGGCCTGCTCGTAGCTGAGGTCGGGCAGGTCCGGGCAGGGCTCCGGCCCGGCCGTCGTAGAGCGGGTCGCTGTCGGCCATCGCGGGCTCGTCGAAGAAGACCTGGACCACGAACCGGCTGGGCAGCGGGTCGTCCCCGATCGGTCCGCGCCCGCCGGACTGCAGCTGGGCGACGAGCTGCTCCAGCGACCGGGGCTCCTGCACCACGGCCCGGAGCTGGGCGTCGACCTGCTTGATCAGCTGGCCGCGCAGGTTCGTCACCGTGAGGACGCCGACCGCCACCAGGGCGACCGTCAGCAGCGCGGCCACGACGGCGAGCAGCCGGGCTCGCAGCGAGAGTCCCTGCGCCAGAGACGGTGTCGTCGGATCCGCCGGGGACGGCTGACGGGGACGCAGGGGTGGCGCGGGTGGTCACGCGCTCTCGCGCGGCAGCTTGAGGACGTAGCCGACGCCGCGCCGGGTGTGGATCAGCGGCGGCCAGTCGTCGGTCGCCGGCGCCCTCCGGCGTGCTGTCGACCTTGCGCCGCAGGTAGGAGATGTAGGACTCGACGATGCCGGCCTCGCCGTTGAAGTCGTAGTTCCACACGTGGTCGAGGATCTGCGGCTTGGACAGCACCCGGTTCGGGTTCAGCATCAGGTAGCGCAGCAGCTTGAACTCGGTGGGGGACAGGTCGATGTCGCGGCCGCCGCGACGCACCTCGCGCGAGTCCTCGTCGAGCTCGAGGTCGTGGAAGACCAGCCGGCCCTCGGCGGCCTCGGCGCCCGCGCCGGTGCGCCGCAGGATCGGCCCGGATCCGGGCCACGACCTCCTCCAGGCTGAACGGCTTGGTGACGTAGTCGTCCCCGCCGACGGTCAGGCCGGTCACGCGGTCGGCGACGTCGTCCTTGGCGGTGAGGAACAGCACCGGGGTGTCGCGGCCGCGCTCGCGCAGCTTGCGGGTGACGGCGAAGCCGTCGAGGCCGGGCATCATCACGTCGAGCACGAGCAGGTCGGGCCGGACCTTCTCGGCGACGGCGAGGGCCTGCTGGCCGTCCGGTGCGGTGTGCACCTCGAAGCCGGCGAACCGGAGCGAGGTGGACAGCAGCTCGCGGATGTTGGGCTCGTCGTCGACGACGAGCAGGCGCGCCTCGGGGGTGGACCGCTTCATGGCGCCATCATCGACCCCGAACCTGGGAGTTCGCTGGACGCCGGCTGGAGGACCGCCGGTCAGGAGCGCGGGCGCGAGGCCAGCCAGGTGGCCACCTGGGCGGCCGGCATGGGGCGTCCGAGCAGGTAGCCCTGGACGATGTCGCAGCCCGCGTCGGTGAGCGAGCGCAGCGTGGCGTGGTCCTCGACGCCCTCCGCGACGACCTCGAGGCCGAGGTCGTGGGACAGCTCGATGATCGACTTCACGATCTTGCCGGCGCCGGCGTCGGCGCCCATCCCGATGATGAACGACTTGTCGATCTTCACCTCGTGGATGGGCAGGTGCCGCAGGTAGGCCAGCGAGGAGTACCCGGTGCCGAAGTCGTCGACCGACAGCCGGACGCCCTTGTCGCGCAGCGCGTACATCGGTCGCAGCGACTCGCCCTGGTAGTTCATCACCGAGTCCTCGGTGAGCTCGAGCGTGAGCCGCTCGGGCGCGATGCCGACCTCCTGGAGCAGCCGGCCGACCTGGTCGGGCAGGCCGGGCTCGAGCAGCAGCCGGGTGGGGAGGTTCACCGACACCGCGAACGCGTCGGCGCCGGACCAGCGCGCGCACTGCTCGAGGGCCTTGCGCAGCGCCAGGACGGTCAGCTCGCCGACCTGACCGGTGTGGTCGGCGAGCGGGACGAACTCCGCGGGCGAGATCGGGCCGCGCTCGGGGTGGGTCCAGCGGGCGAGCGCCTCGAAGCCGGTGATCTTCCCGTCGCGCAGCCGCAGCTGGGGCTGGAAGTCGACGCTGATCTGCTCGTCGTCGATCGCGCGCCGCAGGTCGCCGACGAGGGTCAGGCGGTCGAGGCTGGTGCGGTCGCGCTGCGGCTCGTACCAGGAGTGCCCGGACATCGAGCGCTTCGCCTCGTACATGGCGACGTCGGCGTGCCGCAGCACCGTGGCGGCGTCGTTGCCCGCCGAGAACACGCCGGCGAGCCCGATCGAGGCGGAGACGTCGACGAAGGTGCCGTTGAGGTCGAACGGCACCACCAGCGAGGACGAGATCGAGGTGGCCACCCGCTCGACGTCCTCGCGCCCTCGCACCGACGGCAGCAGGACGGCGAACTCGTCGCCGCCGAGCCGGGCCACGAGGCTGTCCTCCGGCGTGATCTCGGTGAGCCGACGCGCGACCTGCACCAGCAGGATGTCGCCGACCGGGTGCCCGAGGGTGTCGTTGATCTCCTTGAACCGGTCCAGGTCGAGCAGCATGACGGCGGCCACGCAGTCGTCGTCGGTGGCCTTCAGGCCGTTGAGCACCCGGGTGAGCGCGACGCTGAACGCGAGCCGGTTCGGCAGCTGGGTCAGGTCGTCGTGGTGCGAGTCGTGCCGTAGCCGATCGACCAGGTCGTTGTTCTGCCAGACCACGGCCGCGTGCGTGACCAGGGTCTGCAGCAGGTCGAGGTCGTCGACCGAGAAGGTGGACAGCGACGAGCCCTGCCGGTCGTGCGCCACGAGCAGGGCCGTCTTGCGGTCGTCGACCTCGACCGGGAGCACCACGGCGTCGCGCCAGCCGTTGGCCGCCAGCCAGGCCCGCTCCTCGAGGTCGCGCGTGCTCGTGCGCACGACGCACGGCCGCACGCCCGCCGGCGGCAGCCGGTCGATCGTCGTGGGGTCGTCGATGGGCCACAGCTCCGCACCGGCGGCGTTGACGATGGTGGCCGCCTCGGTGGTCAGGGTGGTGACCAGCAGGTCCTGGCTCTGCGCCTGGCCCATCGTGCGCGCCGCGCGCAGCACCTCGCCGAGGTCGGCGTGCTGGCGCATCAGCTTGGCGTACGCCCGGAAGCTCAGCACGACCGCGGTCGAGACGATGCCCAGCAGCAGCAGACCCTCGAACTGGTCCTCGAGCGCCTGGAGCGCCAGCGCGCCGATGGTGGCGCTCAGCAGGCCGGACATCAGCACCGAGGCTGCCATCACGGCCGCGTCGGCGAGCGGCGGACGCCGCTGCAGCACGGTGATCGCGGCGATGACGGCGGAGACGCCTGCGACGTCGACGGCCAGGACGATGGCGACGGCCGTCACCCAGGTCGAGAGCACGCTCCACAGGTCGGTGACGACGCCGTACAGGAAGTAGGCGACACCGATCTCCAGCGTGTACAGCGACAGGTTGAAGAAGGTCTTGTCGACCGGCTGCTGCCGCACGTAGAGCACGACGGCGGCGCTCATGAGCCGGGCGACCAGCAGCCACTCGAGGTCCATGGTGAACAGGCCGATGACCAGCGGCAGGTCGCTGAGCGACACCGACAGGGCCTGCTGGCGCACCTCGACGTGGAACTTCGCCGACTCGGTGACCGCGAACAGCACCGCCAGGACCACGAACATCAGGGCCGGCGGCATCTCGACGAGGTGCCGGATCTCGTCCGGAGCGCCGATCGCGGCCAGCGCCCCCACGGCAGCAAGCAGCGCGGACAGGGCGATCAGGTGCCACTGTCCGCGCGACAGGGCCGTAGCCGCTGTGCTGGGCACTTGTCCAGTGTGGGGCATGGCCGTGCTCACCGGGGCCTTGTGCAGGGAACTCCCACCGTTCGGCCCAAGTGTCACAGCAGTTGCAGGTGTCTCAGGAGCCCCACGGGCCCCAGATGGCGGTTCAGCTGAGCGAAGCGCCGGAGAGGGACGCGCCCGAGAGCGAGGCGCCCGAGAGCGACGCGCCGGAGAGCGACGCGCCGGACAGCGACGCGCCGGAGAGCGACGCGCCGGAGAGCGACGCGCCGGACAGGGACGCGCCGGACAGGGACGCGCCGGACAGGGACGCGCCGGACAGCGAGGCGCCGGACAGCGAGGCGCCGGACAGGGACGCGCCGGACAGCGAGGCGCCGGACAGCGAGGCGCCCGAGAGGGACGCGCCGGAGAGCGAGGCGCCCGAGAGGGACGCGCCCGAGAGGGACGCGCCGGACAGCGAGGCGCCGGACAGCGAGGCGCCGGACAGCGAGGCACCGGACAGCGAGGCGCCGGACAGGGACGCGCCGGACAGCGAGGCGCCGGACAGCGAGGCGCCGGACAGCGAGGCGCCGGACAGCGAGGCGCCGGAGAGCGAGGCGCCGGACAGCGAGGCGCCGGACAGGGACGCGCCGGACAGGGACGCGCCGGACAGCGAGGCGCCGGAGAGCGAGGCGCCGGAGAGCGAGGCGCCGGACAGGGACGCGCCGGACAGGGACGCGCCGCCCTTCTTCGACAAGGAGGCGCCGGCCAGGTCGGCGCCCGAGAGGGACGCCCCGGACAGGGAGGCTCCCGACAGGGAAGCGCCGGCGAGCACGGCACCGGTGGCGAGGGCGAGGGCAGAGGTGGCGACCGCGAGGGTACGGACGCGCGCGTGGAAGAGTGACATCGGGGTTCCTCCGAGGGGGTGAGGGGCCCAGTTGGGTCGTCACAGTGTGGCAGCGTTTTGCCCCTGCGCACTCCTACCGATGCATCAAACCTGCGCGCGGACGGGCGACCCAAAACGTACTAATCACCTAATTTGGGATCTTCCGCGTCGACGATCCGGTAGGCGTAGCCCTGTTCCGCCAGGAAACGCTGGCGATGTGCTGCGAACTCGGCATCGAGGGTGTCGCGGGCGACCACCGTGTAGAAACGTGCACCCCGACCGTCCTGCTTCGGACGCAGCAGCCGTCCGAGCCGCTGGGCCTCCTCCTGCCGCGAACCGAACGACCCGGACACCTGGACGGCCACCGACGCCTCGGGCAGGTCGATGGAGAAGTTGGCGACCTTGCTCACCACCAGCGTGGTCACCTCGCCGGCGCGGAAGGCGTCGAAGAGCTTCTGCCGCTGCGCGACGGGCGTCTCGCCCTTGATGACCGGCGCGTCGAGGCGCTCGGCGAGGTCGTCGAGCTGGTCGATGTACTGACCGATCACGAGGGTCTGCTCGCCGCGGTGCCGCTCGAGCAGCCGCTGCACCACCGCGGTCTTCTCCGGCGAGGTGGCGCACAGCCGGTACCGGTCCTGCGGCTCGGCGGTGGCGTACAGCAGCCGCTCGCGCTCGGGCAGCGTGACCCGCACCTCGACGCAGTCCGCCGGCGCGATGTAGCCCTGGTTCTCGATGTCCTTCCAGGGCGCGTCGTAGCGCTTGGGCCCGATCAGCGAGAACACCTCGCCCTCGCGGCCGTCCTCGCGCACCAGGGTGGCGGTGAGGCCGAGCCGGCGGCGGGCCTGCAGGTCGGCGGTCATCCGGAAGATCGGGGCCGGCAGCAGGTGCACCTCGTCGTAGACGACCAGGCCCCAGTCGCGGGCGTCGAGCAGCTCCAGGTGCGTGTACACGCCCTTCCGGCGGGTGGTGAGCACCTGGTAGGTCGCGATCGTGACCGGGCGGATCTCCTTGCGGGCGCCGGAGTACTCGCCGATCTCGTCCTCGGTGAGGCTCGTGCGCCGCAGCAGCTCGTCCTTCCACTGCCGGGCCGCGACGGTGTTCGTCACCAGGATCAGGGTGGTGCTCGCCGCCTGCGCCATCGCGGCGGCGCCGACGATGGTCTTGCCCGCGCCGCACGGCAGCACGACCACGCCGGAGCCGCCGTGCCAGAAGTTCTCCACCGCCTCGCGCTGGTACGGGCGCATCGTCCAGCCGACCTCGGCCAGCTCGATCGGGTGCGCCTCGCCGTCGACGTAGCCGGCGTGGTCCTCGGCGGGCCACCCCAGCTTGAGCAGCACCTGCTTGAGCTGGCCGCGCTCGCTCGGGTGCACCAGCACGGTGTCCTGCTCGACCCGGGTGCCCACCAGCGGCGCGACCTTCTTGCTGCGCAGCACCTCCTCGAGCACCGGCACGTCGAAGGCGTGCAGCACCAGGCCGTGCACGGGGTGGGAGACGAGCTCGAGCCGGCCGTACCGCGACATCGTCTCCGCGACGTCGACCAGCAGCGCGTGCGGCACGGGGTAGCGGGAGAACTCCATCAGCACGTCGACGACCTGCTCGGCGTCGTGGCCCGCGGCCCGGGCGTTCCACAGCCCCAGCGGGGTCAGCCGGTAGGTGTGGACGTGCTCCGGCGCGCGCTCCAGCTCGGCGAACGGCGCGATCGCGCGGCGGCACTCGGAGGCGCGGGTGTGGTCGACCTCCAGCAGCAGCGTCTTGTCGCTCTGGACGATGAGGGGGCCGTCGGTCACGCGGCCACGCTATGCGAGCGCTGCGACGGCGTCGTCACGAGGACGTCCCGGCGGCGGGGCCGCCGTCGAGCACGCCGGTGAGCCGGTGCACCGACAGCGTGCGCAGCCCGCCGCTGCCCACGTCCAGCACCGTGATCCGGCCGGCGTCGACCGACAGCGGCTCGACCAGCCGCCGGGTCACCGCGCCGGCCGGGTCGCTGGTCGCCACCCAGACCTGCCGCCGGGCCGCCGCGGCCGCGCGCAGCAGGTGCAGCGACGCGGCCGGGTCGAGCACCGGGACGGCCGGGCGCCCGTCCGCCGGTGCGGGAGCGACGCGTCCGGCCAGCTCGGCCGCACGCAGCGCCCGCACGAGGGTCTCGGCCCGGGCGGCGTCGACGTCCGGGACGCTCACGAGCGCGCGCTGCGCCTTGGGGGTCGCGCGGCGCGGCGGGGTGCGGCCGGGGACGACCAGCGCGCCGTCGTCGCCCTCGGCGGCGGGTGCCAGGCCCATCCGGCGCAGGGCGTCGAGCACGGTCGAGGGGTCGAGCGGGCTGACGAGCACGGTGGGCGCGAGCCGGCGCAGCCGCAGCGACCGCGCCGACGGGTCGGCCAGCAGCTCGCCCAGCACCGCCTCGTCGTCCGAGCGCAGGTAGGCGCCGGCCGCGCCGACCCGCAGCCGGCCGTGCCGGCGGGCGGTGTCGCGCACCAGGTACTCCAGCGGCTGGGGGACGGGCGTGCGCGACAGCGCCGCCAACCGGTCGAGCACGGTGCCGGCGTCGAGGCCCGCGTCCAGGGCCCGCCGCACCGAGCCGGCCGAGAACCGGTAGACCGTGGCCCCGCCGCGCGACTCGACGTCGGCCACCAGGGCCAGCTCGTGCGCGGCGGCCGGTGCGAGCGGGCCGGGGGCGACGGCGGTGAGGTCGGCCTGCAGCAGCACGTGGTCGACGGGCGGCGGCAGGGTCGCCGTCGAGCGCGTCGCCCGCGTCCTCGTCGCGGTCCTCGAGCAGCAGCCGCGCCGCCGCCGACACCGCGCCGGAGCCGGTGAGCCCGAGCCAGGCCGCCTCGGCGAGCACGTCGGGCAGGCTGTCGCCGTGCGTCGCGGCCGAGCCGCGCGGCGCCTGCCACCGCAGGACCGCGAGCACCGAGGCCTCGTCGGTGGCCTCGTCGGCCGGCAGCCCGGCCAGCACCGCGAGCGAGCGCCGGCGCAGCGCGGTCTCGCCCGGCCGCACGACCGACGGCGACAGCGCCGCCCGCACCTGGCCGCGCTCGTCCCGCGAGCCGACCGTCGCGGCCGACCCGGGTCCGGCCCACCAGCCGCGGACGAGGTGCACCCAGCGGTGGCCGGTGCCGAGCTCGAGCCACTCGTCGGCGGCCCGGGTGGGGGCGATCAGCGGCTCGTCGACGGCGGCGTCCTCGCCCACGAGGCCCGCCGCGCCCGCCAGCTCGACCGCGCGGGCGGCGGTGGTCTCGTCGACCTCGAGGTCGAGCGCCAGCCGGCGCAGGTCGCGCACGGGCAGGCCGCCCGAGCGCAGCGCCGACGGCGGACGGTCGCCCCAGGCGTGCAGCACCTCCTCCACCAGCCGGACGGCCTCGGCCGCCGCGCCGGCGGCCAGCAGGTCGGCCCGCCGGGGGTCGACCGGGCGGGTCGCCGGCACCGGCGGCTCCTCGAGGCTCTCGTGCACGCGGCCGCCGCGCAGCGCCGTGGCGACCTCGCGCGGCAGCACCACGCGGTCGTCGTCGACCGGCACGACCAGCCCGTGCCGCAGCGCCCAGCCCACCGGCGAGCGGTCCGCGTCGTCGAGCGGTCGGGAGGCGTCGGCGACCGACCCCACCGGCGTGCCGGAGTCCAGCCGGTGCAGCAGGTCGCGCGCCCCGGCCGGGCCGTCCGCGAGCAGGGCGGCGACCGTCGCCGGCGACCCCAGCGCCTCGACGAGCAGGTCGAGGTCCGCGGCCGGGTCACCCGTCGGTGCGACGCCGTGGGCGGCGAGCACCGTGGCGAGCCGGGCGGGGGAGCGGAGCAGGCCGAGGTCCGCGAGCCGCGGTCCGAGCCCGGCGGGGTGCGGGCCGAGCACCTCGGCGAGGGCGCGCACGGCGTGCAGCGCGCGGTCGGTGCCCCAGACCAGGGCCAGCTCGCGCAGCCGGTCGACCAGCGGCCCGGCCCGCCGGGTGGTCGTCCCGCACGCCCGCGCCAGCGCGGCCGGCGTGAACGGCTCCGGCAGCACGGCCGCCGCCTGGGCCACCTGCAGCGCCGGCCGGTCGAAGCCGGACAGGGCCCGGTGGACGCTCACGCGGGTCGAGGCCCGCACCGCGAGCTGCAGCACGTCGGGCGGGGCGGGGTGCACCAGGTCCGGACGGGCGCGCAGCAGCGCGACCAGCGAGGCGTCGTCGCGCCCGCGCAGGTCGTCGGCGAGGCTGCGCGGGGCCGCGCGCCGTCCGGTGGTCATCCGCTCAACGGTACGCGTGCTCCGCGGTACCGCGAGCCGCGGCGGCGGGGTAGGCCGCCGGCAGCGACGACGTCCACGCGAGCAGCGCGGTGAGGAAGGTCCGCTCGGCCCAGCCGTACACCGAGCCGACGCCGTGCCGGGTCGCCAGCCGGTGGACGAAGTACGAGGTCGCCGGCAGCGCGACGGCGAGCGAGACCACCGCGGCGCGACGGGTGCGCTCCGGCAGGCGGTGGTCGAGCGCGCCGGCCAGCGGCGCGAGGTGGAAGGCGACGATGCCGACGCCCGCCGACCACAGGTGCACGCGGTGCCAGGGGCCTCCCACCGCCTCGTCGGCGGGCAGCGGGGCGCCGGTGGTCACCAGGGTGCCGAGCCCGGACGCCGCCAGCGTCGCCGCGAGCACCGGCAGCCCGGCACGGCGCGCGAGGTCGGCGTTGACGAGCTGGGCGACTCCCTGCACCGACTGGCCGACCACCACCGGGCTGCGGCACGGGCGGCCGGCGGCCGACAGCGCGCTGATGCTGCGCGTGGCGTGCGGCACGTCGGGGGTGCGGTGGCCCGACCACAGCCAGCCCGCCGTGAACACCACCGGTGCGGCGGTGACGAGCCCGCGGGCGAGCGGCGAGGGCCAGGGCCGGTGTCCCGGTCATGCCCGCGCTTCGGAGCGGACCGGCGGGCGGACGTGCCCGGCGCCGGAGCCGTTGCCGCGGGGTGGTCACCGGGACAGGATGGCCGAGCAGGCCGTCGTCGTCCCGCCGCCGTGCAGGAGCGCAGCCCCGACCGAAGGAGCTCGTCCGATGCTCACCCGCCCCGTCCACTCGTACACCTCGGCGACCTCGACCACGCCGCTGCTCGGCGACACCATCGGGGACGACCTCGAGCGCACGGTGGCGCGGTGGGGCGACCGCGAGGCGCTGGTCGACTGCGCCACCCACCGGCGCTGGACGTACAACGAGCTCGACGTCGAGGTCGACGAGGTGGCGCTCGGCCTGCTGGCCCGCGGGATCGCCAAGGGCGACCGGGTCGGCATCTGGGCGCCGAGCTGCGCGGAGTGGGTGCTGCTGCAGTACGCCACGGCGAAGATCGGCGCCGTCCTGGTCAACGTCAACCCGGCGTACCGCACCCACGAGCTCGCCTACGTGGTCAACCAGTCGGGGATGCGGATGCTCGTGGCCGCGAGCCGCTACAGGACCAGCGACTACCGCTCGATGATCGAGCAGGTGCGCGGCGAGTGCCCCGGGTCTCACCGACGTCGTCATCGTCAGCGAGCCGTTCGAGCCCGACGCCGACCCGTCGGTGCACGGCGGCGAGCAGAGCTGGCGGCGGCTGGTCGACATCGGCGGCCAGGCCGACCACGCCGAGCTGGTGGCGCGGATGGCCGAGCTGTCGCCCGACGACCCGATCAACATCCAGTACACCTCGGGGACGACGGGCTTCCCCAAGGGCGCGACGCTCTCGCACCACAACATCCTCAACAACGGCTTCTTCGTGGGCGAGCTGGTCGGGTACACCGAGGAGGACCGGGTCGCGATCCCGGTGCCCTTCTACCACTGCTTCGGGATGGTGATGGGCAACCTCGCGTGCACCTCCCACGGCGCCACGATGGTGATCCCCGCGCCCGACGTTCGACCCGGCAGCCACGCTGAGAGCCGTTGCGGAGGAACGCTGCACGTCGCTGTACGGCGTCCCGACGATGTTCATCGCCGAGCTCGGGCTGGACGACTTCGCCGACCACGACCTGTCCACGCTGCGCACCGGGATCATGGCCGGCTCGCCGTGCCCGGTCGAGGTGATGAAGCGGGTCATCGACGAGATGAACATGGCCGAGGTCGCCATCTGCTACGGCATGACCGAGACCTCGCCGGTGTCGACGATGACCCGGCCCGACGACGACCTCGTGCGCCGCACCGAGACGGTCGGCCGCACGATGCCGCACCTGGAGTCCAAGATCGTCGACCCCGCAACGGGTCTCACCGTCCCGCGCGGCGTCCACGGCGAGCTCTGCACCCGGGGCCACACGGTGATGCTGGGCTACTGGGAGGAGCCGGAGAAGACGGCCGAGGCGATCGACGCCGCGCGCTGGATGCACACCGGCGACCTCGCGGTGATGGACGACGACGGCTACGTGGCGATCTCGGGCCGGATCAAGGACATGGTCATCCGCGGCGGCGAGAACGTGTACCCGCGCGAGATCGAGGAGTTCCTCTACTCCCACCCGGACGTCGCCGACGTGCAGGTGATCGGCGTCCCGGACGAGCGGTACGGCGAGGAGCTGATGGCCTGGGTGGTGATGAAGCCGGGCCGCGACCCGCTGACCGCCGAGGCGGTGCAGGAGTTCTGCGCCGACCGGCTCGCCCGCTACAAGGTGCCGCGGTACGTGCACGTGGTCGACGGCTTCCCGATGACGGTGACCGGGCAAGGTGCGCAAGGTCGAGATGCGCGAGGAGGCCGTCCGCCTGCTGGGTGCAAGCTGACGCGAGAACCGCTGCTGCACAGCGGAAGGGCCCCACCGGCTGGTGCCGGTGGGGCCCTTCCTCGTGCTGGTGGCGCCGTGGTTCAGCGCCGGGGTGAGGTCAGCGGACCTCGACGATCGCCAGCTCGCCGGTGCCGTTCGGCGCGGTGAAGTTCACCCAGCCGAGGTAGCTCTGGTCGGCCGCGAGGCCGTTCCAGCCGAGGGTGAAGTCGACCGGGGTGCCCTGGACGACCTGCCGCGAGGCCGGGTCGACCGTGAGGTTGCCGACCGCGGTGGTGCCGACGTTGTAGCCCCGGTAGGTGTACTCGTCGCCGCTCGTGCCACCCCAGTGGTGGACGTACGCCTCGAGCACGATGCCGTCCGGAGCCCCGGCGGCGTCGATGGTGACCTCCTCGTCACCCGACCCGGTGGCCGAGACCGCCAGCGGCTGGCCGTAGCTGCCGGCGATGTAGACCCACAGGTCGAAGTCCGACGTGTCGGTCGTGGCGTCGACGCTGAACCGCAGCAGCGACGAGTCGCTCGTGGTCAGCGTGTACTTGTCCACCGCCGCGTTCGCCGCGGGAGCGGTCGGGTCGAACGCGTTGGGGTCGGTGACCAGCGTGTCGGTGACCGGCACGGTGCCGGCCATCCCGGCGACCTGGGTGCTCAGCGTGCCGCTGAAGCCCGGGAGCGCCGTGACGGTGGTGGAACCGGCGGGCTTGCCGGTGCCGTCGATGTCCGACGAGCTGAGGGCGAGGGTGGTCGCCTTCATCGCCACCGGGATGCGCACCGTGGTCTTGTCGGCGCCGGTCCAGGTGATGCTGCCGGTCTTCCACTCGCCCGCTTCGGTGCTGGTGAGCTTGGTGAAGGTCAGCGAGACGGTCTTGGTCTCACCGGCCTTCTTGAAGGTCACCAGCGGGGTGTCGGTGGTGACCCGGAAGCCCGGGACGTCGGCCGAGAACCGCAGGGTCTGCTTCTTGGCCGTGCTCGTCATCGTCCGGGTGGTGGTGATGGTGCCGGGGACCGAGCCGTTGGCCACGGAGGCCTGGTTGAGGTCGGTGCCGGTGACCGGCTCGATGTCGGGGAAGTCACCCTGCGCGATGGTGCCCTCGGAGATCAGGTAGCCGATCCAGTCCTCGACGCCGTGGTCGAACACGACGCCCGGGGCGGTCGCCTTGTTCGGCTGCACGTTGCCCGCACCCTGGTCGAACGGCGAGGTGGTGCCGATCGTGTCGCGCGGCGGTCGTCATCATCGCGGACTTGATCTCCATGGGAGACCAGTTCTTGTGCACGGCCTTCAGCACGGCGGCGATGCCCGCGATGTGCGGAGCGGCCATCGACGTGCCCGAGCAGCAGGTCGTAGTTGCGGCCACCGTGCGTGGCCGGGGGCCACCGCAGCCAGGACGTCGACGCCCGGGGCGGCGATGTCCGGCTTGAGGATGTCGCCACCGGTGGTGGTCGACGGCCCCCGCGAGGAGAAGTCCGAGACCGCCGGGACCTCGGTCGTCGACACGTCGTCGGCGTCCAGGGCCACGATGGCGCCGGTGGCGCCCGCGGTGGCCGCGTAGGCGGTCACCGGCGCGTAGGCGTCGTTGTTCAGGTGGATCGACGGCACGTAGTGCAGGTCGCCGTTGAGCGAGTTGGGCGTCGGGTTGACCAGCACCATCCCGGCGCCACCCGCGTCCCGGACCTCCTGGGACTTCTCCACCCGGGCGTTGACCCCGCGCTCGCAGACCACGAGCTTGCCGGAGACCTTGGCCGGGTCGAGGGAACCGAGGAGGCACAGCCGCGCGTCCGCCGCCGGCACGCCGGACCCGGCCGCTGCCGTCGACAGGATCATCGGGGTCTGCGCCGGCAGCTCGTTGGTGCTGGACGCACCGATGAACTCCTGGCCGTCACCGAGGACGAGCTTCTTCTCGTTGATCTTGTGGGTGCTCGCGGCGACGGTGGTCAGCCACGGGCTCGGGTGGTCCAGGGTGCTCTCGCCCGGGCCGCTGTTGCCGGCGGAGGCCGAGACGAAGACACCCGCGGCGGCCGCGTTGAGGAACGCGATCTCGGTGTCGTCGACCACCGGCGACTCGCTGCTGCCGCCGATGGAGAAGTTGATGACGTCGACACCGTCGAGGACGGCGTCGTCGATCGCGTTGAGGATGTCCTCGGTGGCGCAGCCGTCGTCGGTGGTGGTGTCCGGCACGTTGCCGGTCCAGCAGACCTTGTAGGCCGCGATCTGGGCGCCCGGGGCCATGCCGGAGACGGTGCCGAAGTCGGTGCCGTCGACGTTGACGTTGCGCACGACGTTGCCCGCCGCGGTGGACGCGGTGTGCGAGCCGTGGCCGTCGCCGTCACGCGGAGAGAGGTACTCCTCGTCCGCGATGTTGTCGCGACCGAAGCCGTCGACGTAGTAGCGGGCGCCGATGACCTTGCCGTTGCAGAACTCGCCCGTGCCGTCCGCACCGAGCAGGCAACGGCCCTTCCAGCCCTTGGGCGCCTTGTTGTCGCTCTTCGAGGCGAACGGGCGGAACGACTTGCTCTCGTACCAGATGCCGGTGTCGATGACGCCGACCACGACCCCGCGGCCCGCGTCGGCGCGGCCACCCGCGTCCTTCCACAGCTGCGGCATCTTCAGGAACTGCGGCGACTGGTCGGTCTGCGGCTTCATCAGCTCGCTGCGCGAGATGGAGACGACGCCCTTCTGCGAGGCCAGCTTCGCGGCCTGGGTGGACGTCAGGTACGCGGAGACGCCGTTGAAGGCGACCGAGTGGTTGGTCTTCGACTCGGCGCCGACCTTCGCCAGCGTGCTCTCCTGCTGGTCGACCAGGTGGGCCTGGTACCGCTTCACGGCGGCCGAGGCGCCGTCGAGCTTGGCGCCCTTGGCCGGCTTGGTCGCGGCGTAGCCCTGGACGTCGCCCTGGTAGGAGGCGGCGGGCTCGCCGACGAAGCGGACGATGTAGGTGCCCGCCTGGTAGTCGGCCGGGTCGCTCGACAGCTTCGAGGAGCCGCCGATGACCGTCAGGCCGCTGTCGGCGGGGGTGGCCGCGGTGGCGGCGGGCGCCATCAGGCTGACGGTGGTTGCCACCGCGGCGCCGATGGCCAGCGAGGCGATGCGCCCGGTGCGGCGCCTCCCGCTGGTGAGGGTGGATGACACGGGTACGGCCTCCTGGTCTGGTGGTGCAGAGCTGATCCAGCGGGGTCGGCAGCGGGCTGCCGGGTCGGGGAGGGTGTCCGAGGAGAGCCCCTGGTCCCGGTCGCCGCACGCGCGAGGACCCCGGGCTGGCCCGGGTCACACGACGGCGGGGTCGATCACACTCTGTGTGAACGGCCCAGGTCAAGGGTTTGCCCTGAACGGCCGATCAACGTCGGACGTGCTCGTGCCGACCCCCCGTGCGGCAGGAGGATCGCCGTCCTGTCGAGCGATTGTCCGGATTCGCCCGGTTGGCCCAACGAGCAGGCGGCTCGTCACGGTGTGCACGGGGGCGCCGCGGTGCGCGGTCCGGACCGGCGCCGCGCGGGGTGGCGGCGCGCGGACGTAGCCTCGGGGGGTGAGCTCCGCCGAGGTGACCGCCGCCGACGTCCGCGTCCTGCGGACCCACGGCGCGTGCCCGCCCGAGCGCGTGCTCGCGCTCGAGGCCCGCCTGCGTGACCTGGGGTCGGTGCTCGTGGCGTTCTCCGGCGGGGCCGACTCGGCGTTGGTGCTGGCCGCAGCGGTGCGGGTGCTGGGCCCCGAGCACGTGGCCGCCGCCACCGCCGTCTCCGCCTCGCTCGCCGGCGGCGAGCGCGACGAGGCCCGCGCCTTCGCCACCGGCCTCGGCGTCCGCTGGCTCGCCCCGCGCACCCGCGAGATGGACCGGGAGGGGTACCGCGCGAACGCCGGCGACCGCTGCTTCCACTGCAAGGCCGAGCTGCTCGACGTGCTCGGCCCGCTCGCCGCCGAGCACGGCCTGGCGCACGTGGCCACCGGCACCAACGCCGACGACGCCGTGGCCGGCTTCCGCCCGGGCATCCGCGCGGCGGCCGAGCGCGGTGCGGTCACCCCCCTGCTGGACGCCGGCCTCACCAAGGACGACGTGCGCGCGCTGTCACGGGCGTGGGACCTGCCCACCTGGGACAAGCCGGCCGCCGCCTGCCTGTCGAGCCGGGTGGCCTACGGCGTGGCCATCACCCCGGCCCGCCTGGTGCGGGTCGACCGCGCCGAGGCCGCGGCCCGCGCGCGTGCTGGCCGAGCACGGCGTGGCCGTCCGCGACCTGCGCGTGCGCGACCTCGGCGAGCGCGGTGCCCGGCTCGAGCTCGACGCCGCGGCGCTCGCGGCCCTGGACGACGGCGTGCGGGACGCGGTGGCCGCGGCGGTCCGGGGCGAGGGGTTCGCGGCGTGCGAGGTGGACCCGCAGGGGTTCCGCTCCGGCGCGATGAACGAGCTGCTGGCCGACCCCGCCCGCTTCCGCTGAGCCGCCGCGCCCGAACGGCGTCGTGGCCGGGGCGCGTGGGCCGATAGCCTGGGCCGGCGCGCCGCGACCGCGGTCGACGCACCCGACGGACGAGAAGGTTCCCCGACGTGCCCACAGGCAAGGTGAAGTGGTTCGACGCCGAGCGCGGCTTCGGCTTCCTCGCGACCGACGACGGTGAAGAGGTGTTCCTGCACGCCTCGGCGCTGCCGGAGGGCACCACGGTCAAGCCCGGCGCCAAGGTCGAGTTCGGCGTGGCCGACGGCCGCAAGGGCAAGCAGGCGCTGTCGGTGCGCGTCCTGGACGCCCCGGCGTCGGTCGTCGCCGGCACCCGGAAGAAGCCCGAGGACATGTCCGTGATCGTCGAGGACCTGATCAAGCTCCTCGACGGCCTCTCCAACTCGCTGCACCGCGGTCGCTACCCCGAGAAGTCCGCCGCGCGGCAGATCGCCACCGTGCTGCGCGCCGTGGCCGACGACCTCGAGGCCTGAGCCCGTGCCCGCTGCCACCGCCGCCCGCACCCGCCCCGACGCCGTCGGGGTGGCGGCGGTCGACGCCGCCCGCGACGCCGCCGTCGAGGTGGCCCCGCCCGGTTCGGTCGGCGAGCACCTCGGGGTCGAGCCGCTCGGCGAGCGGCTGGTCGCGCACGCCTTCGCCTGCACCGCCAAGGGCTACCGCGGCTGGCGGTGGACGGTCGTCGTCGCCCGCGCGCCGCGCGCCAAGGTCGCCACGGTCTGCGAGGTCGACCTCGTCGCCGGCACCGAGGCGCTGCTCCCGCCGCAGTGGCTGCCCTGGTCCGACCGGCTGCGCCCCGGCGACGTCGGCCCCGGCGACGTCCTGCCGAAGGTCGAGCAGGACGAGCGCCTGGAGGCCGGCTTCGAGGCCACCGGCGAGGAGGACGTCGACCAGGTCGCGCTCTGGGAGCTCGGCCTCGGCCGCCACGCGGGTGCTCTCGCGGATCGGCCGCGAGGAGGCCGGGACCCGTTGGGACGAGGGCGAGTTCGGCCCCACCTCCCCCGCCGCCCAGGCCGCCGAGGAGCAGTGCCGCAGCTGCGGCTTCCTGCTCCCGATGCCCGGCGTGATGCGCCAGGTCTTCGGCGTCTGCACCAACGAGTGGGCTCCTGCCGACGGCCGCGTCGTCAGCCTGGAGTTCGGCTGCGGCGCCCACTCCGAGACCGACGTCGACCTCACCCTCGAGTCCCTCCCCGCCCCCGCCCTCGACGAGCAGCTCCTCGACACGGTCCAGCTCACCGACGACCTCAATTGAGCGGAGACCCGTTCGGTACCGCCTCCGTGCGGGAACGGGTGCTCTCCTCCTGGGGTGCCGCCCCGGAACGCCTGCGCGAGGACGCGAACAGCGAGGAGGACCTCGCGCTCGGCGGCTACCGCGAGCGCGTCCTGGTCGAGCTGGCGCAGAACGCCGCTGACGCCGCCGTCCGGGCAGGCGTCCCGGGCCGGCTGCTGCTGCGCCTGGTCGACGGCGAGGAGCCGGCGCTGGTGGCGGCGAACACCGGCGCCCGCCTCGACGCCGAGGGCGTCCTGGCGCTGTCGACGCTGCGCGCCTCGGCGAAGCGCGACGGCGGCACCGCCGGCCGCTTCGGGGTCGGGTTCAGCGCGGTGCTCGCCCTCACCGACCACCCGGCCGTCCTGTCGCACGGCGACGGCGTCCGGTTCTCGCGCTCGCAGACCCTCGCCGAGGTGCGCGATCTCGCCCGCACCCACCCCGGCCTGGCGGAGGAGCTGCGGCGTCGTGACGACCACGTCCCGGCGCTGCGGCTGCCGTTCCCCGCGGAGGGGTCGGCCCCGCCGGGCTACGACACGGTGGTGCTGCTGCCGCTGCGCGACGGCGGCTCGGTCGACCTCGCCCGGCGGCTGCTGCTCGCGCTCGACGACTCGCTGCTCGTGGCGCTGCCGGCGCTGCGCGAGGTCGTGGTGGAGCTGCCGCACGAGGAGCCGCGCCGTCTCGCCGACGCGGAGGAGCGCTGGGAGACGTTGCGGCGCAACGGCGTCCACGACCCGTCCGTGCTGGCCGACCGTCCCACCGAGGAGCGTGCGCGCCCGGCGTGGTCGCTGACCTGGGCCGTGCCGCGCGAGCCCGGCACGGTGGTGCCGCGCACGGTGCACGCGCCGACGCCCACCGACGAGCCGCTGGGCTGGCCTGCGCTGCTGGTGGCCGACCTCCCGCTCGACCCGGACCGGCGCCACGTGGTGCCCGGGGCGGCGGCCGAGGCGGTCGTGGCGCAGGCGGCCGAGGCGTACGGCGAGCTGCTCGGGCGGCTGGCGTCCGACGGCGTCGACGTGCTGCCGCTGGTGCCGTCCGACCTGCCGGGCGGGTGGGTGGCCGCTGCGCTGCGCGACCGCGTCCTGGCGCTGCTGCCGGGGGTCCGGCTGCTGCCGTCGGCCGCCGAGACCGAGCGGCTGCTGCGACCCGCCGACGCCGTGGCCCTCACCGGTGCCGGCGTCCACGACCCCGCTCTGCTCGCGGTGCTGGCGCCGATGGTCGACGGCCTGGTCGCCGTCCGGCCCGGGGACGAGACCGCGCTGCGGCTGCTCGAGGTGCGGCGCACCTCGCTGGCCGACGTGGTCGAGCAGTGGCCGGAGGTCGGCGACCCGTCCGCGTGGGCGGCCACGTACCGGGCGCTGCTGCCGTCCGCCTCCGACCCCGCGCTGCGCGAGGCGCTGGCCGGCCTGCCCGTCCCGCTCGCCGACGGCCGGGTCGTGCGCGGGCGCGCGCGGCCTGCTGCTGCCGTCCGCGGAGGTGGGGGTCGACGCCCTCGCGGCGCTGCACGACCACGGCCTGCGCGCCGTGCACCCCGACGTGGCGCACGACCCCGCGGCGGCCGACCTGCTGGAACGCCTCGGCGCCCAGACCGCCTCTGCGGCAACGGTGCTCGCGCACCCGGCGGTGCGGGCCGCGGTCGCCTGGACGACGGACGACCCGGAGCCGGACGAGGTCGTCGACGCCGTGCTGGCCCTCGTGCAGTCGGCGGTGGAGGCGTCGCCGTGGCAGCCGGGCGCGCACGCGTTCCTCGGCGACCTGGCCCTCCCGGACGACGAGGGCGAGCCCGCCCCGGCCGGGCTGCTGGTGCGCCCGGGCTCGCCGATGGCGCGGCTGCTCGACCCCGAGGCCGTCGGACGGCTCGACGCCGACGTCGCCGACCGCTGGCCGGCGGAGGTGCTGCAGGCCGTGGGCGTCGCCGGCCTGCCGGTGCTGGTGCGGGTCGAGGACGCCGACCCCGACGACCTGCCGCCCGAGCTGGACGAGCTCGACGGCGCCCAGGACTGGGCCGACGAGATCACCGACCGCGTGCCCGGCGCGGTGCTCGACGGTGCGTGCTGGCCGTCCGCGACCTCGACCTCGTGGTCGACGACGGCTGGCCCGAGCTGCTCGACCTGCTCGCCGCCGACCGCGACCTGCGCGAGGCCGTGGTCGCCCCCGTCACGGTGCGCACCCCCGACGGCGCGCACCGGGCCGTCCCGTACACCGCCTGGTGGCTGCGCCGGCACCTCGGGCTGGCCGGGCACCGCCCCGCCGGGCCGGGGCCCGCCGACCTGCTGCTGCCGCAGGCGCCCGCGTGGACCGCGGCCCTGCAGCCCGATCTCGCCCGCGCCCTCGGGCTCGTGGGGTCGCTCTCCGACCTCGACGGCCGCGCGTGGCAGGGCGTCCTCGACCGTCTCGCCGGTGCCGGCGAGGCCGCGCCCGACCTCCTGCTCCAGGTCTGGGACGCGCTGAGCCGGCTCGACGGCGACGTCGGGCTCGAGCCCCCGTCGCGGCAGTGGGCGATCGGACCGGACGGCGAGGCGGGGCGGCACCCGTCCGAGCAGGTGGTGGTGGTCGACGACGCTCGCTGGTGGCAGCGCACCGACCTCGGGGCGCGGGTGGTGCCGGCGGCGGGCCTGGCCGCCGCGCTCGCCGACGTCCTCGACCTCGACCTGGCGTCCGACCGCGCCGACGGGCGGGTGACCTCGCGCGGGGAGCAGGTACCGCTGCCGGAGGTGGTGCGCCGTCGCTGGCCCGCGCTGCCGAGCACCTGGACCGAGCACGACGACCTGCGGGTCGACGACGTCGAGGTCGGCTGGTGGGTCGACCCCGCGCCGTCGGACGGCGGGGCGCCCGTGCTGCACGCCGGCACCACCGACGGGCTGGCGCGGGCCGTGGCGCACGCGGCCGGACGCTGGGCCGACCGGCACCTCGCGGCGGCGCTGCTCGAGGACGAGGACCCGCGCGAGGCGCTGGTCGACGACGCCCTGGGCTGAGGGCCGGCGGTCCTAGCCGGTCGGACGGCGTGAGGGCGCGCGGCCCTGCGCCACGAGCCGGCCGTGCCGCACCTGCAGCCAGCACAGCCCGAGGACGCCGAGCACCAGGCCGGCCGCGCACGTCCACAGCCACCAGCCGTGCCCTGCGGCGTCCAGCCGGTCGCGGTTGACCAGGCTCAGCACCAGCAGGACGGCCCAGACCACGCACCCGACCAGCACCGTCGCGCGGTCGTTCGTGCGCAGCGGTTCCACCGCCGCGCGGTCCTCGTCCTCGCCCTGCTCCGCCACGCCCCCAGGGTAGGTGCTGGGGCGGCGTCCGCTCGCACCGTGAACGCGTTCACCGACGCCGTGACACCGGTCTGGCAGGATGCGCGCGCGCCGCCCGGGCGTCCCCTCCCACCGCCTCCAGGAGCCCCTCCCGTGTCACTGCAGAAGGACGAGCAGTCCGCCGTCGAGCCAGCACCCTCCGGCGGGGTGCTCGAGCGCTGGTTCAAGATCTCGGCCCGCGGGTCGACCGTGGGCCGCGAGGTGCGCGGCGGCCTGGCCACGTTCTTCACGATGGCCTACATCGTCGTGCTCAACCCGCTCATCATCGGCACCCAGGCCGACTCCACCGGCGGCTTCCTCGGCGGCGGCGACGCCCCGAACCTGCCGATGGTGGCCGCCGCCACCGCGCTGGTCGCCGGGCTGCTGACGATCCTCATGGGCGTCGTGGCCAACTACCCGCTCGCGCTGGCGACCGGCCTGGGGCTCAACGCCTTCGTCGCGTTCGGCGTGGCGAAGCTGCCCGAGATGACCTGGGCCGACGCGATGGGCCTGGTCGTCCTCGAGGGGATCATCATCCTGGTGCTGGTGCTCACCGGCTTCCGGCAGGCGGTGTTCCACGCCGTCCCGGCGCAGCTGAAGGTCGCCATCTCCGTCGGCATCGGCCTGTTCATCACGATCATCGGCCTGGTCGACGCCGGCTTCGTCCGCAAGGCCGGCGGCGGCCCCGCGCTCGAGCTCGGCATCGGCGGCTTCCTGTCCGGCTGGCCCACGCTGGTCTTCGTCCTCGGCCTGCTGACGATCATCGTGCTCTACGTGCTGCGGGTGCGTGGCGCGATCCTCATCGGCATCGTCGGCGCCACCGTGCTGGCGATCGTCATCGAGGCGGTCGCGAAGATCGGGCCGCGCCAGTTCGACGAGACCGGCGCGGTGATCAACCCCGACGCGTGGGGCCTCGGCGTCCCCGCCCTGCCCGACTCGGTGCTCGAGGTCCCCGACTTCGGCCTGCTCGGCCAGTTCAACCTGCTCGGCTCGTTCGGCAAGATCGGCTTCGTCGCCGCGATCCTGCTGGTCTTCACGCTCCTGCTCGCCGACTTCTTCGACACGATGGGGACGATGGTCGCCATCGGCGCCGAGGCCGACCTGCTCGACGACGAGGGCAACCCGCCGAACACCACGCGCATCCTGGTCGTCGACTCCGTCGGCGCGATCGCCGGTGGGGCGGCGTCGATCTCGTCGAACACGTCGTACATCGAGTCCGCGTCCGGCGTCGGCGAGGGCGCCCGGACGGGCCTGGCCTCGGTGGTCACCGGCGTGCTGTTCCTGCTCGCGACCCTGTTCGCGCCGCTCGTCGCGGTGGTGCCGTACGAGGCGGCCGCCCCGGCGCTGGTCGTGGTCGGCTTCCTGATGATGCAGCAGGTCAAGGGCATCGACTGGGACGACCTCGAGCTGGCCATCCCGGCCTTCCTCACCATCGTGCTGATGCCGTTCACCTACTCGATCGCCGCCGGCATCGGCGCGGGCATGGTCACCTACGCCCTGATCAAGCTGGTGCGCGGCAAGGCCCGCGAGGTGCACCCGCTGCTGTGGGTCACCGCCGCGCTGTTCGTCCTCTACTTCGCCATCGACCCCTTCAAGGAGCTCGTCGGCGTCAGCTGACGCTCTCGCGGTCGCTCGGTGGGAGTAGTCGTTGCTTCAGCCTCGGCGAAGCAACGACTTCTCCGTCGCAGCGCGGAACCGCCCGCCGTCCACAGGGTTCGCTCGAAGGCGCCTCGGTCCACAGGTCCCCGTTTCTCCGGTCGGTCGCCGGCGTCCGCGACGGCAGCCTGCCCGCGTGCCTGCCCGCCGACAGCTGCTCCCGCCCGAGCTGCGCTCACGCCCGTTCACGGTGGCCGAGGCGGTCGCGCACGGGCTGAGCGAGCAGGCCCTGCGCCACCCCGACCTCCGCGCGCCCTTCCGCGGCGTGCGGGTACCGACCGGGCTGCCGGACGACCTCGCCACCCGGTGCGCCGCGGCCGGGCTGCTCCTGCCCTCGCGGGTCCGTGCTCTCCGGTGCGACCGCGGCGTCGCCTGTGGCGGCTCCCGCTGCCGACCCGGCTCGATCCCGCGCTGCGGCCCGACGCCGCGCTGGACGTGCGGATCCCCGTCGGAGCCCCGCGACCGCAGATCCGGTGGCATCCGGGTCCGCGCCGGTGTGCCCGACCGACCGGTCCGGCGCCGCGGGCTGATGCTGGCCGAACCGTCCTCGGCCTGGGCCGACCTCGGGCCCGGCGCTCCCGCTGGACGACCTCGTCGTCCTGGGTGACGCCGTGGCGCGTCTGGACGGCACCCTGGCCCACCTGCGCCGGCGGCTCGCGGTTCCCCGGCTGCCTGGCCGAGCACCTCTGTCCGCGGCGCTCGGGCTCGTTCGCGAGCGGGTCGACTCGCCGCAGGAGACGCGGACCCGGCTGCTCGTCGTCCGCGCCGGGATCCCGGAGCCGGAGGCGAACCGAGACGCCTACGACGACCACGGCGGCTGGCTCGGCCAGATCGACCTGGGCTGGCACGCGGTCAAGGTGGCTCTGGAGTACCTCGGCGACGTGCACCGCACCGCGAAGGGCCGGTGGCGCAAGGACGTGCGGCGGCGGGAGGTGCTGGAGGACGACGGGTGGAGGGTGCTCTTCGTGACGGCTGACGACCTCGGGCCGTACCGACGCGACTTCCTCCGACGCGTCACCACCGCCCTGGTCGAGCGTGGCCTCCGCTGGTGAGATCGACGCGTCTGAGAAGGCGTTCCTTCGGCGCGCGGCGAAGCAACGGCTTCTCCAACGTCCTGCTCGATTTTCATTAGCGTGGCTAATGACCTAGACTAACGACATGCCCACGCTCGCCTCTGCCTCCCTCGCTGCCGACCTGCGGGTGTCGCTCATGCGCAGCACCCGGCGGATCCGCGCGGAGCGGTCGTCCGAGGCGATCACGGACGGCCAGTACTCGGTGCTGGCCAAGCTCGACTGCGACGGGCCGCAGACGCCGCGGGTGCTGGCCGACCAGGAGCACGTGCAGCCGCCGTCGATGACGCGCACGGTCAACCACCTGGTCGAGGCCGGCCTCGCCACGCGCACCGACCACCCGGACGACGGCCGCCAGGTGCTGGTGGCCATCACCGACGCCGGCCGCGCCGAGGTCAAGGAGACCCGGCGCCGGCGCACCGCCTGGCTGGCCGGCCGACTGGCCGAGCTGACCCCGCAGGAGCGCGACACCCTCGCCCAGGCCGCCG
The DNA here is from genome assembly GCA_963750285.1 of uncultured Actinomycetota bacterium. Classification (GTDB taxonomy): domain Bacteria; phylum Actinomycetota; class Actinomycetes; order Actinomycetales; family CAWJMD01; genus JBBQSN01. The sequence goes on along the minus strand of CAVVQA010000017.1, from coordinate 105,178 downwards.
AGATCCTGCGCCGGGTGGTCGACAGGTGAGCCCCACCTTCGCCTCGCTGAAGGTCTTCAACTACCGGGTCTACGCCACCGGCGCCATCGTCTCCAACGCCGGCACCTGGATGCAGCGCGTCGCCCAGGACTGGCTCGTCCTCACGGTCCTCACCGACCACTCGGCGGTGGCGGTCGGCATCACCACGGGTCTGCAGTTCCTGCCGATGCTCCTGCTGGCGCCGGTGGGCGGCCTGATCGCCGACCGCTTCCCCAAGCGGCGGCTGATGATGATGACCCAGACCCTCGCCGGGTCGCTGTCGCTGCTGCTGGGTCTGATGGTGGTCCTCGACGTCGCGGAGCTCTGGCACGTCTACCTCATCGCGTTCCTGTCCGGCGCGGCCGCCGCGCTGGAAGCGCCTGCGCGCCAGACGTTCGTGGCCGAGATGGTGCCGGAGGACAAGCTCTCCAACGCGGTCGGCCTCAACAGCGCCTCGTTCCACCTCGGCCGCCTCATCGGTCCGGCGCGTCGCAGGCCTGCTCATCGCGGTGTTCAGCACCGGCCCGGTGTTCCTCATCAACGCGGCGAGCTTCGGCGCCACCATCTTCGCGCTGTCGCGGATGCGCGTGCGCGAGCTCATCCCCATCAAGAAGGCGCCGCGCGGCAAGGGCCAGATCCGCGACGGCCTGCGGTACGTGCGCCGCCGTCCGGACATCATGGTGATCATGGCCGTGGTCGGCGTCGTCGGCACGTTCGGCATGAACTTCCAGATGACCACCGCCCTGATGGCCACGCAGGTCTACGGCAAGGGCGCGGGGGAGTACGGGCTCCTCGGCTCGGTGATGGCGATCGGGTCGCTGTCCGGCGCGCTGCTGGCGGCGCGGCGGATCCGTCCCGGCATGCGACTGCTCGTCGGGGCCGCATTCGCGTTCGGGGTGACGGCGTCGGTGTCGGCGATGATGCCCGGCTACTGGACGTTCGCGATCGCCCTGGTGCCCACGGGTCTCAGCGCGCTGACGCTGATGACGGCGGCCAACACCATCGTCCAGATGAGCACCGCCCCCGAGATGCGCGGCCGCGTGATGTCGCTCTACATGGCGATCTTCATGGGCGGCACGCCGATCGGGTCCCCCATCGTCGGCTGGGTCGGCGAGCAGTTCGGCGCGCGCTGGACGATCGGTCTCGGCGGCATCGTGACGCTGCTCGCGGCCCTGGTCGCGGCCGTGGTCGTCCTCCGCCAGCGCGACCTCACGGTCGGCTACACCTGGACGCCGCTCCCGCACCTCGTGCTCACGCCGGCAGGCGAGATCGTCGGGGCCCGCGCCGAGGCCCGCGAGCGGCTCGCCGTCGACGACGCCACGGGCCGCACCAGCGCCGCCTGACCACCACGGCGCGGCGCTACGGCGTCGGCGTCCCCGGCGGGCAGAGCGGCAGCAACGAACCCAGCACCGGCGCGAGCAGGCAGGTGACGCCCGGCACGAGCGGAGGCACCGTCACCGGCGGCGTCGTGGGTGCCGGGACGGGCGGCGCGGGTGCGGGCGGGACGGGCAGTGACGGCAGCAGCGTCGCCACCGCGCCCACGACCCCCTCCACCACGCCGGCCGGGGCCGTCGCGGCCGGAGCGGCCGGAGCAGGTGCTGGTGCGGCGGTGGCAGGGGCCGGCGGCGTGCTCGCGGCCGGAGCCGGGGTGGCGGTCGCCTGGGCCGGCGGCGGGGCGGTCGGGCGCCGGTCGTCGGACGACGAACCGGACCCGGACCCGACGCCCGGGAGCGAGGACGCCTCGACCACGCGCACGCCGCGTGCGTAGGCGTCGGCGATGGCCATGACGGTGCGCACGTACTCGTCGGAGTGGTTGTACCGGTAGATCGCGCGGTACCGGTCCTCGGACGTGCGCAGGTCGCCCGCGCCGGAGCAGAGGTACACCCCGGTCGCGCTGGCCGCGTCGTCGACGTCCTGGGGCTGCTTCACGCCGTCGCCGTCGCGCGTCGACGCCCACGCTGCGCCAGGTGCCGGGGATGAACTGCATCGGGCCGACCGCCCGGTCGAACCGGCCGTCGCCGTCCCAGCGCCCGCCGTCGGTGTCGGTGATCCGGGCGGTGCCGCGCGAGCCGTCCAGCGCGATGCCGACGATGCCCGGACGGGCGACGCCGTCGGTGCCGAGCCGGTTGCCGCCGAACGAGCCGTGGGCCGACTCGACCCGTCCGATCGCCGCCACCAGGGCCCAGTCGAGGTGGCACGACGGGTCACCGGCGGCGAGCAGCTGCTCGGCGTTCCGTAGCCCTCGAGCGCGCGGGCAGGGATGCCGGAGCGGTCGATCCGGACCCGCCCCGAGGACGCCTGCTGCGCGCCGAACGACGCGGGAGCCGCCACGACGGGGCCGGCCCCGCCGGGGACGCGCTGGAAGCCGAGGTCGTCGAGGGCCTGGCCGGAGGCGCCGCTCGGGCAGCCGCAGCGCGTCCGCCGGCACGGCGACCGGGGCGTCCGCGGCCGGGGTGTCGCGGTCGGCGGCCCACGCGACCCCGCCGGCGAGCAGGAGCGCCACCGGCACGGCGGCGGCGACCTTCCCGACGTCGAGGCGCAGGGTGCGCCGGGTCCGGCCGGTGCTCTGGCTCGTCGCTGCGGACGGCATGCTGGTCCTCCTCGTCGGGGCGCCATCGCCCCGGGTCGTCCACCCCGTCACCCGGTACAACGGATGACGTGCCGGGTGGTCACGCGCCACAGCGGGGCGAGCACGGCGGACGGAGGAGCGGGTGGACGAGCCGCACGAGGCGCTGGGACGCGTCCGCACCGCCCTGCTCGACGTCGAGCGGCTGGTGCGGGCGGTGGGGACCGGACGCCGCCGCGGGGTCGGGCCGCCGGACCCGGAGCGGGTCGAGCTGCGGCCCGTGCAGCTGCGCGGCGGCCTCGTGCTGCAGGTGACCTCGCGCACCGGACCGCGGGTCGTGACCACCAACCTGCTGGTCGCAGACGGCCTGCAGCACCCGGTGGACGGGCTGCTGGCGATGCCGTTCCGGAACTGGCACGTCGAGACCACCGAGGCGACCCTGCAGCTGCGGTTCACCAAGAAGGGGGACGCGCTGCTGCACGTGGGGCCCCCGCCGGCGGGGGCGCGCGACACGAGCCACGACCACGCCCGGGAGCACCTGATCGACCCGGACGACCCGCTGTTCGCCGTGCTCGGCGCCGACGGCGACAAGCGCCGCCAGGTCGACGCGTTCCTGCGCTCGGCCGACGCCGTGCTGCGGAGGGCCACGAAGGCCGGTGTGCTGCCCGACGGGCCGCTGCGGGTGGTCGACCTCGGCTGCGGCAACGCCTACCTCACGCTGGCCGCGCACCGGTACCTGTCCGACCTGCGCCCCGGCACCCGCACGGTGGGTGTCGAGCTGCGTCCCGACCTCGTGGCGCGCAGCACCGAGCGCGCCGGACGGGCCGCGCTGGAGGGGTTGTCGTTCGTCCCCGGGACGATCGCCGAGACCGACCCGACGGACGAGCTCGGCGGCCCGCCGCACGTGGTCCTCGCGCTGCACGCGTGCGACACCGCCACCGACGAGGCCCTCGCCCGGGCGGTGCGCTGGCAGGCGCCGGTGGTGCTCGCGGCCCCGTGCTGCCACCACGACGTCCAGCGCCAGCTCGCCGACGGCACACCGCCCGAGCCCTACGCGGCGCTGACCCGGCACCCGATCCTGCGCGAGCGCTTCGCCGACGTGCTCACCGACGCGCTCCGCTCGTTGGTGCTGCGCCGCAACGGCTACCGCGTCGAGGTGGTCGAGTTCGTCGACTCCGTGCACACGCCCGCGCAACGCGATGATCCGCGCGGTCCGCACGGGCGTCGCGGCCCGTCCCGAGGTGGAGGCCGAGTACGCCGACCTGGTGCGGCAGTGGGCCGTCGAGCCGGCCCTGGAGCAGATGCTCAGGACGTGAGGCGCTCGACCACGTGGTCGATGCAGGCGGTGAGGGCGCGCACGTCGTCGGGGTCGATCGCCGGGAACATCGCGATCCGCAGCTGGTTGCGGCCGAGCTTGCGGTAGGGCTCGGTGTCGACGACGCCGTGCGCGCGCAGCACCGCGGCCACGGCGAGGGCGTCGACCGAGTCGTCGAGGTCGATGGTGCCGACGACGGGGGAGCGGTGGTCCGGGTCGGCGACGAACGGCGTCGCGAGGGCGTGCTGCTCGGCCCAGGCGTAGAGGTGCGCCGACGACTCGCCGCTGCGGCCGGCCGCGAAGCCGAGGCCGCCGCCGGCGAGCATCCAGTCGACCTGCTCCGCGAGCATCACCAGGGTCGCCAGCGCCGGGGTGTTGTAGGTCTGGTCGAGCCGCGAGTTCGTGATCGCCGTGGTGAGGCTGAGGCCCTCGGGGATCCACCGGTCGCCGGCCGCGAGCTGTTCCGCGCGCTCCACGGCCGCCGGGGACATCAGCGCGATCCAGAGGCCGCCGTCGGACGCGAACGACTTCTGCGGCGCGAAGTAGTAGACGTCGCAGGCCGACACGTCGACGTCGATGCCGCCGGCACCGGACGTGGCGTCGATCAGCACCAGGGCGTCGTCGGCCGCGCCGTCGACGCGGTGCACCGGCGCCATCACGCCGGTGGAGGTCTCGTTGTGCGGCCAGCAGTAGGCGTCGACGCCGGACTCGGCCAGCGGCGCGGACCTCGTCCCGGGCACCGAGGCGATGACGGACGGGTCGGCGAGGAACGGGGCGGCGGCGGTGCACGCGGCGAACTTGGCGGAGAACTCGCCGAAGGTGAGGTGCTGCGCGCGCTCGCGGACGAGGCCGAGCGTGGCGACGTCCCAGAACAGGGTCGAACCGCCGTTGCCCAGGACCACCTCGTAGCCCTCGGGCAGCGAGAACAGCTCGGACAGACCGGTTCTCACCCGCCTGACCACCTGCCGCACGGGCGCCTGCCGGTGCGACGTGCCGAGCAGGCTGGTGGCCACGGCGCGGACGGCGTCGACCTGCTCGGGGCGCACCTTGCTCGGCCCCGAGCCGAACCGGCCGTCGCGCGGCAGGAGGTGGGCCGGGATGTCGATCTGCGGGGGGCTCGTGGTCACGCGCTCATCCTGCCGCACGCCCCGCGGCCGGCGTACGGGTCGCCGGTCAGCGCAGCGGCCAGCCCTCCACGTCCTCGACCGGGCGCGGGTCGGGCCCGACGTAGCGCGCGGACGGACGCACGAGCCGCCCGGTGCGCTTCTGCTCCAGCACGTGCGCCGACCAGCCGGCGGTGCGCGCGCAGGTGAACATCGGCGTGAACATCGAGGCAGGGACCTCCGCGAAGTCGAGGATGACCGCCGCCCAGAACTCCACGTTCGTGGCGAGCACGCGGTCGGGACGACGCTCGTGCAGCTCGGTCAGCGCAGCCTCCTCGAGCGCGGCGGCCACCTCGTACCGCGGCGCACCGAGCCGGCGACAGGTCTCGCGGAGCACCCGGGCCCGCGGGTCCTCGGCCCGGTACACCCGGTGGCCGAAGCCCATCAGCCGCTCGCCCTTGTCGAGCACGCCGCGCACGTAGCCGCGGGCGTCGCCCGACTCCTCGACGCCCTCGATCATGTAGAGCACGCGGGACGGCGCGCCGCCGTGCAGCGGCCCGCTCATCGCGGCCACGGCGCCCGACAGGCAGGCCGCCACGTCCGCGCCGGTGGAGGCGATCACGCGGCTGGTGAAGGTCGAGGCGTTCATGCCGTGCTCCGCGGCCGACACCCAGTAGGCGTCGACGGCCTCGCAGTGCCTGGGGTCGGGCTCGCCGCGCCAGCGGATCATGAACCGCTCGGTGACCGACGACGCCTTGTCGACCTCGCGCTGCGGCACCATCGGCCGCTCCTGCCCCCGGGCGGACTGCGCCACGAACGACAGCGCCATCACCGAGGCGCGGGCGAGGTCGTCGCGGGCCTGCTGCTCGTCGATGTCGAGCAGCGGCCGGAACCCCCAGATCGGGGCCAGCTGGGCGAGCGCGCTCTGCACGTCGACCCGCACGTCGCCGGTGTGCACCGGCAGCGGGAACGGTTCGGCGGGAGGCAGTCCCGGGTTGAACGCGTTGTCGACCAGCAGCCCCCAGACCTGGGCGTACGACACGCGCCCGACGAGGTCGGTGATGTCGACACCGCGGTAGCGCAGCGCGCCACCCTCCTTGTCGGGCTCGGCGATCTCGCTCTCGAACGCGACCACGCCCTCGAGCCCGGGCACGAAGGTCGGATCGGCCTGTGCGGTCATCTGCTCCTCCTCGAGCTGCGTCGTGACCACATCATGCCGTGCCGCCGGTTCCCGGCCGTCGGTGGGACCGGCGGGGGGACGGACGGCGACGTAGGGTCGGACCATGCCCGACACGCGCCCCGCAGGCGGCATCGACCCGACCGCGCGGATCGACTACGAGAGCGACCTGATCGCCGCGGAGGACGTCGAGGGGACGCCGCTGGCGGCGGTGGAGCGGTGGTACGACGCCGCCGTCGCGGACGACCGGGTGGTGGAGCCGGGAGCGATGGTGGTCGCCACCGTCGACGCGTCCGGTGCTCCGAACGCGCGTACCGTCCTGCTCAAGGGCCTGGATGCGCGTGGGCTGGTCTTCTTCACCGCGACCGCCTCGACCAAGGGCGACGAGCTCGCCGCCCACCCGCGCGCCTCGGTCGTGCTGCTGTGGCACCCGATGTACCGGCAGGTCCGGGTGCGCGGCGAGGTCGAGCAGGTCTCGCGCGAGGACACCACCGCCTACTTCACCTCGCGCCCCCGCGGCTCGCAGGTCGCCGCCTGGGCGTCGGCGCAGTCGCGGGCACTCGCGAGCCGCGAGGACCTGGTGGCCGCGGTCGCCGACGTCGAGGAACGCTTCGCCGGCCAGGATCCGTTGCCCTTGCCCGACTTCTGGGGCGGGTACCGGGTCCGGCCGGTCGAGGTCGAGCTGTGGGCCGGGCAGCGCAACCGGCTGCACGACCGGTGGGTGTGGACGACCGCGGACGGCCACCCCGCCCCGCTCGACGACCTCAGCGCGTGGCGGGGATCGCGGCGTCAGCCCTGACCTTGTGCCCTGCCCCGGTCGCGGCCGCCTGGTGCGGACGGAACACCTCCGCCGCCGCCCACGCCAGCAGGCCCTGCACGAGGGCGAGGCCGACGACGACCACCGGACCGACGAGCGCGGCGCGGTCCCCGGCCGGGGTCGCGACGAACCAGACGAGGAGCGGGACCACCACGACGGCGACGACCACCGCGGCGCGCCGCAGCCAGACGGGGCCGCGTCCCGCCAGTCCCCACCCGCCGACCAGGGCGCCGGGAAGCAGGAGCAGACCAGCACCGGCGAACGCCAGGACGGTCGGGATCAGGATCGCCTTGCAGGCCGAGGGGGCGCCGGCCAGACGCAGCGCCCGGACCACCCCCACCAGCAGCCCGGCGACGGCCATCACGCCGACGACGAACAGCGTCCCGCTCCACGTGAAGGCGGGGTCGGTCGAGACCGTGCGCATCCAGATCCGGGCGAGGCACCCCCACCCGGCACCGAGCAGCGCACCGGTGACGGCTCCGCGCAGCACCTGCCGCAGCACCGGGCTCACCAGGTGACCGGCAGGCAGGCCAGGCGCGGGCCGGCTGCACCGGCCGCGTCGGTCGGCAGCTGGTGGATGACGACCGAGCGCTGACCGCCGGTCGGGACGAACGGCACCTTGGCCACGCTGCGGGCCGTCCCGCCGCGCGTGACGGTGAGGTCGAGCCACACCTCGGTGGTGGGGTCAACACGTACGGGTACGTGCCCGGACACGACGTCGTGGTTGTAGTGCGACCCGGCCGCGGCGCCGTCCCCCGCCACGCACGGCCCGACGTGCAGGTGGGCGCCGTAGACCCGTCCCGCCTGCGCGCGGTCGATCCCACGCACCGTGAGCACGGCCCTGGTCGTCTCGCCGTGACGGCGTTCCCGTGGGGCGAGGACGAGGCCGGCGCGTGCGTGGCCAAGGCCCTCGGCGGCGGCGGTGCCGAGGTCGGAGACCCGCGTCGGGTGCACGACGATCGCGGGGCAGGCGACGGCGCCCGCGGCGGAGAGGGCGAAGGCGGCGGCCGCGGTCGCGAGCGTGCCGACCGTCCCGCCGAGGGCTCCGAGGGAGAGCGGACGGGGTCGTTGCGTGGTGGTGGGCATCGGGACCTCCTCGGGATCGGCCGCGGACCGGCCGTCACCAGCAGAGACGGCTGAACGGCCCTCCCGGGTGACCCGCTCGAGGGCCACAGTTGGTGCGCGACCGGTGTCACCCGGCGCCTTCCCTCGCGCGTCTTCGAGACGGAGGTGCAGTGGAGGCGCAGGCCGAGCAGGTGGTCTCCGGGCACGACGTCGTCGAGGACGGCGCGTGGTCGGAGACGTTGCTGCTCAACCTGTTCCAGGCCGAAGCGCCACGACTGGTGCAGATCGCCCGGTGGTTCACCGACGACCGCACCGCCGCGGAGGACCTCGTGCAGGAGGCCTTCATCCGGCTCGCGCGCAGCAGCCACCGGATCCGCGACACCGAGCGGGCGTCCGCCTACCTGCGCACGATCGTGGTGAACCTCGCCCGCGACCACAACCGCCGCGGCCTCGTCTCCTGGCGGCACCGGCCCCCCGCCGAGCCGGACGAGCCGTCCGCCGAGGACCAGGCGACGCAGGACGAGGACCGCCGCGAGGTGATCGCCGCCCTGCGCGGGCTCGCCGGCCGGCAGCGCGACTGCATCGTCATGCGCTACTACCTCGAGATGGGCGTCGACGAGATCGCGGCGGCCCTTGGGCTGTCCCGCAACTCGGTGAAGACCCACCTGCAGCGGGGACTGAGGGCGTTGGAGCACGAGCTGGAGGGGACGCGATGACCACCACCGGACGCGACCGGATCGACGGCAGGCTGCGGCGGGCACTGGCCCCCACGGCGGTCGGACGCCCGTCCTCGGACCTGTTCGACCGGGTGGTGGAGTCGGTCGAGAGCGACCGCCTGCGCCGCCGCACCGCCCGTGTCGTCGTCGTCGCGGCGGCGGTCGTCGCCGTGGCCGCGGTCGTCGCCGTCGTCACGCTGACCCCCCGAGAGAACGGAAGGCTCCTCATGCCCTGGTGGATCCTCGAGCTGGCCGTCGTCGTCCTGCTGGTCGGGCTGGCGCTGTGGCTGGGTCCGTTCATCAAGCGTTTCGGCCGCGCCTATGCCGCCGACGTCTTCCACGACAACCCGCAGACGGGCAAGAGCTACATCGTGCTCACCGACATCGTCTACTACCTGATCTTCACCGCGTACATCCTCGGGACGACGTCGGTGGACGCCCGCACCTGGGGCAGCCCGCGGGGGCTCGTGACGCCGGACCAGGTCACCGGCGAGCTCGGCCGGATCGCCGGGATCCTGGTGGTGATCGGCGTCCTGCACGGCGCCAACATCGTGCTGATGCCCGTGCTCGGTCGGCTGTTCTCGCTCAACCGCAGGATCTCGGAGCCGCCGCGCTGACCAGGCGGGTACGGTCGCGAGATGCCTTCTGCGCGAGCTCTCCTGCCCGTCGACCTGCCCGCGTGCTCGTTCGCCGGCTCGCCGACGCACCTGCGGTACGTGGCCCGCGAGCTCGAGCGCGCCGCGGCGGGCGAGGTCGACTACCTGCTCGTCGAGGACGACGACGGCGTCCCGGTCTCGATCGGCGGCGTCGACCACGTCGAGCACCCCGGGACGAGCTCGCTGTACCAGCTCGCCACCGACCCGGGCCGCCAGGGAGAGGGCTTCGGGACGGCGCTGATCCGCGCTCTCGAGGCCTCCGCCGGGGCGCGCGGTGTCACCCGCGTGCGGGTGGGCGTCGAGACCGGGAACGACGGTGCGAGGAGGCTGTACGAGCGGCTCGGCTACGCCGCCACGGGACAGGTGCAGCTGTCGTCGTGGGACAGCGAGGACGAGCAGGGCCGGGTGACCCGGTACGACGCCGAGGTGCTCGTGCTCGCGCGCGACCTCTGACCGGAGGGCTCAGCCGGACGTCGCGGAGCCGGGGTGCAGCTCCCCCTCGTCGGCGTCCAGGTGCGCTCGGACGCCGAGCGGCACGGTGAGGTGGCGGTGGCCGTGGCCCACGTCGACCCCGTTGACCATCGGCACGCCCAGCTTCCCGAGCCGGTCGAGCAGCAGCTCGTCGATCGTGTCCGGGTCGCCGCACTCGACCCACTGCCCGCCCACGACCCCGGCGACGTCGTCGAGCACGCCCGCCCGCCGCAGCTGGGTCAGCGCGCGGTCGAGCCGGTACGTGGGCTCGTCGACGTCCTCGAGCACCAGGACGGCACCCGCGAGCGAGCGGCGGGCGGACCGGCCGCCGACGCTCGACGCGAGCAGCGTGACGGTCCCGCCCGCGAGCACGCCGTCGGCGGTGCCGGGCACGAGCGTCCGCACGTCGTCGCCGCCGAGCGGGCCGGGGTCCTTGCCGAACAGGGTGTCGCGCAGGTGCTGCTGGGAGACCTCGTCCTCGTGGAACCGGTAGGAGGCCACCATCGGGCCGAGCAGGCTGGCGACGCCGAGCTCCACCCCGACCGCCTCGTGCAGCGCCGTCACGTCGCTGAACCCGACGAGCGCCGGCGGCGGGTCGTCGTGGCGGGCCGCCCGCAGGGCCGACCAGTCGACCAGGTCGACCATCCGGTGCGCGCCGTACCCGCCACGGGCGCACATGACCGCGGCGACCGTCGGGTCGCACCACGCACGGACGAAGTCGCTCGCGCGCTCGGCGTCGGTGCCGGCGAGGTAGCCGTGCCGGGTGCGCCCGAGGACGTGCTCGCCGACCTCGACCTGCAGGCCCCACGACTCGAGGAGGTGCGCGCCGGCCTGCAGCCGGTCGGGATCGATGGGTCCGGACGGGGCTATCACGCGCACCACGTCCCCGTCGACGAGTGCCCGAGGCCTGCGCAGCTCGGTCAGCACCCCCGCAGTATGCGCGACGGGCCAGGATGGCGCCCGTGCGGTCGGCGCCTGCCCTCACGGACGTGCCCGGCGTGGTGGGAGGTAGGCGCGGTCAGGGCAGGTGGGTGCGGGCCGTCGCGACGGCGCGGCGCGCGGCGTCCACCCGGGCCAGCGCGGTCTCGCGGTCGCCGGAACCCTCGGCCACCCGTGCCATCGCCGCGGCCTCGGACGCCTGGGCGGCTGCGGTGGCGACCGGGACAGGCTGCGGTGCAGGTCGCCGTGCCGTCCGGGCGGGAGCTCGAGGCCGCTGCTCGGCACCTCGGCCTGCGCCGCGACGCACAGCTCGCGGACGCGGTCCAGCAGCTCGGCCAGGTCGGTGCCGACGAGCTCCAGCCCGTCGCGCACCGGACCGTCCGGCACCGGCTCGATCACCTGGTGGAACCGGTCGACGGCGCGGCGGCAGCGGTCGTGCGCCCGCCGCCAGACGCCCTCGCCCAGCGGGTCGGGGGCGCGTCGCCAGGGCCAGGGCACGACCGCAGCCTCGCACCCGCCGGACGAACCGGCGAATAACCCCTGGCGCGCGTGGGACCTGCGACGTAGCGTGATCGGACACGGGAAAGGAGGTGGTCCAGGTCGTGAATGACTCTTGGACGCGTGAGGTGGCTGCGCGCTAGCAGCCCGTTCGACATGGGCGGACTACCGGCAGTTCCCGGCAGTCACCGCAGCCCACGGGGTCGCTGATCGTCCACAGCGAGCGCCGGACCCTCCTTCTCGGGTGAGGACCGGAACCCCGTGGGCTGTTCCACGCCCGGAGCCGCCCGCCCGGTCACCCTGCCGCGCCCGCCCCGCCGGCCCCCGGCAGGATGGGGACGTGCCCCGCCTGCTCGCCGACGTGACCCCCCTGAAGGTGAGCGTCCCGTACCGGCGGCTGTGGGGCGGGGCGTTCCTGTCCGGCATCGGCACCCACCTGACCACCACCGCGGTGGGGCTCCAGGTCTACGAGGTCACCGGCTCCACCTTCTCGGTCGGCCTCGTCGGCCTCTTCGCGCTCGTGCCGCTGGTGGCGATGGGCCTCTACGGCGGCTCGATCGTCGACGCCCACGACCGGCGGCGGGTCGTCATCATCTCGACGACCGGCATCTTCCTGGTGGCGCTCGCCCTCACCGCGCAGGCATTGGCCGACCTGCAGAACGTGTGGGTGCTGTACCTGCTGGTGGCCGTGCAGAACGGGCTGTTCGGAGTGAACCAGCCGGCCCGCTCGACGATCATGCCGCGGCTCCTGCCGCCCGAGCTGATGCCGGCCGCCAACGCCCTCGGCAGCCTGACGATGGGCACCGGCATCATGATCGGCCCGCTGCTGGCGGCGCTGTTCATCCACTGGTGGGGCTACGGCGGGGCGTACGGCGCCGAGGCCGCGCTGCTGCTCGTCACGCTGTTCCTGCTCGCCGGCCTGCCGTCGATCCCGCCCGAGGGCGAGGTGAGCCGTCCGGGCCTGCGGTCGGTGGCCGAGGGGCTGCGGTACCTCGGCACGCGTCCGAACGTGCGGATGACCTTCCTGGTCGACCTCGCCGCGATGATCCTGGGCATGCCGCGGGTGCTGCTGCCCGCGATCGGCACGGCGTTCATCGGTGGGGGCCCCCAGACCGTCGGCATCCTGTCTGCCGGTCTGGCGGTCGGGATCGTCGCGGCGGGGCTGCTGTCGGGACCGCTCGGCAACGTGCGGCACCAGGGCCGCGCCGTGGTGCTGGCGGTGATCGCGTGGGGGCTGTCGATCACCGCGTTCGGGCTCGTGGTGGCGGCCTCCCCGGGCCCGCCCCCTGGTGGCGGCCCGCACTGGACGATCTGGCCCGCCGCGGGGTGCCTCGCGCTCGCCGGCGCCAGCGACGCCGTCTCGGCCGTGTTCCGGATGACGATCCTGCAGACCGCCACGCCGGACTCCATGCGCGGCCGGCTCCAGGGCGTGTTCATCGTCGTGGTCGCGGGCGGCCCTCGGCTCGGGGACCTCGTCCTCGGCACCGTCGGCGACCTGTCCAGCGAGGACCTCGCTGCCGTCTTCGGCGGCATCGCGGTCGTGGTGGTGGTCGTCCTGCTGGCCCTGAGCCAGCCCCGGTTCTGGGCCTACGACGCCCGCGACCCCCAACCCTGACGACCTCAGCCGCGCCGCGGACGCCTGCCCTGGCGCTTGCTCGGTCGCTTGCTCGTCCGGCTCGCCCGTGACACCTCCGCCGCGGGCTCCGGCACGGCCTCGCGCAGCCCCGCCGGCAGCCGCTCCCACCCGGCACGGTCCATCCAGACGCCCCGCAGCGCGAACGCCCAGCGCGGGTCGGTGCGGCGGCGGGTCTCGACCCGGTCGAGGTCCGGCTCCGGGTGGTTGGTCAGGTGGTCCTCGATCGGCCCGGCCGCGACGTAGAAGGCGTACCGCTCGTCGCCGAGCGGGTCCGCCAGCAGCGCGTCGACGAGCTCGACCGGGTCGCCCTCGGCGTCGTCGTGCCCCATCGAGGCGGACCACACCACGTCCATCACCCACTCGTGCCGCAGCCGCGCCGCGCGCCGCCGCGCCGCGTCCGGCTCGTCGTGCTCGTGCCAGTGCTCGCGGTACGCCTCGACGACGTCCGCCAGCCGCTCCGGGTCCCAGGCCACGAGCCCATGCTGTCCGACGGACGGCACGGATGCGGGCAAGGACGTCGAACGAAGCGCTGTCTCGCGGCCCCGACGCGGGGTTGCCCGCACCTGTGCCGTCCGGCGGCCGGTCTGGTGCGAGGAGCAGGCGTGCGCGAGGGTGAGCGCGTGGAGCACGCCGACCTGGTCGTCACCGGGGCCAGGGTCAGGGTGCGGCGGGGGGAGTACGCGGAGGCGGTCGCGGTCCGGGGCGACCGGGTGGTGGCGGTGGGGTCCGCTGACGACGTCGGGGAGTGGCGCGGGCCCCGCACGCGTGTGGTCGAGGCACCAGGTGGGCTGGTGCTCCCCGGGTTCCAGGACAGCCACGTGCACGCCCCCGTCGCGGGGCGGAACCTGCGCCGGGTCTGGTTGAACGACGCGGACGGGCGCACGGAGTACCTCGACGTCGTCCACCGCTACGCGGCCGACCACCCCGACGAGCCGTGGGTGCTCGGCGGCGGCTGGGCGATGGAGCACTTCCCCGGCGGGGCGCCCCGCAAGGAGGACCTCGACGCCGTCGTGCGCGACCGGCCCGTGTTCCTGTTCAACAAGGACGTGCACGGCGCCTGGGTCAACAGCCGCGCCCTCGCGCTCGCCGGCATCACCGCGGGCACCCCGGACCCTGCGGACGGCCGGATCGAGCGCGACCCGGTGACCGGCGAACCCACCGGGACGCTGCACGAGGGCGCCGCGTACCGGTTCGACGCCGACGTGGTGCCGCCACCGGGCCCCGACGAGTGGGAGGCCGCGGTGCTCGCGGCCCAGCAGCACCTGCACGCCCTGGGGATCACGGGGTGGCAGGACGCGTGGGTCACACCGGCGACGCTCCGGGCGTACCGGTCGCTCGCCGCGGACGGCCGCCTCACCGCGCGCGTGGTCGGTGCCCTGTGGTGGGAGCGCGACCGGGGCCTGGAGCAGGTCGACGACCTGGTGGAGCAGCGCGAGCGGGGCCGCGGCCACGACCTGTTCCACCCGACGACGGTGAAGATCATGGTCGACGGCGTGCTCGAGACCCGGACGGCGGCGCTGCTCGAGCCGTACCTCGACGGGTCCGGCGCGGCCACCGGCGACCACGGGCTGCTGCACGTCGAGCCAGACCTGCTCGCCGCCGCCGTCACCGAGCTCGACCGGCGGGGGTTCCAGGTGCACCTGCACGCGATCGGCGACCACGCCGTGCGCACCTCGCTCGACGCCGTCGCGGCAGCCCGTCGAGCGGCGCCCGACGCCGACCTGCGCCACCACGTCGCCCACCTCCAGGTGGTCCACCCCGACGACGTGCCGCGCTTCGCCGCTCTGGGCGTGGTCGCGAACTGCCAGACCTACTGGGCCCAGCACGAGCCGCAGATGGACGAGCTCACCGTCCCGCTGCTGGGCGCCGTGCGGACCCGGCAGCAGTACCCGTTCGAGGCCCTGCGCGCGGCCGGCGCCCGGCTGTGCGCGGGCAGCGACTGGCCGGTGACCACGGCCGACCCGCTCGCGCAGATCGAGGTCGCCGTCACGCGGGTCGACCCCGGCCACCGCGACGCCGCCCCGTTCCTGCCCGGCCAGCGGCTGACGCTGGACGCCGCCCTGGACGCCTTCACAGCGGGCTCGGCCTTCGTCGACCACGACGAGGAGGCGGGCGAGGTGCTGGTGGGGGCCAGGGCCGACCTCGCCGTGCTCGACGCCGACGTCCTCGCCGACGGCTTCGCCACCGGCGGGCGGGTGCCGGTCGCCGACGCCCGCGTGGTCCTCACGGTCGCGGGCGGGCACGTCGTGCACGACGGGGGCTGAGCGGGGCCACGTCCGGACTGCGTCTCGCCCCGATCCCGATACCGTGGACGGATGCCCGCACCCTCCGACGTCGTGCCCGGCGCGGTCCCGGCGCAGGACGCGCAGGACGCGGACGACGCTCGGCGGTGGGTCAGCGAGGTCGAGGGCAACGAGCTGGTGTTCCGGCACGCGGATCCCGACGGCGAGCTGGTGTCGCTGCGGCTCTGGCAGGACATCGGCGTGCCCGGCGAGCAGCTCGACTTCGCCCGGGTCGACGGCGGCTGGGAGCTGCGCCTCCCGCGGCCGTCGGTGCACCGGCTCGAGTACAAGTACGAGGGCGTCCTGGCGTCCGGCGAGGAGTGGTCCGGCCTCGACGCCGCCAACCCCCACGTGGTCGGCGGCGCCTTCGGCGACAAGTCCTGGCTCGCGCTGCCCGGGTACCAGGTGCCGGCCTGGACCGAGGTCGAGTCCGTGCCGTGGACGGTCACCGACCACCAGCTCACCCTCACGCCCGTGGGCGTCGTCGACCTGATGGTCTGGGCGCCCGAGGGGGCCGCGCCCTCGCTCCCGCTGCCGATGCTGGTGGCCCACGACGGGCCCGAGTACGCGATGTTCGCCGGGCTCACCCACCTCGTCGGCGCCGGCGTCACCTCCGGGGACCTGCCGCCGATGCGGGTCGCCCTCCTCGTCCCCGGCGAGCGCAACGCCCGGTACGCCGCGAACTCGGACTACGCGGAGACCCTGGCGACGGCGATCGTCCCGTTCCTGCGTGAGAGCTACTCCACCACCGGAGATCTCGCGCTGATCGGCGCGAGCCTGGGAGCGCTCGCCGCGCTCCACGTGGAGTGGACGCACCCCGGCACGTTCGGTGGTCTGGTGCTGCAGTCGGGGTCGTTCTTCACCCCGACCACCGACCCGCAGGAGAGCGGCTTCGAGTACTTCGCCGAGGTCACCGGCTTCGTGGCCGAGGTGCTGGCCGCCACCGAGCCGCCGTCCACGCCGCTGGTCGCGATGTCGTGCGGGGCCACCGAGGAGAACGTGCACTGCAACCGGGTGCTGGCCGCGCACCTGGCCGGGCTCGGGCTCGACGTCGACTGGGCCGAGCACCCGGACGTCCACAACTACACGTCCTGGCGCGACGTCCTCGACCCGCGCCTGACCACCGTCCTGCAACGCCTCTGGAGGGCCGATGGAGCGTGACCAGACCGAGCTCGGGATGGACGGCCTTGACCGCCCCGGCACCGTGATCCGGTACGGCCACCTCGGCCGGCCGGTGATCGTGTTCCCGTCCGAGCAGGGACGCGCCTGGGACTACGAGAACAACGGCATGGTCGACGCCGTCCGCCCGCTGATCGACCAGGGTCGGGTCAAGCTCTACTGCGTCGACGCCTTCGACCACCTGTCGTGGTCCGACCGCGGTGCCCCGCTCGAGCAGCGTGCCCGCCGGCACGGGGACTACGAGCGCTGGCTGGTCGAGCGGGTGGTCCCCCTGATCCGGTCGGACTCACCGGGCTACGACGCGGACGGACGCGGGATCGTGGCCACCGGCTGCAGCCTGGGCGCGTTCCACGCGCTGTCGATGGCGCTGCGGCACGGCGACCTGGTGGACCGGGCGCTGTGCCTGTCCGGCAGCTACGACCCGTCGGCCTGGCACGCCTGGGGCGACCGCGGCGACGCCACCTACTTCACCAACCCCACCGACTACGTCCGCCACCTCGAGGGCGGGCACCTGGAGTGGCTGCGCTCGCGGCTGCGGCTCGTCCTGGTCGTGGGGCAGGGGCCGTGGGAGGTGCACCCCACGGGGTCGCTGCCGTCCACGCGCGAGATGGCCGCGCTGCTGCACGCCAAGGCGATCTGGTGCGAGCTCGACGAGTGGGGCCACGACTCGGCCCACGACTGGCCGTGGTGGCAGCGGCAGGTCGCGCACCACCTGCCGCGCCTGCTCTGATCCGACTAGGTTTTCTCCATGGCTGACAGGACGACGCACCTGGTGGGGCTCCTGCTCGGAGCCGAGGAGGACTGGCCGACGGCGTTCGAGAGCATCCTGCGGATGGTCGGCACGGTCCAGGACCGTTCCGGCGCGCACGAGTTCG
This sequence comes from uncultured Actinomycetota bacterium, assembly GCA_963750285.1. Taxonomy (GTDB): domain Bacteria; phylum Actinomycetota; class Actinomycetes; order Actinomycetales; family CAWJMD01; genus JBBQSN01. Next base: position 87,865 of record CAVVQA010000017.1, on the reverse strand, counting down.
CGAGCGAGCGCCTGACGATCGAGCCGTTCGAGCTCACCGACCCGGCCCGGCCCGGGCTCGTGATCGACCGGCTGGCGTACTGGTACTACCACCCGCGGGAGTGGCTGAAGAAGGCCGCGCTGATGAACGACACCTACCTCCTGAACTCGCCGTTCACCTTCCAGTCGATGGAGAAGCACAGCGCCTACTGCGCGATGCTGCGCCTCGGCCTCAAGGTGCCGCGCACCGTCCTGGTGCCGTACAAGAACCCGGTCGACAACGTCCGCTGGGCGTACACGAGCGAGAAGTACAACCAGTCCTTCGACCTCGACGCGATCGCCGACGACCTCGGGTACCCGCTGTACATGAAGCCGTTCGACGGCGGCGGCTGGCGCGGGGTCTCGCGGATCGACTCGCGCGCCGACCTGCACCACGCCTACGACGAGTCCGGGCAGATGCTGATGCACCTGCAGGCGACGATCGACTACGAGCACTTCGCCCGGGCGCTGTCGATCGGCCCCGAGACGATGGTGATGAACTTCCGGCCGGACCGCCCGATGCACGACCGGTACGCGGTCGAGCACGGGTTCCTGTCCGAGCAGGCCGGCCACGAGTGCGCGGCGATCAGCCGCATCGTCAACGCGTTCTTCGGCTGGGACTTCAACTCCGCGGAGATGCTCGTCGCGGGCGACGAGGTGCACCCGATCGACTACGCCAACGCCTGCCCGGACGTCGCGGTCACCTCGCTGCACTACTACTTCCCCTGGGCCATCACGGCTCTCGTGCGCTGGTCGGTCTACGCCCTGGTGCGCGGACGCAAGCCGCAGCTCGAGCTGCGGATCTCGAAGTTCTTCGAGGTCGCCGACGACCCCGACCGGTCGTACACCGACAAGATCGACGCCTACCTCGCGCTCGCCGACGAGCACTTCGAGTCCGAGCGGTACGCCGAGTTCTGCGACGACCAGCTCGCGCACCTGCCCGAGCTGGTGCACGAGTGGGTACGCGGGCCGTCGTTCGAGCGGATGCTGCGCGACACCGTGGCGGCCACCTACCCGCCGCACGAGCAGGACCGGTTCATGGCCCACTTCCAGGGCCTGCTCGGCCTCTGGGTCGACGACGAGGGCTCGCGCCTCGGCGCCACCGCCGGCTGACGTGGCGCGTCCGCTGACCTGGGACGACCTGGCCCGCGCCACGTTGCGGCGGCAGCTGCCACGGGTGCAGGGCTCGGGGACGCAGGCGGTCGCCGACCTGGTGGCGCGCACGGGTCCGGTGCAGTCGCAGGTGGCGAGGTCGCCGTACGTCGGGTTCGCCGCCCGGCTGCCCGGCGTCACGCACGCGGACGTCGAGGCCGCGTACACCGACGGCGTGCTCGTGCGCGGGAGCAACCTGCGGGGAACCGTGCACACCAGCACCCCGGAGCAGCACGAGCTTCTCGACGCCGTCACCCGCCGTGCTCTCGAACCCACCTGGCGTCGCGTGCTCGGGCTGGAGCGGCTGTCCGTCGCCGAGGTGCAGGCCGAGATGGAGCGGTTCGCCACCGGTGCCTGGCGGACGCCGGAGGAGCTGCGCGAGCACCTGGCCGACTGGGTGGGGGAGCACGACGGTGAGACGTCCGGTCAGCGGGCGGCGACGCCGGGGATGGGTCGGGCGACGGCCCACCTGCACAGCGCCCTGCTCCGGGCGCCGTTGTCGGGCAAGGGGTTCGACCGGCAGAGCGCGCCGGGTTACCGGCTGGCCGACGAGGTGCTCGGCCGCGACCGCGCCGGCGTCGTGGCGGACCCGCACGCCGCCCTGGTGGACCTGTGCCGCGAGCACGTGCGGTGGCACGGGCCGTCGACGCGGCGCGACGTCGCGTGGTGGAGCGGGACGCGGCTGCGCGAGGTCGACGCCGCCCTGGCCGACCTGCGCGACGAGCTCGTCGGCCGGCCCGGCCCCGACGGCGAGACCTACCTCGACCTCGCCGACGGCGTCCCGACCACCGATCCCGACCCGGCGCCGCGGCTGCTCGCCGAGTTCGACGCGCTCGTGGTGGGCTACGACACCGCCGCCCGCAGGCGGTTCGCCGACCCCGCCCACCTGCCCTGGTACTGGACCCAGGGCAACGGGCTGTACAGCTGCGTGCTCCTGCTCGACGGCCGGCTGCGCGGGTCGTGGCGGCTCGTCGGCGCGGGAGCGCGGCGCGGGCTCGAGCTGCGGATGTTCCCCGGCGAGCGACTGCTCGACCCGGGCGACCTCACCGCCCAGGTGCGGGCCGTCGAGGCCGTCCTCGCCTGCACCGTGCCCGACGTCCGCGTCACCCGCGCCGCCTGAGCGCGCCGTCAAGCCAGGGCGATCTCGAGCACCTTGTAGGTCGGGATCAGCGCACGGCGGGCGGGCTCGCGCCGGACCACCCGCCAGGGGCGGCCGGTGCCGACCAGGGCGGACAGCAGGTGCGCCACCTCGGCCCGGGCCACCGGGGCGCCGAGGCACAGGTGGCGGCCCGCGCCGAACCACAGCTGGCGGGTGGACGGGTCGTACGGGCGCCGGACGTCGAACGGCCCGACGGCGTTGTCGGCCACGTAGGTGAGCAGCACCACGCGCTCGCCGGCCCGCACCGGCAGGCGTCCGATCCTGGTGTCCCGCACGATGTTCCGCCCGATCACCGGGGCCGGCGTGGTGACCCGCAGGCCCTCGCGCACCGCGTCGGGGACGAGGTCGGGCTCGGCGACGACGTCGTGCACCTGGCCGGTGTCGGCGAGCAGGGCGACCGTGCGGCCCATCGCGCTGGCCGCGGTCTCGGTGCCGGCGACGAGCAGGAGCGTGGCGAGGCCGGTGGCCTCGTGCTCGGCCAGCCCGAGCTCGCGGCAGCGGCCGAGCAGGGTGCTCGGCGGCGATTCGCGGAACGCCTGCGGGACGTCGCGGGTGAGCTCGGCCACGACCTCCTTGGCCTTCTCGACCGTCTGCGACGACAGGTGCGTGCTCGCCTGCGTGCCGACGGCGAGCGAGGCCAGCCGCTCGCCGGAGGCGTAGACCTGCAGGTACGGCTGCGGGTCGTCGTCGGCGGAGGCCAGGCCGTCGAGCCGCAGCCCGAGCAGGTGCACGACCATCCGCCCGACCAGCTCGCGGGCCAGCGCGGCGACGTCGACGGTGCCGCCGGCGCGCGAGCTCGCGCACCGCCCGCTCCACCGGTGCCCCGAACACGGGCCGCACCACGCCGGCCGCGCCGGCCTCGGTGAACAGGTCGCGCGAGCGACGCCGCAGGTCGACGTGGCCCGGGCCGTCGAAGGAGTCGCGCACCCACTCGCCGAGGACCTGCGCCCACAGGTGCCCGACCCCGCCCTCGCCGAGCAGCGACGTCGACCCGTAGTCCTTGAGCACCTCGCGGATCAGCACGGCGTCGGTGACGACCACGCCGAGCCGCGGTACCCGCAGCACGCCGCCGCGTGCGGGCCCGACGACGCGACCGGTGGCGACCAGCGCGCTGAGGCCGGGGTTCGCGGCGGCGAGCAGCCGCTGCTCCCACCACGCGCCGCTGCGCGCCCGGGCGCGGCCCCCTGATGTCAAGAGCACGCGACCCCCCGTGTCCGGTGCGGACGGCTCTGGTCGCCCCCCGCGCACCCCCTACCGTAGGGCGGGCGCGGGACGACCAGGTCGGTCGCCGCCGGACCCGGGCCGAGGAGCCCGGGCGCAGGGGGAGGACGAGGACGATGGCCGACAGGCACGAGGGGCGCACGGGTCGCGGGGGTGGCGACCCACCTGCCGTCGCGCTGGACACCCAGTGCCGAGTGCGAGGCGCGGATCACGGCCGAGAGCGGCGGGTTCCGTCCGCCACCGGGGATCGTGCTGCGGGCGACGGGGATCCGGGGACGGCACGTCATGCCGGACGACTGGCAGGCCTCGGACCTCGCGGTGGCGGCCGCGGGGAAGCTGCTCGCCGACCAGGGGCTCGAGATCGGGGACGTCGACCTGCTGCTCTTCGCGTCGGCGTCCCAGGACCTCGTGGAGCCGGCCACCTCGCACATCGTCGCCGCGGCGCTGGGGGCGCGCTGCCCGGTCTTCGACGTCAAGAACGCCTGCAACTCGGTGCTCAACGCCGTCCAGGTGGGGGAGGCCCTGATCCGCGCCGGCCAGCACGACCGGGTGCTCGTCGTCACCGGCGAGAGCCCGTCGCGCGCCACCCGCTGGCAGGTGCGCGACCTGCGGCAGCTGGCGGAGTCGTTCGCCGGCTACACGCTCTCCGACTGCGGGGCCGCGCTGCTGCTCGAGGCCTGCGAGGACGGCGACGGCATCCTCGCCCAGGGCCACACCGCGGACTCCTCGGCGTGGACGGCGGGCACCCTCCCGGGTGGCGGCTCGCGGCGACCGCGCGACCTCGACGCCACCTACTTCCACCTCGACGGCGCCCGCCTCAAGGAGGCGTTCGAGGCGATCGGCCCGTCGGTGCTGTCGGGCGTGCTCGACCGCGCCGGGATCGGTTGGGACGACTGCGATCTCGTCGCCGTGCACCAGGTGACGCTGCCGTACGTCAACGCCTTCGCCGACCGCTGCGGCATCGACCGCTCGCTCCTGCAGATCACCGTGACCGAGCACGGCAACTGCGCGTCCGCGTCTCTCCCGCTGCAGCTCGAGCAGGCGGTGCAGACCGGACGGGTCGAGCGCGGCTCGCTCGTGGCCCTCGTCGGCCTCGCCGGCGGGATCAGCGTCGGCACGATGGTGCTGCGGTGGTAGCCCTGTCCGTCGTCGTCCCGGCGTTCGACGAGGAGCCGGGCATCGGCGCCACGCTGGCGGCGCTGGCCGCGCAGGACGACCTGGGGTTCGAGCTCGTCGTGGTCGACAACCTCAGCACCGACGGCACGGTCGGCGTGGTCGAGGCGTTCGCCCGCACCGCCCCGTTCGGCGTGCACGTGGTCACCGAGAGCCGCAAGGGGACCGGCGCCGCCGCCGACACCGGTGTGCGAGAGGCGATCTCGCGCGGCGCCACGCACGTGCTGCGGTGCGACGCCGACACGCTCCCGCGCCACGACTGGACGGCCAACGCACGCCGGCACTTCGCGTCGGGCGACGACCTGCTCACCGGCCCGATGCTGCCGCGCACCGACGAGTTCCGGCTGCGGCTGTGGGAGCGGACGCTCGTGCCGCTGCTGGTGCCCGGGGCGGCGGTCTTCGGCCGGTTCCGCCCGGGCAACCGCGGGGCCGACGAGAGCGGGCGCCCGTTCCGCGGCCCGTACGTGATGTGCCCCGGCTGCAACCTCGGGGTCAGCGCCGTCGCGTACGAGGCGTCCGGGGGCTTCCCGCGCACCGCGATCGAGGAGGTGCACGAGGACCGCGCGCTGGTGAACCGGGTACGCACCGTCTCCGAGCGGGTCGCGTACCACCGCGACGTCGTCGTGCACGCATCCGCGCGCCGGCTGCGGGCGTACGGGCTGCGCGCCACGCTGCGCTGGTACCTCGACCACGGTCACACCCCGGACGTCGTCGACGTCCGGCTCGCGACCCGGTGACCTCGCTGACCTCGATGGATCCGGCGCCCGGCACAGCCGAGGTGCTGAGGCACGAGGCCGCCGTGATGCGCGCCGCCCACCCGGTCGCCTTCCCGCTCGTCGACCGGCTGCTCGCGGGCCGCGCGGCCCGCCGCGTCCCGGGGGTCGGCGTCCTCGTGGCCGACCCGGTGCTCGTCCGCCAGGTGCTCACCGACCCCGCGTTCCGCAAGGACGGACCCGGTTCGTCCGGCGCGCTGTGGGCGGGGGTGCTGGGGCACCGCACCCTGATCGGGATGGACGGCGCGCCGCACCGCACGCTGCGTCGGGCCCTCGGCGAGCTCTTCACCCCGGTCGCCGCCGACGACGTCTGCCGACGTGTGCTCACCGCGCCGCTGGCGGCGGCGACGGCCGACCTGGTGGCGGGGCGCGAGGTCGACCTCGTCGCCCTCACCCGGCGCTGCGCCACGGCCGTGATCGCCTCGCTGGTGGGGCTGCTCGACGACGACGCCGACGCCCAGCAGGTCGACGCCGCCTCGGCCCTGCTGCTCGAGGCGGGCGACGAGGTGCTCGGCATGGTGCGGCTGCGCACCCGCCGGCTCAGCCCCGCCCAGGTCGCCCGGGTCCGCGAGCTGTTCGCACCTCTGACGCGCGCGGCCACGGCCGCCTACGACCGTGCCGACGGCGACCGCAGCGTGCTCGGACGTCTGCCGACCCTGGGCATCTCGCGGTCGCAGGCCCCGTCGTTGGCGGCCGTCCTGCTGCTCACCGGCACCGAGACGCTCACCAGCGCCGCCCCGCGGGCGGTCGCGATGCTGCACGACGCGGGTCTCCTCGACGACGTGGCGGCCGACCGGTCGCTGCTGCGGCCGTTCCTCGCCGAGGCGCTGCGGCTGGCGACGCCGTCGCCCGCGATGCTGCGCCGAGCCACCGTCGCCGGTCGTCTCGGTCCGGTGGAGGTGCGGCCGGGCGACCGGGTGCTGGTGGCGACCTGGTGGGCCACCCGGCTGCCGGACGGGTTCCGCCCCGAGCGCGCCTGCCCGGCCGCCGCCCGGAACCTGTGGTTCGGCGCCGGGCCGCACTTCTGCCTCGGCGCCCCGCTGGCGACCGCCGAGCTCGACGCCCTGGCGGGAGCCGTCCTCGACGCGCACGAGGCGGCCCGGCCGGTCCGGGTCGTGCGACGCGAGGCCGCCGCGCACGTGCTGGTCCCGGCGTACCGTCGGCTCGTGCTCAGGACCGGGACCGCGGCGTGACCGCCGCCGACGTCGTCGAGGCCGTCCTCCGGCACGGCCACGAGGTGCCGGACCGGGTGGCGGCGATCGGCGCCGACGACCGCGTGCTCACCTACGGCGCGCTGGCCGACCAGGTGCGGCGCGGCGCCGCGGCGCTGCGCCGCGACGGGATGGAACCGGGTGACGGCGTGCTGTTCGCCGTGCGACCCAGCCCCCCGGCGGTCGTGGCCGCGCTCGCCGTGGTGGCCGCGGGTGGGGTGGTGGTCGTCGCGGATCCCGGTGCGGGAGAGGCGCTCTCACCTGCGCGGCTGGCCACGGCGCAGCCGCGGTGGACGATGGCCGAGCCTGTCGTGCACCTCGCGACGTCCGGCCCGCTGCGTGGCCTGTCCGCGCGTCGCGGGCTCTCCCTGCCCGACCTGCGGGCGCCCGGGCTGCGGCACGTGGTGGTGCCGGGCGGGTGGCTGCCCGGCGTCCCGTCCGGTGCCGTGGGGTGGACCCGGCTCCTGCGCGGCGTGCCGGCCGACGACCCGCCGCCGACCGACCCGGACGCCCGCGCCCTGGTGGTGTTCACCTCCGGCACCACCGCCGCGCCGCGGGCCGTCACCCACTCGAGGGCGACGCTGGCCGCGGGACTGCACGCGCTGCTCCCGCGCCTCGCCCTGCGTCCCGACGACGTCGTGCACACCGACCAGATGATGCTCGGGCTCCCGGTGCTGGTCGCCGGGGCGACCTGGTCGTTCGCCCCCCTCGGCGCCGACGGCCCCACCTTCGCCCGCACCGCCGCCGAGCGCTCCGCCACGGTCGGGTACGCCGTGCCGGCCACCCTCGACGCCGCGGCGGCGTCGGGCGCGCTGCCCGCGTCCCTGCGCCTGCTCGCCACGGGTGGTGCGCCGGTCACCGAGGCCGTCGTGCGCCGGCTCACCGCGGCCGTCCCCGGCGTGCGCGTGCTCGGGGTCTACGGCCTCACCGAGGCGCTGCCGGTGGCGACGGTCGAGGGCCACGAGCTGGTCGCGCACGCGCGGGTGCCTCGCGCCGGTCTGCTGCTCGGGCGGCCCGTGGCCGGCACCACGGTCGCGGTCGACGACGACGGCCAGCTGCTCGTGACCGGCCCGCAGGTCAGCCCCGGGTACCTGGGGGAGGAGCCGCTGGCGCAGGTGGCCACCGGCGACCTCGTGCGGCTGCTCCCCGGCGGCCGGCTCGAGCTGCGCGGGCGCGCCAAGGACATGCTGCTGCGCGGGGTCACGAACATCTACCCGGCCCTGATCGAGCCGCTGGTGGAGACCATCCCCGGCGTCGCCGCCGCGTCGGTGGTCGGGCTGCCCGACCCCGTCACCGCGGACGAGCAGGTGGCGCTGGTGGTCGTCCCGGCGCCGGGGGCGCCGCCGTCCCTCGCCGCCGACGTCCGCAGGCGGCTCCCGGGGCTGCTGGACGCCGCCTGGTTGCCCGACCACGTCCTGACCCGCCCGTCGTTGCCCACGTCGGGCCGCTCGCGCAAGGTCGACAAGGTCGCGCTGCGCGAGCAGGTGCTCGCCGACCTCGGAGGCCGGCGGTGAGGGTCGCCGTCACGGGGGCGAGCGGGTTCGTCGGGGCGGCCGTCTGCGCCGCGCTGCGCCGCAGCGGCCACGAGGTGGCCGGCTTCGGACGCAGGTCGCGCCCGGACGGCCTCGACCTCGGCGTCGACTACCGCCGCTGGGACCTCACCGAGGGTCCGCTCGCCGGTGCGCCGGACGTCGGCGCCGTGGTGCACTGCGCCGCCGCCGTCGACGACTGGGCCCCGCTGGCCGAGCAGCGACCCGCGACCGTGGCGGGCACCGTGGCGGCGCTGGCCACCTGGCCGGCGGCGAGGTTCGTGCACGTCTCGTCCGCGAGCGTCTACCCGCCGTGGCGGCGCGGCGTGGTGCGGGAGAAGGACGGCCCGGACGACGGGCTCTCCGCCCCGTACGCGCGCGCCAAGGCCGAGGCGGAGGGGGTCGTCGGCCCGGGCGGCGGCGGCCGGCCGCGACGCCCTCGTGCTGCGTCCGCACGCCGTGTACGGCCCCGGCGACCCCACCCTGCTGCCGCGGCTGCTCGACGCCGTGCGGGTCGTCGGCGGACGCCGGGTGCTGGTGGTGCCCGGCTGGGCGGACACGCGGGTGCACCTGACGTCGGTGGAGCTCCTCGCCCGGGTCTGCGTGCGGGCCGTGCGCTCGCCGGTGCAGGGCGTCGTCAACGTGGCCGACGCCGCGCCGGTGCGCCTCGACGCCGCCCTCGACCAGGCCTTCCGCGCCGCCACCGGGCAGGTGCCGCAACGTGTGCACCTGCCGTTCCCGGTGGCCCTCGGGCTGGGCTCCGTGCTCGAGCTGGTCGCCCGCGCGCGGCGCGCCACCGAGGCCCCGCCGCTCACCCGCTACGTGGTGAGCCACCTCGGCGTCAGCCGCGAGCTCGACCTCACCCGGCTGCGCGCGGAGCTCGGGATCGACCCGCCACCCACCGACCTGCGGCTGCTCCGGGGCTGACCAGGTGGGGCCGGGCGCCGTCAGCGCCCGAACGCGGCCGGGTCGACCTGGATCCACACGTGCTCGGCGGTGCCCAGCAGCTCGGGCTCGCGGTGGTCGTCCGGCGCACCGACCGACCACACGGTCGCGGCCGAGCGGGTCTTGCGGCCGTCGGTGCCGAGGTGGCGGCCGACCACCACGCAGCGCTCGCCGGGGACGGCGGGCCGCTCGACCCGGGCGGTCATCGTCCCGAGCACCATCGGGCGGCCGGCGAGCCCGCCGGACCAGCCGCCGGGGCAGTCCATCGCCGCCCAGGTCTGGGCCAGGTCGACCGAGTCGTCCGGCACCCACACGCAGGCGGTCTCCTCGTCGCGGTCCTCGAGCCAGCCCGGGGTGAGCCGCAGGCCGTCGCCGGGCAGCCGGTCGGGTCCGCAGACGAAGCACGTGGGGAAGGGGTGGTCGCCCAGGCCGTCGAAGCGGCCGGCCGCCCGCTCGGCGGTGGCGAGGTCCACCGGGTCGAGCACCGGCAGGTCGGCCCCGACCCGGGTGGCGGTGAGGACCGGAGCGCCCGTCCGCGGACGTCGCGACCGCCCGTCGGCGGTGACCTCGACCGGCAGCGGCGTGGCCAGCGGCGGCGGCGCGTGCAGCCGGACCCGGACCGCCCCGTGCCCGGCAGGTGCGCGGCCAGCGCACCCGCGCACCAGCCCCCGTTGCCGGAGGCGGGCGGTCCGTGGAATCGGTGCGGGACGACGAGGTCGGTGGCCACGCGCCGACGCTACCGTCCGCGTGCAGATCGTCCTCGCGAGTCGGCCTGCCACCTCACGATGCTCGCAGGCCTAGTGAACGTGGCGACGACCACGTTCACTAGGCCTGCGGGCGCAGGGGCGGGGCTACTTCACCTCGGACCGCAGCAGCCGCCAGACGCCGAACGCGAGCGGGGCGAGCACCCAGATCGCGGCGGCGACGCCGAGCCGGAGCCACTCCCCGCCGGTGGCCCAGTCCGAACCCATCAGCGGGCCCTGCGCGGCGTTGAGGTCGGCCCACTCCTGCAGGTGGTCGCGCACCCACGGCACCAGCGAGGCCACGATCGACCACACGGTCGGGAGCACGAAGTACAGGACGATCGCCGCCGGCGAGGACATCAGCGCCATGCCGAACGCGAACGCCATCAGCAGCCCGATCAGCAGGGTCAGGCCCGTGCCGGTCAGCCCTGCGGCCGTGAGCTGCCACGGGTCGGCGAGGTCGTGGGTCGCCGCGGCCAGGGCGGTGCCGATCGCGCCGAACGCGGCGGCGACGGCGAGCGTCGCGAGGGTGGCGACCAGGGCGACGAGCAGCTTGGCCACGACGACCCGTCCGCGCCGGGGCTCGAGCCCGAAGGTGATCAGGGCCGAGCGCTGCGACCACTCGCTGGTCACCAGCAGGATCGCCAGCACCGGGAGCAGGAAGCTCGCCGGTGCGGTGGAGAGCCCGAAGAAGGTCTCGAAGGTGAGCATCTCGTCGGGGGCGAAGATCGACCATCCCGACGATCACCAGCAGGTTGGCCAGCACCATCAGCGCCACCAGCCAGAAGCCGGCCCGGGTGTCGACCAGCTTGCGGGCCTCGACGGCCACGAGCCGGTGCAGCGGCACCCGCGGCTGAGAGATGTCGATCGTGCCGGGAACGCTTGCGGCAGAAGGGTTCTTGGTCAGGGTGGCGGTGCTCATCGGGATGCTCCGGTGGTCTGGAGGGCGGGCTGTGCGGGGACGTCGCGACGAGCGAGGGGCTCCCGCTGGTCCTGGGCGGTGAGCTCGAGGAACATCGCCTCGAGGCCGAGGCCCTCGGCGGGGCGCAGCTCGACCAGCGCGATGCCGGCCGCGGCGGCGACCCGGCCGACCTGCTCCGGGTCGACCTCGGTGCGGACGCCGCCGTCGTGGGCGTCCTGGGTGGCGGACGCCGGCCGCGGCCAGCGCGGTGGCGAGCGCGGCGGGGTCGGCGGCGCGGACGAACGTGCCTGCGGTCCGCAGCAGCTCGCGGGTGGCGCCCTGCGCCACCACGCGACCGTTGCCGATGACGACGAGGTCGTCGGCGATCACCTCGATCTCGTGCAGCAGGTGCGACGACAGCAGAACGGTGCCGCCGCGGTCGGCGTACTCGCGCAGCAGCCCGCGCATCCAGTGGATGCCCGCCGGGTCGAGGCCGTTGGCCGGCTCGTCGAGCACCAGGACCTTCGGGTCGCCCATCAGCGCGTGCGCGATGCCGAGCCGCTGGCGCATGCCGAGCGAGTAGTGGCGGATCCGCCGCTTCGCCTCCTTCGGCGTGAGGCTGACCCGCTCGAGCATCTCGTCGACGCGGCGGCGGGGGAGCCCCATCGTGAGGGCGGCCAGGTCGAGCACCTCGCGCCCGGTGCGGCCGGCGTGCTGGGCCGAGGCGTCGAGCAGCACGCCCACCTGCGTCGCCGGGTTGGGGATGTCGCGGTAGCGGTGGCCGCCCACGAGCGCGGTGCCGCTGCTGGGCGGCGTGAGCCCGGCCAGCACCCGCATGGTGGTCGACTTGCCGGCGCCGTTCGGGCCGAGGAAGCCGGTGACCGCCCCGGGGCGGGCGGTGAAGGTGACGTCGTCGACGGCCCGGAACGAGCCGTAGTCCTTGGTGAGGTTCTCCACGGTGATCATGGCGTCCACGTTCCTGCGCCCGTCGCGGCATCCGCCGCATCGGCCGGTGGCGGTCGCCGCGGCGCGGGCCGGCCAGGGGCGACCGCGACTTCCGGCCAGTCCGGGCCGACCGACGGCTACCGACGGCCTCGGGCCGCTCCGCGGCGGCCCCGTCCCACCTAGCCTTCGACGGTGCCGTTCCAGCCGTCCCAGCAGCCGCGCCTGACCTGGTGGAGCCACACCTGGCGCATCGCTGCTGATGCTGCTGCTGTCTCGGGCTCGGCGCTCATCACGCCACGCGCCGAGCCACCCGCACCGCGCCGTGGTGGCTGGTCGTCCGGACGCTCGTGCTCGGGGTCACCGCCTTCGTCCTGGTGTTCTTCGGCGCCGCTGTCCCGATGGCGGTAGCCGTCACGATCACGCGGCCAGCGGGGTGTCGGGCCTCGCCGCGGGCCCCTCAGCTGCTCGCGCTGGTCTCGCGTCGCCACCCGACGCCGCTGGCAGGAGATCGTCCCGCTCCTGTGCTGACGCTGCTGGCGGCGACCACGTACGCCCGCGTCTGGCCCGGCGCAGCGACCAGCGGGAGTCGGCGACCGCCTCGGTCCAGATGGCGGTCGGCGTCCCGGTCCCGTTCGTGGGAGTCGCCGTCGCGTGGGGCCTGTACGTCGGGTCGCGCCGCGAGCTGCTCTGGACCCTGCGCGACCGTGCCCGTCGCGCCGAGGACGAGCAGGCGACGCGGGTCGCGGCGGCCCGCACCGCCGAGCGCACCCGGATCGCGCGCGAGATGCACGACGTGCTCGCGCACCGGATCTCGCTGGTCACGATGCACGCGGACGCGATGGTCTACCGCACCGACCTCGGCACCGAGGAGCTGCGCGAGTCCGCCGCGGTGATCCAGGAGAGCTCGCACCGGGCCCTGGTCGAGCTGAGGGAGGTGCTCGGCGTCCTGCGCGACGACCCCGGCGACGCGGAGCCCGAGCGGCCGCAGCCGGGCGCGCGCGACCTGCCGGCGCTGGTGGACGAGCTGCTGGCCGACGGCATGCGGCTCGACGTCGACCTCGGCGGCACCGACCTGGGCGCGGTGCCGGACACCGCGGGCCGCACGCTGTACCGCGTGGTGCAGGAGGCCCTCACCAACGCGCGCAAGCACGCACCGAACGCCCTGGTGCAGCTGTCGGTGTCGGGGCGGGCCCGGCCCCGGCCTGGACGTCGAGGTGCGCAACCCGCTCGCCCCCGGCAGCCGCACCAGCGCACCGCAGTCCGGGCTGGGCCTGGTCGGGCTGGCCGAGCGCACCTCGCTCGCCGGCGGCCGGATCGAGCACCACGCGGACGGCGGGCACTTCGTCCTGAGGGCGTGGCTACCGTGGCCGACGTGACCACCCGGGTGCTGCTGACCGACGACGACCCGCTCGTGCGCGGCGGGCTGTCGCTGATGCTCGGCGGATCGACCGAGCTGGAGATCGTCGGCGAGGCGGCCAACGGCCAGGAGGCCGTCGACCGGGTGCGGCGCGGCGGCGTCGACGTCGTGCTGATGGACCTGCGGATGCCGGTGCTCGACGGCATCGAGGCGACGGCGCGGATCCGCGCGCTGCCCGACCCGCCCGCCGTCATCGTCCTGACCACCTTCGACGCGGACGACTACGTGGTGCGCGCGCTCGCGGCCGGCGCCAACGGGTTCCTGCTCAAGGACACCGGCCCGGCGGGGATCATCGACGCGATCACGAAAGTGGTTGCCGGAGAACCGATCCTGTCGCCGGTGATCACCCGGAGCCTGATCCGCCAGGTCGCCGGCGCGGCCGACGACCCGCGCGAGACGCACGCGAAGAAGCAGGCGGAGCTGCTGTCCGAGCGCGAGCTCGAGGTCGCCGTCGCCGTCGGCCGGGGTGCGTCGAACGCCGAGATCGCCGCCGAGCTCTACATGAGCCAGGCGACCGTGAAGGCGCACATCTCACGGATCTTCACCAAGCTCGGCGCCACCAACCGCGTGCAGGTGGCCATCACCATGCACGACGCCGACCTGCTCTGAGCGGTCCGGGCCGGATCCGGAGGGTCAGCGCCGGATCTCGGCGTACCGGTCCAGCGACTCCTGGCGCTCGGCGGCGTGGTCGACGACGCGTTCGGGGTAGCCGTCGCGGTAGCCGTCCTCGGCGTCCCACGGGGTGTGCGCCGCCTTGCCGTCCAGGTGCCGCAGCTCGGGCACCCAGCGCCGCACGTACTCACCTCGGGGGTCGAACCTCTGCCCCTGGGTCACGGGGTTGAACACCCGGAAGTACGGTGCCGCGTCGGTGCCGCAGCCGGCCGTCCACTGCCACCCGTGGTTGTTGGAGGCGAGGTCGCCGTCGACGAGGTGGTCGAGGAAGTGGCGTGCGCCGTGCTGCCACTCCACGTGCAGGTCCTTCACCAGGAACGACGCGGTCACCATCCGCAGCCGGTTGTGCATCCAGCCGGTGGCCAGGAGCTGGCGCAGGCCGGCGTCGACGTAGGGGAAGCCGGTGCGGCCCTGCTGCCAGGCCTCGAACGCCTCCCCCGGACGCTCGTACCGCATCCCCGCGAACTCCGGTCGCAGGTACTCCCACGCGGTCTCCGGCCGGTGCCACAGCACGTCGGCGTAGAACTCCCGCCAGGCCAGCTCGTTGCGGTAGCTCCCGGCGCCCTTCGAGCGGCGGCCGACGAGGTCGGCGAGCATCGTCCGCGGGTGGATCTCGCCGTACTTCAGGTGCGCCGACATCCTCGAGGTGGTGTCGCGGTCGGGCCGGTCGCGCCCGTCGGAGTAGCCGTCGAGGTCGGTCTCGAGGAACTCCTGCCAGCGCTCGTGCGCCGCCTGCTCGCCGACCGGGGGCAGCTCGAGGTCGTGCGCCGGCTCGTCCGGCAGGTCCTCGCCGTCGACCGAGCGGGCCCAGCGCAGGCCGGCCGGCGGCCCCGGGGCCGGGGCCGGCCAGCCGTGGTCGCGCCACGCGCGCGAGAAGGGGGTGAAGACGGCGTAGGGCGTGCCGTCGGACTTGGTCACCGAGCCCGGGCCCACGGCGTACGGCGTGCCCGTGCGCACCAGCGGTACCTCGAGCGCCCCCTCGACGGCGTCGTCGCGCCGGCGCCCGAACGGGCCGGGGTCGGCGGTGACGTGCACGGCGTCGGCGCCGAGCTCGCGCACCACCGCCGGCACCACCTGCTCCGGACGCCCGCGCCGCACGACCAGGGCGCCGTCGGTCGCGGTCCGCAGCGAGGCGAGCGAGCGCAGCAGCCAGGTGGTGCGCGCCGCACCGGCCCGCCGGAGCAGGCGCGGGTCGAGCACGAACAGGGGCAGGACGCGGCCGCCGTCGGCCTGCTCGGTCGCCGCCTGCAGGGCGGGGTGGTCGTCGAGGCGGAGGTCGCGGCGCAGCCACAGCACGGTGTCGGGCACCCGGCCACCCTCGCGCCGACGGGCCGCCGCCGCCACCTGCAGGAACACGCGCGGGCGTCCGCGGACGCTGAGCACTAGGCTGCCGGGACGGCAGCGAGCACGACGGCGACGGCACGCGGGAGACACAGGACGACGTGAGCGACCTCATCGACACCACCGAGATGTACCTCAAGACGATCTTCGAGCTCGAGGAGGAGGGCATCACGCCGCTGCGCGCCCGGATCGCCGAGCGGCTGCAGCAGAGCGGGCCCACGGTGTCGCAGACCGTCGCGCGGATGGAGCGCGACGGCCTGGTCGTCGTCTCCGGAGACCGCCACCTCGAGCTCACCGCCGTCGGCCGCGCCAAGGCCACCTCGGTCATGCGCAAGCACCGCCTGGCCGAGTGCCTGCTCATCGACGTCATCGGGCTCGACTACGAGCACGTGCACGAGGAGGCCTGCCGCTGGGAGCACGTGATGAGCGAGCGGGTCGAGCGCCGGCTGATCGAGCTGCTCGGGCACCCCACGCACTCGCCCTACGGCATCCCGATCCCGGGTCTGGCCGAGCTCGGCGAGCTGGCCGACGACGACACCTTCATGACCGGGGTGGTCTCGCTCGTGGAGGCCGCGCGGGACGGCGCCGACCAGGTGCAGGTGCGCCGGCTGGGCGAGCCGGTCCAGGTCGACACCGACCTGCTCGGCCAGCTGAGCGACAGCGGCGTCCGCCCGGGCCGCACCGTGCAGGTGCGCCGCGTCGACGGCGGCGTGGTGGTGGGCGGCGACGGCGCCGTGGGGCTCGACCTGCCCGACCTCACCGCCAGCCACATCTTCGTCTCCGTCCCCGCCTGAGGGCGCTCCGGACCGGGCGGCCGTCCCGTCGGGGGGTGCAAGGCACCAACCCGACACGCCACCGTGACCTCGGTGTGACTTTCGGTCGTCGGCGTGGGTTAGCCTCGCGGCGCCGGGTCAGACCCTTGGACCGGTCCCGTCGCGAACGCCGAACCCTGTCATCGCGACGAGGTCCCTCACGAACATCGCCTGACAGGGGCGGGGGAACCACATCCGGTTCGACGGCAGCGACCGACGGACCTAGGGGTGAAGCCGTGGTCTGCGGATGCCACGGCCGGGTGATACACCTCCCACCCGAACCCGACAGCTCACCTCGTAGGCGGTAGAGAGGTCTCAATCCCTTGTCGAGTCGTGCCCAGGGACGGCACCGCGCTGCGGTCCGCCCCAAGACACCCCTGACCACCATCGCGACCCAGCTCCAGGCGCAGGCCGGCACCGCCGGCCGCCGCGGCGCCGTCATCGCCGCCTCCTCCGGACTGGTCGTCTCCCTCGGCGTCACCGCCGCCGACGCCGCCCCCGTCGGCGACGCGGTCGACGAGAAGCCCAAGGCCGCCCAGCCCGCCGCGCCCGATGCCGCGCCGGTCGCCGAGACCGAGAAGGCGCAGATCACCGTCGCCGACGACGTCGTGACCGCCCACGTGAGCCCGGTGGCCACCACCCTGGTCGCCCCACCGAAGCCGAAGCCGGTCGTCGCCCCCCGCACCACCGAGCGCGCCTCGCGCGACTCCGACCGGTCGTCGTCCTCGTCGTCCGCGGCGGCGTCGTCCTCGGCGGACCTCGGCAACCTGTCGGCCTCGCGGTCCAACGTGATCGCCGTGGCCGCGCGCTACGTCGGGACCCCGTACCGCTCGGGCGGCACCAGCCCGGCGGGCTTCGACTGCTCCGGCTACGTGCAGTACGTCTTCGCGCAGGTCGGCGTCTCCCTGCCCCGCACCTCCAGCGGCCAGGCCGCGGCCGGCGTCCGGATCTCGCGCTCCGAGGCCCAGCCGGGCGACCTGGTCTACAAGCCGGGCCACGTCGGCATCTACGCCGGCGGCAACCTGATGTACGACTCGCCGACCACCGGGAAGTCGGTCTCCAAGCGGGAGATCTGGTCCTCGGAGTTCGGCTTCTACCGGGTGCTCGACAGCTGAGTCACCCGCACCCACGCTGCACCGGACGGCCCGGCCCCCATCTCGGGGGCCGGGCCGTCCGGCGTCCCGCAGCGGGTGCGCCGCGGGGTCCCGCGCGTCGCCGTCGCAAAGGCGGTGACCCGCGGGGGCTCTCCGCGTACATTGAGCGCACCAAGGGACGTCCCCCGGAGGAAGCCGTGGCCAGGTCGCACCACTCCGCCCGCACCGGGCGCGGAGTGGTGCGGTCCTGCCCCGGCGCGACGCCCGCCGGGGGCCGCAGCGGTGCCGGAGCCGGACAATGACCCCGCCCCCGCACCAGCAGGTGCGTCCCGCCCCCGCAGCACCCGACAGGCGTCGTCCCCACCGGACGGCGCCTGTTCCTGTGCTGGGGAGGGCGTGCCGCCGTCCCGAGGGGCCGGTCCGTCCTCGATCCGGCGTCCGCTCACGACCGAGGTCCTCACGTGTCCCGAAGCCGTCGGGACCCGCACAGCGAGGTGGACGATGCGCACCCTGGTCCTGAACGCCGGCTACGAGCCGCTGGCCGTGGTCTCCTTCCGACGCGCGCTGGTGCTCGTCCTGGCGGGGAAGGCGGCCGTCCTGGCCGCCGACGAGCACCCCGTCCACGCCGGCGCCACGACGCTGGAGCGCCCGTCGGTCATCCTGCTGACCCGCTACGTCCGGGTGCCGTTCGGCCGCTCGGTCCCCGTCTCCCGCCGCGGCGTGCTGCGGCGCGACCGGCACCTGTGCGCCTACTGCGGCACCACCGCCGGGACGGTCGACCACGTGCTGCCGCGCAGCCGCGGCGGGCAGGACGCGTGGGAGAACCTGGTGGCCTGCTGCGTGCGGTGCAACAACGCCAAGGGCAACCGGACGCCGGAGGAGATGGGCTGGACGCTGCGCAGTCGTCCGGTGGCACCGCACGGGCCGTCGTGGGTGGTGCGGGGCACCGAGCGCCGGCACCGGACCTGGGAGGACTACCTGCCCGAGGCCGCCTGATGCCCCTCGGGCCGGCTGTCAGAACCAGGCCGCCCTCGACGTCGGTCCGGTTCTGACAACGCCGGGCGCGGCTGGCAGGGTGGCGGGATGCCTCTCACCAGCACCCGCCCGGAGCTCGCCGGCTCGTTCGGCATGGCCGCGAGCACCCACTGGCTGGCCTCGCAGACCGCGATGTCGGTGCTCGAGCGCGGCGGCAACGCCTTCGACGCCGCGGCGGCCGCCGGGTTCGTCCTGCAGGTGGTCGAGCCGCACCTCAACGGACCCGGCGGCGACCTGCCGGTCGTGCTCTGGAGCGAGCGCGACCAGCAGGTGCACGTCGTCTGCGGCCAGGGCGTGGCCCCCGCCGCCGCCACCGCCGAGGCGTTCACCGACCTCGGCCTGGACGCCGTGCCCGGCACGGGGCCGCTCGCGGCGGTCGTGCCGGGCGCGTTCGGCGGCTGGCTCGAGCTGCTGCGGCGCTGGGGCACCTGGTCGCTGCGCGACGTCCTGGAGCCGGCGATCGGCTACGCCCTCGACGGGGCGCCGGTGCTGCCCCGCGTCAGCGCGACCATCGCGGCGATGGCGGCCACCTTCGAGCAGGAGTGGGAGCCGTCGGCCGCCACCTACCTGGTCGACGGCGCGGCGCCGGCGCCGTGGTCGCGGCTGCGGCTGACGGCCCTCGGCGAGACCTACCGGCGGGTGCTCGACGAGGCCGAGGCGGCCGGGCCGGACCGCGAGGCGCAGCTCGAGGCGGCCCGCCGCGCCTGGTACGAGGGCTTCGTCGCGGAGGCGGTCGACGCGTTCGGCCGCGACCGCGCCTGGCGGGACACCTCCGGCGAGCGGCACCACGGCCTGCTCACCGGCGCCGACCTCGCCGGGTGGCGGGCCACCGTGGAGGAGCCGCTGATCGGCACCTACCGCGACGTGCAGGTCGCCAAGACCGGGCCGTGGGGCCAGGGTCCGAGCCTGCTGCAGGCGCTCGCCCTGCTCGACCGCGCCGGCCTGCCGGACGACCTCGCCGACGACGACCCGTCGTGGGTGCACGCCGTGGTCGAGTCGCTCAAGCTGGCGATGGCCGACCGGGAGGCCTGGTACGGGGAGCCGGACGGCGCCCCGGTCACGGGGGCGGAGCTGCTCGCGGCGTCGTACACCGACGAGCGCGCGGCGCTGCTCGACCCGCGCGCCGCCTCGCTCGACCTGCGTCCCGGCAGCCCGGGCGGTCGCGCTCCGGTGCTCCCGCGCCCGGTCGCCCTCGCTCGCCGACGGCCTCGGGTGGCGGCGGGGCGACCCCCAGCCCCGGCGTCGGCGAGCCGACGGTGAGGCGGGTCGAGGGCGACGGCGCCGCCCGCGGCGACACCTGCCACGTCGACGTCGTGGACCGGTGGGGGAACCAGGTGTCGGCGACGCCGTCGGGCGCCTGGCTGCAGTCCTCGCCCGTGGTCCCCGGCCTCGGCTTCCCGCTCGGGACCCGCGGGCAGATGTTCTGGCTCGAGCAGGGCCTGCCCGCCTCGCTGCGTCCCGGCGCGCGTCCGCGCACCACCCTGTCGCCCGCGCTCGCGCTGCGCGACGGCCGGCCGTGGATGGCGTTCGGCACCCCCGGCGGCGACCAGCAGGACCAGTGGCAGCTGACCTTCCTGCTCCGGGCGGTGCACGGCCGTCGCGGGGTCGACCAGGCGCTGCAGGCCGCGATCGACGCGCCGATGGTGCACACCGACCACGTGCCGTCGTCGTTCTACCCGCGCCAGGCGCGCCCGGGCGTGCTCGTCGCCGAGGACCGCTGGCCGACCTGCGACGCTGGACGCCCTGCGCGGCCTCGGCCACGAGGTCGAGGTCGTCGACGGCTGGTCGCTCGGGCGGCTGTCGGCGGTGGCGAGCGAGGGTGGCTGGCTGCGCGCCGCCGCCAACCCGCGCGGCGCGCCAGGGGTACGCCGTCGGCCGCTGACCGCCGGTCCTCGCATCGGCGGCCCGTCCGACGTCCGAGGTCCGGCATAGGGTGGTTCCGACATGAGCACCCTGTTCGACGAGCTCGACCTCCCCGAGCCGCCCCCGTCCCGGCGCACCGGTGCCGCGGCGCAGCAGGCGGCCCGCGAGGAGCAGGCCGAGGCCCTCCTGCGCGGCCTCAACCCGTCCCAGCGCGAGGCCGTGCTGCACAGCGGCAGCCCGCTGCTCATCGTCGCGGGCGCGGGGTCGGGCAAGACCCGCGTGCTGACGCACCGGATCGCGCACCTGCTCGCGGCCAGGGGCGCCCAGCCCGGCCAGATCCTGGCGATCACCTTCACCAACAAGGCCGCGGGCGAGATGCGCGAGCGGGTCACGCTCGCTGGTCGGCCCGCGCGCGAAGGTGATGTGGGTCAGCACCTTCCACAGCGCGTGCGTGCGGATCCTGCGGCGCGAGGCGTCCACGATCGGCCTGCGCTCCACGTTCTCGATCTACGACGCCGCCGACTCCCAGCGGATGATGGCGCTGGCCTGCCGCGAGCTCGACCTCGACCCCAAGCGGTACCCGCCGCGGCGGTTCACCCACCGCGTGTCGGCGCTGAAGAACGAGCTGGTCGACGACGAGGAGTTCGCCGCCCGGGCCGAGACGCCGGACGAGAAGATCCTGGCGCAGGCGTACACGATGTACACGGCCCGGCTGCGGCAGGCGCAGGCGCTCGACTTCGACGACCTGATCATGACCACGGTCAACGTCCTGCGCGCCTTCCCGCAGGTGGCCGAGCACTACCGGCGCCGGTTCCGGCACGTGCTGGTCGACGAGTACCAGGACACCAACCACGCGCAGTACGCGCTGATCCGCGAGCTGGTGGGCGGTGAGGGCGCGGCGCCGGGGCTGTCCGACGCGTCCGGGGGCCCGGCGCTCGAGCCGGGCGAGCTGACCGTCGTCGGCGACGCCGACCAGTCGATCTACGCGTTCCGCGGGGCCACCATCCGCAACATCCTCGAGTTCGAGGGCGACTACCCCGACGCCCGCACCGTCCTGCTCGAGCAGAACTACCGCTCGACGCAGAACATCCTCACCGCCGCCAACGCGGTGATCTCCAAGAACCCGGACCGGCGGCCCAAGAACCTGTGGTCCGACGCCGGCGCGGGGGCGCAGATCGTCGGGTACGCCGCCGACAACGAGCACGACGAGGCCTCGTTCGTGGCGGAGGAGATCGACTCCCTGCACGACGAGCACGGCGTGCGGTACGGCGACGTCGCGGTCTTCTACCGCACCAACGCCCAGTCCCGGGCGCTGGAGGAGGTGCTGGTGCGGGTCGGGCTGCCGTACAAGGTGGTCGGCGGCACCCGGTTCTACGAGCGGCGCGAGGTCAAGGACGCCCTCGCCTACCTGCGGGTGCTCGCCAACCCCGACGACACCGTGAACCTGCGGCGCATCCTCAACGTCCCCAAGCGGGGGATCGGCGACCGCGCGGAGGCCGTGGTCGGCTTCCTCGCCGAGCGCGAGCGGATCGGCTTCCCGGCCGCGCTGCAGCGGGCCGACGAGGCGCCGGGGCTCGCCACCCGGTCGCTCACGGCCATCACCGGCTTCACGACGATGATCGACGAGCTGCGCACGGTCGCCGAGTCCGGGCGTCGGTCCGGTCACCGTGCTCGAGGCGGTGCTCGACCGCTCGGGGTACCTCGCCGAGCTGCGCGCCAGCCACGACCCGCAGGACGAGGGCCGGATCGAGAACCTGGCCGAGCTCGCCGCGGTGGCCGCCGAGTACGAGGCCGCCAACCCGCAGGGATCGCTCGCCGACTTCCTCGAGCAGGTCTCGCTCGTGGCCGACGCCGACGAGGTGCCCGACGAGGCGGTGGCCGACGGCGCGCACGAGGCCGCAGCCCGGGCGGCCCAGGAGGCGGCCGACCAGGGCGTGGTCACCCTGATGACCCTGCACACCGCCAAGGGCCTGGAGTTCGAGACGGTGTTCCTCACCGGCCTCGAGGACGGCACCTTCCCGCACCTGCGCTCGCTCGACGACCCGGTGGAGCTCGCGGAGGAGCGGCGGCTGGCGTACGTCGGCATCACCCGCGCCCGCCAGCGGCTCTACCTCACCCGCGCCGCGGTGCGCAGCAGCTGGGGCGCGCCGCAGTACGGGCCGCCCAGCCGGTTCCTCGGCGACGTGCCGCCCGAGCTGGTCGACTGGCGCCGCGAGGTGACGGCCGGCCCGCGCGGCCTCGGGCAGACCCCGGCGATCGCGCGGCTCGCGCAGCGGCCGGGGGTCCGGTCGCCGGGCAACCGCGAGGTCGTGCACCTCGAGCCCGGCGACAAGGTCACCCACGACACCTTCGGCCTCGGCACCGTCACGGCGGTCGAGGGCTCGGGCGACCGCGCCGTCGCGCACGTCGACTTCCGCACCGACGGCAGCAAGCGGCTGCTGCTGCGCTACGCCCCGGTCGAGAAGCTCTGAGCGTCGCGGTCGGTGGCAGCCGGACGCGGGGCGGGGACGTCCTCCACCAGCCGGAAGCCGACGCCTCGCACCGACTCCACCCGCACCCGCTCGGTGCCGGCACCGAGCCGGCGCCGCAGCCTCTTGACGGCTGAGACCACCGAGTCGTCGTCACCGAGGTAGTCGCGCGACCAGACCCGGCGGGTCAGGTCGGCGAAGGTGTGCACCCGGCCCGGTGACTCCACCAGCACGCACAGCAGGTCGAACTCCTTGACCGACAACGGGATCGGCGTGCCGGCCCACGTCACGCGGCGCGTCTCCTCGTCGACCGTGAGGGCTCCGAGGCGGTGCACCCGGGTGCCGGGTGCCGGTGGCCCGTCCACGGCGGGAGCGGGGGCGCTGGCGTGGTCGGCGTGGCCCAGCAGCCGCATCGCGTGCTCGGCGTCGCGGGCCAGCACGAGCGAGCCGGAGCCGCCGACGGCGTCGAGGACCGCGACCGCGCGGGCGGGCGACAGCCCCACGCACACCACCAGGGCGTCGTCGTCGGCGGCGGTGGCACGGGGCCGGCGCGGCCCGCAGGTCGATCACGCGCCGCGCCCCGCCGACCACCGCGCGTCGTGGCCATCACCCTGGCCTCGTGCTGCACCCTGCCCGCCCCCTGACCGTCCCCGAGTGCGCCCGATCATGGCACCGCGTCGCCCGGTTCGTCACCCCCTGCGCGCGGATGTGATCGACCGAGAGTCATGGATCGACCACGGTGCGTGACGACGGCCGTGCGATGGCTCGGCTGCCCGCGCTCCCGACCGTCCGGTGCCCCCGAGATGCCCGTCGGCGGTCCGTCCGGCGGCCTACCCGGGCCGACCGGGCGCGGGCAGGGTCGGGGCCACGCCGCGGGAGGGGCCCGCGGCGTCCACCGCTGGGAGGGGAACCGTGACCGCAGGTCCGGACGTACGCAGCACCGCCGTGAGGGTGAGGTCGCTGGCCGCCGCGCTGGCCGCCGGTCTCGTCGTGAGCCTGGCCGGGGCGGTCACCGCCACGGCCGCGCCGACCGCCCCGGACGGGGCCGCCGCGATCGACCCGCGCGTGACCCAGGAGGTCTCCGGCGGCGCCACCACCGACGCGTGGCTGGTGCTCGACGCCCGCGCCGACCTCGGGCCGGCCTCGCAGATCCAGGACCACGACGCCCGCGGCCAGGCGGTGGTCGACGCGCTGCAGGAGACCGCCCGCGAGAGCCAGGCCGCCGCGTTGAAGGAGCTCGCCGCCGAAGGGGTTGCGCACCAGTCGTTCTGGGTGTCGAACCGGATCCTGGTGCAGGACGTCGACAGTGCGCTCACCGCCCGGCTCGCGGCCCTCCCCGGCATCGAGCGGATCACCCCCACCACCGAGCTCGCGCTGGTGGAGCCGGCCGCCGGCACCGACGAGGCCGCGGTCGACGCCGTCGAGTGGGGGATCGCCGCCATCAACGCCGACGACGTCTGGACGGAGTACGGCAACCGCGGCGAGGGCCTGCTGGTGGCCAACATCGACTCCGGCGTGCAGTTCGACCACCCGGCGCTGGCGAGCCGGTACCGCGGCTGGTCGGCCGGCGGGGTCGACCACGACTACAGCTGGTACGACCCGAGCCACACCTGCTCGGCCGACGGCTCGCTGCCCTGCGACAACAACGGCCACGGCACGCACACGATGGGCACGATGGTGGGCGCCGACGGCGCGCAACCAGATCGGCGTCGCGCCGGGTGCCCGGTGGATCGCGGCCAAGGGCTGCGAGACCAACGGCTGCTCGGACGCCAGCCTGCTCGCCAGCGGCCAGTGGACCCTGGCGCCCACCGACACCTCCGGTGCGAACCCGGACGTCACCAAGCGGCCCGACATCATCAACAACTCCTGGGGCGGCGACAACGGCAGCGCCGAGGACCCCTGGTACGACGAGATCGTCCAGGCCTGGACCGCGTCCGGCCAGTTCGGCGTGTTCTCCAACGGCAACGCCGGTCCCGGCTGCGACACCGCCGGCTCACCGGCCGACTCGGTGCACTCCTACGGCGTCGGGAACTTCACCTCGTCCGGCGCGATCGCGTCGACCTCGAGCCGCGGTCCCGGTGCCGACGGGCAGGTGCGCCCGAACATCTCGGCGCCCGGCAGCAACGTCCGCTCCTCGGTCCCCGGCGGCCAGTACGCCAGCTACAGCGGCACCTCGATGGCCGCACCGCACGTGGCCGGCTCGGTGGCGCTGCTGTGGTCGATCGCGCCGGCGCTGGCCGGCGACGTCGACGGCACCCGCGCGCTCCTGGACTCCACCGCGGTCGACGTCTCCGACCTGACCTGCGGAGGCACCGCGACCGACAACAACGTCTGGGGCGAAGGCAAGCTCGACGTCCTGGCGGCCGCGCACCAGGCACCGGTCGGTGACACCGGCACGCTCGCCGGGACGGTGACCGACGCCGCGACCGGCGACCCGGTGGCCGGCGCCACCGTCGTCGTCGACGGCGCCGTCGACAGGACCCTGACCACCGCCGCCGACGGCACGTACGCCGCGCTGCTGCCGGTGGGCGACTACGAGGTCTCCGTCACCGCCTTCGGCTACGACGAGGCGACCGCGACGGCCACCGTGCTCGTCGACGAGACCACGACCGTCGACGTCGCGCTGGGGGGTGTGGACCGCCACACCGTCAGCGGCACCGTCATCGACCCGCGCGGGGCACCGGTCGTCGGCGCGGTCGTGTCGATCGAGCCGACGCCGCTCGACCCGGTGACCACCGGTGCGGACGGCGCGTTCACGTTCACCTCCGTGCCGGAGGGCGAGTACACGGTGACCGCCGTGCCGACGGGGAGCTGCGCCACCGGCGCCAGCGAGGTCGTCGTCGTCGACGCCGACGAGACCGTCACCCTGACGACCACCGACGAGGTCGACGCGTACGGCTACTACTGCTACACCACCGCCGGCTCGTACCAGCAGGTCGGCACTGTTCTCGCGCTCACCGGCGACGAGGCGTTCACGACCGTCCCGCTGCCCTTCCCGGTGGTGTTCTACGGTCAGGAGTACCGCAGCGCGTTCGTCTCGACGAACGGCCACCTCAACTTCCTCGCCGGGATCACCGCGTACACCAACGTGCGGGTGCCGGCGCCCGCGGCGCCCAACGCCGCCGTCTACCCGTTCTGGGACGACCTGCAGGTCGACGCCTCGTCCGGCGTGTACACGGGCACGGCCACGGTCGGCGGCCGGCAGGCGTTCGTCGTCGAGTGGCGCAACGTGAAGATCTTCGGGCAGGACCTGCGGATCGACGCCGAGGCGATGCTGTTCGCCGACGGGTCGGTGCGCACCGCGTACCGCGGCATCGATCCCGCGAGCGTGCGCGAGCGCGGCAGCTCGGCGACGGTGGGCATCGAGAACGCCACCGGCACCGTGGCGACCGCCTTCTCCTACAACACCGCCTCCTTGTCGGACGACGTGTCGGTCGTGTTCGAGCTCCCGCCGAGCGGAGTGGTCGCGGGCACGGTCACCGACACCAACGACGGTGCGCCGGTCTCCGGGGCCACGGTCGCCCTGACCCGGGCCGACGGCTCGGTCGCTCGGCAGACCACCACGGGCGCCGACGGC
This sequence comes from uncultured Actinomycetota bacterium, assembly GCA_963750285.1. Lineage (GTDB taxonomy): Bacteria > Actinomycetota > Actinomycetes > Actinomycetales > CAWJMD01 > JBBQSN01. The sequence continues at coordinate 61,817 of CAVVQA010000017.1, read as the reverse complement.
CGGTACCTGCTGCAGGTGGCGGAGGGCACGTACACGCTCACCGTGACCAAGACGAACTACGTCACCGAGTCGCGCCAGGTGGTCGTCGAGACCGACGAGCGGCTCGTGGCCGACTTCTCGCTCGAGACCGCCCGGGGCAGCGTGGCACCCGGCTCGCTGGAGTGGTTGCTGCCGCAGAACACCACGCGGACAGCCGATCTCACGCTCACCAACGACGGCTCGGCGCCGATGGGCTTCACCATCGGCGAGACCGGCGGGGGTGCGGTCGACACGGCGTCGACCGCCGGGGCTCGGGTGACGGCGAGCCAGCGGGCCGAACGGGCCGAGGACGCGGTCAGCGCCCGGGTGGCCCTGACGGCGGCGCAGCGGACGGCGGCCGATGCCGTCGTCGCGGCACCCGGTGACGTGCTCGGGCAGTGGCCTGCCACCGGCCTCGCGGTGGCGTGGGGCGTCGGCGAGGGTGCCGACGGCACGGTCTGGGTGTCCGACCCGGAGACGGTGGACAACACCGAGTTCGGGCCCGACGGCACCCCGACCGGGCGCAACCACCCGGCATCCTGGGCGGGCACCTGGAACGGCGACATGTCGTACGACACCCGCGAGGGCCTGATGTGCCAGGTCAACGTGGGCGGGGACAACGGCATCCACTGCTGGGACGAGCAGACCGGTGAGGTGGGCTACTCGCTCACCGGGCCGGGCTGGAGCGACACCTCCCAGCGCGGGCTCGCCTACGTGGCGGCCGACGACACCTTCTACGTCGGCGGCTGGAACAGCGAGGAGATCTTCCACGTGGCCGGTGCCTCGCACGCGACGCCGGGTGCCGTCCTCGACAGCTGCGCCCCGGACGAGCCCTCGATCGCCGGGCTCGGGTGGAGCGACGCCGCCGGGGTGCTCTGGATGGTCGGCAGCTCGGTGGACAACACCGTCTACCAGCTCGACCCGGCGACCTGCGAGACCCTCGGCACCACCGCGTTCCCGGAGACCACCGAGTACGCCGGTGCCGGGCTGGAGATCGACTCCGCCGGCAACCTGTGGCTCGCCTCCCTGGAGTCCGGGACGGTCTACCAGCTCGACAGCGGGCTGCCGGAGGTCGTCGACGTCCCGTGGCTGTCGGTCGACCCGGCCGAGGGCACCGTGGCCGCGGGTGCGAGCACGACGCTCGAGGTCACCGTCGACACGACCGGACTGGCGGCCGGGGTGTACCGGGCCGACCTGGTGATCGAGACCACCAGCGGGCGCCAGCCGCGGCTGGTGGTCCCGGTGGAGCTGGTGGTGTCGGGGTACTGGACGGCGGTGAACGCCGGCGGTGACGCCTACACCGACACGACCGGGATCGGCTGGGTGGCGGACCGTCCGTACGCGGCCGGCTCGTACGGCTGGGTCGGCGCCTCCACGGTGGTGCGGACGGCCCGCACGACCACCCCGATCAACGGCACGGTGGAGGACCCCCTCTACCGGGACCAGAGGGAGGGGATGACCGACTACCGGTTCGACGCGCTGCCCGCCGGCACCTACGAGGTGACGATGGAGTTCGCCGAGATCAAGGCGGCCGGTCGGGCCGACTGGCGGATGTTCGACGTCGCGGTGAACGAGCAGTGGGCGCTGGTGCGGCACGACATCGCGCTGGAGAAGGGCCTGTTCACGGCGGACACCCACACCTACGTCATCGAGGTGCCCGAGGGCGGCTCGATCGACGTGCGGTTCTGGGACCGCAAGGGCTACAAGAAGCCGGTGATCAACGCCATCTCGGTGGTGCAGCGGCCCGACATGTGACACCCCCGGGACCTGTCACCACCACGACGGCCCCTGGCCTGACCTGGTGGTGACAGGTCGGAGGGGTTGCTGGCACGGTGGCCCGATGCTGCGCACCGACCACTACCTCCGGTTCGAACGCGTCACCGCCGTCTCGCCGACCCCTCGGGGCCTGGTGGCCGACGTGCACGGCGAGCAGCTCCACGTCGAGGTGGTCGCCACCGACGTCGTCCGGCTGACGATGAGCCGCGGCGGCAGGATCGACGACGAGCCGACCTTCGCGGTCTGCGTCGACCCGTTCGCCGACCCGGTCGAGCACCGGGTGGAGCGCGACGACGACCGGGTGCGGCTGGTGACCTCGGACCTGGTGGTCTCGGTGTGGCTCGACCCGTTCCGGGTCGACGTGCACCGGGCCGACGGCACCGTCGTGCTCGAGACCGCGGCGGACGCCGACGGCCGGTACTGGGCCTACGCCACGCTCAACGACGCGTTCACGCTTCCGGCGGCGCTGCCGGCCCGAGGACGCCTTCTTCGGGCTGGGGGAGAAGGGCGGTCGGCACAACCGCCGGGGGCGCGACTTCACCCTCTGGAACACCGACGTGCTCAACCCGGACGCCGTCGGCGGAGTTCACGGCGGGCAGGCCGCCGGACGACCCGCGCAGCGACCGGACCAGCGTCGAGTTCGACCCGTACTACGTGAACATCCCGCTGCTGTACCACCAGGCGCGTCCGACCGGCGGCATGGCGGGCTCGTTCGTCGACAACGGGTACCGGGGCACGTACGAGCTGTCGTCGCCGGACGAGTACCGGGTGTCGTTCTCCGGCGGCCAGTACCGCGAGTACGTGTTCGCCGGTCCGTCGATGCCGGCGATCCTGGAGCGCTACACCCACCTCACCGGCCGCGCGGCCCCGCCGCCGCTGTGGGCGCTGGGCTACCACCAGTGCCGCTGGTTCGCCTACACCCAGGACGCGGTGGAGGAGATCGGCCGGCGCCACCGCGACGCCGAGATCCCCTGCGACGCGCTGTGGCTCGACATCGAGTACATGGACGGGTACCGCGTCTTCACCTGGGACCGGGATCGCTTCCCGGACCCGGCAGCGCATGCTCGAGCGGCTGCGGGAGAGGGGTTTCCGCGTCATCACCATCATCGACCCCGGCGTGAAGCACGAGCCGGGCTACGCGGTCTTCGACGACGGGCGCGAGCAGGACGTGTTCTGCCGCACCGAGGGCGGCGACCTCTACATCGGTCAGGTGTGGCCCGGTGACACCGTCTTCCCCGACTTCGTCACCCAGGAGGCGCGCGGGTGGTGGGGGCGCCTCAACGCGGAGCACGTGGCGTCCGGGCTGGCCGGCATCTGGAACGACATGAACGAGCCCGCCACCGGGAGCATCCCGCCGCAGCGGATGCTGTTCGACCGCGGGACGGCCTCGCACGAGCGGTTCCACAACCAGTACGCCCTGCTGATGGCGATGGCGACGCAGGAGGGCCTGCTGCAGGCCATGCCCGAGCTGCGGACCTTCATCCTGTCGCGCGCCGGCTCCGCCGGCATCCAGCGGCACGCCGCGAACTGGATGGGGGACAACCAGTCCCGTTGGGACCACCTGTGGGTGGGGATCCCGATGGGGGCCGGGATGGGCGTGTCCGGCCAGCCCTTCGTCGGTGCCGACGTCGGCGGCTTCCAGGGCGGCACCGACGCCGAGCTGTTCCTGCGCTGGATGCAGTACGGCGTGCTGACCCCGTTCTGCCGCAACCACTCCGAGATCGGCAACGTCGACCAGTACGCCTGGGCCTTCGGCGACCACGTGCTCGACCTGGTCCGCGAGGCGGTGCGTCTGCGCTACCGGCTGCTGCCGTACGTGTACTCCGCGTTCCTCGACGCGGTCGAGACCGGTGAGCCGGTGCAGCGGCCGCTCGTCTTCGACCACCAGGACGACCCGCTGGTGACCGACCTCGACGACCAGTACCTGTTCGGCCGCGACCTGCTGGTGGCGCCGGTCACCTCGGCCGGGTGCACGGCCCGGCAGGTCTACCTGCCCGCGGGCGACTGGTACGACTGGCACACCGACGAGGTGCACGGCGGGCACGCGGTTCGTGGTGGCGCCGACCCCGATGGACCGGATCCCGGTCTACGCCCGCGCCGGTGCGGTCGTGCCGATGTGGCCGCACGCGCCGGCCTCCACCGACGGCCACCACCCGGACGAGATCGAGCTGCACCTGTTCGTCCCGCGCTCGGACGGCACGCGCACCAGCAGGCTGGTCGAGGACGACGGGCTCACCCTCGCCCTGCGCGACGGCGCGTTCCGGCGCACCACGACCACCGTGACCCGCTCGGGGGACCGCGTGGTGGTGGAGGGCGTCGTGACCGGCGACGGGTACCCGGAGCACCGGCGCGAGCGGTTCGCCCTGGTGCTGCACGGGGCCGCGCCGGCGACGGCGGTGGTCGACGGCGCGGAGGTCGCGGTCGAGGACGGTGTGGTGCGGTTCGCCAACAGCGGGAGCGGGTTCCGGGTCGAGCTCGCCGTCTGACGTGCACGCCCTCCGGTTGCGGACCGCCGGCGCGCGGGCGCACCGTGGGCGCACCAGCCGACGACACGGAGGTGGCGTGATGCCGACGCGCAAGGGACCCGGGCCGAGCGTCAAGGACCCGGAGCTGTACGAGGCGCTGCGGGACGAGGGCAACAGCAAGCAGAAGTCCGCCCGGATCGCCAACGCGGCCGCGAACACCTCGCGCAGGGCCATGGGCAAGAAGGGTGGGTCGTCCGGCGACTACGACGACTGGACGGTGGCCCACCTGCGCGAGCGCGCGGCCGAGGTCGGCGTCGAGGGCAGGTCGAGCATGAAGAAGGCCGAGCTGATCGAGGCGTTGCGGCACAGCTGACCGGAGCTCGCCCGGTCAGGCCCCGGCGGCCGGGCGCAGCGAGCGTGACGCCGCGGGTGTCGGTGCTGCCGTCGGCCGAGAGCTGGCTCAGGGCCGAGCTGATCTCGTGCACGAGCCGCGGCGAGACCGGCAGCGACATGTGCCCCGCGCCGCGCACCAGGTGGTTGCGCACCGACAGGTCGGGGTGCACCACCCGCGCGCGCCGCTGCGGCACGATCATCTGGTCGAGGTCCGACCAGTAGGCGATGAACCGGGTGCGGCAGCGGTCGACCGGGGCGTCGAGCTCGGCCATCAGGTCGCTGCCCGGCCGCAGCTGCCGGGTCAGCGTGGTGCTGACCAGGTGGGCCGTCATCGTCCCGGCGTGCGGCGTCGCGAGCGTCACCAGGGTGTCGACGCGCTCGTCGCCGCCCAGGCACTGCACGTAGTACCGCGCGATCAGGCCGCCCATGCTGTGGCCCACCACGTGGATGCGCTCGTACCCCGTCTGCTCGCAGAGGTTCTCGATCTCGAGCGCGAGCTCGCGGGCGGCGGCGCGGACGTCGTTGGTCGTGAGGGAGTAGTTCAGCGTCAGCACCCGGCCGAAGCCGCGCCGGCGCAGGCCGCGGCGCAGGAGGGTGAAGACCGAGCGGTTGTCGACCATGCCGTGCAGCAGCAGGATCGGGGTCCCTGCCGCCTCCACGTCGCCCACGAGCAGCCCGCGCTGCGCGGGTCCCATGCCCTCCAGCCGGTAGCGGTCGTGCTCGCGGTGCCGCTCGCGCACCAGCCCGAGCGGGTAGACCGCCAGGTGCGCGGCGCCCCAGGCCGCCTCGACCGCCAGGCCGCGGACGCCGTTCGGGCTCAGCACCGCCTTGGCCGCCGCGCCCGCGGCCCGCGCGCCACCGGTCGCCCCGGCGCGCAGGGCGTCCCAGCCCGACCGCGTGGCGGGGGTGGCGTCCGCACGGTCTGGACCGGCGGGGCGTGGCATCGACATCGGTGGCCTCCTGCGGGGACCGTAGCAACCGGGCCGCGGGCCGGCAGGTCGACCGGGCCGCACCACCGCGCGCCGACCGGCCCAGCGGTCCGCGGCGACCGTTCGTCGCGCCGGGACGACCGTTCGGCGCACCCGTCGGCGCCCGCGACGCCCTCGACAGGCGGTCCGGGCGGGTGGCGAGCGACATTGTGGACATGACGACGACGGTGTCGGGGCTGCTCTCGCGCGAGCGCTCCGTGGCAGGTCCGGGCTTCAACCGCTGGCTGATCCCGCCCGCGGCGCTGGCGGTGCACCTGTGCATCGGCCAGGCGTACGCGACGAGCGTGTACAAGACGGCGCTGGTGAAGCACTTCGACGCGAACCTCACCCAGATCGGCGTGATCTTCTCGATCGCGATCGTGATGCTCGGCCTGTCCGCCGCCGTGATGGGCACCTGGGTCGACCGCAAGGGTCCGCGGGCCGCGATGTTCACGGCGGCCTGCTTCTGGGCCACCGGGTTCGGCGTCGGCGCCCTGGGCATCGCGACCGGCCAGCTGTGGCTGCTCTACCTCGGGTACGGCGTCATCGGCGGCATCGGGCTCGGCATCGGGTACATCTCCCCGGTCTCCACGCTGATCAAGTGGTTCCCGGACCGTCCGGGGCTGGCCACCGGCATGGCGATCATGGGCTTCGGCGGCGGCGCGCTCATCGCCAGCCCGGTCTCGACCGCCCTGCTGCAGCGCTACGACACCGGTTTCGACCCGTCGGACCCGACCTCGGTCGCGTCCGGCTCCGCGGTGGCGATGCTGTTCGTCACCCTCGGCGTGGTCTACCTGGCCTACATGATGTTCGGCGCCTTCACCGTGCGGGTCCCGGCGGAGGGGTGGAAGCCGGAGGGCTTCGACCCCTCGACCGTGGCGCAGAAGAAGCTGGTGACCACCTCGAACGTCTCGGCGGCCAACGCGATCCGCACGCCGCAGTTCTGGCTGCTGTGGGTCGTCCTGTTCTGCAACGTCACCGCCGGCATCGGCATCCTCGAGCAGGCCTCGCCGATGATCCAGGACTTCTTCCGTGAGGGCAGCACCTCGGCCGTCTCGGCTGCTGTCGCAGGCGGTTTCGTCGGCATCCTCTCGATGGCCAACATGGCCGGCCGGTTCGTCTGGTCGTCGACCTCGGACGTGATCGGCCGCAAGCCGATCTACATGGTCTACCTGGGCGTCGGCATGGTCGCGTACCTCGCGCTGGCACTCGCCGGCGCGACCGCGACGGCGCTGTTCGTCCTGCTCGCCGCGGTGATCCTCTCGTTCTACGGCGGCGGCTTCGCCACCGTGCCGGCGTACCTGCGCGACCTGTTCGGCACCTTCCAGGTCGGCGCCATCCACGGCCGCCTGCTCACCGCCTGGTCGGCGGCCGGCGTGGCCGGCCCGCTGATCGTCAACTCGTTCCTGGACGCCCAGGGCACGCCCGGCGAGCTCACGGCGGCCGCCTACCGGCCGGCCCTGCTCACCATGGTCGGCGTGCTCGCCGTCGGCTTCGTGGCGAACCTGCTGGTACGCCCCGTGGCCGCGCGGTTCCACGAGCCGGACGACCGCGACGCGGACGTCCCGAAGCAGGAGGTCTCCCGATGAGTGCACGGCTCGTCGTGGCGTGGGCGCTGGTGGGCGTCCCGCTGGCGTACGGCGTCTACCAGACCCTGGTCAAGGCCTCGTCGCTGTTCGGCGGCTGAGCCGTAGGACATCGCCGGGCGTCCGTCCTCACGAGGTGGGCAGGTGGTTCACGAGGCTCGCAGGCCTCGTGAACGTGGTGATCGCCACGTTCACGAGGCCAGCGAACCCCGGCGGACGCGCGCTCAGCTCTGGTGGTGCGGGAGCGGTGAGGGACGCTGCTCCTGGCCCTCCGGCGCGTGCGCGCCGTCCGTGCGGGTGGGCGTCGCCCGGTCCGGGTCGTGGTCCTCGAGGCGGACGACCACCCACTTCGACGTGGGCGTGTTGCTCGCCTCGGCCACCGAGTCCAGCGGCACGAGCGGGTTCGTCTCGGGGTAGTACGCGGCCGCGCAGCCCTTGGGCGTGTCGTACTCGACGAGCCGGAACTCCTTCGCGCAGCGCTCGACGCCGTCCTCCCACTCGCTGACGAGGTCGATGACCTCGCCGTCGCGCCGGCCGAGCTCGCGCAGGTCCTCGGCGTTGACGAACACGACCCGCCGGCCCTGGTGGATGCCCCGGTACCGGTCGTCGAGGCCGTACACGGTGGTGTTGAACTGGTCGTGGCTGCGCAGCGACTGCAGCACCAGGCGGCCCTTCGGCACCTGCACCACCTGGAGCGGGCTCACCGTGAAGATGCCCTTGCCCGCCTTGGTGGGGAACGTGCGCGAGTCGCGCGGCGGGTGCGGCAGCACGAAACCGCCTGGGCGGGACGACCTTCTCGATGTACCCGTCGCAGCCTGGCACCACTCGGGAGATGTGGCGCCGGACCTCGTCGTAGTCGGTGTGGAACTCGGTCCAGCGGATGCCGTACCGGTCGCCGAGGGTCGCCGCGGCGATGCCGCTGACGATGTCGACCTCGGAACGCAGGTGCTGCGCGACGGGTTCGACCCGGCCCCGCGAGGCGTGCACGTTGCAGACCGAGTCCTCGACGGTGACGTACTGCTCGCGCCCGCCGGTCCGGTCGATCTCGGTCCGTCCCGAGCGTCGGCAGGATCAGCGCCTCGGCGCCCGTCACCCCGTGCGAGTGGTTGAGCTTGGTCGACACCTGGACGCTCAGTGCCGTCTGCCGCAGGGCGTGCTCGGTGGCCTCGGTGTCCGACATCGCCGACACGAAGTTGCCGCCGAGGCCCATGAACACCTTGATCTTGCCGTCGCGCATCGCCCGCACGGAGTCGACGCTGTCGTGACCGTGGTCGCGAGGCGGCTCGAAGCCGAACTCGGCGCCGAGGGCGTCGAGGAAGGAGTCCGGGGACTTCTCCCAGATGCCCATCGTGCGGTCGCCCTGCACGTTCGAGTGGCCCCGCACCGGGAACAGCCCGGCCCCCGGCTTGCCGACCATGCCCTGCAGGAACGCGACGTTCACGAACTCCTTGATCGTGTTCACCGCGTTGTGGTGCTGGGTGATGCCCATCGCCCAGCAGCTCACCGTCCTCGTCGAGGCCGCCATCATCGCGGCCGCCTCGCGGATCTCGTCCATCTCCAGGCCGGTCGCGGCCAGGACGTCGTCCCAGTCGACCGAGCGCACGTGCTGCTCCCACTCGGCGAAGCCGACCGTGTGCTGCTCGATGAAGTCGCGGTCGACGACGGTGCCCGGGGCGGCGTCGTCGGCCTCCAGCAGGAGGCGGCCCAGGCCCTGGTACAGCGCGAGGTCGCCGCCGCTGCGGACCTGCAGGTACAGGTCGGCCAGCTCGAAGGTCCTCCCCGCCATCCCGAGCGGCTCCTGCGGGTTCATGAAGCCCTGGAGGCCGGCCTCGCGCAGCGGGTTGATCGCGATGATCCTCGCCCCGTCGCGCTTGGCGATCTGCAGGGCCGACAGCATCCGCGGGTGGTTCGTGCCCGGGTTCTGGCCGCTGATCATGATGAGCTCGGCCTCGTGCAGGTCCTGCAGCGACACCGAGGCCTTGCCGATGCCGATGGTCTCGGCCAGGGCCACCGAGGTCGACTCGTGGCACATGTTGGAGCAGTCGGGCAGGTTGTTCGTCCCGAAGGCGCGGGCGAACAGCTGGTAGAGGAACGCCACCTCGTTCGACGCCCGGCCGGAGGTGTAGAACGCGGCCTGGTCGGGGGAGTCCAGCCGGTTCAGGTGCTCGGCGACCAGGTCGAAGGCGTCCTGCCACGAGATCGCCTCGTAGTGGCTCGACCCCGCCCGCTTGACCACCGGGTGGGCGAGACGGCCCTGCTGCTCGAGCCAGTACCCGGACGCCGCGGCGATGTCGTCGACCGAGTACCGGGCGAAGAAGTCCGGCCCGACCAGGGCGCGCTGGCCCTCGTGGGCCACGGCCTTGGCGCCGTTCTCGCAGAACTCGGCGGTGTGGCGGTGGCCGGGCAGCGGATCGGGCCAGGCGCAGCTCATGCAGTCGAAGCCGTCGGTCTGGTTCAGGGCGAGCAGGGCCTTGGCCGCACGCACCGGTCCCATCTTCCCGACGGCCTTGCGCAGCGAGATCGCGACGGCCTCGGGCCCGGCCGCCGAGTGCTTGGCCGGGGTGACCTCGAGGGCGGAGTCGTCGACGTCCTGGACGGGCGGCTTCGTCACCATGAGCCGACCGTAACCCGGGACGGTGCGGCCCGCCGGTCGGGCAGCCCGCCGCCCCGCTAGGCTCCCTCCCGGACTCCCCCGACCCGGTTTCGACCCCCAGCCCCGACCGAAGGACGGACCCCGTGGACCTGTACGAGTACCAGGCGCGAGACGTGTTCGAGGCGCACGGGGTGCCCGTGCTCCGCGGAGTCGTGGCCACCACCCCCGACGAGGCGCGAGCCGCGGCCGAGCAGCTCGGCGGCGGCACCGTGGTCGTCAAGGCGCAGGTCAAGACCGGCGGTCGGGGCAAGGCCGGCGGCGTCAAGCTCGCGCACAGCCCGGACGAGGCGGCCGAGAAGGCCGGCGAGATCCTGGGCATGGACATCAAGGGCCACACCGTGCACCGCGTGATGATCGCGGAGGGCGCGAAGATCGCCGAGGAGTACTACTTCTCGCTGCTGCTCGACCGCGCCAACCGCTCCTACCTCGCGATGTGCTCGGTCGAGGGCGGCGTGGACATCGAGCAGCTCGCGGTGGAGCGTCCCGACGCGCTGGCCAAGGTCGAGGTCGACCCCGCCACCGGCATCGACGCCGCCAAGGCCGAGGAGATCGTCACGGTGGCCGGCTTCGCCGACGACCTCAAGGGCCCGGTCGCCGAGGTGCTGCAGAGGCTCTGGGTGGTCTACCGCGAGGAGGACGCCACGCTGGTCGAGGTGAATCCGTTGGTGCGCACCGAGGACGGCGCGATCGTGGCGCTGGACGGCAAGGTCTCGCTCGACGCCAACGCCGCCTTCCGCCACCCGGACCACGAGGCGCTGGAGGACAAGCAGGCCGCTGACCCGCTCGAGGCGGCGGCGAAGGAGAAGGGCCTCAACTACGTCAAGCTCGACGGCTCCGTCGGCATCATCGGCAACGGCGCCGGGCTGGTGATGAGCACCCTCGACGTCGTGGCCTACGCCGGCGAGGAGCTGGGCGGCCAGAAGCCCGCCAACTTCCTCGACATCGGCGGCGGCGCCTCGGCGCAGGTGATGGCCGACGGCCTGCACGTCATCCTCGGCGACGAGCAGGTCAAGAGCGTGTTCGTGAACGTCTTCGGCGGCATCACGGCCTGCGACGCCGTGGCCAACGGCATCGTCCAGGCGCTGCAGCTGCTGGGCGACGAGGCCACCAAGCCCCTCGTGGTGCGTCTCGACGGCAACAACGTCGAGGAGGGGCGTCGCATCCTCGCGGAGGCGAACCACCCCCTCGTGACGATCGAGGAGACCATGGACGGCGCGGCCCGCAAGGCCGCCGAGCTCGCTGCGGCGAACTGAAGGGCGGGGGCAACGACATGGCGATCTTCCTCACCAGGGACAGCAAGGTCATCGTCCAGGGCATGACCGGCTCGGAGGGCATGAAGCACTCCCAGCGGATGCTCGCGTCCGGCACGGCCGTGGTCGGCGGAGTGAACCCGCGCAAGGCCGGTGAGACCGTCGAGTTCGACGGCGGCGTCACCGTCCCCGTGTTCGGCAGCGTCGCCGAGGCGATGGAGAAGACCGGTGCGGACGTGTCGGTGATCTTCGTGCCGGCCGCCTTCACCAGGGCGGCGGCCGTCGAGGCCATCGACGCCGGCATCCCGCTCGCGGTGATCATCACCGAGGGCGTGGCGGTCAAGGACTCCGCCGAGCTGTGGGCCCACGCCAAGGCCGCCGGCACCACCCGCGTGATCGGCCCGAACTGCCCCGGCCTGATCAGCCCCGGGCAGTCGAACGCCGGCATCATCCCGGCCACCATCACCGGCCCCGGCAAGGTCGGCCTGGTGTCGAAGTCCGGCACGCTGACGTACCAGATGATGTACGAGCTGCGGGACTTCGGCTTCTCCACCGCCGTCGGCATCGGTGGCGACCCGATCATCGGCACCACCCACATCGACTGCCTCGAGGCGTTCGAGAACGACCCGGAGACCGCGGCGATCGTGATGATCGGCGAGATCGGCGGCGACGCCGAGGAGCGCGCGGCGGCCTACATCGCCGACCACGTCACCAAGCCGGTCGTCGGGTACGTGGCGGGCTTCACCGCACCCGAGGGCAAGACGATGGGCCACGCCGGCGCGATCGTCTCGGGCTCGTCCGGCACGGCGCAGGGGAAGAAGGAGGCCCTCGAGGCCGCCGGGGTCAAGGTCGGCAGGACGCCGAGCGAGACCGCCGAGCTGATGCGGGAGATCATGCGTTCGCTGTGACCTCGCTCGCCGGCCTGCCGTGGCCGCGCCGCACCGAGCGACTGGTGCTCCGGCCGGCGGTCGAGGCCGACCTCGAGGCCCTGTTCGCGTACCGGCGGCTGCCGGAGGTGCACCGCTGGCTCACCAGCGCAGAGACCGTCCTCGACGACTTCGTCGAGCGGTACACCGACCCGGACCGCCTCGCGGGCGTGCTGGTGGTCGAGGTCGCAGGGGCGGTCGTCGGCGACCTGATGTGCCGGGTGGAGAACGCCTGGTCGCAGGCCGAGGTCACCGCTGCCGCCGAGGCCACCCAGGCCGAGCTCGGTTGGGCGCTGGCGCCGTGGGCCGTCGGCCGCGGTCTGGCCACCGAGGCGGTCGGCGAGCTGCTGAGGATCTGCTTCGAGGAGCTCGGCGTCCGCCGGGTCGAGGCCGCCTGCTTCGCCGCCAACGAGCCGTCCTGGCGGCTGATGGAGCGGTTGGGGATGCGGCGCGAGACCCACTCCCTGCGCGAGTCGTTGCACCGCAGCGGCGAGTGGATGGACGGCTTGGCCTACGGGCTCCTGGCCGAGGAGTGGCGGGAGCAGCACCGTGGCCGGTGAGCGGTCCTACCGCGATCCTGCCGTGCCCGGACCTCGACGAGGCGGTCGCCTTCTACGAGGCGCTGGGGTTCACCCGCACCTACCGCCAGCTGCGGCCCGACCCGCATGCCGTCGTGGCCTACGAGGACCTGGCGTTCCACCTGGCCGGGATCCCCGGGTTCGACCCGGAGGCGAGCTACGCGAGCGTGATCGTGACCGTCCCGGACGTCGGCGGTCTGCACGACGCCTTCGCCGCCGGCCTCCGTCGCGCCTACGGGCGACTGCCGGGTGCCGGTATCCCACGGCGGCAACTGGCTGCGGTTCTACCAGGACGGCGCGACCGACGAGGAGCCGGAGGAGCGGTCGCCGGGCTGGCGCGGGCGCTGGAGGTGGCCGCGCGGCAGGGCGACGCCCGCGGTGACGAGGCCCAGGCCCTGGTCGTGCTCGACGCCGCGCTGCAGCGCGAGGCCGGCGCCCCCGCCGCCGAGAAGGCGCCGCTGCTGCTCTACCGGGCCGAGCTGCTCGCCCGCCTCGGCCGCGTCGCCGAGGCCGCCGAGGCGCTCGCGGGGGCGACGGCGGGGCTGACCGTGGACGAGGCGGCCTCGATCGCCGACGACGTCGAGCACGCCCGCGAGGTCGTCGAGGGCGCGTAGCCGTCTGCGGGTCAGTCGCTCTCGGCGTTGCGGCGCACCATCGCCACCTCGATCTGCCGTCCGACCACCTCGCCGCTCTCGACCTGCCCGGCGCTGCGCAGCACCCCGGCGTCGGTGACGTGGAACCGGTTCGCCACGGCGTCGTCGGAGCCCTTGGCCTCGTGCCGGGTCGCCGGGTCGTGGAAGGTGTAGAAGGTGCGGCCCTGGTCGTCGGTGTCGCGGCCGGTGATCACCACGAAGTGGTCGGTGATGCGGTCGACGTTGCCGCCGTAGCCGTCCCGGTGGCTCACGCCGACCACGACCGGACGGCCGGCGTCGAGCTCGCTGTCGACGTAGGCGCGTCCCTCGGTGGCCCGGGTCGGGTCGGCCACGATCGTGCCGTCGGCGTTCTCGCCGGTGGCCACCTGGATCCTGCGGTCCGGACCGAGCACGGTCGCTCCGGCCTGCGCCGCCATCGCCCGGGACGCGAGGAAGCACGCCGTCCAGCTCGGGGTGAAGCCGTTGCCGCCGACGATCTGGCTGTACCAGGGCACCTGCAGGTGCACCGGGCCGTTGCTCGCCGCCTCCTGCTCCGCGGCCTGCTCGGCGGCGCGGCGGCCCGCCTCCTGCAGCGCCGCCACCACCTGCGCGAGGGCCGGCCGGTGCGAGCCGTCCCAGGCGTCGCGGAACCCGCTGGCGTCGGCGCCCCGCCAGTCGACCGACGACAGCGTCGTGGTGGTCCGGGTCCCCACGTCCTCGACCGTGCGGGCGCCCGCCCCCAGCCCGGACGAGAGGGCGCGCAGGGCGTCGACGTCGGCGCCGAGGACCTCGGCCGGTGCGGTGCTCATGCCGCGAGGGTGCGGCCGGCGGCCGGCCGGCGGCAACGCCCCGGCCCCCGGAAGGTTCCACCTCGTCGCGGCGCCGGCGCGCGGGAGCTCAGCGGACCCGGACCCAGAGCTCCGCGGGTGGGACCTGGAGGTCGAACAGCCGGGTGAGGTCGGGCGTCCCCTCGTGGTGCCGCGCGGTGATCCCGCTGAAGGTGAGGCGGCGCACCCGGGAGTCGAGCGACCCGGAGAAGTTCGTGCTCGCCTGCCACAGCGGGACGCCGCTCAGGTGGTTGATCACCCCTCCGCAGCTGCTGCTGACGGGGTACTCGTTGCCGAGGTCGTCGTGCGCCGAGCCGTCAGGACCCACCACGTGCAGGGTCGGCGCCGTCGCCATCGCGTACTGGAGGGTGAACCCGCTCGGCCAGACCTCGATGGTGGTGACGATGATCCGCCCCATCCCCACGGTCTCGAGGTCGGCGAGGACGGGGATCACGGCCAGGATCTCCTCCGCCGCGCCGGTGACCGTGGTGGCTCCGTCCGGGGTGCTCGTCATGGACGCATGATGGCCCCTGCCGGTCCCGCGGTCCCACCACGTGCGGCGTGGGACCACCACCTGCGCACCGGGTCGGGTGACGATGGGACGCGATGAGCCTGCTGACCCGTTCTCCACGGCCCACCCCCGTCGTCGCGGGGGAGGTGCCCGAGCGACCCGCGCTGCAGTCGTCGTACCTGGTCGGCGCGCTCGCGGGCGTGCAGGCGTGCGTGGCGGGCCTGGTCTTCGCGATCGTCCCCGTGCTGCTGGTGTGGCTCACCTCGCCGCGGGTGGGCGCGCGCTGGTCCGAGGCGGCCCGGGTGGGTGCCGACCTGTTCGTCCTGGCCCACGGCGCCCCGATCTCGTTGCCCTCGGGACAGATCACCCTGGTGCCGCTCGGGCTGACGCTGCTCGCGCTCGGGCTGTGCCGGGTCGGTGGCCGCCGGGTGGTGGAGGCGCTGCGCGCCGTCAACGACCCGCTGCCGCGCCGCGACCT
Source organism: uncultured Actinomycetota bacterium (assembly GCA_963750285.1). Classification (GTDB taxonomy): domain Bacteria; phylum Actinomycetota; class Actinomycetes; order Actinomycetales; family CAWJMD01; genus JBBQSN01. The sequence continues at coordinate 46,756 of CAVVQA010000017.1, read as the reverse complement.
GCTGATCGGCACCGGGTCCTTCGTCGTCGTCTACGCGGCCCTCACCGGGCTGGCGGCCGTCGTGGCGGGCTCCCAGGCGGCCCGACCCCTGGCCGCCCACGCCGCGCTCGGTGCGGCGGTGGTCGCGGGGCTCGCGGCCGGGCTGCCTGCCGCCTGGTCGGCCTGGCCCGCAGGTCCGGGCCGCGACCGGGCCGCGGTGCTCGCCACCGCCACCGTGCGCTGCCTGATCGGTCTGGGGGCCGCCGGTGCGCTGCTCGTGCTCGTCGCGCTGGTCGCCGGCCGCGACCGGGTGACGGCCGTCCACGAGGCGCTGGCCCCGGGCGCGGCGGGCAGCGTCGGGCTGGTGCTGCTGCAGCTGGCCGTCGTCCCCGTCCTGGTGGTGTGGGGCCTGGCCTGGCTGGCCGGGCCCGGCTTCGCGGTCGGCACCGGGACCGCGGTGCAGGTGGGCGGGACCACGCTGGGTCCGCTGCCGGCCGTCCCGCTGCTCGGCGGGCTGCCCGAGCCGGGCACCTCGTCGGGTCCGGGGCTCGGCCTGGCCGCCGTCCTGGTCGTGGTCGCCTGCGGCGCGGTCGCGGGCTGGACCGCCGCGCGCCGGCGTCCGGAGGCCGGCTGGCGCGACGCCGCCCTCGACGTCCTGGCGGTCGCGGGCGTGGTCACCGCCGTCGTGCTCGTGCTCGCCGCGGCCGCCTCCGGGTCCGTGGGGCCCGGCCGGATGGCCGAGGTGGGGCCGGCGCCGGTGCTGACCGCCGCGGTGGTGGGCCTGGAGGTGCTGGTCGGCGGCGCCGTGGGCACCCTGCTGGCCGGGCGACGGGTCAGCGTGTGGTGGACAGCAGCAGGGAACCGATCCGGTCGTCCAGGTCGTTCTCGCACTGCTCCAGACCGCTCTGGGTGATCGCCGCCTCGCGGCACTGCTGGTACTCCCACCTCGCCGGCCACAGCACCAGGCGGGCGACCTCGCCGAGCAGCAGCAGAGCCGACAGCGCCAGCAGCCCGGCGACCACGGCCACCAGCCCGGGTCGGCCCCCCGAGCGCACCAGCGTCACGACGGCGCGCACCCCGGCGACGACGCCGACGACCAGGAAGACCGTGGCTCCCACCGACCACGGCAGCGGGAGGGCGGACGACACCACCGAGGCCACCAGGCACAGTGCGAACAGCCGGATCGACGCCACGGCGGTGCGGGGCACCGCGGGTGCGTCGGGCGGGGCGCCGGCCATGGTCGTGGTCTCCTTCAGCGGTCGGTGCCCGTCGTCGGGCCTCGGGGGCGGAGCCGATACCGTCGGCCCCGTGACGGCCGAGTCTTCCACCCGGGTCCCGGCCCTCGCCGCACCCGGTCGCCCGGCCCGCCTCGTGGTGCTCGTCTCCGGCGCCGGCACCAACCTCCAGGCGCTGCTCGACGCCTCGTCCGACCCCGCGTTCGGCGCCCGGGTCGTGGCCGTCGGCGCGGACCGCGAGGGCACCGCCGGCCTCCGCCGGGCCGAGGACGCCGGCGTCCCCGCGTTCGTCCTGCGGCTGGCCGACCACGCCGACCGTCCCGCCTGGGACGCCGCGCTCGCCGACGCCGTCGCGGCGCACGAGCCCGACCTGGTGGTGCTCGCCGGCTTCATGAAGCTCACCGGGCCCGCGTTCCTCGGTCGGTTCCCCGGGCGCGTGGTCAACACCCACCCGGCGCTGTCGCCGTCCTTCCCCGGCACCACCGGCCCGGCCGACGCCCTCGCCTACGGAGTCAAGGTCACCGGGTGCACGCTGTTCGTGGTGGACGACGGCGTCGACACCGGCGCCGTGGTCGCCCAGCGCGCCGTCGAGGTGGCCGACGACGACACCGTCGAGACGCTGCACGAGCGGATCAAGCAGGCCGAGCGCGCGATGCTCGTCGACACCGTGGGCCGGATGGCCCGCGGCGGATGGACCGTCACCGACAGGAAGGTCACCGTGCCGTGACTGCTGCCAGCACCACCACCTCCCCGCGCCCCGAGGACGCCGGCCACCGCCCGCTGCGCCGTGCGCTGGTGTCCGTCTACGACAAGACCGGGCTGGTCGAGCTGGCCGTGGGCCTGCACGAGGCCGGGGTGACCATCGTGTCCACCGGGTCGACCGCCGCGCGGATCTCCGGGGCGGGCGTGCCGGTCACCACCGTCGAGGAGGTCACCGGCTTCCCCGAGTGCCTGGACGGCACGGGTCAAGACCCTGCACCCGCGGGTGCACGCCGGCATCCTGGCCGACCGCCGCAACCCGGCCCACGTGCAGCAGCTCGAGGACCTCGAGGTCGAGCCGTTCGACCTCGTGGTCGGCAACCTCTACCCGTTCGCCGAGACGGTCGCGTCCGGCGCCGGCCCCGAGGACGTCGTGGAGCAGATCGACATCGGGGGACCCTCGATGGTGCGCGCCGCGGCGAAGAACCACGCGAGCGTGGCCGTCGTCGTCGACCCCGCCGCGTACCCGTCGGTCGTCGAGGCCGCCCGCAGCGGCGGCTTCGACCTGGCCGCCCGCCGCCGTCTCGCCGCCCTCGCGTTCGCGCACACCGCCGCCTACGACGCCGGTGTGGCGAGCTGGTGCGCCACCCACCTCGACGACGAGATGACGGACGGCTGGCCCGCCTACGCCGGGCTGGCCCTCGAGCGCGCCGACGTGCTGCGCTACGGCGAGAACCCGCACCAGGGCGGCGCGCTCTACGTCGAGAAGAACGCGACGCCGGGCATCGCGCAGGGGACGGTGCTGCACGGCAAGGCGATGTCGTACAACAACTACGTCGACGCCGACGCCGCGCTGCGGGCCGCCCACGACTTCGACCAGCCCGCCGTCGCGATCATCAAGCACGCCAACCCGTGCGGCATCGCCGTCGGTGACGACGTCGCGCAGGCGCACGCGAGAGCCCATGCGTGCGACCCGGTCTCGGCGTTCGGCGGGGTCATCGCCGCCAACCGCCCGGTGACGCTGGCGATGGCCGAGCAGGTGGCCGAGGTGTTCACCGAGGTCGTCGTCGCGCCGTCGTTCGAGGCCGACGCCTTCGCCCTGCTGACGAGGAAGAAGAACGTGCGGCTGCTCGAGCTGCCGGACGGCTACCGCCGCGACCCGGCCGAGATCCGCCAGGTCTCCGGCGGCATGCTGCTGCAGCTGGTCGACCGGATCGACGCCGAGGGCGACGACCCGTCGAGCTGGACCCTCGCCGCCGGCGACGCGGCCGACGACGCGACCCTCGCCGACCTCGTCTTCGCCTGGCGCGCAGTGCGTTCCGTGCGGTCGAACGCGATCCTGCTGGCGAAGGAGCAGGCGGCGGTCGGCATCGGCATGGGGCAGGTCAACCGGGTCGACTCCTGCCGGCTGGCGGTGTCGCGGGCCGGGCGAGGAGCGCGCCCGCGGCTCGGTGGCGGCGTCCGACGCGTTCTTCCCGTTCGCCGACGGCCTGCAGGTGCTGCTCGACGCCGGGGTCCGCGCGGTGGTGCAGCCGGGTGGCTCCGTGCGCGACGAGGAGGTCTTCGCGGCCGCCCGCGAGGCCGGGATCAGCCTCTACACGACGGGCACGCGGCACTTCGCGCACTGATCCCGCCGAGGCGAGCAGTGCGCCGCTACAGCGGTGTGGCGCAGACCGGTTCGCCGTCGCCGGGGTAGCTCTCGTACACCTCGCCGACCTTCTTCAGGCCCAGGATGGTGAAGCAGTAGGACGTCCCGGCCTCGACGTCGACGAGCGTCAGGCTGGTCTGCCCCGGCTGCATCGACTGCATGTCGCCCACCGCCGGCTCGGACCGCACGATCGGCGTCATCGACTCGTCGGGCAGGGTCCAGGACAGCTCGAGCCGGCCCTCGGCGGCACGGACGGTGAGGCCGCGCGGCGCCGACTCGGCGGCGTCCGGCGGGATCGTGCTGGTGCCGGTGACGGTGGGGTCGACCACGGGCTCGCCGCCACCCCCGCGCAGCACGCCCCAGACCACGCCGGCCCCGGTGCCGAGCACCGCCACCACCGCGACGGCCAGGAGCAGCGCCACGACCCCCCGCGGTCGACGGCTGGGGGACCGGTGCGCGGGCGCCGCCGCGCCAGGTGCGGCTGCGGGGACGGCGGGAGCGGCAGGTGCAGGTGCCGCCGCGGGCGCCGCGGCGGGCAGCCCGGCACCGAGCGCCTCGAGGTCGCCGCGCCGGTGGGTGAGGTCGGCCTGGGCGGCACCCGGCGCGGCCCCGGTGAGCGACGTGGGTCGCTGGCCGGGCGCGGGCAGGCCCGCGCTCGCGGGGGTGTCCGGGCGGCCGGACCCCACGGCGTGCGTCGACGCGGCGTCGGTGACCCCGCTCGCCGCCAGGCCGGAGGCCACCTGCTCGGCCCGCGCGGCGACGGCGTCGTCGGAGGGCCACGCGTCGTCGGCCGGCCCGGCGCCGGGTGCGGGCGCCGCCGGTGCCACGGGGGGTGCAGGCGTCGCGGGCCGGGTCGCCCCACCCCGTCCGGACGAGGTGCGCGCGCCGCAGGCCGCGAGCCCGCCGGCGAGCTCGGCGGCCGACTGCGGGCGGCGCGAGGGGTCCGACGACAGCGCCGCGCGCAGGAGGTCCTCGAGCCCGGCGGGCAGGTCGTCGCGGGCGAGCCGGGGGACCTCGCCCCGCAGGATCCGGGTGACCAGCGGCGCCAGCCCGATCGAGGCCTCCCGCGCGTAGGCGGCCCGGCCGGCGAGCATCGAGTACAGCGTGGAGGCCAGCGAGTAGACGTCGGAGGCCACCGTGGCGTCCGCGCCCTCGAGGATCTCCGGGGCGCTGTGCACCACGGTGAACGCGGCGGTCTGCGTCATCGCATCGCCCTCGGTGGTGACCCGGGCGATGCCGAAGTCGGCGAGCGCCGGCTCGCCGTAGGCGGTGACGAGCACGTTCTGCGGCTTGACGTCGCGGTGCAGGATCCCGGCGCCGTGCGCGGCCTGCAGCGCGCTGGCCAGCTTGCCGCCGGCGTCGAGCACCTCGGGGACGGGCATCGCGCCGTCGCGCTCCACGCGGTCGGCGAGGGTGCCGCCGGAGCAGAACTCCATCGACAGCCACGGCCGGTGGCCGGGGGTCGTGCCGGCGTCGTAGACGGTGACGATGTGCGGGTGGGCGCTGACCCGGCCGGTGGCCATGCACTCGGCCCGGAACCGGCGCAGGATCCGCTCGTCGAGGCCGTCGAGGGTGAGGACCTTCAGGGCCACGGTGCGGTCGAACCGCTCGTCGTGGGCGCGGTAGACCACGGCGAAACCGCCGCGGGCCAGCTGCTGGACGTCGGTGTAGCCGTCCGGGACGTCGGGCCCGCCGCCCTCGCGGGCACGCTGCGCCGACCTGCGGAAGACCATCCGCCGCGACCCCCTCGCCGTCCCGAGCCTGCTCCGGCAGCCTCCCCGTGTGCCCCGGCGGGCCAGTGTGGCACGCCCGCTAGCGTGTGGCGCGCGTGACCACGAGGGAGGGACGCACCGATGTCGACGAGCAGCCGGCCGGTCTGGTTCACGGTGCTCGCCGTGGGCCTGGCCGTGGTGCTGGCGGCCGCCTGGTGGGTCGGCACCGACCTCGCGGTGCGGCTGCTCGCCGGGATGCTGGTGCTGGTGGCGCTCGCCCGGGCCGTGCTGCCCGAGGGTGCCGCCGGCCCGCTCGTGGTGCGCTCCAAGCCGCTCGACGTCGCCGCCTGCGTCGTCCTGGCCGCGCTGCTGCTCGTCGTGGTCACCCAGGTCCCCACCGGCGCCTGAGGGTGGGGAGGCCGGACGTCCGGGACGTCCCGGTTGTGGAACCATGGCGCCGGCCCCCGGATCGTCGAGACAGTCTCGCGGGGCGCCAGGGGGAACAGGACGGGGAGATCGACGTGACGCAGCATGACGCCCTGACGGGTCCGCTCGACGGCGGGCGGGGGTACGGCCTGTCGGTCCAGGACATCGCGCGGGGCTTCGCGGTGGTGGCCGACAACGTCAAGCAGGTGGTGCGCGGCAAGGACGACGTGGTCGACCTCGCGCTGGTGTGCCTGCTCTCCGAGGGCCACCTGCTGGTCGAGGACGTGCCCGGCACCGGCAAGACCACGCTGGCTCGGGCGCTCGCCGCCTCGGTCCGTGCCACGTACCACCGGATCCAGTTCACCCCCGACCTGCTGCCCTCCGACGTGAGCGGCGTGTCGATCTACCACCAGCGCTCGCAGGAGTTCGAGTTCCACCGCGGCCCGGTGTTCGCGAACATCGTGCTCGGTGACGAGATCAACCGCGCCTCGCCGAAGACGCAGTCGTCGCTGCTCGAGGTGATGGAGGAGCACCAGGTCACCGTCGACGGCGAGCCGTACCTGGTGCCGCGCCCGTTCATGGTGGTCGCCACCCAGAACCCGATCGACATGGACGGCACCTACGCGCTGCCCGAGGCCCAGCTCGACCGCTTCCTGATGCGGATCGCGATGGGGTACCCGGACATCGACTCCGAGATCGAGGTGATGACCGGCCGCAGCCGGCACCGCCGCCCGGAGGACCTCCGGCCCGTGGTCGAGATCGAGCAGGTGCAGGCGATGATCGCCGCCACCGAGCAGGTGCACGCCTCGCCCGAGCTGCAGCGCTACGTCGTGCAGGTCGTCAGCGCCACCCGCTCGCTGTCCGACGCCCGCCTCGGCGCCTCGCCGCGCGGGTCGATCGCGCTGCTGCGCGCCTCGCGGGTGCGGGCCGCGTCCCAGGGCCGCGACTTCGTGACGCCCGAGGACGTCAAGGCGCTCGCGGTGCCGGTGCTGGCGCACCGGGTGCTGCTGTCGGCCGAGGCCCAGGTGCGCGGGGTGACCCAGGAGTCGCTGGTCGAGCGCGTGCTCGACGCCACCGAGGTGCCCAACGGCCCGGCGGCAGAGCCGGCCCTGGTCTGACGGACCGGGGCGCGAGGTGACCCGGTCCGGGTGGGTGGCGGCGACCACCGGCGTGGTGCTGCTGGTGCTCGGGTACGCCCTGGGCTACCCCGAGCTGCTCGCTCTCGGCGTGGGCGCCTTCGGCCTGCTCGCGTTCGGCGCCCTCCTCGTCGCCGGCCGGCCCGCCGTGCAGGTCGACCGGCAGGTCGACCCGTTGCGGGTCACCCGCGGCGACCCCGCCATCGCGCTGCTGGTGGTGCGCAACCCGTCCTCGCGCCGGCGGCTGCGGGTCGAGGTGGTCGAGCCCGTCACCCGCACCGTGGGCTCCACGTCGTCGACCACCGAGCTGCGCGTGGCGGTGCCGACGCTGGCACGCTCCGGCGTCCGCCGGCGCACCTACCGCCTGCCCGCCGACCGCCGCGGCGTGCTGACCGTGGGACCCCTGCGCTGGGAGCGCAGCGACCCGTTCGGGCTGTGGCGCCGGCGCCAGGACGTCGAGCAGGTGCGGACGGTGTTCGTCCACCCGAAGGTGCACACCCTCGACCTCGCGGCGTCCGGGCGGGCCCGGCACCTCGACGGCCCGACGTCCGACAAGGCGCCGCGCGGCTCGATCACGTTCCAGGCGCTGCGCGAGTACGTGCGCGGCGACGACATGCGGCTCATCCACTGGAAGTCGTCCGCGCGGATGGGGACGCTGATGGTGAAGGAGAGCGTCGACACCGCGATGCCGCACACCACGGTGCTCTTCGACACCCGGGCGGCGTCGTACGACGACGGCGACCGGTTCGAGGAGGCCGTCGACGTCGTCGCGAGCCTGCTGACGGCGGCCACCCGCGCGCAGTTCCCGTGCCGGCTGGTCACCACCGGCGGCGTCCAGTCGGAGTCGAGGGGGAGCACCGAGGAGACCCGCTCGGTGCTCGACCTGCTCGCCGGCCTCGACGCCGACTCCGACGACGGCTTCATCGGCCTCGCCGACGGCATCGACCACCGGCGGTCCAACAGCACCGTCGTGGCCGTCACCGGCGCGCAGCACGGACGCGAGGCCGACGACGACCTGTCCGCGCTGCGCACGCTGGCCCGCCGCTACGACCGGGCGCTGCTGCTGCGCCTGGTGCCGCTCGGCACCGAGCCGGTCGGCGGCTCCGACGACCTGGTCGTCATCGACTCCGAGAGCGCCCTGCAGGCGGTCACGGCGTGGAACGTCTGGAGCAGGCGGTGACGGCCACGGCCGACCCGCACCTCGCGGGTCGAGGTCCCGGTCCCGGACGCCCGCCGTCCTCGCCCGGGATCGACCCCGCCGGGGGCCGTCGAGCGCCTCCCGCTGCTGCTGACCGCCGTGCTCGCCACGGGGGTCGCCGGCTGGGGCTTCGCCCGCGTGCTCGAGCCGTCCGCGACCCTCGGCCCGGTGCTCGTCGGCACGCTCGGCCCGGCGCTGGTCCTGGCCGCGGCGGCGCTGGCCGCCCGCGCGGTCGGACGGTCCACGCCGCCCGCGACGGTCACCGTGCCGCTCTCGCTCCTGCTGGTCGGTGCGGCCGGACCGCTGGTGGCCGACCGGCTCGCGGCCGCGGCGGGGCCGGTCACCGGCTACGACGCCCTGCGCGCCTTCGGCGGCACCTGGCGCACCCTGCTCACCTCCACCCTGCCCGCGGCCGCCGACGCCCCGGCCGTGCTGGCCCTGCTGCTCCTGGTCTGGGTCGCGTCGCTGCTCGCCGGCGAGGCCGCGCTGCGCAGCCGGTTCGCGCTGCTGCCGTCCGTCCCGGCGGTGCTCGTGCTCGGCCTGGCCGTCGCCTTCGGCCTCCCGGCGGGCGGGCACGCGCTGCTGCTGAGCGCCCTGCTGGTGGTCGTCGCCGCCGTGCACGTGGCGCTGGCGCGCGCGCTGCCGGCACCGGGCGAGCGCGGCGCGGCCACGCCGCCGGCCCCCGACACCCTGTCCGCGCTGTACCGGGTGGCCTCCGTGGTCGTGGTCGCGGCGCTGGCCGCCGCCGCCGGCACCGTGCTCGGTCCGCGGCTGCCGTGGGCCGACCGGCAGGCGCCGTTCGACCCGCGGCAGTACGTCGAGCCGCCGCAGGACTCCAGCGCCGGCCAGAGCCCGCTGTCGCGGGTGTCGTCGTGGCTGGCCGGGCCGGTGCGTCCGCTGTTCGCCGTCGACGGCGACCTCGAGGCCACCGACACGCTGCGCTGGGTCTCGCTGGACGGCTACGACGGCACCGCGTGGACCACCGACGAGGCGTACGTGGTGGCCGGCCCGCGGCTGCCGGACGGCCCCGAGGGCGACCAGGGCGTCACCACCCGCGACGTCAGCACCAGGGTCGCGGTCGGCACGCTGCCCGGGCCGTGGCTGCCCGCGCCCGACCGCGCCACCGCCGTGCGCGACCTCACCGTCAAGGTCGCGCCCGCCTCCGGCGACATCGTCGGGACGGCGGTCGGCACCGCCGGCAGCGTCTACGCCGTCGACAGCACGCTGCGCGACCTCGACGACGAGTGGGTCAAGGTCGCGGGGGCGGGCGACGACCCGGCCCTCGACGGGCTCCGGACCGTGCCGGACGACCTGCCGGAGACCATCGGCGCCACCGCGGACGAGGCCGTCGCCGGCGCCACCTCGGACATCCAGCGGCTGCTGCTGCTCGAGCAGTGGATGCGCAAGAACCTCACCTACGACCCGGCCGCGCTGCCGGGCCACTCGGCCAAGACGCTCGGCGACTTCGTCGCACCCGAGCAGGCCGGGACGATGGAGCAGTTCGCCGCCGCGTACGCGGTGATGGCCCGCCACCTCGGCTACGCCTCGCGCGTCACGGTCGGCTTCACCCCCGGCACCGCGGCCGACGACCCGGCGCGGGTGGCGCCGGTCGACGGCGCGGTCGCGGTCGACAGCACGCCGCTGACCACCGACCCCGACCTGGCCGAGCCGACCCGGCTGCTGGGCGGCGCCGGCGTCGAGGTCACCACCCGCGACGTGCTGGTGTACCCCGAGGTCTGGCTCGGCGACCTCGGCTGGCGGCCGTTCTACCCGGTGCCCGTGCCCGGGGCGAGCACCGACCAGGAGATCGTGCAGGGCCTCGGCGCCAAGCCGGACGACATCGACCTCACCGACGTGACGCCGCAGCCGGGCGCCGCGACCGAGGACCCCGAGGACCCGCCGGAGCTCGCCGAGAGCGACGCCCCGCTCGGGCTGTGGGAGGGCGTCGGGATCGCCGGCGCCACGCTCGTCGCCGCCCTGCTGCTCTGGGTGCTCGGCGTCCTGGTCGTCACCTCCCTGCGCCGCCGCCGGCGGCGCACCACGGGCAGCCCGCGCGACCGCGTGCTGGCCGCCTGGCGCGAGGTGCAGGACGGGCTCGCCCTGGCGGGGGTCCCGCGGGTGCGCACGATGACCGGGGGGCAGACCGTCGCCGCCGGGTCCGCGCTGGTGGGCGAGCCGGCGGCCGAGCCGCTCGCCGTCGTCAGCGCGCGCCGCGACGCGGGCCCTGTTCGCCCGCGACGGCGTCGACTGGGCCGGAGGCGGCGGACCGGGCCTGGCGGGCGGCGGACGCGGTCGCGACCCAGGTGCGCCGGCACCGGGGCTGGAAGGGGCGCCTGGTCGACCTGCTGGCGCCCGGGCGCTGAGGCGCGCGGTCGCTCCGCGGTTGTCCACAGGGGCGCCTCGGGCGGGCGGGCCGGCGCACGCGGCTCGGTAGGCTGCAGGAGGGGATCACCATCGGGACCGGCCCACGGCCGCGTCCTCCACGAGGGAGTTCGACGTTGTCACTCACGGGGCTCACGTCCAGCGGGCACGGCTCGCTGCGCGCGCGGCTGTCGTCGCCGTCGGGCTTCGTGTCCGTCGGCCTGGCGCTGTCGCTGCTCGTCGGCTCCGTGGCGGTCGCGCTCGGGCAGGGTGCCTCGAAGGCGCTGCTCGACCTCGGTGACGGCGCCGTCTGGCTGCCCACCGACCCGCGCGGCGTGGTGACCCTGGTCGACGGCACGTCCGGCCGGCCGACGGCCGAGATCCAGGTCGCCACCGGCGACGGCACCCAGCTCCAGGTGGTCTACCGCGACGGCCGGGCCTACGCCTACGACGCCGCCACCGGCGTGCTCACCCTCATCGACGACGCCTCGCTGTCGTCGTCGGTCGCGGTCGACACCGGCGGCACCGGCAGCACCGTGCTGGTCGGCGGCGGCAGCACCTACGTGGTCGACCTCGCCTCCGGCGACGTGCAGGTGCTCGACGCCGAGACCCTCGAGCCGGCCGGCGAGCCGCTCGAGCTCGGTGGCGAGATCGGCTCGGTGGTCGTCGACGGCGAGGGCGTGCTGTGGGCCGCGCTCGCCGGCACCGGCCGGGTCGTGCACGCCGACGCCGAGGGCGTCCGCGGCACCCTCAAGGTCACCTCCGGCGGCACCGCGCCGCTCACCGTGGTCGGCGGTGTCGTCCACGCGCTCGACGTCGCCGCGGGCGCCGTCCGGGTGCTGGGCGACGGCACGGTGTCCGAGGCGATGCCGCTGGGCGTCGCGCGCGACGCCGACCCCGAGGCGCTGCTCGTCAGCGCCTCCTCCGACCGTGACATCGCGGTGCTCGACCCCGCCGGCTGCCAGGTGTCGGTGCTCGCCGTCGCCGCGCGCAGCAGCGCCAACGTGGCCCTGCCGTCGGAGAGCTGCGGCGACGACTTCGGCGCCCCCGTGGTGGTCGACAACCTCGTCTTCCTGCCGAACTACTCCACCGGCGGCACGCTCGTGCTCGACATCACCGGTCGCGAGGCGCCCAACGAGGTCGCCGTGCGCGCCGACGGCCCGGGCGAGTTCGACCTGTTCCTCGACGACGGCAACGTGGTCGCCAACGACCCGTCGTCGAACGAGGCGGTGATCTTCTCCGGCGGCTCCGAGGCCGTCGCGGTCACCAAGTTCGACGAGGAGGTGGCGCAGAACGCCACCCAGCCGGAGGACACCCCGGCCGACCTGCCCGACCCGGTCGACGAGCCGGACCCGGCCGAGACCGAGCAGCCGGACCCCGAGCCCACCAGCACGCCCACCGGCGACCCGACCGGTGAGCCGACCGGTGAGCCCACCGGCGAGCCGACGAGCACGTCCACCGGCGGCCCCGGGGTGCCGAACCCCACCGGCACCGGCGGCTCGCCCGTCGCCCACCGGCACCGGCGGGCCCACCACCACGCCGCCGCCCAGCACCACCGAGCCGCCGCCAGACCACCACGCCGCCGCCCAGCACCACCAGCCGCCGCCCACCACGCCGCCGCCGCCGTCCGCCCCAGCGCAGCCCGCGATCACTGGTGTCACCGTGGGCAGCCACGCGAACGCGATCACGTTCCAGCCGGGCGCCGGTGGCGGTCCCGTGGCCAGCTTCGAGCTGGAGGTCGCCTCGGGCGGCGGGTCGCCGCGGATCCGGCAGACCGGCGCCAACGAGTTCACGGCCGACCAGTTCGGCGGCTGCGCCGAGCACACCTTCGTCGTGATCGCGGTCGGCGCCGACGGCCAGCGCACCCGCTCGGCACCGTCGGGCACGAGTCCGGCCTGCCCGCCCACCAAGCCGGTCACGAACCTGCGGCAGAGCGACCGCACGCAGAACTCGCTGACGATCGCGTGGGACCCGCCGAACGACAAGACCGGCCCGCTGCAGTACCGGATCGAGCGCGCCAACGGCGAGCTCCTGGCCGGCTTCGAGGCGCAGGGCAACGCCCAGCAGTTCACCTGGGGCGGACTCGGGCCGAGCCAGGCCTACACGCTGCGGGTGTTCGCCCGCGACGAGTCCGGCGTGGTGAGCGACTTCAAGGCCGTCGACGTCACCACGGCCGCGCCGCCGCCGTGGGAGGCCACCTTCACCGTCCAGGACACCAACCTGGGGGGCACCTGTGCCACCCAGGGCAAGCGGGGCGGTGCGTGGGCGAGCAGCAAGGGCGAGTGCAAGGGCTGGAACGGCGCCAACCGGTGGCTCGACAACGGGACCAAGGTCACCGTGGTGTGCCACAGCTGTCCTCCTCGCGATACGCCTCCTCATCGAAGGGTTGTTGGGCCTGCAGGAGCCGGTAGGCCAGTCGGCAGGCGTGGCGGGCGAGGGCGACGCGGGCCTGGATCGGGGTCATTCCTCGGGCCCGGTACTCACGATCGCGCTCGGCGAACGAGGGCGAGAACGTGGACAGTCCCCAGGCGTATGCCCATCAGGGCGTCGCGGTGCTCGGCCAGCCCCTGCCGGGAGATCCGGCCGCGGCGGTGCACCGTGGCGGACTGGTAGAGCGCCGGCGCCAGGCCGGTGGCCGAGTAGAGATGCTCGGCGTCGGGGAACCGGCTGATGGGCAGGCTGTGGGCGGCGAAGCCTGCCGCCCGGATCACCGCCACCCCGGGCAGGGTGGTCAGGATCTGGCCGTCGGTGCCGGCCAGCAACCGCTCGAGATCGGCCTCCAACGCGGCGATGTCGCCCTGCAGGAGGCGGAAGCGGTTCAGGTCGCGGCCCAGTCGTTCGGCGCGGGAGCCGCGGCGACGCGTACGCGGTCTACCCGGGCCCGACGAGCTGGACCGGCTACTTCCAGACCAAGGCCGGCGACTGGATCCGAGCCGCCGTCATCGCCGAGCGCACGGGCGACGGCGACTACGGCGCCCCGGCCTGCTGATCAGGCGTTTGCTCCGCTAGCTGCCGCACCCGCCGCCGCAGCCGCCGCCACCGCAGCTGCTGCCGCCTCCGTCGGAGCCGCAGCCGACCTGCGTCACCCCCGCCGTCGCCACCGCGGCGGTGCGGGTCGCGCTGGTGCCTGCCCGCGGTGGCGACCAGACCGATCAGGGCCAGCACCACGATCACGGCCGCTGCGAAGAACACCAGCATCGTGCTCAGTCCTTCCACGTCGACCTCCCCCCTCCGATGTCGTAGACCCACGCCCCGACGCCGACGACGAGCCGTCGACGGCGTCCCCGTCCGACCACGGCGAGCCGTCGTCGGCCGAGCTCGACCTGCCGGGCGCGCCAGCCCTGCCGGGCCGGTCGCGTCGTCCAGCAACCCCTCGGCGCCCGCCCACGCCGCGAAGGCGTCGGCGTCGTCGTGCGCGCACCCCGCCGGCGGGTGCGCCAGCGCGAACTCGTCGAACCGCTCGGCCAGCGACGGCACGGCGGCCAGGAACGGCGCGACGTGCACGGCGGCCCGCCGCCGCTTGGACCGCAGCACCAGACCGGTGACGGTCGTCGTGCGCTCGTCGAACCCGGCGGGGACGCGACCGGCCACGACCTCGGTGAGCACCTCGGACTGCCTGGCGCGCAGGCGCTCTCGTGCGCCCGGCGTCGAGGTGGTCACGACGCCACCGCCGCGGGCAGCCGGGCGCGCAGCGCCTCGAGCTCGGGGGCCACGGTGGCGACGGAGACGTCCTCGTCGCGCTCCAGCAGCAGCGGCGGACCGCCGGGTCCGGTGCGCTCGAGGAAGTCGGTCACGAGGTCGAGCACCGGCGCAGGCACCGGGTGGGCGTGGGTGTCGAGGTACACGCCGTGCTGCACCGCGCCACCGGCCACGTGCCCGTAGGCCACCCGCTCCAGCGGCATCCGGGCGAGCAGGGCGTGCGGGTCGCCGCCGTGCGCCTGGCAGGTGGCGTAGAGGTTCGCGACGTCGAGCAGCACCCAGCAGCCGGTGCGCTCGACCAGCTCGGTGAGGAAGGCGGGCTCGTCCAGCTCGTCCTCGGGCCACGCCAGGGTGGCGGCCACGTTCTCCAGCGCGAGGGGCACCGGCAGCGCGTCCTGCGCGGCCCGGACGTTCTCCACCAGGACCCCGAGCGCCTCGCGCGTGCGGGGGGCGGGCACCAGGTGCCCGGCCTCGAGGACGTCGGCGTGCAGCTCGTCGTCACCCCCGGCGCCGGCGCGGACGAAGGCGACGTGCTCGCTGACCAGGGGTGCGCCGAGCGCGGCGGCGAGGTCGGCGAGGTGCGCCAGCCGGCCCGGGTCGGGCAGGTCGGCGCCGGCGAGACCGAGCCCGACGCCGTGCGGCACGACCGCGACCCCACGCGCGACGAGCGCGACCAGCGTCTGCGGGAAGCGTTGCGGGAGAGACGTTCTCGGCGACCACCTCGCTGAACTCCAGCGAGTGCGGCTGGTCACCGGCGCGGTCGAGCAACCAGTCCCGCAGCGGGGGCCGCCAGGCGACCCCGATCCCCCGTCCGGCGAGCGGTGAGCCCTCCATGCCTCCAGCGTAGGGCCGGAGTGGTCGCTCGTCTGCGGATCGGCCCTCAGATCAGCCCGAGCTGGGTGACGGCGTCCTTCTCCTCCTGCAGCTCCGCGACGGAGGCGTCGATCCGGCCGCGGGAGAAGTCGTCGATCTCCAGACCCTGGACGATGCTCCAGCCGCCCCCGGAGGTGGTGACGGGGAACGAGGAGACGATGCCCTCGGGCACCCCGTACGAGCCGTCGGAGCGGACCGCCATCGAGACCCAGTCGCCCTCGGCGGAGCCCGTCAGCCAGTCGCGGGCGGCGTCGATGGTGGCCGAGGCCGCGCTGGCCGCCGACGACGAGCCGCGGGCCTCGATGATGGCGGCGCCGCGCTTGGCGACGGTGGGGATGAAGTCGTTCTCCAGCCAGGCCTGGTCGCCGACGACCTCGGCGGCGTTCCGGCCACCCACCTCGGCGTGGAAGATGTCGGGGTACTGGGTGGCGGAGTGGTTGCCCCAGATCGTCATCTTCCGGATCTCGGTGACGGCGGCGCCGGTCTTGGCCGACAGCTGCGAGATCGCCCGGTTGTGGTCGAGCCGGGTCAGGGCCGAGAACCGCTCGGTGGGGATGTCCGGCGCGTTGGTCATCGCGATGAGCGCGTTGGTGTTCGCCGGGTTGCCGGTGACGCCGATCCGCACGTCCGACGCGGCGACGTCGTTCAGCGCCTTGCCCTGCGCGGTGAAGATCGCGCCGTTGGCCTCGAGCAGGTCGCCGCGCTCCATGCCCGCGGTGCGCGGACGGGCGCCGACGAGCAGCGCCAGGTTGACGCCGTCGAACACGGTGGCGGCGTCGTCGCCGATCTCGACCTTCGCGAGCGTGGGGAAGGCGCAGTCGTCGAGCTCCATCACGACGCCCTCGAGCGTCTTCAGCGCCGGCGTGATCTCCAGCAGGCGCAGCTCGACCGGGGTGTCCGGCCCGAGCAGGTCGCCGCACGCGAGGCGGAACAGCAGGCTGTAGCCGATCTGACCGGCGGCACCGGTGACGGCGATCTTGACGGGCTGCTTGACGGGGAGGGCGCTCAACGCAGGTTCCCTTCGCGGGCGGGCGGAACGGGCATCCCGACGCTAGCGCAGGTCAGCCGCTGCTGCCGCAGCCGCCCCCGCCGCCGCACGAGGAGCCGCCGCCGCAGGACGACCCGCCCCCGCTGTCGCCGCTCGACCCGCTGTCGCCGCCGCACGAGGCACCCACGGCGCCGGCGCCGTACCAGCCGGCGTCGGAGTACCCGTTGCGTCGGCGGGGTCGCCGCCGGGCCTTCCCGTTTGCGATCACCCCGGCCACCACGACCCCGACCACGACGAGCACCAGCAGGACGAACCCCACGACGACCACCAGCAGCAGCACGGGTTGTCGACCAGGTCACGGATCATCGCGCACCACCCCCTCGGGCCGGCTCCACCGCCGGACCTGCTCCCACGGTAGAGCCACCTGCCGCGGTCTGGCGCGATCCGCCCGGTCCGATATCTTGACGTCGAACTACTTCCGAGACGGACGGAGCCTCCGGTGAGCAGCCCGGTCAGCAGTGCCCCCCAGCAGGGTCAGATCTTCTGGACCTACACCGACGAGGCGCCCGCGCTCGCGACGCACTCGTTGCTGCCGATCGTCTCGGCGTACACCTCGACCGCCGGCGTGCAGGTGCACGCCCCCGACATCTCGCTGTCCGGCCGCGTGCTGGCCGCCTTCGCCGACCTGCTGCCCGAGGACCAGCGGGTGCCGGACGCGCTCGGCGAGCTCGGCGAGCTCGCCACCCGGCCCGAGGCGAACATCATCAAGCTGCCCAACGTGTCTGCGTCGGTGCCGCAGCTCAAGGCCGTCGTCGCCGAGCTGCGTGCGCAGGGCTACGACCTGCCCGCCTACCCGGACGAGCCGACCACCGACGAGGAGAAGGACGTCCGCGCCCGGTACGACAAGGTCAAGGGCAGCGCCGTGAACCCGGTTCTGCGCGAGGGCAACTCGGACCGCCGCGCTCCCGCGTCGGTGAAGAGCTACGCACGCAGGCACCCGCACTCGATGGGCGCCTGGAGCAGCGACTCGCGCACGAACGTGGCGCACATGACGGCCGACGACTTCCGCTCGAACGAGACCTCCGCGGTGGTCGACGCCGACGGCGAGCTGCGGATCGAGCACGTCGCTGCCGACGGCACGACCACGGTGCTCAAGGACGGCGTGGAGGTCCGCGCCGGCGACGTCGTCGACGGCACCGTGCTGCACGTGGCCGCGCTGCGCGAGTTCCTCACCGCCCAGGTGGCACGGGCCAAGGACGAGGGCGTGCTGTTCTCGGTGCACCTCAAGGCGACCATGATGAAGGTCTCCGACCCGATCATCTTCGGCCACGTGGTGAAGGCGTTCTTCCCGAAGACGTTCGCCGAGCACGGCGCCGCTCTCAAGGCCGCGGGTCTCAGCCCGAACGACGGCCTCGGCGGCATCCTCTCCGGGCTCGAGCAGGTCGACGGCGGCGACGCGATCACGGCCTCCTTCGAGGCCGAGCTCGCCGACGGCCCGGCGCTGGCGATGGTCGACTCCGACCGCGGCATCACCAACCTGCACGTGCCGAGCGACGTGATCGTCGACGCCTCGATGCCCGCGATGATCCGCACCTCCGGCCACATGTGGGGCCCGGACGGCCAGGAGGCCGACACCCTCGCGGTGATCCCGGACTCCAGCTATGCACCGATCTACCAGGTCGTCCTCGACGACTGCCGGGCCAACGGCGCCTTCGACCCCGCCACGATGGGCACGGTGCCGAACGTCGGGCTGATGGCCCGCGCCGCCGAGGAGTACGGCAGCCACGACAAGACCTTCGAGCTCGCCTCTGCGGGAACGGTCCGCGTCGTCGACGGCTCCGGCGCGACGTTGCTGGAGCACGAGGTCGCCGAGGGCGACATCTGGCGGATGTGCCGCACGCAGGACGTCCCCGTCCGCGACTGGGTCAAGCTCGCGGTCACCCGCGCCCGCGCCACCGGCGACCCGGCCGTGTTCTGGCTCGACGCCGACCGCGCCCACGACGCCGAGCTGATCCGCAAGGTCGAGCAGTACCTGCCCGAGCACGACACCGACGGCCTGACGATCGAGATCATGGCGCCGGCCGAGGCGATGGCGTTCACGCTGGAGCGGGTCCGGCGCGGCGAGAACGCCATCTCCGTCACCGGCAACGTGCTGCGCGACTACCTCACCGACCTGTTCCCGATCCTCGAGCTCGGCACCAGCGCGAAGATGCTGTCCGTCGTCCCGCTCATCAACGGCGGCGGTCTGTTCGAGACCGGCGCGGGCGGCTCCGCGCCGAAGCACGTGCAGCAGCTGGTGAAGGAGAACTACCTGCGCTGGGACAGCCTCGGCGAGTTCCTCGCTCTCGCCGTCAGCCTCGAGCACCTGGCGCAGTCCACCGACAACCCGCGCGCGCAGGTGCTGGCCGACACCCTCGACCGCGCCACCGGCACGTTCCTCGACGAGAACCGCTCTCCCGCACGCAAGGTCGGGCAGATCGACAACCGCGGCAGCCACTTCTACCTGGCGCTCTACTGGGCCCGCGAGCTCGCCGAGCAGACCGACGACGCCGAGCTGGCCGCCGCGTTCACCGAGATCGCCCAGGCGCTCGGCGACAACGAGGAGACCATCACCGGCGAGCTGCTCGCCGTCCAGGGGCAGCCGGTCGACATCGGCGGCTACTACCGCCCCGACCGCGACAAGGTCGACGCCGTGATGCGCCCCTCCGCCACCTTCAACGAGGTCCTCGCCCGCCTCGGGCGCTGACGGGTCAGGCGGTCCGGTCGAGAGCCGGGGCGGGGTCGTCCAGCGGCGCGCGCAACGACGTGGTGCCGTCCGCCCACGAGGTGAGCAGGTGGTCGGCGACCAGGTCGTCGAGCAGCAGGGCGGTGCGCGCGCCGCGCAGCACGTCGGCGGACAGCGACGGGTCCTGCCGCACCAGGCCGCCGGCGAGGTCGTGGCAGGCGATCTGCTCGTGCACGGCGTCGGCCTCGACGTGCTCGTCGAAGTACGCGGTGACGTCGGGTCCGAGCCCGAGCCGGCGCGCACCCTGGGCGTACCGCCGGTTCGGGTGGGTCGAGGTCATCTCGAACGCAGTGAGGTGCCCGACGCAGGCGCCGCGGTGCCGGCGGTGCAGCCCGAACAGGCTCATCGCGTTGACGACGGCGAGCGACACGGCCGGCACGACGTCGGCCAGCGCGCCGTAGGCGTCGTCCAGCCCGACGCCGCGCATCGCCTGCGCGAACAGGGTGGCGTGCACCCACTCCGGGCGTCCGCCGCCGTACTCGTCGGCCTGGATCTCGACCAGGGCCGCCTTCGGTCCGCCGTGCAGCCGGGGGATCGCCCAGGTGTGCGGGTCGGCCTCCTTCAGGTGGTACACCGACCGGTGGGCCAGCAGCTCGCGCAGGTGGCCGACCTCGGCCTTGCGGGCGATGAACCCGGTCAGCCGACCGCCGGGGTCGGGGCGGGTGAGGTCGTCCAGCACCGCCTCGAGCTCGTCCGCGGTCGCGACCTCGGGCCCGTCGCCCAGCCGGTCGGCCAGCGCCGCCTCGAACCGTCGTCCTCGAGCTCGCCGCGCAGGCGCAGCAGGTCCGGCGCCCACTCCCACCGGTCGTCGACGCCCTCGAGACCGCGGTAGTGCAGCTCGTAGAGCAGGAACAGCGCGAGCTGGAGGTCGTCGTCGAGGACGGCGTCGGTGGTCGTCCGGCGCGTCGCGGATCGCAGGTCGACGGGGCCGGGGTCGCCGACCAGCGTGGTGAGCAGCGCGGCGGTGAGTGGACCGCGCGGGGACGGGAGCGGGAGGCGGTCGCCTGCCGGTGGACGGGTCACCTGATCGGTTGTACCCGCATCCCGGGGCGCCCGCATCCGCTGGGAGACCGGCGTTCTCGGCGCGCGCCGCGTCGCGCCCGACGCATGCTGGACGTGTGACGCACCGCACCGACGCCGACGCGCCGACCCGGATCACCCTCTGCCCGGACGGTCCGCTCCTCGTCCGCGGACCCGTCGAGGTGGTCGCCCCCGACGGCACCGTCGCCACCAGCCGGCGCGCCACCACCGCCGTCTGCCGGTGCGGCCGCAGCGCCATCGCCCCCTGGTGCGACGGCACCCACCGCCTCGGCGGCCCCCGCCGCGACTGACCGGAGCCGCCCGTCCCTGCGGGCCTCAGCCCACCGGCAGGTGCTTCTCCCACCAGCGCAGGACGTGCTCGAACCGCGCCAGCCGGTGCTTCGGCCGCCCGGACCGGGTCAGCTCGTGGCCCTCGCCGGGGAACAGCAGCAGCTCGGACTCGACGCCCTGCCGCCGCAGCGCGGCGTACCAGCGCTGGCCCTGGTCGACCGGGCACCGCCAGTCGGCCTCGGAGTGGATGACCAGCGTCGGCGTCGTCACCTGGTCGACGTGCGTCATCGGCGCCTGGGCCCGCATCGCCTCCACCGTGCCGTGGTACTGCGAGGGGAAGAACCAGCCGATGTCGGACGAGCCGGCGAAGGTCTCCGGGTCGAGGTAGCCGCGCTCCACGACCGCCGCGACGAACCGCTGGGTGCGGGTGGTGAGCAGGGCCGTCATGTACCCGCCGTACGAACCGCCCATCACGCCGACGCGTGAGGCGTCGAGGTGCAGCGAGTCGTTCTCCAGCACGTGGTCCAGGAACGCGACGACGTCGTCGGCGTCGCGCTCCCCGAAAGCGCCCTTGACCGCCAGGCCGTGGTCGCGGCCGTAGCCGGCCGACCCGCGCGGGTTGCACAGCACCACGGCGTAGCCGGCGCCGGCGTAGACCTGAGCCTCGTCGAACAGCGTCCAGCCGTACATCGTGTACGGCCCGCCGTGGATGTTGAGCAGCACCGGGTAGGGGCCGTCCCCGTGCTCGGCGGGGTCGGGCAGCACCACCCATCCGTGGACGGGGTACCCGTCGGGGCTGGTGGCCACGCGCTCGTGCAGCGGGCGCACCCGCCCGGTGGCCCGCACGGGGGCGCTGAGGTCGGTGAGCAGCCGCACGTCGCCACCCTCGAGCACGCCGAGGTCGCCGGACCGCTCGGGCGAGGTGACGACGACAGCGACCGTCGACCCGTCCGGGGTCGCGGCCGCGCCGCGCACCAGCCGCTGCCCGTCGACGAGCACCTCGGGCGCCGTGCCCGGCGCGGCGTCGACGGCGATCCGCTCGAGCCGCACCGCGCCGCGGTCGCGGACGCTCAGCAGCACCTGGTCGCCGACGACGACCAGCCGCGAGCCCGGCTCACCCAGGTCGGTGTCGAGGTCGGTGAGGCGCACGCCCTCGACCGGACCGGAGAGGTCGGCGGGCAGGTCGAACCGGAACAGCCCGGGCGTCGACCCGACGAACGCCAGACCGTCCTCGCCGAGGTCGCCGGCCACGGCCACGAGGCGGTGGTCGTCGACCCACTCGACCTGGTCGACCGCGAGGTCGCCGAGCGCCACCGGGTGCACCTCGC
Organism: uncultured Actinomycetota bacterium; assembly: GCA_963750285.1. GTDB lineage: Bacteria > Actinomycetota > Actinomycetes > Actinomycetales > CAWJMD01 > JBBQSN01. The sequence goes on along the minus strand of CAVVQA010000017.1, from coordinate 25,378 downwards.
CGCCCTCGGGCGCCACACGGTAGATCCCGGACCGCAGGTCGAGGTCGTTGCCCTCGTGCCGGTCGGAGACGAACGCCAGCCAGCGGCCGTCAGGGCTCCAGGCGGGCGCCACGTCGTCCTGGTCGCCGTCGGTGGCCTGGTGCGGGGTCAGGGGCAGCTCCGGCAGGTCGGCGGCCGGGTCGGCCGTGGTGTCCAGCACGGTCGACACGTCGAGCACGAACAGGTGCTGGCGCCGGTCGCGGGTGTAGCCGAGGCCGTCGACCTTGTAGGTGTTGGTGGTCACCAGCCGCGGCGGCTCGGCGTCCGGGCCGACCTCCTCGTCGGTGCCGTACCGGCCCTGCTCCGGCACCCGCGCGCTGTAGGCGAGCCGGGTGCCGTCGGGGCTCCACCGGGGCGCACCGCCGCCGGCCTTGTGGTCGGTGAGCACGACCGGCTCGCCGCCGTCGAGCGCGAGCACCGCCACCTGCGGCGGGCCCTTCTCCGGCGCGCGCAGGAACGCGACGTGCCGTCCGTCGGGCGAGACCGCCGGGGCCGAGTCCGCCGTCCCGGAGGTGAGCCGCCGCGCGGGGGAGCCGTCGGTGGGCACCGCCCACAGCGAGGACGGGTAGCGGTCGGTCGTGGTGCTCGGTCGCGACACGGCGGTGACGGCCAGCCGCCCGTCCGGGGTGAGGGACGGCGCGGACGCGGAACGGAGCAGGTCGATGTCTTCCGGGCGCATCCTCGCAACCTACGCGGTGCGTGACCCGCGCCACCCCGCCGGGTGAGCACCGGGTGCGACCTGCGCAAACGGCGGGTGGACGGCGCCGGTGTCGGCAAGGATGTGCGCAGGTGCGCCCCGGCAGGCGCCGGGGGAGGTGCGCGTGGCGGTCGCCGTCGTGGGGACGTGCTTCCTCGTCGACGCCGCCCTCTGCCTGATCCTCGCCTCGTTCGTGTGGTCGCGCCGCCGCGGCGGCGCCGGCACCGCGCTCGCCGCCGTGCTCGTCTCCACCGCGCTGTGGAGCGGCGCGTACGCCGGCGAGCTGCTCACCACCCGCGAGACCTCGCTGCTGTGGGGCGACCTGAAGTACGTGGGCATCGGCGCGCTGGTCCCGTCGTTCGTGGCGTTCGTCCTGTGCTGGACCGGGCGCGGGCGCCGGGTGACCCCGATCCTGCTCACCGCGCTCGCCGTCGAGCCGCTGGGCGTGCTGGCCCTCCTCGCCGTGCCCAGGACCCACGACCTGGTGCGCAGCCTCGACCCCGCCAGCCCGCTCGGCGCCCCCGCCGTCTCGCTCTCGGGGCCGGCGTTCTGGGTGCACCTGGTCTACGTCAACGTCCTGATGGTGGGGTCGGTCGTCGTCTTCGTGACCAGCCTGCTGCGGCGCTCGCGGCACTACCAGGGCGAGGCGTGGGCGCTGGTGGGAGCGGGCGTGCTGCCGTTCGCCGTGAACCTCGGGTACAACCTCGGCGTCGGGCCGCTGTCCCGGGTCGACCTGACCCCGATCGCCTTCACCGTCTCGGCCGCCGTGATCGCCCGGGCGCTGCTCGAGCGACGGCTGCTGCGGCTCGCGCCGGTGGCCTTCGGCGCGGTCGTGCGCGGCATGACCGACGCCGTGCTCGTCCTGGACGACGAGTGCCGCGTGGTCGAGGCCAACCCCGCGGCCCTGACGCTGCTCGGCTGGCGCGCGGGCTGGCGCGGCAGCGAGCTGCCGGAGCCGCTGCGCGCGATCGCGCTGGCCGGGCCGGGGACGCGGGAGAGCCGGTTCGACGCCCCCGACGGGCAGGTCGAGCTGGAGGTCCAGGTCACCGACCTGCCGGACGCACGCGGGCACGCCGGCGGGCGGCTGCTCGTGGCGCGCGACGTGACGGCGCGCCGCGCCGAGGAGCAGCGGCGGGAGCGGGCGCTGGCCGACCAGGCGCGGGTGGCGGCCACGCTCAGCCGATCGCTGCGACCGAGCGCCCTGCCCGCGGTCCCGGGCGTCGAGCTCGGTGCGGTGTACCGGCCCGCCGGCGCCGGTCGCGAGGTCGGCGGCGACTTCTACGACGTCCACCCGCTCGGCGACCGGTGGGCGTTCGCGATCGGCGACGTCAGCGGCAAGGGCGCGTCGTCGGCGGCGATCACGGCGATGGCGCGGTACACGCTGCGGGCGCTGTCGGTGCCGGGCGGCGCCCCCTCCACCGCGCTCGCGGGGCTGAACCAGCACATGGTCGACGAGACCGAGGACGAGACCTACCTGACCGTCGCCACCGGGGTGCTGGCGCCGCGCCAGGACGGCCAGCTCGACGTCGTCCTGGCCCTCGGCGGGCACGGGCAGCCGATGCTGCTGCCGCACGACGGCCCGGTGCGCCCGGTCGGCGCGCCCGGCGGCGCGATCGGGATGTTCCCCGACGTCGACCTCACCGACACGGCGGTGCGGCTGCGCCCCGGCGACGCGCTGGTGCTGTACACCGACGGGGTGACCGAGGCGCGGGGCGAGACGGGGTTGTTCGGGGAGCAGCGTCTCGTCGAGCTGCTGGAGACGGGCCGCGGGCTCGACGCGACCGCGCTCGCGGGCTGCGTGGCCGACGCCGTCCTGGGCTTCCAGGACCACGACGCCGCCGACGACATCGCCCTGCTGGTCGTCCGGGTGCCGGGTCCGTGACCCCCCGGGAGGTGGACGCGCGCGAGGTGCCGTGGTGGGGCGTCGTCAGCGCCGTAGCCGCCCCGGTCTTCATCATCGGCGGCTGGACGCTGGCAGCGGCGTTGCAGGAGAACGGTTTCGACCAGGTCGCCGGGACGATCAGCGCGCTCGCGGCGCTCGACGCCGACCACCGCTGGGTGATGACGGCGGGGATCGCCGGCACCGGCGTGGCCCACGTGGTGACGGCGCTGGCGCTGCGCCGGGCCACCACCGCCGGACGGGTGTGGCACGCGGTCGGTGGCGCGGCGAGCACCGCTGTCGCGCTGTTCCCGCTGCCCGGCGGCGAGGGCGAGGCCGACGCGCCCCTGCACGCGCTGACCGCCGGCGTCGCGTTCGTGCTGCTCGGCACCTGGCCCGTGGTCGAGCGGCTCGCCCGCGGGCGCCGGTCCGAGCGCGGGCTCCCGGCCGGCCTGCGGACGCCGGTCGTCGTGGCCGGTTCGGCCGTGCTGCTCGGCACGCTGGCCTGGTTCGGTGCCGAGCTCGGCGGCGACCGCGTCGGCCTCGCCGAGCGGGCCGCCGCCGGCGCGCAGTCGCTCTGGCCGCTGGTCGTCGTGCTGTCGGCACGCGCGGCCGCGCGCCGTCGCTGACGGGCACGGAGCCTCCGCGAGCACCCCAGGATCAGATCGCGACCGGGGCCCGCGGCACCCGGGTGCCGCCCTGCCAGACGTCGACCACCCGGTCGCCGAGGTCGGCGAGGTCGTGGCCGCGCAGGTCGCCGTCGAAGAGCGCCAGGTCGGCGACGAAGCCGGGCGCCAGCCGCCCGATCGACTCCTGCAGGCCGAGCAGCTCGGCGGCGGTGCGGGTCGAGGCGGCGAGGGCCTGCTGCGCGCTCATCCCGCAGCCGACCATCAGGCCGAGCTCGTCGAGGTTGAAGCCGTGCGGGCCGACGCCGGAGTCGGTGCCCATCGCGATCCGGACGCCGGCGGCCGCGGCCGCGGTGATCGCGTCGGTGTGGATCTCCGCGGTCGCGACCGCCTTCTCGACCATCGTCGTCGGGATGGCGGCACCCGCGGCGGCCGCGGCGATCACGGCGCGTGGCGCCACCAGGGTCGGGACGAGGAACGTCCCCGCCTCGAGCATGAGGTCGATGCCCTCGGGGTCGAGGTAGATGCCGTGCTCGACCGAGCGGATGCCCGCGCGGACCGCGTTCTTGATGCCCTCAGCGCCCTGCGCGTGGGCCATCACCGGCTTGTGCTGGGCGGAGGCCTCCTCGACCAGCACGGCGAGCTCGGCGGGCGAGAACTGGGAGTGCCGCGGGTCGTCGGCGGCCGACAGCACGCCGCCGGTGGTGCACACCTTCAGGACGTCGGCGCCGGCGCGCAGGATCTCGCGGGCCTTGCGGCGCATCGGGTCGACGCCGTCGACCACGCTGGTCGGCATCCCCGGGTGCGACACCAGGAACGGGACGTCGGCCCCGCACGGCATCCAGTCGTCCCCGTGACCGCCGGTCTGGCTGATGATCGTGATCGCGATCTGCATCCGCGGCCCGGCGACCAGGCCGTCCTGCACCGCCTTGCGCAGCCCTGCGTCGGAGCCGCCGGCGTCGCGCACGGTGGTGACGCCGGTGCGCAGGGTCGCGCCGAGGTTCCGTGCGGCCTCGTAGAACGGGTACGAGAACGGGTTCTGGATCTGCTTCATCACGTCGATGCCCGAGAACATCGCGTGCACGTGGCAGTCCACGATGCCGGGCGTCAGGGTGCGGCCCGTGCAGTCGACCTGCTCGTCGCCGTCGAGCCCCGTGCCGACGTCGACCACCAGGCCGTCCTCGACCACGAGGTCGCCCTCGTCGAACCCCGTGCCGTCGAACAGCACCCCACCGCTGAAGAGCGTGCGCGTCATGGGGACACCCTGGCACCTCGACGCGGTCAGTCCTCCCAGTCGGGCGCCCACGGCGGGTCGACGACGCGACGTCCGGTGGCGGACAGCGCCTCCAGCGCCGCGACGTCCTCGGCCGTGAGGTCGACCTCGAGCGCGGCGAGGTTCTCGCGACGTCGGTCCGGGTTCGTCGAGCGCGGCAGCACCGTGACGCCGTCCTGGCGGGCGAGCCAGGCGATGGCGACCTGGGCCGGCGTGGCGCCGCGGGCCGCGGCGACCTCCTGCACGGCGTCGGCCTCGATGATCCCCTTGCCGTTGCCGAGCGGGCTGTACGCCGTGACCATCACCTCGCGCGGGCGGGCCACCTCCAGCAGCCGGTCGGCGCCGAGCTGGGCGTGGTACTCCACCTGGTCGGCGAACAGCTGCGGCACCGCGTCGTGCAGCCGTCCGAGCATGGCGGCCGGCACGTTGCACACGCCGAGCTCGCGGATGCTGCCCTGCTCGCGCAGGCCCGACCAGCGCGCCGAGCGCGTCGACCATCACCTGGTCGCCGCCCACCGGCCAGTGCAGGAGCAGCAGGTCGAGGTGGTCGGTGCGCAGCGCGCGCAGCGAGCGCTGGGCGCTGTGCCGCACCTGGTCCGGCTCGAACTCGCCCTGGATCACCTTCGTGGTGATCCAGAGGTCGTCGCGGGGGACGCCGGACAGCGCGATGCCCTCGCCGACCTGGTCCTCGTTGCCGTAGGCGAACGCGGTGTCGACGTGCCGGTACCCGGCGTCGAGCGCGTCGCGGACGCCCTCGACGGCGTCGTCGCCCTCCACCTCCCAGGTGCCGTAGCCCAGGGTGGGGACGCTGACGCCGCGGACGGTGGTCGTGAACGGGATGCTCATACCCGGGCCAGCACGCCCCGCCGTCCGCGGCATTCCCCGTTACCGTCGACCCTGGTCGCGGCGGTGGGCCCCGTGCGGGTCGAGCAGGCGGCGGCGCGCGGTGGGACGACGTCGTCGAGGTGTTCGGCACCCGCGGCGACCCGTCGTGGTGCTGGTGCCGGTTCTTCGTCACCACCGGCGCGGGCTACCTGAGGGCCACGGACACCAACCGCGAGGCGCTGCGCGAGGGCTGCGCCGTGACGCGCTGCGCCCCGCGGGGCTGCTCGCGTACGTCGACGACGCACCTGTCGGCTGGCTGCAGCTCGGTCCGCGGCCGTCCTTCCCGCGGGTGACGGCCGAGCCGCGCCGCTCCACCGATCGGCGACACCGGACGACGAGAGCATCTGGCGCACAGCGTGTTTCGTCGTCAAGGTCGGGTACCGCCGCCAGGGCGTGGCCACCGCGCTGCTCGAGGCGGCGATCCCGTTCGCCCGCGACCACGGTGCCGCGGTGCTGGAGGGCCACCCGGTCGACGTGGCGGAGCGGGGCGGGAAGGTGGCGGGCGCGAACCTCTACCACGGGCCGCTGAGCACGTTCCTCGCCGCGGGCTTCAGCGTGGTGGCACGGCCGACCTCGTCCCGCCCGGTGGTGCGGCTCGGCGCTCTGAGCCCCGGTCCGTGGACGGCCGTCAGCGGAAGACGACGGTGCGGGTGCCGTCGAGCAGCACCCGGTGCTCGGCGTGCCAGCGCACCGCGCGGGCCAGCACCTGGGCCTCGATGTCCTGCCCGATCGCGCGCAGCGCGGCGACGTCCATCGTGTGGTCGACGCGCTCGACGTCCTGCTCGATGATCGGTCCCTCGTCGAGGTCGGCCGTCACGTAGTGCGCGGTGGCGCCGATCAGCTTCACGCCCCGCTCGCGCGCCTGGTGGTAGGGCTTGGCGCCCTTGAACGAGGGCAGGAACGAGTGGTGGATGTTGATGACGCGGCCGGCCAGCGAGCGGCACAGGTCGTCGGACAGCACCTGCATGTAGCGGGCGAGGACGACGAGCTCGGCGTCGGTCTCCTCGACCAGCCGCAGCAGCCGGGCCTCCGCGTCGGCCTTGCCGCCGTCCGCGACCGGGAGGTGGTGGAAGGGCACGTCGTAGAACTCCGCCAGCGGGCGCAGGTCCTCGTGGTTGGAGACGACGGCGGGCACCTCCACCGGCAGCAGGCCGGAGCGCTGCCGGAACAGCAGGTCGTTCAGGCAGTGCGCCTCGCGGCTGACCATCACCAGGGTGCGCATCCGCCGGCCCAGCACGTCCAGCCGCCAGGTCATCGCGAACTGCTCGGCCACGGGCGCGAACCGCGCGGTGAGCTCGTCCTGGCCGAGCGCGACGTCGGCCTGCACCCGCATCAGGAACCGTCCGGTGCCCGGGTCCGAGAACTGCCCGCTCTCGGTGATGTTGCCGCCCGCGTCGGCGAGCACGCCGGACACCGCGTGGACGATGCCGGGCCGGTCGGGGCACGACAGCGCGAGGACGTAGGACGACGGCTGCACGCGCCGAGCGTACGGGGGCGGCGCCGGGCTCGGGCGGGCCGCGGCGCTTGGTAGCCTGACCGCGCCACGACTGGCGTTCAGGTGGTCCACCACCGGGGAGTGGCGAGCAGTGCAGCACGACCACGGGTCGATCGCCTGGGCCCGCCGTCACCGGAATGCGCGACACAGCCACTTCGAGGAGACGACATGACCCAGACCGACCTGAGCGCCTCACTGACCTCCGGCACCGATCCCGCCGCCAGCGTCGCCGTCAGCAACGCCCCGCTGCGCGACCTCGACCCCGAGATCGCCGCCGTCCTGGACGCCGAGCTCGGCCGCCAGCGCGACACCCTCGAGATGATCGCCAGCGAGAACTTCGCGCCGCGCGCGGTCCTCGAGGCGCAGGGCTCGGTGCTCACCAACAAGTACGCCGAGGGCTACCCGGGCAAGCGGTACTACGGCGGCTGCGAGCACGTCGACGTCGCCGAGAACCTCGCCCGCGACCGCGCCAAGGCGCTGTTCGGCGCCGAGCACGCCAACGTCCAGCCGCACGCCGGCGCGCAGGCCAACGCCGCCGTCATGCACGCGCTGATCCGTCCCGGCGACACCATCCTCGGCCTCGAGCTGGCGCACGGCGGCCACCTGACGCACGGGATGAAGATCAACTTCTCCGGCCGGCTCTACGACGTCGCCGCGTACGGCGTCTCGCCCGACACCCACCTGGTCGACATGGACGAGGTGCGCCGGATCGCCAAGGAGCGGCAGCCGAAGCTGATCATCGCCGGCTGGTCCGCCTACCCGCGCCACCTCGACTTCGCGGCGTTCCGCGAGATCGCCGACGAGGTGGGCGCGCTGTTCATGGTCGACATGGCGCACTTCGCCGGCCTGGTCGCCGCCGGGCTGCACCCGTCGCCGGTGCCGTACGCCGACGTCGTCACCACCACCGTGCACAAGACCCTCGGCGGTCCGCGCTCCGGCACCATCCTCAGCCGCGCCGAGCACGCGAAGAAGATCGACTCCGCCGTGTTCCCCGGCCAGCAGGGCGGCCCGCTCATGCACGCCGTGGCGGCCAAGGCGGTGGCGTTCAAGGTCGCCGCCGGCGCCGAGTTCAAGGCCCGCCAGGAGCGCACCCTCGAGGGCGCCAGGATCCTGGCCGACCGTCTCACCGGCTCCGACGTGCGCGACGCCGGGGTGTCGGTGCTCACCGGCGGCACCGACGTGCACCTGGTGCTGGTCGACCTGCGCCACAGCGAGCTCGACGGCCAGCAGGCCGAGGACCGGCTGCACGAGGCCGGCATCACCGTGAACCGCAACGCCGTCCCGTTCGACCCGCGGCCGCCGATGGTCACCTCCGGGCTGCGGATCGGCACGCCGGCCCTCGCCACCCGCGGCTTCGGCACCGAGCAGTTCACCGAGGTCGCCGAGATCATCGCGTCCGCGCTGCTGCCGACCGCCGACGTCGAGTCCCTGCGCGGCCGGGTGGCCACGCTGGCCCACGACTTCCCGCTCTACGACGGACTGGAGACCTGGTGAGCGGCGCGCCCGCCACCGGAACCAGCGCGACCCGAGCACAGGTCCTCGACGGCACCGCCACGGCGGCGGCGATCAAGGCCGAGCTCACGGTGCGGGTCGCCGCGCTCCGCGAGCGGGGCGTTGCCCCGGGGCTGGGCACGGTGCTGGTCGGGGACGACCCGGGCAGCCGCTGGTACGTCAACGGCAAGCACAAGGACTGCGCCGAGGTCGGCATCGCCTCGCTCCGCGAGGACCTGCCCGCCACCGCCACGCAGGACGAGGTCGAGGCGGCCGTCCGCCGGCTCAACGACGACCCGGCGTGCACCGGCTACATCGTCCAGCTGCCGCTGCCGAAGGGCCTCGACGAGCAGCGCGTGCTCGAGCTGATCGACCCCGACAAGGACGCCGACGGCCTCCACCCCACCAACCTCGGGCGCCTCGTGCTGCGGGTGTCGGAGCAGATGACCAGCCCGCTGCCGTGCACGCCGCGCGGCATCATCGAGCTGCTCGGGCGGCACGGCGTCGACCTGCGCGGCGCCGAGGTGTGCGTCGTCGGCCGCGGCATCACGGTGGGCCGCTCGCTCGGCCTGCTGCTCACCCGCAAGGACGTCAACGCCACGGTCACGTTGTGCCACACCGGAACTCGCGACCTGGCCGAGCACGTCCGGCGGGCCGACGTCGTGGTCGCGGCCGCCGGCGTCCCCGGGCTCGTGACGGCCGACATGGTGCGTCCCGGCGCGGCGGTGCTCGACGTCGGCGTCTCGCGCGTGGCCGACGGCGACGGGAAGGCCCGGCTGCGCGGCGACGTCGACCCCGCGGTCGCCGACGTCGCCGGCTGGCTGTCGCCGAACCCCGGCGGCGTGGGCCCGATGACCCGCGCGATGCTGCTGCAGAACGTGGTCGAGCAGGCCGAGCGGGACCTGGCCGCCGCGCGGTGAGCCTGCCCGACCCCTGGCGGCCGCCGCCCCCGTCCGCCGTCGCGCCCGCGCCCGGTGGGGCCGCTGGCGCGAGTGGCGCAGGCGGGTCGCGTCGTGGCCTGGTGGTCGGCGGCGCGGTGCTGGTGGTCGTGCTGGCCGTCACCTCCGTCGTCGGTGGGCGTGGCGCTCCTGCGCGGATGGCGGCTCGACGTCCCTCGCCGACGTCGGCGCGCCGGCGTCCGACGCGGCCTGCGACGACGTCGTGCGCGACCCCGGCAAGGGCATCTCCACGCACGTCGGCCCGGGCACGAGCGAGCCGGAGCGCGTGCGTCGTCGAGTACGACACCGTCCCGCCGTCCAGCGGGCCGCACCTGCCGGCGCCGGTGTACCCGGCGGCACCGTTCTACGCCGTCGTCCGACGCCCCCGTGGTGGAGCAGCTGGTGCACAACCTCGAGCACGGCTACACGCTCGTCTGGTACGACACCGACCTGCCGGCCGACCAGGTCGACGACCTGCGCGCCGTCGCCGACCTCGCCCGCGAGGACCCCGCCACCGGCGGCAAGCTCGTCGTCGTCCCGTGGGACGGCAGCCACGGCGCCGCTGCCCGCCGACCGCCCCGTCGCGCTGTCCCACTGGACCGCCGACGGCGGCGTCCGCCAGCTCTGCGGCTCGGTCTCCGGCGAGGTCGTCCAGCAGTTCGTCGAGGCCTTCCCCGCCGCCGACTCCCCGGAGCCCAACGCCCCCTGACCCCTGCCCGCCAGCCTAGTGAACGTGGTGGTCGCCACGTTCACGAGGCGTCGCGGGCACCGTGAAGACGTCGCCCGCCTCGTGCAGAGGTACGGCGGGTTGTCCACAGCGAGCGTCGTGCGGCGCCCGCGCTGTCCACAGATCGGCCCGGGACGGTCGACGCGCAGCCGCCGCGGCGGCCAGCCTGCTCGCGTGCTCGCTCCCCGTCGCGATCACCGCCGCCGCTCGACGCCCAGCAGGGCGTGTTCACCACCGCGCAGGCCGTCGCGGCGCGTCTGACCGGCCAGGAGCTCGGCCGCCTGCGCAGCCGCGGCGACCTGGTCCGGCTGCGTCGCGGCGTCTACACCACGCGGCCGACGTGGGCCGAGTGCCGACACCCGCGACCGGCACCTGCTGCACGCCAGGGCGGTGGCGACGAGGGTGAGCGCGCCCGCGGTCTTCAGCCACCTCACCGCCGCGGTGGCGCACGACCTCCCGCTGCACGCCGTCCTGCTCGACGAGGTGCACGTGACCCGTCCCGGGTCAGCCCGGATCGACCCGCCACGAGGCCGGCGTGTGCCATCACGCCGGACCGGTGCCGACGACCGAGCGGCTCGCCGGCCTCGAGGTCACCCGGACGGCCCGGACCGTGGTCGACCTCGGACGCCTGGTCGAGCAGACCTCGGCCGTGGTCGCGATGGACGCCGCCCTGGCCAGAGGCCTCGAGCCCGCGTCCCTGGTCGGGGAGCTGGAGGCCTGCCGGCACTGGCCGGGCGCCGCGCCGGCCGGTCGCGCGGTGGCGCTGGCCGACGGACGTTCGCAGTCGGTCGGCGAGACGCTCACCCGCCTGGTGTGCCACGCGGTGGGCCTGCCACCGGACGACCTGCAGCTGACGGTGCGCACCGACCGCGGCACCTACGAGGTCGACCTCGCGTGGACCGCTCACGGTGTCGTCGGGGAGTTCGACGGGAAGGTCAAGTACGGCCGGCTGCTGAAGCCGGGCCAGAGCGCGAGCGACGTGCTGGTGGCCGAGCGTCAGCGCGAGCTGGCCATCGAGCGGGCGGGGTGGATCGTGGTGCGCTTCACCTGGGCGGAGGTGCACGACGCGGCCCTGGTGCGGCGTCGTCTGCTGGACGCCTTCGCTCGTCGCGCCCTCACTCACCGAGCCGGCTGAGGCGTCCTCGCGAGGCGGGCTGCCTGTTCGCGAGGCTCGCTGGCCTAGTGAACGGGGCGATCACCACGTTCACTAGGCCAGCGGAGCAGCGAGGGGGGTCAGGCGCCGAACAGGGGGCCGCGGTGGACGAGGTGCTGGGCGGCCTGGGCGACGGGGCGGACCACGAGCAGGTCGACGTCGACGTGCGCCGGGAGGGAGGCGGTCCAGCGGACGCACTCGGCGACGTCGTCGGCGGTGAGGGGGCGGTCGACGCCCTCGTAGACCTTGGCGGCGGCGTCGGCGTCGCCGTGGTTGCGCAGCAGCGAGAACTCCGGTGTCTGCACCATGCCGGGGGCGATCTCGGTGACCCGCACGGGGGTGCCCACCAGCTCGAGCCGCAGGGTGCGCGCGAGGGCGCCCTCGGCGTGCTTGGCGGCGGTGTACCCGCCGCCGCCGGGGTACACGACCTGCGCCGCGGTCGACGTCATCACCACGACGTGGGCCGCCGGCGCCTCCTGCAGCAGGGGCAGCAGGGCGCGGGTGACGCGCAGGGTGCCGAGCACGTTCACCTCGTGCATCTGACGCCACTCCTCGAGCGAGGCGTCGGCGACCGTGTCGGTGCCGAGCGCGCCGCCGGCGTTGTTCACCAGCAGCGCGACGCCGCGCCCCAGGTCGCCCAGCGCCGCCAGCAGCCCGGCGACGGAGTCGTCCGAGGTGACGTCGAGAACGACTGCGGTGCCGCCGATCTCGTCGACGAGCGCGGCCAGCCGCTCGGCGCGTCGGGCCGCGGCGACGACGTGCCAGCCGTCCGCCGCGAGCCGCCGCGCGGTCGCCTCGCCGATGCCGCTCGAGGCCCCGGTGACGACCGCGACGCGACCGCCCCCGGGTCCCGCCTCGCTCACGCGCGGGCCAGCGAGGCGACTGCGAGCTCGCAGTACAGCGCCGCGCCGTCGGCGAGCACGTCGTCGCTGAACGCCGCGAAGGGGGAGTGGTTGTCGGGGGCGGAGTCGTAGTCCTCGTCGACGCAGGCGCCGAGGAAGAGCATCGCGCCGGGCGCGGCCTGCAGGATGCGGGAGAAGTCCTCGGACCCGGTGATGGGCTGCGGCATCTCGAGGAACCGGCCGGCGCCGAGCACCTGCTCGACCAGCTGCCCGGCCCGGCGCCACCGAGTCGACGTCGTTCACGGTGACGGGGTACTGGCGGGTGAACTGCGCGTCGACCTCGAGGCCGTACGCCATCGCGGTGCCCTGGCAGAACCGGACGGTCTCGCGCTCGACCAGGTCGAGGACGGCCTCGTCGAAGCAGCGGAAGGTGCAGGAGAAGCGCGCCTCGTCCGGGATGATGTTGGCCTTGGTGCCGGCGTGGAACTGCCCGACGGTGAGCACCGCGGTGTCGAACGGGTTGATGATCCGCGACAGCAGCACCTGCAGGCCGGTGATCATCTCGGCCGCCGCCGGGATGGGGTCCTTGGAGCGGTGCGGCGCCGAGCCGTGGCCGCCGGCGCCCTTGACCGTCACGTGCAGCTCGTTCGAGGCCGCCATCATCGGCCCGCCGCGGCCGGCCACCACGCCGCGCGGCGCGAGCCCCGACATCACGTGCAGCGCCCAGGCGGCGTCGGGACGGCGCCCGGCGGCGTCGAGGACGCCCTCCTCGATCATCACCCCGGCGCCGTCGAAGCCCTCCTCGCCGGGCTGGAACATGAACACGACGTCGCCGGGCAGCTCGTCGCGGCGGGCGGTGAGCGCCCGGGCGGCGCCGACGAGCATCGAGGTGTGCAGGTCGTGCCCGCAGGCGTGCATCTGCCCCTCGGTGCCGGAGCGGAAGTCGACGTCGACCTGCTCGGCCACCGGCAGGGCGTCCATGTCGCCGCGGAGCAGCACCACCGGGCGCTCGCCGTCGGCCGCCGTCGCCCCGCCGCCGCGCAGGACGCCGGTGATCGACGTCGTGCCGGTGCCCGTGCTGATCTCGAGATCGAGCCCCTGGAGGGCCTCCAGCACCGTCGCCCTGGGTGGTCGGCAGCTCCAGGCCGATCTCCGGGGTGCGGTGCAGGGCGTGCCGCAGGTCCGCGATGTCGGCGGCGGCGGCGGTGGTGTCGTCGAGGTACGGGCGGTGGCTGGTGTCGGAGGTCATGAGACGTCTCTACCAGTCCGGAGCCGGCCTGGACACCCGGGGGGCCCTCGCCCGCACGCCGCGCCGGCTTTCCGCCTGCTCGGTCGCCCCGCGTCAGGCCGGGGTGGGCGTCTCCGCGTGCTGGTCGAGCTCGCGAGGCAGGTCGCGCATGCCGATCAGCGGCGAGAGAAGCACCGGGAACACCGACAGTGCGGACCCCGCCACGGCGATCCAGAGCACCGGTCGAATGCCGAGCTGGTGGCCGAGGACGCCCCCGACGAGCGCGCCGATCGGCATCGTGCCCCACACCACGAACCGGATCGAGGCGTTCATCCGGCCGAGCAGCGGCTTGGGGCACAGCCGCTGGCGGAAGCTCACCTGGGTGATGTTGTAGACCAGCACGGAGAAGCCGAAGCCGAACATCGACAGCACGAGCGCGGGCATCGCGGGAACCCACACCCCCGCCAGCGGGACGAGAGCCGCGAACGGCGGGAACAGGAGGGCGCTGACGGGGATCGTGCGGCCCTCGCCGATCCACCGCTGCACGCGCGTGGCGACGAGCGCACCGAGCAGACCACCGACCGCGCCGAGGCCGAAGACGACGCCGAGGTCGGACTCCTCGAGGCCCAGGTCCTGCAGCGCGAACAGCACGAGCAGGGCGCCGGACATCGAGCTGAACAGGTTGCTGATCGAGGTGCAGGCCGTGATCCGCAGCAGCAGGGGCTGGCGGACGACGAACATCAGCCCCTCCTTGATCTCGGTGAGCAGCGGACGGCGCTCGGACTTGGCGGGTGGCGTGTCGACGTGCCGGATCCGGTGGATGAAGAACGCCGAGCCGATGAACGAGATCGCGTCGAGCGCGATCGTCAGGGGCGCGCCGACCACCCGGATCAGGACGCCGGCCGTCGCCGGTCCGCCGACCTGCGCGACCGACTGGAGCCCCTGCAGCTTCGCGTTGCCCTCGCTGATCCTGTCGCTCGGCACCAGCTCGGGCAGGTAGCTCTGGTAGGCCACGTCGAAGAACACCGTGCACACGCCGATGACCAGCGCCACCACGTACAGCTGGATCATCGTGAGCACGTCGAGCGCCCAGGCCACCGGCAGCGTGCCCAGCGCCACGGCGCGCACCAGGTCGTTGGCGACCAGCACGTGGCCCTTGCGCCAGCGGTCGACCCACGCCCCCGCGGGCAGCCCGATCACCAGGAACGCCAGGAACTCGAAGGTGCCGAGCAGGCCCATCTCGAACTCGCGGGCGTCGAGCTCGCGGATGGCGAGCACCGGCAGCGCCAGGACGGTCAGCTGGGTGCCGAACTGGCTGATGGCGTCGCCGATGAAGAGCTGGCGGAAGTCGTGGTGACGGAACAGCCCGCCGCGCAACGGCTTGGTCGCCGGCGGGGCGGGCGGGGACTCGCCGGGTACGGGCTCGACGGTGGGCAGGTCGGTCATGACGGACAGGGTGCGCCCACTGATCGGGAATAGTCAATCACTTTGCCGGATCCGGGTTATCGTGTCGCCATGAGCACCGGTGGGACCCTGGACGAGCAGCCGGTCGGCGCAGCCCCCCGACAAGCACCTCGAGCCGGCGCCGTACGGTCCGCTCCCGGTGGGATCCGGCCGGCGCCCGTGGGCCCGGCGCCCGCCGGACGACGCCGAGGCCAAGGCGCTCGCGTCGTCCGCTGCGGCTGCAGATCCTGCGGCTCGCGCTGCACGCCCCGCGCACGAACAAGGAGATGGCCGCGGCGCTCGGCCGGAACCCGGCCACGGTGCTGCACCACGTGCGCACGCTGGTCGACACCGGGTTCCTGATCGAGCAGGAGGTGCGCCGCGGCGAGCGCGGCTCGCGCGAGGTGCCGTACCTCGCGTCCGGCAAGTCCTGGTACATGGACGGCGGCGCGGGCGACCCGGCGCCGGGACGCCAGGACCTGCTGCTCGAGACCTTCCTGGCCGAGGTCGACCGGCTGCCGGCCGGCGCCCTGCAGAGCAGCCGGCTCGGGTTCCGGCTGGCGCCGGCCGACCGCGAGGAGGTGCTCGAGCGGTTGTTCTCGCTGCTGCAGGAGATCGCCGACCGGCCGAGCGACCCGGACGGCGAGCCGTTCGGCCTCTACGTCGGCCTGCACCCGGAGACGGGCTGACCGGGTCCAGCCGACCGTCAGCGCGGCTGGTTGAACCGCAGCATGTTGCCGGACGGGTCGCGGAACGCGCAGTCGCGCACGCCGTACGGCTGGTCCATCGGCTCCTGCAGCACCTCGGCGCCGGCCGCGCTGATCCGCTCGAAGGTGGCGTCGACGTCGTCGGTGCTGAAGATGACCCCGCGCAGGTGGCCCTTGGCGAGCAGCTCGGCCATCGTCTCCTTGTCGGCCGACGAGGCGCCCGGGTCCGCCAGCGGGGGCTCCAGCACGATGGCCACGTCGGGCTGCGAGGGCGAGCCGACGGTGACCCAGCGCATGCCCTCGAAACCGACGTCGTTGCGCACCTCGAGGCCGAGCACGTCGCGGTAGAAGGGGATCGCCTTGTCGTGGTCGTCGACGGCGATGAAGGTCGTGGAGAGGTTGATGTCCATGGCGTTCACGCTAGGCGCGAGGGCGTCCCGCGTGCTTCTCCGTTCCTGACCGGTCTGGTGCCGACCTTCGCGACGCAGGCCGGGATCGTCGCGCCGTCGCCGTGGTCGCGCGCCCGGTAGGCGCTCGGGCTCTCGCCGACGAGCTCGCTGAACCGGGAGCTGAACGACCCGAGCGAGGTGCAGCCCACCGCGACGCAGACCTCGGTGACCGACAGGTCGCCGCGCCGCAGCAGCGCCTTGGCGCGCTCGATCCGACGGGTCATCAGGTACGTGTACGGGGTCTCGCCGTACTCCTCGCGGAAGCTGCGGGAGAAGTGGCCGGCCGACATCAGCGCCTCGCGCGCCAGCGCCGGGACGTCGAGCGGCTCCGCGTAGTCGCGGTCGATCCGGTCGCGCGCACGCCGGAGCCTGACCAGGTCGTCGAGCCTCACCCGGTCAGCGTCCCACGGCGCCCTCTCACGACACGACTCCCGCCGCGGGACCGGCGACCGCGCGGACGAAGGCGGGCGTCTCCCAGCCGGCCCGGTCGAACGCCTCGGCGACGTCGTCCTCGACCTGCCCGACCAGGCCCTCCTCGACCAGGACGACGGCGGAGCCGCCGAAGCCGCCACCGGTCATCCGCGCACCGAGAGCGCCTGCCGCCGTGGAGGTCTCGACCACCAGGTCGAGCTCCGGGCTGGAGACCTCGTAGTCGTCGCGCAACGAGGCGTGGGACGCGGCGAGCAGCGGCCCGAGGTCGGCCGGCCGGTCGGCGCGCAGCACCTCGACGGCCTCGCGCACCCGCGCGATCTCGGTGACGACGTGCCGCACCCGGGGCACCAGGTCGGGGTCGTCGAGCCGGCCGAGCGCGGCGTCCAGGTCGTCGACCTCGCGCAGGGTCGGCACGTCGAGCAGCCCGGCCGCGCGCTCGCAGTCCGACCGCCGCGCCGCGTACTCGCTGTCGACCAGGCGGTGGGGGGCGCGGGTGTCGACCACGAGCAGGACGAGCCCGGCGGCCTCGAGCCGGAACGGCACCGGGTCGACCGACCCGTCGCGGCAGTCGACCAGCAGGGCGTTGCCCTCGACGGCGCGCAGCGACGCGGCCTGGTCGAGCCCGCCCGTGGAGGCCATGGCGACCTCGTTCTCGGCGCGCACGCACGCGGCAGCGAGCCGGGCCCGGCCGTCGTCGTCGGTGGGCAGCCCGAGCCGCTCGGCCACGGCGACGGCGAGCGAGCACTCCAGCGAGGCCGAGCTGGACAGCCCGGCGCCCAGCGGGACCGCGCTCGCCACGGCGACGTCGACGCCGGGGACCTCGGCGCCGTCCTCGCGCAGCGCCCACAGCACACCCGCGAGGTACCCCGCCCAGCCCGGACGGCGAGCCCGGACCGATGTCGTCGAGCGCGCCCTCCCAGTCGTCGTCGGGGCGGGCCAGGCTGTGCAGCCGGACGACGTCGTCGTCCCGGAGCCGGACCGCTGCGAAGGTGCTGTGCGGCAACGCGATCGGCAGGCACAGGCCGCCCTGGTAGTCGACGTGCTCACCGATGACGTTCACCCGCCCTGGCGCGCGCCACACCCCGTCCGGCGTCCCGCCCCACCGCGCGCCGAACGCCTCGCGCACGTCGGCGGACAGGTCGTCGGCGGTGATCTCGGTGCGGGTCAACCGCCGACCTCGCGCAGGCGGTCGGCGATCCGCTCGGGCGTGGTGTCGTTCACCCACGCGCCCATCCCGGACTCGGACCCCGCGAGGTACTTCAGCCGTCCCGGGGCGCGCAGCACCGAGAACACCTGCAGGTGCAGGCGTCCGAGCTCGCGCCGCTCGTCGAGCGGGGCCTGGTGCCAGCCGGCGATGTACGGCAGGAGCAGCTCCTGGCCGTCCTGGCCGGGGAAGAACCGGTCGAGGCGCTGCATCAGCTCGAGGTAGACCACCGCCAGCTCGTCGCGCTCGGCGGCGTCGAGCGCCGCGAGGTCGGGCACGTCGCGGTGGGGTGCGAGGTGCACCTCCACCGGCCAGCGCGCGGCGGCGGGCACGTACGCGGTCCAGTGCTCGCCCGACGAGCACCACGCGCGTCCCGGCCTCGCGCTCGGCCGTGAGCACGTCGGCCAGCAGCGAGCCGCCGGTCGCCCGCCGGTGCGACGCGGCGCGGTCGAGCATCACCGCGGTGCGCGGCGTCACGTACGGGTAGGCGTAGATCTGCCCGTGCGGGTGGTGCAGGGTCACCCCGATCTCGCGGCCGCGGTTCTCGAACGGGAAGACCTGCCGGACGGCAGGCAGCGCCGACAGCTCGGCGGTGCGGTCGGCCCAGGCCTCGACGACGGTGCGCACCCGGCCGGCGGTGAGGTGGCCGAAGGAGGTGGCGTGGTCGCTGGAGAAGCAGATCACCTCGCAGCGCCCGGCGGCCGGCTCCACCGGCCACAGCGCCTGCCCGTCGACCAGTCCGGACGCGGCGTCGGGTGAGGAGGAGAACGAGGGGAACCGGTTCTCGAAGACGACGACGTCGTAGTCCTCGCTCGGCACCTCCGAGGGCACCGTGCCGCGACCGCTCGGGCACAGGGGGCACTCGTCCGCCGGTGGCATGAAGGTGCGGTTGAGGCGGTGGGCCGCCATCGCGACCCACTCGCCGGTGAGCGGGTCGAGCCGCATCTCGCCGGCGCGCTCGGCACGGTCCAGCGGCCGGGTGTCGCGCACCTCGCGCTCCGCGGAACCGTCGGCGTACGGGGCGCTGTCGTCGAAGTAGACGATCTCGCGGCCGTCGGCGAGCCGGTGGCTGGCGCGGTGGATCCCGCGGGTGGAGGTGGCGCTCATGCCGTCCGCTCCTCGGTGCCGGCGTTCGACGCCACCGGTGCGACGACCAGCCGGTCGACCCGCTCGCCGAGGACGTCGTGCGCGCCCGGGGGGAGCCCGGAGTCGGTGACCAGGACGTCGACCTCGTCGAGCCCGGCGATGGTGGTGAGGGCCACGACCCCCCACTTGCTGCTGTCGGCGGTGACGACCACCTGCCGCGCGCACGAGATCAGGGCCCGGTTGGTGTCGCCCTCGACCATGTTCGGCGTGGTGAGGCCGGCGCGGGCGTCGAACCCGTGCACCCCCATGAACAGCCAGTCGACGTGCAGCCCCTGCAGCGCCTGGACGGCCACCGGGCCCACCAGCGCGTCGGACGGCGTCCGGATGCCCCCGGTGAGGATGACCGTCATGTCGCCGGGCTGCTCCTCGTGCAGCAGCTGGGCGACGGGGATCGAGTTCGTCACGACGGTCAGGCGCTCGACGTGACGCAGCAGCCGGGCGACCTCGTACGTCGTGGTGCCGGCCGAGATCGCCACGGCAGCACCGGGTTCCACGAGCCGCACGGCCTCGCGCGCGATCGCCACCTTCTCGGTGATCTGCAGCGTCGACTTGGCGACGAAGCCCGGCTCCTCGGCGCTGCGGCCGCCGGCGGCCGTCACCCCGCCGTGCACGCGCGCCACGAGCCCGCGTCCTGCCAGCGCGTCGATGTCGCGGCGCACGGTCATGTCCGAGACGCCGAGCAGCTCGACCAGCTCCGAGACGCGGGCGGCGCCGTGCACGGCCACCTGCTCGAGGATGCGGTCCTGCCGCTGGCTGGCGAGCACGGTCACCGCTCCCTCACCACGGCGACGGCGCCCGCGGGCAGCGTCCAGGCACCGGCGACGGGGGCGTCGGCCACGAGGTCGTGCCCGTCCAGGTGCACCGTGGCGTCCTGGTCGCCGTGGTTGAGCAGGAACGCCCACCGACCGCGCTCGTCGGTGCGCCGGACCACCTCGACGTCGCCCTCGGTGCGCACCGGCGCGGCGACACCGGCTGCGGCGCAGACCTGGTCGAGCAGCGCGCGGGTGCCGGCGGGGTCGAGGCGGGTGGAGCTGTACCAGGCTGCGCCCGCGCCGACGGCGCGCCGGGTCAGGGCGGGACCGCCGGCGAGCGGGCCGTCGGCGTAGCGCGCCACGACCTCGGCGCCGTCGGCCGTCAGGAGCTCGGACCACAGCGTGCCGGTGCTGCCGTCGTCGAGCGCCACCGGTGGCGCCCGGCGGCAGCGGGAAGAACTCCTCGACCCGCACCCCGAGCAGGTCGCGGAACGCGCCGGGGTAGCCGCCGAGCCGGATCCGGTCGTGCTCGTCGACGATCCCGCTGAAGTAGGTGACGAGCACCTGCGCGCCGGCCTCGGCGGCGGCGGCGACGGCCGCGGCGGTGGCGTCGTCTGCACAGGTACAGCGTGGGCACCAGCACCACCCGGTAGCCGGACAGGTCGGTGCCCGGCGGGACGACGTCGGCGGTGACGCCGGCCGAGCGCAGCGCGGCGTGCAGGTCGTGCGCCACCTGTCCCGGCTCGACCGCGGACGACGGCAGCGCCTGCAGGGTCGCGGCGCGGGTCGAGGCGTAGTCCCACAGGAGGGCGACCGGCGCCTCGACCCGTGACCCGACCAGCTCGCCGAGCCGCGCCGACACCTCGCCCAGCCGGGTCACCTCGCGGAAGACCTTGGTGTCGGTGCCGGCGTGCGGGACCAGGCCGGAGTGGAACTTCTCCGCACCGGCCCGCGAGGCGCGCCACTGGAAGAAGCCGAGCGTGTCGGCGCCGCGGGCCACGTGCAGCAGCGAGTCGCGCAGCATCTGCCCCGGCGCCTTGGCCTGGTTGACGGGCTGCCAGTTCACCGCGCTGGTGGAGTGCTCCATCAGCACCCACGGCTCGCCGCCGGCGAGCCCGCGGGTGAGGTCGGCGGTGAACGCGAGCTCGCCGCGCGGGTCGTACCGCGGGTCGGTGGCCGCGCCCTGGGGCTGCTGCACGACGTAGTGGTCGGTGCTGACGACGTCGACCTCGGGCGCCCAGCGCGCGTAGTCGAGCAGCCGGAAGTGGTCGTTGGTCATGAAGTTCGTGGTGACCGGCACGCCGGGCGACAGCGCGTGCAGGACGTCGCGCTCGGCCACGTACTGCGCGAGCAGCGTGTCGGAGCCGAACCGCCAGAAGTCCAGCGACTGCGTCGGGTTGGGGAAGGTGGGGGTGACGCGGGGCGGGATCACCTGCTCCCACGCGGTGTAGCGCTGGCTCCAGAACGCCGTGCCCCAGGCCTCGTTGAGGCCGTCGAGGTCACCGTGGCGGTCCATCAGCCACGCGCGGAAGGCCTCGGCGCAGACGTCGCACCAGCACGGGAGGTTGTGGCAGGCGTACTCGTTCGACACGTGCCACATCGCCAGCGCCGGGTGGTCGTGGTAGCGGCGGGCCATCTGCTCGGCGAGCGCCACGGCGTGCTCGGTGAACACCGTCGAGCTCGGGCAGTACGCCTGCCGGCTGCCGTGCCAGAGCCGGGTCCCGTCGCTGCGCACCGGCAGCGAGTCGGGGTACTTGTGGCTGAACCACGGTGGGGGAGAGGCGGTTCCGGTCGCGAGGTCGACGGCGACGCCGGCGCCGTGGAGCAGGTCGAGCACGTCGTCGAGCCAGCCGAACTCGTAGCGGCCGGGCTCGGGCTCGAGCCAGGACCAGGAGAACACGCCCACCGTGGCGAAGGTGACGCCGGCCCGCTGCATCAGCTCGACGTCCTCGCGCCAGACCTCGCGCGGCCACTGCTCGGGGTTGTAGTCGCCGCCGAGGGCGACGACGTCGCTGGGCCACGGGCGCATGGCCGTCACTGTGGACCAGGCCTGGTCGGATGTCAACAGAACCCAACAGAACTCTACAACGTTGGAACGGTCGCAGTCTGATGACAACCCTTGACTTCCGGGAATCGAGGCGCAACAGTCACCGTCAGAACTGATCGAATCTGTTCGGTTCCGTTGAGTTTGGTTCCCGGTGCCGACCCCGGGTCCTCGTCGAAGGAGACGTCATGCCCCGTCCGCAGACCCAGGCCGAGTACCTCGCCGGCCTCGTCCCGCCCTCCGTCGCCGGCACCGCGGTCGCCCGCCGCTCCGTGCTGCGCGCGTTCCTGCTCGGCGGCGCCGCCCTCGGCGTCGGCGGCTCGCTCGTCGCGTGCGGCAGCGACGAGGAGGGTGGCGGCTCCGGCTCGGCCGAGAGCCCCACCGGCACCGTCAGCCTCGGCTCGAACGAGAGCGGCACCACCTTCGCCGAGCAGCGCGACGCGATGGCCGCCGACTTCAAGGAGGCGTCCGGCGTCGACGTCAAGATCAACGCGGTCGACCACAACACCTTCCAGGAGAACATCAACACCTACCTGCAGGGCAACGCCGACGACGTCTTCTCCTGGTTCGCCGGCTTCCGGATGCGGTTCTTCGCCGAGTCCGGCCTGATCGGCGACGTCAGCGACGTCTGGCCGCTCGAGGGCATCGCGGACTCCTTCAAGGAGGCGTCGACCGGCAACGACGGCAAGCAGTACTTCGTCCCGCAGAGCTACTACCCGTGGGCGGTCTTCCACCGGAAGTCGACCTTCGAGGAGAACGGCTGGACCCAGCCGACGACCCTCGACGAGATGGTCACGCTGATGGACTCGATGAAGACCGCGAACCTGACGCCGATCGCGTTCGGCGACAAGGACGGCTGGCCCGCGATGGGCACGTTCGACATGCTGAACATGCGCGTCAACGGGTTCGACTACCACATCTCGCTGATGGCGGGCGAGGAGGCGTGGGACTCCGCCGAGGTCAAGAACGTCTTCAAGGCGTGGGCCGAGCTGCTGCCCTACCACCAGGCCGACTCGCTGGGCCGCACCTGGCAGGAGGCGGCGCAGACGCTGCAGCGCAAGGAGGCCGGCCTCTACATCCTCGGCACCTTCGTCAACGAGCAGTTCCCGGACGACGAGGAGGACCTGGACTTCTTCACCTTCCCGGAGATCGACTCGGCCATCGGCTCGGGCGCGATCGACGCGCCGATCGACGGGTTCTGCATGTCGGCCGACCCCGACAACGAGGCCGGCGCCAAGGCGTTCCTGAAGTACCTCGCGAGCCCCGAGGCGGCGGCCGCCGCGGCGACCACCGGCCTGCCGTACATCGCCGCGAACACCGACGCCGACACCGCGGAGTACTCCGAGCTGCAGAAGAAGTCGGCCACCCTGGTCGGCGAGGCGGAGAACATCGCGCAGTTCCTCGACCGCGACACCCGTCCGGACTTCGCGTCCACCGTCATCATCCCGGCGCTGCAGGAGTTCATCGGCAACCCCGGCGACGTCGACTCGCTCTGCAAGAGCATCCAGGAGCAGAAGGTGTCGATCTTCGGCAGCTGAGCCCCGGGGCCGGCCCGGGGTGCGAGTCCCCGGGCCGGTCACGGCCGGCCCCTGACCGCGCGCCGGCCGCGTGCGCGGACCTGATCCACGAGGAGCAGCGATGTCGCTCGAGACCCCGGCGGTCGCCGCGACCGCCGAGGACGCCCCACCGCCCGCCGCAAGGTCGCCCGCCGCACCCGGATGGGTCGGCTCACCGGCGCGGACCGCCGGTCGTGGTCGCGCTCTTCGTCATCGTGCCGACGTTCTTCGTCGTCACGCTGGTGTGGCTGCCCGCGCTGGCCTCGATCGTGCTGTCCTTCACGAACTGGAACGGCATCGGCGACCTCGCCGACATCGAGTTCATCGGCACCAAGAACTACCAGGACGTCACGCACGATCTACCCGCCGTTCTGGCCCGCGGTGCAGCACAACTTCATCTGGCTCGGCTTCCTGTTCGTGCTGCCGACCATCTTCGGGATCTTCCTCGCGGTGCTGCTCGACAAGGAGGTGCGCGGCAGCCGGTTCTACCAGACCGCGCTCTACATCCCGGTCGTGCTCTCGCTCGCCCTCATCGGCTTCATCTGGCAGCTCATCTACTCGCCCGACCAGGGCCTGCTCAACGCGGTGCTCGGCACCGACACCGACTGGTACGGCGACCCGTCGGTCAACCTGTGGGCCGTGCTGTTCGCCAACGGCTGGAAGCACACCGGCTACATCATGCTGCTGTACCTGGCGGGCCTGAAGGGGGTCGACCCCGCGCTGCGCGAGGCGGCGGCCGTCGACGGTTCGGGCGAGGTCTCGACCTTCTTCCGGATCATCCTGCCGGTGATGCGGCCCATCAACCTGATCGTCATCGTCGTGGTGGTGATCGAGTCGCTGAGAGCCTTCGACCTGGTCTGGATCATCAACAAGGGTCGCAACGGCCTGGAGCTGATCGCGGCGCTGGTGACGAGCAACGTGGTCGGAGAGGCCAGCCGGATCGGCTTCGGCTCGGCGATGTCGACGATCATGCTGCTGATCTCGTCGGTGTTCATCACCATCTACCTGCGGGTCGTCATGAAGGAGGACCGATGAGCGCCGCCACAGCGCCGTCCGCGCCCGCGCCGCGCGCGGCCGACGTGCCGGTCGCGCGCAAGCGGATCCGGCCCGCTCGCGTCGTGCTCCAGGTGTTCCTCGTCGTCGTCGCGCTCGGGTGGCTGTTCC
The DNA here is from genome assembly GCA_963750285.1 of uncultured Actinomycetota bacterium. Classification (GTDB taxonomy): domain Bacteria; phylum Actinomycetota; class Actinomycetes; order Actinomycetales; family CAWJMD01; genus JBBQSN01. The sequence goes on along the minus strand of CAVVQA010000017.1, from coordinate 1,208 downwards.
CGATCGGTTGGGCGGTGCTCAACTCGTTCCGGGACTACGCCTACACCTCGGCGAACGGCTACGTCAGCCTCGGCGGCTGGACGCTGCAGAACTACGCCGACGCCTGGGAGCTGCGGCAACTTCGGTCCCAGCTTCCTCAACTCGATCATCATCACGGTGCCGGCCGTGCTGCTCACGCTGTTCCTCGCCTCGTGCACCGCGTTCGTGCTCGCCCGGTTCAGCTACCGGTTCAACCTCACCCTGCTCGGCGTCTTCCTGGCGGCGAACCTGCTGCCGCCGCAGGCGCTGCTCGTCCCGGTCTTCCAGCTGTACAAGCGGGTCCCCATCCCGGAGGCGCTGTTCGGCAGCGACACCGCTGCTCAACAGCCACCTGGGGCTGATCCTGGTCAACGTCGCCTTCCAGCTGGGGTTCTGCACCTTCGTCCTCAGCAACTACATGAAGACGCTGCCGTTCGAGATCTACGAGTCGGCGCAGGTCGACGGCGCCTCGGTGCTGCGCCAGTACTGGCAGCTCACCCTGCCGCTGATCCGGCCGGCGCTCGCGGCGCTCGCCGTGCTGCAGACCACCTGGATCTACAACGAGTTCTTCTGGGCGACGGTGCTGATCCAGGGCTTCGACAAGCTGCCGGTCACGAGCTCGCTGAACAACCTGCGCGGCCAGTTCTTCACCGACTACAACCTGCTGTCGGCCGGCTCGGTGCTGGTGGCGCTGCCGGTGCTGATCGTGTTCTTCGTCCTGCAGAAGCAGTTCGTCGCGGGCCTGACCCTCGGGATCCACCAAGGGATGAGCCTGGTCGCACTGCGCGCCGCCGGCACGGCACTCGTGCTCGACGTCGAGGGCCCCTCGCTGCCCCGCGTCGTGCACTGGGGTGCCGACGTCCCCGGCCTGGAGGACGAGCCCGGCCTGCTCGACCTGCTGCGGCCACCCGTGCCCCACAACGCCCCCGACGAGCCGTGGCCGCTGCCGCTGCTCCCCACCGAGGCCGACGCGTGGTCGGGCCACCCGGGGATCGCCTGGCACCGGTCCGGCGGCTCCGCCGTCGCCGCGGCTCGTCCTCGACCGGACCCGTCGCGGTCGACCACCACCCCGCGGCGGAGGGACGCTCGTCGCCACCGCGTCCGACGCCGCGGCGGGCGCCGAGGTCGAGGTCCGGCTGGCGCTGGACCCGCACGGCGTGGTGCGCACCCGCGTCACGGTGCGCAGCACC
>CAVVQA010000016.1:0-99041 GCA_963750285.1 uncultured Actinomycetota bacterium | reverse complement strand
GGCGAGGGTCGGCTGGGCGACGGCGGACTGCGGGATCCCGGTGCCGCCGTCGAGCCCGCGCAGCACCTGGGTGGCCTGCGCGGCGTGGTCGTCGGCGCACCACACCGCGTACTGCGCGGCCACGATCTGGCTGGTGGAGGTGAAGTCGCGCCGACCGCCCGTGGCCGCGAAGGACAGGACGCCGAAGATGATGCCGAACGCGACGCCGATGAGCACCGCCGGCAGCACCACCCCGAAGCCGGCACCGCCGAAGACCCCGAGCAGCAGCCCGACGAAGCCACCGAAGTACGCGCCGGACAGCGCGCCGGCGAGGGCGACCCGACCGTAGGTGAGGCGTCCGGTGACGCGCTCGACCATCTTCAGGTCGGTGCCGACGATCGACACGTGCTGGACGGGGAACTTCTCGTCCGACAGGTAGTCGACGGCGCGCTGCGCCTCGAGGTAGGTGCGGTAGGAGGCGATCGGGTGCCCCGGCGGCGGGGCCGGCAGCAGCTGGCGTCCACGTCCAGGCGTCATGTTCGACATGACCCCATCGTCTCAGACCCGCCTGGGAGGTCGCTGGGTGCGGCCTGGACGGACTGGTGAGCCAGCACCCCGTCAGGCGGTGCGGCGGCGGAACGACGTCGTCGCGAGCAGGTACGCCACGACGAGCACCCCGACCAGCCACGCGAGGGCGACCCAGATGTCGCGGCCGACCGGCGCCGCGGTGAACAGCGCGCGGACCGTGTCGACCACGGCCGTCACCGGCTGGTTCTCGGCGAACCACCGCACCGGCCCGGGCATCGTGGCCGTGGGGACGAACGCCGAGCTGATGAACGGCAGGAAGATGATCGGGTAGGAGAACGCGCTCGCGCCGTCGACGCTCTTGGCCGACAGGCCGGCGATCACGGCGATCCAGGTCAGGGCCAGCGTGAACAGCATCAGGATCCCCGCGACGGCCAGCCACGCGAGCGGGCCGGCCGGACGAGCGGAAGCCCATCACCAGGGCGACCAGCACGACGACCACGACGGAGATGGCGTTGGAGACCAACGACGTCAGCACGTGCGCCCACAGGATCGACGACCGCGCGATCGGCATCGAGCGGAACCGCTCGAGGATGCCGTTCTGGAGGTCGAGGAACAGCCGGTAGGCCGTGTAGGAGATGCCGGTCGCGATCGTGATGAGCAGGATGCCGGGCAGCAGGTAGTCGACGTAGCGCTGCGAACCGGTCTCGATCGCACCGCCGAACACGTAGACGAACAGGAGCATGAAGGCGATCGGCATCACCGCGGTGGTGATGACGGTGTCCGGGCTGCGGGCGATGTGCCGCAGCGACCGGCCGAGCAGGGCGCCCGTGTCCCCGATGGCGTGCGTGGTCATGTCGTCCTCACTCCTTCGTGGCGTGGTCGCCTGCGCCGATGACCGCGAGGAACACGTCCTCGAGGCTCGGCTGCTTCTCGACGTACTCGACCTCCACGGGCGGCAGGAGCCGCTTGAGCTCGGTGAAGCGTGCCGTCGGCGATGATCCGGCCGCCGTGCAGGATCGCGATCCGGTCGGCGAGGTGCTCGGCCTCGTCGAGGTACTGGGTGGTGAGCAGGACGGTGGTGCCCTGACCCGCGAGGGTCGTGACGGTGGCCCAGACCTCGGCCCGCGACTGCGGGTCGAGCCCGGTCGTGGGCTCGTCGAGGAAGATCACCGCCGGGTCGCCGATCAGGCTCATGGCGATGTCGAGACGACGTCGCATCCCGCCGGAGTAGGTCCCGACCCGGCGTCCGCCGGCGTCCGACAGGTCGAACCGCTCCAGCAGCTCGTCGGCGATGCGGCCGGTGTCGGCCTGGTGGCGCAGCCGCGCCACCAGGACGAGGTTCTCCCTCCCGGTGAGGATCTCGTCGACGGCGGCGAACTGCCCGGTGAGGCTGATCGACTCGCGGACCTCGCCCGGACGCTCGACGACGTCGGCTCCCTCCACGCTGGCGGTGCCGGCGTCGGGCCTCAGCAACGTGGACAGGATGTTGATCAGGGTGGTCTTGCCCGCGCCGTTCGAGCCGAGCAGGGCGACGATGCTGCCCCGCTCGACCTCGAGGTCGACGCCGCGCAGCACGCTGCACGTCGCCGAACGACTTCTCGATGCCCCGCACGAGCACGGCGGTCATGACGTCTCCTCCTGCTCGTGCGCGGCGCGGTCGATGTCCGCCACCAGGCGGCGGCGCTCCTTGTCGACCCACTGCGCGTCGGCGTAGTTGGCGAGGAACGTGTCGGCGAACTCCACCGGGTCGTCCCCGACGACGGCGCGCACCGGCGTGCCGTCCGCGGCGCTCTGCTCGAACAGGACGGCGAGGTCGTCGAGCATCGTCACCAGGACGTCGCCCTTGGTGATGCCGCCGTGGTACATCAGGTAGCGCTCGACCGCCTCGACCGCGGTGCGGTACGGGCCGGGCAGCTGCTTGGTGCGCGCCTTGTACTCGCGCCAGCGCTTCTTGTCGCCGAGGTCCCCGACGAGCTTCTCCACGATCCCGGTGATGTTCACGGGTGGTCCCCTCCTTCTCGGAGCCGTTCCAGACGCTCTGACAGGAAGCTCCACGTCCGCCAGAACTCGTCGAGCTGCTCTCGACCTTGCGCGTTGAGGGAGAAGACCTTTCGCGGCGGCCCCTTGTCCGACGGGACCTTCTCGACGTCGACGAGGCCGCGCTGCTCGACCCGCAGGAGCAGGGCGTACACCGTGCCCTCGGCGATGTCGGTGAAGCCCTGGTCGCGCAGCCAGGCGGTGATCTCGTACCCGTACGCGGACCGGCCGGCCAGGATCGCCAGGACGATCCCCTCCAGCGTGCCCTTGAGCATCTCCGTGACCTGCTTGCCCACGGGGACCACCTCCTGCGTCATCTACTCAGCGATGCTGACTACCGGTAGACAGTAACGCTAAATACCGCCGCACGCAAGTGCCAGCCCGGACGCGATCTCTCGGCCGTGCTCCCGGGGGCACGTGGGTGGTGGCCGCGCGGGTCGAGCGCAGGCGTCAGCCCTTGAGCGCGTAGTCCTCCAGCAGCCGGCGGCCGATGATCATCCGCTGGATGTCGGCCGTCCCCTCGCCGATGAGCAGCATCGGCGCCTCGCGGTAGAGCCGCTCGATCTCGTACTCCTTGGAGTAGCCGTAGCCGCCGTGGATCCGGAACGAGTCCTCGACGACCTGCGAGCAGTACTCCGACGCGAGGTACTTGGCCATGCCGGCCTCGAGGTCGTTGCGCTGGCCGGAGTCCTTCGTACGCGCGGCCATCACCATCATCTGGTGCGCCGCCTCGACCTTCGTGGCCATCTCGGCGATCCGGAACAGCACCGCCTGGTGCTCGGCGATCTTCTTGCCGAAGGTCTCGCGCTGCTGGGCGTAGGCGGTGCCGAGCTCGAACGCCCGCATCGCGACGCCGCAGGCCCGCGCCGCGACGTTGACGCGGCCCACCTCGACGCCGTCCATCATCTGGTAGAAGCCGCGGCCGGGCTCGCCACCGAGCAGCTGCTCGTCGGTGGTCGTGTAGCCGTCGAGGACCAGCTCGGTGGTGTCGACGCCCTTGTAGCCCATCTTGTCGATCTTGCCCGGGACGGTGAGACCCGGTGCGGTCTCGCCGAAACCGGGCTCCTTCTCCACCAGGAAGGTCGACATGTTCTTGTACACCGAGTCGGCACCGGTGTCGGTGCGGACGAGGACGGCCACCAGGTTCGACGAACCGCCGTTGGTGAGCCACATCTTCTGGCCGTTCACGGTCCAGGTGCCGTCGTCGCCCCGCACGGCCTTGGTCTTGATGCCGGAGACGTCGGAGCCGCAACCCGGTTCGCTCATCGAGAAGGCGCCGCGCACCTCACCGGTCGCCATCCGCGGGAGGTACCTCTGCTTCTGCTCGTCGGTGCCGTGCTGCAGCAGCATGTACGCGACGATGAAGTGGGTGTTGATGATCCCGCTGACGCTCATCCAGCCGCGGGCGATCTCCTCGACGCACAGCGCGTAGGTGAGCAGCGACTCGCCGAGGCCGCCGTACTCCTCGGGGATCATCAGGCCGAAGATCCCCATCTCCTTCATGCCCTCGACGATCTGCGTCGGGTACTCGTCCGCGTGCTCGAGCTCCTGCGCCACGGGGACGATCTGCTCGTCGACGAACTGCCGCACCAGCTTCAGCAGCTCGCGCTGGTCGTCGGTCAGGCCCTCGGTCTGCTGCAGTCGTCCCATGCCCGCAGTATGTCCAGGCACCGCAGCGGAAGGCAGCCCGAAGCCCTGTGAGCCTGCCCACCCACCCGGGGCGGGCGTGGCTCAGATCACGACGACGGCTGAGCCCTTCGGCATCAGGTCCTGGGTCCAGATCAGGTCCATCGCCGGCAGCGTGACGCGGGCGCAGCCGTGCGAGGCGGGGAACGCCGGCACGCTGGTGTAGCCGTGGACGGCGATGCCGTCGGGGTGGAAGTAGCGCGGCCGGTACAGGCGGCCGAGGTCGCCCTCGCGCCAGCCGTCGTACGACCAGCTCACGGCGTAGCTGCCCGCCGGGGTGTCGGCCTCGAGCTGCGTGCCGTTCGACCAGTACGTCTCGAACGTGCCGGTGGACGTGTGCAGCACCAGCGTGACGGCGCCGTCGCGGACGAACGCGATCACGCCCTTGTCGCGGTCGATCTCGGTGACGGCGCCGCTGGTGCTCGTCGGCTGGTACCGGGTGCCGGCGTCCAGCGCCGCCCGGGTCTGCGCCCCGGTGCGGCCGTCGCGGTCGATGCCGGCGACGCCCTGCAGCGCCAGCACCGCCTGGGTCGTGAGGCCGCCGTAGGTGCCGTCCGGCTCACCGAGCCAGTAGCCGAGCTCGGTGAGCCGCTGCTGCAGCGCGAGCACCTCCGGCCCCGAGTCGCCCTGCCCCAGCGTCGTCGTCGTGGGTGGCGTGGTCGGCGGGGTGGTCGGCGCCGGTGACGCGGGCGGAGCGGTCGTCGGGGGCGCCGACGTGGACGGCGCCGACGTGGACGGCTCGCTCGTCGGAGGTGCGGTCGTGGTCGTGGTCGGCGGCTCGGTCGTCGCAGGTGGCGTCGTCGTGGTGCCCGGGGTCGACGTGCCGGACGTGGCCGGTGGCTGCGCGGTCGTCCCGGGTCCGTCGGACGGCGCGCCGCAGCCGGCCGCCAGGGCGGCGGTCAGCGCGAGCACGGCGGTCAGGGTCAGCGGGTGGGTCCTCACACCCAGGTAGACCCCTCCCGGCACGGAAAGGTTTCGCCGAGGTGGGTCACACCTTGGTCACGCCTGCGGCGGGCTCCAGCGGTCGGTGCGGTCCATCCCGGCGGCGCGGCCCTTGCCCGCGATCACCAGCGCCATCTTGCGCGAGGCCTCGTCGATCATCTCGTCGCCGAGCATCGCGGCACCCCGGGCGCCGCCGGCCTCGGAGGTGAACCAGTCGTAGGCGTCGAGGATGTTCTCGGCGTGGTCGTAGTCGTCCTGGCGCGGGCTGAACACCTCGTTGGCGGCGTCGATCTGACCCGGGGTGCAGCACCCACTTGCCGTCGAAACCCAGTGCGGCCGAACGGCTCGCCACCCGGCGGAAGCCGTCGACGTCCTTGATCGCGAGGTACGGGCCGTCGATGGCCTGCTTGTCGTTGGCGCGGGCCGCCATCAGGATCGACATCAGGATGTGGTGGTACGCGTCGCCGACGTCGTAGCCGGGCGGCTGCTCCCCCACCACGAGCGACTTCATGTTGATCGAGGCCATGAAGTCGGCCGGGCCGAAGATGATCGTCTCGACCCGCGGGCTCGCCTTGGCGATCGCGTCGACGGCGATGAGCCCGGCGGCGTTCTCGATCTGCGCCTCGATGCCGATCCGCCCGACCTCCAGGCCGTTCGACCTCTCGATCTGGGTGAGCAGCAGGTCGAGAGCGACGACCTGCTCGGCGCTCTGCACCTTCGGCAGCATCAGGCAGTCCAGGTTCGCACCGGCGCCCTCGACCACCTCGACGACGTCGGTGTAGGTCCACTGCGTCGTCCAGTCGTTGACGCGCACCGTGCGCACCTTGCCGTCGAAGCCGCCCTCGTTGAGCGAGGCGACGATCGTCTTCCGCGCGTCGGGCTTGGCCAGCGGCGCGCAGGCGTCCTCGAGGTCGAGGAACACCTGGTCGACCGGCAGGCCGCGCGCCTTGTCGATCATCTTCTGGCTGGAGCCCGGGACGGCGAGGTTGGACCGGCGGGGACGGAGGTCGCTCATGCCGAGAACCTACGGGCGGGCCGCCGGACGCGTCATCGTCGACCAGGGGTGACGTTGCGCACGATCACGACCACCAGCCCGGCCAGGACGAGCAGCGCCCCCGGCACCAGCGCCAGCGGCGGCGCCTCGCCCAGCCAGACCCACGCCACCAGCGCGGCTCCCGGCACCTCGAGCAGGATCGCCAGCGACACCGTGGTGGAGCCGGCGGTGCGCAGCGTGCGGTTGAGGACGCTGTGCCCCAGCAGCTGCGCGGCCACCGTCAGCACGGCGAGCTGGACCCACGTGGTGCGCGCTGAACCCCACCACCGCCGTCCCCGTGACGAGGCACAGCGCGCCCACCAGCACCGCGCAGGTGAGGTACGCGATCAGCGTGTACCCGTTGGTGGACAGGTGCTCTCGCGCCCTCGCCCCCTGCAGCACGTACCCCGCCGCGGCCATGCCGCCGAGCAGCGCGAACAGGTCGCCCAGCAGAGCCTCGGGAGAGGCCGTCGCGTCGACACCGGTGATGACGACGACCCCGACCATCGCGAGCCCGACGCCGACCAGCACCGCGGGCGGCACCTTCCGGCCCCGGACGAGGTCCCACGCCACCACCCAGACCGGCGTGGAGCAGACCAGCGCCGTCGCGGCGGCCACCGACGTGAGCTTCAGGCTCGGCATCCAGAACGCGAAGTGCAGCGCGAGCCACGCACCCGCCACCAGGCTCGGCCGCCACCCCGCGCGCCCGGCCGGGCCGCGCAGCTCGGCCCGCGCCGACGGGCGCAGCGCGGTGTACCCGAGACCGACCACCGCCGCACCGGCGTTGCGCCAGAACGCGATCGCGAGCGCCGGAGCCGCCGCGGCCGCACCGATCGGGGCCGCCAGCGACACCCCGAGCACCCCGACGGCGAGCAGCACCGCGGTGAGGACCGGGCCGTCGCGGTGCAGCGCGTCCGGGGCCGGGTCGTGCGGTCCGCTCGGGCCGTCGACCTCGGCGCTCGTCACCCGCCGAGCCTGCCACGCGGTCACGCGGAAGAGCGGGATCCGGGCCCGGGTGCCCCTCGCCCGGCAGCAGCCACGGGATCGTCGGCGGCTCTGCGGCTCCTCGCCGCCGGCACCTGCTCGCCGTCGACCACCACCTCGGCGCCGGCGTCGACCGGGAACCACCGGAAACCGACGGCGAGCGGCATGAAGGCGTCCTCGCCGTCGATCGTCATGCTGCCGAGCGTGCCCTGCGGGTCCCAGACGCCGACGAGGTCGCGGCCGTCCGGCAGAGGCGCGCGGAGCAGGAGCCGCTCCTCGGTGGCACCCGCGGCGACGGTGATCCGCACCGACGCCGTCCGGTCGTGCTGACGTCGTGCAGCTGCCAGGTGACCAAGGACCCCTCGCCGAGGCGGGTCGCGACCAGGGAGGACCACCCGCCGGCCCCGCGATCGGCGTCGGCGCCGTCGGCCGAGGCGTAGAGCAGCTCGGTGTCGTCGGCCGAGCGGATCCCGCGCCACGTTCGCTCCGCACGTCCTGGACGACGCAGCGGGCTGTCGAGCGTCTCCAGCGCGTCGCGGAACTGGCGCGGACCGCGCTGGACCACCTCGCGCGGCCACGGCCTCGCTGTCGGCGACGGGCCAGGCCAGCGGCGTACTCCGGCACCGGCCCGTCCGCGCGAACCCCGGTGCCGAGTCGACCCGCAGCACCGCCAGCCCGCGGCCCACGGGGTCGTCCAGGTCGACGTCGACCACGCCGTCCGCCGAGACCTCGGCGGTCGCCACTCCCGCGACACCTCGCCGTCAGCCCCGACCACCGCGGCGTGCGACACCGACACCTCGGCCCCGCGCGGCACGACGGCGACCAGCGCCGGCTCGTCGCCCACCGCGTGACCGGCACGACAACGGCCAGGTGGAGCCGCCGACCGAGCCGCCGAGGCCGTCGCGCGCCCGAGCTGCGTCGACCGCAGCGCCCGGCGGGCCGACCAGCGCCGATCGAGATCTGGCCCGCGCCGTCCCCGGGCTCGTCGGCGCGTCGCGACGCCGACCACCAGCCGGGTGCCGTGCACGTCGTCGGCGAACAGCAGCCGCAGCGAGCCGGGCCGGACCTGCGCGGGTCGGGGTACGCGTCGGCGCCCGTCTCGGCGACGAGCCGCTCCTCCGCGTCCGCCCGCAGCTCCTCGTCGCCGGCGAGCGCACCGCGCGGCTCGCCGTCGTCGAGCCCCCAGCCGCTGGCCTCGACCGTCGCGGGCTGCGTGGGCTCCCCTCCGGCCCACGGCCGCACGACGGCGAGCCCGCCACCGACGGCGACGCCGAGCGCGAGCGAGCCCGCCAGCGGCACCGGCGCGCTGACGGCGGCGATCACGACGCCGCGCTGCACCCGGTCCCACGGGTCGGGACCGGTGCCGGCCAGGTCCGGGGCGTGGTCGGCGAGGGTGCGGCGGAGCTCGCGCTCGAGGGTGTCAGTCATGGTCGGCTCCGGTCTCGCTCGTGCGGGGAGGGTCGTGCAGGGTGAGCGCGTCGCGGTCGAGCCGCTCGCGCAGGGTGGCCAGCCCGCGGCTGGCCTGGCTCTTCACGGCGCCCTCGCTGCAGCCGAGCGCCGCGGCGGTGTCGGCCACCGAGAGGTCCTCGAAGTACCGCAGCACCAGCACGGCGCGGGTACGGGGCGGGAGGGTGCCGAGCGCGCGCCAGAGAGCGTCGGTGACGGTGAGGCCCGCGGACGGGTCGGGGACGTCGGGGACGCCGCGGTGGCCGGCGAGCAGCTCGGCGTACCGCTTGGCGCGGCGCCAGCGGCTGCGCACGAGGTTCACCAGGACGGTGCGGGCGTACGCCTCGGGGTGGTCGTACCGCAGCACCCGCGACCAGCGCGCGACCACCGTCACGAGCGTCTGCTGGACGAGGTCCTCGGCCTCGTGGACGTCGCCGGTGAGCAGGTAGGCCGTCCGGTGCAGCCGCGGCCACCACGCCCGCACGAACGCCGCCTGGTCGTCCGGGGGCGGCGGGTCCGCGGTCGGTGGCACGACCCCCATCGTGGTCGGGTCCTCGGTCGCTGCTCTCACACCCCTCCAGAGCGACGAGGGGTCCCGGAGGTTGAGTCCGCGTGCCAGGCTGGCGGTGTGATCCAGGGAGCGGGCACCGACCACCTCGCCGCCGCGGCGGCCAAGGCGGGCCTGGTCTGGGTGCTGCCGGGCGGTCAGGACGGGCACCCGCAGCACGCCCAGGCCCTCTGGCACGCGTGGCACGAGGAGGCCGTCCTCGTCGTGGTCGGCGGCGGCGAGCAGCCCGACCCGCTCGTGGGTCGCGAGACGGCCACGGTGCGGGTGCCGAGCAAGGACACCCGTGCCGCCCTGGTCGACGTCGACGTCCGGGTCGAGGTGCTCGAGCCGCGCACCGAGGCCTGGGAGGCGGCGGTCTTCCGGCTGAAGGGCGGACGGCTGAACGCCCCCGACGCCGACCACGTCACCGACCGCTGGGCGGAGGGCTCACGCGTTCTCCGGCTGGTGCCGCAGGGGCCGTCGGGCCCCGTCGTCCAGGACGGCTCGGGCGCGGTCGAGGTCGACGTCGAGCGGGTGCGTCCCCGCGGCTGGCGGCCGATGCGCTCGCGGCTGCGCGGTCGCGCACCGCGACGGTGAGCCGCGCCGTAGGCGGCGGCAGCGACGAACCGGTCTGGTACGTCGCCTACGGCTCGAACATGTGCAGCGAGCGTCTGGCCTGCTACCTGCGCGGCGGCCGCGCTCCCGGGGCGCTGCGGGTGCAGCCCGGCGCCCGCGACCCGAGCCCTCCCGCCCGCACCGCGCCGGCGCTGCTGCCCGGCCGGCTCCGCTTCGCCGGCGAGTCGCGCACCTGGGGCGGCGGGATGGCGTTCTACGACCCGCACGGGCACCCCGACCACCAGGTGGCCGCGCGCGCGCACCTGGTCACCGCCGCGCAGCTGGTCGACGTCCTGGTGCAGGAGATGCACCGCGACCCGGCCGCCGTCGACCTCGACCTCGGCCTCGCCGACCTCGTGCCGCACGCCCCCGTCGCGGTCGGCCCCGGACGCTACGAGACCGTCGTGCGCCTCACCGACCTCGACGGCCTCACCGCCGTCACCCTCACCGCCCCGGACGGCGCCCGCTCGCTCGCACCGAACCCGCCGTCGGCGACCTATCGGGCGGTGCTGCGGGACGGCCTGCACGAGGGGCACGGCTGGGACGACGCGACCGCCGACGCCTACCTGGACCGCTGGGTGGCAGATCCGGCCTGACGGCGGCACCCTGGGGTCCGTGAGCACCGACACCATCCCCCGCCCCCAGTCCGGAGACGTCGTCGAGCTGATCCTGGACGACCACCGCCTGTTCGAGACGCTGCTGCGCGACCTGCGCGACTCCACGGTCGACCGCGACCGCGCCCGGCAGCTGCTGGCCGACGTCCTGGTCGCCCACGCCGAGGCCGAGGAGGCCGAGGTCTACCCCGCGCTGGCCCGCAAGGACGCGATCGACGACGAGGAGGCCGAGCACGGCGAGCACGAGCACGCCGAGGGCAACGAGGCGCTGCTGGCCGTTCTGGAGTGCGCGAGCACCGACACCCAGAAGTTCGCCGACGCCGTCGAGGACCTCGCCACCGCGCTGAACCACCACATCAACGAGGAGGAGCAGACCATCCTCGACCCGGCGCGCACCGAGGTCTCGCAGGAGGTCCGCGACCAGCTCGGCCTGAAGTTCCTCGAGCTGCGCGGCAAGCACCTCGACGAGAACGCCGGGCGGATCGAGAACGTCCGCCGCATCGTCGCCGAGGCGAAGAAGCAGGGCCTGCTCGACGAGGACGACGACGAGGACTGACGCCTCCGTCCGGAGGCCCGGGGGCTAGACCCCGATCCCCCGCCACGGCCCCCAGATCGCGAACGAGAGCCCGCGGCTGGACTGGACGTTCACGTACAGGGTCGAGCCGTCCGGGCTGAACGTCGAGCCGGCGAACTCGTCGCCGCCGACGTCGACCGAGCCGTCCGGGCGGGTCACCGGGATCAGGTTGCGGGCGATGTCGAACAGCTCGCCGTCGACGGTCAGGCCCCGCAGCCAGTTGCCGTTCGTGCCGTCCTCGCAGACCACGAGCGTCCCGCGCGGGCTGGTCGTGATGTTGTCCGGGAAGTCCAGCACGTCGGCCGAGGGCGACTCGTAGACGAGCTCGAGCACCTGCTCGCGCACGTGGTACGCCCAGACCTGGCCGCGGCCGTTGCCGAACCCGCTCGGCACCGTCGGGTCACCGGGTGCCCACTCCTCCGCGGCTCCGCCGCCCTGGGTGGCGGTGAAGAACACCGTGCCGTCGTGGTGGTAGGCCCCCTCGAGCCGGCCGAAGAACGCCGAGCCGAGCGCCCACCCCTGCGAGGCGACGTGCTGGATCGCGGCGTCGTTCGTGACGGTCGGGTGGCCGTCCTGCATCGGGTGGTCGGGGTCGGGGTCCTCCACCGGCACCCACGACACCGGGAAGCGGGTGCCGACCGGCCAGGAGCCCTCGAGGTGGGCGTTCGGCGTGCCGGTGACGGCGAGCGCCTCGAGCGTGCCGCCGTCCTCGAGCCGGCGCGAGACCGCCGGGTCCGACGGCGGGGTGTACCGGTAGAAGCCGCTGGCGAAGCCGAAGTCGTCCTCGGTGAGGTAGAACCGCCGGTCGCGCGGCACGTAGGCGAGCGCCTCGTGCGCGAAGCGGCCCGCCTTGCGCACCGGCACGGCGGTGGCGGTGCCCCGCGCCGGCACCTCGAACAGGAACCCGTGCGGCTTCGTCAGCCCAGCGTTGACCACGTACGTCTCCGGCGGCAGCGTGCCGCGGGTGAAGTCGTCGTAGACGTCGACGCCGTTGACCGTCTCCTCGCAGGTGACCCACGACCCCCACGGCATCCGGCCGCCGGAGCAGTTCATCTGGGTGCCGGCCAGGCTCGCCCACGAGTCGCGCACCCGGCCGTCGTCGGTGACCAGCGCCGTGGTCGTGCCGCCGAGCGCGCCGGGGTCGTAGGTCGGCGCCGACGCCGAGAACGCCGTGCCGGAGCCGTTGATCTCGTGGTTGCGCACCAGCCTCGAGCGGTTCCGGTCGCGGGCCGGGCCGAACGCGCCCATGCCGTCGTGGCGGGCGGGGACGAGCGTGCCGTCGGCCATCGCCTCGCCGGTGGGCTGGAAGGAGCGGTAGTGGAACCCGCGCGGCAGGGCCAGGCGCGCCTCGCCGTCCCGCAGGTCGGGCCGCGGCACCAGCTCGGCGTGGCCGGGCGGACGGTGCGGCGCCCCCGACGCGGCCCGGGCGGCGAACCCCGCCAGCGGCCCGGCGAGAGCGGCTCCCGCTCCTGCTCGCAGCAACGTCCTGCGGTCGATGTCGGTCATGACGCCTCCTCGAACCCCGAGCCTGCGGCCGTTGCCGCACGGTACGCGCGTTCCGGACCCGCTACTAGGCTTGCCGCCCGTGACCACTCCGAACCGGGTCTTCGTCGCCCGCCTCGCGGGGCTGGCCGTCTTCGACCCCCTGGGCGACCAGGTGGGCAAGGTGCGCGACGTGGTCACCGTGATCCGCGCAGAACGCCTGCGCCCCAAGGTGAACGGCCTGGTCGTCGAGGTCGCGGGACGCAAGCGGGTGTTCCTGCCGATGACCCGGGTGACGAGCATGGAGTCCGGCCAGGTGATCACCACCGGCCTGGTGAACATGCGCCGGTTCGAGAAGCGCGGCGGCGAGACCCTCGTCATCGGCGAGGTGCTGGAGCGGCAGGTCTCGCTGCGCGACGGCTCCGACGTGGCGACGGTCGAGGACGTCGCGATCGAGGCCGACCGCAAGCGGGACTGGACGGTGGCCAAGGTCTTCGTCCGCAAGGGCGAGGCCCGCAAGGGGCTGCAGGGACGGCTGCGCCGCCGCGGCGAGACGCTGCTCCTCGACGTCGACCAGGTCACCGGTCTGTCCGGCGGCACCGAGGCCCAGGGCGCCTCGATGCTGATCGCGGCGTTCGACGAGATGAAGGCCGCCGACATCGCCGACATGCTCCACGACCTGTCGGTCAAGCGCCGCCAGGAGCTGGCCGCCGAGCTCGACGACGAGCGGCTCGCCGACGTCCTGGAGGAGCTGCCCGAGGACGACCAGGTCTCGATCCTGCAGACCCTCGACCGCGGCCGCGCCGCCGACGTGCTCGAGGCGATGCAGCCCGACGACGCCGCCGACCTGCTCGGCGAGCTGTCCGCGGAGCAGCAGGAGCACCTGCTCGGGGCGATGGAGCAGGACGAGGCCGACGACGTCCGCCGCCTGCTCGCCTACGACGAGGACACGGCCGGCGGGCTGATGACGTCCGAGCCGGTGGTGCTCGGGCCCGAGGCGACCGTGGCCGAGGCGCTGGCGCTGGTGCGCCGCTCGGAGCTGTCGCCCGCCCTGGCCGCCGCGGTGTTCGTCTGCCGGGCGCCGACCGAGACCCCCACCGGCACCTTCCTCGGCGTCGTGCACATCCAGCGGATGCTGCGGGAGCCGCCGCACGTGGCGATCGGGACGATCGTCGACAAGGACGTCGAGCCGGTCGCGGCCGACGCCCCGCTCGGCCTGCTCACCCGGCGGCTGGCCACCTACAACCTGGTCTCGCTGCCGGTCACCGACGACGCCGACCGGCTGATCGGGGCGGTCACGGTCGACGACGTGCTCGACCACCTGCTGCCCGAGGACTGGCGCGACCACGACGAGGACGACCTCGGCGACGCCGAGATCCACACCTCCCCGCCCGAGAGCCCGGAGCAGGGTTCGGATGGCTGAGCGCAAGCGGTCCGCGGCCCGTCGCGGCGCGGGCCTGGACACCCCCCGCGAGACCCGGCGCCGGCTCGTCCCCGGCGCCGGGATGGACCCCGAGCGGTTCGGCATCTGGTCCGAGCGGTTCGCGCGGTTCATGGGCACGCCGCGGTTCCTCGTCTACATGACCCTGTTCGTGCTGCTCTGGCTGGTCTGGAACACCGTGGGCCCGGCCGACCTGCAGTTCGACCCGCGCGAGCTCAACTACACGCTGCTGACGCTGATCCTCAGCCTGCAGGCGTCGTACGCGGCGCCGCTGATCCTGCTGGCGCAGAACCGTCAGGACGACCGCGACCGGGTGTCGCTGGAGCAGGACCGGCAGCGGGCCGAGCGGGCGCTCGCCGACACCGAGTACCTGGCCCGCGAGGTGGCCGCGCTGCGGATCTCGATGCGCGACGTCGCCACCCGCGACTTCCTGCGCTCGGAGCTGCGCGACCTGCTCGAGGAGCTGCAGCAGCCACCGGAGCAGTCGGAGCAACGCGGTGACACCCGATCAGGTCAACACCGGGGGCCCTCGACGACCGATGAGTGAACATGACAGTCGTCCCGCGCTCGTGGAGCACCGACACCCCGCCCTTCCCGCACCCGCGTGACGAGGCGGTCGGCCGACCGCGCCGGCGCCGGATGGGCGAGATCCTGCTCGCCGAGGGGGTCATCACCGCCGAGGAGCTGAGCGAGGCCCTCGAGCTGCAGCGCGAGCCCGAGCACCGCGGCCAGCGTCTCGGCCAGGTGATCGCGCTGCTCGGCCACGCCAGCGAGATGCAGGTGGCCCAGAGCCTCGCCAAGCACCTCGGCCTCGAGCACGTCGACCTGTCGCGCGTCGTCGCCGCGCCGGACGTGGTGCGCCTGCTGCCGCAGCACATCGTCGACCGCACCGGCGCGATCGCGCTGGACCGGCACCCCAACGGCGCGCTGATCGTCGCCAGCAGCGACCCCACGAACGTCCTGGCCCTGGACGACGTGCGCCTCTACGCGCGCTGCAACGAGATCATGGTCGTGGTCGCCACGGCGACGCAGATCCGCGAGCAGGTCGCCCGCGCCTGGTCGCTGTCCGGCGAGTCCGGCGAGGTCTCCCTCATCGAGGAGGTCGTCGAGGACGCCGCGCCGCTGCGCGACGACCCGGCCGCTGCCCTCGGCTCGTCGTCGGTCTCGGACGAGGACGCCCCCGTCGTCCGGCTGGTGAACCAGGTGCTGGCCGACGCCACCCGCCTGCGCGCCAGCGACATCCACCTCGAGCCCCAGCGCGACGGCGCTGCGGATCCGGTACCGGATCGACGGCCTGCTGCGCGACGTGATGACCGCGCCAAGCGGATCGCGCCGTCGGTCGTCAGCCGGATCAAGATCATGGCCGGCCTCGACATCGCCGAGCGGCGCATCCCGCAGGACGGCCGCACCCGGATCCGGGTCGACGACCACGACCTCGACACCCGCGTCAGCACGCTGCCCGCGCTGCACGGCGAGAAGGTCGTGATCCGCATCCTCACCCGTCCGGACGGCGTCTCGCCGCTGGACGGGCTCGGCCTCGAGCCGGCCCAGCTGGACGTGCTCCGCCGCGCCCTGCAGGTGCCGCAGGGTCTCGTCCTGATCACCGGCCCCACCGGCTCGGGCAAGACCAGCACGCTGTACTCGGCGATCAACGAGGCGATGACGCCGGAGAAGAACGTCGTCACCCTCGAGGACCCGGTCGAGGTCCAGCTGCCCGGCATCACCCAGGTGCAGGTGAACCCCAAGGCCGGCCTGACCTTCGAGTCCGGGCCTGCGCTCGGTGCTGCGCCAGGACCCCGACGTCGTGCTGGTCGGCGAGGTCCGCGACCCGCAGACCGCCGAGCTCGCGCTCAAGGCGGCCCTGACCGGCCACCTGGTGCTCACCACGCTGCACACCTCCTCCGCCGTCGCCGCCCTGACCCGGCTGGTCGACATGGGCGTCGCGCCGTTCCTGGTGGCGTCCTCGCTCACCGCGGTGGTCGCCCAGCGGCTCGTGCGCGTCCCGTGCGCCACCTGCGCCGAGCCGTACGTGCCGTCGGACGAGACCCTCGGCCTGCTGGGCCTGGGCGTCAGCGACCTGGCCGACGCCACCCCGGTGCGCGGCACCGGCTGCCCCGACTGCGGCGGCACGGGCTACCGCGGCCGCACCGCGGTCTACGAGGTGCTCGAGGTCGACGCCCCGATGCGCTCGACCCTGCTGGCGACCCCACCGAGCACGCCGTCGGCGAGCGCGCCCGGGCCGCCGGCCTGGCCACGCTGCGCACGTCGGCGCTGGCGAAGGCCTGGCGCGGCGAGACCACCTTCGAGGAGGCCGTGCGCGTCACCCACTCCGACCACCAGGGCGGGGTCGCGTGCCCGTCGTGCGACCGCGGCGTGGACCACGACATGCTCACCTGCCCCTGGTGCGCCTGCCCGCTCGGCCCCGAGGGCTGCGCCACCTGCCACCGGCCGATGGAGCGGATGGAAGGTCTGCCCCTGGTGCCCGCCGGCGCTGAGCCGCGGCTCGCGCGCGCGTGCGGCCGCGGCCCGCGCCCGCGGCGGGTGACCACGGTCACGACCTACCCTGGGGACATGCCCGTCCCCACGCTCGACGCCCTGCGCGAGGCCCTGTCGCGCGTGCAGGACCCCGAGATCCGCCGCCCGATCACCGAGCTCGACATGGTCAAGTCGGTCGAGGTCGGCGACGACGGCTCGGTCGACGTCGCGATCTACCTGACGATCAGCGGCTGCCCGATGAAGGACCGGCTGACCACCGACGTCACCGCCGCCGTCCGCTCGGTCGAGGGCGTCACCGACGTGCGGGTCGAGCTCGACGTCATGGACGAGCAGCAGCGGGCCGCGCTCAAGGACAAGCTGCGCGGCGGCCAGGTCGAGCGCGAGGTGCCGTTCGCCAAGCCCGGCTCGCTGACCCGCGTGTACGCAGTGGCGTCCGGCAAGGGCGGCGTCGGCAAGTCGACCGTGACGGTCAACCTCGCCGCCGCGATGGCCGCCGACGGCCTGCGGGTCGGCGTGGTCGACGCCGACGTGTACGGCTTCTCGGTGCCGCGGATGCTCGGCGTCACCCAGGCGCCCACCCGCGTCGACGACATGATCCTGCCGCCCATCCAGCACGACGTGAAGGTCATCTCGATCGGCATGTTCGTGCCGGGCAACCAGCCGGTCGTGTGGCGCGGGCCGATGCTGCACCGCGCGCTGCAGCAGTTCCTCGCCGACGTGTTCTGGGGCGACCTCGACGTCCTGCTGCTCGACCTGCCCCCGGGCACCGGCGACATCGCGATCTCGGTGGCGCAGCTGCTGCCCACCGCGGAGATCCTCGTCGTCACCACCCCGCAGCCGGCCGCCGCGGAGGTGGCCGAGCGGGCCGGCTCGATCGCGCTGCAGACCCACCAGCAGGTGGTCGGCGTGATCGAGAACATGTCCTGGCTCGAGCTGCCCGACGGCTCCCGGATGGAGGTGTTCGGCTCCGGCGGCGGCCAGCGCGTGGCCGACTCGCTGACCCGCTCGGTCGGTGCCGCCGTCCCGCTGCTCGGCCAGGTGCCCTGTCGACGTCGCGCTGCGCGAGGGCGGCGACAGCGGCATGCCCGTCGTGCTCGGCCACCCCGACTCCGCCGGCGCCGTGGCCCTGCGCGGCGTCGCCCGCCAGCTGTCCCAGCGCGCCCGCGGCCTCGCCGGCCGCTCGCTCGGTCTCACCCCCGCGGGGCGCTGACCCGTCCGGACGATGACGTCCGCGGTCCCCCGGGGTCATACTCCCTGAGGGCGCCGTCCTGCGCCCGACCCCCGGTTCCGGTGCCCACGCCACCGGCCGAGCGGGGGCAGAGGGTGCCTGAGCACCCGGGGCGCCGGTCAGGTCGTGCCCTTTCCCGGCGGGGGCCCTGCGGGCGTGGGACGAGGGTCGCCGCCGCGTGAGAGGACGACCGATGACCCAGCACCGTTCCTTCAAGCTCCTGGTCCCCCTGCGCGAGCGCACCGGCCGCGGCTGGGAGGAGTGGTTCGACCTGCTCGACGACGCCGGGATGCACGGCCGCCCGCACCGCGAGGTGTCGCGCCACCTGGCGCAGCTGCAGGGCGTCGACCCGCTGGCGTGGACGACGCGGCGACGGTGGGGGCGCTCCTGTGAGAGCGGCCTAGCGCCGTCCGTCGGTGCCGCGCCGGGCACCCGGCACGAGCCCCGCCACGTCGAGCCCCAGCCGGCGCGCGACGACGTCGCACCACCAGCCGAAGACCTCGGACGGCACGTCGTCGACCTCGACCGCCATCCGGTTGTCGTCGTCGAGCGTCATGACGCCCAGCTCGCCGCCGCCCTCGTACCGGCCGAACAGCTCGGCGGTGACGGTGGCGCCGAACACGACCTGCGACTCGTAGAGCCGTCCGTCGTGCACCAGGTGGTCGGTCATCGCGTCCTCGTCCTCAGGTCGCGTCGGGGTCGAACGGGGCCGGGCCGGTGGTGTCCCCCGGACGGGAGGCGCCGCCGCCCGGCCTGCTCGCCGGGCGCGAGGCCTTCTTCAGCCTCGAGTCGTCGGGCTTCGTGGTGCCCGTGCGCGTCTTCTCCGTGCCGGCGGGGGTCGCGGGCTCGGGGTCGTCCCAGGCGTCCTGCAGGGCCTCGCGGACGATCCGCCGAGGGTCGTACTGGCGCGGGTCGAGCTTCTGCCAGTCGACGTCGTCGAACTCCGGGCCGAGCTCGGCGCGCACCTGCTCGCGGGCGCCGGAGGCCATCCGGCGCAGCTCGCGCACCAGCCGGCCGAGCTGCTGGGCGTACCCGGGCAGCCGCTCGGGCCCGATCACGAGCAGCGCGATGACGGCGATGACGACCAGCTCGCCGCCGTTCATGCCCAGCATCAGGACGTCCCGGGCACTAGTTCGACTCCGCCTCGTCGAGGGTGACCTCGACCTCGCGCTCGTCGTCCTCGCCGCTGCGCACCGTCAGCCTGACGGTGTCGCCCGGCTCCTGGGCGCGGATGCCGACGATCAGCTCGTCCGGCTCGGTGACCGGTCGGCCGTTGAACCCGGTGATGACGTCGCCGGGCCGGATGCCCGCCAGGTCGGCGGGGCCGTCCGGGGTGACGGCGTCCTGGCCGTCGGTCGTCCGCGGTGACCTTGACGCCCTCGCCGGTGTACGAGCGGTCGAGCAGCACGCCGATGATCGGGTAGGTCGCCCTGCCGGTGTCGATCAGCTGCTCGGCGGTGCGGGCGGCCTGCTTCGACGGGATCGCGAAGCCGAGCCCGATGTTGCCGGCGGCGTCGCTGCTGGGGTTGCGAGCGATCGCGGAGTTGATGCCGATGACCTCGCCGGCCATGTTCACCAGCGGCCCGCCGGAGTTGCCGGGGTTGATCGCGGCGTCGGTCTGGATCGCGTTGATGAACGAGCTCTCCTCGGCCGGCCCGGCCGAGACCGGGCGGTTCAGCGCGCTGACGATGCCGGTGGTGACGGTGGACTCGAGCCCGAGCGGGGCGCCGACCGCGATCACCGGGTCGCCGACCACGACGTCGTCGCTGTCGCCGAACGGCAGCGGCGTCAGCCCGGTGCGCTCGACCTTGAGCACGGCGAGGTCGTAGTCGCCGGTGCGCCCGACGACGGTGGCGTCGGCCTGGCTGCCGTCGGAGAAGACCACGACGATCCGGCCGCCGTCGGCGGCCTCGGCGACCACGTGGTTGTTGGTGAGGATCATGCCGTCCTCGCGCAGCACGAACCCCGAGCCGGAGCCCTCGGCCGACGCGGAGGACACCTCGATCGACACCGTGCTCGGGAGCACCTTGGCGGCGACGCCGGCCACCGAGTCGGAGGGGCGGCCCGGGCCCGGGCCCTGCGCCACGGGGATGTCCGCCGGCGTCCGCGACGCCGAGCCGGTCGGCCACCCGGTCGCCGAGCAGGCCGCCCATGACGCCGACGAGCAGGCAGCCGAGCACCAGCCCGATCGTGGCGAGGGTGCCGAGGCCGCGACGGCCACCTGGCGGGGTCGCGGCGTCGGCGGGGCCGGGCTCCGCGAGCGCGGCAGCGGGCGGCGGCCAGGCCGGGGTGTACCCGGCCCCCGGGTGCCGGCGGGAGCGGGTGCGGGCAGGGCGCCGTGCAGCGGGGTGGGCGGCTGGTCCCAGCCCGACGCCGGGGCCGCCGCGGCGAGCGGCTGGGTGTCCTGGTGCCGCGGCACCGGCTGGGTGTCGCCGTGCGTCGCGCCGTCGTCGGCGCGGGTCGGCGGTGCCCAGCTGGGATCCACCGGCGGGCCCTGCGTCATCGGTCCTGCCCTCCTGTGGGTCCGTGGCCGTCGCCCCCCGGCCTCAGCCTAGGAGGCTCAGGGAGTTCGTCGCCGCTCCGGCGTCCACGACCCGGATCCCGGTGTGGCTGCTGGTCGCTGGCCGCACCGCGCAGGACGGCGACGGCCGGCTGGACGAACGACACGGTGGAGCCGGCCACCGCACCCTGCTGGCGCACCGGCGCCACGACGCCCGACATCGCGCCCTGCGCGACCATCCCGACGCCGATCGCACCGGCCGCGGTGAGCGAGACCGACCCGAGCACGGCGGCGGTGAGCACCGACGGGCGCGGACGCCGCGGCGCCGCGGTGGGCGTCGCGCTCGGCGCGAACGCGGGCACCGGGTCAGCGAGCGGTGCCGGGGGCGCGTGGCGGCGAGCGCCATCAGCCCGGCCATCAGGTCACCGCGCGGGGTCGGCGCCTGGCACGCGGCAGCGCGCAGCATCGGCGCGCACCTGCTGCTCGCGGTGCACGACCGCCGCGCAGGACGCGCAGCGGCCGAGGTGGGTGCGGACCTCCAGCTCGGCGCCGGCGGTGAGCCGGCCGTCGAGCAGCTCGCTGGCGCGGTTGCCGATGTGCCGGTCGCTCACGCAGCACCACCGGACAGCCGGGGGACGAAGCGGCGGCGGCGCGGCGCGACGGGCACCGGCTCCTCGGCGGCACCCGGCGCGCGGTGGGCCAGGGCCTCGCGCAGCATGCCGCGGGCGCGGTGGATGCGGGAGCGCACGGTGCCGAGCTTGATGTCGAGGACGTCGGCGATCTCCTCGTAGGTCAGCCCCTCGATGTCGCACAGCACGACGGCGGCGCGGAACTGCGGCGGCAGCCGGTCGAGGGCGGCCTGGATGTCGAGGTCGAGGTTGAGGTGCTCGAACGCGCGCTCCGGGCCCGGCTCGCGGCCGGCGAGCCGGTCGCCGGAGTCGTCCGGCAGGGCGTCGAACCGGATCCGCTGCTTGCGGCGGACCTGGTCGAGGAACAGGTTCGTGGTGATGCGGTGCAGCCAGCCCTCGAAGGTCCCCGGGGTGTAGGTGCCGAGCGAGCGGAACACCCGGACGAACACCTCCTGGGTGAGGTCCTCGGCGTCGTGCTGGTTGCCGGTCAGGCGGTAGGCCAGCCGGTAGACCCGGGCGGAGTGGTCGCGGACGATCTCCTCCCAGGTCGGAGGGACCCAGGGCTGCGCCGGAGCGGTGTCCTGCTCGGACCCGCGGGCTGACTCCTGGGGGCGGGCCACGGCGGTCTGCGTCACGGCCTCATCACGTTCCTGTCTGGTCTCGGTTGTCCAGTGAGAACACCGGCGAGGAGCCCAGGGTTCCCGCTCTCCCTGTGAGGACCCTGTGAAGGACCTCGCCGGTGCTTCGGAGCCGGGGCCCGGGCGGACGGGTCTAGGCTCGCCAGCACCACCACGAGCACCCACCACGCGCACGACCAGCACCCACAGGGAGGCCGTCATCTCAGCCGGATCGCCCGCCAGCCGGGCCTACGCCGAAGAGTTCGTCCCCGAGACCGAGGTGGTCGAGCGCGCCCGCGGGCGGGCCGCCGAGCTCGGCTGCGTCCCGATCGGGTCGGGCGGCGGCGCCGCCCTGCGGGTGCTCGCCGCGGCGCTGCAGCGCGCGCTCGGTCGTCGAGGTCGGGACGGGCGCCGGCGTCTCGGGCCTGTACCTGCTCGAGGGCATGGGCGACGAGGGCGTGCTCACCTCGATCGACATCGAGGCCGAGCACCAGCGGGCCGCCAAGGAGGCCTTCACCGAGGCCGGCATCCGGCCGCAGCGCACCCGGCTGATCACCGGCCGCGCGCTCGACGTGCTGCCGCGGCTCACCGACGGCGCCTACGACATGGTGCTGCTCGACGCCGACAAGACCGACCTCGAGGCGTACCTCGCCCAGGCGCTGCGGCTGCTGCGCAGCGGCGGCCTGCTGGCGGTCGACAACGCGCTGTGGAGCGGCAAGGTGGCCGACCCCGCCCAGCGCGACGAGCAGACCACCGCCATCCGCGAGCTCGGCAAGGCGGTCCGCCGCGACGAGGGCCTGGTCAGCGCGATGCTCCAGGCCGGCGACGGCCTGCTGGTGGCCGTGAAGCGCTGAGCCGCTCGGACGCCGGGCCCTCAGGATCCGAGCGACCGCAGCCAGGACAGCAGCAGCCGGGCGCCGTAGCCGGTGGCGCCCTTGTTCACCTCGTGCTCGTCCTTGTCGGCCCGCGACGGGCCGGCGACGTCGAGGTGCGCCCACCGCCGCTGCCCCACCAGCTCGCGCAGGAACAGCGCCGCGGCGATGGAGCCGCCGCCGTTGAACCGGGTGCGGTCGGCGGTGACGTGCCGCAGGTCGGCGACGTCGGACTCGACCTCGATCGCGTAGTCGGCGACCAGCGGCATCCGCCAGGCCCGCTCCCCCGTGTCGTCGCCGGCCGCCACCAGAGCCGCCGCGAGGTCGTCGTCGTCGCTGTAGAGCGCGGCGTGGCGGCGGCCGAGGCCCAGCGAGGCCGCCCCGGTGAGGGTCGCGACGTCGACGAGGACGTCGGGGTCGAGCACGTCGTCGGCGTAGGCGAGCGCGTCGGCCAGCACCATCCGGCCCTCGGCGTCGGTGTTGGCGATCTCGACCGTGGTGCCGCCGTAGACCGTGACGACGTCGCCCGGACGGTAGGAGTCGGCGCCGAACGCGTTCTCGGCGAGCGCGAGCAGCGCGGTGACCCGGTGCGGGACGCCGTCGCGCGCCGCCGCCAGCACGGTGGCCAGCACCACGCCCGCCCCGCTCATGTCGGTCTTCATCGTCACCATGCCCTCGCGCGGCTTGATGCTGATGCCGCCGCTGTCGAAGGTGATGCCCTTGCCCACCAGCACCACGTGCCGGCGGTGCTCGCCCCGGCGTCCGCGGGGCGGGGTCCAGGCGACCCGGACCAGCGCCGGCGGGGTGGCCGACCCGCTCCCGACGGCGAGCAGGCCGCCGAACCCGCCCGCGGCCAGGGCGGCGGCGTCGAGCACCTCGACCTCCACCCCGGGCACGTCGCGGGCCAGCTCGACCGCGGTGGCGGCCACCCACATCGGGTTCTTCACCGACGACGGCGTGGTGGCGAGGTCGCGGGCCAGCCAGCTCGCGCGGCAGGTCGACACCGCCTGCTGGACGGCGTGGGCGACGTCGGGGTCGCCGGCCAGGCCGTGCAGGACGAGGGTCCCGACCGGGCCGGGCGGCGTGCTCGTCCCCGTGCGCGGTGCCTGCCAGGCGCCCAGCAGCAGGCCCTCGACCAGCGCGCGGACGTGCTCGGCGTCGAGCCCGTCGGCCAGACCGACCGCGGCCCGGTCGACCCCGGCCAGCGAGCGGCCGAGCGCCGCACCGGCGCGACGCAGCGAGCGGACCGAGCCGTCGCCCGTCCCGACGAGCACGACCCGGCGCGGGCCGTCGCCGTCCGGCGCGACGGGGAAGGCGAGCAGCGCGCCCGCGGACCCGGTGAACCGGGCGTCGGCGGCAACGGTGGCGAGGTCCAGGCCCCGTGCCGCCAGCGCCTCCGCGGTGCCCGGGCCGGCCTGCGGGCCGGACCCGACCGGCAGCGCCAGCACGGCGGCACCGGACGCGGGGCCTGCGGCGGAGGTGTCGGCCACGACGAGCGTGGGCAGGTCGCGCTCGGCGAGGGGCGCAGCGGTCTCCGGGGTCACGGCGAGGAGCCTAGTGACACCAGGACGGTGCCTGTCGGACCGCTGCGACGCAGCAGGGCCCGGCCCCGGGGGCGTCCCCGGGCCGGGCCCTGAGAGGTCTCGACGGACCTCGCGCGTGGCTGAGGGTGTCAGCCGACGGCGGAGGTCAGTGCGTCCCCGAGCGCGGTCGCCTCGTCGGGAGTCATCTCCACGACCAGCCGGCCACCACCCTCCAGCGGCATCCGCAGGATGATGCTGCGTCCCTCCTTGGTCACCTCGAGAGGGCCGTCACCCGTCCTCGGCTTCATGGCCGCCATCTGCGGTACCCCTTCCTTCGTCGGTCCCGCCCTGGACGTCCACTGCCGGCGGGCAGCCCCGGTGCCCGGCGGACGCCGGGCGGGGAGTCCCTGCCATTATCCCGTGCGAGCACCGCTGCGCGAAACCGAACGAAGCCGGTGGGACCAACTGAGGTCCACCGGCCCACTCCGATGCAGGAACGTCCCAGGAGGCACCAGATGGCCGAGCACGTGCGGTACGAGGTCTCCGACGGCGTCGGCACGGTGACGTTCGCCCGTCCGGACGCCATGAACGCGCTCGACGTCGCCACCAAGGAGCAGCTGCGCGAGGCGGTGACCACCGCGGCCGCCGACCCCGAGGTGCGGTGCGTGCTGCTCACCGGCACCGGCCGCGCGTTCTGCGTGGGCCAGGACCTGCGCGAGCACGTCCAGCTGCTCCAGGCGCAGGACCCCACCCTGTGGAGCACCGTGCCCGACCACTACAACCCGGTGGCCCTCGCCCTGGCCACGATGGACAAGCCGGTCGTCGCGGGCGTCAACGGCGTGGCCGCCGGGGCGGGCGCGTCGATGGCGATGGCCGCCGACCTGCGGATCGTGGCCGCCTCGGCCGGGTTCAACCTCGCCTTCGCCGGCGTCGCGCTGTCGGCCGACACCGGCGCCTCGTACCACCTGCCCCGGCTGATCGGGGTCGGCCGGGCCAAGGACCTGCTGCTGCGGCCGCGCACCGTCGGCGCCGAGGAGGCCCTCGCGCTGGGCCTGGCCACCGAGGTCGTCCCGGACGACGAGCTGGCCGACCGCGCCCGCGCCGTCGCGGTCGAGCTGGCCGCCGGCCCCACGCTGGCCTACGCGGCGATCCGCACCGTGGTGGCGTACTCCGCCGAGCACACCCTGGCCGAGTCGCTCGAGCACGAGGCGGAGTGGATGGCCCGCACCGGCGGCAGCGCCGACCACGGCGAGGCGGTCCAGGCCTTCCTCGGCAAGCGCGCACCGCGCTTCACCGGCCGCTGAGCGGCTCGTCGACCGGGCGGGTCACGGCGGGTAGTCGCTCGGCGGGGCGAACACCCACAGCACGCTGACCCACTTCCACTGCAGCCACACCGACAGCGCGATCCACGCCGTCAGCAGCAGCACCCGCCGCCACCCGCGCGTGCTCGTGACCAGCGCCAGCGCCAGCGGGAAGAACAGCAGCAGGAACCGCGGCAGCGAGGTGAACGGGTCGAGCACGGCGGCCAGGTACAGCGCGTAGGCGGCGCACCACGTCCACAGCTCCACCCCGAGGGCCCGGGCCGGACGGCTCGCGAGCACCGAGACCGTGCCGATCACGAGCAGGAGGAGCACGACCGGCCCCCACCCGTGCAGCACGTAGCGCGCCATCCAGGCCCACGGCGTGAAGTACTCCATCTGGTCCTGCACCCGCCAGGCCACCTGCACGGCGGTGTACCCGTCCGGACGGCCGGCGGCCAGCGCGGTCGCGGCGGGCATCGCGAGCGCTGCCAGGGTGGTGACCGCGCCCACGAGCACGACCTTGGCCACCTCCACCGGCGGGAACGGGTCCTCGTCGCGGGTGCGCCAGCGCACCACCAGGTGCGCCAGCACCACGAGCACGAACGGGACGCCGACCGGCCTGGTCAGACCCAGCAGCGCCACGGCGGGCACGGCGGCGAGGTAGCGGCGGGTGGTGAGCAGGTACAGCGACGCCGCGAGCGCCAGCAGGCACAACCCCTCGCTGTAGGAGTACTGGAGCACCGGCGCGGTGGGGAACACCCCGAGCACCGCGACGCCGAGCAGCGCCTCGGGACGGCCGGTGCGGCGGCGGAACAGCCGGTACACCAGCACCGCCGCGGCGAACCCGCACAGCAGGCTCACCGTCGGCGCGACGTCGCGGAAGCCCAGGCCGGTCACGCTCATCACCAGCCGCGCCAGGGCCGGGTACGCCGGGAAGAACGCCCACTCGGACTGGGCCGGCTCGCCCGCCTCGTCCAGCGGCAACGGCAGCGGGTAGCCCTGCTCGGCGATCACCCGGTAGCGGTCGCCGTCCCACATCGAGACGAAGTCGCCGTACGGCGGGTCCTGCGGCGCCCACAGGCTGCCGAGCTGGGACGGCGCCGCCGCCAGCGTGAACACGGTCGCGACCACCCGGGTGAGCCCGTACACCGCGAGCGCCGCCACCCAGCCGGGGACGAGCCGCAGCCACCAGGGTCCGTCGTCGTCGTCGGTGGGCTCGGTCTCGACCCGCACCGCGGGTGCGCCGGTCACGCTCCGCCCTGCGCGCCGCCCCGGGCGCCGCCACGGGCGTGGCAGCCTGCGAGGTGGTCGTCGACGAGCCCGCACGCCTGCATGCCGGCGTACGCGGTGGTGGGCCCGACGAAGACGAACCCGTTCTTCTTCAACGCCTTCGACAGCGCGGTCGACTCGCTGGTGATGGCCGGGACGTCGGCGAACCGCTGCGGCACCGGGCGCGTGGCCGGGTCCGGCGCGAACGACCAGAACAGCCCGTCCAGCCCCGGCCCGTCGCGCAGGTCGAGCACCGCCCGGGCGTTGGTGATCGCGGCGTCGACCTTCGCGCGGTTGCGGACGATCGAGGCGTCGGCCATCAGCCGGGCCCGGTCGTCGTCGTCGAGACGGGCCACGACCTCCGGGTCGAACCCGGAGAACGCCGTCCGGAAACCCTCGCGCTTGCGCAGGATCGTCAGCCAGGACAGCCCGGACTGGAACGCCTCCAGCGTGATCCGCTCGAACAGCGCGTGCTCGCCGTGCACCGGTCGTCCCCACTCGGTGTCGTGGTACCCGACGTACTCGGGCGCGGACGCGCCCCAGCGGCAGCGGGCCAGCCCGTCCGTCGCCGATCGACCAGGTCGGCGGCGGCCCCCGGGCCCGACTCAGCCACGCGCGCGCTCGGCGTCGCGCAGCATCCGCCGGGCGACGCCGCCGAAGACGACCTTTCCGGGCAGCAGCGCCAGCCGGGAGACCACCGGGTCGAGCCAGCGCGGGCCGAACGCGACGCCCTCGGTCCAGCTCACCCGCGCACCGGCGCCGTCGGCGAGCACCTCGATGTGGGCCTCGCCGCGCACCACCCCGCGCTTGCGGATCGTGCAGACGCCGTGGCCGTCCTCCTGCGGCGGTTCCCAGCGGACGACCTCCATCGGGTCGTCGAACGACAGCCGGCCGAGGCCGGTGGTCCCGGTGAAGGTGGTGCCGACGCCGTCGGTGCGGCGGGTCACCCGCACGGTCGTGAACGGGACGTGCCGGCCGTGAGCGGGCCAGTCGGTGATCGCGGCGAACGCGGCCGGCGGGTCCAGCGTGGTGCGGACGACCGCGGTGAAGGTCTGCACGGGTCAGCGGCCGGGTCCGAAGCCGGCGTCCGTGCCGTCGTCGGCGGCGACCGGATCGGGCTCGCGCTGCGGTGTCTTGTCGGCCAGGGCGCCGCGCAGGGCCGCGACCTCGGCGTCGCGCTCGCGCAGCTCGGCCTGGACGCGGTCGAGCGCCGCGTCGACCTCGTCCATCCGGTACCCCCGCAGACCCACCGAGAACCGTGCGTGGGCGAGGTCGTCCTGCCCGAGCCGGCCTGCAGGCAGGGCGTTGTCGCGACGAGAGCGCACCGGCTCCTCGAGCCCGCCGCGCACCCGGCCGACCGCGACGGCGGCGACGACGCCGACCAGCAGCACGGCCACCAGGAGCAGGATCAGGTCCACGCGAGGCATCGTGCCATGCTGACGACGTGCCCGACCCCGCGCCCGACCCGCAAGGTCCCCTGCGGCTCGGCCGGCACGAGTACGGGCGTCACCGGCGGCTGGTGATGGCGATCGTCAACCGCACGCCGGACTCGTTCTACGACCGCGGCGCCACCTTCGCCGAGCAGGCGGCGCTCGACCGGGTCGACCTCGTGGTCGAGCAGGGCGCCGACGTGCTCGACGTGGGCGGGGTGAAGGCCGCCCCCGGCCACGAGGTGAGCGTGGCGGAGGAGATCGACCGCACCGCACCGTTCGTCGCCACCGTCCGCGAGCGCTACCCCGACCTCGTGATCAGCGTCGACACCTACCGCGAGCCCGTCGCCCGCGCGGTCTGCGAGGCGGGCGCCGACCTGCTCAACGACACCTGGGGCGGCGCCGATCCCGGCGTCGCCCGGGTGGCCGCCGAGTTCGGCACCGGCCTCGTCTGCGCGCACGCCGGCGGCGCCGTGCCCGCGCACCCGCCCGCACCGGATCGGCTACGACGACGTCGTCGCCGACGTGCTGGCGCGCACCACCACGCTGGCCCGCACGGCCGTCGCCGAGGGCGTCGACCCGACCCGGGTGGTCATCGACCCGGCCCACGACTTCGGCAAGAACACCTGGCACTCGCTCGAGGTCACCCGCCGCCTGGACGAGATGGTCGCCACCGGCTGGCCGGTGCTGGTCTCGTTGTCCAACAAGGACTTCGTGGGCGAGGCGCTCGGACGTCCGCTCACCGAACGCCTGGTCGGGACGCTGGCCACCACCGCGATCAGCGCGTGGCACGGCGCGATGGTGTTCCGGGTGCACGAGGTGGCCGAGACCCGGCAGGTGCTCGACATGGTGTCGGTCATCGCCGGCGACCAGCCGCCGGCGCTGACGGTGCGCGGCCTTGCCTAGTGCGCAGTGCCACTCGTCAGGCTGCGGATGCGAAAGCCGTTGTCGTACCTCGGTTCTAGACTTGGTACATGAGGTCGGGGGACGGTTCGGGGGCGCAGGGTGCGGCGCTGGTCGCGGGTCTGCGGGCCCACTCGCTGGCCGGGTTCGCGCACCAGGCCGAGCACCTGCGGCGGGTGTGGGCGATCACGAAGCTCGTGCACGCCCAGGAGGGGTGGCGGGTCGGCGAGGCCTCCCGGGGGGATGCGCTGGGGTGCGGGCGGATCACCGAGCACGACCTGGACGTCCTGGCCGCGGCGGAGGTCGCCGCGGCGACCGGGCTGTCGCAGTTCGAGGCCGAGCGCGACGTGGTGGTCGCCCGCGCCCTGTGCACGGTGCTGCACCTTCCCCGGCTGCGCCGTCCCGGCCAGCAGGTGCGACCTCGACCACACCATCCCCCACCCCCGCGGACCCACCTCGGTCCAGAACCTCTCGCCCAGATCGCGCCGGTGCCACCGCTGGAAGACCGCCGCCCTCCGGCACTGCCGCACGCTCACGTCCGTCTCGGGGGCCGTGATCGCGCACGAGTGGACCTCACCACTCGGCACCCGCCAGGTCGTCGAGGTCGAACCCCTGCCCAGCCGCTGAGCCCGCACGGCCGGAGTGCCACTGGTGGAGCCCTACGATGCCGGGTGCCCCGCGCCGGCCACGACGTAGAGGACGCCGAACGGGTCGCCGGTCCAGCGCACGTCGAGCGCCGAGCCCGGGCCCATCGCCCCGGCGAGCGCCTGCCACGCGGCCAGGCCGTGCACCCACAGCTCGGCCGCCAGCGCCGGGTCGAGGCCGAGGACGGCGTCGAGGTCGTCGCGCGCCGCGGCGAGCAGCGCGTCGTCGAAGGCCGCGGCCCGCGGGTCGAGGTGCCCGGGCGCCTTCTCGGTGCGGCACGCCGTCCCCTCGGCCAGCACGAGGTAGCCCGTCCCCGCTCCGGCCCGGGTGGCGGCGCCCGCGCGGGCGGCGGCGTCCGGCGGCGTGCCGGGGGCGACGGCCACGAACCGGCGACGGCCGTGCCACCCGGCCGCGTCGAGCAGCACGCTCGCCACGGCGAAGGGCAGCGCGACGTCGGCGCCGCCGCCGCGGCGCGCGGTGCCGGCCCCCACGGCCCAGCGGTGCAGCCCGAGCTCGGCGCCCACCTCGTGCTCGCCGGCGGGCCCGGCCTCGGCCAGCACGACCACCTCGTCGGGCCGGGTCGCCACCAGGTCGCGGACGACGGCGTCCACCGCGGCGCGGAGGTCCGGCACGGGGTCGGCACGACCGGTGAGCCCGGGCAGCAGCAGCGGCGTCGCGGGCACGAGCGCGACCGGCAGCACCGCGCCGGTCACTCGACCACCTCGGCGCCCGGACGCAGGTGCGGCTCGCGGCCGAGGTGGGTCTCGACCAGGTCGAGCGCCTCCTCCGGCGAACGGGCCCACTGCAGCGCGTCTCGCGCCGACGGCCGGACGAACCCGGCCTCCTCGAGGTGGTCGACCATCCGCTCCAGCGGGTCGAGCAGGCCGGTGGGGTCGCACACCACGACCGGCTTGTCGTGCATGCCGAGCGTGCGCGCCACCCACACCTCGAGCAGCTCCTCGAGCGTGCCGAGACCACCGGGCAGCACCACGAACGCGTCGGCGCGGGCGTCCATCAGGGCCTTGCGCTCGCGCATGCCCGGCGTGACGACGAGCTCGTCGGCGTCGTCGTCGGCCACCTCGAGGCCCACGAGTCCCTCGGGGATCACGCCGAGGGTGTGCGCCCCGCCCTCGCGGGCCGCGCGTGCCACCGCGCCCATCATCGAGATCCGGCCGCCACCGGACACCAGGGTGTGGCCGCGGGCGGCGATGAGGCGTCCGAGGTCGGCTGCGAGCTCGACGTGCTGCGGGTCGATGGTCAGCGAGCTGGAGCAGAACACGCAGACGGCGGCCACGGCGCCATCCTGCCAGCGGGCCGACCCGGCCGCCGTCGGCGAGGCGCTCTCAGGCAGGCGGTTCGAACGGCGAGGTCGGCGGGGCAGGACGCGGAGCGGGCACGGCGGTGAGGTGCGTGCCCGGGCCGGGCGCGGCCTCGTCCGGGACGAAGTCGGAGCCGGCTGCGGCGACCGCGGCACCGGTGAGCGCGCGGACCATGTCGGGGACGTCGGAGGGCGCCACCCGCAGCGTGCCGATGCAGCGCGCGCCGTCCCACAGGCTCAGCACGACCCGGCCGAGCTCGGGGTGCGACGACACCCGCAGCGCGCGCCCCGGGCGGTCGCGGCCCAGCACGACACCGCCGTTCTCGGGAGCCGGGCGCACGGACATGTGTCGATTGTGCGCCGCGCCGCCCCCGACGTCTACGTGCTCGAGCCCTCCAGCATCCAGCGGACGGCCTCGCCGGGGTCGTCGGTGAGCCGCAGCAGGTCGACGTCGCGCGGCCCGATCGCCCCCCTGCCCTGCACGGTGGAGCGCAGCCAGTCGAGCAGCCCGGCCCAGTAGGCCGTGCCCACCAGCACGATCGGGAACGAGGTCACCTTGCGGGTCTGCACCAGGGTCAGCGCCTCGAACAGCTCGTCGAAGGTGCCGAACCCGCCGGGCAGGACGACGAAGCCCTGCGCGTACTTCACGAACATCGTCTTGCGCGCGAAGAAGTAGCGGAAGTCGACGCCGAGGTCGACGAACTCGTTCATCCCCTGCTCGAACGGCAGCTCGATGCCGAGGCCGACGGACACCCCGCCGGCCTTCGCGCGCACCGCGGTTCGCCGCCTCCATCGCACCGGGGCCGCCGCCGGTGATCACCGCCAGCCCCGCCTCGGCCAGCAGGCGGCCCACCTCGACGCCGAGCGCGTAGTCGGGGTGGTCGCGCGGCGTGCGGGCCGACCCGAACACGCTGACGGCCGGCCCCAGCTCGGCGAGCGCGCCGAAGCCCTCGACGAACTCGCTCTGGATCCGCAGCACCCGCCACGGGTCGGTGTGCACCCAGTCGGCCGGGCCGCGGCCGTCGAGCAGGTGCTGGTCGGTCGTCTCGCCGGTCATCTCGCCGCCGCGCAGCGTCACCGGCCCGCGTCGGTGCTCCTGCTGGCCCGCTCGCCGCGGGCGGGATCTCGGCCTCAGTCATGCCCGCCACCCAACCACGCCGCGAGCACGTCGCGGCACCGCGTGATCGACGCGGCGGGGCAGTGCTCGTCGTCGGTGTGCGACAACGAGGGGTCCGCGGGGCCGAAGTTGACTGCGGGGACGCCCATCTCGCTGAACCGGGCGACGTCGGTCCACCCGTACTTGGGCTTCGGCTCGCCGCCGACGGCCGCGACGAACGCGGCGGCCGCGGGGTGGTCCAGGCCCGGACGCGCACCGGCGGCGGCGTCGGTGACGGTGACCTCGAACCCCTCGAACAGGTCGCGGACGTGCTGCTCGGCCTGCGCCACCGACCGCGCCGGGGCGAACCGGTAGTTCACGGTGACGACGCACTCGTCCGGGATCACGTTGCCCGCGACGCCGCCGCGGATGCCGACGGCGTTGAGGCACTCGCGGTAGACCAGCCCGTCGACCTCGACCTCGGCCGGCTCGTACGCGCGCAGCCGCGAGAGCACCTCTCCCGCCGCGTGCACCGCGTTGACGCCGGTCCACGCGCGGGCCGAGTGCGCCCGCACGCCGGGGACGAGCACCTCCACCCGCAGCGTGCCGTTGCAGCCGCCCTCCACCGTGCCCTCCGACGGCTCGCAGAGGATCGCGAACGAGCCCTCGAGCCAGTCGGGGTGGTGGCGCGCGATCCGGCCGAGGCCGTTGAGCGAGGACTCGACCTCCTCGTTGTCGTAGAACACCCAGGTGACGTCGTGCACCGGCTCGGTGACGGTCGCCGCCACCGAGAGCTGCACGGCGACACCGGACTTCATGTCCGCGGTGCCGCGCCCGAACAGGACGCGCTCGTCGGCGCCGCCCTGGTCGCGGCGGTCCTCGCCCTCCACCCAGGTGGGCAGGTTCGGCTCCGGGTGACGCAGCGGGACGGTGTCGAGGTGGCCGGCCACCACCACGCGGTCGGCGCGGCCGAGGTGCGTGCGGGCCACCACGGCGTCGCCGTCGCGGAGCACCTCGAGGTGCTCGTAGGCGCGCAGCGCCTGCTCGACGGCGTCGGCGACCGTGCGCTCGTCGCCGCTCACGGACTCGATGTCGCACAGGTCGCGGGTGAGCCGGACGACGTCTCCGGCCAGGTCGAGGGTCACGTCCGGCGGGGCAGCAGAGGTCACCACGCGACCCTACGGGGCACGGCGGCGCCGGCACCGCCTACTACCCTGGCGCCATGCCCGACTCCCGTTCCGCCTCCCGTTCTGCCTGGGGCCACGGCCTCGCGACCGTGACGCCCGACGGCACCGTCCTGGACACCTGGTTCCCGTCCCCCGCCCTGGGTGCGCCCCCGGCCGAGGCCCCCGCCCCCGCGGAGCTCGAGGCCCTCGCCGGCGACGACGCCGCGCGCGGCGTGCGCACCGAGGTGCGGCTCGTTCAGGTCGACCTCGACACCCCGCCCGACGGTGCGAGCGACGCCTACCTGCGGCTGCACCTGCTCTCCCACCGCCTCGTGCCGCCCAACTCGATCAACCTCGACGGCGTGTTCGGCGCCCTCAGCAACGTGGTCTGGACCAGCGCCGGCCCCTGCGCCGTCGACGGTTTCGAGCAGACCCGGCTGCGGCTGCGCGCGCTCGGCCCGGTGCAGGTGCACGGCGTCGACAAGTTCCCGCGGATGACCGACTACGTGCTGCCGGCCGGGGTGCGGATCGCCGACGCCGACCGCGTGCGTCTCGGCGCGCACCTGGCCGAGGGCACCACCGTGATGCACGAGGGCTTCGTCAACTTCAACGCCGGGACGCTCGGCACCGCGATGGTCGAGGGCCGGGTCTCCGCGGGCGTGGTGGTGGGCGACGGCTCCGACGTGGGCGGCGGCGCCTCGATCATGGGCACGCTGTCCGGCGGCGGCAAGGAGCGGATCAGCATCGGCCGCGGCTGCCTGCTCGGCGCCAACGCCGGCATCGGCATCAGCCTCGGGCGACGACTGCGTCGTCGAGGCGGGTCTCTACGTGACGGCCGGCACCAAGGTGGCCGTCGTGGGCGGCGACGAGGCGGCCGTGGTCAAGGCCGGCGAGCTCTCCGGCCGCAGCGGCCTGCTGTTCCGCCGCAACTCGCGCACCGGCGCCGTCGAGGTGCTGGCGCGCACGGGCACCGCGGGCGCCGTGGAGCTGAACACCGCCCTGCACGCGAACTGACGTGGCGCCTCCGGGAGCGCGCGGACCGCCCGAGGGCACCGCGCACACGTGCCACCGCCTGGCGACGTCGCGGCCTCGCCCTGCTCGTCGTGGGCGTGCTGGTCGCGTCCGGTGCCGCGATCGGGCAGGCGCTGTTCGCCAACCGGTACGTGCCGCCGCTGCGCGAGACCTGCGTGGCCAGCGTCGACGGCACCGGGTACGAGCTGGACCCCGACCAGGCCGCCAACGCCGCGCTCATCACCGCGATCGCCGTGCAGCGCGGGATGCCGGCCCGGGCCGCGACCATCGCGATCGCCACGGCGATCCAGGAGTCGAAGCTGCGCAACATCGACTACGGCGACCGCGACTCGCTCGGCCTGTTCCAGCAGCGGCCCTCGCAGGGCTGGGGCACGCAGGCCCAGGTGACCGACCCGGTCTACGCCACCAACGCCTTCTACGACGCCCTGGCGAAGATCGAGGGCTACGAGACGATGGAGATCACCGCCGCCGCGCAGGCGGTGCAGCGCTCCGGCTTCCCCGAGGCGTACGCCGACCACGAGCCCGAGGGCCGGGCGTTCGCCTCGGCGCTCACCGGCTACTCCCAGGCCTCGCTCGGCTGCCGGCTGCGGGGTGCCGACGAGGTGGCCGACCCGGCGGCCCGCGCGGGCGAGGTCCGTGCCGCCCTCGACGCCCAGCTCGGCGGTCTCACCTGGGCGCCGGCACCGACGACCCGGCCACGATCGCCGCCCCCGCGGCGGCCGACGACGGCCGGCCTGCGGCTGGCCTGGGCCGCCGCGCACTGGGCCGTGGCGAGCGCCGACGAGTACGACGTCGTGCGCGTGCAGGTGGGCACCCGGGTGTGGGACCGCACCGGCGCCGACGACGGCTGGACCGAGGACCCCGACGCCACCGGGTCGACCGTGCAGCATCACCGTGGCCGCCGCCGCCGCAGGCTGACGTCCGCCTAGTGCACTAGGCGAGCGGCTACTTCACGAGGCGCGCACGCCTCGTGAACGGGGCGATCACCACGTTCACTAGGCCAGCGGGCGGGGCTGGGGCCGGGGCGGGCGGGCGCGGGGTCAGCGCTGGTCGAGCGGGACGAAGTCGCGCTCGGTGGCGCCGGTGTACACCTGGCGCGGGCGGCCGATCTTGGTCTGCGGGTCGTTGATCATCTCGCGCCACTGGGCGATCCAGCCGGGCAGCCGGCCGAGCGCGAACAGGACGGTGAACATCCGGGTCGGGAAGCCCATCGCCTTGTAGATCAGGCCGGTGTAGAAGTCGACGTTCGGGTAGAGCTTGCGCTCGACGAAGTAGTCGTCGGCCAGCGCGATCTCCTCGAGCCGCATCGCGATCTCGAGCCGCTCGTCGACCGCGCCCAGCTTCGCACAGCAGCTCGTCGGCGGTCTTCTTGATGATCGCGGCGCGCGGGTCGTAGTTCTTGTAGACCCGGTGGCCGAAGCCCATCAGCCGGACGCCGTCCTCCTTGTTCTTCACCTTCTTCATGAAGGTGTCGACGTCGTCGCCGCTGGCCTGGATCTCGTCGAGCATCTCCAGCACCGCCTGGTTGGCGCCGCCGTGCAGCGGGCCGAACAGGGCGTTGATGCCGGCCGAGACCGAGGCGAACAGGTTGGCCTGGCTGGAGCCGACGAGCCGCACCGTCGAGGTGGAGCAGTTCTGCTCGTGGTCGGCGTGCAGGATCAGCAGCTGGTCGAGCGCCTTGGCCATCACCGGGTCGACCTCGTACGGCTCGGCCGGGAAGCCGAACGTCATCCGCAGGAAGTTCTCGCCGAGGCCCAGGGAGTTGTCCGGGTACAGGAACGGCTGGCCGACCGACTTCTTGTAGGCGTAGGCCGCGATCGTGGGCAGCTTGGCCAGCAGGCGGACGGTGGACATCTCGACCTGCTCGGCGTCGAACGGGTTGAGGCTGTCCTGGTAGAAGGTCGACAGCGCCGAGACCGCCGAGGACAGCACCGGCATCGGGTGCGCGTCGCGCGGGAAGCCGTTGAAGAACGCCTTGAGGTCCTCGTGCAGCAGCGTGTGCCGGCTGATCCGGCTGGCGAACGCCTCGAGCTCGCTGGGGCGTGGGCAGCTCGCCGTAGATCAGCAGGTAGCGAGACCTCGATGAAGGTCGAGCCCTCCGCGAGCTGCTCGATCGGGTAGCCGCGGTAGCGCAGGATGCCGGCGTCGCCGTCGATGTAGGTGATCGCCGAGCTGCACGACGCGGTGTTCACGAAGCCGACGTCGAGGGTGACGTGGTCGGTGGTCTTCAGCAGCTGGGAGACGTCGACGCCGCTCTGGCCGTCGGTGGCGGGGACGACGGGCAGCTCGAGCTCGCCGCCGGTGTACTGCAGCTTCATCGGCGCACCGCCGGACGGGGTCGTGTCGTTCTCGGGCACGGGGATCCTCCTCGGACGGTGCTCGGGCGTGCAGCGCAGGGCGCACTCACCCCGGACCCCCCGAAACTACCGGGCGGTACCGCCCCACGGCCAACGGGGGGACCAGTGGTCCCCCCGTCGACTCCCCCCGCGCACTCCCCTGCGCCGCCTCCGCGCGCTCTCCTCGCGGTCAGCCCCGCGCGGCCCGTCGGCGCGAGCCGGCCAGCAGCGCCACGCCCGCCGCCATCAGCAGCGTCGAGGCGGCCAGCACCGGTCCCGGGCCTGCTCCGGTGCGGGCCAGCGAGCCCTCCCGGACCGTCGCCGCGACGGTCTCGTCACGCACGTCGCCGTCCCGGGTCCGGTCCGCGTCGCCCCCGTCCCGTCCTGCGGGCCGGACGCACCCGGCCGCACCGGCGTGCCGCCGACCACGGACAGGACCCGGCCGAGGTCGAAGGTGAGCGTCGCGGGGCCGGACAGCTCGTAGCCCTCGTCGGCCACGACCGTCACCACCACCGGACCGGTCCCGGAGTAGGTGCCGGGCAGGACCTCGCGGCCGCCGACGAAGAACCGGACGCCCTCGACCGCGGGGATCGTGTAGGTGCCGGGCGTGGAGCCCTGGCTCGGCGCGACGCCGAGGTCGGGGACCGCGACCGCCACCTGCTCCACCGCCGCGTCGAACACGATCGTGAAGGTGTCCGGGCCGTCCAGGGCGAAGCCCGGCTCCGGCACGACGGTGACGACCACGGACCCGGTGCCCGGGTAGGTGCCGGGAGCGACGGGCACGCCGCCGACCAGGTAGGTGATGCCCGGCACCGCCGGCAGCGTGTAGGTGTCGTTCGCCGTCCCGCCCTTGTCCTGCTGCGCCGGGGCCACGGGCGTGGCGGGCTGCAGGTCGGTGAACACCAGCGTGAAGGTGTCCGGCCCGGTCAGCTCGTAGCCGTCCTCGGCGACGGCGGTCACGACGACCGTGCCCGCCCCCGGGTAGGTGCCGGCGGCCGCGGGCACGCCGTCGACGAGGTAGCGGACCCCCGGGACGGACGGGACCGTGTAGGTGTCGGACGCGGTGCCGAAGGCGTCCACCTGGCCGGGCGCCTCGGCGGCGACCTGGTGGATGTCGGTGAAGGGCAACGAGAACGACGTCGCGCCGCTGAGCGCGTAGCCGGGCTTCGCCACCGCGGTCACGACCACGGTGCCGGTGCCCGGGTAGGTCCCGGCCGTCACGTCGACGCCGTCGACCTGGTAGGTCACGCCCTCGGTCTCGAGGACGGTGTACGTGTCGGAGGAGGTCCCGTAGCCGTCGACCTGGGTCGGCGCCTCGGCCTGCACGAGCCGGATGTCGGTGAACTCCAGCGTGAACGTCGTCCGGGCCGGTCAGCTCGTAGCCCGGCTGCGCCACGGCGGTCACCACGACGGTGCCGGTGCCCGGGTAGGTGCCGGCCGCGACGTCCGCGCCGTCCACCTGGTACGTCACGCCCTCGGTCGTCGGGACCGTGTAGGTGTCGTCGGCGGTGCCGTAGTCGTCGACCTTCGTCGGCTCCTCGGCCGAGGCCAGCCGGATGTCGGTGAACGGCAGCGACCAGGAGGTCGGCCCGGCGGTGAGCTCGTAGCCGCTCTGCGCCACGGCGGTCACGACCACGGTGCCGGTGCCCGGGTAGGTCCCGGCCGCCACGTCGGCGCCGTCGACGCGGTACTGCACACCGGTCGCGGACGGGATCGTGTAGGTGTCGCCGGCCGTGCCGTAGTCGTCGACCTGGGTCGGGTCGGCGCGGTCGCGGGCTGCACGTCGGTGAAGGTGTGCGACCAGACGCTGGTGCCGGTGATCTCGTAGCCCTCCTCGGCCACCGCGGTGATGTCGACCGGCCCGTGCCCGGGTAGGTCCCGGCGGCCACGGCGACGCCGTCCACGCGGTACTCGACGCCGTCGTGCTCGGCACGGTGTAGGTGTCCGACGCCGCGCCGTACGGGTCGGTCGAACGTCCGGCCGCGCGGTCGTCACCGGCGACCTTCGCGGACGCGAGCCCCTGGCCGGCACTCGGTGGCGTCGTCGTTGACGTGACCGATCCGGAGGTTGTCGATGAACACGGCGAGTCGTAACCGTTGTCGCCCTGGTCGAAGATCGTGAAGAAGAGGCTGTGCGCGCCGGGCGTCAGGGGCGTCGCGGCGGAGAGGACGTCGGTCCCGCCGCCGAACGCGGTACCGGCCGCGTTGGCGGCGTTGAGGACGGCCTCGCCACCGCGTTGATGCTGACGACGTTGCCGTTCGGGTCGAAGGCGAAGTTGTCAGGGGCGACGATGTGGTCCCGTTCGCTGGTCCACGTGGTCCGGTCCAGCTCGACGATGAACGCGTCGTTCAGGCTGCTCCCGACGTAGTCGGGGTACTCGTCGGACAGGAACGGAAGTCGAACCCATCAGGCAGTTCGCGCTCGCAGGAACCGTGAAGTCGAGGCGCAGCACGGTCGCGTCGAAGTCGGTGCCGCCCGGGCGTCCGGGCGAGCTGCCGAACCCGGTCGACGGGCGCCGGGCTGCGGCCGTAGGCGTTCGCCGCGGTGCCGGACGACAGGATCGCGAAGTCGCTCCCCGCCCGCGGGAACCCGGCCATCGGGGTCGTCGCCACGAGCGTCGACGCCGCGCCGCCGGAGAAGTCCGTCTGAGCTCGGAGCTCCGCCGGTGCAGGGCCGGGTTCGTCAGGACCGCCGCACCGAAGGCTCGGCGGGCGTGGCGGCCGAGGCAGCCGGGGACAGGGCGACGGCGCCGGCGACCACGAGGGTGGTCGAGGCGGCGAGGGTTCGCAGGGTGCGCATGGCAGTGGTTCGACCACCCAGGTCGGTTCTTGAGGAAGCAACCAACTCAGAGCGAGCGGCTCACCCGCGCGGCCCACCCGTGGAGGGGCTGGTCCGGTGCCGGCCCCACGTCCGGCGTAACCGCCGACCGGGCCGGACGTCAGCTCTGGAGCCGCTCCGGCACCGCGCCGATCGCCAGATCCGTTGCGGTGAGGGCGATCCGGACGTGCCGTCGACCTGCTTCGCCGTAGAAGGAGCCGGGGGCCACCAGCACGCCGCGTTGGGCCAACCAGGCGACGGTGTCCCAGCAGTCCTCGTCGCGGGTGGCCCACAGGTACAAGCCCGCAGCGGAGTGGTCGATCCGGAACCCGTTGTCGCGCAGAGCGGTGCGGAGCACCTCGCGGCGCGCCCGGTAGACCTCGCGCTGCCGGGCCACGTGCTCGTCGTCACCGAGCGCGGCCACGGTCGCGGCCTGCACCGGCGCGGGCACGATCATCCCCGCGTGCTTGCGCACCTCGAGCAGCCGACCCACCAGCGCGGGGTCGCCCGCGACGAACGCCGCGCGGTAGCCGGCCAGGTTCGACTGCTTGCTCAGCGAGTAGACCGCGAGCAGGCCCTCGTGGCTGCCGCCGCACACCGCCGGGTCGAGCACGCTGGGCACCGGCTGCCCCTCCCAGGCCAGCTCGGCGTAGCACTCGTCGCTCGCGACGACCGCACCCCGCTCGCGCGCCCACGCGACCACCTTCGCCAGGTGCTCGACCCCGAGGACCTGCCCGGTGGGGTTGGACGGCGAGTTCACCCAGACCAGGTCGACCGGCCCCGGACCGAGCGCCGTGGTGGCGTCGGCGACGACCACCCGGCAGCCCGCGATCCGGGCACCCACGTCGTAGGTGGGGTAGGCCACCCGCGGCACCACGACGGTGTGCTCCGGCCCGAGGCCGAGCAGGGTCGGCAGCCAGGCCACCAGCTCCTTGGAGCCGATCGTCGGCAGCACGCCCGCGGGGTCGAGACCCGGGACGCCGCGACGCCGGGCGAACCACGCCGCGACGGCCTCGCGCACCGCCGGGGTCCCCGCGGTCTGCGGGTAGCCGGGGGCGTCGGACGCGGCGGCCAGCGCCTCGCGGACCAGGGGCGGCGTGGGGTCGACCGGCGTGCCGACCGACAGGTCGACCAGGCCTCCGGGGTGCTGCTGCGCCGTCGCCTTGGACGGGAGCAGGGAGTCCCAGGGGAAGTCGGGCAGCCCCGTGATCAGTGCGTCACGACCTCAATGCTGGCAACGGGCTCAGTGCTCGCAACGGGCTCAGTGCTCGGCGCTCTGCTGCGGGGGGAGCGCCGCGATCAGCGGGTGGTCCTTGGGGATCATCCCCATCTTGGCGGCGCCGCCGGGGGAGCCGAGGTCG
This sequence comes from uncultured Actinomycetota bacterium, assembly GCA_963750285.1. Taxonomy (GTDB): domain Bacteria; phylum Actinomycetota; class Actinomycetes; order Actinomycetales; family CAWJMD01; genus JBBQSN01. The sequence continues at coordinate 58,594 of CAVVQA010000016.1, read as the reverse complement.
TCGAAGAACTCGACGTTGGCCTTGTAGTAGTCGGCCCACTGCTCCGGGGTGTCGTCCTCGTAGTAGATCGCCTCGACGGGGCAGACCGGCTCGCACGCGCCGCAGTCGACGCACTCGTCCGGGTGGATGTAGAGGGAGCGCTCACCCTCGTAGATGCAGTCGACCGGACACTCCTCGATGCACGCCTTGTCCTTGAGGTCGACGCACGGCTGCGCGATCACGTAGGTCACTGCGGATGCCTCCTGGAGCTCGGACGGTGCTGTGCTGTGCTGACGCCTAGTATCGCCGACGCCGGGCCAGTGTGTCGCACCGGCCGCGCGGGAGGTCGAGCAGGGGCGGGGAGGGCACGTGAGGGACGGACGGCTCGCCGCGGCCCACCTCGGCCGCCGGGTGGTGGTGCGCCGACGCCTGCCCGACGGCTCGGCCACCGACCTGCTCGGCGAGCTGGTCGACCTCGACGACGGCGGCGTGGGGGTGCTGCCCGACGACGGGCCCCGGCTCGAGGTGCCCTGGGACGACGTCCTGGCGGCCAAGGTGGTGCCGTCCCGGCAGGTGCGCCCGTCGTCGTCGATCGCCGACGTCGCCCGCGTCCAGGACCTCGGCTGGCCCGGGCTCGAGCGCGAGCGGCTCGGCGGCTGGGTCCTGCGGGCGGGTGGGGGCTTCACCGGCCGGGCGAACTCGGCCCTCCCGCTGGGCGATCCCGGCCTGCCGCTGCCGGGGGCGGTCGACCGGGTCGAGGCGTTCTACCGCGCCCGCGACCTGCCGCCGCGGTTCAGCGTCCCGTTCAGCCTCGACCCGTCCACCCGCGCCGACCCGGTGCCGGGGCTGGACGCCGAGCTCGACGCGCGCGGCTGGAGCCGGGTCGACCGCACGCTGGTGCTCGTCACCGACCTGCGCCGGCTGGCCGAGCCGCCCGAGCCCGCCGCGGGCGACGTGCTCGACGTGGCCGCCGAGCCCGACGACGACTGGCTCTCGCTGTACCGCTACCGCGGGGGCGGCCTGCCGCCGACGGCGCGGGAGGTGCTGCTGGCGGCGGCGCACCAGGACTTCCTCACCCTGCGCCGCGAGGGTCGCCCGGTGGCCTGCGGACGGGTCGCGGTGGCGCGCGGCTGGGCCGGCGTGACGGCGATGCAGGTCGACGGCTCGGTGCGCCGGCAGGGCCTCGGTGCGCCTGGTGCTCGCGCACCTGCTGGCCCGCGGTCGCTCGCGAGGGCGCCCGCTGGGGGTACCTGCAGGTCAGCGCCGACAACGCCGGCGGGCGGGCGCTGTACGCGTCCGCCGGGTTCGTCGAGCACCACGGCTACCACTACCGGCTGGCGCCGTAGCGCCTGCCTCAGCTCTCAGCCCTCAGCCCTCAGCGGCCGGAGCGGCTCACGGCGTGCAGGTGATCCTGTCCTCCGGGATGTAGGTGGTGCGGAAGGTCTCGCGCTTCTTCTCCACCCCGCCCTGCTTGAAGATCCGCGTGACGCTGACGTCGAACCCGCTCTGCGGCTCCTGCTCGACGCACCGCGGCCCCGAACCGGTGTCGACGCCGGGGGCCTTGACGTTCGAGCGCGGGCTCTTGACCGCCTCGACGTCCCAGACCTTGGTGCTCCAGAACCGGGTGTGCACCTGGCCCCCGGAGACGTACATCTCGATCAGCACGCCGTAGGGCGAGTCGTTGGTGAACTTGAGGTCGACGTTGTTCCAGTTGACCGTCGCCTCGCGGCCCTCGGGGTAGCGGCTGATGTAGAACGAGTGCGGCTTGTGCTCCACCTCGTCGAGGCCGGCGAAGAACATGCCGTTGAACAAGGTGGTGGCCACCTGCGAGACGCCGCCGCCGTAGTCGATGGTCAGCCGTCCGCCGACGATCACCGGCGCCTCGTTGTAGCCCTTGGCCGGGGTGCGCTCGCCCAGGGTCCCGTTCAGCGAGAACGTCTCTCCCGGCAGCAGCACCGTGCCCGTCATCGGTGCGCGCCGCGATCGTGATGTTCTCGGTGCGACCGGCGTTGGCGGTGAGGTTCGTCGCGAACTCGGAGACCACCTCCTTGATGCCCAGCGCGGTCGCCTCCTCGGTGGTGACCTCCGGCTCGCGCACGGCGGCGGCGACCGTTGCCACCCGCTCCGGCGTGCCGAACGCGTCCTGCACCGCGGTGGCCAGGGCCGCCGGGTCGACCGTGACGCCCGGCCACGGCCGGCACGACGACCGGGGCGCCCTCGCTCAGCACGACCTTCGCGTCGGTGGTGGCCGTCTCGAGCGCGGGTGCCACCGCGAGGAGCGCGGCCTTCAGCACCGCGCCGTCGACCGCCGGCACCAGCTCGCCGTCCTGCGCGGTCACCGACAGCGCGGGGGTGAGCTGCTCCGGGGCCAGCGGCACCTGGGCCGTGCCCACCGTCACCACCACCGGGCCGGCGGTGGCGGGCGTGCCGAACGACTCCATCGCGGCGTCGACGTCGGCCTGGTCGACGTCGGGCTCGGTGACGTCGGCCGGCAGCTCGATCGCCGGGCCGACCTGCGGCCACCCCGCGCGCACGGCCTGCACCGACCGGTCGACGTCGAGGCGCACGCCGTCGACCGGGGGCGACCGGCGTGGCGGCGGCGCCCTCGAAGGTGATGCCGCCGTCGACGGCGTCGGTGTCGACCTGCTCGGCGAGCGCGTCGAGGCTCGCGCGCAGCGCCCGGCCGTCGACGTCGGTGTCGGCGGGGACGTCGGTCTCGCCGGCGAACTGGCCGAACAGGATCCGCGGGTCCCAGGTGAACCGGATGACGTCGTCGAGGGTGCCCTCGACGTCGACCACGAGGCCCGCCTCGTCCGGGTCGAGGGTCTGCTGCGCGCCGTTGACGCTCACCCGGACGGGCAGCGCGGCGCGGGCGACGAGCTGGTCCTCCAGGGTGCTGCGGGCGCGGCCCTCGGACATGCCGCCGATCTCGACGCCGGCCACCTGCACGCCCTGCGGCACCCGGGTGGAGGACCACCAGGCGAACAGGGCGTAGGCACCGCCGACGGCCAGCAGCACCACCAGCGGCACCCACAGCTGGCGCGGCCGCCGGTCCGGTCGCTCTCGCGCCACCGTGGTCCCCCGATCCGTCCGCTCGTCTGGTCGCTGCCCATCGTACGGGCGGGGCGGTCCGGGACCGGCTCAGCCGATCCGGCGGTAGCGGCCCTGGTGGTAGAGCAGCGGCGCGGGCGGCTGCGGCGGCGTGCTCGTCGAGAGCACCTCGCCGACCACGAGGTGGTGGTCGCCCGCCTCGTGGATCGCGTGCGTGCGGCACTCCAGCGTGGCGAGGGCGTCGTCGAGCAGGGCGACGCCGGTGGCGGGGCCGCGGTGGTGCGGTACGCGGTCGAGCTGGTGCAGGACGGGACGTCCCGGCGACGACAGCCACTCCGCGGTGCCCCTGGCGCCCTCGGGCAGCACGCTGACGCCCCAGACCCCGGACTGGCGGACGGCGTCGAGGAAGCGGGCGTCGTCGGCCACGCTCACCACCACCAGCAGCGGCTCGAGCGAGACCGACGCGAACGCGTTCGCCGTCATCGCGTGGTCGTGGCCGTCCAGCCGGCTGGTCATGGCGCAGACGCCGGTGGCGAACCGGCCGACCGCGGCGCGGAACTGGGCGCTCGAGGGACCTCGGGGACGTCCGGGACCGGCGCGCTCACGGCTCGTTCCTCGCCGTGGCGTGCGCGCTGCACCGTCTGGTTCGCTCGCTCCGCTCGTTCACGGGGCGGCCGCCCGCCGCACGCGGCGCACCAGCACGAGCGCCAGCACCGCCGCGAACCCGGTGCCGAGCAGGTAGACCTGGCCCACCGTGTCGTCGACGACGAGCACGTCGCCGCCGGGCCCGCCGGCCGAGGCCAGCACCTCGACCGCCGCCAGCCCGAGCACGAACAGCACCAGCCCGGTGCGGCCGGAGGTCGCCTGCCCCGACCGCGAGCGCCACGACGCCCGCCAGCAGCACCACGAGCACCAGGCCCACCGGCCAGCGACCGGTGCCGACCTCGAGGTGGGCGTGGTGCCACAGGACGCCGACCAGCCCGACCAGCAGACCGAGCGCGGCGCCCACCACCCCCACGCCGACGGCGCGCACGCACCCTCACGACGCCGGCTCCGCGGCGCGGCCCGGCACCGGGAGCGGCCGGAACCACTCGGTGCCCACCAGGTCGTGCCACACGCCGTTGCTGAGCGCGTAGGAGGTCTCGTCCTCGGCGACCACCACCTGGGTGGCGTGCGCCCGCAGCGCGGCGGCCTTGGCGGCCACGTGCGCGGTGGCGTCGACCCGGACGGTGACCTCGTCGTCCTCGACCACGGCCGGCGGCCACGGCTCCTCGACCGTGGCCAGGCCCAGCCCGCGCAGCCGGGCCACCCCGGCCTCGTGCACCGAGCGCGGGGACGCGACGGCGAGCACCTGCTCGACCCGCCAGCCGGCGGCTGCGGCGGCCGCGAGCGAGACCCGGTGGGCCTGGACGTGGTCGGGGTGCCCGTACCCGCCCTCGGCGTCGTAGGTGACCAGCACGTGCGGCCGCACCTCGTCGACCACCCGCACCAGGTGGGCGGCCACGTCGTCGGCGGGCAGCGAGGCGAAGGCGTCGGGGGCGACGTCCGGGGGCACGACGGCGCGGCCGTGCTCGCCCCAGACCATGCCGGAGTCGCGGAACCGGACGCCGGCGTCGGCGCCGAGGAACCGGTGGTCGGTGACGCCCAGCGCCGCCATCGCGGCGGCCAGCTCGCCGGTGCGGTGCTCGGCCAGCGCGTCGTCGTCGCCCTCGAGGTGCGCCGAGCGGCCCGATCACCTCGCCCTTCTCGCCGCGGGTGCAGGTCACCAGGGTCACCTGCGCCCCCTCGGCGGCGTAGCGGGCCATCGTCGCGCCGGTGGTGAGGGTCTCGTCGTCCGGGTGGGCGTGGACCAGCAGCAGGCGCAGCCGGGAGCCGTCCGCCGCGCGCAGGCCCTCCGGGACAGCGCTCAGCACCGGGCTCAGGACGTCCACCCGGCCAGTCTGCCCCGCCGACCGGCGATCAGCCTCTGCGGGCCCGGGAGGCCGACTTGGCGCGGTCGTTCTGGTCGAGCACCACCTTGCGGATCCGGACGGCGTCGATGGTCACCTCGACGCACTCGTCCTCGCGGCAGAACTCCAGCGCCTGCTCCAGCGACATCGCCCGCGGCGGCACGAGCCGCTCGAGCTCGTCGGCGTTGGAGCGCACGTTGGTGAGCTTCTTCTCCTTGGTGATGTTGACGTCCATGTCGTCGGCGCGGGAGTTCTCGCCGACCACCATGCCCTCGTAGACCTCGGTGGTGGGCGCGACGAACAGCGTGCCCCGCTCCTGCAGGTTGGCGATGGCGTAGCCGGTGGCCGACCCCGGTGCGGTCGGCCACGAGCGAGCCGGACGGACGGGTGCGCAGCTCGCCGAACCACGGCTCGTAGTCCTCGAACACGTGGTGGGCGATGCCGGTGCCGCGGGTGTCGGTGAGGAACTCGGTGCGGAACCCGATCAGGCCGCGGGACGGGACGAGGAACTCCATCCGGACCCAGCCGGTGCCGTGGTTGACCATCTGCTCCATCCGGCCCTTGCGGACGGCGAGCAGCTGGGTGATGGTCCCGAGGTACTCCTCGGGGGCGTCGATGGTGAGTCGCTCGACCGGCTCGAGCAGCTTGCCGTCGACCGTGCGGGTGACCACCTGCGGCTTGCCGACGGTGAGCTCGAAGCCCTCGCGCCGCATCTGCTCCACGAGGATCGCCAGCGCGAGCTCGCCGCGGCCCTGCACCTCCCAGGTGTCCGGGCGCTCGGTGGCCAGGATCCGGAGCGAGACGTTGCCGACCAGCTCGCGGTCGAGCCGGTCCTTGACCAGCCGCGCGGTGACCTTGGCGCCCTTGACCCGGCCGGACAGCGGCGAGGTGTTCGTGCCGATCGTCATCGAGATCGCCGGCTCGTCGACGCTGATGAGCGGCAGCGGCCGCGGGTCGTCGACGTCGGCCAGGGTCTCGCCGATGGTGATCTCGGCGATGCCGGCGATCGCGACGATGTCGCCCGGGCCGGCCTTCTCGGCGGTGACGCGGTCGAGCGCCTCGGTCATCAGCAGCTCGGTGATCTTGACCCGGGTCTGGGTGCCGTCGTGCTTGCACCACATCACGTTCTGGCCCTTGCGCAGGGTGCCGTTGTGCACCCGGCACAGCGCCAGCCGGCCGAGGAAGAGCGAGGCGTCCAGGTTGGTGACGTGCGCCTGGAGCGGCATCTCCTCGTCGTAGACCGGCGCGGGGACGGTGCCGAGGATGGTGCGGAACAGCGGCTCGAGGTCCGGCGAGTCCGGCATGCCGCCGTCCTCGGGACGCTCCAGCGAGGCGCGACCGGCGCGGGCGCTGGCGTAGACGATCGGGAACTCGATCTGGTCCTCGGTGGCGTCGAGGTCCATGAACAGCTCGTAGGTCTCGTCGACGACCTCGGCGATCCGGGCGTCCGGGCGGTCGACCTTGTTCACGACCAGGATGACCGGGAGCCGGGCTGCGAGCGCCTTGCGCAGCACGAACCGGGTCTGCGGGAGCGGGCCCTCGCTGGCGTCGATGAGCAGGCAGACGGCGTCGACCATCGACAGCCCGCGCTCCACCTCGCCGCCGAAGTCGGCGTGGCCCGGGGTGTCGATGATGTTGATGACCACGCCGTCGGGCTGGCCCGCGTCGGCCGCCGCCGGGCCGGTGTACCGGACCCCGGTGTTCTTGGCGAGGATCGTGATGCCCTTCTCGCGCTCCAGGTCGCCGGAGTCCATCGCGCGCTCGTCCACGTGCTGGTGGGCGCCGAACGCCCCGGACTGCCAGAGCATGGCGTCCACGAGGGTGGTCTTGCCGTGGTCGACGTGGGCGACGATGGCCACGTTGCGGATGTCGTCGCGGGTGCGCGTGGGCATGCTGGGATCTGCTCGGTTCTCTCGGGGAGCGCCGGACCGGTGTGCCCGCGGCGCCCGAGCAGTCTACGACCTCTGGTCGAGCGCCCTGCGCTCCGCGGCTGCGAGGTCGACCACCGCGGCCGGGACGGCGGGCGCGGCGGGGGCCGGACGGGCCCCCTCCTCGAGCGCGGCGGTGCGCTCGGCCTCCTTCAGCACGTCGGTGATCTCGTGGCCGATCAGCTCGTGCCGCTCCAGCAGGGCGTCGCGCAGCGCCTCGACGAGGTGCCGGTTGCTGTCCATGAGGTGCAGCACGTGCTTCTTCGCGTCCTGCAGGAGCGTCTCCATCTCCTGCCGGGTGCGCGAGTCGCCCAGCACGCGGCCGACGAGGTTCTCGGACGAGAACGCCGAGCCCTGGACGGCGCCGAACGAGATCAGCGTCTCCCCCATGCCCGCGGCGCCGATCATCTGGGCGGCGACCGTGGTGGCGTACTGCAGGTCGCTGGACGGGCCCGTGGACACGTCGCCGAAGAACAGCTCCTCGGCCACCTGGCCGCCGAACGCGATCCGGATCAGCGCGGTGAGCTCGGTGCGGGAGCGGGTGTAGACGTCCTCGGCGTCGCCGTGGGCGAGCAGGCCGAGGGCGCTGGCGCGCTTGACGATGGACAGGATCTCCAGCCGGCGGTGCGGCGCCTCGAGGTACGCGGTGACGGCGTGCCCGGCCTCGTGCGTGGCGATCAGGCGCTGCTCGTGCACCGTGTAGCCGACCGGCTGGCCGAGACCGACGTCGACCACCATCCGCGCCTGCTCCAGGTCGACCCACGACATCGCGTTCCCGCCGCGGCGCAGCGCGTTGATGAGCGCCTCGTCCATGAGGTGCTCGATCATCACCGGGCTGTAGCCCTGGGTGACGCCGGCGAGCGCGTCGCGGCGCTCGGGGTCGTCCAGGTCGGCCTCGTGCGACTTGCGGCCGAGGAAGTGGTCGACGATCTCGCGGCGGCCGGCCTTGTCGGGCAGGTCGAAGGTGAGGCGGCGGTCGAACCGGCCCGGGCGCAGCAGCGCAGGGTCGAGGTTGTCGGCGCGGTTGGTGGCGGCGATCAGCAGCACGTCGACCGGCTCCTGGCGCGGTCGCGGGATCTGCCGGCCGGCCGGCATCAGCAGGTTGACCGCGTCGATCCCCTTGCCCAGCAGCTTGTTCCAGCCCGTCGGGTCGTCGAACGACTGCATCTGCACGAGCAGCTCGTTGACGACGCCGCCCACGCCCTCGCTGGTGACGTTGCGGTTCACCACGGTGCCGCCCGCGGCGTGCACGGCGGCGTGCAGCCCCGCGAACGAGGTCGAGGTGGCACCGGGCAGGCCGTCGAGCCCGCCGCAGCAGGTCATCGACGAGCCGGCGGACGAGGGCAGCGGCGGCGCGGCCGAGGCGCTCATGCCGCCGCGGACGGTGGCGATCGCGTCGATCTCCTCGATGAAGCCGATCGCGCCGCCCTCCTTGCGGGCGGCCTTGCGCAGGGCCTTGAAGTAGGAGCGGATCTTGCGCGCGGTGGCGCCGTAGTACATCGACTGGAACGAGGTGCCGGAGACGAACAGGAACGGCACGCCGGCCTCGGCGGCCATCGCCTTGGCCATGTGCGTCTTGCCGGTGCCGGGGGCGCCCTCGAACAGCAGGCCGCGCCGCGGCGTCCCGCCCATGTCGCGGCGGAAGGTGCGGCCGGCGAGGAACAGGTCGAGCGACCGGACGACGTCCTCCTTGACGGGCGCCAGGCCCTTGACGTCGTCGAGCCGGACGTCGATCTGCTCCGGGCCGCACCATGGTGTGCGGCGAGCGGCCCGCGACCACCGAGGACCCGACCATGGCCACGATGAGGACGAGGAAGAAGATGCCCACCATCAGGTAGATCGGGTCGACGGACGGCAGGCTCGGCAGGCGTCGGCGGCTCGCCCAGGGCGTACCGGGTGGCCCACCACGCGATGCACGGGCCCGGCGACGGCGACGATGACCAGCAGCCGGCGCTGGCGGGCGCGCTCGCGGGCCCGGCCGACGTCGGCGGGGTCGCGGCGCAGGCGCACCGTGGTCGCTCGGGCCGCTTCAGCGGGGTCGATGCAGTCACGTGGACCTCCCGGTCGGGTTCGACCATGGGATACCCGGCGGCCGTACGACGCGCAAACGGGGTGTCCCTCGTCCGGGGGCAGGCCCCGATCGCGGTCCCGGCCGGTCACCCGGTCGCGCCCCCCGGTCGGGTCAGCGCTCCACCCAGCCCTCACCCGCCTCCGCGGCGGCCTCCAGCTCGGCGTCGTCCACGGTGAGCGCGGCCGGGCCCGCCTCGACCGCCACCACCCACTGGGCGTCCTCCAGGTCGTCCTCGCCCGCCAGCAGCTCGCGGTGCACGCCCACCTCGACGCCCGCGCGAGCGGAGCCCGGCGGCGACGTCCTCGGCGGCGTCGCGGTCGGGGAGCACCAGCAGCCGGGTCGTGGCGAGGCGCTCCCGCAGGGCCAGCACGGGCGGCAGGTCGGCGGCCAGCCAGGCCGGGTCGTCCTCGGCGTGGTCCAGCGGCAGCCAGCGCAGCTCGTCGTGGTCGGGCCCGGCGACCGGCTCGGCCGTCGGCCACGGCGAGGAAGCACCTCGAGCCGCCCGTCGTCGCCGAGCGGCCAGGCGCCGCCGAGCGGGTCCTGCCAGCGCCGGCCCGAGCCGCACGCGGACGGCCAGCTCCTCGTCCAGCTCGCGCCGCAGCGCCTCGGACGCGGCGTCTCGCCCGGCTCGACCTTGCCGCCGGGCAGCTCCCAGCCGCCCGCCAGCGCCCCGCGCGAGCGGCGGGCCGCCAGCAGCGTGGTCGGCGACGCGAGGTCGTCGACGAGCGCGGCGGCCACCACGTGCAGGCTCATGGACGCCCAGCCTAGGGTCGCGGCATGACCGACGATCAGCACCCGGGCGAGCAGCACGACGCGAGCCTCGGTGCCCGGCTGAACCGGCTGCGCGCCGGCGTGCTCGGCGCCAACGACGGGATCGTGTCGACGGCCGGCCTGGTGGTGGGCGTGGCGGGCGCCTCGGCCGACCGCGGCCCGGTGCTCGTGGCCGGTCTCGCCGGGCTCGTCGCCGGCGCGCTGTCGATGGCGGGCGGGGAGTACGTCTCGGTGAGCACCCAGCGCGACACCGAGAGGGCCGCGCTGCGCACGGAGCGGTGGGAGCTGGAGCACATGCCGGCCGCCGAGCTCGAGGAGCTGGCGGGGATCTACCGCGACAAGGGCCTGGACCACGACCTCGCGCACGACGTGGCCGAGCAGCTGACCGCCCACGACGCGCTCGGCGCGCACGCCGAGGCCGAGCTGGGCATCGACCCGGACGAGCGCACCAGCCCGTGGCAGGCGGCGGTGGCCTCGATGCTCGCCTTCACCGTCGGGTCGCTGCTCCCGCTGCTGGCGATCGCGCTGCCGCCGCTGACCGCACGGGTGCCCGTCACGGTGGCGGCCGTGACGGTGGCCCTGGCCCTCACCGGCTGGGTGGCGGCGCGCCTCGGCCGGGCGCGGGTGCGCCCGGCCGTGGTCCGCAACGTGGTGGTGGGTCTGCTGGCGATGGGCGTCACCTTCGCCGTCGGCTCCCTGATCGGCGGCTAGTGGCGCGTGTCGAAGGTTCCTTGACAGCTGGCGTCGTCCAGGTGGATGCGTCGCAAGGCGGACGACGAGTCCGATACCGGTGTCGTATCGGCGAGGAGGACAACGCCGCGAGGCGCCGCCTGGACGACGTCCAGCGTCAAGAGACCTCCGACACGGGTCACTAGACCCTGCCCGCAGGGGGAGCGACCGCCTTGATCTCGGCGAAGTGGCACGCCGCCGTGTGCCCGGGGCCGGCGCCCTCGTGCACGACCAGCGGCGGCTCCTCGCGTGGCGCAGATGTCCTGCGCCTTCCAGCAGCGGGTGCGGAACCGGCAGCCCGACGGCGGGTTGAGCGGGCTCGGCACGTCGCCGGTGAGGATGACGCGCTCGCGCTTGCGCTCCACCGCGGGGTCGGCCGAGGGGGCCGCCGACATCAGCGCCTGCGTGTACGGGTGCATCGGACGGTCGTAGAGCTCGTCCTTCGTCGGCGATCTCGACGATCTTGCCGAGGTACATCACCGCGACCCGGTTGCTGATGTGGCGCACGACGGACAGGTCGTGGGCGATGAACATGTAGGCCAGCCCGAGCCGCTCCTGCAGGTCCTCGAGCAGGTTGACGACCCCGGCCTGCACCGAGACGTCGAGCGCGGAGACCGGCTCGTCGAGCACCAGCATCCTCGGCTCGAGCGCGAGCGCGCGGGCGATGCCGACGCGCTGGCGCTGGCCGCCGGAGAACTCGTGCGGGTACCGGTTGCCGTGCTCGGGGTTGAGCCCGACGAGCTGGAGCAGCTCGGCGACGCGCGCCTTGCCCTGCTTGTCGTTCTTCCACAGCCCGTGCACCTTCAGCGGCTCGCCGATGATGTCGTTGACCGGCATCTTCGGGTTCAGCGAGGCGTAGGGGTCCTGGAAGACGATCTGCAGCTCGCGCCGCACCGGCCGCATCTCCGAGACCGACAGCCCGGTGAGCTCGCGCCCCTCGAACCGCACCGAGCCGGAGGTCGGCTTGTGCAGCTGGAGGACGGCCCGGCCGGTGGTCGACTTGCCGCAGCCGGACTCCCCCACCACGCCGAGGGTCTCCCCGGCGTCGATGTGGAAGCTCACGCCGGACACCGCCTGGACGTGACCGACGACGCTGCGCAGCAGCCCGCCGCCCTTGACCGGGAAGTTCATCACCAGGTCACGGACCTCCAGCAGGCGGTCCGTGCCGGCCTCGCCGGCGGGACCGGCCGCGGGGGCGGTCCCGGTCTCCTTGTGCATCGACGTCACAGGACGACCTCGCTCTGGGTGCGGAAGAACGCCGTCGGGTCCTCGGTCTCGGCCATCTGCTGCCAGTGGTGGCACGCAGCGTAGTGGTCGTGGTCGTCGGTGAGCGTCAGCCTGGGCTCGACCTCGCGGCACTTGTCGGTGGCCAGCGGGCAGCGCGGGTTGAACGGGCACCCCGGCGGCATGCTGATCAGCGAGGGCGGGGCGCCCTTGATCGGGCGCAGCCGGGTGTCGGCGCCGACCATCGACGGCATCGAGCCGAGCAGGCCCTGCGGTGTACGGCATCCGCGGGCGGTAGAACACGTCGTCGGTGCTGCCGAGCTCGACCGGGCGGCCGGCGTACATGACCAGCACCCGGTGGGCCATCCCCGCGACGACGCCGAGGTCGTGGGTGATCAGGATGATCGAGGCGTTGACGGCGTCCTTGACCTCGATCAGCTTCTCGAGGATCTGCGCCTGCACCGTGACGTCGAGGGCCGTGGTGGGCTCGTCGGCGATGATGATGTCGGGGTTGTTGATGACCGCCATCGCGATCATCGCCCGCTGGCGCATGCCGCCGGAGAACTCGTGCGGGTAGTTGCGCAGCCGCGCCTTGGGCTGGGGGATGCCGACCAGGTCGAGCATCTCCTCCGCCCGCTTGAGCGCCACGCTCTTCGGCACCGCCGCGTGCGAGCGCACGGCCTCGGCCAGCTGGTCGCCGATCGAGTAGACCGGGTTCAGCGCCGTCATCGGGTCCTGGAAGATCATCGCGATCTTGCCGGCCCCGCAGGGTGCGCTGCTCCTTGACCGACATGGACAGCACGTCCTTGCCGCGGTAGATGGCCTTGCCGGTGATCTGGGCCGACTTCGGCAGCAGGCCCATCAGGGCCATCGACGACACCGACTTGCCGGAGCCGGACTCACCGACGATGCCGAGCACCTCGCGCTCGTGCAGCGTGTACGAGACCCCGCGCACGGCCTTGACCATGCCGTCCTCGGTGGGGAAGCCGACGGTGAGGTCCTCGACGCGCAGGACCTCCTCGCCCGCAGGCGGGGTGTCGGTGCCGCTGCCCCACCCGGAGGTGATGTGGGTGTTGACGGCGGACTCCACCAGCGGGTCGGACGTGATGTCCGGACCGGCGGCGGGATGGTCGGGAGCGAACTCGGTCATCAGGCACGCACCCTCTGCTGTCGCGGGTCGTAGGCGTCGCGCAGGCCGTCGCCGATGAAGTTGACCGCCAGCGCGATGGCGATGATGAACATGCCCGGCCACCAGAACAACCACGGTCTGGTGAGGAACGCCGCCTCGTACTCCGAGATCAGCGCCCCCAGCGAGGTGTCCGGCGGCTTGACGCCGAAGCCCAGGTAGCTGATCGCGGTCTCCAGCAGGATCGCGCCGGCGATCGCCAGCGTCGCGGAGACGATGATGACGCCGAGGACGTTGGGCAGGATGTGCCGGAAGATGATCCGGCCGCTGCCGGCGCCCATCGCGCGGGCGGCCTCGACGAACTCCTTCTCGCGCAACGACAGGAACTCGCCGCGCACCAGCCGGGCCAGGCCGGTCCAGGTGACCAGGCCCGAGGACCAGGGCCAGGACGACGATGCCGGTGGAGCCGAACTTCTTGCCCAGCACGGCGGCGATGACCAGCATCGGGATGGTGATCATGACGTCGGTGAAGCGCATCAGGATCGACTCGACCCAGCCGCGGAAGTAGCCCGGCGACCGCGCCGATCAGCGTGCCCACCGCGGTGGACGTGAGGCCCACGACGAAGGCGATGATCAGCGAGCGCTGCGCGCCGCGCATGGTCAGGGCGAAGTAGTCCTTGCCCACGTTGTCCTGGCCGAACGGGTTGGCCCCGACGCCGAAGCCGTCGCCGTCGAGCCACGGGATGAGGTCCAGGGTCGGGCGCGCCGCGGTTCACCACGCTGGCGGTGGACAGGTAGTCCTTGCCCCACCAGCCGGGGATCGGGCCGATGCCGATCGAGGTGAAGGCCAGCAGCAGCACGACGGCGAGGACGATCATCCCGCCGAGCGCGCCGCGGTGCCGGAAGAACCGGCGGCGGACCAGCTCGCCCTGGCTGCGGGCCTTGATCTCCATGCCCTGCGCGTGGACGTTCGCGGCGTCGGTGGCCGGTCGGCCGGCGGCGGCGACCTTGCCCTCCTGCTCCGGGGAGGTCCCAGGTACCTGTTGTGTCATCAGTCCCGTCCTTGGTGGGTCACGGCTGGGTGTGCCGGACCGGGGAGCAGGTGGGCGCCCCGGTCCTCCGAGCGTCCTGGGTCAGGACAGTCGGATCCGCGGGTCGAGGTAGGCGTACAGGATGTCGGCGACCATGTTGAAGACCACGATGGCGGTGCCGGTGACGATGAAGAACGCCATCACCGGGTTCGGGTCGACCATGCTGAGGCCCGGTGTTGAACATGGTGCCCATCCCCTTCCACCCGAACACCTTCTCGGTGATGATCGCGCCGCCGACGATGCCGGCGAAGTCGAAGGCCATCAGCGTGGTGACGGGGATCAGGGCGTTGCGGAAGGCGTGCCGCATGATCACGGTGCGCTCGGTGAGGCCCTTGGACCGGGCGGTGCGCACGTAGTCCTGGTTCATCACCTCGAGCATGCTCGCCCGGGTGAACCGGGTGTAGGTGGCGAAGGAGATCAGGATCAGCGCGATCGTCGGCAGCACCAGGTGGGTCTGGGTGTCGAGGTAGACCTGCCAGAAGTCGCCGGTGAAGTTCGGGGTGTTCGACCCGATCGTCGACACCACGCGGCCGCTGACCCGCCCGCTGTAGGTGGGGACCGCGAGGAGCACGTGGTCCCAGAAGATCAGGCCGCCGGTGAGCAGGCCGGTCAGAACCGCCGCGCGCATCGCCTGCGGCTTGTCGAGCCCTCCGAGGAGGTACCCGATGCCGATGCCGACGGCGACGGTGATCACGCCGAGCATCACCAGGTGCCACCAGCCCGGGTTGATGCAGCACCGGCTGGGTGGCGAAGAACGAGATGATGCCGACGCCGGCGGAGGCCAGGGCCGCGTAGAGGACCTTGCGCTTGGCCAGGCCGGACACCAGGGCGGTGACCAGGAAGGCGATGCCGATCGCGGACACCGCGATGAGCACGATGCCGAGCGAGGGGGTCTTGAACCAGCGCGTGGCCGACAGGTAGAAGAGCACGGCTGCCGTCGCCGCCGCGGCCGAGCCGAAGGTGATCAGCCGGCGCTGCAGGGTGCCGGCCAGGACGGCCATCCAGATCACGCCGCTGACGACCGCGACCGCGAGGATCACCGGCAGCGGGATCACGGGGTCGCGCAGCCAGTCGTTGAAGGTGATCGCGCCGTACTGCTTGAGCAGCACCGCGACCCAGAACGACGGGAGCGAGAAGAAGACGAAGGCGGCGAAGGTGATCGAGTAGTCGAAGCCGCTGTACTGCCGCAGTGCCGAGACGATGCCGACCGCGATGCCGATGACGATGGCGACCAGGGCGGCGGTGAGCACCAGCCGCAGGGTCGAGCTCATCGCGAGGGACAGGATCGACGAGACGTCCTGGCCGAAGCGGTTCTTGCCGAGGTCGCAGTCGACGAAGGGCAGGACGCACCCGCTCACCCCGCGCAGCCAGTACAGGTAGCGCAGCGGCGGCGGCACCTCCAGCTGCATGATCTCGACGCGCTGGGCGATCTTCTGGTCGCGGTTGGGCGACTGGTCCTCGCGCAGGTCGGCGAGCGGGTCGCCGGCGTTCGCGGTGAGGAGGTACACGATCGCCGTGGCCGCGAGCAGCACGAAGAACGAGACGATCAGCCTGCGGATGATGAAGACGAGCACGTCTGTCACCTCTCGGGTCCGTGGCACCGGGGGTGGACCCGGTGGTCAGTCTTCGACGCAGTTCGTGACGAGGTCGTCGCCACGTCGTCGTGGGCGGCTCAGGACCTGACGACAATAGGCCCTTCCGAGCGCACCCGGACAGCGGGACGGGCGATCGTGGCATCGGGGGTCACGATCACGTGCCGGTCGGGCCCCCGGTCGTCGGATGTCCGCCCGTGACGAGGGGCCGGGAGCGTGTGGCTCCCGGCCCCCCGTCAAGGGTGTGACTCAGCCGATCAGGA
Organism: uncultured Actinomycetota bacterium; assembly: GCA_963750285.1. Lineage (GTDB taxonomy): Bacteria > Actinomycetota > Actinomycetes > Actinomycetales > CAWJMD01 > JBBQSN01. The sequence continues at coordinate 42,820 of CAVVQA010000016.1, read as the reverse complement.
CGCGAGGTCCCACTTCTGCATGTTCCAGGTGACCTGGGACTGCGAGGGCTGGAACGTCACGTTCTGCACGGTGTTGTCGTACGCCACGACGCCCGGGAAGTAGAAGACCGGGATGGTCGCGAGGTCGTCCCAGAGGATCGTCTCGATCTGCTTGATCAGCTCGATCTGCTCGTCCGGGTCCGGGGTCACGTCGAGCTCCGGGAGGAGCTTGTCGACCTCGGCGTTGGAGTACTTGCCGTTGTTCTGGCCACCGCCCGTGGTGAAGATCGAGCTGTTGCCGGAGATGAGCGGCGAGCCCGACCAGGCGAACAGCGCCACGTCGAAGTTGCCGCCCGACAGACCGGCCTCGAAGAAGTCCTCCTGGCCGGCGTCCTGGACGTCGAAACCGGCCTGGGCGCAGGACGCGCGGATCAGGTCGACCTCGTTGGTACGACGCTGGTTGGGCGTCTGGTAGCCGATCCGGACCACGGTGCCGGCGGCGCCGGCCTCGTCGACCAGGGCCTTGGAGGCCGCGACGTCAGCGGTGTCGTAGCTGCCGTCCTGGATCGTGGAGGCGACGTCGTCGTACGCGGGCTGGAAGCCGTAGACGAAGCGCGACTGGGCGACCTCGGCGTTGGCGTTGACCGGCTTGACGAGGTTCTCGACGATCTGGTCACGCGGCACGCACAGGGCGAACGCCTTGCGCAGGTTCGCGTCGGCCATCGCACCGGCGAAGTTGAAGTCGAGGTGCTCGTAGGTGAACTCGTCGCCCTGGTTGACGGTGATCTGGTCACCGACGGCCTCGAGCTGGGAGATCACGTCCGGGTTCGGCTGCGGCTCGGCGATCTGGATGTCGCCGTTCTGCAGGGCCTGCGCCTGCGACTCCTGGTCGATGAAGCGGACCACGATCGTCTTGGCGACGGCCGGGGTGCCCCAGTACTCCTCGTTCGCCTCGAGGGTGATCGACTGACCCGGCTCCCACGCGCCGAGCTTGTACGGCCCGGAGGACGGGGTGATCTCGGCGTCGATCTCGCCCGGGTTGAAGCGCCACCCGGAGTTCCAGAAGTCGGCGACCTTCTGCAGCGAGGCGGTGTCGTCGGCCTCGACGGCGGCGACGATGTCCTCGACGCCCGACTTCTGCTCGGCGATGTGCGCCGGGAGGATGCCGGAGACGCCGGCGATCCAGTCGGAGTAGCTGTCGGTGTAGACGATCGTGAAGTCCTTGTCGCCGTCGGCGCAGGTCGGCTTCTCCATCAGGTCGAAGCCCGCGGTGCCGGCGGCGTCGAACATGATGGTCGCGGCGTCGCCTTCGCCGACGTCGTAGTTGCCCGAGTACGAGGCCCACATCAGCATGATGTCGTCGCAGTCGATCGGCTCGCCGTCGGACCACGCGGCGTCCGGGTTGATCTTGTAGTCGACGGTCAGCGGGTCGTCGCTGGTCTTCTCGTACGTGCCGAACTCCTCGGTCGGAACGACGGTGCCGTCCTCGCCGTACTCCCAGAAGCCGGTCTGCACCTGGTTCAGCACCACGGTGTTCTTCACCGCGTTGTCCGTGCTGGTGTTGTTGTTGTAGGCGTTGAACTCCTGCTCGTGCGCCACCGTGATGGTGATGTCCTTGGTCTGCGCCTCCGGCGCCGACGACGTCGGGTCGTCGCCTGCGTCGCCGCCGGTGCTGCAGGCGGCCAGGACGATCGAGCCGCCGGCCATCAGCGCCAGGATCTTGGCGCCCTTGTGCGTGGTGCTCAAGGTGGGGTTCCTCCTCGGGTGGGGGCAAGGTGCCCGGTCCGGTGTGTACCGGCGCGGACGTCGTCCCGTCCCTGATCGGGACGGCACGCGAGACCTGCCTAGGTCGGGTGTCACCGAACACCAGTGGTGGCAGGGGTCGCAAGGACGACTGACCGCCTGTTATCGAGATGAGACCGACAGGTGTCCCACCGGTGTCCGGGCGATCTTGCGGCGTGACCTCACCGTGACCGGAAGACCTCTCGCGGACCTCTCCGCCTGAGCAGGCGCAGGTATCTTGACGTCGAGACATCTCGCCTTCCGGAGGGCCGCGTGCCGCACACCTGGGACCCCGACCGCTACCTCACCTGGGCCGACGAGCGCGGCCGCCCGTTCCTCGACCTCGTGGCGCGGGTCGACGCCTCCTCGCCCGGCCTCGTCGTGGACCTCGGCTGCGGACCCGGCAACCTCACCGACCTGCTGGCCGACCGGTGGCCGGCGGCCCGGGTGGTCGGGGTCGACTCCAGCGTCGTCCTGCCGTTCCGCCGGGTCTTCGCGGTCGCGCACGTGCCGGCCTGATCCGGTCAGCCCGCTCCGGGTCCGCAGGCAGCGGCGCGCACCAGGACCCGTCCGACCGCTTCCGCGACGGCTCGGGGGTGCGTGATCGGCACCATGTGGGCGGCGCCGGCGACCTCGGTGACGTGCTCGCCCGCGAGGGTGGCGCACCAGTCGGCCGGAGCGATCCGGTCGCGCTCGCCACGCACGACCTCGACGGGGAGGGGCAGCACGTGCACGGTGCTGTCGGTGCGGTAGGCGCGCACGGCGTCCATGCCCCGGAGCATGCTGGCGAGCCCGGTACGGGCGTACTGCGGGCCGAGGACCGGCACCTCGCGGGCCGTCTCGTGCAGGGCCGTCCGTGCCCACTGGCCCAGCATCCGCGGCCAGGTCGCCGCCCGGGGGTCGGTGACGGGCCCCACCAGGACGAGCCCCAGCACGCCGGCCCGCGACGCGGCGACCTCCACCGCCACCGGGCACCCGGCGGAGTGCCCGACGAGCACCACCTCGCGGCCGGTCGGCACCAGGGCGAGCACCCGCTCGGCCTGCCGCGAGGCGTCCAGGGCGGTCCCGCGGCGCGCGGCCCGCCCGAGCGCGGGCAGGGTCACCACGACGCTGCTGGACGGCAGCAGTGCACGCACGGCGGCCCACTCCCGGCCGTCGAGGCCGAGGCCGGGGACGAGCACGACGAGCGGGGATCTCGGGAGTGCCACCCAGTGCTCCAGTGCTCGGCCGTGCGCGTGTGCCCGGCGCCCGGGAGGGCGGCCGTCGGTCAGACGTTGAAGCGGAACTCCACGACGTCGCCGTCGGCCATGACGTAGTCCTTGCCCTCGATCCGGACCTTGCCCTTCGACTTCGCCTCGGCCATCGAGCCGGCCTCGACCAGGTCGTCGAAGGAGATCACCTCGGCCTTGATGAAGCCGCGCTGGAAGTCGGTGTGGATGACGCCGGCGGCCATCGGGGCGGTCCAGCCCTTGCCGATCGTCCACGCCCGCGACTCCTTGGGGCCTGCGGTCAGGTACGTCTGCAGGCCGAGGGTGTGGAAACCGACCCGGGCGAGCTGGTCGAGGCCGGACTCGGTGGCGCCGAAGGAGGCGAGCAGCTCGGCGGCGTCGTCCGGCTCGAGCTCGGTGAGGTCGGCCTCGATCTTGGCGTCGAGGAAGATCGCGTCGGCCGGGGCGACGAGCGCGCGCAGCCGGTCCTTGAGGGCGTCGTCGGTGAGGCCCTCCTCGTCGACGTTGAAGACGTAGATGAACGGCTTGCCGGTCATCAGGCCGAGCTCGCGCAGCTGCGGTGGTGTCGATCCCGGCCTTCGCGGCGCCGGCGAACAGGGTGGTGCCCTGCTCCAGCAGCGCCTGCGCGGCGAGGGCGGCGTCCAGCACCGCCTTGTCGGCACGCTTGCCCTTGACCTCCTTCTCCAGCCGCGGGACCGCGCGCTCGAGGGTCTGCAGGTCGGCGAGGATCAGCTCGGTGTTGACCGTCTCGATGTCGGAGGCGGGGTCGACCCGGCCGTCGACGTGCACGACGTCGGGGTCGGCGAAGGCGCGGATGACCTGGCAGATCGCGTCGGCCTCGCGGATGTTGGCGAGGAACTTGTTGCCCAGCCCCTCGCCCTCGCTCGCGCCCTTGACGATCCCGGCGATGTCGACGAACGACACCGGCGCGGGCAGGATCTTGGCGCTGCCGTGGATCTTCGCCAGCACGTCGAGGCGCGGGTCGGGCAGCGGGACGACGCCGACGTTGGGCTCGATCGTGGCGAACGGGTAGTTCGCGGCGAGCACGTCGTTGCGCGTCAGGGCGTTGAAGAGGGTGGACTTGCCGACGTTGGGCAGTCCGGCGATGCCGATGGTGAGGGCCACGGGGACAGGAGCCTACCGGCGGTCGCCGCGACCTCGCCCCGACCCGCCGCTGCGCGCGAGCGCCGCACGGCGCACGAGGTGGTCGCGCTCGGTCGTGCTGGTCGACACCTCGGCCGCCGCCGCGTAGAGCCTCGCGGCCTCCGGCAGGGCGCCGTCGAGCTCGTGCAGGTAGGCCCGCACGGCCAGCACGCGGTGCCGCTCGCCGAGGACGGGGACGAGCCGGTCCACCTCGACCAGCCCGGCCGCCGGCCCGTGGACGTGCCCGACCGCCACCGCCCGGCTCAGGGCCGCGGCCGGGTCCTCGCGCAGGGCGAGCAGCTCGTCGTACCACTCCAGCACCTGCGCCCAGTCGGTCTCCTGCGCGGTGGCGGCGTCGTCGTGCAGCGCGGCGATCGCCGCCTGCAGCTGGTACGGACCGCGCCGGTCCTCGGCCAGCGCGCCCTGCAGCACCACCACGCCCTCGGCGATCTCGGCGCGGTCCCAGAGGGCGCGGTCCTGCTCGTCGAGCGGGACGAGCCGGCCCGCCGCGTCGGTGCGGCCGGGCAGCCGGGCGTGGTGCAGCAGCATCAGCGCGAGCAGCCCGCGCACCTCCGGCTCGCGGCTCTCCACCGCGAGCTGGCGGGCCAGCCGGATCGCCTCGGCAGCGAGGTCGACCCGTCCGGAGTGACCGGCCGTGTAGATCAGGTAGAGCACGCGCAGGACGACCGCCATGTCGGCGGGCTCGTCGAAACGCCTGTCCTGCAACGTCTTCTTGGCCCTGCTGATGCGCTGGGCCATCGTCGCCTCGGGCACCATGAACGCGTCGGCGATCTCGCGGGTGGTGAGACCGCCGACCGCGCGCAGGGTGAGAGCGACGGCCGATGCGGGCGTGAGACCCGGGTGCGCGCAGAGGAACAGCAGCAGGAGCGTGTCGTCCGACTGCTCGGTCGGTCCGGCTGCCGGCTCGTCGTGCACGGCCACCTCGCGCCGCCGCCGCGCCGTCTCGCTGCGGCGGGCGTCGACGAGGCGCCGGCGCGCGACGGCGAGCAGCCAGCCGCGCGGGTTGGCGGGCGTGCTCTCCGGCCACACCCGCAGGGCCTCGATCAGGGCCTCCTGCAGGGCGTCCTCCGCCGCGGCGAACTCCTCGCCGCGGCGCACGAGGGTGGCCAGCACCTGGGGGACGAGGGCCCGCAGGAGGCCCTCGTCCACCCCGGTCGTGCTGGGGGTCACGCCGTCGGTCACCAGCCCTCGGGCAGGGTGCCGTCGTCCTCCATCACCTGGCGGACGTCGATCCACTCGTAGAGCGGCTTCCCGCCCGGGCCGGGCTCGGACGAGACGTGCGCGGCGATCTCGATCGCGCGCTCCCTCGACACGACGTCGACCATGTACCAGCCGGCCACGAGGTCGGCGGTCTCCGGGTGCGGGCCGTCGGACAGCACCGGGTCGGCCCCCGGCCCGCCGTAGCGGACCCACACGCGGTCGAACGTCAGGGCCTGGGCGTCGACGAGCTCGCCGGACTCCTCGAGCATCGTGTTCACCTCGCCGAGGAAGGCCATGTGCGCCTCGATGTCCTTGGGGTCCCACTGGGGCATCGGCGGGACGGGCGTGGGCAGCTCGGGGCCGCCGCGGTAGTGCTTGAGGAGCAGGAACTTCGGCATCACGGTCTCCTTCGTCGGTGGTTCTCGGTCGTTGCACCCGTGGAGCGGAGCAGCAGGCGCGTTCTCGACATCGGGCTCAGGACCTCTTCCGGTGGACGCTGACCAGGTACTGCGGGTCGTCCCCCGCGCCGAGCGGTGCGCCGTCCCAGCCGGCGTGGCTCGCGACGTGCTCGAGACCGGCGGCGTCGCACCAGCCGTCCCAGTCCCGCGCGCTGACGTGCCGGTCCGCGGCGAAGCCCGCGACGAGCAGACCGCCAGGGGCGAGCCAGCCGGCGAGGTGCGGCGCCAGGTCGGGCTCGGTGCCGGGCGTCAGGTAGACCACGACGTTGCCGGCCAGGACGACGAGGTCGACCGGCGCCCCCACCTGCTCCGCGGTGAGCTCGAGCAGATCCGCCTCGATCCAGGTGGTGCCCGGCGCTGCCGCGCGGGCCTCGGCGAGCATCGAGGCGTCGACGTCGACGCCCACCACGTGGTGTCCCCGCCGTGCCAGCTCGATACCCACACGCCCTGTGCCGCAACCGCCGTCGACCACGCGCGACCCCGGCGCGAGCAGCCCGTCGCAGAAGTCGGCCTCCCCGTGGACGTCCCGCCCGCTCGCGGCCAGCTGCGCGAACCGCGCCGCGTACTCCGGTCCCCTGGTCCCGCCCGTCTCCGCCAACCACCTGTTCCGCGCCGGTTCCGTCACGCACCGATCCTGCCCGGTCGGCTCCGCCCGGCGCACCGCTGGGCCAGGCTGGGCTGGTGACGATCGTAGAAAACTCGTTCGAGGCGAGGCGTGGCGACCTTCCACGACAGCTCCCAGTCCATCTCGCTCATGCTGACTGACGGCGAGGCCGTAGACATCGGCAACCGGGTCAGCCACCTCGGCGGTCTCGAACTGCTGGAGAACCTGCACCGAGAGCGCCGCGCCCGTCGACGTACTGCCGCCCTCTCTTGGATCGGACGTCGGCTGGGACGCTGAGCGATGACATACAAGTGTTCGAGACCGGTTGTCAGTGGGCTCTGCTGGAATGGGTGTCATGGCGGCGGAGGTGGTCGGGGGCGTCCCGACGGGTGAGGTCGGTGGCGTGCCCGCCCCTGTCGCTGCCTCGTTGCGGCGGCTGCGTCGGGCGGAGCGGGAGCGTGCGGTGCGGGCGCGGCGGTGGCCCGACGCCCGGGCGTGCGATCTGGCCACCGGTGACGAGGCGCTGGCGGTGATCGAGGCCGCCGAGCAGGTCAAGGCCTGGGCCGACTCCGTCGCGCTGGCGGCGACCCGGCGGATGGTGGAGGTCCTGGACGAGGAGGACGACCGGTACGCCGCCGCGAGGATCGGCGCCGCGGCCCGGGCCGAGCTGGCCGACACCGCGGTCTCGGAGATCGCCGCGGCCACCGGCCTGGGCGAACGCGAGGTCGGACGCCGGGTCGCCCTGGCCACCGCGGACCCGGACCGGGCCGAGCCGCTGCTGGCGGCGATGCGGACCCGCGGGGTGAGCCTGTTCCGCGCGATCACCGTGCACGAGGCCACCACCGGCATCGAGACCGAGGACCTGCCCGAGGTGCATGCCGCGGTGCTGGCCGACCGCCGCGACGGCACCCCGGCCTCACCGGCCCAGGTCCGCGACCGGCTCACCACCCAGATCAAGCGCCACGACCCCGACGCCGGCGAACGCGCCCGTACCCGGGGTCTGCGCGACCGCACCGCCTGGGTCCGCGGGGTCCCGGACGGCACCGCCCACCTGACCGTCACCGGTGACGCCGGCCGCTGCACCGCCGCCTACGACCGGGCCGATCGGATCGCCCGCGCCCTCAAAGCCGCCGGCCACGGCACACCCCTCACCCCCGACGCACCAGCCGGCCACGACGGCACCAGGACGAGCGGACGCTGGCCCAGCTGCGCGCCGACGTGATCCTCGACCTCATCCTGTTCGGCCAGGTCGTCGCACCCGCACCGGTCCAGGAGCCCGCCGCCTCAGCACCGGACCGGGCCACCGAGCGCGGCGAGCAGGACGAGCAGGACGAGCGGGGCCGACCGGCATTGCCGGTGGGGGCGTGCGACCTGCCCGTCCTCGGTCAGCTGCCTCCGGCGACCGTGCACCTGACGATGCCGCTCAGCACCCTGCTCGGCGTCGACGACGACCTCGGCACCGTCCGCGGCGCCGGAGCCGTCACCGCTGCCCACGCCCGCGAGCTCGCCACCGCCGCCGGGTCCATCTGGCGGCGCCTGGTCACCGACCCCCTCACCCGCCGCGCCATCACCCTGGACCCCCGCCGGTACCGCCCACCGGCCTCGGTCGCCGACGACGTCCGCGTCCGCGACGGCGTCTGCCGCGGCGTCGGCTGCACCCTGGACGCCTGGCGCTGCGACCTGGACCACGTCATCCCCTGGCCGACAGGCGGACCCACCACCCCCGGCAACCTCGTCCCGCTCCACCGCCACCACCACCAACGCAAGACCCGCGACCGGTGGCGCTCCCACCTGCACCCCGACGGCACCCTGACCTGGACCAGCCCCCTCGGCCGCACCTACACCACCGAACCAGCCACCTACGGCCCGCCCGAACAACCGCCGCCACGACCCGAACCACCACCCGACGACGAACCCGAACCACCACCCCCGTTCTGAGCGCCCACCCCCCGTGACGCGGGAGGCGTCTGCCTGCGCGGTTCTGTCGGTACCGGCTGCGACAGTGGACGACATGGAGACACCGCTGGTCGCCGTGCTCGTCGGCGTGCTGCTCGGCCTCGTCGTGGGTGCCGTCGTCGGCGCGCTGCTGCACCGCGCCGCGGCGGCGGGCCGCTCGGCGGTGGTCACCGCGGAGCGCGACCTGCTGGCGTCGCGGTTGGAGCGGCTGGAGGACGACCTCGAGGAGGGCACCGACCTCGCGATGGCGCTGGCGCCGTTGAGCTCCAGCCTCGCCCGCGTCGAGCGCCAGGTCGGGCAGCTCGAGCGCGAGCGGGCCGAGCAGTGGGGCCGGCTCGACGCCCAGCTCACCGCCGTGCGCACCGACGGCGCCGCGCTGCGCTCCCAGACGGCGGCGCTGGCCGGCGCGCTGCGCTCCCCCACCGTCCGCGGGGCGTGGGGCGAGGTGCAGCTGCGGCGGGTGGTCGAGCACGCGGGCATGCTGCAGCGGGTCGACTTCGACCTGCAGGTGGTGGCCACCGACCCCGACGGCCGCACCGTCCGGCCCGACGCCGTGGTGCTGCTGCCCGGCGGCAAGCACGTCGTCATCGACGCCAAGGCGCCGCTCGCGGCGTTCCTCGAGGCCGCGCAGGACGCCCACCCCGACGAGCCGCCGGCCCGGTCGGCCGAGCGCCGGGCCCGGGCCGCCGTCGAGCACGCCCGGGCGCTGCGCGGGCACGTCGACGCGCTCGCGGCCAAGCGCTACTGGGCCGCCTTCGAGCCCACCCCGGAGATGGTGGTCTGCTTCGTACCGGGCGAGGCGTTCCTGCAGGCCGCCTGCGAGGCCGACCCCGCGCTGCTCGAGCACGCGATGTCGCGGCACGTCGTGCTCGCCACCCCCACCACGTTGCTCGCCCTGCTGCGCACGGTGGCGATGACGTGGCAGCAGGAGGCGTTGTCCGGCAGCGCCCGCGAGGTGTTCGAGCTCGGCCGCGAGCTGCACCAGCGGCTCGCCGGCCTGGGGTCGTCGGTCGGCCGGCTCGGCCGCAGCCTGCACCGCGCGGTGGAGGACTACAACGGCATGGTCGGGACGCTGGAGCGCCGCGTCATGGTCTCCGCCCGGCGGCTGCACGAGCTCGACATCACCGACGACCCGCTGCCCGAGGTGGTCGAGCTGCGGTCCAGCGTCCGCCCGCTGCTGCGAGCCGCAGGCGACGACAACGGGTGAGGCTCGACCTGACCGTCCCGACCCGACGGTCGATCAGGCCTTCGCGCGCGCCTTGATGTCGCGGTGCAGCTCGCGCGGCAGCGAGAACAGCAGGTCCTCCTCCGCGGTGCGCACCTCCTGCACGTCCCCGTAGCCGCGGTCGGCCAGCCAGCGCAGCACGTCCTGCACCAGGATCTCCGGCACCGACGCACCCGAGGTGACGCCGACGCTCGTCACGCCGTCCAGCCACGCCTCGTCGATCTCGGTCGCCCGGTCGACCCGGTACGAGGCGGCCGCCCCGTGCTCGAGCGCGACCTCCACCAGCCGCACCGAGTTCGACGAGTTCGCCGAGCCCACGACGATGACCAGGTCGGCCTGCGGCGCGATCTTCTTCACCGCCACCTGGCGGTTCTGCGTGGCGTAGCAGATGTCGTCGCTCGGAGGGTCCTGCAGCGACGGGAACCGCTCGCGCAGCCGGCGCACGGTCTCCATCGTCTCGTCGACGCTGAGCGTGGTCTGGGAGAGCCAGACCACCTTGTCGGGGTCGCGCACCGTCACCGCGTCGACCGCGTCCGGGCCGTCGACGAGCTGCACGTGGTCGGGCGCCTCGCCCGCCGTGCCCTCGACCTCCTCGTGGCCCGCGTGGCCGATCAGCAGGATGTCGTAGTCGGAGGAGGCGAACCGGACGGCCTCCTTGTGCACCTTGGTGACCAGCGGGCAGGTGGCGTCGATCGTCTTCAGCTGCCGCGCCGCCGCCTGGGCGTGCACCGCGGGCGAGACCCCGTGCGCCGAGAAGATCACCAGCTGGCCCTCGGGCACGTCGTCGGTCTCGTCGACGAACACCGCGCCGCGCTCCTGCAGGGTCGCCACCACGTGCTTGTTGTGGACGATCTCCTTGCGCACGTAGACCGGCGCCCCGTAGTGCTCCAGCGCCTTCTCGACGGCGATCACCGCGCGGTCGACGCCGGCGCAGTAGCCGCGGGGCGCTGCGAGCAGGACCTTCTTGGCCGGGTTCGGTCACCCCTCCATCGTAAGGTCGCGCGAGTGAGCACCCCACCGCCGGCCGGTCCGGACGCACGGCGACGTCCGCCCCCCACCGCCGGCGAGACCACGCCGGAGCAGCCCTGGCCGGTGCGGTTGCTGTCCTCGAAGGTGGCCGGCTACATCTCGAAGATGCCGTCGGTGTGGGTCGACGGCCAGGTGGTCGAGATCACCCGCCGCGGCGGGTCCAGCGTCTGCTTCCTCACCCTGCGCGACACCGCCGTCGACATGTCCCTGTCGATGACCGTGTCGGCCCGGGTGCTCGACGCCGCGGTGTCCCCCGTGGTCGAGGGCGCCCGGGTCGTCGTGCGCGCCACCCCGGACTACTGGGAGAAGCGCGGCCGCCTGTCGTTCCAGGTGCACGACGTCCGCCCGGTCGGGGTGGGCGAGCTGCTGGCGCAGGTCGAGCACCTGCGGCGGCTGCTGGCGTCCGAGGGGGTGTTCGCGCTCGACCGCAAGAAGCCGCTGCCGTTCGCGCCCGCCGTCGTCGGCCTGGTCTGCGGCCGCGACAGCGCCGCCGAGCACGACGTCGTCGTCAACAGCCAGGCGCGCTGGCCGGCCACGCGGTTCGAGATCCGGCGGGTCGCCGTGCAGGGCGGGTCGGCGGTCACCCAGGTGATCGAGGCCGTCGCCGAGCTCGACGCCCGTCCCGAGGTCGAGGTCGTGGTGGTCGCCCGCGGCGGCGGCTCGCTGGAGGACCTGCTGCCGTTCAGCAACGAGGCCCTCGTCCGCGCCGTGGCCGCGTGCCGCACCCCCGTGGTCAGCGCCATCGGCCACGAGGAGGACTCCCCGCTGCTCGACCTCGTCGCCGACGTCCGCGCCTCCACCCCCACCGACGCCGCGCGCCGGATCGTCCCGGACGTGCGGCACGAGCTCGCCGCGGTCGGCGCAGCGCGAGAACGGTTGTGGCGCATCGTCTCCGGGCGCCTCGACGTCGAGCAGCACCGGCTCGACACGCTCCGCGACCGCCCGGTCCTGGCCGACCCCGAGGGCCTCGTCGACGCGCTCGGCCGCCAGCTCGACGACGCCCGCGGCCGCGCGCACCGGGCCGTCAGCGGCCGGCTCGACCGGGCCGCCGACCAGGTGGCGCACCTGCGCACCCAGGTGCGCGGGCTGTCCCCGCTCGCGACGCTGGAGCGGGGTTACGCGGTGGTGCAGGACGCCGACGGCCGCGTGCTGCGCGACCCGGCCGAGGTCGCCGCCGGCGACACCCTGAGGGTGCGCCTGGCCCGGGGCGAGGTCGACGCGGCGGTCACGGCCGCCTCCGCCGGTCACGAGGCCTAGGCTCGCCGTCGTGACCACCGACCCCTCGACCCTCGGCTACGAGCAGGCCCGCGACGAGCTGCTGCAGGTGGTGCAGCGGCTGGAGTCCGGGGGTGTGCCGCTCGAGGAGTCGCTCGCGCTCTGGGAGCGCGGCGAGGCGCTGGCCGACCGCTGCCAGCAGTGGCTCGACGGCGCCCGCGAGCGCCTCGCCTCAGCGCGCGGCACCGACACCGGCGCCGACGACCGGCACCGACGTCGAGGACGACGAGACCGACCAGGAGTGAGAGTCAGGCGAAGCGGGTGCGCCAGGCCTGCACGTCGTCGAGGGTGACGTTGCCGCCGCACAGCACGAGCGCGAACCGGGCTCGCGGGTCCAGCCGCGACGCGATCCGGCGCGCGGCCACCAGGGTGCAGGCGGCGGCCGGCTCGGTCACCAGGTGCAGGGTGTCGGCCAGCTCGCCGATGGCGGCGACCGCCTCGGCGTCCGGGACGAGCAGCACCTCCTCGCAGTAGCGGCGCGCGCCGTCGAGGGTGAGCCGGCTGACCCGCGGGGCGCCGAGGGTCGAGGCGATCGAGGTGATCGCGACGTCGACCGGCTCGCCGGCGGCCAGGGCCCGCGTCATCGCCTCGGCGCCGACGGTCTCGACCCCCCACAACCGGGTGCCCGGCCGCAGGGCGTCGAGCACGACGCCGGTGCCGGTGAGCAGCCCGCCGCCACCGACGGAGACCACGACGTCGGTCACGTCGGCCGACTGCTCGTCGAGCTGCTCGAGCAGCTCCAGCGCCACCGTCCCCTGGCCGGCGACCACCTCGGCGTCGTCGAAGGGGTGCACGAAGGTGACGCCGAGCGCGGCCCGGCGCTCGGCCTCGGCGAAGCCGTCGCCGATCGTGGCGACCTCCACCACCTCGGCGCCGTCGGCGCGGCAGCGGGCGAAGGTCGCCCTCGGCGCGGCGGTGGGCAGCACCACCGTGGCGCGGACGCCGAGCGACTTGGCCGCGTGCGCCACCGCGAGCGCGTGGTTGCCGCCCGACACCGCGACCACGCCGGCCGCGCGGGCCCCGGCGTCGAGCGAGAGCATCCGGGCGAAGGCGCCACGGGCCTTGAACGAGCCGCTGTGCTGCAGCACCTCGAGCTTGACCGCCGTCGGACGTCCCACCGCCGCCGCGAGCGCCTCCGGGTGCAGCACCGGGGTCCGCAGCACGTGCGGCGCGATCCGGGCGTGGACGCGACGGACGTCGTCGACCGTCACGCTCACGGGCCGTCTCCGGCCGCCGCGGACGCCCTCGCCAGTTCCACCAGCTCGTCGAGCACCGCCGAGCCGGTGACCACGGTGGTCCGCGAGCCGTCCTCCAGCACCAGGCTGGTGCGCCGCGGGTCGGCCGACTCGTAGGCGGTCCACGGCGTGCCGTCGACGTCCTGCACGCCGGCGTCGGTGCCGTCGCTGGTCACCCGGGTCAGCCACGTGGCGGTGACGTCCTCGGCCACCTCCAGGCCCGCGTACCCGCCGGACGGGGTGAGGTAGCCGAGGTGCCAGGTGGCCGGCTCGGCGTCGCCGGGACGGTCGCGGCGGGCGCTGGTGACCTCCCAGTCCGCCCCGAGGTCGGGCACCACCACGGGCACGTCGCCCGCGAACCGCGCGACCTCGACCGCGCCCGCGAGGTCGACCGGCGGCGGCTCCACGTCGTCCGGCCGCGGCACGAGCACGTAGATCACCGCGACCATCGCGCCGATGACGGCGAGCGAGCGCACCATGTCGAGCGCGGTCTGCCGGCCGCGCGAGCGCGCGGGCGGTGCAGACGCCTCGGGGCTGCGATCGACGGTCTCCTGGCTCACCCCCTCATCCTCTCAGGCCGGCGTCGATACCCTGCCGCCGTGAGCCCGATGAGCCCGAGCACGATCACCGTCGTCGGCGAGGCCCTGGTCGACGTCGTGGTCGCCAGTGACGGCGGCATCGCCGAGCACCCGGGCGGCAGCCCCGCGAACGTCGCGCTCGCGCTCGGACGGCTCGGTCACGACGCCCGGCTGCTCACCCGGCTGGGGCAGGACGAGCGCGGGCGGGCCGTCGCCGACCACCTGGCCGCCTCGCACGTCGTCGTGGACCCCGCCTCGTTCGGCGAGGGGCCGACCACCACCGCCGTCGCCACGATCGGCCCGGACGGTGCGGCCACCTACGACTTCGACCTCAACTGCGCGCTGCCCTCGCCCGCGCCGGAGCCCGCACCCGGCAGCGTCGCGCTGCACACCGGCTCGTTCGCCGCGGTGCTCGCCGAGAACGCCGCCACCGTGCTCGACCTGGTGACCCGCGCGCGCGCGACCGCGACGGTCTCCTACGACCCCAACGTGCGTCCCGGCGTGCTCGGCCCGCCCGAGGTCGTGCGACCCCTGATCGAGGCGCTCGTCGACCGGGCCGACGTCGTCAAGCTCAGCGACGAGGACGCGCACTGGCTGTCGCCCGGGACCCCTCCGGTCGAGCTCGCCCGCCGCTGGCAGGCCCGCGGCCCGGCGCTCGTGGTGATCACCCAGGGCCCCGAGGGCGCGCTCGCGGTCACCGCCGCGGGCACCGTCGAGGTGGCCTCACGCAGCACCGAGGTGGCCGACACGGTCGGCGCCGGCGACTCCTTCAGCGCGGCCCTGCTGCACGCGCTCTCCGGTCTCGGCCTGCTCGGCGCCGACCAGCGCGACCGGCTGCAGGCGATCGACCTGGCCACCACCAACGACGTGCTCGAGCTGGCCGCCACCGTCGCGGCGGTGACGGTGTCGCGCGCGGGCGCCGACCCGCCCGTGGCTGCCCGAGCTCGACGCCGCCCTGCGCGCGTGAGTGCCGGTCGCTGACGTCGACCTAGGCGGTCTCGCGCCGCCGCGCGCCTGGCCCCGGCCGCCCGCCCACCTGGCGCGGTAGCACCAGGTGCCCTGCAGCACAGCGCATCTCGACTTCCAACGGCTCGTCGCACTCGCGGTGCACGAACACCGCCGACGGGCCGTCGGCGTCCGCGGCGTAGGTGTCACCCCAGCGGCGCAGGGCCACCAGCACCGGGTACAGGTCGAGGCCCTTGTCGGTGAGCCGGTACTCGTGCCGCACCCGGGCGCCCGGCTCGCGGTAGGGCTCGCGGCGCAGCAGCCCCTCCTGCACCATCCGCGCCAGCCGGTCGCTCAGCACCTGGCGCGGGATCGCCGTGCGCACCCGCAGGTCGTCGAACCGGCGCACGCCGAGGAAGAGCTCGCGCAGCACCAGGAACGACCACTTCTCGCCCACGACGTCGAGCGCACGGCCGATCGAGCAGTTCTCCGTCGACCACCGCAGCACCTCGGGACCCGCCTGGTCAGGACTCATGCGTCCAGGCTAGGTCTGGTTGACAGACCCAGGCAAGCGGCGCCACGCTGGGTCCGTGACCGAGACCCAGAGCCGTCCCGACGTCGTGCGCGAGCGCACCTACAGCTGGGAGGACCCGGCGGCGAGCGCGGCGTCCCTGGGCCGGATGTCCGGGCTGGAGATGCTGCAGGCGATCGGGGACGGCACCCTGCCGCAGCCGCCGATCATGCGCACGCTCGACGTCCGACCGGTCGAGGTGGAGGTCGGCCGGGTCGTGTTCGCGCTGCGCCCCAGCGAGTTCCACCTCAACCCGCTCGGCACCGTGCACGGCGGCGTGATCTCCACCCTGCTCGACACCGCCGCCGCCTGCGCCGTGCACTCGACCCTGCCCGCGGGCACCGGCTACACGACCGTCGACCTCACGAGCACCTTCCTGCGTCCCGTGCGCGCCGGGCAGGAGGAGCTGCGCGTGGTCGGCACCGTGCTGTCGCGAGGGCAGCGCACCGCGCTCGGGCAGGCGCAGCTGCTCGACCACCGCGACCGCCTGGTCGCGCACGCGACCAGCACCTGCCTGCTGATGCCGCTCGCCTAGTCTGGACGGGTCAGGTCCCCCCGCCGCAGGAGAGATCGCCGTGCCCGAGTTCGACTACACCGACATGCTGCCGACCGGCGAGGACGGCACCCGGTACCGGCTGGTCACCACCGACGGCGTCCGCGGCGTCGAGGGCCCGGACGGCCGCACCTTCCTCGAGGTGTCCGGCGAGGCGCTGCGGCTGCTCGCCGACGAGGCGATGCACGACATCGCGCACTACCTGCGCCCGGCTCACCTGGCCCAGCTGCGGCGGATCATCGACGACCCGGAGGCCTCGGCCAACGACAAGTTCGTCGCGCTCGACCTGCTGAAGAACGCGAACATCGCCGCCGCCGGGGTGCTGCCGATGTGCCAGGACACCGGGACGGCGATCGTCATGGGCAAGCGGGGCGGGCAGGTGCTGCGTCCCGCTCGGCGACCCGTACGGCACCGACGAGGAGGCGTTGTCCCGCGGGGTGTTCGACGCCTACACCCGGCTCAACCTGCGGTACTCCCAGCTGGCGCCGCTGACCATGTGGGACGAGCGGAACACCGGCTCCAACCTGCCGGCCCAGCTCGAGCTGTACGCCGACACCAAACCCGGGCACGAGGCACGGTACGAGCTGCTGTTCATGGCCAAGGGCGGCGGCTCGGCGAACAAGTCGTTCCTCTACCAGGAGACCAAGGCGGTCCTGAACCCGCAGCGGATGATGACCTTCCTGGACGAGAAGCTCCGCTCGCTCGGGACCTCCGCCTGCCCGCCGTACCACCTGGCGATCGTCGTGGGCGGCACCAGCGCCGAGTTCGCGCTGAAGACCGCGAAGTACGCCTCGGCCAAGTACCTCGACACCCTGCCCACCGCGGGCTCGCCGTCCGGGCACGCGTTCCGCGACCTCGACCTCGAGCTCGAGGTGCTGGAGCTGACCCGGAACCTGGGCATCGGCGCCCAGTTCGGCGGCAAGTACTTCTGCCACGACGTCCGCGTGGTGCGGCTCCCCCGGCACGGCGCGTCGTGCCCGGTCGCGATCGCGGTGTCGTGCTCCGCCGACCGCCAGGCCCGGGCCGTGATCACCGCCGAGGGCGTGTTCCTCGAGGAGCTCGAGCGAGACCCCGCGCAGTTCCTGCCCGACACCACCGACGAGCACCTCGACGCGCCCGACGACGTGGTCCGGATCGACCTCAACCGACCGATGGACGAGATCCGCGCCGAGCTGTCGCGGCACCCGGTCCGGACCCGCCTGTCGCTGTCCGGCCCGCTCGTCGTCGCCCGCGACATCGCCCACGCCAAGATCAAGGAGCGGCTCGACGCCGGCGAGGAGATGCCGCAGTACCTCAAGGACCACGCCGTCTACTACGCCGGTCCGGCCAAGACGCCCGAGGGCTACGCGTCCGGCTCGTTCGGCCCGACCACCGCGGGCCGGATGGACTCCTACGTCGACCAGTTCCAGGCCGCCGGCGGCTCGCTGGTGATGCTGGCCAAGGGCAACCGCTCGCAGCAGGTCACCGACGCGTGCCGCACCCACGGCGGCTTCTACCTCGGGTCGATCGGCGGGCCGGCCGCGCGGCTGGCGCAGGACTGCATCACGAAGGTCGAGGTGCTGGAGTACGCCGAGCTCGGCATGGAGGCGGTCTGGCGGATCGAGGTCGTGGACTTCCCGGCGTTCGTCGTGGTCGACGACAAGGGCGAGGACTTCTTCGCCGCCACCGCCAAGCCGGTGGCCATGACCATCCAGCGGCGGGCCGACGTCGACGCGTGAGCGGGACTACCCCGGGTGGCGGGGCTGACCGAACTCCCGGCGCGCCTTCTCGGCCACCCGGCGGGTGATCGCGAGGTCGACCGCGCCGCCCACGACGGCACCGACCACCGGGATCGCCTTGCCGGCGGAGGTGCCTGCGACCCGGGTGGCGATCCGTCCGCCCGCCTTGCCCGCCGCCGTCCGCGCGGCCAGACCGCGACGCCGCCTTCGCCTGCACCCGCGGCACCAGCGCCTTCGCGGCCCGCTCCCCCGCCTCGCGTCCGGCCTTCTGGACGCCGGTCGACACCGAGGAGCCCGTCACCAGCCGGCCGATCCGGTCGCGGACCAGCGGGTCGTCGAGGTCGTGGCCGTGCGCGTGGGCGATCGCCGCCGAGAGCCGGGCCTGGACGAACATCGACGCCGCCGTGGCCGGGGCCAGGCCGGCGAGCATCGTCACCAACCCGCCGAGGCCGGACAGCGCGCCCTGCGCCGCGGCCTGGGTCACCTGGGTGCGCACCACCCGGTCGACCACCGCGGACGTGGACAGGCCCCTGCGCCGGTGCGGGTCGACCAGCTCGCGGGCGCCCTTGAACGGGCCGATGCCGTCGACCGCCGCCCGCACCACCTGGGTGACGAAGGAGTCGAACATCCCGTCGTCGCGCCGCTCCACGGCGCTCACCGGTCCACCGTGCTCATCGGTCCACCGTGCTCATCCGGCAACCCTGCCACGCCACGGGTCGCGGTGCGCTGGCAGGATCGCGGGCGTGACCGAGACCGAGCGCCGGCCGTCCACGCCCGCCGAGGCGTGGCAGGAGATGCTGGCAGGCAACGACCGGTTCGTCCGCGAGGACCTGCGCCACCCCGGCCAGAGCGCCGAGCGGCGCAGCGAGCTCACCGACGCGCAGCGGCCGTTCGCCCTGGTGTTCGGCTGCGGCGACTCGCGGGTGGCCGCCGAGATCGTCTTCGACCGCGGGCTCGGCGACCTGTTCGTGGTGCGCACGGCCGGGCACGTCGTCGACACCAGCGTGCTGGGCTCCGTCGAGTTCGCCCTCGCCCAGCTCGAGGTGCCGCTGGTGGTCGTCCTCGGCCACGACGCGTGCGGCGCCGTGCGGGCCTCGCTGGAGGCGATGGACTCCGGGCAGATGCCGGGCGGCTACCTGCGCGACATCGTCGAGAAGGTCACGCCGTCGATCGTCGCGGCCCGCGCCCGGGGCG
This sequence comes from uncultured Actinomycetota bacterium, assembly GCA_963750285.1. Classification (GTDB taxonomy): domain Bacteria; phylum Actinomycetota; class Actinomycetes; order Actinomycetales; family CAWJMD01; genus JBBQSN01. Next base: position 24,125 of record CAVVQA010000016.1, on the reverse strand, counting down.
CGGCGGACGCGCACGCGGTGCTCGTCGAGCACGTCCGGCAGACCGTCCGGCTCCTGCACGACCGGTCGACGCTGGTGTCCGACGCGGTGCGGAGCGGCCGGCTCGCGATCGTCGGCACGGTCTACGACCTCGCCGACGGCAAGGTGGCCCCCGTCGACGTCATCGGCGAGATCGACTCGCCGTCCATCTGAGGGTCCGTAGCCTGCAGGTATGGGCGACGAGGAGTTCCGGGTCGAGCACGACACGATGGGCGAGGTGCGGGTGCCGGCCGACGCCCTGTACGGCGCGCAGACCCAGCGGGCGGTGGACAACTTCCCGATCAGCGGACGTCCCGCTGCCGCCGGCGCTGCTGCGGGCGATCGGCCAGGTCAAGGCCGCGGCCGCCCGCGCGAACGCCGACCTCGGCGTTCTCGACGACGACGTGGCGGGGGCGATCGAGGCCGCCGCCCAGGAGGTGGCCCGGGGCGAGCACCTCGACCAGTTCCCCGTCGACGTGTTCCAGACCGGGTCGGGCACGTCGTCGAACATGAACGCCAACGAGGTGATGGCGCGCCTCGCCGGCCGCCGGCTCGGCCGCGACGTGCACCCCAACGACGAGGTGAACGCCTCGCAGTCGAGCAACGACACCTTCCCGACGGCCGTCCACCTCGCCGCCGCGCAGGAGGTCGTGGGCACGCTGCTCCCCGCGCTGCGCCACCTCGCCGAGACCCTCGAGGCCAAGGCGGTGCAGACCGCCGACCTGGTGAAGGCGGGTCGCACCCACCTGATGGACGCCACCCCCGTCACGCTCGGGCAGGAGCTCGGCGGGTACGCGTCCCAGGTGCGGCGCGGCACCGAGCGGCTCGAGGCCGTGCTGCCGCGCCTGGCCGAGGTCCCGCTGGGCGGCACGGCGGTCGGGACGGGCATCAACACCCCGGACGGGTTCGCGGCCCGCGTCGTCGAGCTGCTCGCCGAGCGCACCGGGTTGCCGGTCACCGAGGCCCGCGACCACTTCGAGGCGCAGGGCGCGCGTGACTCCCTCGTCGAGGCCTCGGGCGCCCTGCGGACCGTCGCCGTCTCGCTCACGAAGATCTGCAACGACCTGCGGTGGATGGGCTCCGGACCGACGGCCGGTCTGGCCGAGGTGCGGCTGCCGGACCTGCAGCCCGGGTCCTCGATCATGCCCGGCAAGGTGAACCCGGTGGTGCCCGAGGCGGTGCTGCAGGTGTGCAGCCAGGTCGTGGGCAACGACGCCGCCGTGGCGTGGGCCGGCGCCTCCGGGGCGTTCGAGCTCAACGTCCAGGTGCCGGTGATGGCGCGCAACCTGCTGGAGTCGGTGTCGTTGCTGGCCAACGCCTCCCGGCTGCTCGCCGACCGGTGCGTCAACGGGCTCGAGCCGGACGCCGAGCGGATGCGGCGCTACGCCGGCTCCTCGCCGTCGGTGGTCACGCCGCTCAACCGGCTGATCGGGTACGAGGCGGCTGCGAAGATCGCCAAGCACGCCGTGGCGGAGGGCGTGACGGTGCGGGAGGCGACGATCGCGCTCGGCCACGTGGAGCGGGGCGACCTCACCGAGGAGCAGCTCGACGCCGCCCTCGACGTCGACGCGATGACCGGACGGTGAGCGAGGACCTCGGCGACCCGGGCGACCTGGGCGACCTGGTCGCGCGGGTGCCCGCAGGGTGGACCCGGGTGCGGCACGGCGGCCGGACCTGGGGTCTGTCGCGCACCGACCACGCCGCCGGTCGGAGCGTCTTCGTCGAGGCGGACGAGCTGGGCGGCCCGGGCCGGCTGAGCGCGAACGTCTGGTTCACCGCCGACGGACCGGTGCTGCGCCCCTGCGAGGTCCCGGCCGAGGACGTCCTCGCGCTCCTGCGCGGCTGGAGCACCTGAGCGGACGCCGGTCGTCCGACGGTCGGTCTACGGTCGTCACGTGACCACGGGGACGAGCACAGGGACGGCGCCGACGCGACGCTGGAGGTCAGGCCGCTGACGGCCGAGACGTGGCCGGCGTTCGAGGCCATGGTCGACCGGCACAACGGCATCTTCGGCGGGTGCTGGTGCACCTGGTTCCACCACGGCGGGGACGACCGCGTCCCGGGCGAGGAGGACAACCGGCAGCTGAAGCGCCGGCTGATCGAGACCGCCGTCGCGCACGCGGCGCTGGTGGTGGACGGCGACGAGGCCGTGGCGTGGGCCGAGTACGGGACGCCGGCCGAGCTGCCGAACCTGCACCACCGCAAGCAGTACGACGCCGAGAAGGAGCGCGACCCCGACTACCGGATCACCTGCGTGTTCGTCGACAAGCGGTACCGACGCGGTGGCGTCACCGAGATCGCGATCCGCGGCGCGCTCGACCTCATCGCGCTGGCCGGCGGCGGGGTGGTCGAGTCCTACCCGCACGACCTGACGCACCAGACGAAGAAGATGTCGTCGTCGTTCCTGTACAACGGCACCCGCCGGCTCTACGAGCGGCTCGGCTTCACCTACGTGCGCCCGAAGGGGCTGAAGAACTGCGTGATGTCGATCGAGGTCCCGCCCTCCAGGTGAGCACGGGCCGGTCGGCTCAGTACCAGTTGTGGCTGCGGCTGTGCGACCACGCGGAGCACGGGGTGCCGTAGCGGTCGTCGATGTAGTTCAGGCCCCACTTGATCTGGGTCACCGGGTTGGTCCTCCAGTCGTCGCCGAACGAGGACATCTTGGAGCCGGGCAGCGCCTGCGGGATGCCGTACGCGCTCGAGGTGGGGTTGTCGGCGTGGACCCGCCAGTTGCTCTCCTTGGTCCACAGCTTGTCGAGGCAGGAGAACTGCTCCGAGCTCCAGCCCTTGTCGGCCACGAGCAGCCGGGCGGCGCCGCGCGGGTCGCGCACCGCGTCGCGGGAGGCCTGCTCGAGGGCGGCCTGGCGGCGGCGCTCGGCCCGGGCCTGGGCGGCGGCCTGCTCGGCGGCGAGCGCCTGGGCGGCGTCCGCCGCGGCGGCGCGCTCCTCGAGGGCCTCGACGGCCGCCGCGTCGGCGGCGTCGGCGGAGGTCTGGGCGTCCGCGGAGGCGACCTGCTCGGAGGTGAGGGGCGGCACGGGGACCGAGTACGCGGCCTGCGCCACGTCCGGACCGGTCTGGTCGGCGGTGGCGAGGTACGCGGCACCGGTGGCACCGAGCACGGCGAGGGTGGCACCTGCGGAGAACAGCGGGCGCCGGACGAGCTTGTGGAGCACGAAGGACCTTCCATCTGCCCGTGCGGCACACACGACAGGCGCGACCACCCCGCCACGGACCTGCGACGGGTGGGTCGCGGAGGTGCAGTGTGCTGGTCCACGCGGGCCCCGGTTCGGGCCTGCTCAGGGGTGCTGACTGCTCACCACGATGACCGACGCCCCCGGCCGTGTCCAATCCGTGACCTTCGCCGTGCTCACGGCGTGCTCAGCGCGTCCTCACCGTGTGCTCCCCTGTGCCGGGCGTCACAGCGCGATGCTCTCCAGCATCTCGGTGACCAGGGCGGCCACCGGGGAGCGCTCGGAGCGGGTCAGCGTCACGTGCGCGAACAGCGGGTGGCCCTTCAGCGCCTCGATCACGGCGGCGACGCCGTCGTGGCGGCCGACCCGCAGGTTGTCGCGCTGGGCGACGTCGTGGGTGAGCACGACCCGCGAGTTCTGGCCGATCCGCGACAGCACGGTGAGCAGCACGTTGCGCTCCAGCGACTGCGCCTCGTCGACCACGACGTACGCGTCGTGCAGGCTGCGGCCGCGGATGTGGGTGAGGGGCAGGACCTCGAGCATGCCGCGGTCCATCACCTCCTCGACCACCTCCTGGCTGACCACCGCGCCGAGGGTGTCGAAGACGGCCTGCGCCCACGGGCCCATCTTCTCGTTCTCCGAGCCGGGCAGGTACCCGAGGTCCTGCCCGCCGACCGCGTACAGCGGGCGGAACACCACGACCTTGCGGTGCTGGCGGCGCTCCATCACGGCCTCGAGCCCCGCGCACAGGGCGAGGGCCGACTTGCCCGTCCCGGCGCGCCCGCCGAGGGAGACGATCCCCACCTCGTTGTCGAGCAGCAGGTCGATCGCGACCCGCTGCTCGGCGCTGCGACCGTGCAGCCCGAACAGGTCGCGGTCGCCGCGGACCAGCCGCACCTGCTTGTCGGCGCCCACCCGCCCGAGGGCGGAGCCGCGCGACGAGAGCAGCACCAGGCCGGTGTGGCAGGGCAGCTCGGCCGCCTCGGCCAGCTCGACCTGCTCGTGCTCGTACAGCTGGGCCATCACCTCGCTCGTCGACGTCGAGCTCGGCCATGCCGGTCCAGCCGGAGTCGACGCTCAGCTCGGCGCGGTACTCCTCGGCGTCGAGCCCGACCGCCGACGCCTTCACCCGCATCGGGAGGTCCTTGCTGACCACGGTGACGAGCAGGCCCTCGTCGGAGAGGTTCTTGGCGACGGCGAGGATCCGGGTGTCGTTGTCCCCCAGGCGGAAACCGGCGGGGAGCGCGTTCGGGTCGGTGTGGTTGAGCTCCACCCGCAGGCGTGCCGCCGTCGGGCGTCGGCAGGGGCGCGTCGAGCCGGCCGTGCTCGACCCGCAGGTCGTCCAGGAGCCGCAGCGCCTGCCGGGCGAAGTACCCCAGCTCGCTGTGGTGCCGCTTGCCCTCCAGCTCGGTGATGACGACCACCGGCAGCACGACCTCGTGCTCGGCGAAGCGGAGCATCGCCCGCGGGTCGGAGAGCAGGACGGAGGTGTCGAGGACGAAGGTGCGGCGGGCCGTGTCGTTCGTTCGCTGGGCGACCACTTCAGCTCCCTGCCGGGCGCGTGCGCGCCCGGATCACTCGCGGGCGAGGGGCCGGGACGCCGCTCCGGAACGGGACGACGGACCGGGCCGCCCTCCCCGCGACGTGGTCCCGACCCGCAGGGTCGAGGCGCAGCCGCAGCATCCGTCGGGCCTCCCGAGCGGACCGGCACCTGACCGTCCCGCAGGACCGACGCTACGGGCCGCCGGACGCGCTGCCGCCGCAACACGCCGGGGTGCCACCCAGCCGTCACTCAGGTGCCGAAGCGGCGCTCGCGACCGGAGTACGCACGCAGGGCGCGCAGGAAGTCGACCCGGCGGAAGTCGGGCCAGAACGCCTCGCAGAAGTAGAACTCGGAGTGGGCGCTCTGCCACAGCAGGAAGCCGGACAGCCGCTGCTCGCCGGAGGTGCGGATCACCAGGTCGGGGTCGGGCTGGCCCTTGGTGTACAGGTGCTGCGCGATGTTCTCGACGTCGACGAGCTCGGCCACCTCCTCGAGCGTGCTCCCGCGGGCGGCGTGCTCGAGCAGCAGCCCGCGGACCGCGTCGCTGATCTCCTGCCGGCCGCCGTACCCGACCGCGACGTTGACGTGCAGGCCGGGCACCTCGCGGGTGGCCTCCTCGGCCTCCTTCAGCCGCTGCGCCATCTCGACCGGGAGCAGGTCGAGGGCACCGACCGGGTGCACCTTCCACCGGCCGGCGCTGACGAGCCGGTGGACGGCGTCCTCGATGATGCCGAGCAGCGGGTCGAGCTCGGCGCGGGGGCGGTTGAGGTTCTCCGGGGAGAGCATCCACAGCGTCACGACCTCGATGCCGACCTCCTCGCACCAGCCGAGGAACTCGAAGATCTTGTCCGCGCCCGCCTGGTGGCCGTGGGAGGTGTCGCCGCCGACGGCCCTGGCCCACCGGCGGTTGCCGTCGAGCATGATGCCCACGTGGCGCGGCATCGCGGTCGGGTCGAGCCGCCCGGCCAGCCGGCGCTCGTACGCCCGGTAGAGCGGGTGCGGCAACCTCACCGTGCGCACGCTACCGGTCCCGGACGCGGTGCGCACGGGACCCCCCGTGATCCCCCTCACGACCTCTACCTACGGATTCGTAAGTTACTCCTTCGTAGGTTACGCTCGCGTCATGACCGACACCCCACAGCCGGCCGGCATCGTCGAGCGCGCCGGCGAGGCCGTCCGCGACGTCGCCGACGCGGTGAAGCCGCGGCTGCGCGGCTGGATCCACGCCGGGTCGTTCCCCCTCGTGGTGGCCGCGTCGATCGTCCTGGTCGCCCTCGCGCCGGACACCCGTACCCGGATCGCCTGCGCCGTCTTCGGCGTCGCCGCGGCGCTGCTGTTCGGCACCAGCGCCGTGTACCACCGCGGCAACTGGTCGCCGAAGGTCGCCGTGCTGCTCAAGCGGTTCGACCACTCGAACATCTTCCTGATCATCGCCGGCAGCTACACGCCGCTGACCCTGCTGCTGCTGCCCGAGGGCAAGGCCCGGGTGCTGCTGCTGCTGGTGTGGGGCGGGGCCCTGGCCGGCATCGCCTTCCGGGTGTTCTGGGTGGGCGCGCCGCGCTGGCTCTACACCCCGATCTACATCGCGCTCGGCTGGGCCGCGGTGTTCTACCTGCCCGACTTCCTGCGCGAGGGCGGCGTGGCCGTGCTGACGCTCGTGGTCGTCGGCGGCGTGCTCTACACGGTGGGCGGCGTCATCTACGCGCTGAAGCGGCCCAACCCGTCACCGCGCTGGTTCGGCTTCCACGAGGTGTTCCACGCGTTCACGGTGGCGGCGTTCGTCGTGCACTACATCGCCATCTCGCACGCGGTCTACTCCTCCGGCACGCCCGCCGCACTGGGCTGAGCGTCCGCACCCAGCGCCGCGGCCAGTGCCACGGCGTCGGTGGTGGGTCGCTCGCACACGAAGCCCCGGCACACGTAGGCCGCGGACGTGCCGTCCACGAGCGGGCGGTCGGCGAGCAGCGGCAGGCCGTCCTCCCCCGGCCGGCCCCGCGCGACGACCAGCGCCCGGCGACGGCGAGGCGAGCGCCGCCGCGTGCAGCGCGTCGGCCGCCGGGTCGTCGCCGCTCCCCCACGACGGCCACCTCGAGCGGCCCGGCCAGCAGCGCCTCGGCCACCGCCAGCCCCCAGCCGCCGAACCGCGGCGCCGCCTTCCCGACGGCGCCCGCGGTGCCCACGGCCCGCTCGGCCGCTGCGCGCCAACGGGTCTCGCCGGTGAGCGCCGCGGCGGTCACGAGCGCGCCGGCCGCCGCGGACGTCCCGCTCGGGTAGGCGTTGTCGGTCGGGTCGGCCGCGCGTCCGACCGGGCCGAGCCGGGGGTCGACGGCCGCCCGCGAGGTGTCGAGGAGGACGCCCGCGTCGTCGGCGAACTCGTCGAGCACCTGGTCGAGCACGCCGAGAGCGACGGTCGCCCAGGAGGTCTCACCGGTGACGCCCGCGCAGGACGAAGAGCCCCTCCGCGAGGTCGCCGAGGTCCTCGAGCACCGCACCGGCCGCGCCGCAGGTGCCGTCGCGGGAGACCCGGTGCCAGCGGCCGTGGTCGTCGAGGTGCACCGCGACGAGCAGGTCGGCGCACCGCTGCGCCGCCTCCACCAGGTCGGGACGGTCGAGCAGCGCCCCGGTCTCGGCCAGGGCCGCCACCGCCAGCCCGTTCCAGGCCAGCACCACCTTGTCGTCGCGACCGGGCTGCGGCCGCCGCGCCCGCGCCGCGAGGAGCCGGGCGCGCAGGGACTCCCACCGGTCGCCGTCCCCGTCCGCCTCCCCGTCCGACCAGGGGTCGCGCAGGAGCTGCAGGGTCGAGGTGCCGTGCTCGAAGGTGCCGCCGGGCACCACGCCGAGCAGGTCGGCGGCCCAGCGCCCGTCGTCCTCGCCGAGCACCTCGCGCAGCTGCTCGGGCGTCCAGACGTAGGTGGAGCCCTCGACGCCCTCGGTGTCGGCGTCGAGCGCCGAGGCGAAGCCGCCCTGCGGCGTGCCGAGCCCGGCGACCATCCAGTCGCAGGTCTCGAGCGCGATCCGCCGCCCCGTCGCCGAGCCGGTGAGCCGCCACCAGTGCAGGTACACGCGGGCGAGCTGGGCGTTGTCGTAGAGCATCTTCTCGAAGTGCGGCACCACCCACCCGGCGTCGACCGCGTACCGGGCGAAGCCGCCGGCGAGCTGGTCGTAGGTGCCGGAGCGGGCCATCGCCTCGCAGGGTCCTGGACGCGAGAGCCGTTGCCTGCGAAGCGGTCTCGGCGTCGGTGGCGCCGTGCCGCAGCAACCACGCCAGCGCCGCCGACGGCGGGAACTTCGGCGCCCCGCCGAAGCCGCCGTGCTCGCGGTCCTCCTGCGCCGCGAGCGCGCGGACGGCACGGGACAGGTCGTCGCGGTCGGGCGGCGGCGAGCCCTGCGGCAGGTTCCTGCCGGCGAGCGCCTCCGCGATGCTGCCGGCGGCGCGCACCGCCTCGTCGCGACGGTCGCGCCAGGCCTCGCCGACCGCCGCGAGCACCTGCCGGAACGACGGGCGGCCGTGCAGCGGCTGCGGCGGGAAGTAGGTGCCCGCGTAGAACGGGCGGCCGTCCGGGGTGAGGAAGACGGTCATCGGCCAGCCGCCCTGGCCGGTGAGCGCCTGGGTCGCGTCCATGTAGACGGCGTCGACGTCCGGCCGCTCCTCGCGGTCGACCTTGACGCAGACGAAGCCCTCGTTCATCTCCCGCGCGGTGGTGGCGTCCTCGAACGACTCGTGCGCCATCACGTGGCACCAGTGGCACGCGGCGTAGCCCACCGAGAGCAGCACCGGGACGTCGCGCCGCGCGGCGTCGGCGAACGCGTCGTCGCCCCACTCCCACCACTCCACCGGGTTGTCGCGGTGCTGCTGGAGGTACGGGCTCAGCGCGTGCTCGAGGCGGTTCGCCATGGCTCCACGCTAGGTGGCGTCGCGGTGGCACCGCGCGACGCGCTCCCGCAGGGTGGTGGCATGGCAGCAGACGAGAAGGACCTGGACCCCGCGGCCGAGACGCTGCAGGCGGTCGTCGACCGCGTGGTGTCGTGGCAGGACGGCGCGACCGAGGAGACGGTGCGCGAGGAGCTCGCCAAGGGCGTGCGCGAGGCGGGTGTCGAGGTGCCCGGAGCCGTGCTCGACGAGCTGGCCCGACGGATCCACGACGACGCCGACCACGTGGAGGCGGCGCAGGTGGTGGCCGCCCACGCCGACGAGGTCGACCGCGCCTAGTCCGGCGGCCGGCGAGAGTCGGCGTCGACGCGCACCCGACCGTCGTGCCCGCCGGCGGTGGCGGGCGCCGCCCTCAGGGCAGCGGGTCCTCGCCGGGGCCGGCGGTCTCGCGCTCCTGGCGGGCGAGCTCCTGCTGCTCGCGGTACCGCAGCCGGCGGATCCGCCGCACCATGTCGAGCACCAGCAGCACCGTGGCCACGGCGATCGCGAACGTGACGAGGAAGCCGATCAGCCCGGGGCTGACCGTCGTCGGGTCGAGGTCCTCGGGCGTGGTGGGGGTGGGGATCGGGGTGGCAGCGAGAACGCCTGCCAGAGAAGCGATCACGGCGCGTCGTCCGACGTGCGGATACCAGCGAACAGGTCGTCCTCGACCTCGGTCGGCCAGTCGAGGTGGGTGCGCCCGAGCTCGTACTCCTCCCACGGCCAGACCCGGCTCTGGGTCTGGTGGTCGAGGGCGAAGAACGACCCGTCCGGGTCGATCTGGGTGGCGTGGGCGATCAGCGCCTGGTCGCGGACCGGGAAGTACTCCGCGCACTCGATCCGGGCGTGCACCGGACGCGGTTCGCGGTCCTCCCAGTTCTTCAGCCACTCCGCGTACGGCGACTCCTTGCCGCCCTCGAGCAGCGCCTCGTGGTACGCGGTCACCCGGGTCCGGCTGAAGGTCTGGTTGTAGTAGAGCTTGCTCGGCTGCCACGGCTCGCCCGCCGCGGGGTACTGCTCCGGGTCGCCCGCCGCCTCGAACGCGGCCAGCGACACCTTGTGGCACATGATGTGGTCGGGGTGGGGGTAGCCGCCGTTCTCGTCGTACGTGGTCATCACGTGCGGGCGGAACTCGCGCACGAGGCGCACGAGCGGCTCGGTGGCCACGGCCAGGGGCTCCAGCGCGAAGCACCCCTCCGGCAGCGGCGGCAGCGGGTCGCCCTCGGGCAGGCCGGAGTCGACGAAGCCGAGCCAGCGGTGCTGGACGCCGAGCACCTCGATCGCCGCGGCCATCTCGCGCCGGCGCACCTCGCTGATGTCGCGCAGCACCTCGGGGTCGTCCTTGAGGCGCGGGTTGAGGATGTCGCCGCGCTCGCCGCCCGTGCAGGTGACGACCATGACCTCGACGCCCTCGGCCAGGTACTTCACCATCGCCGGCGCGCCCTTGGAGGACTCGTCGTCGGGGTGCGCGTGCACGCACATCAGGCGCAGGGGCTCGGTCACTGCGGGTGTCTCCTGTCGGTCATCATGGTGAAGCCATCGTCGTCACGTCCCATTCTGACCCCCCGCGAGGAGCCCGGTGACCCACGCCCCCGTCGGCCGCCCTCCCGAGCGGTACGGCGACCTGCGTCCCGGGTGGCACCGCACGCTCGCGCGCGTGCTCACCGGCGTGCTCGCGCTCGTGGCGCTCGGCTGGCTGGTCTGGGTGGGCCTCGGCGCCGCGAACCGCGACGTGCGGTGGAGCGACGTCGGCTTCCGGCTCGACGCCGGCGCCGACGACCCGCAGGACGCCGTCGAGGTCACCTTCGACGTCACCGTCTACGAGGGCACCACCGCCACCTGCACCGTGCGTGCCCTGAGCGCCTCGTACGCCGTGGTCGGCCAGGTCGACGTCGCCGTCGAGGTCGAGCCGGGCGAGCGCACCGTCCGCCGGGCCGCCACCGTCCGCGTGTCCGAGCCCGCGGTCAGCGGCGGTGTGGAGTCCTGCTCGGTCCCGTGAGCGGCGACGGCCCCGCTGAGGAAGTGACGGCACGTCGGCACCTTGTTACGCTGAACGCTTCCGAACGGCGCCCCGGGGTCCCATCCGTGGGACACCGACGAGCACGCCGGCACCGGTCCGACGCCTCGCCTGGTCATCTCTTGTGGTGACCGCACCGGCGCGGGTCCACCCAAGGAGAGACCATGAGCGAGACCACCAACGCCAACTGGCTGACGCAGGAGGCCTTCGACCGGCTCAGCGCCGAGCTCGAGGACCTGCGTGGACCGCGGCGCGCGGACATCTCCCGCCGCATCGAGGAGGCCCGCGAGGAGGGCGACCTGAAGGAGAACGGCGGGTACCACGCCGCCAAGGAGGAGCAGGGCAAGATGGAGGGCCGCGTGCGCCAGCTCGAGGAGCTGTTGCGCCACGCCGTCGTCGGTGCCGCTCCCCCGGACGACGGCGTGGTCGAGCCCGGCATGGTGGTCGTGGCCGAGGTCGGCGGCGACGAGATGACGTTCCTGCTCGGCAACCGCGAGATCGGCGACGGCACCGACCTGCAGGTCTTCAGCGAGAAGTCGCCGCTCGGCGCCGCGATCCTCGGCAAGCGCGAGGGCGACACCGCCCAGTACACCGCGCCCACGGGCAAGCAGGTGCCCGTGAAGGTCCTGAGCGCCAAGCCGTTCACCGGCTGACACCGGCCGCCCGTACCGGGCACCATCGCGCCACGAAGGCCCCTACCCGTCCGGGTGGGGGCCTTCGTCATGCGCGTCCACGGGCGCCGCGCCATCGACCGAACGGACGAGGCGTGGTCGGTCGAGCGCTGACCGACTAGCGGCTGTTCACCTCTCGCCGCCGCAGGCGCGCCGGAGGAATCTCGGATCCGACGCCGACCGGAGCAGCCGGTCCGCCGACCCCGAGGAGTCCCCATGTCCCGCAAGCTGATCGCCCGCTTCCGCTCCGACGAGGGCGCCACCGCCGTCGAGTACGGCCTGCTCGTTGCCCTCATCGCCGCCGTCATCATCGGCGTCGTCACCGTCCTGGGCGAGCAGCGTGCTGGCCGCCTTCGACCGCGGTCAGCGCCGCCATGCCGTGATCCAGCTCGCTCGGCCGGGCGAGGACCTCCTCGCCCGGCCCTGGTCGCTGGAGGCGCACATGCATGATCGGACGACGGGGCGACGGCAGTCGAGTACGCGCTCCTGGCCGCGCTCATCGCCGCGTATCGCGGCCGGCGTCGGCGCCCTTGGGACTCGAGTGTCAAGCCTTGTTCACATCGTGTCGCGGACTCGTGGCCGTGAGCCGAGCAGCCCGGTCGCGACGACGGGCGGGCAGCCGCGGTGGAGTTCGCGCTCGTGCTGCCGCTCCTGCTGCTCATCGTCTTCGGCATCGTCGACTTCGGCCGGATGCTCAACCAGCAGATCATGCTCACCGAGGCCGCCCGGGAAATCGTCCGACCGGCCGCGCTGCGGCAGCCGACCCGGCCGCAGGTCGCGGTCAGCGATGGCCGCCGCCGCGTGGCGCCCTCCGGCGCCGCCCGACGGCCATCTCCGACCTGCCCCGCGGGCACGGCGACCGCACGGTCACCGTGTCCAAGCCCTTCGCAGTTCCTCACCCCGGTCGGCGCGATCGCCGACCTCATCGGCTCCAGCACAGTCGGCACGGACATCACCATGACGGGGATAGGAGCCATGCGATGCAGCTGACGCCCGCCTCGCGGTGCGTCCGTCCGGCGCTAGCGATCCGCGTGGCCGCGACGACGGCGCGTGCGTCATGCATCGTCACCATCCTCCTGGCGGCGGGCGTCGCTGCTCGGCATGGCGCCCTCACCGTCGACGTCGGGCTCACCCACGCCGAGCGGCGCGAGCTGCAGAACGGCGCCGAAGCAGCGGCACTGGCGGTCGCCGGCAGACTGCGCCGTCCGCGCCACGTGCGCACCGCTGCGAGCAGTCTGGCCGGGTCCTTCGCCGACCTGAACGCTGCCGACACCGCGACCCGGTGACCGCCGTCTGCGGCGGCGGCGGCCTTCCGACGTGCCCGGGTGCCAGCGGCCGCGTGCTGTCCCGCTGCCGGCGACGCACCGACCGGCGTGAGCGGGTGGGTCGAGGTCCGCACCGCCACCGAGACGGCCGGCGGCCGGTCTGCTCCCGCCGCTCTTCTCCAGCGCCGCCGCCGGCAACGGGGACGCCGGCACCGGGCTCCGGGCCTGCGCACGGGCGCCTGGGGACCGCCGCGCGTCCATCGTCGCGATACCGGTCACGATCTCGCTCTGCGAGTGGGACCCGATGACCGCAACAGGCGTCGAGCTTCGCACCGCCGCCGCCGTACGGCGGCGTGTACCCGAGGTCCTACGAGCGCGAGATCTACCTGCACAACACCACCGGCGCGAGCAAGTGCCCACCTCGGGCGGAGCGGCGCGGACCTCCCGGGTGGCTTCGGTTGGCTCGAGCGGCTGCCGCGACCGTCACGGCGACGGGCGCCGCGACGCCGGTGACGGCTCGTCGGAGTGGCACGACTGCAAGTCCACGGTTCATCGCGATCGCCGCCGCGGCGGCGGTCTGTCTACGTGCCGATCTACTCGGGCGTCAAGGCCCGTAACGGCTCTGCAATCGGCCAAGACTACAGGTTCGACGGCTTCGCCGCCTTCTACCTCACGGGTTACTCGATGCCGAGCGAGCGACAGCATGTCGGTGGCGACCGGGCGAAGCTACTGCACGGCTCGGACAACTGCCTCTACGGCTGGTTCACCCAGGCCCTCGTCCCGGTCTCCGCATCGTCCCCACCGGCGGCTCGCCCGGGACCCCTCGCGCGTCATCGGCACCACCCACGGCTCGTCGGCTGACCGCCGACGACGGAAGGACACCGCATGACCCGTCGCATCGCTGCGGTCGCTCGCCGTCGTCCTCGCGCTCGTCGCGGCGGGGCCGTGCTCCTGTACGTCCGCACGGCCGACGCCCGCGCGCTCGCCGGGCAGCAGGCGGTCAAGGCCTACATCGCCGCCGACGCCGTCCCCGCCGGCACCACCCTGCGGAGGACGCGGTACGAGGGGCTGATCCGGCCGGAGCTGGTGGCGCTCAAGGGGGTGCCCGCCGGTGCGCGCGCAGGACGGCGCCACGGGACGGACCTGAGGGCCGTCGGCGACATCGCCGCGGGCGAGATCGTGCTGCCGAGCGATTCGCCGACGAGGTCGCCGTCGCAGGCCGGCTCGTCGTCCCCGAGGGCAAGCTCGCCGTGTCCGTCGAGCTCACCGACCCGGCCAAGGTCGGCCAGTTCCTCGTCGTGGGTTCGCACGATCACCGTGTTCGACACCTTCAACGTCCAGGAGGCCGACGCCGACGACGTGACCCCCGCCGGCGACCAGCTGCGGACCGGACACGAGTACACCCGCGCCACCCGGGTGCTGCTGGCCGAGGTCGAGGTGCTGGCCGTCGGCCAGACCACGACCAAGCAGACGCCACCGACGAGCGGGCGGCGTGCAGACGGCTGCCGAGCAGCAGGCCACCGAGACCCAGACCGTCACCCTCGTCACTGTCGCTGTCGACCAGCGCAGGCGCAGAAGCTGGTCCACGGCATCCAGACACGGGCACCCTCTACTTCGGCGCTGCGCGGCCAGGACCTCGAGATCGCGCCGGGCCCGGGCGTGAGCGACCGCGGGCTCTTCCAGGTGGAGGCGCCATGACGCTGCTCATCGAGCCGGACCCGCAGCAGGCGGAGACCTACTCGTTCGCGATCGGCCACGACACTCGCGTCGTCGACGCGCTCGCCGGCGCCCAGCGGCACCTCGACGACCGGCCCGACGAGCTGCTCGTCGTCGTCGGGCCGGAGTGCCGACCTCGGCCGGCCCTCGAGCTCGCCAGCGCCCTGCACGTGGAGCGCCCGCACGTCGGCCTGGTGCTGATGCGCCGCCGGGTCGACGTCACGGTGCTCAACCAGGCGCTGCGGGCCGGTGTGCGCGAGGTCGTCACCCCGGACGACCTGAGCGCGCTCGGCGACGCGTGCCGCCGGTCGCTCGAGGTCTCACGCCGGATGTCCGGAGCGACGGCGCCGGCACGGACGCCGCACCCGAGGGCAAGGTCATCACCGTGTTCGCCGCGAAGGGCGGCTGCGGCAAGACGACGGTCGCGACGAACCTCGCGTTCGCCCTCGCCAAGAGCGGGCGCAACGAGGTGTGCGTCCTCGACCTCGACCTGGCGTTCGGCGACGTGGCGATCGCGCTGCAGCTGATGCCGGCCCGCACGATCGTCGACGCGGTGCAGATGGGCGAGTCGATCGACGAGATGGGCGTGCGCTCGCTGGTCACCCGGCACAGCCCCGGCGTCGACACGATCCTCGCCCCGCTCGAGCCCGGCGAGGCCGAGCGCGTCGACGTCGCCGTCGGTCGCGCACCTGGTGCGGATGCTCAAGCGCATGTACCGCTACGTCGTCATCGACACCCCGCCCGCCTTCAGCGAGCACGTGCTCTCGGCCTTCGACCTCTCCGACGCCTACGTGCTGCTGGCGACCCTCGACGTGCCGGCGCTGAAGAACCTGCGGCTGACGCTCGACATGCTCGACCTGCTCGGCTACCCGCGCTCGTCCTGGCTGGTGGTGCTCAACCGCTCCGACTCCAAGGTCGGACTCGCGGTCGACGAGGTCGAGAAGACGCTGAGAAGCCCAGTCGCCGCGCAGATCCCGTCGAGCCGCGCCGTGCAGCGCCTCGATCAACAGGGGCGTGCCGATCGTGCTCGACGAGCCCGATGCACCCGGTCAGCATCGGCCATCCACGACATCGCCGACCTGCTGCCAGGTGCGGCTCCACGACGGCGCGCCGGCGGCCGCCGCGCCGTCCCGGCCAGCACGGCGACCGCCGGCGCTTCGGTCTGCTTCGGCGGGGAGGTCGGCGATGAGCCTGCAGGACCGGCTCGACCAGGTGCGACGCACCACGGCGCGTCCAGCGGCCCGCGCACGGTCGAGGCCGCAGCACCGCGCGCGGTGCGTCGCCCGGCCCGCCGACCCGTTCGCCGAGGTCAAGGCGCAGCGTGCACCAGGCGCTGATCGACAACCTCGGCCCGAAGCTGTACGACCCCCGGCTGGAGCAGTCCGAGCTCGAGCAGCGGGTGCGGCAGACCCTGCAGCAGGTGCTCGAGCTGGAGGAGACGCCGCTCAGCACCGCGGACCGCACCCGGATCGCCCAGGAGGTCGCCGACGAGATCCTCGGCCACGGCCCGCTCGAGCCGTTCCTGCGCGACCCCGACGTCACCGAGATCATGGTCAACGGCCCGGACCAGATCTACGTCGAGCGCGCCGGCCGGATCTTCCCCGTCGACGCCGCGTTCGCCGAGCGACGTCCACCTGCGCCGCACGATCGACAAGATCGTCGGCCGGGTCGGCCGCCGCGTCGACGAGGCCAGCCCGATGGTCGACGCCCGGCTGCCGGACGGCTCGCGCGTCAACGCGGTCATCCCCCCGATCGCGCTGGACGGCGCGATGCTCACGATCCGCAAGTTCGCCGCCGACCCGTTCACCGTCGACGACCTGGTCGGCTTCGGCACGCTGACCCGCGTCGGTGCGCGAGCTCCTCGACGCCTGCGTGCGCGGCCGGCTGAACATCCTCATCAGCGGCGGCACCGGCAGCGGCAAGACCACCACGCTCAACGTCCTGTCGCGGCTTCATCCCGCGACGACGAGCGCATCGTCACGATCGAGGACGCCGCCGAGCTGCAGCTCAACCAGCAGCACGTGCTGCGGCTGGAGTCGCGCCCGCCCAACATCGAGGGCCGGGGCCAGGTCACCATCCGCGACCTCGTCCGCAACGCGCTGCGGATGCGGCCCGACCGCATCGTCGTCGGCGAGGTCCGCGACGGCGCCGCCCTCGACATGCTGCAGGCGATGAACACCGGCCACGACGGCTCGATCACCACCGTGCACGCCAACTCGCCCGCGCGACGCGCTCTCCCGGCTCGAGACGATGGTGCTGATGGCCGGCGTCGACCTGCCGGTGCGCGCGATCCGCGAGCAGGTCGCCAGCGCGATCGACCTGATCGTCCACCAGACCCGGCTGCGCGACGGCAGCCGCCGGATCGTCACGATCACCGAGGTCGTCGGCATGGAGGGCGAGGTCATCACGCTGCAGGACCTCTTCGCCTTCGACTACCGCGCGGGCACCGACGACCGAGGGCCGGCACCTCGGGACGCTGCAGCCGACCGGCCTGCGACCGCGCTTCACCGACCGGCTCGCCGACGCCGGCGTGGTCGTGCCCGCACCACTGGTTCGCCCAGCACCCGAGGCTCGGCGATGAGGCCCGACGGAGTCCGGCATCGCCTTCGCCGCTGCTGGTCCGCGACGATCGCCCTGCTCTGCTCGCCGGCGGCGGCGCCCGGGCCAGGCCGCGACGCCGCGGCGACGCGGTGATCGACGGCGTGCGGCTCCAGGACGACGCCGTCATGTTCTCGGTCTGACCGTGCCGACCGCGCCGGTCGGTACGCGCTCGACCCGGCGCACGCGCGGTGACCGTCGGCGGGGTCGAGGCGCTCGGCACGGTCGTCGTCGCCTCGGCGACGCCGGCACGGTGCCAGCCGTCGTCCTGGTGCTCGATCGCCTCCGGCTCCATGCGAGGCGCGGCGCTGACCGCCGCCAAGCGGCGCCGCCGGCTTCGTGTCCTCGCTCGCCGCCCGCGTCCCGGTCGGGCTGGTCACCTTCGCCGACTCCGCCGCGGTGAGGCCGCTCCCACCACCGACCGCGGCCGGATCGGCGCGCCGTCGCAGTCGATCGAGGCGTCCGGCGAGACCGCGCTGTACGACGCGGTCGCGACCGCCGCAGCGCTCGGTGCACCGGCCACGCACGCTCGTGGTCCTCAGCGACGGGGGCGACACCGCGAGCGCAGCAGACCTCACGACGGCGGTGACCGGGTCGGCGGCGTCGCGGCAGCCGGGTCGAGGCGATCGCGCTGCAGACCGACGAGTTCGACCTGGCCCCGCTGTCGTCGATCGCCGGCGCCGGGCACGGGACCGTGCGCACCGTCGACGACGGGGCCGGTCTCGCAGCGGCGTTCGCGTCGACGACGGCGTCGCTCTCGTCGCGGCTGGACGTGGTCGCCTTCGTGCCGGAGAGCGTCGGGGGCGACGGTCGACGCTCGCGGTGACCGTGGGCGCCGGCGACCTGCGAGCTGGACCGGTGCGACACCGCGTCGTGCTGCCCTGCCGTCCAGCCTGCACCGACCGCGTCGGGGAGGGATCCGCCGGCGCTCCGGAGCCCATCACCGCGTCGCCGTCGTCGGCGGCCTGGCTGTTCTGGGCTGTGATCGGCTCGGCCGCGACTGCCATCGGGCTCTTGCTCGCCCTGGCACTCGCGTCCGCGGCCTACGCACCGACCGCCAGCGTCGTGAAGCGGCCCTGGCGGCGTACACCGTCTGCCGGGCAGCCCGAGGCTGCGTCGCCGAGCCCGCGCGCCGGGCCGAGCCGTTCGTGCAGCAGGTGCTCGGCGCCTCCGAGAAGGTCGTCGACCGGCAGCGGGTCCGCGTCGGCGACCGGACTGAAGCTCGACCGCGCCGGGATGGGTCTGCGACCGCACGAGTGGCTCATCGTCCAGATCAGCGCCTGCCTCGGCGGTCGCCGCGGCGGTCGCGCTGCTCACCGGCTGGGTCGTCCGGGCCTTGCTGATCGGGATCCTCCTGGGCTGGGCCGGTTCCGCGCTCTACCTGCGATGGCGGCAGAACCGGCGGACGCAGACGGTTCGCCGACGACCTGCCCGGACACCCTCCAGCTGGTCGCCAGCAGCCTGCGACCGGGTTCTCGCTGCCGCAGGCGCTCGACTCGGCCCAGGGCGGAGCGGCCGACCCGATGGCGGGCGAGCTCGGCCGGGCGCTGGCGGCCACCCGGATCGGCTCCGAGCTCGAGGACGAGCTCGACCGGATCGGCGATGCGGATGCGCAGCGAGGACTGGAAGTGGGCCGTGATGGCGGTGCGGATCCAGCGCCACGTCGGCGGCAACCTGGCGGAGGTGCTGATGACCACGGTCCAGACCCTGCGTGAGCGGGCGGCGACCCGGCGCCAGGTGCGAGCGCTGTCGGCCGAGGGCAGCTGTCCGCCTACATCCTGATCGCGCTGCCCATCGGCCTGTTCGCCTTCCTCGCCTGGGTCCGCCCCGAGTACGTCAGCCTGCTGTGGACCACGCTCCCGGGCGTCGTCGATGCTCGTCGTCACGCGTCGCTGCTGATGGGCGATCGGCGCGTTCTGGATGAGCCGCGTCGTGAAGGTGGACCGCCTGATGCCGACCGTCGTCCTCGTCGTCGCGGTCGACGACCGCGGCCCTGTCGGTCGCTGCTGCTCACCGGCGCGGTCGTCATGCGGTCGACCGGGAAGCGGGGCGTGGCGCGCAGCCTGGAGCTGATCGAGCAGGTCCACGTGCGCCACGAGGTGGCCAAGCAGGACCTGCCGCTGCGCGAGCGCCTGGTCGACCCGGCGGTGCACGGCCGGCCTGCGGCTCGGCCGGCGGCTCACCCCGGCCGGCGCCCAGGCCAGCCTGCAGCACCGGCTCGACATCGCCGGCAACCCGACCGGCTGGACGCCGGAGCGGATCCTCGCCACGAAGGGGACCGGGCCTGCTCGTCGGCCTCGCTGCTCGGCGTGCTGATGCTGCTGCGGCTCGGGCTTCCTGCCGGGCTCCTCTGGGTCGCCGGCCTGGGCGCCGTCGGGCTTCTGGCTGCCGGACCTGCTGCTCTACAACGCGGGCGTCAAGCGCCAGCAGACGCTGCAGCGCGCGCTTCCCGACGCGCTCGACATGCTGACCGTCTGCGTCGAGGCCGGCCTCGGCTTCGACGCCGCGCTGTCCCAGGTCGCCGCGCAACACCGACGGGCCCGATCGCCGGCGAGTTCGCCCGGATCCTGCAGGAGATGCAGATCGGCAAGACCCGGGTCGAGGCGTTCCAGGCCCTGGCGCGCGCGCACCACCGTTCCGGAGCTAACATGCTTCGTCTCCGCTCTCGTGCAGGCCGACAACCTCGGCATCCCGGTCGCCAGACGTGCTGCGCGGTCAGTCGCACGAGATGCGGCTCAAGCGGCGCCAGCGGGCCGAGGAGCAGGCCCAGAAGATCCCGGTGAAGATCCTCTTCCCGCTGATCTTCTGCATCTTCCCCGCCCTGTTCGTCATCATCCTCGGTCCGGCGGCGATCCAGATCGCGCGGACCTTCATCGGAGGTGTCGGACCGTGAAGATCACCGACCCCGGACGGGTCATCGCGATGCCGCTGCTGGTCGGCCTGCTGATCCTGAACGCGCGCGCGGCTGGTCCGGTCTGACGAGGCGGCATTGCCTCGCTCGCGACCGCCGTCGCCGTGCTGTTCTACGTCGTCCTCGCCGTGCAGTACCTGCGCCGCGGGGCCGCCACCGATAGCGACTCCCGCCCGACTCGTGTGGCTCGTCGCCGTCGGCGCGACGCTCTCACCCTTCCTCATCCCGCTGGTCGGCGGACCGGCACCAGCGGGGTGGCGGTCGTGGCCGGTACCGGGCTCGTGGCCGCCGGGACCGCCGGCGCCGTCTGGTCTGGTGCTCGCGCTCGGCCGCAGCATCAGCGTGATCCCGCAGGCCAGGACGCTCGCTTCCGGCGGACCGTACCGCTGGCTGCGTCATCCGCTGTACGTTTTCGAGATCCTGGCGTCCGCGGGGGTCTGCCTGGTGACGGGAGGAGGAGCGCCGTGGCTCGTGCTGGTGGTGCTCGTCGTCCTGCAGGTGACCCGCGCGCGGTGGGAGGAGCAGCTGCTGCTGCGGACGCTCCCCGGGTACGCCGATACCAGGCGCGGACGATCGGGCTGTCGCCGGTGAGCCGGACATGACCGTCATCGACCTGCGCGACCGGGCCGTGACGCTGATCTCGCCGTCGACGCGGCGGGCGGTCGACCTGCAGCTGGTCGGGCTCGAGGCGGTCCGGGTCGGACCGGAGAACCTGGAGCACGTGCTGTCCCAGCCGGGTTGCGTGGTGGTCGACGCCCTGGCGTCCGGGGCGTGGTCGGCCAAGGTGCGCAAGGCGCTTCGCGGACGAGTCGCCGACGTCGTGCTGCTCCTCGACGAGGGGATGGCGATCAGCAGCAGCGCCGTCGACGGCGAAGGACCTGGGCTGAGGGTGGTACGGGCTCCGGTGCACGCCAGCGACGTCGCCGCTGCCGTGGCGTCGCTGCAGGCCGCGGCGGCGCGCTCCGCCGCCGCACAGCAGGAGGTGGACCCGTCGGACATCGAGCAGCAGGCGACGGTGGACGGGACGCCAGCGGACCAGGTCCCGGCGGAACCGGTTCGCGCAGAGGAAGTCCAGGGGACCCGGGACGCGCGACCGGACGACGCGATCGCGGACATGAGGTCGACCGGCGGACACACCGGGACGGGCGCCGACGCCGGCGGTCCCGAGAAGGAGCCGGTGCCATCGTCCGGGGCCGACGTCGAAACGCAGGGCGCGGCCGACCCGGTCCCCGCCGGTCGAGTGCTGGCGCACCGTCGGGGGCGCGGCGTGCGCGAGCCCAGGGTCGTGCGAGCCGCTTTCCTGGCGGCGGACACGTCCGACGAGCCGGAGCCCACGCGGGAGCCAGATCCCGACGACGACTGGGCAGCGACCCCACCCCCCTCCCCGCCACCCGCCGACCGTCAGCGCTCGTCGGCGCGCGCCACGCGGACCCCGCGGTCGCAGGCAGCGCCGCGCGTGACGCCGGCACCGGTGCCGGCCTCGGACACGCAGGCGCCGCCGCGGGGGCGGCGTGGGCCCGGCATCCTGGCCCGTGCCACGACCGCCCTCACCAAGCCCGCCAGCATGCTGTCCCGCACGACGGACCCGCACACGCCGGCGACGGCCTCCACGCAGCCGAAGCGGGTCGACCTGACCAAACCGGCATCCGCAGCCGCCCTCGTGGCGCTCGACTCACCCACGGCGCCTCACGGCCCGGCGGTGCCGGACGCCGCCGACAGTGCCGGACGCCCCGACAGTGCCCGGCACCTCGGCCGTGCCCGACGCCGCCCTGGCGGCGCCTGAGGCCCCGGCGGTGCCGGACGACAGCCCCAGGGAGGTCGAGATCGAGTCGGTGCTCGACCAGGTGATGGCCCGGGTGGACGATGCCCGCCCCACCCGCTGGCGCCCGCAGTGGGAGGACCTCGCGACCGCCCTGCTGGACCACCTCGAGGGGCTGGAGAGCTGGCACGACGTCGTGGAGCGGATCGCCCAGGACGCCGCCGCGTGGACCGAGACCGACACCGCGGTGCTGCTGCGTGAGGCCGATGGCACGTGGGTCCCGGTGGCGGGCGTCGGCCTGCGGCAGCTGGAGTTCGGCCTGAAGCTGCTCGACACGCACCCGGCGGTGCTCTTCGTCACCGCGCAGTCGCCCGTGGTCGTCGTGGAGGACACCGACGAGCTGCGCGGCGCGATCGCCAACATGCCGCTGGCGAGCCGCAAGAGCGTCCTGATCGGACGCGTACCGGGCCTGGACGCGATGCTCGTGGCGGGTACGTCCGCCCGGGCGCTCGGCCGGGAGGACGTCCAGCGCGTCGGCGTCGTGGTGACGCACCTGGCGGCTCCGCTGCGCGAGGCGCTGGAGCGGCGCGACGTCGCCGCCGCGGTGCAGCGCTTCCTCTGAGACCGTCTCTCGCCGAACCGGTTCCGCCGCCCCGCGTGAACGGAAGCGTGCGGACCGTCAGTTCGACTGCGGCGTGATCCGCTCGTCGACGAGGTTCTCCTCCACCAGCCGTCCGAACGGCTCGATGTGCCCGTGCGCCAGCCGCTTGCGGAACTCGAGGTCGAGGTGGTCCTCGCCGTGGCGGTTCTTCTCGACGCTGCAGACCAGCCAGCGACGGTGGTCGCGTCCGGCCGCGAGGTCGTAGACCAGGTGCCGGCGGTCGACCACGTCGTACTTGTCCTGGAGCACCAGGATGATGTCCGCCTCGTACGCCAGCGTCACCGAGCCCTTGACGTGCCGCGCCCGGATGCGAGCGGCGTCCAGGCCGTACCGCTCGACCGCCGTGATCGCGAGCACCGGGCAGCCGAGCTCGAGCGCGAGGTGCTTGAGGTAGGTGGCGGTGCGTGAGACCTGCGCGTCCTCATCCAGGCCGGGACCGGCGAACACCTTCTGCAGGTAGTCGACGACGACCAGCCCGGCCGGGGCGGAGGCGGCGATCGCACCGATGTCGTCGAGCCCCGTGACGTCGCCGCGCGCCCCGACCAGCCGCAGCCGCGAGCCGTACTGGTCGATCGTCCTCAGCGCCTGCGCCGCTCCCGGCAGGTCGCCGAGGGCGGTCATGAGGTCGGGAGCGCCTTTCGCCAGCCGCGTACGCACTTCGTCCTGCATCGGCGCGAGATCACCTGCGGCGAGGGCCGACTCCATCACGACCAGCCGCTCGACCAGCTGTGCCGGAGTGTGCTCGAAGCAGATGTAGGTGGCGGTGCCTCCGGCGACCACGACGTTGCGCGCCACCTGCAGGGCCACCGTCGTCTTGCCGGCCCCCTGGGGGCCGGCCATCAGCACCAGGTCGCCGCCGTGCAGGCCACCGCCGAGATGGGTGTCGAGCGGCTGCAGACCGGTCCCCCACGAGCGGGAGTGCAGCTCTCCCGAGCTGACGAGGCCGTCGAGCTGCTGCAGCGCCTGCAGGGCGGTCACGGGCATCGCGAGGTGCCCGGCGGACACCTCGGGCGCGCCGACGATGGACTCGTGCGTCATGCGGAGCCCTTCACGGTCAGCAGCATCGTCATGAGGAGGCCGACGGCGAACAGGGCCGAGGCGACGCCGAGCAGCACCGAGTCCCTGGTCCGCCTCCCCGGCACACGCCTGTGCAGTCGTCCCATCTGCCGAGTATCGCGGCCGGACAGGGCATCCCGCGTCGGCCGGTCCACCTGCTGCGAGGGGGCCGAACGGCCGATGGCGGCCGGGGCCCGTCAGCCCGGCGACACGAGGCCGAGCCGGACGGCGGCCATGATCGCCTGCGCCCGGTTGGTCACGCCGAGCTTGTCGTAGACCTTCGCGACGTGGGTCTTCACCGTCGACTCCGACAGGTAGAGACGCCGGGCGACCTGGTGCACCGACAGACCCTCACCGAGCAGACCGAGCACCTCGGCCTCCCGGCGCGTCAGCAACGGGCCGGGGGCCGAGGAACGACGACGCATCGCCTCCGCCAGGCCCGCTGCCGAGAAGACGTCGGGCGACACGGCCGCGCGCCGGACGGCCGTGACGAGCTCGTCGAGCTGCGCGCCCTTGAGCACCAGCGACGACGCGCCGGCGTCGATCGCGGCGAACAGCACGTCGTCGTCGCCGTGCATCGTCAGCACCACCAGCCCGATCTGCGCGTCGTCCTCGCGCAGCCGGCGGACGAGGTCGATGCCGCTGCCGTCGCCCAGGGAGACGTCGCAGACCACGACGTCGGGGTGGTGCGACCGCACGACCTGCACGCCCTCGGCGACCGATCCGGCCTCCCCCACCACCTCGAGGTCCGGCTCGCCGTCCAGCGCCGACCGCAGACCGGAGCGGACGACCCGGTGGTCGTCGACCAGA
>CAVVQA010000015.1:0-104472 GCA_963750285.1 uncultured Actinomycetota bacterium | reverse complement strand
GCCTGCTGCGGGAAGGGCGGGGCGTACGGCTGGTGCTGGGGGTGCGGCTGCGCGGGCGGCAGCACGCCGGTGGGCCGGGGCGCGCCGGGCGCGAGCCAGGGATCGGTCATACGTCCTGGATCGGTGCGATCCGCACCGTCCTTGAGTGGCCCGTGCTCGAGGGGACCCGCTTGTAGGGTGGGGACGTGGATCTCGAGGCGTTCGAGACCGTCCACGCGGGGGAGTGGGCCGAGCTCGACCACCTCGTGCGACGGCGCAGGCTCACCGGTGCCGAGACCGACCGCCTGGTGACGCTCTACCAGCGGACGGCGACGCACCTGTCGCAGGTGCGGTCGGCCGCGCCGGACCCGGTGCTCGTCGGACGCCTGTCCACCCTCGTCGCCCGCGCCCGTGGTCGGCTCACCGGCAGCGGGGAGTCCGCCTGGCGCGACGTCGGCCGCTTCGTCACCGTGTCGTGCCCCGCGGCGCTGTACCGGATCCGCTGGTGGGTCACCGCCGTCACCGCCGCCAGCCTGCTGGTGATGGTGCTGGCCGGCTGGTACGTCGTCAGCAGCCCCGAGGTGCAGGCGTCGCTGCTGAGCGAGGCCGAGACCCGGCAGCTGGTCGAGGTCGACTTCGCCAACTACTACTCCGAGAGCCCGCACGCCTCGTTCGCCGCCAAGGTGTGGACGAACAACGCGTGGATCGCGGTGCAGTGCGTGCTGTTCGGCGTCAGCGGGTTCTGGCCGGTGTTCGTGCTGGTGCAGAACTCGATCGGCGTCGGCTTCACCGGCGGGATCATGGTCGCCAACGGCCGCGCGGACGTGTTCTTCGGCCTCATCACCCCGCACGGGCTGCTCGAGCTGTTCGCGGTGTTCACCGCCGCCGCCGCGGGCCTGAAGCTGTTCTGGTCGTGGGTCGCGCCGGGACCCCGTCCGCGGCTGCAGGCCCTGGCGCAGGAGGGGCGCGCGCTGTTCACGGTCGCGGTCGGCCTCGTCGTCGCGCTCGCGGTGTCGGGGGTCGTCGAGGGGTTCGTGACGCCGAGCGGGCTGCCCACCTGGGCCCGGATCGGCATCGGCGCGCTCGCCCTCGGGGCGTGGCTCACGTACTGGATCGTGCTGGGACGCAGGGCGGTCCGGGCCGGCGAGACCGGCGACCTGCCCGAGTACCTCACCGGCGACTACCGCGCCGTCACCGGCTGACCGCACCGGCTCGAGGCGGGCGTCAGAGCCGTCCGGCCGCCTTCAGCGCGAGGTAGGTGTCGGCCAGCCGCGGGGGCAGCCGGTCGGGGGCCGCGTCGACGACCGTCACCCCGGCCCGCTCCAGCCCGGCGGTCACCGCGGCGCGGTCCATCTCGGTGCGCACCGCCGCCGCGGCGTCGTACACCTGCACGGCGTCGCCGCGTCCGCCGGCCATCTCGTGCAGGGCCGGGTCGGCGACCGAGGCCACCACGACCGTGTGCCGGGACGCGAGCTGCGCCGCCACCGGCAGCAGGCCCTCCTCGATGGCGGCGGCGTCGAGCGGCGTCAGCAGCACCACGAGCGCCCGCTGCGGCACGCGGGTGCGCACCTCGGCCACGATCCGCGGCCAGTCCGCCTCCACCAGCACCGGTTCCAGCGGCGCCATCGAGTCGACCAGCGCGGGCAGCAGGGCCGACCCGGTGCGGCCGGTGACGCGCGAGCGCACCTCCCGGTCGACCGCCACCAGGTCGACCCGGTCGCCCGCCTTGTTCGCCAGGGCGGCCAGCAGCAGCGCGGCGTCCATCGCGGCGTCGAGCCGGGGTTCGTCGCCCACGCGGGACGCGCTGGTACGAGAGGTGTCGAGCACCAGCAGCACCCGGCGGTCGCGCTCCGGGCGCCAGGTGCGCACCACGACCTGCTGCCGCCGGGCGGTGGCGCGCCAGTCGATCGCCCGGACGTCGTCGCCGTCGACGTACTCGCGCAACGAGTCGAACTCGGTGCCCTGCCCGCGCTGACGGACGGCCGAGCGACCGTCGAGCTCGCGGAGCGCGGCGAGCTTGCCCGGCAGGTGCTTGCGCGAGGTGAACGGGGGCAGCACGCGGACCCGGCCGGGGACGGTGAGCGAGCGCTGCCGGGCGGCCAGACCGAGCGGGCCGAGCGAGCGCACCGTGACCTGCCCCGCGAGCCGGTCGCCGCGCCGGGTCGGCACCGCGACCGACGCCAGCCGCCGCCGCTCGCCGGCCGGCAGGTCGAGCCGGTGCCGGTCCGGCCGGACACCCGCCGAGGGCTGCCAGGCGTCGCGCAGCGTGCCCCGCATCCGGCGGGAACCGGTGTGGTGCACCAGCAGCTGCAGCGGCACCTCCTCGCCCAGCCGCACGCTCGCCGGAGCGGAGCGGGTCAGCGCGAGCGAGCGGGTGGGGGCCGCGAGCACGAGGTCGAGCACCACGAGACCGAGCCAGGCGGCGACGCACAGCCAGAGCGTGAGGGCAGACGGCAGCGCGACGAGCACCGGCACCGCGAGCAGCGCCGCCAGCACGCCGCGCCCGGTGAGGGCGAGACCGCCTCTGCCGTGGTTCATCTCGTCGCCCGTCTCGTCAGCCCTGCCGCTCAGCGGGGCGCGGGCACGCTGGACAGCACGCTGTCGAGCACCGAGTCGACGGTCACGCCCTCGAGCTCGGCCTCCGGGCGCAGCTGCACCCGGTGCCGCAGCGTCGGCCGCGCCAGCGCCTTGACGTCGTCGGGCGTCACGTAGTCGCGTCCGGACAGCCACGCCCACGCCCTCGACGTCGAGAGCAGACCGGTGGCACCGCGCGGAGAGGCGCCCAGTGACAGCGACGGCGAGGTGCGGGTGGCCCGGCACACGTCGACGACGTACTCGAGCACCTGCGGCGCCACCTGCACCCGTCGCGTCGCGGCCGTCGCGGCGGCGAGGTCCTCGCGGCCGGCCACCGCCCGCACGCCTGCCGCGGCGAGGTCGCGCGGGTCGAAGCCGGCGGCGTGCCGGGTCAGCACCTCGACCTCGGTGCCGCGGTCGGGCAGCGGCATCGTCAGCTTGAGCAGGAACCGGTCGAGCTGGGCCTCGGGGAGCGGGTAGGTGCCCTCGTACTCCACCGGGTTCTGCGTGGCCGCCACGACGAACGGGTCGGGCAGCGGACGCGGCACGCCGTCGACGCTGACCTGCCGCTCCTCCATCGCCTCGAGCAGCGAGGCCTGGGTCTTCGGGGGCGTCCGGTTGATCTCGTCCGCGAGCAGGATGTTGGTGAACACCGGGCCCTCGCGGAAGGAGAACTCCGCGGTGCGGGCGTCGTAGACCAGCGAGCCGGTGACGTCGCCGGGCATCAGGTCGGGCGTGAACTGCACGCGCGAGTGGTCCAGCGCCAGCGCCGCCGACATCGCCCGCACCAGAAGGGTCTTCGCCACACCGGGCACACCCTCGAGCAGCACGTGCCCGCGGCAGAGCAGTGCGATCACCATGCCGGTGACGACGGCGTCCTGGCCGACGACGGCCTTGGCCACCTCGGCCCGGACGGCGTGCAGCGCGGCCCGGGGGTCGGCGGCGCGGGGGTCAGCGCCCCCGGTCGGGGCCACGGGCTCCGCCTTCGCGAACGGGTTGTCGGGGGTCTCGGTCACGGGACGTGAACCTTCCTGTCGGACGTGCTGCGGCGTGCTGCGGGTCGGGTGACTGGTGAGCGTGGCGGGGCCGTCGCCGACCACGCGGTCGAGGGCGTCGGCGAGACCGGTGAGCTGGAGGTCGTCGACCGGCGGCGGACCGGCGAGCACGTCGCGCACCCACGGCCCCTGGGCGCCGGAGCGGGCGACGGCCTGCGAGACCACCTCGGGCGCAGGGGTCGAGGCGGGGAGCCCGAGCCGCAGCGCGAGCCGGCGCACGGCGTCGGCGCGCAGCACCTGGGCGGCCCGGTCGCGGGCGCCGCTCTCGCGGTAGAGCGCGGCCCGCCCGCGGGCGGTCTCGACCGAGCGCACCACGACGGGCAGCGGCTCGGGCACCAGACGGCCCATCCGCCGGCCCCGCCACAGCACGGCGAGCGCGGCGACGAGCACCGAGCCAGGCGGCGACCAGGGCCACCCACGGCGGCATCAGGTCGTACGGGGAGGGCCGGGCGCCGTCGACGAGACCGGGGTCGAGCGGGTCGACCTTCCACCACACCAGCTCCGGCCCGGCGCCGAGCAGCTGCAGGGCCACCGCCGCGTTGCCCGGCTCGTCGACCAGGTCGTTGGTGAGCGGGTCGGCGGAGCCGAGCAGCGTCACCCGGCGGTCGCCGTCCTCCCAGACCACGAGCCGCCCGTTGGGCTCGACGGCGTCCGGCTCGGGGAAGCACCAGGTGAGGCCCTCGGGCTCGTCGGCGCCGGGCGCCACCTGGTAGACGACCGAGTCCCAGTCGGTCTCGCCGGCCGCCTGCGCCGCGGGCAGGTCGCAGCCCGCCGGGTCGTCGCCGTCGCCCTCCACCGGCGCACCCACGAGCTCGAGCCCGAGGTCCTCCAGCAGCCGCCCGTCCGGGGCGAGCAGCACGACGTCGCTGCTGCCGAGGTCGTCGGCCATCGCGTCGAGCAGGTCGGCCGTGAGCAGGTCGGCGCCGACGACCAGCACCGTGGCGTCGTCGCCGCCGGCCGCCTCGACGACGTCGGCGTAGCGGCGCGTGCTGGTGACCTGCACGCCCTGGTCGCCGAGCACCTGCGCGACGGCGCGCGAGCCCGCGGGCGTGGCCGAGTCGGGGTCGAGCGCCCCGCCGCCGGCGCGGGGGGTCGCCACCACCACGAGGAGCGCGGCGACGAGCACGCCGAGCGCGATGAGAGCCGGTGTGCGCCAACGCCTGCGCAGACGACGGGGTCTCGCTCACGCCCCGACCGCCAGCCGGGCGGCGAGGACGGCGGCGTCGGTGGCCACCAGCTGCTGGTGCTGCGCCGGGCCGGCCTCGCGGTCGCCGTAGCAGACGTCGTCGAAGACCCGGGCGGCCGCGACGAGGTCGGCCGACCGCTCGGGCAGCAGCGCCCCGGCCTCGGACGCCGCCTCGTCGGCGGTGCGACCGGGCCTCGGCTCGAGCACGGTCCGCTCCTCGAGCGAGCGGACGGTCGCGCGGAACTGCTCGAGGACCGCGGTGCGCCAGTCGCCGGCCGCGGCCGCCGAGGCCGCGCGGCGGCGGTACTCGTCGGCGCTGACCGTGGGGTCGGTCCCGACCTCGCCGGACCCCTGCCCGGTGCGGGCGACGGCGCGGGCGAACCCGGTGCGGCGCACCACGAGCACGACGACCAGGGCGACCACGACGAGCGCCACGACCCAGAACCACAGCGACGGACCGGTGTCGCCGACCGAGCCGAGACGCTCCATCACCCAGGTGAGCGCCCGCTGCAGCAGCCCGGGCTGGTTCTCGGCGTACACCGGGTCGCGCAGCTCGGTCTCGACCCAGTCGCGGGCGGTCGGCTCGTCCGGGACGACGGGCACGCCCGCCGCCACGAGCAGGAGCAGCGGGCTCACTGCGACGCGGCCCGCGCCAGCTCGACGTCCAGGCCCTCGCGCCGCATCCGGTGGTCGACGTACAGCAGCGTGCCGACGCCGGCCTGGAACGGGTAGATGACCGCCGACGCGATGATCGACGCGATCGCCGAGATCAGCACCTGCGGCGGGGTGAACCCCGCCAGTGCCAGCGGGTCGTCGGGGTTCGCCGCGCCGATGGCGCCGGACACCAGCGCCGCCGGCACCGTCAGGAGCCCCTGCGCGATGCCGACGATCACGGCGGCGAGCAGCAGGATGCCCAGCGTGCGCCAGAACGGCCCGGTCCACAGCCCGCCGACGAGCGCCCGCACGCGCTGCCAGGACGTCATCGGACCGGTGCGCTCGAGCATCAGCGCGGGCAGCGCGATCGAGGACCGCACCATCACCCAGAGCAGGCCGAGGACCATCACCGGGATCGTCAGGATCAGCAGGGCGAAGAACGCCGGGTGGATGATCGCCAGCAGGATCGGGACCAGGATCGCGGCCAGGTAGATGCCGATCGCGATGACGAAGGCCAGGAGCACCAGACCGATCAGCGCCCAGAACCGCGGCCAGGTCGCCTTCCAGACCTCGCCGAAGGTGGTGGTCAGGCCGGTGACGGCACGGCTGACGGGCAGCACCAGCACCCCGTTGAGCAGCGCGATGCCTGCGAAGGTGACCAGCACCGTCACCAGGCCGCCGCCCAGGAACGCGCCGGCGGCGCCGAGCGCGTCCTCGTCGGTGACCTGGTCGGCCGTCGCGGGGTCGAGGAACGGCACGAGGGAGGGTCCGGCGAGCAGCTGGAAGACCGCGCCCACCACGGCGATGAACGCCCCGACGATCGCTGCCGAGCCGATCATCGGACCCGGGTTGCGCCGCATCACCTGGAAGGCGCCGTCGTAGATCTCGCCGAGCGACAGCGGCCGCAGCGGGATCACTCCCGGGCGCGGCGCGAGCGGGGCCGGCGGCGGCATGCCCGGGCCGTACCCGTAGCCGTACTGCTGGCCGTACGCCGTACGGCTGCGGCGACCCGTGGCCTGGGGCGGCGGCGCGGGGTACCCGGGCGGCTTGGTCAGGTCCGGACCGCCGGGCGGCGCAGCGCCCCAGCCGGACGGCGGCTGCGGCGGCGCCTGCTCGTGCGGCGGCGCCGGCGCGGCCGGTTGCTGCGGCGCGCGCTGCGGCTCGTCGTCCGGCGTGCTCCCCGGTGCCTGCCAGCCCTGGCTCACGACCTGCCCCCTCTGCCCGTCGGCCGGCTCTCGGTCGACCCTGTGTGGTCCGTGCCCGCCCCCCTCGGCGCGTCCGACCATCCTTCCACGGGCGGCTCCCGCGGCAGGTGGCACCGGCGTGGCCCGTCCCATCCGGACCCCGTGCGGTCCGCGAGGTGAGACGATGACGCCATGAGAGGCAGGATCCTGGTCGTCGACGACGACACCGCGCTGTCGGAGATGATCGGCATCGTGCTGCGCGGAGAAGGTTTCGAGCCGTACTTCTGCGCCGACGGCGACGGCGCGCTGGAGGCCTTCCGGGCCGCGCGCCCCGACCTCGTGCTGCTCGACCTGATGCTCCCGGGCAAGGACGGCATCGAGGTCTGCCGCCAGATCCGCGCCGAGTCGGTCGTCCCGATCGTCATGCTCACGGCCAAGAGCGACACCGTCGACATCGTGCTCGGGCTCGAGTCCGGCGCCGACGACTACGTGCCGAAGCCGTTCAAGCCCAAGGAGCTCGTCGCCCGGGTGCGCGCCCGGATGCGCCGCACCGACCAGCCCGTGCTCGAGTCGCTGACCATCGGCGACCTCGCCATCGACGTCGCCGGGCACTCGGTGCGCCGCGGCGACGAGCAGATCCAGCTCACCCCGCTCGAGTTCGACCTGCTCGTCGCGCTGGCCCGCAAGCCGTGGCAGGTCTTCACCCGCGAGGTGCTGCTCGAGCAGGTCTGGGGCTACCGGCACGCGGCCGACACCCGCCTGGTGAACGTCCACGTCCAGCGGCTGCGCTCCAAGGTCGAGCGCGACCCGGAGCACCCCGAGGTCGTCGTCACCGTCCGCGGCGTCGGCTACAAGGCGGGACCCGCCTGAGGTCGCGCGACGTGCTCCGCCGCGTGGTCGAGGTGCTCCGCCGGCTCGCCGCCGGCGCCACCGCTGCCGGTCGGCACGTGGTGCACCTGTGGCGTCGCTCGCTGCAGGTGCGCGTCGTCAGCCTGACGATGGCGCTCGGCCTGCTCGCCACCCTGCTCGTGGTCGCGTTCGTCGCCGACCAGGTCAGCGAGCGCCTGCTCGTCTCCCGCAGCTCGCAGGCGTTCACCGACGCCGAGCGGGCGGCCGCGCTGTTCCAGAAGACGATGAACAGCTACGACGCCGCGAGCTCGGGGCCCATCAACGGGTTCGTGCAGGAGAGCCTGTCCCAGGTCGGCGGCACCGGTGGCGACGCCGGCGCCGGCATCCTGCTGCTGCGCAGCCCCGACGGGCCGCCGGAGGCCCAGTCCGTCTTCAGCCGCGCGAGCGGGGGACTGGGACCGGACGTCGTGCCGAGCGCCCTGCGCGACGAGGTGCGCCAGGCGGGCGACCAGCTGAAGGGCAGCTCGGTGCAGCTGGCGCCGACGTCGGGCGCGCGCGTCCCGGGGTACGTGGTGGGCACCGTGGTCGACATCCCGCTGGCCGGACCGTACGAGCTCTACTTCGTCACCAGCCTCCAGCGCGAGCAGGAGACGCTCGACTCGGTGCAGCGGGTGCTGGCCGTCGGCATGGCCGCGCTGGTGCTGCTGCTCGGTGCCATCGCGTTCGTCGTCACCCGTCAGGTGGTGACGCCGGTGCGGCAGGCGGCCAGCGTCGCCGCCCGGCTGTCCGACGGCGACCTCGGTGAGCGGATGACCCAGCGTGGAGAGGACGACCTGGCCCGTCTCGCCGGCTCGTTCAACGCGATGGCGGTCAACCTGCAGGACCAGATCGAGCAGATGGAGGAGCTGTCGCGGCTGCAGCGGCGGTTCGTCTCCGACGTCTCGCACGAGCTGCGCACCCCGCTCACGACGATCCGGATGGCGGGGGAGGTGCTGTACGACGCGCGCGCCGACTTCCCGCCCGCGGTGTCCCGCTCCGCCGAGCTGCTGCAGACCCAGCTCGACCGGTTCGAGTCGCTGCTCGCCGACCTGCTCGAGATCAGCCGCTTCGACGCCGGCGCCGCCGCCCTCGACGCCGAGCCGACCGACGTCACCGGCGTGGTCGAGCTGGTGCTCGACCTGGCCGTCCCGCTCGCCGAGCGCCGCGGCTGCCAGCTGCGCTCGCACCTGCCGCGCGAGCCCGCGGTGGCCGAGGTCGACCCGCGCCGGATCGAGCGGGTCGTGCGCAACCTCGTGGTCAACGCCGTGGAGCACAGCGAGGGCAACCCGGTCGACGTCTACGTCGGCGTCGACGACGACGCGGTCGCCGTCCTGGTCCGCGACCACGGCGTCGGGCTGCGCGGGTCCGAGGTGGAGCACGTCTTCGACCGGTTCTGGCGCGCCGACCCCGCCCGGGCCCGCACCTCGGGCGGCACCGGTCTGGGGCTGGCGATCTCGCTCGAGGACGCCCACCTGCACGGCGGGACGCTGGAGGCGTGGGGCGAGGTGCGGGTCGGGGCCGCCTTCCGGCTCACCGTCCCCCGCCGCGCCGGTGCCCGGCTGGACGGCTCGCCGCTGCCGCTCGGCCCCGACGTCCCCGGTGGTCCGTCCGCGCGACCCGTCACGGTGGTGCGCCGCGCCGTGGCCGAGGGCGAGCAGGGCGACCCGGTCGACCTGCCGGCGCTCGCGGAAGAAGGCACCGGTGGTTGACCGGCGCCGGGTCCGGGTGCGGGTCGTGGCCGCGGCGGTCGCCGTCCTGGTGACCGTGGCGCTCGCGGGCTGCGCCCGGATCCCGAGCTCGGGGCCGGTGGACGACGGGCCGGTGGGCGAGGACTACTTCCGTCCGCTGCCGCAGGGACCGGCGGCCGGGGCGACGCCGGCCGACGTCGTCAGCGGCTTCCTCGGGGCCTCCCTGGGTGCCGACCAGGACTACGAGGTCGCCCGCACCTACATGCAGCCGCGCGCCGCCGGCGCCTGGCGGCCCACCCAGCAGACCGTGGTCTACGCCGGCGACGCGGACAGCGCGAAGTTCACCTTCGTCGGGGCGGGCGGCGACGTCCCGGGCGACGCACCCGGCGACGTCGAGGAGGTGACGGCCCGGATCGAGGTCTCGGTGATCGGCGTCGTGGACTCCCACGGGCGGTACTCCCAGCAGCCCACCGCCACCGCCTCCTCGGTCGAGATGACCCTGCGCCGCGACGACCCCGACCGGCAGTGGCGCATCGCCGCCACCCCCGACCTGGCGCTGCTGTCGCAGAACGACTTCCAGTTCGCCTTCCGCTCCTTCCGCCTCTACTACCTGGACGCCACCCGCAACTTCCTCGTGCCCGACCAGCGGTGGTTCCCCGAGTCGGACTCGACGACGACGCGCCTGGTGGCCGAGCTGCTCGCGGGCCCCTCGCCCTGGCTCGCCCCCGCCGTCGACACCGCCTTCCCGCCGGGCACGCGGCTCGCCGCGCCGCAGGCGGTGACCCTCGAGGACGACGAGGCGACGGTGCCGATGACGAGCCCGGCGCGGCGGGCCACCGCGGCCGAGCGGCAGCTGATGCGCCAGCAGCTGCTCGCCACGCTGCGCTCCCCGCTCGGCGTCACCGACGTGCTGATGACCGTCGAGGGCGCCGAGCTCTCGCTCGAGGGAGGCGGCACCCAGCCGCCGCGGCGCGACCCGCAGGTGACGGGCGGGGCCGTGCTGCTGCGCGGCGACGTGCTGGAGCGGCTCGACGGCGACCGCAGCGAGCCGGTCGCCGACCTGCCGTCGCTGGAGGGGCTGGGTCCCAGCCACCCGGCCTCCGGCTTCGGCGGCGGCACCCTGGCGGTGCTGGTGCAGGAGCGCAGCCAGCTGCGCGCGCTCGTCCCGGGCGCCGAGGAGGTCTCCGAGCCGCTGGTGGAGGGCGCCGACCTCACCGCGCCGTCGTTCGACTGGCGCGGCTGGGTCTGGACCTCGCCCGCGGTGTCCGCCGGCATCGTGCTGGCCGCGCTGCCCGGCGCGAACACGGTCGAGGTCGACGCGCCCTGGCTGGCCGGCCGCCGGGTCACCTCGCTGCGCGTCTCCCGCGACGGCGCCCGCGTGGTGGTGGCGTCCACGGCCGCCGACGGCACCGCGCACGTCGACGTGGCCGGCGTCGTCCGCGCCACCGACTTCGCGCCGCAGCAGCTCACCGACCCGCTGCCGGTGGGCGATCGGCAGCGACCTGGTGCTCGCCGAGGAGGCGGTCTGGGTCGACGAGAACCGGGTCGCCGTCCTCGGGCCGCCGCAGCGGTGACGAGCAGACCCGGGTGCTGCCGGTGGAGATCGGCGGGCTCGTCCTCGACCCGTCCGCCCCCGTGCCGGACGCCGTGACGCTCACCGCGGCCCGGGGCGACCGCACGCTGCTGGTCTCCACCTCCGACGGGCGGCTGCTGGTGCAGCAGGGCGCGGCCTGGGCCGAGGTGCCCGGCGCCGAGGGCGCCCGCGAGCCGGCCTTCGACGGCTGACACCGGCCGCCTGCTCCACCGTCCACAGGGGTCTCGCGGGCCGGCTCGTCCACAGGCGGGCGACCGGCGGGTCGGGGGCGCCACCGCCGGCCCGCAGGCTCGGCCACGTGCGCACCGCCCGGCACCGCCGTCCCGCCCGCTCTCCGGCGGCCGCGCTCGCCGGCGCGCTGGTGCAGGCCGCCGGGCTGGCGCTGCCGGTGGGCTGCGCCGGGTGCGGTCGGCCCGACCTGGCGCTGTGCCGGACCTGCCTGCGCGCCCTGGTGGGGCCGGGCTCGCCCGTCGACCTGGTCACCGGCTCGGGTCCGCCGTGGTGGCCGCCCGACCTGCCGCTGCACTGCGTGACGGCCTACCGCGGTCCCGTCCGCGAGGCGCTGGTCGCCTGGAAGGACCACGGCCGCGCGGACCTCACCCCGGTCGTCGGCGCCGGGCTGGCGCGCGCGCTCCGCTCCCTGGTCTCCGAGATCGCCTGCGGCCCGTTCGGTCGTGGCCGTCCCCGTCCCGTCGGCCGCGGGCTCGGGTGCGCGAGCGGGGCGCCGACCTGGTCGCGGCCGCCGCCCGGCGCGGCCCCCTGCCCGTGGCCGCGGTGCTGCGCCAGAGACGGGGAGCGGCCGACCAGGCCGGGCTCGACCGCGAGCAGCGCCGGGCCAACCTCGCCGGGCGGGTCCGCTGCACCGCGGCGGGCGCGCGGCGGGTCGCCGGCCGCCCCGTGGTGCTGGTCGACGACGTCGTCACCACCGGCGCCAGCCTGCTCGAGGCGGCACGCGCGGTCACGGCCGTCGGCGGACGGGTGATCGGGTGCGGCCACGCTCGCTGCCACGCCGTCCCGCGATGGGGTGCGCACGGCGCAGGCGGTGGACTAACGTCGGGGGACGGAAGACCTAAGCCGTCGTCGACGAGAGGATCTCCCACTGTGGACATCGTGGTCACCGCCCTGCACGTCGAGGTCCCGGACCGGTTCCGCCGGCACCTGGAGGAGAAGCTCGCGAAGGTCGAGCAGCTCAGTCCGCGGTTGCAGCGGATCGACGTCAAGATCAGCCACGAGTCCAACCCCCGCCAGGCCGACACCAGCGAGCGGGTCGAGCTGACCGTGCGCGCCCGCGGACCGGTGATCCGCGCCGAGGCGTGCGCCGACGACCCCTACGCCGCGCTCGACCTCGCGCAGGAGAAGCTGATGGAGCGGCTGCGCCGGGCGCGCGACCGCCGCAAGGTGCACCACGGCCGGCGCCAGCCCGCCACCGTCCGCGACGGCGAGGGCTTCGTCCCCGACGAGGACGGCGTCCAGGCCGAGGGCGACGAGGCCGTCGGCGAGCTCGGCGAGTCGCCGATCGCCTTCCGCGAGAAGACCCACGTCGCCGCGCCGATGACCGTGTCCGAGGCGGTCGACCAGATGGAGCTCGTCGGGCACGACTTCTACCTGTTCTCCGACGTCGAGTCCGGCCGGCCGAGCGTGGTCTACCGGCGCCGCGGGTGGAGCTACGGCGTGCTCCGGCTGGAGGCCTCCACCGCCGAGGCCCTGGCCGAGCAGAACGGCGCCGGTACGGCCGATCAGGCGGCTGCAGCCGTCGGCTGAGCCGTCCGCGTCCCGAACCTGCCCGAACACCCTCCGGACGGACGATCCACCCCAGGACGCCCGGTGGCATGATGCTGAGCGCGGGTCCGTCCGGACCGCCGGACGCGGGGGAGTCGGGAGGTGGCCGTGAGCGAGCGGATCCGCGTGCTCGTGGCCGACGACCACGTCCTGTACCGGCGCGGCCTGGAGATGGTGCTCGGGGCCGAGGACGACATCGAGATCGTCGGCGAGGCCGGCGACGGCACCGAGGCGGTCGCGCGCGCGGTCGACCTGCTGCCCGACGTCGTGCTGATGGACGTGCGGATGCCCCGCCGGTCCGGCATCGAGGCCTGCTCGGACATCAAGAGCGCCGTGCCGAGCGCCAAGATCGTGATGCTCACCATCAGCGACGAGGAGAGCGACCTGTTCGAGGCCGTGCGCGCCGGGGCCAACGGGTACCTGCTCAAGGACGTCCCCGGCGAGGACATCGCCGAGGGCATCCGCGCCGTGGTGGGCGGGCAGTCGCTGATCAGCCCGTCGATGGCCGGCGCCCTGCTCGCCGAGTTCACCGAGCTGTCCAAGCGCTCGGCCGAGCCCCGCGTGCCGGTGCCGCGCCTCACCGAGCGCGAGCTCGAGGTGCTGCGGCTGGTGGCGCGCGGGATGGCCAACAAGGACATCGCCACCAGCTTGTTCATCTCCGAGAACACGGTGAAGAACCACGTCCGCAACATCCTGGAGAAGCTCCAGCTGCACTCCCGGATGGAGGCCGTGGTCTACGCGGTCCGAGAGAAGATCCTCGACCTGTCGTGACGGGCGCGCACCCGGCCCTCGGCCCGGACGTGCTGCTCGACGGCGAGACCGTCGACGGCGCCGACCTCACCGGGACGCGGGCCGGCAACGCCCGGCTGATGGAGTGCACGTTCACCTCGTGCGTGCTCGACGACGTCTCGCTGCGGCGCTCGCGGCTGGTCGACTGCTCGTTCACCGCCGTCCGCAGCACCGCCCTCGACCTCGCCGACGCCGAGCTGCTCGACGTCGCCTGGGACGGCTGCCGGCTCGGCGCGGTGCAGGCGTTCGGCGCCGAGCTGACCCGGGTGCAGGTCACCGGCGGCAAGGTCGACTACCTCAACCTGCGCGACGCCACCGCCGTCGACCTGCACCTCACCCGCGTCGTCGTGGGCGACCTCGACCTGTCCGGCGCCACGGTCAAGCGGCTGCGGCTCGACGACGTCACGATCGAGCGCCTCGACGTCGGCCGCGCCACCCTCACCGACGTCGACCTGCGCGGCGCCCGCCTGCGCCGCATCGACGGCCTCGCCGGCCTCTCGGGCGCCGTGATCAGCGGCACCCAGCTCTACGAGCTCGCCCCCCTGCTGGCCGCCCACGTCGGCCTCGAGGTCGAGGACTGACCGAGCGGAGCAGTGTCACGTGAGCGAAGCGGGGTGGGCCCAGGCGGCGTCCATCTCCTCGGCGAGCAGGTCGAACCGCAGGTGGTCGACCACGCGGCCGGCCCCGGTGCGGGCGGCGTCGCGGTCGCGCCCGACCCGGGTGAACCCGACGGCCCGCGCCACGCCCTCGGACGCGGTGTTGCCCTCCGCCACCCGCAGCAGCACGCGGCGCAGACCGAGGCCGCCCTCGTCCAGGCCCAGCAGCGCGTGCCGGGTGACCGCGCGGACCGCGCGGGTGGCGACGCCGCGGCGCCGGGCGTCGGGGTGCACCCAGTAGCCGACCTCGCCGGTGGCGGACAGCCCGCTCCCGAGGCCGCTCAGCGCCACCTGGCCGAGCAGGTGCCCGGGCCGGTCGCGCGTCGGCGACGGCCCAGTGCACGCCGTCGCCGAGGGCCGCGGGCCTCCTGCACGGTCTCGAGGTAGTGCCGGGCCTCGTCCAGGCCGTACGGGTCGGGCAGGTCCGACAGCCACGCCCGCGTGGTCGGGTGCGCGCAGGCCTGCATGATCCGCTCGGCGTCGTCCGGCCCGTTGGGGCGCAGCAGCAGGTCGCCCACCTCGATCTCGGGGACCTCCAGCCACGGCACGCCCGGACGCAGCGGGTCGCCGCGGCGCAGCGACCCGGTCCAGCCGTCCACCGGCCGACCGCGGTGGGGGAGCAGGCCGCGCACCCGGCCCTCGACCCGGACGCCGCACGCCCACGCCACCCGGCGGGAGGCCCAGTTGCCGACCTGCGCCTCCCACAGCAGCACCTCGGCGCCCGGCGCCGCCGTCCGCGGCCGGCGTGAACGCCCACCGGGCGGCCTCGCGCAGCGCCGCCGACATCGCGCCGCGTCCCCACGCGTCGCGGCCCAGCACGTAGCCGACGTCGAACGCGCCGTCGCCGCGCGGCCGCAGCCCGAGCTGGCCCGCGGGCTCGCCGTCGAGGTCGACCATCCAGGTCCACTCGACGCCGGTCTCCTCCTGCCAGGCCGCGGCCCGGCCGGCGACCCAGCTGCGGGCGTGCTCGGGCAGGAACGGCACGGGCGGCCCGCTCAGCCACCGGTGCACCTGCTCGTCCGCGTACATCCGCACCAGCGCGTCGGCGTCGCCGTCCCGGTGCGGGCGCAGCACGACCTCGTCACCGGCGCGGGTGGCGGAGCGGAGCACGGGCTGCTGCACGTCCCCACCCTGGCCCGTGCCCGGTGGGCGGGCAACGCCGGTCCACGCGCGCGCCGGGAACCCGCGCGGGCCCCGGTGCGTACGATGTGGCAGAGCCCCGACCGGAACCACGGACCGACCACAGACGGAGTGAGACGTGCCCATCCT
This sequence comes from uncultured Actinomycetota bacterium, assembly GCA_963750285.1. Classification (GTDB taxonomy): domain Bacteria; phylum Actinomycetota; class Actinomycetes; order Actinomycetales; family CAWJMD01; genus JBBQSN01. The sequence continues at coordinate 89,177 of CAVVQA010000015.1, read as the reverse complement.
CGATCGAATCCTGCGCGCCGGCGAGGGCCGGATGGTCAGGCGTCTGCAGACGCTGGCGGGCCAGGTCAACTCCCTCGAGGACGACTTCGTCGCCATGACCGACGCCGAGCTGCGCGAGGAGACCGACCGGTTCAAGGCGCGGATCGCCGACGGCGAGGCGCTGGACCACCTGCTGCCGGAGGCGTTCGCCACCGTGCGCGAGGCCGCCAAGCGCTCGCTCGGCCAGCGCCCGTTCGACGTCCAGCTGATGGGTGGGGCGGCCCTGCACCAGGGCAACATCGCCGAGATGAAGACCGGCGAGGGCAAGACCCTCGTGGCGACGCTGCCGGCCTACCTCAACGCCCTCACCGGCAAGGGCGTCCACGTCATCACGGTCAACGACTACCTCGCCAAGTACCAGTCCGACCTGATGGGCCGCGTGCACCGGTTCCTCGGCCTGAGCGTCGGCTGCGTGCTCGACCCGATGCGCCCGGACGAGCGCCGCGTGCAGTACGACTGCGACATCACCTACGGCACCAACACCCAGTTCGGCTTCGACTACCTGCGCGACAACATGGCGTGGGCCTCGACCGAGCTGGTGCAGCGCGGCCACCACTTCGCGATCGTCGACGAGGTCGACTCGATCCTCATCGACGAGGCCCGCACGCCGCTGATCATCTCCGGCCCCGCCACCGGCGACGCCACCCGCTGGTACGCCGAGTTCGCCAAGGTCGTGCGGCTGCTGCGCACCGAGCGCGACTACGAGGTCGACGAGAAGAAGCGCACCGTCGGCGTGCTGGAGACGGGGATCGAGAAGGTCGAGGACTACCTCGGCATCGACAACCTCTACGACTCGGTGAACACGCCGTACGTCGGCTACCTCAACAACGCGATCAAGGCCAAGGAGCTGTTCAAGCGCGACAAGGACTACGTCGTGCAGGACGGCGAGGTGATGATCGTCGACGAGCACACCGGCCGGATGCTCGCCGGTCGCCGGTACAGCGAGGGCATGCACCAGGCGATCGAGGCCAAGGAGGGCGTGCAGATCAAGGCGGAGAACCAGACCCTCGCCACGATCACGCTGCAGAACTACTTCCGCATGTACGACAAGCTCGCGGGGATGACGGGTACCGCCACCACCGAGGCGGCGGAGTTCCAGGGCACCTACGAGCTCGGGGTGATCCCGATCCCGACCAACCAGCCGATGCTGCGCCAGGACCAGCCCGACCTGGTCTACAAGACCGAGGTGGCCAAGTACGAGGCCGTCGTCGAGGACATCGTCGACCGGCACGGCAAGGGTCAGCCGGTCCTGGTCGGCACCGTCAGCGTCGAGAAGAGCGAGTACCTGTCGGCGCAGCTGAAGAAGGAGGGCGTGCGGCACGAGGTGCTCAACGCCAAGCAGCACGCGCGGGAGGCCTCGATCGTCGCGATGGCCGGCCGCAAGGGCGCGGTGACGGTCGCGACGAACATGGCCGGCCGCGGCACCGACATCATGCTCGGCGGCAACCCCGAGTTCCTCGCCGTGCAGCGGATGGACGAGCTCGGTCTCGACCCCGCGGAGAACGCCGAGGAGTACGAGTCGCAGTGGCCGACGGTGCTCGAGGAGGCCAACGAGCAGGTCGCGTCGGGCCACGAGGAGGTGCTCGAGCTCGGCGGTCTGTACGTCCTCGGCACCGAGCGGCACGAGTCGCGCCGGATCGACAACCAGCTGCGCGGACGCTCCGGCCGTCAGGGCGACCCGGGCGAGTCCCGGTTCTACCTGTCGCTCACCGACGACCTGATGCGCCTGTTCAACTCGGGCATGGCCGAGAGCCTGCTGTCCAAGGCCGGCATCCCGGACGACGTCCCGCTCGAGTCGAAGATGGTCAGCCGCGCGATCCAGAGCGCGCAGAGCCAGGTCGAGGCGCGCAACTTCGAGATCCGCAAGAACGTCCTGAAGTACGACGACGTGATGAACCGCCAGCGCGAGGTCATCTACGCCGAGCGGCGCCGGGTGCTCGAGGGGGCCGACCTGCACGAGCAGGTGCGGCACTTCATCGACGACGTCGTCACCGCGTACGTCGAGGCGGCCACGTCCGACGGCTTCGGCGAGGACTGGGACCTCGAGCAGCTCCTCACCGCGCTCAAGACGCTCTACCCGGTGACGCTCACCAAGGCCGAGCTCGAGGAGGAGTTCGGCGGCGCCGCGCAGATCACCGCGCCGCGGCTGGCCGAGGAGCTGCGCTCCGACGCCCAGCACGCCTACGACGAGCGCGAGAAGGCGGTCGGCGACGAGGCGATGCGCGAGCTGGAGCGGCGCGTGGTGCTCTCGGTGCTCGACCGCAAGTGGCGCGAGCACCTGTACGAGATGGACTACCTGCAGGAAGGCATCTCGCTGCGGGCGATGGCCCAGCGCGACCCGCTGGTCGAGTACCAGCGCGAGGGCTTCCAGCTGTTCCAGGCCATGACCGAGGCCATCAAGGAGGAGTCGGTCGGCTACCTGTTCAACCTCGAGGTGCAGAAGCCGGCCGAGGCCGCCGACGGCGAGCAGCCCGCCGACGGCGCCCCCGTCGTGCTGGCCAAGGGCCTGGACGCCCCCGACCGGTCGGCGCCGCTGCAGTACAGCGCGCCCACCGAGGACGGCGACGTCGAGGTGCACTCCGAGGCGGGCGTCGACGACCAGGCCGCCGCCAAGCCGGTCAGCAAGGCCCGGCGGAAGAAGGACGGCAAGCGGCGCTGACCGCGCCGCACCTCTCCGGCGCGGCTCACTCGCGAGGAAGGCCCCCGCAGCGGATCTGCGGGGGCCTTCGTCGTTCTCAGCGTGCTGTGTGCGCGTGCGGGCTGGTGCGTCAGCCGACCTCGAGCGCGGTGGCGCGCCAGCGGCCGTCGAGGCCCTCGAGCCGGACGGCGACGGCGCGGACGCGGTCGGCGTCGACGACGACCGCGCTGCGCCTCCGCGACGCCGTCGGCGGGCAGGCACACCCGCACGCCGCGGACGACGGCCTGGCGGGTGCTGGGGGCGGCGCCCCGCCGCATCCGGCCCGCGAGGGCGGCGCGACGGGCGAGGGCGACGTGGACGTCGTGGCTGAGCCAGCGCACCAGCTGGCCGGCCGGGCGGACGCCGCCGAGGACCTCGACGACCGCCTGCACCAGCGCGGAGCAGGTGGCGTGCGGGTCGGGCAGCTGGGTCGACGACGTGGGCTGGCGGCCGAAGTCGGGGTCGTCGGCCAGGGTGCGCTCGACGGCGGTGAAGCTCAGGGCCAGCGCGCCCTGGGTGAGCGGGACCGACGGGCCCCGCTGCGGCTCGGCGCCCGGCGCCGGCTCCGTGACCGGCACGGGCAGCGCCCGCAGCCTGGGTCTGGTGATGGTGCCTGTTCCGCTCATCCTCGTCGTACCCCTCCCCCTGGACGTGATCGCACTCTACCTAGTCAACGCATCGGGCGGTGACTAGTCACTCGCACCTGTGGACGGCTCCGACGACCGTCCGGTTCCCGTGATCGGCGGGTCACCCGTCCGGCCCAGCCACGGTCGCCGGCGCGACCAGCTGCTGCCCCGGCACGAGCAGGTCGGGGTCCGCGCCCACGACGTCGCGGTTGGCGGCGTACCAGCGGGGCCACTCGCGCGGCGATCTCCGCGTCGGACGCCGTGGGTCCGAGCCGCGCGGGCCGCGAGGTCCCACAGCGTGTCCCCGCGGCGCACCGTCACCAGCACGCGCTCGTCCGGCGGCTGGCGGGCGCCGGTGAGCAGGACGGGGTCGATCGGCTCGGCCACCGTGCGCGCCGGCACCGGCGCCGGCGCCGAGGCCGGTCGCCAGCCGGGGTCCGGCGCCTGCTCGGCCGGGCCCGTCGGCAGGACGGGGTCCGTGCGCACCGGCGCGGCCGCCGTCGCCGGCGCGGCTGGTGGTGGTGGCGTGGTCGGTCGCCAGCCGGGGTCGATCGACCCGGCGGCGGGGGAGGCGGCCGGTGCCCCGGCGGCGAGCGTCACGCCGAGGACGACGGCGGTGCCGCGGTGCACGAGCGCCGGCACCAGCGGCGGGCCGGCCGCCGGGCCGGCACGCAGGGCCGCGGCCGCGGCGATGGCGCCGACGACCAGCCAGGCCGCGACGACCGTCGCCCGCGGTGGCGGCCAGGGCCACCACGACGTCGTCCGGGCCCCAGCCGGGGTCCGGCGCCGAGCCGGTGCCAGGCACCTGGGCCGCCTCGACCGCGAACCGGGCACCGACCGCCGGCGAGCAGGAGCAGGGCGACGCCCAGCCGGGCCCACCCGCGCCGCGACGGTGCGCGTCGTCCTGCCCATGGAGCCCTCCCGTTCGATCGTCGTTTGACGCCGGACGGTAGACGAGGTCGCCGGGTGCTGTCCAGTGTCGCGCGATGTTGTCTGGTGGTGGCAGGACGGCTACCCTCCCGTCCCGTGCGCTGGCAGTCGCTGTTCGACGACCTCGAGGCCCAGCTCGACCGCGAGGACCGCGCCGAGCAGGACGCCGAGCTGGCCGAGCGCGTCCGGGCCGAGCGGGCCGAGGTCGCGCTCGCCGACCGGCTGCTCGCGCACACCGGCAGCCGGCTCGCGCTCGCCCTGCCGCGTGGGCAGGTCCAGGGCGTGGTGCACGACGTCGCGCCGCAGTGGGTGCTGCTCGTCGACGAGAGCACTGCCGTCCGCACCCCCGTGCTGGTGCCCACCCGGGCGGTCGTCGCGGTGCGCGGGCTGGCCCGCGCCGTGGCGCCCGCGCCGGGACCGGCGCTGCGCCGGCTCGGCGTGGGTCACGTGCTGCGCGGCCTCGCGCGCGACCGGGCGCCGGTGAGCGTGCACGCCGGCACCGAGGTGCTCACCGGCACGATCGACCGGGTGGGGGCCGACCACCTCGACCTGGCCCTGCACGACCTCGGGGAGCCGCGGCGCGGTGGCGCGGTCGGCGCGGTGGCGGCGGTGGCGTTCGCGCACCTGCACCAGGTGCGCGGCGGTGCGCCGTGACCGACGCGCGGGCTCAGTCCTGCGCGGGCTCGGTCTCGGAGTCGAGCCGTCCGGCCTGGACCCCGGCCTTGGTCTCGGCGTACATCCGCTGGATGTACTCCTCCAGCGCGGTGGTCTCGATCCGCCACTGGCCGCGCCCGCCGACCTTGATCGCGGGCAGGTCGCCGGAGCGGACGAGCGCGTACGCCTGGGCGGACGAGACGTTGAGGATCTCGGCGACGTCGGTGAGCGGGAGGAACCGGTGGGCCATCACGACCTCCTGATCGGTGCAGCGGGTGGGTCGTCGTTGTCGATCTTGGCACACGGACACGACCGAGACGGGACCCTGTGCAGCGGTCGGGCAGCAGGAGTCCCGCTGGGTGGCGTGCGCTCGCGGGAGCTCGATGGTGTTTGACAGGATCTGCGCCGATACGTCCGGACCCAGGGGGAGCACGTGACCACGACCGACCTGCCCGCGCCCGCAGCCGCCCGGCTGCGCGCACCGTCCTGGCGCGACCCGCGCCTGCTCGTCGGGCTGCTGCTCGTGCTCGGGGCGGTGGTCCTGGGCGCGCGCGTGGTCGCCGCGGCCGACGACACCAGCCCGTACTACGCCGCGGCGCGGCCGCTCGTCCCGGGCGACCGGGTCGGGCCCGACGACGTGCGCGTCGTCGACGTGCGGCTCCCGGACTCGGCCGACGGCTACGTCGGCGCCCGCGACCCGCTGGCGCCCGGCACGGTCGCGACCCGCACCGTCGGCGAGGGCGAGCTGCTGCCACTGGCTGCGCTCGGCACGCAGGGCGACGTCGCGCTGCAGCCGGTGGGCATCCCGGTCGAGGCCGCCGCACCCGGCCTCGGCACCGGCGCGGTCGTCGACGTCTGGGTCGCGCTGCCCGACCCCGAGCGGGCCGGGTCCTTCCTGGAGCCCGAGCGCACCGTGCAGGGCGCCACCGTCGCCGGCGTCACCGACTCCGGCTCGGCCCTCGGCGGCACCGGCGGCCGCACCGTGGAGGTGCTGCTCGAGCAGGACGCCCTCGCCGAGGTGCTCGGCGCGCTGGCCAACGACGCCGTCGTGTCGCTCGTGCCCGCGCCCGGGCAGGGCGGCTGACGTGGCCGGCCGCCACCCGGTCCTCACCGCGCTGAGCGCGGCGTACGAGGCCGACCTGGTCGGAGCGCTCGAGCAGGCCCGCGGCGAGGTGCTGGTGGTGCGGCGCTGCGTCGACCTGGCCGACCTGCTGGCGGCCGCGTCCGGCGGGCGGGCGGTGGCGGTGCTGGTGTCGGCCGACCTGCGCCGCCTCGACCGCGACGCCCTCGCCCGGCTCCGCGCGCAGGGGCTCGCGGTGGTCGGTGTCGCCGACCCCGGCTCGGCGGACCAGGCCGAGCGGCTCCGCGCGCTCGGCGTCGAGCACGCCGTGGCGGCCGACGCGGAGCCCGCGCTGGTCGATCTGGCTGTGGCAGAGGCGCTCTCGCGTCCGACGCCGCGTCCGTGGTCGGTGGCGTCGGCGGCCGACCCGGCCGACGCGATCGCCGCCCGCCCCGACGTCGTCGGTGGCGCGGACGGTGCCGACGCGCGCGGCGCCGGACGACGACGCCTCCCGCGCCGGCCGGCTGGTCGCCGTCTGGGGCCCGGTCGGCTCGCCGGGACGCACCACCGTGGCGACCACGCTGGCCGCCGAGCTCGCCCTGCTGCGCCACGACACCCTGCTCGTCGACGCCGACACCTACGGCGCCAGCGTCGCCCAGACCCTCGGCGTGCTCGACGAGGCACCCGGCCTGGCCGCGGCCTGCCGGTCGGCCACCGCGGGCGGCCTCGACCCCGTGGTGCTGGCCCGGCTGTCGCCGGTGGTGGCGCCGCACCTGCGCGTGCTCACCGGCATCTCCCGCGCCGACCGCTGGCCGGAGGTGGGGGCCACCGGGCTCGAGCAGGTGTGGGCGGCGGCGCGCGCCCTCGGGCCGTGGACCGTGGTCGACACCGGCTTCGCCCTCGAGCGCGACGAGGAGCTCTCGTACGACACCCTCGCGCCGCGGCGCAACGCCGCCACGCTCTCGGCGCTGGAGTCGGCCGACGTCGTCGTGGCGGTCGGTGCGGCCGACCCGGTGGGGATGCAGCGCCTGGTGCGCGGGCTCGGCGAGCTGGCCGAGCTGTTCCCGCAGGTGCGGCCGCGGGTGGTGCTCACCCGGGTGCGGTCGTCCGCCGTCGGGTCCGACCCGCAGCGCCGGGTCACCGACGCGCTGCGCCGGTACGCCGGCGTCGACCGGGTGGTCGCGGTCCCCGACGACCGACCGGCTCTCGACGCCGCGCTGCTGGCCGGGCGCACGCTCACCGAGCACGCACCGTCCTCGCCCGCGCGCGCCGCGCTGGCGGCGCTGGCCGCCGAGCTCACCGGCGCGCTCCCGGCCGGCCGCGGACGCCGCCGGGCCCGAGGCGCCGCCCGGACGGCATGATGGCGGCGTGAGCACCCCGGCCGCCCCGTCCGCGCTCGTCGTCGACTGGGGCGGTGTGCTCACCGTCCCGCTCTCCCAGGCGTTCGGCGCCTGGGCCGCCAGCGAGGGCGTGGGCATGGACGTCTACCGCGACACCCTGCGCGAGTGGGGCGCCGTCGAGCCCGCGCCCGAGCGCGGCACCGACGAGGTGGCCGGCGGCTCGCTGGGGGCCGACGTCGCGTCCGGACCGGTCGCGGCCCTGGAGCGCGGGGAGCTGGACCGCGCCGACTTCGAGCGCGACCTCGCCGCCGAGCTGACCCGCCGCGGGGTCCCCGTGCGCGCGGACGGCCTGCTCGACCGGATGCTGTCGGGCCTCGAGGCGCCCGAGCCGCGGATGCACGCGCTGGTGCGGGCGGCCCGGCAGGCGGGGCTGCGCACGGCGCTGCTGTCGAACTCCTGGGGCAACACCTACGACCGCACCGGGTGGGACGAGATGTTCGAGGTGGTCGTCATCTCCGGCGAGGTGGGCATGCGCAAGCCGGAGGCGCGGATCTTCACCCGCACCGTCGAGCTGCTCGGTCTCGCGCCGGAGCAGTGCGTGATGGTCGACGACCTGCCGTCCAACGTCGCCGGGGCCGAGGCGGTGGGCATGCACGCCGTGCTGCACCGCGAGGTCGACACCACCGTGCGCACGATCGCGGGACTCACCGGGGTGGACCTGTCCGGGGTGTAGGGGTGCGGACGGGGCTGCCCGTCTAGGGTGCGACGTGGAGCGGCCAGGGCGGCCGTCCCGGAGCGGGAAGGAGCTGTCGCCGGTGTCGAACCGCCTCACGCCGCTGGACGTGTCGTTCCTGTACCTCGAGGAGCCCACGACGGTCATGCACGTGGGCTCGGTCATGGTGTTCGACGCTCCCGCAGACGGTTTCGACTACGACGCGCTGGTGCGCCACATCGCCGCGCGGATCGCGTTCGTCCCCCGCTACCGCCAGCGGGTGCGGCAGGTGCCGGGTCGGCTGGCCAACCCCCTCTGGGTCGACGACCAGCGCTTCGACCTCAGCTACCACGTGCGCCGTTCCGCGCTGCCGCGCCCGGGGACGATGGCGCAGCTGCGCGACCTCGTGGCCCGGGTGATGCCGCGCCACCTCGACCGCAGCCGCCCGCTGTGGGAGGCGTACGTCGTCGAGGGCCTCGAGGGCGGCCGGTTCGCGATCGTCACCAAGTCGCACCAGGCGCTCGTCGACGGCGTCAACGCGGTCGACCTCGCCCAGGTGATCCTCGACGACACCGCCTCTGCCACGACGCTTCCCGCCGACACCTGGCACCCCTCGCGAGAGCCGTCGCTGGTCGAGCTCATCACCGGCGCGGTCAGCGACGCCGTGCAGCGGCCGACGCAGGTGCTCGACACCGTCCGCGCCGGCGCGGGCGACCTGCGCGTCAACGCCGAGAAGGTCGTCGGCGCGCTCGGCAACCTCGCCCGCACCGCCACCAACCCGGCGCCGGACTCGCCGCTCAACGTCGAGATCGGCGAGCACCGGCGGTTCGGCACCGTCGCCACCGAGCTCGACACCTACCGCGAGATCCGCGCCTTCCACGCGACCGGTGGTCGCCGGCGGGGCAAGGGCGCGGTCGAGGCCCAGATCAGCGTCAACGACGTCGTGCTCGCGACCCTCACCGGCGCGCTGCGGGAGTGGATGCTGACGCGGGGTGCGCGGGTCGCGCCGACCACGAGCGTGCGCGCGATGGTGCCCGTCAGCGTGCGGTCCGACGACGCGTCGTCCGGCGAGACGCCTCGCGCGCGTCGAGCAGCTGCTCGTCGACCTCCCGCTGGGCGAGCCGAACGCCACGGTGCGGCTGCAGCAGGTGGCGTACCAGATGAAGGCGCACGCCGACACCGGTCGGGCCGTGCCGGCGCGACGCCTGGCCGAGGTCGGCGGGTTCGCGCCCACGACGCTGCACTCGCTCGGTGCGCGGGTGGCCAGCGGGCTGTCGCGACGGGTGTTCAACCTGCTCATCACCAACGTCCCCGGGCCGCAGCACTCGCTGTACGCGGCAGGAGCCGAGCTGCAGCAGACCTTCCCGGTGATCCCGCTGGCCAAGGGGCAGGGCCTGGCGGTCGGCCTGACGTCGTACAAGGGCGGGGTCTTCTACGGCCTCAACGCCGACCGCGAGGCGATGCCCGACCTCGAGGTGCTGTGCCAGTGCGTCACCGAGTCGCTCGAGGAGCTGCGGGGGACGGTCCGGTGAGGTGCACGTGAGCCGGCGGTGGGGCCTCGTGCTCGGCGGCGGCGGCGTGCTCGGCGGTGCCTGGATGGTCGGTGCGCTCGGCGCGCTGCAGCAGGTGCAGGGTCTCGACCCGCGCGATGCCGACCTGCTGGTCGGCACGTCGGCGGGGTCGGTCACGGCCGCTCTGCTCGGTGCCGGCGTCAGCGTCGAGGAGCTGCGCGCCCACCAGCTGGGCGAGCACGCCCGGTCCGGCCCGCTGGCCCGGCTCGGCTGGGACTACGAGACCGCCACCGGCGGCGCGCTGCCGCCGCGCCCCCGGGCCGGGCTGGGCTCGGCCGCGCTGGTGTCGCAGGGCGCCGCGAAGCTGCGCCAGCTGCCGCCCACGGCCGTCCTCTCCGCGCTGATGCCCGAGGGCCGCGGGTCGCTCGAGACGGTCGGCAAGCTGATCGCCGACGTGCAGACCGAGGTCGGTGCGTCGCCGTCCGGCTGGTCGCCGCACCCCGGGGTGCGCGCGGTGGCGATGGACTACGAGTCCGGACGGCGGGTGGCGTTCGGCGAGCCCGGCTCGCCGCCGGCGGCGCTGGCGGACGCCGTGATGGCCTCGTGCGCCATCCCGGGCTGGTACCAGCCGGTGGTGGTGCACGGGGTGCGGTACATCGACGGCGGCGCGGCGTCGTCGACCAACATCGACCTGCTCGCCGGCCACGACCTCGACGAGGTGTTCGTCCTCGCGCCGATGGTGTCCTTCGCGCTCGACAGCCCGCACGGCGTCACCGCCCGGCTCGAGCGGGCCTGGCGGCAGCGGGTCACGCGGCGCGCGCTGCGCGAGGTCGCGAAGGTGCACGCAGAGGGCACCGACGTCACCGTGCTCGGCCCCGGTCCGGAGGACCTGGAGGCCATCGGTGCCAACCTGATGGACGTCACCCGCCGCCGGCTGGTCCTCGACACGGCGATCCGGACGACGGCGGTGGAGCTCGAGGACCCGGAGCAGCTGGAGGCGCTGGTGCACCAGGTGGAGTCGCAGCCCGACGTCGAGGTGCCCGAGGGCGCCGGCACGCAGCTGGACGCGGGATGAGGGTCTTCGTCCCGGGCACGGGACCGCTTCTGGCGCAGTGGGTCTCGACCGGGGAGATCACGATCGAGCTCACAGCGCACGCCGTCACACCGGCACTGCGCGAGTGGTACACCGAGGGCGACGCCGAGGAGCTGGAGTACGCCGCGATGGTCGAGGCGGCCGAGGCGTCGCTCCGGCTGCTGGGCGACGACCCCACCGCGCCGCGCCGCCGGCTGGTGCTCGCCACGGAGGTCGACGTCGCGATCACGCTCCCGGACGGTGACACGGGGCCGCGGTCGCAGGTGCTGCTGCCCGGCCCGCTGTCGCTGTCCGACGTGGTCAGCCTGCACGTCGACGACGAGGACGCCGAGGACGACGTCGCCGCCGCGACGGAGGCGGTCGGGGCCGCCGACGCGGGCGACGACGACGCGCAGTTCGTGGTCGACGGCGCCGAGGGGCACGACCTGCTCTGGTTCGACACCACCGAGACCTCGCTGGTGCTCACCGAGCTCGGCGCCGGCTGAGGCAGCGGCATGAGCGGGGTGCTCGACGCGTTGCGCGTGCCGGTGGTGCAGGCGCCGATGGCGGGTGTCTCCGGCGGTGCGCTGGCCGCGGCCGTGACCGCCGCCGGGGGCCTCGGGATGGTGGCGCCCGGCCCGGCCACCCCCGCTTCGTGGGTCGCCGAGGAGAGCCGGACCGCCCGCGGCGCAGGGGCTTTCGGCGTCGGCCTGATGGCGTGGGTACTGACGGACCGGCCCGACCTGCTCGACGTCGTGCTCGCCGACCCGCCGGCGCTGGTGAGCGTGAGCTACGGCCCGTTCGAGACGTACCTCGAGCGCCTGCGCGCTGCCGGGTGCGAGGTCACGACCCAGGTCGGCACGGTCGAGGAGGCGCGCCGCGCGCTCGACGCCGGCGTCGACCTGCTGGTCGTCCGGGGCGCCGAGGCGGGCGGGCACGGGCGCGACGCCGTGGCGACCCTGCCTCTGCTGCAGGAGGTCCTCGACGTCGCCGACGTCCCGGTGCTCGCCGCAGGCGGCGTCAGCGGCCCGCGCGGGCTGGCGGCGGCCCTGGCCGCGGGCGCCGACGGCGTGTGGGTCGGCACCGCCTTCATGCTCTGCCACGAGGCGCTGACGGCACCGGCGGTGCGCGCCCGGCTGGTGGCGGCGTCGTCCGGCGGCACCGAGTACTCCTCGCTGTTCGACCGGGGGGCGCGTCTGGCGTGGCCCGCCGAGTACGGCGGCCGGTACCTGCGCTCGGCCTTCACCGAGGAGTGGGCGGGCCGGGTCGACGAGATCGGCTCGGACGACGACGCGTTCGCCGCCATCGAGACCGCCCGTGCCACCGGCGAGGGTGAGGCCATGCCGGTGTACGCCGGTCAGGCGGCCGGTGCGCTGGCCACCGAGCGCTCCGCCGCCGACGTGGTCGCCGACCTCGCCCGCGGGCTCGACCTGCTCCGCGCGGCGGCGGAGCGCTGGCGCGCCCGGTGAGCCCTACACCGGCGACGGCAGGCCGCTGTCGAGCGACATCAGGTCGTGGTCGACGCCGGTGCCGGCGACCAGCCCGGACGCCGCGGCGGTGAGCACCGAGGCCAGCGGGCCGGGGTAGCTCGCCTGGTGCGCCATGTCGCCGGCGGCGAACACGCCGGGCCGGCTGGTCTGCCCCATGATCCCGACCTCCACGCAGCCCGACGGCAGCAGGTGCAGCCCGAGCCGCTCGGCGAACGGCGCGGCCTGGGCGAACGTCGGTGCGACGAACAGCCCGCCGACCTCCTCGGCCGGGCCGCCGTCCAGCTCGACCCGGGCGCCCACCGCGCTGCGGCAGACGCCGAGCACCTTCTCCGGCCGCACGCCGACTCCGGCACGCTCCAGCACCTCCGCGCGACGCCGGTCCAGCTCGCCGCCGTCGGCGAGCACCGTGATCCGGGAGGCGATCCGTGCCGACCAGCATCGCGACCCGGGCGACGTGCGGCCCGGAGCCGAGGACCGCGACGTGCTGCCCCGAGAACTCGTGGCCGTGGCAGTACGGGCAGTGCGCCACGACGCTGCCGAACAGCTCGGCCAGACCGGGGTGCGGCGGCAGCGTGTCGCGCAGGCCGGTGGCGAGCAGCACCCGCCGGGTGCGCAGCGGCTCCCGCGGTCCGTCCGGGCCGTCGGCGAGGTGGACGACGAAGCCGTCGCCGTCCGGCACCACGTCGGTCGCGCCCACCTCGACGCACCTGAACGGTCTCGTACGGCGCCGAGCTGCTCGCGGGCGATCGCGCGCAGCTCGGCCGGTGGCGTGCCGTCGCGCGAGACGAAGTTGTGCAGGTGGTCGGCGGGGTCGTTGCGGTACCCGCCGGGGTCGAGGACCACCACCGGGCGGTGCATCCGCCCGAGGGTGAGCGCTGCCTGCAGACCGGCGGGTCCACCACCGAGGACGACGACGTCGAGATCCGTCTCGAGAGCCACTGGGTGGTCCATCTGGTGCCTCCTGTGCGTCCGGAACTTGTTTCTGCACAGAGTCTGTGACTTCATGTTGACATGAAGTCAAGCGAGACGCTCCAGGAGCTGGTCGGTGGGCGAGGTCGCGGCCCGGTTCGACCTCGAGACGCACGTGCTGCGGCACTGGGAGGACGTCGGCCTGCTGGCGCCCGCGCGGGACCCCGCCGGTCGCCGCCGCTACGTGCGCGACGACGTCGTCCGGGTGGCGGTCGTGGTGCGCAACAAGGCGGCGGGGATGAGCCTGGACCAGATCCGGGTGCTGCTCGACTCCGACGTCCGCCGACCGGCACGCCGTGCTGCAGGCGCACCTGGACGACCTGGAGCGACGGATGGAGGAGATGCGGCGGTCCCGAAGGAGATGACCGAGCACGCGCTGCGCTGCCGCGCGCACGACGTCGCCACCTGCCCGCGCTTCCGTGCGCACCTCGACGGCCTGCTCGAGGGGCTGACCCGGACCCGTTGACAGCGGCCTGTCCGCGGCGGACCCTCCGTCGAGGGGAAGGGCGACGCGGGGAGGCCGGGATGGGCAAGCGTGCGGCCGGCGTCTCCGGCGTCCTGGCGGCGATCGGCATCGCTGCGGCCGCGCTCGCGCTCTCGGGTGCGGCGCCGTCCCCGGACGCCTCGTTCGTCGTCAACGCCGGCGCGCGGCCGCCGGCGGTGACCGGCGCGGAGCTCGAGGACGCCCTGCGGTATGCCGAGCAGGAGGGGCTGGCGGCCGAGGACGTGGTCGAGCGGGTCGCCGGCCAGAACGAGTTCGCCCTGCTCGCCACCGAGGTGCAGACCCGCTACCCGGAGCAGTTCTCCTCGGCGCGGTGGGACCCCGGCCCGGACAGCCGGGGAGAGATCGCGTTCGTCGTGCTGCCCCCGAGCGGCGCCGTGGAGCTGATCCGGGCGAGCGGCCAGAGCGTGCGGGTGCGCGTGGTGGGCGGGGCCTCGGAGCAGGACGCCGTCGCCGCCCAGGTGCGGGCCTTCGGCGCCGCGCACGCCGTCGAGGGCGTCCGGGAGGCCACGGCGTCGGTGGACCCGGCAGCGGCGACGATCACGATCACGGTCGACCCCGACCCCGCCGCTCGGCCGCCGACCAGGTCGACCGGCTCCGCGCGGACGTCGCGAGGCGCGGCCGAGGCGGCAGCGGCGGACCCGTCCATGGAGGTGGAGGTGGTCGTCGCCCCCGTGCGGTCCGGCGACTGACGCAGGGGCGGCGCGGACCGCTCGGACGGGGGGCCGTCAGGCGCGCGGGCGCAGGCTGCCGTCGAGGCTGCGGACCACCAGGTCGAGGGCGTCGTGGCGTGAACCGCCGGACTCGTTCGTCCACGACCACCCCGCGTACAGCACGCACCACAGCATCGACGACAACCAGGCCACCGGCTGGGCGGCGTCGATGCTGCCGTCGGCCTGGCCGCGCTCGAACGCCTTCACGCTGCTGTCGTCGACGCAGCCGTCGGGCGGGTCGTCGAGCTGCACCACGCCGTGGAAGATCAGCGACAGCACGTCGCCGAGGTCGAAGTACTCGCGGCAGACCCGCAGCACCGCCTCGCGGCCCGGGCCGACGTCGAGCCGGGCGCGGACGTCGGCCTCCTGGAGCCGGCGAGAGCACTCGGTGGCCACGGCCGCCATCAGGTCCGAGCGCTCGGGGAAGTAGCGGTGCACCGTGGTGCGGCCGACGCCGGCCTCCACGGCGATGTCGCCGAGGCTGGCACCGGAGTCGGCGGCCAGGGTCTTCACCGCGGCGGTCAGGATCGCCTGCCGGGTGCGCGAGCGCGTGCCCGTCTCCGCCTCGGTGGTGCTCATGGCCGACAGGATAACCACGACCCGGACGACGACAGGTCTTGCCCGACACGGAACACCTGTGTTCCACTACGGGACATGCGACTGCGCCTCCTCGCCGACCTGCTCCGGCCCCACCTGCCCACCCTGCTGCTCGGCCTGGTGCTCGGGCTCGCCGCGAACGCGGCCGGCCTGGCCACCCCGCTGGTGACCAAGTGGGTGCTGGACTCGCTGCAGGAGTCGGGCGGACTGGCCGGGCCGGTCGGCTGGCTGCTCGTGCTCGTCCTGGCGAGCTCGGTGATCGGGTTCTGCCAGTGGGTGCTGTTCGGCCGGCTGGGGGAGCGGGTCGTCCTCGGCGCCCGGCGGATGCTGGTCGACCGCGTGCTGCGCGCCCGGGTCGGCGACGTCGCCGCCACGCCCTCGGGCGAGGTGGTCACCCGGATCACCAGCGACACCGGTCTGCTGCACGCTGCCTCGTCCAGCCTGGTCGGGCTGGTCAACTCGGTGATCGCGCTGGTCGGCACGCTCGTGCTGATGGGGGTGCTCGACCTGCCGCTGCTCGGCACGACCATGGTCGCGGTGGTGGTCGTCGCCGCCCTGATGGGCACCCTGCTGCCGCGGATCGCCCGTGCGGAGGCGCGCACCCAGGAGGCGGTGGGCCAGGTCGGTGCCGCCCTCGAGGGCGCGGTGCGGGCGATCCGGACGGTCAAGGCCAGCCGCGCCGAGGCCAGGATCGGGGAGCGGATCGGGGGCCACGCCGACGACGCCGCGCGGCACGGGGTCAGCGCTGCGGTCACCTCGGCCGTGGTCTGGAGCATCTCGTGGACCGGCATCCAGCTCGCCATGATCGCGATCCTCGGCATCGGCGCCTGGCGGGCCGGCAACGGCCTGATGGAGGTCTCGACGCTGATCGCGTTCCTGCTCTACGCGTTCCAGCTGATGGGACCGATCTCCGAGCTCACCGGCAACCTCACCGCGCTGCAGTCCGGCATCGCCGCCGCCGAGCGGATCCAGCAGATGGCGCGGTTCGAGCCCGAGCCCGGGCACGTGGTGCCCGAGCGCCTCGACGTCGTCCCCGCGGGCGACGCGGTGATCGAGCTCGACGGCGTCACCGCCCGGTACGGCCCCGACGCCCCGGAGGCCGTCAGCGGGCTGACGCTGCGGATCCCGCGCCGCGGCCACACCGCGGTGGTGGGCCCGTCCGGGGCGGGCAAGACCACGCTGCTGTCGCTGCTGCTGCGCTTCCTCGAGCCGGTGGAGGGCGAGATCCGGCTGGACGGACGGGCGTACGCGGCGTGGACACCGGACGAGGTGCGGGCACGCCTGGCCTACGTGGAGCAGGAGACGCCGCTGGTGCCGGGGTCCGTGCGCGACAACCTGCTGTTCACCCACCCCGACGGCACCGACGCCGAGGTGCACGCGGCGCTGGACTCGGTGCGGATGAGCGAGGCCGTCGCCGCGCTGCCGGACGGCCTCGACACCTCGCTCCAGGCCGGCCAGCTCTCCGGCGGCCAGCGCCAGCGGCTCGCGGTCGCCCGCGCCGTGCTGCGCACCCCCGACGTGCTGCTGCTGGACGAGGCCACCGCCCAGGTCGACGGCATCACCGAGCGGGCGCTGCAGGCCTGCATCGCCGAGGTCGCCTCGCAGGCAGCGGTGGTCACCGTCGCGCACCGGCTCTCGACGGTGCTGGACGCCGACCAGATCGTGGTGATGGACGCGGGCCGCGTCCGGGCGATCGGCACCCACGCCGAGCTGATGGGCGGCGACGAGCTGTACCGCGAGCTGGTCGCGGCGCTGCGCATCCACGAGGAGCGTCCGGTGCCCGCCTGACGCCGCCGACGGCGGTGGCCTGGGCCACTGGCACCGGTCAGCTGCGCTGCCACCACCGCGTCTTCCGCCCTCCGCGACCACGGTGCTCGACGCAGTGGTCCAGGATCTCCAGCAGCTGCGGTACCGGCGGACCGGCGAAGAACGGCCCTGCGCCCGCGAGCTCGTCCCGGAGCGTGGTCGTGCGCTCCTGCACCACGGCGCCGCTGGAGTCGAAGGCGCGCCAGGTGTAGGGGCGGGTGGGATCGGCCCCGGCGTCGACCAGGACCTGCGCGATCGCGGTCACGGCCCGGACCTCGGCGGGCCCGAGCCCGCGGTGGCCGTGGTGCACGACCCGCTCGGCGAACCACTCGAGCCCCGGCCGGCCGTGGCCGGGGTTGATCGTGTCCACGACCGCGCCGCGGGCGACCATGTCGCGCAGCAGAGCCATCGCGTCGCGGTGGTCGCCGGCGTCCGCCGTGGCGCCGACGCCGGTCGCGACCGCCGACTCCACGGCGTCCTCGACGACCGGCAGCCGCATGCCGTCGGCCGTCCCCTCCGCCTCGATGAAGTTCACGTCCGCTCCGCGCTCGAGCAGCAGCCGCGCGATCGCGTACCGCCGGGTCTTGATCGCGATGCCCAGCGGCTGCTGGCCGAGGTCCTTCTTCGGACCCTTGCTGCGGGTGGCGCGGACCAGCTCGGGCCGTTCGTCCAGCAGCCGGGTGACCTCGGCGAGGTCGCCGCGCCGGATGCTCACGAAGAAGCGTTCCACCGCGCCGCGCTCAGAACCCGTTGTCGCGCATGACTCCCGAGTACCAGCGCGCGCTGTCCTTGGGCGTGCGGACCTGCGTGTCGTAGTCGACGTGGACGATGCCGAACCGGCGGTCGTAGCCGAACGCCCACTCGAAGTTGTCCATCAGCGACCAGGCCAGGTAGCCGGTCAGCGGGACGCCCGCGGCGATCGCCTCGTGGCAGGCCCGCAGGTGCGCCTCCAGGTACGCCCGACGGTCCTCGTCGGCGACCCGGCCGTCGACCGGCTGGGGGTCGTCGTAGGCGGCGCCGTTCTCGGTGATCACCAGCGACGTGCCGGCGCCGATGCGGTCGTACTCGCGGTGCAGGCGCACCAGCACCTCGCGCAGGCCGTCGGGGGTGACGTCCCAGCCCATCGCGGTGCGAGGGGCGCCGCGGTCGAGCGTCTCGACCCGGGCCGCACCCTCCTGGTCGGCGCCGACCCACGGCGACGGGTAGGCGCCGACGCCGTCCCGCACCTGGGAGGTGTTGTAGTAGTTGACGCCGAGCACGTCGATCGGCGTGCCGATGATCTCGAGGTCGCCGTCCTGCACGTGGTCGTCGAGCCCGAACGGGGCGAGGTCGGCGGCCACGTCGGCGGGGTAGGCGCCGGTGAGCACCGGGTCGAGGAAGACCCGGTTCTGCAGGCCGTCGAGGCGGCGGAGCAGGTCCTCGTCCTGGGGGCGGACCGGCTCGGGCGAGGAGAACAGCGACAGGTTCAGCGTGATGCCGAGCTCGTCGCCGCGGCCGGAGCCGACGCCGGCCGAGCGCAGCGCCTGCGAGGCCAGCCCGTGGGCCAGGAGCAGGTGGTGGATCGCGGCCACCGCGGCGCGCGGCTCCGCGCGGCCCGGCGCGTGGTGGGCGGCGGCGTAGCCGAGCAGCGAGGAGCACCACGGCTCGTTCAGGGTGGTCCAGGTGGGCACCCGGTCGCCGAGGGCGTCGTGCATGGTCAGCGCGTAGTCGACGAACCGGTGGGCGGTGTCGCGGTTGGTCCAGCCGCCCGCCTCCTCGAGGGCCTGCGGCAGGTCCCAGTGGTACAGCGTCAGCCACGGGCTGATGCCCTTCTCGAGCAGCTCGTCGACCAGACGCGAGTAGAAGTCGACACCGCGCTGGTTCACCGCGCCGCCGTCGGGCCGCACCCGGCACCACGACGTCGAGAACCGGTAGGTGCCGACGCCGAGGTCGGCCATCAGCCCGACGTCCTGCGGCACCCGGTGGTAGTGGTCGCAGGCGACCTCGCCGGTGTCGCCGTCCAGCACCGCCCCGGGACGCCGGCACAGCTCGTCCCAGATCGAGTCGGTGCGGCCGTCCTCGTCGGTCGCGCCCTCGATCTGGAAGGCCGCGGTGGCGACGCCCCAGCGGAAGCCGTCCGGGAACTGCACAGAGGTCATGCGCACATCCTGGCAGTTCCCGTTGCGCCTGAGCACCCGTCGCGGCAGGGCATGATGGCCCGCATGGACGCCGTCACCCGAGTGCCCGCCCCCGTCAACGAGCCGGTCCTGGACCACGCCCCCGGCAGCCCCGAGCGTGCCGCCCTCGAGCAGCGGCTCGGGCAGATGTGGGGCGAGAAGATCGACCTGCCGCACTGGATCGACGGCCGGCAGGTGATGGGCGGCGGACGCCGCACCGTCGTCAGCGCGCCGTTCGACCACCGGCACGGGCTCGGCGTCCTCAAGGGCGCCACCGCGGGCGACGCGCAGCAGGCCCTCGACGCCGCCAAGCGCGCCGCGCCGGGCTGGCGCGCGCTGTCGTTCGACGACCGCGCGGCCGTCTTCCTCAAGGCCGCCGAGCTGCTGTCCGGTCCGTGGCGCGCGACGCTCAACGCCGCCACGATGCTGGGCCAGGCCAAGACCGCGATCCAGGCCGAGATCGACGCCGCCTGCGAGCTGATCGACTTCCTGCGGTTCAACGTGCACTTCGCGGGCGAGATCTACCGCGAGCAGCCGATGGCCAACAGCAAGGGCATCTGGAACCGCTCGGACCACCGCCCCCTCGAGGGCTTCGTCTACGCGATCACCCCGTTCAACTTCACCGCCATCGGCGCGAACCTGCCCACCGCGCCCGCGCTGATGGGCAACGTCGTGGTCTGGAAGCCGTCCCCGACCCAGGCGCTGTCCGCGCACTACACGATGGCGCTGCTCGAGGCGGCCGGCCTGCCGCCCGGCGTCATCAACCTCGTGCACGGCGACGGCCTCGCCGTGTCGAAGGTGCTGCTGGCCGACCGCGACCTGGCCGGCATCCACTTCACCGGCTCGACGCCGACGTTCCAGCACCTGTGGCGCTCGGTCGGCGAGAACATCGCCGGCTACCGCACGTACCCGCGGATCGTGGGCGAGACCGGCGGCAAGGACTTCATCCTCGCCCACCCCTCGGCGGACGTCGACGTCCTCAGGATCGCCATGGTGCGAGGCGCTTTCGAGTACCAGGGGCAGAAGTGCTCGGCGGCCTCGCGCGCCTACGTCCCGCGCTCGCTGTGGAAGGTGCTCAAGGACGACCTGGTCGTCGCTCACCGACTCGCTGACGATGGGTCCCACCACGGACCTGTCGAACTTCATGTCGGCCGTCATCGACGACCGAGCGTTCGCCAAGCACTCTGCCGCCATCGACCGCGCGAACGCGGCGAAGGACGTGAAGGTCCTGGCCGGCGGCACCTACGACGACAGCGTCGGGTACTTCGTGCGGCCGACGATCATCGAGGCCAGCGACCCGACCGACCAGGTCTTCACCACCGAGTACTTCGGCCCGATCCTGGCGGTGCACGTCTACGACGACCGCCGCTACGACCGCGTCGTCGAGCAGATGGAGTCGGTCGCCGACTACGCCCTCACCGGCGCGGTCATCGCCGCCGACCGCACCGCGATCGCGCACGCCACCGAGAAGCTGCGCTACGCCGCGGGCAACTTCTACGTCAACGACAAGCCGACCGGTGCGGTCGTCGGCCAGCAGCCGTTCGGCGGCGGACGGGCCTCGGGCACGAACGACAAGGCCGGCGCCGCGCAGAACCTGCTGCGGTGGACCTCGACCCGGTCGATCAAGGAGACGTTCGCCCCGCCGACCGACCACCGCTACCCCCACATGGGCTGATGGGTCTCGACGGGCTGGCGACGACGCTGTCGCCGGGGGCGCTGGTCACCGACCCCGACGTGGTCGAGGGGTACTCGCGCGACCGCGAGCCCTGGTCGCCGCACGGGCACGCCGTCGCCCTGGTGCGAGCCGCCTCCCGCGACGACGTCGTGGCGACGCTGCGGTGGGCCTCGGCGACCGGGACCCCCGTGGTGCCGCGCGGCGCCGGCTCCGGGCTGTCCGGTGCGGCCAACGCCGTCGACGGCTGCGTGGTGCTGTGCACCGAGCGGATGGACGCCGTGGTCGAGATCGACCCGGCCGACATGCTCGCGGTCGTGCAGCCCGGCGTGATCAACGGCGACCTCAAGCGCGCGGTCGCGGCGAAGGGGCTGTTCTACGCGCCGGACCCCGGCTCGCAGGACTTCTGCTCGGTCGGCGGGAACGTCGCGACCAACGCCGGCGGGCTGTGCTGCGTGAAGTACGGCGTGACCCGCGACGCGGTGCTCGGGCTCGAGGTGGTGCTCGCCGACGGCCGGCTGCTGCGCACCGGCGGCCGGACCGTCAAGGACGTGGCGGGGCTCGACCTGACCCGGCTGTTCGTCGGCAGCGAGGGGATGCTCGGCGTGGTCACCGAGGTCACCGTGAAGCTGCTGCCGGCCCGACCCGCGCCCTGCACGGTGGTCGCGCTGTTCGACGACCTGGTGGCCGCCGGGCGCGCGGTCTCGAGCGTGGTGGCCACGATGCGGCCGAGCATGTGCGAGCTGATGGACGCCGCCACCATCGCCGCGGTCGAGGACTGGACGCCCTCGGGGCTCGACCGGTCCGCCGCCGCGCTCCTGCTGCTGCAGACCGACGAGCCCGGCGCGTCCGGCGAGGCGGAGAGCGCTGCGCTGCAACGCCTCTGCGAGGAGGCGGGTGCGACCTTCGCGATGGCGACCTCCGACCCCGAGGAGGGCGCGATGCTCACGATGGCGCGTCGCAGCGCCGTCACCGCGCTGGAGGCCCGTGGCGGCTGGGTGCTCGACGACGTCGGCGTCCCGCTGTCGGCGGTGCCCGACCTCGTGGCCGGGTGCCGGCAGGTGGGCATCGACCACGACGTCGAGGTCGCGACCTTCGGGCACGCCGGTGACGGCAACATGCACCCCACCGTCGTCTACCCGCGCGACGACCCGGCCGCGCTGCAGCGCGCGGCCGCCGCGTTCCAGGCGCTGCTCGACCTGGCCCTCGACCTCGGCGGCACGGTCACCGGCGAGCACGGCGTGGGTCTGGCCAAGCGCAGCCACCTGGCCCGCCAGGTCGGCGAGGTGCACCTCGACGTCCAGCGCGCGATCAAGGCCGCGCTCGACCCGCAGGGCATCCTCAACCCCGGCAAGTCGCTCGGCTGAGGGAGGTCTCCCGCCAGGAGCAGGCAGGGGCGTCAGCCGGCCAGGTACTCGCGGCCGACCTCGCCCTCCTTGCGCAGGGCCATCACGATCGCGGGGGCGGCGGCCTTCTCCAGCTTGCCGCCGAGCAGTGGCACCGAGGCCTTGAGGTCGCCGAGGAGCTCCTGCCGCGTGCCGGCGCCGTCGGCGTGCAGCGTCATCGTCCCGTTCAGCTCGACCGGTGCGCCTGCGATCTTCAGCCGCACGTCGCCCGTGCGCGAGCCGTCGGCACCGGCCGGGTGCCAGGAGTCGACCTGCTTGATGACGACGGTCTCGCCGACGAACTTCTTGGCGACGTCGGGGAAGTCGTCGGTCGGCATGGTGCGCACGGTGGTGACGGTGAACGCCCCCACGGCGTCGCCGTCGACCTCGACGGTCTGCTCGACGGCCCCGGTGCGACGGCACTTGTCCTCGACGAACGCGGGGTCGGCGAGCATGGCCGCGACGTCCGCGGGCGGGGCGTCGTAGCGGATCTCCTCCTGGATCTTCATGCCCCGCACCCTAGATCAGCGGACCGGTCAGCGCCGGGTGCCCGCGTCCTGGGCGATCGCGACGGCGGCCGCGACCTGCAGCGGCACCTGGCGCAGCGACCCGGTGGGGCCCTCGGTGCGCAGCCGCAGCGCGCGGGCGGCCTCGTCGCGCTCGGCCAGCGCCTGGTCGACCAGCCGCTGCCCCTCGGGCACGTGCTGCTCGTAGGACTGCGCCTCCTCGACCGAGTAGGCGCCCCAGGGCATCCGGACCCGGGTGTCGTCGAGGTGCAGGCCGTGGGCGGCGACGAACTGCTCCGCCTCGGACGCCAGCGCCCGGGCGTGCTGGAGGTCGACCGCGTAGCCCTGCAGCGCCCGCCCGCCCTCGGCCAGCGCGTCGGCGGCGTCGTCGACGGCCCGCACCTGGGCGCGCGAACGAGGTGTCGAAGGCGTACGCGGCCGGGCCCTCCCAGCCGCTCAGGCTCGCCCGCACCCGGGTCAGGTCGTCGCGGTGCTCGCGCAGCTGGTCGGCCTGGCGGACGAGGTCGGACCCCAGCACCGAGATCGACGCCGGGTCGCCCGGCACCAGCGTCACGGGGCGCTCCTCACGGCGTGCCGCCGGCTCATCCGGCGCAGGGTGCGCTCGACGTCCTCCTCGGTGCCGCGGTAGTGCCGCGCCACCACCGAGAGCAGGCCGGCGGACTCGTCCAGCCCGCGGGAGAGGGCGAACAGGGCGTCGGACGCGGACTGCTGCAGGTCGAGGACGTGGTCGCTCGCCGGCGGCTCGCCGGGGTCGGCCGTGCTGTGCACCAGCCGGGTGGAGGACAGCGCGCAGCTGCTCGGCCACCGGCTCCAGCGCCGTGACCGCGCGCTCCACCGCGCCGACGTCGACGGCGTGCCGGTCGCGCGGCGGCCCGTCGCCCGGTGGCGGCGTCCTGTGCTCCGTCACCTGGACGAGTCTACGAAGGCGGCGACCACGGACCGGGCCCGACGACCCGACCTGTGGACAACGCGGCGTGCCCGCGGTCGCGGCGGTGCTGCCCAGGTGGCCGCCCCCTAGGGTGTCCGCCGTGAGCCAGACCCCCGCGGCACCCCAGCACCCCGACGACCCGCCGCCGGACCGGCACTTCGGCGAGCAGGGCGGCCTGCTCACCTACGGGTCGTACCTGCGGCTGGACCAGCTGCTCAGCGCCCAGGTGCTCGAGAGCGACCCGCCCGCCCACGACGAGCTGCTGTTCATCACCATCCACCAGGCCTACGAGCTGTGGTTCAACCAGCTGCTGCACGACCTGGAGGAGGTGCGGGCGGCGATGCTCGACGGCCGGGTCTGGTGGGCCCGGCACCTGCTGAAGCGGGCCGACACGATCGAGCGGGTGCTCATCGCCCAGGTCGAGATCCTGTTCACCATGACGCCGCAGGACTTCCTCGCCTTCCGCGAGCGGCTCGCGCCGGCGTCCGGCTTCCAGTCCGTGCAGTTCCGCGAGCTGGAGTTCCTCTCCGGCGCCAAGGACGCAGGCTTCCTCGAGCGCTTCCGCGGGCTCACCGCCGACGAGCGCAGCCGGCTGGAGCGGCGGCTCGCCGAGCCGTCGCTGTGGGACGCGTTCCTCACCGTCCTCGACCGCGCGGGCCTGCCGACCGGCACCGAGGACGAGCTGCGCGCCAGCCTGGTCGAGGTGGCGCGCAACCGGCCCGAGCACGCCGAGGCCTGGGAGCTCTCCGAGGCGCTGCTCACCCACGACGCCAACGCCGCGCACTGGCGCGCCCGGCACGTGCAGATGGTCGAGTACCAGATCGGCACCAAGTCGGGCACCGGCGGCTCCAGCGGGGCGCCCTACCTGCGCTCGCGGCTGCCGCTGCGCTACTACCCGCTGCTGTGGGAGCTCCGCGGCGCGCTGTGACACTCCTGACCGAGACTCCTGAACACCAGAGCACGACGACGAGAGGAACGGGACGCACGATGGGTCTGACGCTGACCAAGGGCGGGAACATGTCGCTGACCAAGGCCGCGGGACCGGCCGGTCTGGCGAAGGTGACGGTCGGGCTGGGCTGGGACGCCCGCACCACCGACGGCGGGGCGTTCGACCTGGACTCCTCGGCGATCGTCGTCGGCGGCAACGGGCGCGTGATCTCCGACCAGCACTTCGTCTACTTCAACCAGCTCGAGTCCGGCGACGGCGCCGTGCGGCACGGCGGTGACAACACCACCGGCGAGGGCGCGGGTGACGACGAGCAGATCCACCTCGACCTCGGCGCGATGCCCGCCGACACCGACAAGGTCGTCATCGCGGTGTCGATCTACGACGCCGACACCCGCTCGCAGTCCTTCGGCCAGGTGCGCAACGCCTACGCCCGCGTGATCGACGACGCCACCGGCACCGAGCTCGGCCGCTACGACCTCACCGAGGACGCCGCCACCGAGACCGCGATGATCTTCGCCGAGGTCTACAAGAGCGGCGCCGAGTGGAAGTTCCGCGCTGTGGGACAGGGCTACTCGACCGGCCTGGCCGGCATCGCGCGCGACTTCAGCGTGAACGTGTAAGGGACACCCGGGCCACCACTCGGACGGGTTCGCGCGGTACTAGGCTCCCTGGGGCACACGAGGACGTGGGCCGCAGGGTGCCGACCGGCAGCGGACGCATGGGGTGAGCGCGACAGTGAGCACGACGGCGACGACCACGACGGCGGCACAGGCCGACGACGCCAGGGCGCAGGCGCTCCAGCGCGCCGCGGCCACCGAGCGCGGTCCCGGCGCCGAGGGGCTGCTGGGGTTCCTCACCCGCTACTACCGGCACGTGCCGGACGAGGACCTGCTCGCCCGCGACCCGGTCGACCTCGCCGGAGCCGCGCTGTCGCACCGGCAGCTCGCGCAGGAGCGGGTGTCCGGCACCGCCGTCGTGAGGGTGCACACGCCCTCCGTCGACAGCCACGGCTGGCAGACCGGGACGGGCACCGGCGTGGGGCACACCGTGGTCGAGGTGGTCGCCGAGGACATGCCGTTCCTGGTCGACTCGGTGACCAACCGGCTCAACGCCCGCGACTCGGGGATGGACCGCACCATCCACCTGGTCGTGCACCCGATCGTCGTGGTCCGCCGCGACGTCACCGGCGCCCTGCGTCGAGGTGCTCGACACCTCGACCGCCAAGCTCGCCTCCGGCGAGCGAGGCGAGGACTGGCCCGACGACGCCGTCAGCGAGTCGTGGATGCACCTGGAGATCGACCGCGAGCCGGACGCCGCCGAGTGCGAGCGGCTGCGCGCCGAGCTGGTCGCGGTGCTCGACGACGTGCGCACCGCGGTCGAGGACTGGCCGAAGATGCGGGCCCGGGCGGTCGAGGTGGCCGACGGGCTCGACACCGAGGTGCCGTCCGACCTGGCCGTCGAGGCCGCCGAGGCCCAGCGGCTGATGCGCTGGCTGGTGAACGAGAACTTCACCTTCCTCGGCTACCGCGAGTACGTGCTCACCGGCGACCCGGGGCAGGAGTCGCTCACCGCCGTCACCGGCAGCGGGCTGGGCATCCTGCGCTACGACCAGACCCAGGCGTCGCACAGCTTCGAGCGGCTCTCGCCGCAGGTGCGCGCGAAGGCGCGCGAGCGGCGGGTCCTGGTGCTCACGAAGGCGAACTCGCGCGCGACCGTGCACCGCAGCTCCTACCTCGACTACGTCGGCGTCAAGGTGTTCGACGGCGACCAGGTGGTGGGAGAGCGTCGTTTCCTCGGCCTGTTCACCTCAGCGGCGTACACCGAGAGCGTGCGGCGGGTGCCGATCGTCGACACCACCGTCGACGCCGTCCTGGCCGAGGCCGGCCTGTCGCCGTCGAGCCACTCGGGCAAGGACCTGCTCGCGATCCTGGAGACCTACCCGCGCGACGAGCTGTTCCAGACCGACCCCTCCGAGGTGTACCGGACGGCGATGGCGGTGCTGCACCTGCAGGAGCGGCGACGCACCCGGCTGTTCCTGCGCACCGACGACTACGGCCGCTTCGTCTCGGCGCTGGTGTACCTGCCGCGCGACCGCTACAACACCTCGGTCCGGCTGCGGATGCAGGAGATCCTGTCCGAGGCGTTCGACGCCGAGTCGGTCGACTTCACCACCCGCGTCAGCGAGTCGGTGCTCGCCCGGCTGCACTTCGTGCTGCGGCCGCCGAAGGGCGCCGACATCCCCGAGGTCGACGTGAAGGCGCTCGAGGCGCGGCTGGTGGAGGCCACCCGCACCTGGGAGGAGGACCTCGCCGACGCCCTCGTCCGCGAGGCGGGGGAGGTCGAGGCCGGCCGCCTGGTGCGCTCGTGGGCCGACGGCTTCCCCGAGTCGTACAAGGAGGACTTCGCCGCGCGCGTGGCGGTGGGCGACCTGCGCCGGATCGAGGCGGCCGCCCGCGAGGACGCGCTCACGACGAACCGGCTGGAGACCAGCCTCTACGAGCCGGTCGGCGCCGGCCCGGACGAACGCCGGCTCAAGCTGTTCCGCAGCGAGCCGCTCTCGCTCACCACGGTGCTGCCGTTCTTCCGCAACCTCGGCGTCGAGGTGGTCGACGAGCGTCCGTACGAGATCGACGCGCACGACGGCTCGAGCGCGTACGTGTACGACTTCGGCCTGCGCTACCCGGGCATGTCGCGCTCCTCGGCGACCCGGGAGATGCTCACCGACGCCCTGTCCGCGGCGTGGTCCGGGCAGACCGAGTCCGACGGCCTCGACCAGCTCGTCATCGCCGGCGGCCTCACGTGGCGGCAGATCGTCGTCCTGCGCACCTACGCCAAGTACCTGCGCCAGACCGGGTCGACCTTCAGCCAGGAGTACGTCGAGCAGTGCCTGCTCGCGAACGTCGCGATCGCCCGGCGCCTGGTCGCGCTGTTCGAGGCGCGCTTCGACCCCGACCGCGGCGGCGAGCCGGACGAGCGGCGCGAGACCGCCGACGCGCTCGTGGAGGAGATCACCCACGACCTCGAGGGCGTGGCGAGCCTCGACCAGGACCGGATCCTGCGCTCGCTGCTCGGGATGATCCAGGCGACGGTGCGCACCAGCTTCTTCCAGGTCGACGACGCCGGTCGGCCCAAGGCGCACGTCGCCGTCAAGCTCGACCCCAAGCGGGTGCCCGACCTGCCCAAACCGCTTCCGGCGCATGAGATCTGGGTGTACTCGCCCCGGGTCGAGGGCGTGCACCTGCGGTTCGGCGCGGTGGCCCGCGGTGGTCTGCGCTGGAGCGACCGGCGGGAGGACTTCCGCACCGAGATCCTCGGCCTGGTCAAGGCGCAGATGGTGAAGAACGCCGTCATCGTCCCCACCGGGGCCAAGGGCGGGTTCGTCGCCAAGCAGCTGCCCGACCCCGGCGTGGACCGCGAGGCGTGGTTGGCCGAGGGCGTCGCGAGCTACACGACCTTCATCTCCGCGCTGCTCGACGTCACCGACGACCTCGTCGCCGATCCCGAGGCCGAGGGCGGCCGGCGGGTGGAGCCGCCGCCGCGCGTGGTGCGCCACGACGGCGACGACACCTACCTGGTCGTCGCGGCCGACAAGGGCACCGCGACGTTCTCCGACATCGCCAACGGCGATCTCGAAGCAGTACGGCTTCTGGCTCGGCGACGCGTTCGCGTCCGGCGGGTCGGTCGGCTACGACCACAAGGCGATGGGCATCACCGCGCGCGGCGCGTGGGAGTCGGTGAAGCGGCACTTCCGCGAGATGGGCCACGACACCCAGAGCCAGCCGTTCACCGTGGTCGGCGTCGGCGACATGAGCGGCGACGTGTTCGGCAACGGGATGCTGCTGTCGGAGCAGATCCGCCTGGTGGCGGCCTTCGACCACCGGCACCTGTTCCTCGACCCCGACCCGGACCCGGCCACCTCGTTCGCGGAGCGCCGGCGGCTGTTCGATCTGCCGCGCTCGTCGTGGGCCGACTACGACACCTCGCTCCTCAGCGAGGGCGGCGGCGTGCACCCGCGGTCGGCGAAGTCGGTGCCGATCACGCCGCAGGTGCGCGAGCGGCTCGGGCTGCCCGAGGGCACCACCGCGATGACCCCGGCCGAGCTGATGAAGGCGATCCTGCAGTCGCCGGTCGACCTGCTCTGGAACGGCGGGATCGGCACCTACGTCAAGGCGTCGTCGGAGGACCACGCCCAGGTGGGGGACAAGGCGAACGACCTGATCCGGGTCGACGGCCGCGACCTGCGGGTCAAGGTCGTGGGCGAGGGCGGCAACCTCGGCCTCACCCAGCTCGGACGGATCCAGGCCGCCCTGCGCGGCGTGCGGGTCAACACCGACGCCATCGACAACTCCGCGGGCGTCGACTGCTCCGACCACGAGGTCAACATCAAGATCCTGCTCGACCAGGTGGTCGCCGACGGCGACCTCACCACCAAGCAGCGCAACACCCTGCTGGCCGAGATGACCGACGAGGTCGGGCGGCTGGTGCTGCGCGACAACTACGAGCAGAACGTGCTGCTCGGCAACGCGCGCAAGCAGAGCCACTCGATGGTCACGGTGCACGCGCGCCTGATCAAGGCGCTGGAGTCCACCGGCGAGCTCGACCGCGCGCTGGAGTTCCTGCCGACCCAGCGCACGATCGAGCGCCGCGACGCCGACGGCGAGGGCCTGACGTCGCCGGAGTTCTCGGTGCTGGTGGCGTACTCGAAGATCGCGCTGTCGGCCGACGTGCTGGCGAGCCCGATCCCGGACGAGCCGTGGTTCCAGCAGGTGCTCACCCGGTACTTCCCGAAGCCGCTGGTGGAGCGGTACGCCGACCGGCTCGGCGCCCACCCGCTGCGCCGGCAGATCATCACCACCTGGGTGGCCAACGACATGGTCAACCGCGGCGGCATCACGTTCTGCTTCCGCACCTGCGAGGAGACCGGCGCCGACCCGGCCCAGGCGGTGCGGGCGTACGTCGTGGCGCGCGAGGTGTACGGGCTGGAGGAGTACGTGGCCCGGGTCGAGGCGCTCGACAACGTGGTGTCGACCAAGACCCAGACCGACCTGTACCTGGAGTTCCGCCGGCTGATCGACCGGGCGGCGCGCTGGCTGGTGCAGAACCGTCCGGGCGACCTCGACGTCCAGGCCGAGATCGACCGGTTCGCACCGGTCGTGCAGCGCTGGCGCGGCTCGATGGAGGGCCTCCTGCTCGGCCCCGACCTGGAGCGGATGCTGCGCGGCGCCGACCAGATGGAGTCCGACGGCGTCGACCGCGAGACCGCGCTGCGGGCCGCCGGCCTGCTCGACGAGTTCTCGCTGCTCGACCTCGCCGAGCTCGCCGCCGTCGTCGACGAGCCGGTGGAGCAGGTCGCGCGGCTCTACTTCGCCGTCAGCGCCCGGTACCACCTCGACGCCATGCTCGGCCGGATCTCCCGGCTCGACCGCGGCAACCGCTGGCAGGCGCTCGCCCGGGGCGCGATGCGCGACGACCTCTACGCGGCGTGGATGGGGCTGTCCCGCGCGGTGCTCGACAGCACCGAGGCGGGCGAGGACGTCGAGGCCCGGATCGAGGTCTGGGAGCGCGCGAACGCCAGCCAGCTCGCCCGCGCCCGCACCACGATGGACGAGGTGGGCCAGCTCGAGGACGGCGACCTCGCGGCCATGTCGGTCGCGCTGCGCGTCCTGCGCGGCGTGATCAGGTCGGGCTCGGCGGGGTGAGCACGAGGGCGAGCACGGAGCGTGCACCGCGTGACACGTAGGGTCGGTCCTGTGCCGACCCTGCAGGACCTCGCCCGCGACGTGTGCGGGCTCGACCACGAGGGCCTGGAGTGGTTGTCCCAGCTCGTGGGCGACTGGCAGCTGCTGTCGGACCTGTCGTTCGCCGACCTCGTGCTGTGGGGCGTCGACGGCCGCGGC
The DNA here is from genome assembly GCA_963750285.1 of uncultured Actinomycetota bacterium. Classification (GTDB taxonomy): domain Bacteria; phylum Actinomycetota; class Actinomycetes; order Actinomycetales; family CAWJMD01; genus JBBQSN01. Next base: position 58,965 of record CAVVQA010000015.1, on the reverse strand, counting down.
GGGTTCGTCGTCCTGGCGCACTGCCGCCCCAGCACCGCCGCCACCGTGCACGCCCGCGACCGGGTCGGCTCGCAGGCCGACGGGCCGGAGCACGACGTCGTCCACCTCGCCCTCGAGCAGGGCACCCTCGTGCACGGCGACGCGGTCGACGCCGTGCCGGTGCGGCTGCGCGGCCGTCCGCTGGCGGTGCTCACCCGGCACGCCGGCACCGTGCGCGGGCGCGACGGCTCGGGCCTGGAGCAGGAGTACCTCGAGGCGGCCGACCAGCTGATGGTGATGGTGGGCGAGGGGTCCTACCCGCAGGACGGCGCGCCCACCGCCGCCCGGCGCGGCGCCCCCCGCGTGGGCGACGGGCTGATCCGGCTCGACGCCGACGGCGTCGTCACCTACGCCAGCCCGAACGCGCTGTCGAACTTCCACCGGCTCGGCCTGGTCGACGACCTCGAGGGCGCGAGCCTGGCCGAGGTCACCACCGGACTGGTCGACGGGCCCGACCCGGTCGACGAGTCGCTCGCGGTGGTCGTCACCGGCCGCGCGCCGTGGCGCACCCAGGTGCAGTCCTCCCGGGTCGAGCTGTCGCTGCGGGCGGTGCCCCTGCGGGCCGGCGGCCAGCGGGTGGGTGCCCTCGTCCTGTGCCGCGACGTCAGCGAGCTGCAGCGGCGCGAGCGCGAGCTGCTCACCAAGGACGCCACCATCCGCGAGATCCACCACCGGGTGAAGAACAACCTGCAGACCGTCTCGGCGCTGCTGCGGCTGCAGGCGCGCCGGATCGAGGTGCCGGAGGCGCGCGAGGCGCTGGAGGAGGCGATGCGCCGGGTCGCCACCATCGCCCTGGTGCACGAGACGCTCTCGCACGGCTTCGACGAGTCGGTCGACTTCGACGCCCTGCTCGACCGCGGCCTGGCGCTGACCACCAGCGTGCTGGCGATGCCCGACGGGGCGCGCTCGCGACGGGTCGGCAGCTTCGGCGTGGTGCACGCGGAGGACGCCAACGCGCTCGCGCTGGTGCTGGTGGAGCTGGTCTCCAACGCGGTCGAGCACGGCCGCCGCGAGGGCGAGGGCGGTCCCGGGGACGTCGTGGTGGCCGTCGAGCGCGACGGCGACCAGCTGCGGGTCACCGTGAGCGACGACGGCCCGGGGCTGCCGGACGGGTTCGTCGCCGGCGCGGGCGGGCTGGGCACCCAGATCGTGCAGTCCCTGGTCGCCGGCGAGCTGCGCGGGTCGATCGAGTGGCGCTCGCCGGCCGCCGGCGGCACCGAGGCGGTCGTCCGGGCCCGGCTGCGGGACCCCGCCGCGCGCTGAGACGGCAACGCCCCCGGAGATGATCCGGGGGCGCGTGCTCGGGGTCGTGCTGGGGTCGGTCCTGGTGGTGCGAGGGGGGTGGTTCGTGCTGGTCTGCTCGGAGGGTGGTGGTCCTGCTGCGCTGCGGGTCAGCTCGCGCGGCGGGCGCGGGCGGTGCGCCGCTTGAGAGCGCGGCGCTCGTCCTCGGACAGCCCGCCCCAGACGCCGGCGTCCTGGCCGTTCTCCAGCGCCCACTTCAGGCACGTGTCGACGACCTCGCAGCGACGGCAGACCGCCTTGGCCTCCTCGATCTGCAGCAGGGCGGGTCCGGTGTTCCCGATCGGGAAGAACGAGCTCCGGGTCCTCGTCCAGGCAGGCGGAGCGGTCACGCCAATCCATCGGTACATCTCCTCATCGGCTTGTGAATGGGTTCACGAGCGGTGTCAACGCTAAGGGGCGCCCATCAGCGCCCCTGGTGGACAAGCCTCACACGTCCGCGGGGCCCGCCACAAGGGTTTCGTCGGTGATTCAGGCCCTCGGGGGTGCGGCCTTGGTCACCCTCGTGGGGTCGCCGGCGGCTGCGCTGACGCCCCATGACACCACCAGAACGCGCCCCCCGCACGCCGTGTTCCCGGCGGGCGGCTACCGTGCGCGGGTGGACCAGGCGCCCCCGAGAGAGCCTCCCGGACCCCGAGAGCGGAGCCCCCGGCCGTCCGGGGCTCCTGCTCTGGCTCGTGGTCGGGGCGGTCGTCGTCGAGGCGCTCGTGCTGGTCGGCGTGGCGGCGGTGTTCGTCTTCGCCCTCGGCACCGGCCGCGAGCTCGACACCCGCGCCAGCGTCGCGACGGCGGTGTTCGCGCTCTCGTTCGCCGTCCTGCTCGGTGCGGCCGCGCGCGGGCTGCTGCTCGGGCGGCGCTGGGCGCGCGCCCCGGTGATCACCGTCCAGCTGCTCGTGCTGCTCGCGCTCGCCGGTCCGCTGATCGGGGCCGGCACGGTCCTGCCCGGCCTCGGGCTGGCGCTGCTCGCGGTGGTGGCCGGTGCCGGGCTGTTCGCGCCGTCGGTGATGGCCCACACCCGGGCCGCCGACAGCCCGCCCATGCTCTGAGCGAGGGGGATCCGGGGCTCAGCCGACCTCGGTGAGCTCCTCGCGCAGCGAGGCGAGGGTGCGGGCGAGCAGCCGCGAGACGTGCATCTGGGAGATGCCGACCTCGTCGGCGATCTGCTGCTGGGACCACCCGCGCACGAACCGCAGCGCCAGGATCCGGCGCTCGCGCGGGGGCAGGGCCTGCAGCAGCGGGCGCAGCGCCTCGCGGTTCTCGACCTCGGTGAGCGCGGAGTCGTCGCCCCCCATCGAGGGGTCGCCCTCGACGTCGGGCGCGAGCGGGACGGTGGCGTAGGCGCCGGCCGACTCCAGCCCCTCGAGCACGACCTCGGGGTCGAGCCCGGTGCGGGTGGCGAGCTCGTCGACCGTGGGCGACCGGCCGAGCTCCTGGGTGAGGGCGGCCCGCGCGGCCGACAGCGTGCGGGTGAGCTCCTGGAGCCGGCGCGGGACGCGCACGGCCCAGCCGCGGTCGCGGAAGTGCCGGCGGATCTCGCCGAGGATCGTGGGGACGGCGAACGAGGCGAGCGAGCCGCCGCGCTCGGGATCGAACCGGTCGATCGCCTGCAGCAGCCCGATCGTGCCCACCTGGACGAGGTCGTCGTGCAGCTCGCCGCGGCCGGAGTAGCGGCGGGCGAGGTGCTCGACCAGGCCGAGGTGGGACTGCACGAGGCGCTCGCGGGCGGCCTCGCGCTGCGGGTCGCCCGGCTCCAGCCGGACCACCAGCACCAGGTCGTCGGTGGTGGTGCTCACGCCAGACCCCGTGGGGCTCCGTCGCGGTCGCCGCCGGTGCGGTGCCGCCGGCGCTTGTGCAGCAGGCGCACCGCGGCGGGGGCGCCGGCGCGCGCCTCGATCACCAGCACCTCGCCGACCAGCGCCTCGAGCACCACCCAGGCGATCGAGTCGGGGGCGGGCAGCGAGGTGGCGGGCCCGCTGATCTCGACCTGCAGCTCGTCGTCGGCCAGCACGAACACCGACCGCAACCGGTCGGCGGGACCCGCGCCGTCGAGCAGCAGCGTGCAGGCCTCGTCCACCGCGATCCGCAGGTCCTCGATCTCGTCGAGATCGAGGTCGAGGCGGGCGGCCATCCCGGCGCTGGCGGTGCGCAGGACGGCCAGGTACGCCGGATCGGCGGGGACGACGAGCTCCACGGCGTCCTCGGACGTCCGCAGCCACCCGGCGCCACCGGCCTGGCCCGTCGTGGTCGTCATCTGGCCCCCTGCCTGTGACCTGGACCGGACCGTGCACCCGGGCGTGCGTCCGGGGGCGGTCGGTGCCGGTCCCCACGGTAGATCACGGCAGGCACCCCTGCAGAGGGATCCACGCACCGCGCTGCACCAGCGCCCCGCGCCCGGGGACGCGCACGGCGGCCCGGCCGAGGCGGACGCCGAGCAGGTCGCCGTCGGTGGGTGCCGCCGGTCCGAGCAGCAGGCCCACGCCGGGACGCCGCAGCTGCACGGCCAGGCCGCCGTACCGGGTCAGCAGCTCCGGGGTCGAGCCGGCCGCCGCGACGGCCTCGGCCGGCGCGGAGGGATCGTGGCCGGCGGTGAGCGAGGAGACCAGGGACGTCAGCACCGGCTCCACCGCCGCCGCGTCGAGGGTGTCGACGTCGTCGACCAGCACCAGGGCGGGCCTGCCGGCTGCGCGCGCGTCGTCGAGGGCGCGCTCGAGGGAACTGACGTCCTGCGGCCCGACCAGCGAGACCCCGGGGACCTGCTGGAGCGGGGAGCGGCGTCCGGAGACGGCGACGACGGGACGCCCGCCGGCCAGCGCCGCGGCGGCGAGCGAGGCGAGGACGGTGGAGCGTCCGGACCCGGGGTGGCCCGCGACGAGCAGGACCGGGCCCTGGCGGGCGGGGTCCCAGCCCTGCGGGGTGACCCGCGGTCCGCCGACGCCGAGCGGCAGCCACGTCGGTCCCGCCCTCCCGGCCACCTGCGCCAGGACGTCGGCGAGCGCCACCTGCACGGGCAGGGCGGGGACGTCCGGCGGACCGCCCGTCACTCCCGTGGTGGTGGATGCGTCGTCCGCTGTCGCGTTCTTCGGGGGGACGGCGAGAGCGGCCAGCGCCGCCGCCTGGGCGCTGCCGGAGGGGTCGTCGGCGAGCAGCGCGACCTGCGCCTGGAGGACGGCGTCGTCGCGGAGCAGCAGCGCGCGGCCGGGCGGCCACGTGCTCGGCACCGCGCGGCTCGGCACGCCGGCCATCACCGCGTCGCCGGCGTCGGCGGTCCTCAGCACGACCCGGGACGGCAGCGCCGCGCCCACCTGACCGGCCAGCACGCCGCGGCCGCCGGTGACGACGGCGAGCACCCCGGCGGCAGGCCCCTGCCGCAGCAGGTGCAGCAGGCCGTCGACCAGGCGCAGCGCCCCTGCCTGCTCCGCCGCCTGCTGGACGCTCTCCCACCCGTCGACCACCAGCACCACCCACGGCAGCGGACGCTCCCCGCGCGCGGCGGCGCCGGTGCGCTGCTCGCGCAGGTCGGACGCCTGCTGCGCGGCGAGGACCGCCTGCCGCCGCGCGACCTCCTCCTGCAGCAGGTCGACCACGCGCAGCGCGCGCTCGGTGTCGTCGCGGGCGACCACGGCCCCGACGTGCGGGAGGGCGGCGGCCGCGCCCAGCGCCCCGCCGCCGTCGAGCACGTACGCCCAGCCGTCGGCGGGCCCGACCGAGCGGGCGAGCGAAGCCAGGAGAGCGCGCACCAGCGTGGTGCGGCCGCTGCGGGTGCCGCCCACGACGGCGAGCGGACCGTCGGCGAGCAGGTCCCACGCCGCCGTGCCGCGGCGCTGCCGGGCCGGTTCGTCGAGCAGGCCGTAGGGCAGGACCAGGCCGCCGTCGGTGAGGCGGCAGCGGGTCGAGCCCGTCGAGCCGCACGGCGTCGGGCAGCGGCGGCAGCCACGGGCTCGGGGGCGCCTCGACGCCGTCCCGCTCGCGCACCTGCTCGTCGGCGTCGACGAGGACCTCGACGAGGTGGTCCAGGTCGGTGCGGACGTCGTCGGCCTCGGTGACCGGCGCGGCCGGCAGCGGGTCGCCCGCGCGCGCCCACCGCAGCCGCTGGACGGCCACCTGGGTCGGTCCGGCGCCGGACGGGCCCGCCACCCGGGCGGTCTGGAGCTCGAGGGGCGCGTCGGACCCGCGGCGCAGCAGGGCGCGGCCGGGCGCCGTGACCGGCAGCGACGCCGCCAGCGGCGACTCGACGACGTCGAGGGAGTCGGCCGGCTCCTGCACGCGCAGCGCGATCCGCAGGTTCGTGTTGGCCTTGATCTCCGCGCTCACCACGCCGGCGGGCCGCTGCGTGGCGAGCACCAGGTGCAGCCCGAGCGAGCGGCCGACTGCGGCGAGCCGCACCAGTCCGGAGACGAAGTCGGGCAGCTCCTCGGACAGCACGCGGAACTCGTCGACCACGAGCACCAGCCGCGGCAGGGCCGGCAGGGCGGACCCCGCGGCGTCGCGCAGCGCCAGGTAGGCGTCCAGGTCCGACGCGCCGGCGGCCGCCAGCACCCGCTCGCGGCGGCCCACCTCGGCGCCGAGCGACTCCAGCGCGCGGGCGGTGAGGGCGGCGTCGAGGTCGGTGACCAGGCCGACGGTGTGGGGGAGCCGGGCGCACTGGGCGAAGGCCGACCCGCCCTTGTAGTCGATCAGCACGAACGACAGCTCGTCCGGACGGTTCGCCAGCGCGAGGCCGGCCACCAGGGTCTGCAGCAGCTCGCTCTTCCCGGCGCCTGTGGTGCCGGCGACCAGCGCGTGCGGGCCGTCGCGACGCAGGTCGATGGCGACCGGCCCGCCCGCCCCCACGCCGAGGACGGTAGTGGTGCCGCGCGGCTGCTCGTCCCAGCGGCGCGCGACGGCCTCGGCGGTGAGGGGACCGTCGGGGGCGACCAGGTCGAGCAGGCGCACCTGGTCGGGCAGCCCGCTGCCCGCCTGCGGGGTGGCGTCGCGCAGCGGGGCGAGCCCCCGGGCCAGGCGGTGCGCCCAGCGCTCGGCCACGAGGTCGGCCACGACGTCGTCGACCGGCGCGCTGCCGGCGCTGGCGACGCGCAGCCGGGTGGCGACCTCGCCGCTGACCAGCACGGTGCCGCGGCACTCGACGGGCAGCTGCGCGGGGTCGGCGTCGAGGCAGATCGCGGTGATGCCGACGGACGGGCCCTGGTCGAGCAGTCGCGCGACGCCCGGGAGCGTGCGCAGCCGCTGGGCGCCGTCGAGCAGGACGACGACGTGGCGTCCGGCGAACCGGCGGCGCTCGCCGGCCGCCGGCCGGGCCTGTGCGAGGCGGGCGTCGAGCAGGGCGACCAGCTCGGCGACCCGGCGGCGGCGCTGGTCGTCGTCGACCCCGACCAGGGCGGCGGCGCCGTCGCCGAGGCCGTCCGCGCCCCCGGGGTGGGGCGGGTGTGCGGCAGCCACGCGGTCCAGGCCCAGTCGGCGCCGGGCGTCACCAGGGTGGTGGCGCCGGGGCGGCTCGACAGATCGGCGGCGAGCACCACGAGCGCCACGTGCCGCGGCGAGTGGAGGGTGGCGACCTGACCGAGCAGCGAGCGGGTCAGCGCGATCACCCGGGGTCGGTGGCCGGCGACGCCGACGACGCCGAGGTCGGCGAGCGGCAGCATCACGGGCACGTCGTCGATGAGCGGGTGGTCGGGTGCAGGGCCGTCGGTGCGGACGCCCGCCGCGGCCGCCCCCGCGGGCGGCAGCACGGTGATGCGGGACGGCAGCGTCGCCGTACCGACCCGCAGCTGGAGGAAGTCGTGGTCGGTGGTGTGCCGCTCCCAGATCCGTTGCAGCACACCGGTGGCGATGCGCAGCAGCTCGGCTGCGTCGGGTGCGCCCGCACGGCGGCGCAGGCCCTCGACGACCACGGCGTCGCGCAGCTGGTCGTCGACCCGGGCCCGCTCCGCCTCGTACGCGGCGGCGGCGGCGCGGTGCTCCTTGCTGCCGCCCACGTGGTCGCTGACGAGGTTGCCGAGCAGCATCAGCGGCGAGAGCAGGCCGAAGAGCAGGTAGTACCAGGAGCCCAGGAGCAGGGCGAGCGGCACCGCCAGGACGAGCGGGACGACCATCGCCACGACCGGCACCCGCACGGTGCGCCGCGGGGGCGGGGGAGCCGGTCGCTGGAGCGTGACGGCCTGCACGGGCGGGACGATCCGCGGCGACCGGTTGACCTCGACCAGCCCGTCGCGCACGACCGCCGCGGCCTGCTCCGCCCGCGGCACGCGCAGCTTCAGCGTGGTGGACCCCACCAGCAGCCGCGACCGCTCGGTGAGCGCCACCGGCTGCTCGCCGAGGCGGCGGCCGTCGACGAGCGTGCCGTTGGTGGAGCCGAGGTCGCGCACGGTGATGCCGGCCGGGGTGACCGACAGCTCGGCGTGGACGCGGGAGACGTCGGGGTCGTCGACGGTGAGCACCGCCTCGCCGGCCCGGCCGATCCGGTGCTGTCCCGGCGTGAGCCGGTAGACCAGACCGGCGTCGGGCCCGCCGACGCTGTGCAGCTCCAGGAAGCCGCCGACCGTCCCGGCGAGACGTCCGGCCGGACCGCCGGCGCGGCCGACGCTGAGCAGCGCACCCTCGAGCAGGGGCTCCTCGCCCAGCGGGGCGTCGGGCGGCAGCTGCTCGCCGTCGCTGAAGAGGGGCAGCTCCTGGCCCTCGCGCCCCACCGCGGCCAGGAGCTCGTCGGCGACGTCGGCGAGGGTGGAGCCCGCGGGGGCCAGGACGCGGACGTCGACGGTGAGCGCGCTGCGGGCCGGGTCGACGACGCTCAGCCTGATCTCCACGCCACCCCCGTCCGCCGGCCCCCGTCGGCCCGCCCTGTGTCCTCACCCTGTGTTGTCATCCGGTGTCGGCCCGTCCGGCACGATCCGTCTGTGCACATGCTCCCAAAGCGCCCGGTGCCGCGCGGCTAGTGTGCCGCGCATGTGGATGAACCTGGCCTGGGGGCTGCCGTACCTCGTCGTCACCGTCGTCGGCGCGCTCGTCTGCGCGCTCGCCGGCCCGAAGGGACCGGGCACGGCGAAGTGGCGGGTGCCCGGCGTGCTCGGGTTCGCGATGCTCGCCCTGCAGCACCTGCTGCAGACCGGCCAGACGCTGATGCTCTACCGCGGCGCAGGCAGGGGGTTCTACTTCGACTCGCCCGCGTACATCGTCCTGTCGGTGCTCGGGACGATCCTCTCGCTCGTCGGGCTGCTGTTCATCGCGGCCGCCGTGGTCCGCGGACGCGGCCCGGTCGGCATCTTCACGGCAGGCGCCTGGGCGCCGCCCGGCGGGGCGTACGTCGCGCCGGACGGCCACGGTCCCGTGACCGCGCCGGAGGCTCCCGCCGCCCAGACCGCTCCGAGCTGGTCGACCGGCGACGACGAGCCCCGGAAGTCGCTGTAGAGGACGGGTAGAGTCGCCTGCGTGCCGGGGCGACGTCCCGGCGTCACGCCGGGGGCTGGCGGACGACCTCCGACCCGAGGTGGTCGCGGTCCCCTCGACAGACTGGAGCCAGCACGTGGGTGTGAGCCTGAGCAAGGGTGGGAACGTCTCGCTGACCAAGGAGGCCGGCGCGGCTGGTCTGAACGCCGTGACGGTCGGTCTGGGCTGGGACGTCCGGAGCACCACCGGGACCGACTTCGACCTCGACGCGTCGGCCATCGGCTGCAACGCCGAGGGCAAGGTCGCCTCGGACCAGCACTTCGTCTTCTTCAACAACCTCGCCAGCCCCGACGGCTCGATCCAGCACACCGGTGACAACCTCACCGGTGAGGGCGAGGGCGACGACGAGCAGATCAAGGTCGGCGTCGCCGCGGTGCCGCCGGAGATCGACAAGATCGTCTTCCCGGTCTCGATCTACGACGCCGACAACCGCCAGCAGAACTTCGGCCAGGTGCGCAACGCGTTCATCCGCGTGGTGAACGACGCCAACGGCCAGGAGCTGGCCCGCTACGACCTGTCCGAGGACGCCTCGACCGAGACCGCGATGGTCTTCGGCGAGCTGTACCGCGCCGGTGCGGAGTGGAAGTTCCGCGCCGTCGGCCAGGGCTACGCCACCGGCCTCGCGGGCATCGCCCGCGACTTCGGCGTCAGCGTCTGAGCACCGCTCCCTCCGCACCACCTGATCCACCGGCACGACGAAGGCCCGGTCCCCCTCGCGGGGGCCGGGCCTTCGTGCGTCGCGCGATCGGTCGCGCTGTCAGACCTTGACGTGCGGGTGCTCGTGCGTCGGGCTCTCGCGGTCGATCCGCCGGTTGCGCTGGATCGAGTTCACGAACGAGATGGCGATGAACACCACGCCGATGAGGCCGGTGATGATCTCGCTGATCTCGTACTTGATGGTGACCAGCAGGATCACGGCCAGGGCGCCGATGGCCCAGTGCGCGCCGTGCTCGAGGTAGGCGTACTCGTCCAGGGTGCCCTGGCGCACGAGGTACACCGTGAGCGACCGGATCCAGAACGCGCCGACGCCGAGGCCGATCATGATGATGAAGATGTCCTGGGTGATCGCGAACGCGCCGATCACGCCGTCGAAGGAGAACGACGCGTCCAGGACCTCGAGGTAGAGGAACAGGAACAGGCCGGCCTTGCCGGTGGCCAGCGCGGCCTGGCTCGGGCCGGAGCGCCCGGGCGCCTCGGCGGCGGCGGACGCCGGCTTCGCGGACTCGAGCGCGCCGACCTCGTCCTCGTCCTCGTCGTCGCCCTCACCCTCGAACAGGTTGCCGAGGCCGTTGACGAGCAGGTAGGTGACGACGCCGAGGACGCCGGAGATCATCACCTGGCCGAAGTGCTCCTCGTCGGCGAACGCCGAGGCGGCGGCGGTGAGGGCGGCGAGCGCGATGATCACCGAGAGCTGGTCGAGCTTGCCGATCCGGGCGAGCGGGCGCTCGAGCCAGCTCAGCCAGGTGATCTCGCGGTCCTCGAACAGCCAGTCCAGGAACAGCATCATCAGGAACATGCCGCCGAAGCCGGCGATGGCCGGGTGGGCGTCGTTGACCAGGTTGGCGTAGGTGCCGGGGGTCTCGATGTCACCGCCCTGCAGCGCCAGCTGGACCGCCTCGACCGGGCCGATGCTCGCGGTGGCGCTCACCAGCAGCACGGGGAAGATCAGCCGCATGCCGAAGACGGCGATGAGGATGCCGATGGTCAGGAAGATCTTCTTCCAGAACTCGCTCATCCGCTTCAGCACCTTGGCGTTCACCACGGCGTTGTCGAAGGACAGCGAGATCTCGAGGACGATCAGCACGGCGACGACGACGAAGCCCGTCGGGCCGAACCAGAACCACGAGGCGATCAGGAACGCGAGGGTGACGGCGAGGGAGAAGCCGAAGGTCCGTAGGAGCACGGGCGGAGCCTACCCGGACGAAGACGGTGTTCCGGACCCGCTGTCCACGGGCGAGCCCGTCCCACCGCCGGTGCTCCGCGTCGCGAGGTCGAGCAGCCACCCGACCAGCTCCTCACCACCCACCACACCGGGGGCCGACGTGATGTGCAGGCCGGGGGTCGTCCAGTCCTCGTCGGCGAGCTCGCCCTGCGCCGGACGCACGGCGTGGTCGGCCACGGCGAGCAGCTCGGCGTCGAGGAGGGAGTCGCCGGCGGCGACGAGGTGGTCGGCGCCGGTGCGGTGCATCACCTCGCGGGCGGCGGACGACTTGGTGAGCGGCCGCGGCACGCAGTAGACCTTGCGGCCCTGCACCGAGACGCCCCAGCCGCGCTCGGCGCACCAGTGCGTCAGCTCGGCGACCCAGTTCACCGGCAGCTCGGCGCGGTCGACCACGCTGTAGACGAACAGGTCGGAGGCGGTGCGCAGCTTCTCGACGAAGTCGCCGCGTCGCTCCTGCACGTGGGCGCGCACCTCGTCGACCTCGGCGCAGCCGTCCAGCGAGCGCTTGACGACCCGGTTCCAGTCCTCGTCCGGGACGCCGTCGACGAGCAGGTGGCCGCCGTTGCTGGCGATCGCGTACCGCGGCGAGCGGCCGACGCCCGGCAGGTCGACGCGTCCGAGCTGCTTGGGGGTGCGGGTGGTGGTCGGGACCAGCGTGGTGGCGGCGGCCAGCTCGGGCAGCAGGTGCCCGGCGCGCTCGGTGACGAACGAGATGGGGTCGCCGTGCAGCACCTCGACCGCGGTCAGGCGGGGCGCCTCGTGGTCCGGCCCGGGCAGCAGCAGCGCGCGCCGGGAGTAGATGACGGTGCGGTCCAGGTCGATGCAGGTGACCGTGCTGGTGCTCGTCATCCCTCTCCTCCGGCGGACGGGTCGATCAGGCCGACGCAGGAGTACGCCAGGCCGGGGACGTCCTCGACCGGCACGCCGCGCGCGGCGGCGAGGGCCAGGACGTGCGGGAGGTCGGCGGCGGCGCCCGGCCGCACCAGCACCCGCTCCGGCACCCGCCGCAGCAGCACCCGGGTGGTCTCGCCGACGCCGGGCTTGACCAGGTTCACCTGGCCGATCCCGTACCGCTCGCTGATCTCCTCGACCGCTCGCCACCCCGCCCAGGTGGGGGTGCGGTCGCCGGCGGCGACGGCGGGCCAGTCGTGGACGACGTCGTCGTGGACGTCGTCGAAGCACGCGGTGACGGCGTCGAGGTAGGTGCCGGAGACGTCGGCTCCGGCGAGCTCGGCGTAGAACTTCGCGCCGTGGAAGTCGCCCGGGCCGATCAGCTCGTCGTTGAGCACGGTGCGCGAGACCAGGCCGCTCACGGTCGAGTTCAGGCAGGCGGACGGGATGAGGAAGTCGTCGCGGGTGCCGAACACCGTGACGCACCCACCAGGATCGGCGAGGACGGCGAGCGAGTCGTCGAAGCGGACGCCGGTGCGGGCGTGGTGCACGTCGAGGGCGGCGGTGAGCTCGCGGGCGATCGCGCCCTTGCCGGTCCAGCCGTCGACGAACACGACGTCGGCGGGGTCGTGGTGGGTGGCCAGGTACCGCAGCGCCAGCGCGTCGATGCCGCGGCCGCGGACGATCGAGACGGCGTGGTGCGGCACGTCGAGGTCGTGGAACCGCCGGCACCAGCGCCGGACGAGGACGCCGATCGGGCGTGCCTGCTCGGGCGAGCGAGGCGAGGACGATCCCCGGGCCGCGCTCGGCCAGCAGGATCTCGCTGACCACCCCCACCGCGTGCGCGATCCGGGCCGCCGACTCGCGGACGGAGGTGTGGAAGAGCTCGTAGTAGGCGTCGTCCGGCTGGAACTCGATCGGCAGCGACTCGGCGTAGTGCGCTCTGCCCGATTGGATCTCGCGCTCGCGGTCGGCGGTGGGGGCCTCGAGCTCGGCGTGCGAGAGGTCGGTGAGCAGCCACGACACCTCGTCGGCGGCGTACGACCCGAACGCGGGTCCGTGCAGCGACGGCGGCAGGCGCGGGGCCACGGTGGGCAGCACGACGAGGTCGACGTCGGACCCCTGCGCGGCCAGGGCGGCCAGCAGCCCGTCCGCGCCGTGCAGCGCGGGGCCGGCGGCCGGGACGTCGGTGACCACGACCACCTGCTGCGCCGCCGGGGTGTTGTAGGCGAACCGGGCTCCGCCGTCCTCCGGACCGGTGAAGGTGACGACGGTGCGCAGCGCGCAGCCGGGGTCGTCGACGGCGAGGGCCGGGGAGCGGGTGGTGGTCGAGTACCGGACGGCGACGTCGGGGTGGGCGTCGGCGAGCGCGCAGCCGAGCAGCAGGGGCGCGGCCATCTGCTCCTCGGTGCCCAGCACGTGCACCTCGCCACCCCGCACCGGGATCCAGCGGGCGAGGGCCGCGGCGGCCTGCTCCAGGCCGGTCACCTGTTCCCACGCCAGCCCGTGCCGGGCGCCCTCGGGCTGGTCGTGCGGCCAGGTCACGGGGACCTCGCGGGGGGCGGTCGTCCACGAGGTGGCGTCGGGAGCGGCCGGTGCGGCACCACCGACCTCGGCGACGAGGGCCGCGCCGCGCTCGAGCACGTCGGCCGGCAGGACCACCTCGCCGCGGGCCAGGGCGACGACGTCGAGCCGGGCGCCGAGCCCCTCGACCGCGGCGCGCAGCCGGGCCTCGTCGTCGGCGCCGCGCAGGTCGACCAGGGCGGCCACCACGTACCGCTCGCGCGGACACAGGCGGTGCAGGGCGACGATCGTGTTGGCCACCGTCGTGCCGGTGCTGAGCTCGTCGTCGACGAGCACGAGAGGACGCGACGGGTCGTCGGTGAGCAGGCCCGGGTCGGCGGGCAGCAGCAGGTGGCTGGTGGCGTGCGAGTGCTCCTCCTCGAAGCCGCCGGCCGCCTCGTAGCCGACGACGTCGCGCCGGGTGGAGTGCAGCGCGGTCGAGCCCGGCAGCGCGGCCGCCACCGAGAACCCCAGCGCCACAGCGGTTTCCGCGTAGCCCAGCACGACGGGAGCGGGACCGTCCGGCGCGTCGTCGCCGAGGTCGACGACCACGGCGTCGCGGAACGCCGCGGCGGCGTCGTGATCGGTCAGCGCCGAACGCAGCCGGTCGCCGTGGCTGTGGAGCGACCCGGGACCGTTCTCGGACGCGGTGCCCGAGAGGGCGTCGCGCACCAGCAGGCCGAGCAGCAGGCCGGCTCCGTGCACCACCCGCGGGTCGGTGGGCACGTGCTTGCCGAGCACGCGCGACACCAGCAGGTGCGCGCGGCGGGGATTGCGACGCACCGCGAGACCGACCAGGTCGTGCAGGTCGAGGCCGACGGGGGAGGAGGTCGTCCGGACGTCGACGCCGAGCCGGTCGCGCACCCAGGCGCCGGACCAGCCCGTGCTGGTCCCCGGGTCGGTGGCGGTCACGAGAGCAGGCTCGCGGCGAGGATCTCGACGAAGCTGACGTCCGGGGCGGAGACGCCGAACATCCGCGCCCGCGTGACCGTGCGACGCGCCCAGGCGGTGTGCGGCTTGGACTCGTTCATCTTGTTGCCGTACCCCGACGCCGCGACCCCGCCCTGGCTGTGGCTGGACAGCACGTCCATCGCGTCGGCGTACTCCTCGTGGGTCACCACCTGCAGGGCGTTGACGGCCAGCACGTGGCTGGGGTGGATGACGGTCTTGCCGGTCAGCCCGTTCGCCTTGTCGAGCTCGACCTCGCGGATCAGGCCGTCCATGTCGCGCGAGATCAGCTGGCGGCGCAGGTCCTCGGCGTGGTGCCGCTCGAACAGCGTCTCGCGCAGCCGCGGCTTGAAGATGCGCTCGCCGCCCTCGAAGTACTCCCAGACCGGCCCGGTGATGACGAACCCGGTGCCGTCGGCGCGGCCGAGCCGGTTGATGACGTCGGTGATGACCTGCGCCACGACGCGGACGTCGTAGACGGTGAGGTCGGGTGAGCGCCGCAGGCCGTAGACGGCCGACAGGTCGGTGGCGCCGATGCGCACCGCGAGCACCCGGTCGCGATGGCGGCCGAGGGTCTGCTGCGCCCAGCACAGCGAGTCCTGGCGGGTCTCCTCGTGGGTGATCTCGGGCGACTCCATCACCGGCATCCCGAACAGCCGCGAGCCGCTGACGCGCTCGGCCTCGGCGAGGGCGGCGAAGTACTCCTCGCCGTTGGCGGGGCCGAACTTCGGGAGCACGAACCCGGTGAGCGCCGAGGCGGCCGCGCCCATCCGCTCCACGACGTCGACGAGCTGGTCGGGCCGACGCACCCGCACGAACAGCAGGGGCAGGTCGGTACCGGCCTCGTGCATCGCGGTCACCGACTCGACGAGGTTCTGCTCGGCCTTCTCGACCAGGTCGTCGGGGACGGCGTCCTCGAGGCAGAGCACCATCGAGGTGGCGCCGCGCGCCGTCTGCCGCTCGACCGCGGTGTCGAGGTCGGTGCGGGTGGCGGGGGTGTAGAGGGTCGCGCCGAGGGCGACGGCCAGGTCTCCGGGGTCGCCCGCGCGGTCGATCTCCTGGGGCTCGAGCTCGAAGTAGCGGGCCCGGCTGCGGGCGCTCAGGAAGCCGAAGTGGCGCACCGCGTCCACCCCCCTCCACGTCCGGTCGTGCGCTCCCGGGTCCGAGCGGCCGGGATGCCCGCCGCGTGCGTCCCCGCACCCGGCCCGACGATTGTGCCCCAGGCGGCGGACGGCAGCCGTCCGTGGCCCGACCGGGTGCGGTCGCGCAGGTGAACGCGTGGTGGGCGGGGGGACCCTGCGGACGGTGGCGCGGACGGTGGTGCGGGCGGTGGTGCGGGCGTCAGCGGACGCGGACCGGCGGCAGGGTCCGTCCGGAGGCCCACGGCAGGTCCCACCCGTACGCCTCGGCGACCTGCTGCTGCTGGCCCGCGACGAACTCGCCCTCGCGTCGCACCACGAGCACGCCCCCGACCCGGTGCACCGACGCGATGGCGCAGGTCCCGGCGCCCGCAGGCGGCTGGTCGAGGCGCATCTCGACGCTGATCCCGCCGCGCAGCGTCAGCGCGAGCAGGGGGGCGAGGGCGTCCCACTCGGGCTGCCCGCTGATCGCGTACGCGTACACGAGCAGCCGCTTGAGGTCGCCCGACCTGCTTGAGGGCGACGGTCAGGGTCTGCCCCTCGGTCTCGGACCGCCCGCCCAGCCGCAGCACGGTGGAGCCGTACCCCGGCGCGGCGGTGGCGCCGTCCCCGAGGGTCTGGACCGCCCCGGACTGGCCGTCGTTCATCTCCCACAGCGCCCCGAGGTGCACGTCGGTGCTGCGGCGCAGCCCGGCCTGCACGCTGCGCTGGTCGGTGGGCAGCGTGCTCCAGGTGAGGGTGAGCTGGAGCGAGCCGGTGGTCGCCTGGTCGCCGCCGATGCGCACCGACGGCGAGGTCGGCGTCAGCAGGGTGCGCCCGCGCAGCGGCTGCACCTGGGTGCCGCGCGTGGCCGTCACCGCGGCCGGGGCGCCACCGGGCCGGTCGGTGCGCACGCCGCCGGCGGAGATGTCCAGCGCCGTGTTGCCGGTACGCACCAGCTCGGGCGAGGTGCGACGCACCGGCCGGCGCCGTCGGAGCCAGGCCAGGTCGGGCGTCCGCGGGGCGGGGCCGGGACGAGCCGGCGCCGGACGCGCGGGCGGCGCGGGCGCGGCCGCGGGCGCGGCGGTGGCAGGCGGGGTGGGACGGCTCGGGGCGGGGGCCGCCGTCTGCGACGGCGTGCCGCCGGCGAGGGAGGGCCCGCCGAGGTCGAGCAGCGCCGAGCCGGTCGACGGCCGGTCGTGGGAGCGGTGCGCGGCGGGTGGAGGGGCCGCGGCAGGGGCGGGGGCGGGGCGGGCGGCAGGGGCGGGGGCAGAGGCCGGGGCAGTCGCCGCGGGCGGGCGGCGGCGGAGGAAGCCCAGGTCGGGACGGTCGGGAGCGCTCACGGCGGCGGCGTCAGCGGGTCAGGACGCCGTAGTCGCGGGCGATGCCCTCGAGCCCGTCGGACCAGCCCTGCCCGACAGCCCGGAACTTCCAGTCGCCGCTGGCGTGCCGGTACAGCTCGCCGAAGACCAGCGCCGTCTCGCCCGCGCAGTCGTGCGACAGGTCGTACCGGACGAGGTCGGTACCGGTCTCGAGGTCGGCGACCCGGATGTAAGCCTGCTCGACGTCGCCGAAGGTCTGCCGGCGCTCGCGGGCCTGGTAGATCGAGACCGCGAACACCACCTTGTCGACGTAGGCGGGCACGGCGTCGAGGTCGACCTCGACCTGCTCGTCGTCGTCCCCGACGTGGCCGCCGCCGGTGGTGCTGTCGCCGGAGTGGTGCGCAGCGCCGGCAGGGGCGTCGAGCTGGTTGTAGAAGACGAAGTAGGAGTCGGCCGGCACCTTGCCGTCAGCGCCGCACAGCAGGGCGGAGGCGTCCAGGTCGAAGGCCTGGTCGGAGCGACCCGGACGCCAGCCGAGGCCGACGAGCACCCGTCGCAGCGACGGGTGGTCGCGGGTGAGCGCGACGTTGGCGCCCTTGGTGAGGCTGGTGACCACGTGCCCTCCCGTCCGCGCCGCTGCTCCCTGCGTCCAGTGCCGTGCGCCCAGCCTATGCGGAGGCGCGCGGGTGCGGGACGGCAGACTGGGGCGATGACGTCGACCATCGCGCTGGCCACCTTCCGCGACCTGCCCGGCCTGGAGGACGACGCCGCGGTGCTGCTCGAGGCGCTGCGCGAGGCAGGCGTCGAGCCCCAGGTCGCGGTGTGGGACGACCCGTCCGTGGACTGGGAGTCGTTCCCGCTCGTGCTGATCCGCTCCACCTGGGACTACATGGAGCGGCGGGAGCAGTTCCTCGCCTGGACCCGGCGCTGCCGCCGCACCGCGAACTCCGCCGACGTGGTGGCCTGGAACACCGACAAGCACTACCTCGCCGACCTCGCGGCGCACGGCGTACCGGTCGTGCCGACCGCGTTCGCCGAGCCCGGGGCGACCTGGTCGGTGCCGGAGGGGATCGTCGGCGACGTCGTCGTCAAGCCGGCCGTGGGCGCAGGGGCGGGCCACACCGGGCGGTTCGCGATCGACGACCCGGCCGCCGGTGCGCTGGCGCAGCGGCTGCTGGACGCCGGGCAGTCGGTGATGGTGCAGCCGTACCTGGAGGCCGTGGAGCAGATGGGCGAGACCAGCGTGATCCACCTCGGCGGTGCCTTCTCGCACGCGATCACCAAGGGCGCGCTGCTCCGTTCGCACGGCGAGCGGGGCGCGTTCGACCACCACGAGTACGTCGAGGAGATCAGTCCAGCGGGCGCCAGCACCGCCCAGCACGAGGTCGCCGAGCAGGTGCTGGCCGGCATCGCCGCCTCGTTCGACCACGAGCCGGTGCTCAGCTACGCCCGGATCGACCTGCTGCCCGGACCGGACGGCCCGCTGCTGCTCGAGGTGGAGCTCACCGAGCCGTCGTTGTTCCTGCAGCACGCCCCGGAGTCCGCGGTGCGCCGCTGGGCGATGCACCTCGCCCAGCTGGTCGCCGAGGACGCCTGAGCCGCAGGCGGTTCGGTAGCGAGCGCGCCGCTGTCAGAGGTCGAGGTCGCTGCGGGTGAACTTGGTGGCGAGGAACCGGCCCTGGTTGGTGAGCTCCTGCGCGTCGCCGGCGTAGATCGCGGTGGCGTACTCCTGCGCCCCCTCGGCCAGCAGCCGCAGCTGCTCGAGCAGCTCCTCGGCGGGGGTGCGTCCCATCCGGTTGCGGTGCGTCAGCGCGAAGTCCGGTGGCAGCGCGAGGAACGCGTTGACGGTGCTCGGCAGGTAGTCGGTGACCGTCGCGCGGACCGGGATCATCTCCTCGGCCGTGGGCGGGTTCGACCGCAGGTACCGCAGCAGCGGGCGCAGCACGTCCTCGACCTCGCGGACGGCCGGCACCCCGCCCTCGGGCATCGTCCCGCCTGCGGCGTTCACCCGGCGGACGAGCTCGGTGAGCTGCTCCTCGAGGTCCTCGACCGGGTCGCGCGACGGCCGTGCCGGTGGCTGGTCCGCAGGCGGGTCCTGCTGCGGCGCAGCAGGACCCGGTGCGGCGGGGGTGGGTTGCTCGCGTCCGAACAGCCCTGACCAGAAGCTCGACACCTCAGCCCTGCTCGCCCATCACCTGGCTGTCGGTGTGCGAGCGCTCCAGGTACGGCTTGGCCTTGGCCACCTGGCTCTCGAGCGCCTGCACGGTCTGCGCCATGTTCGTGACGGCCTGGGCCTTGTAGGTGTCGATCGCGTCCATCGTGGCGAACACGTTGTCGAACGCGCGCTGCAGGTGCTCGATGCTCACCGTGGACGACGCCGCCTGCTGCTGGATCTGCGCGCCCTGCTGCTGCAGCATCACCGACGTCGACTCGATCATCGCGCTGGTGGTGGTGTTGAGGGCGTTGATCTGGTCGAGCACCAGCTTCTGGTTCGCCAGCGCCTGCGCCACGATCACCGCGGTGCGCAGCGCGGCGACCGTGGTGGTCTGCGCGCGGTCGACGCCCTTGATCAGCTCGACGTTGTTCTTCTTCACCAGGTCGAGCGCCAGGTAGCCCTGCACCGCGACGGCCATCTGCGTGAGGATGTCCTGGCGGCGCTGGCGGATCGGGAACAGGGCGTCGGACGACAGCGTCTGCGCGTCCTGCGCCTTGCCGCCGGCGTTGAGCTCGGCGACCTTCTGCTCGACCGCGGCGTCGAGCGCGCCGGCCAGCACCGCGTACTCGCTGAGCTTGCCCATCAGCGCCCACATGTTGCCGCGCTCGCCCTCGATGGCGGCGTTGTCCTTGCGCAGCTCGTCCTGGCCCGAGGCGAGGGCCTTGATGATGGCGTCGAGCTGGGACTGCGCGGACTGGTACCGGTCGAAGTACGCCTTGAGCTTGTTGCCGCCCGGGATGAACTTGAAGATCTTGCGGGCGCCCTGCAGGTCGGAGTGACCGGGGTCGAGCTCGGTGATGGTGTTGCGCAGCTCGGCGAGGCTGCCGGCGACCTTGGCCTGCGCGCCCGGACCCTTGCCCTGCGTGCCGTTGAGGGCCGCGGCGGGCCGCTCGAGCATCCGGTTGGAGACGTTGCTCGACTCGGCGATCTCGCGCTGGCCCATCGTCGTGATGGAGGCGACCTTCTGGCCGAACTCGGGGGAGCGCGGGTCGACCGTCATCAGGTCGTCGACGAACGCCTTCGCCTTGGCCTGCAGCTGCTGCTGCATCGTCGGGTCGATCGGCAGCATGCCCTCGGCCTGCTTCTCCTCGACCACCGGGACCGGCGCGGGCGGTGCGAGCACGAGGTCGGTGCTGGTCGTGCTGACGGTCGTCGCCGGCGGGGCCAACGGGGTGCTGAGGTTCAGCGGGTCGGACATCGGGTTCCCTCCCAGGGCTGTGCGGCTGAGCTGCGTGCAGGCGTGCGGACGGCAGCGCCACTCTATGGGGCAACGCTCCTCGCCCAGGGCGCAGTTCCCGCCGGGTTGTCCACAGATCCGGCGACAGGCCCCACGGGGACAGGGCGGACATCTACGGTCGTGGTGGGATCCGCACCAGCAGAACAGGTCTGACCGCACGCATCGCCCACGGTCCACGCACCGCGGCGACCGGCGGCAGGCCGCGACGAGGGGACGGCTGATGGCGAAGATCCTGTGGCTCGGCGACGTGCTGCGTCAGGCAGGGTGCGAGGTGATCCCGACGGGCGGGTGGCGCGACCGGGGCAGACCCCCGTCGACCGGGTCGTTCGAGCCGTACGGCGTGCTGTGGCACCACACCGCCACGTACGCGACGCTCGACGACCCCGCTCCGACCAAGGCGTTCGTGATCTCCGGGAGCAGCACGCTCCCGGGACCGCTGTGCCACCTGCTGCTCGACCGGCGCGGACGGTTCCACCTGATCGCCGCGGGGCGGGCCAACCACGCCGGCGCCTGCGGCGGCAACGGTCCGTTCCCGGCCGGGGACGGCAACGCGATGATGATCGGCATCGAGATCGAGTACGACGGCGTGGGCCAGCGGATGCTCGCCCGTCAGTACGACGCCGCCGTGGCCGGCACCGCGGCGATGCTGCGGCGGCTCGGGCGTCCGGCCCGCTACGCGCGCGGGCACCGCGAGACGAGCACGACCGGGAAGATCGACCCCACCGGGGTCGACCTGGAGCAGATGCGCGCCGACGTGCGCGCCCGGCTGGAGGGGACGGCGTGATGGCGCACGACGAGCAGCAGGCGGAGCAGACGTCGGGCACGGCGACGGGTGCGACCCGGCGGACCGTCCTCGCAGCCGGCGCGGGGGCCCTGGTGGCCCTGGCCGGCGCGTCGTCCGCCGCCCCGGCGTCGGCGGCGCCCTCGGGTCCGGGCGCGGAGGTGGGCACGGCCAGGGAGTCGGCGGCCGCGTCCGAGGGCGGGGTGGAGTGCGTGGCCGACCTGCGCTGACGGACACGCCGGCGTCCACGCTTCCTCCACGTCGACCCCGACGAAAGTCGGGGGTGACTCAGGGTCGGACCCGGCCTTCGCCGGATCTGCACGGGCGGCTGCGCTGCCTAGCGTCGAGGCATGTGGGAGCAGCTGTCGCAGGCCGGGCTCGACCTCGCTGCCTCACCGTGGGCGCTGGTGGTCCTGCTCGTCTGCTGCTGGGTCGACGGCTTCTTCCCACCGGTGCCGAGCGAGTCGCTCGTCATCGCCGTCGCCACGCTGACGGTGGCGGGGTCGGGGCCGCCGCTGTGGGCCGTGGTGGCGGTCGCGGCGGCAGGCGCCTTCCTCGGCGACCTCACCGCGTTCGCGATCGGGCGACAGGTGCCCCTGGACCGGCTCCCGCTGCTGCGCCGCGGTCGCGGTCTCGCCAGCGTGCAGTGGGCCCGCGGCTCGCTCGAGCGTCGCGGCGGCACCGCGGTGCTGGCGGCGCGGTACGTCCCGGTGGGACGGGTGGCGGTGAACGTGGCGGCCGGCGCCGTGGGGTTCCCGGCCCGGCGGTTCGTGGGCTTCGCCGCGATCGCGGCGGTGGCGTGGGCGCTGTGGTCGGTGCTGCTCGGCGTCGCCGCCGGAGCCCTGCTGCGCGACCGTCCGCTGCTGGCCGTCGTGATCGGGGTCGTGGTCGGCACGCTGCTCGGGCTGGGGGTCGACGCGGTGGCTTCCCGCCGCCGGCGTCAGGCCGGGCCGACGTCCTCCACCAGCACGACGGGGGCGCCCGACTCGTCGCTGGCGTCCAGGTCGACCAGCGCGGTGACGGCCCAGTCGCGGTCGGCAGCGGGGTCGTCGAGGACCTGACGCACGCGCCAGGCCCGGCCCACGCCCTGCGGGAGCGAGTCGGGGTCCGGGTGCTCGTCCACGAGGTGCAGCGCCGGCCCGCGGGCGCCGGGGCCGGTGCCGATCTCGTCGTACTCGTCGAAGTAGGCGTCCAGGGCGTCGCGCCAGCGGTCGGCCGTCCAGCCGTCGCGGCCGGCCGGGCGGTCGTCGAGGGCACCGAGGTCGTCGACCCGCTCGAGCGCCGCCAGCTCGACCCGGCGGAACATCGCGTTGCGGACCATCGCCCGGAACGCCCTGGCGTTGGCCGTGACGGGCCGCTCGCCGGTGTGGTCGGTCGGCCGCACCGGCTCGCCGTCCGCGCCGGGGTGGGCCAGGGCCTCCCACTCGTCGAGCAGGCTGGAGTCGGTCTGCCGCACGACCTCGCCGAGCCACTCGGTCACGTCGTCGAGCTCGGGGGTGCGGGCCGCGGTGGGCACCGACGACCGCAGGGCGCGGTAGGCGTCGGCGAGGTAGCGCAGCAGCATGCCCTCGGTGCGCTGCAGCCCGAGCGAGGACACCAGCTCGCCGAACGTCATCGCCTGCTCCCACATCGAGCGGACGACCGACTTGGGCGACAGCTGGTGGTCGGCGACCCACGGGTGGCCCTGGGCGTACGTCTCGTACGCCGCGTCGAGCAGCTCCGCGAGCGGCTTCGGGTGGGTGACCTCCTGGAGCAGCTCCATCCGCTCCTCGTACTCGATCCCCTCGGCCTTCATCGCGGCCACCGCCTCGCCGCGGGCGCGGAACTCCTGCGCCTTGAGCACGTGCCGCGGGTCGTCGAGGGTCGACTCCACGACCGAGACGACGTCGAGAGCGTACGTCTCCGACTCGACGTCGAGCAGCTCGATCGCCGCCAGCGCGAACGTCGAGAGCGGTTGGTTCAGAGCGAAGTTCGCGGGGAGGTCGACGGTGAGCCGGACGGTGCGGCCGGTGCCGTCCGGCTCGTCCAGGCGCTCGACGACGCCGCCGGCCAGCAGCGAGCGGTAGGCGGCGATCGCCTCCTTGACGTGCCGCACCTGGTGGGCGCGCGGCTCGTGGTTGTCCAGCAGCAGGCTCCGCATCGCCACGAACGGGTCGCCCGGACGCGCGATCACGTTGAGCAGCATCGAGTGCGAGACGACGAGCTGGGACCGCAGCGGCTCGGGGTCGGACGCGACCAGCCGGTCGAAGGTCTTCTCGCTCCAGGTGACGAAGCCCTCGGGCGGCGCCTTGCGCTGGACCTTGCGGCGCTTCTTGGGGTCGTCCCCGGCCTTGGCCAGCGCCTTGAGGTTGTCGACCTCGTGGTCGGGGGCCTGGACGACGACGGTGCCGGCCGTGTCGTAGCCCGCCCGCCCGGCGCGGCCCGCCACCTGGTGGAACTCCCGGGCGCGCAGGTGCCGCTGGCGGATGCCGTCGTACTTGCTCAGCGCCGTGATCATCACCGTGCGGATCGGGACGTTGATGCCGACGCCGAGGGTGTCGGTGCCGCAGATGACCTTGAGCAGGCCGGCCTGCGCGAGCTGCTCCACCAGCCGCCGGTACCGCGGCAGCATGCCCGCGTGGTGCACGCCGATGCCGTGCCGCACCAGCCGCGAGAGGGTCTTGCCGAAGCCGGTGGTGAAGCGGAAGTCGCCGATGGCCGCGGCGATCGCGTCCTTGTCCTCGCGGCTGGAGACGTTCACGCTCATCAGCGCCTGGGCCCGCTCGAGCGCGGCGGCCTGGGTGAAGTGCACGACGTAGACCGGCGCCTGCTTGGT
Source organism: uncultured Actinomycetota bacterium (assembly GCA_963750285.1). Taxonomy (GTDB): domain Bacteria; phylum Actinomycetota; class Actinomycetes; order Actinomycetales; family CAWJMD01; genus JBBQSN01. The sequence continues at coordinate 35,355 of CAVVQA010000015.1, read as the reverse complement.
GTCGAGCAGCTCGGCGATGGTCTCGTGCACCGGCGTCGTCGCGTAGTAGAAGTGCAGCGGCACAGGGCGTTCGGCGTTCTCGACCAGGGCGGTGGCGCGTCCGGTGCGACGGGTGAGGTCCTCGCGCAGCGACGTGGTGTCGCCGAGGGTGGCCGACATCAGCAGGAACTGGACGTGCGGCAGCTCGAGCAGCGGCACCTGCCAGGCCCAGCCGCGGTCGGGCTCGCCGTAGAAGTGGAACTCGTCCATCACGACCTGGCCGATGTCCGCGCCGGCGCCCTCCCGCAGCGCCTGGTTGGCGAGAACCTCTGCGGTGCAGCAGATCACGGGCGCATCCGGGTTCACGGCGGCGTCGCCGGTGAGCATGCCGACCTGGTCGGCGCCGAGCGCGTCGCACAGGTTGAAGAACTTCTCGCTCACCAGCGCCTTGATCGGCGCGGTGTAGTAGGTGCGCACGCCCTGGCTCAGCGCCGCCACGTGGGCTCCCAGCGCGACGAGCGACTTGCCGCTGCCGGTGGGCGTCGAGAGCACCACGTTCGCGCCGGTGGCGAGCTCGAGCAGCGCCTCCTCCTGCGCGGGGTACGGCGCCAGCCCCTGCTCGCCCGCCCAGCCGACGAACGCCTCGTAGAGCCCGTCCGGGTCACCGGCGTGCGCGGAGGCGATCGCGCGCAGCGCGGTGGGGGAAGGGGGCACCCGGTCAGGGTGCCAGAGGGACCTCGCACGGGTCGGCGCAGGTGAACGGCGCCCGCAGCGCCGCGGCGAAGGCGGTCAGCTCGGGCATGCCCCAGCCGAGCGCCGGGCTCGCGCTGACCTGCGCCCAGCTGCCGTAGGTCAGCTCCAGCACCATCGTCGGCCGGGCCGTGCCGCCGGAGGTGTCGACCAGGTAGTACGACGCCCAGGCAGCCCTGGACCCGCTCGAAGTCGCCGACCCCCTGCAGCACGGGCGGGCTCGTCGACCCGCTCGGCCGGCACCACGACGAGCTGCTCCTCGGTCGCCGGGATCGACCAGGGTGAGGGAGTCCGGCCCGGCCGCGCCGACCTCCCAGCCCTGCGGGACCAGCGTGGCCACCACGTCCTGCTCGTGCTGCTGCGGTCCGGTGACGAGCGGCACGCGGCCGCCGACCGGGACCACCTGCGGGTCCGGTGCCCGCGTGCCGCGCGAGCGCTCCTCGAGCGGAGCCGTCGTGGTCCCGGACGCGGGCTGCTCCGCCGGACCCGAGCACGCCGGTGAGGCCCTGCGGCACCAGCACGGCGGCCGCCGCCACCAGCGCGGTGCCCGCGCCGACCGCGAGGGTGGCCAGCAGCGAGCGGCGGCGGCCGAGGGCGGCGCGTCCGCGCTCCAGGTCGGCGTCGACCGCCGCCGGTGCGGACACGTCGGGGGCCGCGGCCGACAGCAGCCGGCGCACCTCCGCGTCCGGCCCCGCGTGGTGCCGCCCGAGGTCGTCCAGGCTCATGCCGGCACCTCGTGGACGGCGAGGGCGGCGCGCAGCCGGGCCAGCCCGCGGGCGTTCTGCGACTTCACCGTGCCCGGCGTAGCAGCCGAGGTGGTCGGCGGTCTGCTGGACCGACAGGTCGAGCCAGTGCCGCAGCACCACCACGGTGCGCTCGCCGGGCGTGAGGGTCGCCAGCGCGAGCGCGGACGGCGAGCCCGTCCGGGCCGTCGGCCGGCCCGTCGTCGACCTCGCGCAGCAGGTCGGCCCGCAGGTCGGCGCGGTCCGGCAGCACCTCGTGCGGCTCCTCGCGGTGCCACCGGGCGCGGCGGGTCTCGTCGACGTAGGCGTTCACCAGGATCCGCCGGACGTAGGCCTCCTCGTTGCCGCGGCGGCGCACCGACGTCCAGGACAGGTAGAGCCGGGTGAGCGAGGTCTGGACGAGGTCCTCGGCCAGGTGCATGTCGCCGGCCGTCGAGCAGCGCCGCGGTGCGCACCAGGGCGGCGCGGCGCGCGACGACGAACGCGCTGAACTCGCGCTCGCGTGCGGCGTCCCGTCCGCTGGTCCTGCCCGGCATGGCACCAGTGTGGACGGTGCGGGGGCCCGCTGGGGTTGTCACGGCCGACGTGGGACGGTGGCCGCGTGATCGCGCAGGGGGACGAGAGGGGACGGTCGTGACCGGACGCAGGGTCGGCGTCGTGGGGGCGGGGATCAGCGGGCTGGCGCTCGCGACCCTGCTCGCCCGCGACGGCTGGGACGTGACGGTGCTCGAGCGCAGCGACGACCTCGGGCCGGTGGGCGCGGGGTTCATGCTGCAGCGGCTCGGGCAGCAGGTGGCGTACCGGCTGGGGATCGGCGAGGCGCTGCGGGAGCGCTCGAGCCCGATCCGCCGGGTCGACGGCCGCACCCGCTCGGGCCGTCCGACCATGCAGATCCGGTACGCCGACGTCGTCACCGACCTCGACGTCACGGTCGAGGGCTGGGGCGTCGAGCGGGGCACGCTGTTCGCGCTGCTGCACGAGGCCGCGCTGGAGGCGGGCGCGCAGGTGGTGCCGCGCGCCGAGGTGCGGGTGGTGCGGCGGACCTCCGGCCGCTGGACGGCCGTGGACGCCGAGGGGCGCGAGCACGGCCCGTACGACCTGCTGGTCGGTGCCGACGGCGCGTCGTCGCAGCTGCGCCGGCTGGCGTTCACGCCGCAGATGGACCGCGAGTACCCCTGGGGCGCGCTCTGGTCGATCGTCCCGGACCCCGACGGGCTGGTCGGCGACGCGCTCGTGCAGCGCTGGGTCGGCACCCGCACCACGCTCGGGCTGATGCCGACGGGCGAGGAGCGGGTGTCGGTGTTCTGGTCGATCCCGGTGCGCGACATCGACCGGGCGCTCGCCGCCGGCCCGGATGCGCTGGTGCGGCAGGCGCTGGAGGTCTCGCGCGGCGACTACGCCGAGCTGCTCGAGGCGCTGCCGGAGGCCGGGGTGCTCGGTGCCCGGTACCGCGACGTGGTGGTGCGGCACCCGGCGCGCGAGGGGGCGGTGCTGATCGGCGACGCGGCGCACGCGATGAGCCCGCAGCTCGGCATCGGCGCCTCGATGGGCCTGGCCGACGCCTGGACGCTGGCGTGGGCGCTGGGGGAGCACCCGGCCGACGTCGACACCGCGCTGCGGCTGCACGTGCGGCACCGCGCCCGGCACCTCACCTACTACCGCTGGTGGTCGATGCTGATGACCCCGGTGTTCCAGTCCGGCCTCACCCCGATCGGCCCGCCGCGCGACCTGGGGCTGGCCGCCATGTCGCACCTGCCGTTCGCGCAGCGGCAGATGGTGACGACGCTGATGGGCGTCCGGACCTCGCCCTGGACGCGGTGGGCGCTGCCGGGATGAGCGGCAGCCGAACGGCGGATGGTCCGGACGGCTCGGACGCTGTGATGATGCGGGCGTGGAGGCCGACCTCCCGCAGGGCACCCTGACCCTGCTCTTCAGCGACGTCGAGGGTTCCACCCGGCTGCTCTCCAGGCTGGGCGACGGGTACGCGGCGGTGCTCACTGCCCAGCGCGCGATCCTGCGGGACGCCTTCGCACGCAACGGTGGCCACGAGATGGGGACCGAGGGCGACAGCTTCTTCGTCGTGTTCGAGAGCGTCGTCAAGGCGCTGGACGCAGCCGTCGGGGCGCAGCGCGCGCTGGCTGCCCACACCTGGCCGGACGGCGGGAGCGTGCGGGTCCGGATGGGCCTGCACACCGGTGAGCCCACACGGCACGAGGACGGCTACGTCGGCATGGACGTGCACCTGGCGGCCCGGATCGCCGCCAGCGCGCACGGCGGTCAGGTCGTGCTGTCCGACACGACGGCCCGGGTGGCCGGCCGGGTGCCGGACGGCGTGTCGGTCCGCGGGCTCGGCCTGCACCGGCTCAAGGACATCCCGCAGCCCGGAGCGGCTGCACCAGCTCGTGATCGACGGCCTCCCGTCCGGGTTCCCGCCGCTGCGCACCCTCGGCACGCCGAGCAGCCTGCCCGTGCCGCCCACCCAGATCGTCGGCCGCGACGGCGAGGTCGCCGAGCTCACCGCGCTGCTGCAGGAGGGCGGCGCGCGGCTGCTGACCCTGACCGGCGCCGGTGGAAGCGGCAAGACCCGGCTCGCGGTGGAGGTCGCGACGGCGCCTGGACGGCCGTTTCGCGGACGGGATCTACTTCGTCCCGCTCGAGTCGGCGGAGACCGCGGACGTGATGTGGGCGACCGTCGCGGCCGTCCTCGGGCTGCCGAGCGAGGGCCGCTCCCCGCCGACGATGCTCGAGCACCTGTCGTCGCGCGAGGTGCTGCTCGTGCTCGACAACCTGGAGCAGCTGCCGGCGGCGCGGCGAGGTGGTGCAGGACATGCTGGCCTCCGCGCCCGGGCTGACCGTGCTCGCGACGTCGCGCAGCCCGCTGCACCTGATGGGCGAGACCGAGCACGCCGTCCCGCCCCTGGAGCTGCCCGACCCGGCCGCCGGACCCGGACGACGCGGCGGCCGGCTCCGGCGCGGTGCAGCTGTTCGTGCAGCGGGCGCGGCTCGTCCGGCCCGGCTTCGCCCTCGACGACGAGCACGACGGCGGACGTGGTGGAGATCTGCCGCCGCCTCGACGGGATGCCGCTGGCGATCGAGCTCGCCGCCGCGCGGTGCAAGCTGCTCGGCCCACGCGCCCTGCTGGCCCGGCTCGGCAGCACGCCTGGAGCTCGCCGCCGCGCGAGACCGGCCGGCCGGTGCGCCAGCAGACGCTGCGGGCGACGATCGCGTGGAGCCACGACCTGCTGCCCGCCCCGCTGCGTGCGACCTTCCGCCGGCTCGGCGTGCTGGCCGGCCCGGCCGACCTCGCCACCGTGGCCGCCCTCACCGGCACGCGACGACCCGCTCGAGCGAGGTCGCGCAGCTCGCCGACGCGAGCCTGGTGACGGTGCGCGAGGGTCCGGACGGCGAACCGCGGATCGCGCTGCTGCAGATGGTCTCCGAGTTCGCGATCGACCTGCTGGTCGAGGCCGGGCGAGCTCGAGCAGGTGCGCCGGGCGCACGCGACCCACCACCTCGCCGAGGTCGTCGAGGCGGCGGCCCCGGCCCTGCGCAGCAACGGGTACCTGGCCACCAAGGACCTGCTCGAGCTGCTGATGGACGACCTGCGGGCCGCGCTGGAGTGGTGCTTCCGTCCGGACACGCTCCGACGCGCGGCGACCGCGGACGACCGGCTCGTGGGCCTGCGGCTGTGCGACGCGCTGGGCTGGTTCTGGTACGCCTGCGGCTACCACGCCGAGGGCAGGCGCTGGCTGGACCGGGCGGTCGAGGTGACCGCGGAGAACCCGACGGGCGACCACGTGCGGGGGCTCCACGCGCTCGCGGTGCTGATGCTCCAGCACGGCGAGAACGAGGCCGGCCGCGCCGTGCTGGAGGCCTGCCTGGCGTACTGGCGGGTGGCGGACGACCCGGTCAAGGTGGCGACCGAGCTGAACAGCCTCGGTGTGGCGCACCGCAACCTGGGCGACACACCGCCGCCCGCGAGGCGCTGGGCGAGGCGGCCGCCCTGGCCCGGCAGACCGGTGACCGCGGCCGGCTCGCGACCGCGCTGTCGAACCTGGCGACCGTCGAGATCGACGACGGTGCGCCCGAGCTGGCGGTGGGCATGTTCCGCGAGGTGCTCGACATCGACACCGAGCTCGGCGACGCGTGGGGGCAGAGCGTCGACCACGTCAACCTCGCCGGCGCGCTGGTCCGCTCGGGACGCGCGGACGAGGCCTTCGACGAGCTGCTCTGCCACCACACCGCGCGGCCGTGGCGCTCGGCGACGTCGACCTCACCATCTCCTTCGTCGAGATGTTCTGCATCCTGCACGCGCACCGCGGCGACGGCCGGCGCGCGGCGATGCTCCTCGGGGCGGCGCAGGCGATCCGGGCGAAGGCCGAGCTCCCGCTGCCGGAACCCGACAAGGTCCTGCTCGACGACGCCCTCGCCCCCGTGCGCGAGCGTGATCGACCTGCGCGAGTGGGACGCGCTGGTCGCGCGAGGAGCCGGCCGAGGCGTCGAGGACGCCGTCGCGCTCGCCGTCGCCGCCGTCGACGTCCCCTGACCCGCGGACGCAGGTCGCAGCCGCTCGCACGGGTGGCGATGCGGGCGTTCCGACCCGGATCTGTCACAGTGGTGGCAGACGTGACCACGGTGGTCCCGTCGAGGTCGTCTGCTTCGCGCCCCTGCGGCGCGGTTCCCTCCGTCGGCAGCGCCCGCATCCACGACACGGATGCGCGAGGCGCGCGGTGACGGTGAGCCGGCACTGCGGCCACCCGATCCGTCCCGGAAGGACACCCGTGCACACCGATGCCCGGGCGGAGCGCTCGTCTGCGCCCGCCACCCGTTCTGCTTCTCCCACCTCCTCCACGCCCTCTTCTGCCGGCTCTTCTGCCGGCTCTGACGGCGCCCCGCGTCCTGCCCGTCGGCGTCGCCGCCGTGGCGGCTCCGGCCAGGGCGGCGGCCAGCCGACGTCCCAGCCGACGTCGCAGCCGACCTCGCAGCCGACCGCCGAGCGTCACGTCCCCGCCCAGCGGCCCGACGTGGAGGCTCCGGTCGTCGCGACCGTCTCCGTGCCCGCCGGGGCGCGCAGCTTCGCCGCCCTCGGCGTGCCCGCCCCGCTCGTGACGGCGCTCGCCGCCCAGGGCCTGACCGACGCGTTCCCGATCCAGGTCGCGACGCTGCCCGACACCCTGCGCGGCCGCGACGTCCTGGGCCGCGGTCGCACCGGCTCCGGCAAGACCCTCGCCTTCGCCATCCCGACCGTCGCGCGGCTGTCCGCGTCGGGTCGGCGGGCCGAGCCGAAGCGCCCGCGGGCGCTGGTGCTGGCCCCGACCCGCGAGCTGGCCAACCAGATCCGCGCGGTGCTCGAGCCGCTCGCCGCCGCCGCGGGTCTGCGCACCGCCGTCGTGTTCGGCGGGGTGGGCCAGAACCCGCAGGTCACCGCGCTGCGCAGGGGCGTCGACGTCCTCATCGCCTGCCCCGGCCGGCTCGAGGACCTGATCGGCCAGGGTCACTGCGACCTCGGCGCGGTCGAGGTCACCGTCCTGGACGAGGCCGACCACATGGCCGACCTCGGGTTCCTGCCCGGCGTGAAGCGGATCATGGACCGCACCCCGGGCCAGGGTCAGCGGATGCTGTTCAGCGCCACGCTGGACAACGGCGTCGACGTGCTGGTGAAGCGCTACCTGTCCGACCCGCTGACGCACTCGGTCGACTCGGCCTCCGCGCCGCCGCCGGCGATGACGCACCACGTGCTCGCCGTCCAGACGGCCGACAAGCCCGCGCTGGTGCGCGAGCTCGCGTCGGGCACCGGCCGCAGCCTGCTGTTCATGCGCACCAAGCACTCGGCGAAGAAGCTGGCCAAGCAGCTCACCGCCGCGGGCATCCCGGCCGTCGACCTGCACGGCAACCTCTCGCAGAACGCGCGCGAGAAGAACCTCGCCTCGTTCACCGACGGCAGCACCCGCGTGCTGGTGGCCACCGACATCGCCGCCCGCGGCATCCACGTCGACGAGGTCGAGATGGTCGTGCACGTCGACCCGCCGACCGAGCACAAGGCGTACCTGCACCGCTCGGGCCGCACGGCCCGCGCCGGCGCCGCCGGGGTCGTCGTCACGCTGATGACGCCGGACCAGAAGCGCGACGTCGCCGACCTGGTGCGGCTCGCCAGGATCAACCCGACCACCACGGCCGTGCACCCGGGCCACCAGACCGTGCAGACGCTCGTGGGCGAGAAGGCCGCGTTCGTCGAGCCGGTCGCCGTGCCCGCGGTCGTGCAGCAGCAGCGCGGTGGCGGCGGTGGCCGCGGGAACGGTGGCGGCGGTGGTGGCCGTGGTCGTGGCCGCTCCGGCGGTCAGCAGTCCTCCACGAGGGGCTCGTCGTCGGGCTCGCCGAAGCAGGCCGGTCCGGTGCAGCGCCAGGCGCCGAAGTCGCGGATCGCCGGCTCGGCGCCGAGGTCGGGCGGGCGCAAGCGCTCCGCCGCCGACTTCTCGTCCCGCGGTTTCCGCTGACCGTCCCTCGCTGACCGTCCCTCGCTGACCGTCCCTCGCTGCGGGCAGCGGTCAGCCGGTGAGGCGGCCGTGCAGGTCGCGCAGCCGGGTGAACGCCCGACGCAGCTCCTCGGTGTCGGCCGACCCGTGCGGACCGGCGTGGGCCTCGATGGCCTCCTGCACGAGCCGCACGGCGCCGTCGACCGCACCTGCCGGGTCGTCGACGAACCGCACCTGCAGGTCGCGCCACGCGTCGGCGTCGGACGTCTCAGCGCGCGACGCGGCGCCACCTCGGGCTCGGCCGCCATCCTCGGTGTCTCGCGCGCGTGGTCGACCGGCTCGTCGGGCGTCCCGACCGGGACGGTGGTCTCGACCTCGTCGGGCACCAGCGGCTCGTCCGGGGCCTCCTCCTGCGGACGCTCCTGCGGGTTCGGCGGTCGCCACGGGCGCTCGCTCCACGCTCGCGCACCGGGTCGAGCACCGACGTGGCGTCGTCGTCCCGGAGCCGGCTGAGGCGCGACGCACGGTCGTCCTGAGCCGGCGTGGCGTCCCAGGACGCCTCCCAGCCCGTGCTGGGCTCGGGGTGGTGGGTGCTCATGGCGTCCTCCTCGATGGTCCTGGGCCCACCCAACGCACCGCCGGGCTCGTGACCCACAGCGCGCGGCTCACGCCGGCCGAGTTCGAGACCGTCGAGCAGCAGGTGCTGGACGCCGGCAGGGCCTGATGCAGCGTCAGCAGCGCTCCACGTGCGGTTTGTGGACGGCTGGTGGCGTTGGCCGTCGCTGACCCTCTAGTGTGCGCGTCGAGCGGTCCGGGGGTGGCCGCCGGGGGAGGCACGGGTGGACGCGGTCGCGATCGTCGAGGGCGAGGTGCGCGAGCTGATCCGGCGCCGCGGCGTCGACCCCTCGCGCGACGTCGTCGACGTCCGCCGCCTGGTCGAGGAGGCCGTGGCCGACTACGACGCGCGGTCGCTGTCCGGCGGCCTGCCGCCGCTGCCCGACCCCGACGCCGCCGTCAAGACCGTCCTGGACGTGGTGGCGGGTCTCGGGCCGCTGCAGCCGTACCTCGACGACCCGCGGGTCGAGGAGATCTGGGTGAACGAGCCCGGGAAGGTCTTCGTCGCCCGTGACGGCGTCCCCGAGCTGACCACGACGATCCTGACCGCCGACCAGGTGCGCGACCTGGTGGAGCGGATGCTCAAGTCGTCCGGCCGCCGGGTCGACCTCAGCTCGCCGTTCGTCGACGCCATGCTCGTCGACGGCAGCCGGCTGCACGTCGTGATCCCCGACATCACGCGTCGGCACTGGGCGGTCAACATCCGCAAGTTCGTCGTCAAGGCGGACCGGCTCGACGACCTCGTGGGTCTGGGCACCCTGACCCGCCAGTGCGCCGAGTTCCTCGACGCCGCCGTCGCCGCCGGCCTGAACGTGCTGGTCTCGGGCGGGACGCAGGCCGGCAAGACGACCCTCCTCAACTGCCTGGGCGCGGCCGTCCCGCCGCGCGAGCGGGTCGTCACCTGCGAGGAGGTGTTCGAGCTCAAGATCCCGCTGCGCGACGTCGTCGGGATGCAGTGCCGCCAACCCAACCTGGAGGGCACCGGTGAGATCCCGTTGCGGCGGTTGGTCAAGGAGGCCCTGCGGATGCGGCCCTCGCGGATCGTGGTCGGCGAGGTGCGGCAGGCGGAGAGCCTCGACCTGCTCATCGCGCTCAACAGCGGGCTCCCCGGCATGGCCAGCATCCACGCGAACAGCGCCCGCGAGGCGATCACGAAGATGTGCACGCTGCCGCTGCTCGCGGGCGAGAACGTCGGGTCGCGCTTCGTGGTGCCGACGGTCGCCGGCTGCGTCGACCTGGTGGTCCACGTGGCCCTCGACGCCGACGGCGTGCGCCGCGTCCGCGAGGTGGTGGCGGTCCCGGGGCGGGTGGAGCAGGACGTGGTCGAGACCGCGGACGTCTTCACGACCCGTGGCGGCCGCCTCGTGCGCGCCGACGGCTTCCCGCCCCACCCGGACCGGTTCGAGCGTGCGGGCATCGACCTCGCCGCCCTCCTGCGGCACGAGAACGGCTGAGCGGTGGGCGCTCTCGTCGGGCTCGTGCTCGGAGCAGGTCTCTTCCTGGTCTGGTGGTCCACCTGGACGCCGCAGCCGCGGACGGCGGGCGCGACCGCGTCCCGTGCCGGGTGGGCCGCCGGGCTCCAGGACGAGCTGCGGCAGGCCGACATGGCCGGTGTCGGCCCGCGAGCCCTGGTGCTGACCTGCGCCGGGGTCGCGCTGGTGACGGTGCTGGCCGTCCTCGCGGTCTCGGCGTCGCCGCCGATCGCGCTGTGCTTCGCGGCGATCGCGTCCTGGACCCCGGTGGCGCTCGTCCGCATCCGGGCGCGGCGGCGACGCACGCTGGTGCGCGACCTGTGGCCGGAGGCCGTCGACCACCTCACCTCGGGCATCCGCGCGGGGTTGTCGCTGCCCGAGGCGCTCGCCCAGCTGGGAGACCGCGGCCCGACCGAGCTGCGTCCGGCGTTCCGGACGTTCGCCGAGGACTACCGCGCCACAGGGCGTTTCGTCGACTGCCTCGACCGCCTCAAGGAGCGGCTCGCCGACCCGGTCGCCGACCGCATCGTCGAGGCGCTGCGGCTCACCCGCGAGGTCGGCGGCAGCGACCTCGGACGGCTGCTGCGCACGTTGTCGACCTTCCTGCGCGACGACGCGCGCACGCGGTCCGAGCTGGAGGCGCGCCAGTCCTGGACGGTGAACGCCGCCCGGCTCGCCGTCGCCGCACCGTGGATCGTGCTGGCGCTGCTCGCCACCCGACCCGAGGCGGTCACCGCGTACAACAGCGGGTCGGGCGTGCTCGTGCTCGGCCTCGGCGGGCTGGTGTCGGTCGTCGCCTACCGCGTGATGGTGCGGGTCGGGCGGCTCCCCGAGGAGACGAGGGTGCTGCGGTGACGCCGTCCTGGTGGCTCGGCGCCCTCCTCGGCCTGGTGGGCGGGCTCGGTGCGTGGCTGGTGCTCGTGCGGCTCCCGGTGATGCGCAGGCCGACCCTCGACGACCGCCTCGCGCCGTACGTGCGCGACGTCGCCGCGCCGTCGACGCTCCTGCACGCGCACCCCGCACAGGGGCCGTTCGGCGTGGTCGAGCGGATGCTGCGTCCGGTGATGGCCGACGCGGTCACCTGGGTCGAGCGCCTCACCGGCGGCCCCGGCACGGTCCGCCGCCGGCTCGACCAGCTCGGCGGCACGACGAGCGTCGAGCAGTTCCGCGCGCAGCAGGTGGTGTGGGGCGTGCTCGGGCTCGGCGTCGGGCTGGCGCTCGCCGTGCTCGTCGGCGCGCGCCAGGGTCTCGCACCGGTGCCGATGCTCGCCGTCGTGGTGATCGCCACCATCGCCGGCGTGCTCGGACGGGACCAGTGGCTCACCCGCGCCGTCCGCCGGCGGGAGGAGCGGATCCTCACCGAGTTCCCCACCGTCGCCGAGCTCCTGGCCCTCTCGGTCAGCGCGGGCGAGGGGCCGATCGGTGCGCTCGAACGCGTCTCGCGCAGCACGAGCGGCGAGCTGGCGATCGAGCTGCGTCGCACGCTCGCCGACGCGCGGGCCGGTGCCGGCCTGGTCGAGGCGCTCGAGGGCCTGGCCTCCCGCACCAGCCTGCCGATCCTCGCGCGGTTCGTCGACGGCGTCGCCGTCGCCGTCGAGCGCGGCACCCCGCTCGCCGACGTGCTCCGCGCCCAGGCGCAGGACGTCCGCGAGGCCGGGAGGCGCCAGCTGATGGAGACCGGCGGCAAGAAGGAGATCGCGATGATGGTGCCGGTCGTGTTCCTCGTCCTGCCCGTCACCATCCTGTTCGCCGTCTACCCGGGGCTCGCCGTCCTGAGCCTGGACCTCGGATGAACCGACCACCAGCCGCACGAGCCCGACCGACCACGAGGGGACCCGATGAGAACGACCACCCGAGCACTGCGACGGCGACTGCGCGCCGTCACGACGGCACCTGAGCGGGGCGACGTCCCGGGCTGGGTGATGGTGACGCTGATGACAGCCGGTCTCGTGATCGGCATCTGGGCACTCGCGGGCGACCAGCTCGAGCAGGTGTTCAGCGAGGCGATGTCACGCGTCCTGAACTTCTGATCGCGTGGTCCGGGACGGCACCGACGACAGCGGTTCTGCCGTGGTCGACTTCGTCATGGTCGGCGCGCTGCTGACCCTGCTGTTCGTGGCCGTCGTCCAGCTGGCGCTGGTGCTGCACGTGCGGAACACCCTGGTGGACTGCGCCTCCGAGGGCGCGCGCTACGGGGCGTTCGCCGACCGCACGCCGGCCGACGGGGCGGCCCGCACCCGGCAGCTGATCGGGATGTCCCTGTCCGAGCGGTACGCCGACGACGTCACCGCGACGACCACGGTGGTGCAGGGCGTGCCGGTGGTGGAGGTGCGGGTGAGCGCGCCGCTCCCCGTGGTGGGACTGCTCGGCCCGACGAGCGGGATCACCGTCACGGGGCACGGGGTGGACGAGGGATGAGGACCGGTCTCCGCCTGGTGAGGACGCGGCTGGAGGCCGTGCGCCGCGGCGACGACGGCAGCGCGCTGCTGGAGTTCCTCACGCTCGGCGTCCTGCTGCTGGTGCCGGTGGTCTACCTGGTGGTCTGCCTCGGGCGGCTCCAGGCCGCCGCCTTCGCGGTGGAGGGGGCGTCCCGCGAGGCGGCCCGGGTGCTCGCGGCGGCACCGGACGAGGACGAGGCGGCAGCCGCGGGTCGACGCCGTGGTGGCGATGGCGCTGCGCGACCAGGGCCTCGCGCGCACCGGGGACCCCGCGCCGGTCGTCACGGTCGAGTGCTCGGACCAGCCGTGCACGGCGCCGGAGACCCGCGTGAGCGTCCTGGTCGAGCTCGAGGTCGTCCTGCCGGGCGTTCCGGCGTTCGTCGACGCCGCGATCCCGACCCGGGTCCCGGTGCGGGCCACGGGGGAGTCGGTGGTCGAGCGGTTCGGCGGGGGAGCGCCGTGAGGCGGCCGGCTGCCGTCCGGGAGGGTCGGGACGACGGGCAGGTGATGCTGCTCGTCATCGCCTACGCCGTGGTCGCGCTCAGCCTCGTGCTCGTGGTGGTCAGCGCGTCGGCGGTGCACCTGGAGCGCAAGCGGCTGCTCGAGGTGGCCGACGGCGCGGCGCTCGACGCCGCCGACGAGGTCGAGGAGAGCATCTACTTCCCCGAGGGCGCCGAGCCCGGCAGCGTGCCGCTCTCGGACGCGTCGGTGCGCGACGCCGTCGAGGACTACCTCGACGACCGTGGTGCCGCAGCCGACTTCGACGACCTCACGGTCGCGAGCAGCACCGGGACGCCGGACGGACGCACCGCGGAGGTGACGCTGTTCGCCACCGTCCGGCCACCGCTGGTCGGCTGGGCGCTCGAGGCGTTCTCCGACGGTGTGGTGCTGCACGCCACCGCTCGTGCGCGGGTCGACACCGGGCTGAGCGAGCAGCGGCCGGCCCGGCGTCAGGACCGGCCGATCAGGCCAGGTACTCGCCGACCTTGCGCCAGGTCTCCTCGCGGTGCGCGATCTTGTCGTCGCGCTCGCGGATCAGCGCCCGGGCGGCCGGGTTCCAGGTCGTCAGCACCTTGTAGCCCTCGGTGAAGCGCCGGTCGCGGCTCGCCACCGACGCCCACGCCTTCTTGGCCTCGGCGCCCTGCAGCACGATGACGATCACGTTGGTGAGCACCTCGCGCAGCAGCAGCTTGAGGTACTTGCTGCCCTCGCCGATCTCGTTCGCGGTGAAGGCGCTCTCGTGGTCGCGGTAGAACGGGTGCGCGTTCCACGGGCAGACGTCGACCGTGCTGAGACCGCCGACCTCCGTGACCAGGCGCAGGCTCTCCACCGTGGTGTCGTCGTCGTTCTCCAGGCTGAGGAACCCGCGCCGCTCCTCGGTGTCGCCGAAGTGCGCCTTCCAGTCCGTCGCCGGCCCGGGGTCGCGGACGAGGCTGAGCACGTGCGCGGCGGTGCTGTGGATCGGGGCGACGTACGGCATCCAGCGTCGCGGCGTGTTCTGCCGGTCGATCCACTCGTTCAACGGGCGGACGTGGTCGGCGTAGCGCTGCTCCCACACGGTCTCGCGGTACGCGGGGTCGGCCATCCGTCGGGCCTGGGCGTCGGTCACAGCGTCACCGCCTGGTGCTTCACGACGTCGAACAGCCCACCCGGCGCGACGCCCGGGTCGGTGGAGTTCGGGATCTGGTGGTCGAGGCGCGTCATACCCCGACCCTAGGCCCGTTCCGGCGAACCTCCCGCATCAGCGCCTCTGTCGGGGGACCGGCCGACGCCGCCGGATCCCCTCCCCGAGCGCCCGGGCGTGCTGCGCGTCGCGGTGGACCAGGTCGCGCACGAGCGGCCGCTGCGGGGTCGATCTGGGCCGGCAGCCGCACCCAGGGGACGCCGTCGCGCACCACGAGCTCGTACACCCCCGCGTGCACGGCGGTGTGGTGCGGGCCGCACACCAGCGCCATCCGGTCGACGTCGGTGCGGCCGCCGAGGGCCCACCCGTCGACGTGGTGCGCGTCGCACTGGTTCGACGGACGGCCGCAGCCGGGCACCACGCAGCCGCCGTCACGGGCGGCGAGCGCGCGGCGCTGGGCGGGCGAGGCGAACCGGGCGGCCCGCCCGAGCTGCAGCACGGCGCCGGACGGCGCGAGCAGCACCTTCTCGAGCAGCGCCGAGCAGCCGAGCCGGTCGAGCACCGCCGGGGTGATGAAGCCGGTCTGCTCGCACCACGCGCGCCCGGCCGCCACCTGCTCGGCGTGCGTGCTCCCGGAACCGAGGGCCGCCAGCTGGTCGACGGTGGTCTGCACCACCACGCGCGGCGGCTCGCCACCACGGGAGCCGGCGGCGGCGAGCGCCCGCTCGGTGAGCACGCCCACCGCGTCGGCGCGCCGCTGGGTCGGGGTGCGCGCGTCCCACCCGAGCGGCAGCTCCCGCTCGCCCGGGCGCCCCGGACCGTCGCCGTCGGCGTCCTCCACCGTCGTGGCCGGCAGGGGAGCGGCGAAGTGCTCGACCGCGGCCTTGAACCGCGCACCGGTGACCGGGTCGAGCTGGCCACGCACCACCACCATCCCGGTGGAGTCGGTGACGACGTCGAACCGCCGGCGGCGGAACGCCTCCGGGTCGAAGCCGCGCTCGGTGCGCGAGGGGTCGAGGTGGTCGAGCAGCTCGGCGGCGAGGTTCTCGCAGGTGCGCGGCGGGTGCGTCTGCGACACCGCGACGAGGAACTCGTCGACCACCGGTGCGGCCTCACGCCGCAGCCGGTGCGGCACCTTGTCGAGCGTGCGGGCGGCGACGTCGAGGTGGTCGCGCGAGACCAGCCCCTCGGCCAGCGCCGCACCCATCCCCCGCAGCGCCCCCTGGTCGTCGCCGGCCAGCACCGACGGCGCGGGGTCGGTGACGCGCGCGGCGAGCACGTCGGCCCGCGCCCTGCCCTGGCCGGTGCGGCACCGCTGCACCAGCAGACCGTGCAGGCTGGTGGCACCGACCTCGGTGAGGTCGTCGCCGTCGAGGGAGCGCAGGGTCGCCAGCCGCGCGGCCTCCAGGGCTCGTCCGGCGGTCTCGAGCGCGAGCAGCCGCTCGACCTTCTCCCGCGTGCTCGCGCCGGCCGACGCGGCGCCCACCTCACGCGCGAGGGCGGCGACCAGCGACGAGAGCCGCACCACCTCGTCCGCACCTGCCATGAGACGAACATACGTTCGACCACTGACATCCAGGCCCTGCAAACAGCGCGTATCCGACCGGTCGCAGATCACGAACCGATCACGATCCGGTCGAGCCCCCGACCGACGCGGGATCAGGACGAGGGCGAGCGCGGTGGAGAAGTGCTTCGAGCGGTGCGGGCTCGCCTCGACGCGGGCCCGCGTGGCCTCGTTCCGCACCCTGGCCGCCGTCCACGTCGCGGGACAGGATGACGGGATGGAGACCACGACGGAGAGGTTCCGCGCCGCGCGCGACCAGCTGATCGCCTGGCGGGAGGACTACCCGACCGCCAGGGCGGAGTTCGCCTGGCCGCGGTTCGAGCAGTTCAACTTCGGGCTCGACTGGTTCGACCAGGTGGCGGCCGGCGAGCGCGCGGACGAGCCGGCGCTGTGGATCGTGGAGCAGGACGGCTCGGAGCAGAAGGTCTCGTGGGCGCAGATGTCGCGCCGGTCGAGCCAGGTGGCGACCTGGCTGCGCGGCCTCGGCGTGGCGCGCGGCGACCGCGTGGTGCTCATGCTCGGCAACCAGGTCGAGCTCTGGGAGACGATCCTGGCCTGCATCAAGCTCGGCGCGGTGATGATCCCGTGCACCCCGCTGCTCGGCACCGCCGACCTGCGCGACCGGGTCGAGCGCGGAGGGGCGCGGCACGTCGTGGTCGGGGCGGCGGACACCGACAAGCTCGCCGGTGCGGCGGACGGCCTCACCCGGGTCGCGGTGCCCGGCCGGCTCGGCACCCCGGTGGCCGACGGCTGGACGAGCTACGACGACTCCGCCTCCGCCGCAGCCGGTTTCGAGCCGGACGGCCAGACCGGCGCCGACGACACGCTGCTGCTCTACTTCACCTCGGGCACGACGTCGAAGCCGAAGCTGGTGGAGCACACCCACACCTCGTACCCGGTGGGTCACCTGTCGACGATGTACTGGATCGGCCTCGAGCCGGGCGACGTGCACCTCAACATCTCCTCGCCCGGCTGGGCGAAGCACGCGTGGTCCAACGTGTTCGCGCCGTGGATCGCCGAGGCGACGATCTTCATCCACAACACCGCCCGCTTCGACCCCGCGTCGCTGCTCGAGGTGATGGGTCGGGTCGGCGTCACCAGCTTCTGCGCGCCGCCGACGGTGTGGCGGATGCTGATCCAGTCCGACCTGGCCTCCCTCGCCACGCCTCCCACCAAGGTGGTCGGCGCGGGGGAGCCGCTGAACCCGGAGGTGATCGCGCAGGTCGAGAAGGCCTGGGGCGTCACGATCCGGGACGGCTTCGGGCAGACCGAGACCACGGTGATGGTGTCGAACCCGCCCGGGCGGCAGGTGGTCCCGGGTGCGATGGGCGTGCCGCTGCCGGGCTACCCGGTGGTGCTGGTCGACCCCGCGACCGGGGAGCGGCTCGACAGCCCGGAGGCCGAGGGCGAGATCTGCATCGACCTCGCCGACCGCCCGGTGGGGCTGATGGTCGGGTACCACGGCGACCCCGAGCGCGACGCCGAGGCGATGCGAGACGGCTTCTACCACACCGGCGACATCGGCCACCGGGACGAGTCGGGCTCGATCACCTACGTCGGGCGCAGCGACGACGTCTTCAAGGCGTCGGACTACCGGATCTCGCCGTTCGAGCTGGAGAGCGCGCTGATCGAGCACGAGGCGGTCGCCGAGGCCGCGGTCGTCCCGTCCCCGGATCCGTTGCGGCTCAACGTCCCCAAGGCGTACGTGGTGCTCACTGCCGGGGCACGAGCCGAGCGCGGAGACGGCGCGGGCGATCTTCGCCTACTCCCGCGAGCACCTGGCGCCGTACAAGCGGCTGCGCCGGCTGGAGTTCGGCGAGCTGCCCAAGACCATCAGCGGCAAGATCCGCCGGGTCGAGCTGCGGGCGTCGGACGCCGACCGGCACCCGACCGGCGAGGAGCGGCCCGACGGGGAGTTCTGGGAGAGCGACTTCCCCGACCTGCGCGGCTGACGCGCCGCGGTCCGGCGCCCGGCCGGGTTCAGAGCGCGCGCTCGCCCCGTCCGGCACCGTCGGCGATCGTGCTCCACCCACCGTGCGCGGGTCTCGGCCTTCTTCGACAGCACCAGCTTGGCGAGCATCTGCTTGCGCGCGGACGGCGGGAACGCGTCCCAGTGCCCCCGCGCACCCGGCCGCGCCGCCAGCGCGCCCGCGAGGTCGTCCGGCACCACGAGGTCCTCGACGTCGTCGAGCAGCGTCCACGAGCCGTTCTCGTGGGCGAGGTCGATCGCCCGCTGGCCGGCGGGCTGCATCCGGCCCTCGGCGTGCAGCCGCTCCACCCGCACCTTGTTCGGCCGCGACCAGCCGCTGGTCACGCGTCGTGGCGCGAACCACATCCGGCTGCGGTCGGCGTCGACGGTGCCGGCCGTGCTGTCGATCCAGCCCCACGCGAGCGCCTCGACGACCTGCTCCTCGTAGTCGAGAGCCGGTCTGCCCGTGTGCCTCTTCCACTGCACGACCCAGACGCCGGACCCGCGGGCGTGGTGCTCGCGCAGCCACGCGTGCCACTGCTCGGGCGTCTCGGGGTGCACGGACGGCCGGCCGTCGGCGGCCGTCCCCTCGACGGGGCCGGGTGCGGGGGCGGTCACCCGCCGATCGTCCACCCCGGGTCGCGGCCGGACAAGAGCAGCGTCGTCTCGAACGGCGCCGCACCGTCCGGCACCGGCAGCGCCGGCCCGAACATCCCGTCGCGCATCTGCGCGTCGGCCTCCGGGTCACCGCTCGGCGTCACGATCGGCAGCACCGCCTCGGCCTCGACGTCCGACGGCTCGTACGGCTGCCCGGTGGAGCGCGCCAGCTCCCAGCCGTGCAGCAGCACCTCGTCGAGCGCCACCAGCCCGCAGGCCTGCGCCGGGAAGGTGACGCCGCCGGCGGTGGTCATCCCGTCCCAGGCGGCCGGGTCGGTCCAGGCCTCGCCGAGCTCGCCCAGCCGTCGCGGGAGCAGCTCTCGCCACCCGTCCGGCAGGGGGTCGGTGACCGGGGCGGGCGGGGTCTGCGTCGTCGGACCCTCGATCTTCGACGCGGCGTCGCGGAACGCCACGGTGAGGCCGAGGAGGTGCTGCAGGAGCATCCGGACGGTGGTGCCGTCGCTCGGGGTCGGGCCGTCGAGCCGGTCGTCGTCGACGCCGTCGACCAGGGCGGCGACGCGGTCGGTGGTGGGGCGGAGGTCGATCACGGGCGCTCCTCGTCCGGGGTCCTGGCTGGGACCCGTCCCCAGGTCAGACCGGTGCGGTCCACCGGACTCATCGGCGGACTCTCGGCCGGACTCATCGGCGGACCCGTCGGTCGGGGTGCTGGCAGGGTGGACGCGTGACGCGCGCGAGCGAGCAGACGAACCGCGCGATGCTGCGGGTCCGCGACGCGATCGACCGCGACTACGCCACCGAGCTCGACACCGCCGCGCTCGCGCGGGTCGCGCACGTCTCGCCGTTCCACCTCATCCGCACCTTCGCAGCGGTGTTCGGCGAGACCCCGCACCGCTACCTGCAGCGCCGCCGCGTGCAGCGGGCGATGGTGCTGCTGCGCGACTCCGACGCCACGGTCACCGAGATCTGCCTCGCGGTCGGGTTCTCCAGCCTCGGCACGTTCAGCCGCACCTTCCGGCAGGTGGTCGGGGAGACGCCCACCGCCCACCGCCGTCGCGGGGCGATGCCACGCGGCGCCCGGGTGCTTCACCACGGCGTGGACCAGACCGAGCAGCTTCGGATAAGCCACCGCCGCTGCGCCCCGCCTACCGTCGTGGCATGCCACTGACCCGCACCCGCCTCTCGTCCCTCTACGTCCTCGACCAGGACCAGGCGCTCGACTTCTACGTCGGCGTCCTCGGTCTGGAGGTCGCCGTCGACGCCGACCTCGGCTTCATGCGCTGGCTCACCGTGAAGGTGCCCGGCGACGACCGCGAGATCCTGCTCGAGCGTCCTGGTCCGCCGGCGCACGACCCCGCGACGTCGGACCAGGTGCGCGACCTGGTGAGCAAGGGCGCCGGCGGCGGCTGGATCGGCTTCTCCACCGACGACGTCGACGCGCTGCACGCCGAGCTGGTGGCCAAGGGCGTCGAGATCACCCAGCCGCCCACCGACATGAGCTACGGCCGCGACATGGGCCTGCGCGACCCGTTCGGCAACAACCTGCGGATCGGGACGATCGACCAGAGCGCGTGGACCGACGGGGCACCGGCCCAGGTCTAGGGCAGCTCGTCGCGGGAGAACTCCGGCAGGTGCTCGTCGAGCACCTCGAGCACCGGGATCTCGCCGCCGAGCTGGCACAGCACGCCGATGCCGCCGAGCCAGACCCGGTGGATCAGCAGGTACTCCGGCGGCAGGTTGAGCTTCATCCCCATCGACCACTGCGGCCGCCGGGGGTCGTTGATGTGCTGGAACAGCTCCTGCATCCAGGTGCGGGAGAACGTGAACGCTCTCCTGCTGCGCGGGGGCCAGGAACGGCTCGAGGTACTCCAGCAGCCCCTCGGGGTCGATCTGCACGGTCGAGCGGATGAACCCCTCGTCGCGCAGCCCGTCGACGACCCCCTGGGCGTCGCCGGCGAGGGCGCGCAGGAGCAGCCGGCCGATCTCCGGCGGCATGCCGTCGGGGAGCTGCTTGACCGCGCCGAAGTCGAGCACGCCGAGCCGGCCGTCCGCGGTGAGCCGGAAGTTGCCCGGGTGCGGGTCGGCGTGCAGCAGGCCCGCGCGCGAGGGCCCGAGGAAGAGGAACTCCAGGTACCGGCGGGCGGCGAGGTCGCGCTCGGTCCTGGGTGCCGTCGGCGATCAGCCGCGACAGCGGAACGCCCTCGAGCCACTCCGACACGATCACCCGCTCGCTGGAGCGCACGACGGCCGGGACGGCGAACTCCTCGACGTCGGCGAAGGCCTCGTGGAAGGTCTGCTGCCACTGCGCCTCGGCGGTGTAGTCCAGCTCCTCGACCATCCGCTGCTTGAGCTCGGTGAGGATCGGGCCGATCTCGAGGCCGGGGATCCAGGCGGTGCCGACCCGGGCGGCGCGGGAGAGCTGGTTGAGGTCGGAGATCAGGGCGTCGCCGGCGCCCGGGTACTGGACCTTGACGGCGACGTCGCGGCCGTCCTTCCAGACCGCCCGGTGCACCTGCCCGATCGAGGCCGCGGCGGCGGGGGTGTCGTCGAACTCGGTGAACTGGCGTCGCCAGCGCGGCGCCGAGCTCGGCGGCCAGCACCTTGTGCACGGTCGCCGCGGGCAGCGGCGGCGCGGCGTCCTGCAGCTTGGTGAGGGTGGCCCGGTACGGCGCCATCAGCTCCTCGGGCAGCCCGGCCTCGAAGACGCTGAGCATCTGGCCGAACTTCATCGCCCCGCCCTTGAGCTCGCCGAGCACCTTGAACATCTGCTCGGCGGTGCGGGCCTGCACCTCGGCGGCGACCAGCTCGGCGGGCTTGCCGCCGAGCCGCTTGCCGATGCCCCACGCGGTGCGCGCGCCGAAGGTGACCGGCAGCGCGGCGAGCCGCGCGGTGCGCCCGATCGCGGTGCGGGGGACGTCGCTCACCCGCCCATCATGGACGCTGCCCCGCCCGCGGTCGCGCCAGGGGAGGCCGGGCGGTCGGCGGCCGACCTCCGCGACGCCCGGCAGGGTCACGCACCCGCACCGCGCGTGGACGGGCCAGCACCGCACCACGGGGACCGGCCGGCCGGGCCCGATCTCGAGGGTGCGGCCGGCGGTGACCGGCTCGTCGCGGCCGTCGACCACCGTCAGCACCTCGCAGACCGCCAGCGCAGCGGCGTGCTCGGCCACCGCCGGGTCGCACGGGCCGGTCCACCCGGTGGCCAGCTGCGCCGCCACCCGCGGCCACTGCGGGTCGCGGTCGGTGCGGTAGAGCTCCACGCAGCGCAGGCAGCACCCCTCGCCGGCCCGGACGGTCGGTCCCACGGCGGCGCCCGCCTCGCGCACCACCACCGCGAGGTGCGGGACGTCGAGCGCCAGCCACGGGTCGTACCCCGCCGGGTCGAGCGCGCCGGCGCCGACCAGCACGACGACGTCGGGCAGCGCGGGCGCGTGGTCGTCCACGGGCGGCGGCAGGGCCAGGACGCGGGAGAGCCGCTCGGCCGCCGCCCGGTCGCGCCGCCGGCCGACGTCCGCGCGCAGGTAGGCGCCGGGCCCGACGTCGGAGCCGAGCACGCGGGAGTCGTCGTGGACCAGGACCGCCCCGATCCCGGACGCGGCCAGCGTGGCCGCCACCCGCAGCCCCACCCGGCAGCCGCCCTGCACCACGACCCGCGCGCGCAGCCGCCGGGCGACCGCCTCCCAGCCGTCGGACTCGGGGGCGGCGACCGCCAGCCGCCGCGCCGTGGGGGCCAGCCGGCTGCGGGCCAGGTCGTCGAGCCCGGCCAGGACGGGCGAGGGCACCACGGCGGGGAGCAGGACGCCGGCGTCGTCGAGCACGCGGACCAGGTCGTCGACCCGGGCGCGGTCCAGGCCCCAGCGCGAGGCCTGGGCGTGCAGGCGGCCGCGGTCGTAGGTGCCGGTGCCGAGAGCGGCCAGGACGTGCTCGTCCGCCGCGGTCAGGCCGTCGAGCACCACGCCGCAGGCGGGGTCGAGGCCGATCTGGAGCCGGCCGGGGGCGCGCCACGCCCGCGCGAGGCCGGGCCGGATCTGGAGCAGCATCCCGGCACTGTGCCACTGGATGCCGTTTGACGGTGTTTGCTGTCCACAGGTGCCAGGAGCGGGAACGGCGAACGGCCGGCACGGGAGTCCCGTACCGGCCGTCCGGTGGTCGTGCTGTGCAGTGCCTGGGATCAGGCCTTGCCGAGGATGCGGTTGAGGTTCGTGCCGCAGACGGGGCACTTGCCCTTGGCCATCCGGCGGCCGTTCGTCTCGACCACGTTGCCCTCGGCCTCGCGCTTCTCCTTGCACTTCACGCAGTAGAAATCGCCCTTCCAGGTCTCAGCCATGGGGCACTCTCCTTCGTCTCTTCTCGGGTGTCCTGGTCCGGCGCGGCGGTCCCGCCCGCGGGTTGCGGAGGGTCCCCTGCCGACCGGGGGTCTGTCTCACCCTGTGGCCAGGATCGCGACCCACCCTAGCCGAGCACGAGCTGAGCACGAGTCGAGACGCCCTCCGGGCGCGTCGCGGGAGCCTCCAGCGGGGTTCCGGAGGGCCGCCGACGAGCCGCCGGGGGGCTCCGGGAGGCCGTGAGAGGGTGCCCCGGTGACCGCCCCCGCACCCCTCCCGGACGACCTCGAGCACCTGCGGCTGGAGCGTCGCGACGACGGCGTGGCCGTCCTCACCCTGGACCTGCCGGAGCGCCGCAACATGATGGACGCGGCGATGACCCGGTCGTGGGTCCGGGCGGTCGAGGCGCTGGGCGCGGACGACGGGCCTGCGGGCCGTGGTGGTCACCGGCGAGGGCTCGGCCTTCTGCTCCGGCGGCGACACCTCGTGGATCGGCAGCGGCACCGACGCGGGCGTCGACGCGCTGCGCGGGCGGATGCGGACCTTCTACGGCGAGTGGCTGTCGCTGCGCGACCTCGACGTCCCCACCGTCGCCGCCGTCAACGGCGCCGCGGTGGGCGCCGGGCTGGCGCTCGCGCTCGCGTGCGACCTGCGGGTCGTGGCCGAGGACGCCCGGCTCGGAGTGCCGTTCACGGCCCTGGGCATGCACCCCGGCATGGCCACCACCTGGTCGCTGCCGGAGGTCGCCGGGCTGCAGGTGGCCCGCGAGCTGCTGCTCACCGGGCGGATGGTCGACGGCACCGAGGCGGTGCGGCTCGGCCTGGCGCTGCGGGCCGTGCCGGCCGCCGACGTGCTGCCGACGGCGCTCGAGCTGGCCGCCACCATCGCGTCCCGCGCCCCGGTGGCGACCCGGCTCACCACCCGCGCGCTGCGCGAGGGGGGCCACCGCGACCACGCGTCCGCGCTGGCGTGGGAGGCGCTCGCGCAGGCCGTGACGCTGGCGACCGAGGACCTGCAGGAGGGCCTGGCCGCCCAGCGCGAGCGCCGCGCCCCGAGCTTCACGGGCCGGTGAGCTCGCCCTACCGGTAGAACCAGGGTTGGCCGTCCGACGGACGGCTCGAGCGCGTGCTCGATCCGCTGCCGGTCGCGGTCGGCGAGGTCGGGCAGGTCGTCGAGGGCGAACCAGCCGACGTCGAGGTTCTCGTCGTCGGCCACGTGCGCCTCGCCGCCGAGGTAGCGGCAGCGGAAGGTCAGGTCGAGGTACTGCGCCCGGTCGCCGTTGTCGTAGGCCATCGGCTCCTGGGCGACGACGTCGACGAGGAGCTCGACCTCGACGTCGGTGCCGGTCTCCTCGCGCACCTCGCGCACCACCGCGCGGGCCGGCTGCTCGCCCGGTTCGAGGATCCCCGAGACGACGCTCCAGCGTCCTGACGGGCGCTGCGCCAGCAGGACGCGGCCCTCGTGCAGCACCACGGCGCTGACCCCGCTCAGCCAGAGCAGGTCGGTGCCGACCTGGCGGCGCAGGCCGGTGACGAACTCGGGGACGGGCACGGCGGCCACGCTAGCGAGCGCTGCCGGGAGGGGGTCGGCAGGACAGAGCGAAGCCCCCGCGATCGGGCAGGACCGGCTTCCCCTCCGGACCGCCCGGTCGGACCGGGGGCTTCGTCGGAGCAGAACCTAGAGGCGTCCCGCGGCGGGCGTCAACCGGCCGGCGACCGGTGCGGCAGCCGCCCGATGTCGGCGGCTCCGTCTACCGTGACCACATGCAGGGGCACGCCGAGCAGCACACCGGTCCGGACGGCGTGTCGGGCGCGCCACCGGTCGAGGTGCGCCGCAGCCGGCGCCGCCGTCGCAGCGTCACCGCCTTCCGCGAGGGCGGCACGATCGTGGTCTCGATCCCGGCCCGGTTCACCCGCGCCGAGGAGCGCGAGTGGGTGGCGCTGATGACGCAGCGGCTGGCCGACAAGGAGCGCCGGCGGCGGCCCAGCGACGCCGCCCTGATGGCCCGCGCCACCGAGCTGTCGGCCACGTACCTCGGCGGGCTGGCCCGCCCGGCGAGCGTGCGCTGGGCGTCGAACCAGAACAGCCGGTGGGGCTCGTGCACCCCGGCCGACGCCTCGATCCGGATCTCCGACCGGGTCAAGGGCACGCCGTCCTGGGTGCTCGACTACGTGCTGCTGCACGAGCTCGCGCACCTGCTCGAGGCCGGCCACGGCGCCCCGTTCTGGAAGCTGCTGGAGGCCTACCCGCGCACCGAGCGGGCGCGGGGCTACCTCGAGGGGCTGGCGGCCGCCCGCGACCTGGCGGTCAGCGAGGACGGCGACCTCGCCCCGCCCGAGGACGAGACCGACGACGAGACCGAGGACGAGACCGAGGACGAGGCCGACGGCGTCGAGGACGAGGCGCCGGAGCCCGCCCCGTCCTGACCCGTCCTGACCCGTCCTGACCCGTCCTGACCGCTCAGGCGAGCAGGTCGGACCGGCCGTCCAGGTGCTCGAACACCAGGCTGGTCTCGGTGTGCCCGACGGCGGGGTGGCCGGTGAGGTGGTCCACCACGAAGGACCGCAGCGCGTCGGCGTCCGCCACCGCCACGTGCAGCAGGTAGTCGTCCTTGCCGGAGACGTGGAACAGCGCGAGCACGCCGGGCAGCGCGGGCACCTGGGCCCGGAACGCCTGCACCTGCGCCTTGACGTGCGACCTCATCCGCACCGCGATGATCGCCTGCAGCGGGCGTCCGACCCGGGCGAGGTCGACCTCGGCGTGCACCCCGCGCAGCACACCCCGGCGGCGCAGCTCGCGCACCCGCAGCAGGCAGGTCGACGGCGCGATCCCGGCGGCCTCGGCCAGCGCCTGGTTGCTGGTGCGGCCGTCGCGGACGAGCTCGCGCAGGAGGGTGCGGTCGACGTGGTCGAGCCCCGCGTGCAGCCTGTTCGACCTGGCATCGCCTGCTCGGTCCGGCATCAGCGCCTCCTTCGACGAACGGTCCTGTCGTCGAAGATCCTAGGTGTTGCCTCCCGCCGGGCGCGCGACTCCTTCAGGATCACGTCCATGGACGACACCTCGCGCCACCCCCGGACCAGCCCGCACCTGAGCACCCGCGCCGTGCACGCCGGCCGGGCCGACCTCACCGGGCTCGGGGTGCACGCCCCGCCGCTGGACCTGTCGACCACCTACCCGCTGCCCGACGTCGAGGCGGGGGGAGACAGCTACGAGCGGCTGGCGACCGGCGGCGACCTCGGGCCCGGGGCCTCGCCGGTCTACGCGCGGCTGTGGAACCCGACCGTGGCGCGGTTCGAGGACGCGGTGGCCGACCTCGAGCACGCCGGCGGTGCGGTGGCGTTCGGCACCGGGATGGCGGCCCTGTCGGCGCTGCTCGTCGCGGCCGGCCAGGTCGAGCGCGACTCCTGCGACGCCGACCCGCGCGGCGCGCACGTCGTCGGCGTCCGGCCGCTGTACGGCGGCTCGGACCACCTGCTGGCCACCGGGCTGCTCGGCACGCACGTCACCTGGACCGACCCGTCGCTCCCGGTGACGGACGCCGTCCTCGCGGCCGTCACGCCGCGCACCCGCCTGGTGCTGCTGGAGACGCCGGCCAACCCCACGCTCGAGCTCGTCGACGTGCGCGCCGTCGCGGCCGCGGCCCGCTCGGTGGCGCCGGACGTGGTCGTGGTGGTCGACAGCACCTTCGCCACCCCCGTCCTGCAGCAACCGCTCTCGCTCGGCGCCGACCTCGTGCTGCACTCGGCCACGAAGTTCATCGGCGGCCACGGCGACGCGATGGGCGGGGTGGTCGCGGTCCGTCCGGGGCTCGACGCCTGGCTCGCCCGGCTGCGCACCGTCCGGGCCCTGACCGGAGCCCTCCTGCACCCGCTCGGCGCCTACCTGCTGCACCGCGGGCTCGCCACGCTGCCGCTGCGGGTGCGCGAGCAGCAGGCGGGTGCGACCCGGTTGGCGGCCGCGCTCGCCGAGCACCCGGCCGTCGCCGAGGTGCTGCACCCGAGCCGGCCCGGGGCCGACCCGCTCGGCCTCGTCGGCACCCAGATGGCCGGGCCCGGCTCGGTGCTGGCGATGCGGTTGCACGGCGGGCTCGAGGCCGCCTCGCAGGTGGCCCGCTCGCTGCGGCTGATCACCCACGCGGTCTCGCTCGGCGGGGTCGACACCCTGGTGCAGCACCCGGCGGCGCTGACCCACCGACCGGTGCAGGGCGACGCCCGGCCGGACGAGGGCCTGCTGCGCCTCTCGGTCGGCCTCGAGGACCCGTCCGACCTGCTCGACGACCTGGTGCAGGCGCTCGACCGGGCCGTGCTGCTGCAGACCGCCCCGGCCTGACCGCCCGCCCCGGGGAGCCCGGCTAGCGCGCGGACAGGGCCCGTCGCGCGTACCGCAGCGCCCGGTGCAGGTCGGGCACGGTCGTCGGCGGGAGGTCGTCGACCCGGGCCCAACCGACCGCGTCGCTCTCCTCGCTGCGCACCGGCTCGGCCTCGGCGCGGGCGACGGCGAGGAATCGCACGTCGAGGTGGGCGGTGCACCGCCCGAAGGCCGACGACAGCTCGTGCCGGTCGAGCTGGACGGGCACCGGGTGCACGTCCAGGTCGTCGACGCCGAGCTCCTCGCGCGCCTCCCGCGCGGCGGCCGCGGCCACCGAGGCGTCCGCCGCCTCGAGGTGCCCGCCCGGCTGCACCCAGAACCCGCCCTTGGCGTGGTGCACCAGCAGCGTGCGCGTCCCGGTCGGGTCGAGCACCAGGCACGACGCCGTCAGGTGCTCCGGCGGCCCCGCCTTCCACACGCCGTCCGGGTGGGCGGCGAGGTGGGCGAGGTAGCGCTCCCGCACCGCGTCCTGCTCCGGGTCGGGCGCGACCCAGGACGACAGCAGCGCGACCGCGTCGGCGTGCAGGCTCACGTCCCGCGCGGGCCGTCGGCCCCCCGACCCTCACCCCTCGGACCCGCCGTCGAGCAGGTCGCGCAGCGCGGCGTCCATCTCGTCGGACTGCGAGGTGCGCGCGGCCCAGCCCTGGGCGTAGCCGATCGGGTCGTCCAGGTCGTCGGTGCCGGGCACCAGGTCGGGGTGGTCCCACACGTCGTCGCGGGCCTCGATGCCGTGCTCGGCCTTCATCGCGCCCCACAGGGCCGCGGCCTCGCGCAGCCGGCGCGGACGCAGCTCGAGCCCGACCAGGGTGGCGAGCACGTGCTCGGCCGGACCCCCGACGGCGCGACGGCGGCGGACCGCCTCGCGCAGCCGCGCGGCGCCCGGCAGCTGGTCGCGGGCGGCGGCGTCGGTGACCTCGTCGACCCAGCCCTCCACGAGCGCGAGCGTGGTCTCGAGCCGGGCGAGCACGGCCTGCTGAGCGGGCGTGCGCTCCGGCTCGAACAGCCCGCCGGCGATCGCCTGCTGGAGCGCGGCCGGGTCGCTCGGGTCGACCGAGCGGACGGCGTCCTGCAGCGCGTCGGTGTCGATCTCGATGCCGCCGGCGAACTCCTGCACCGCCGAGAGCAGGTGCGAGCGCAGCCACCCGGCGTGGCCGAACAGCCGGGCGTGAGCCGCCTCGCGCAGCGCGAGGTACAGCCGCACCTCCTCGGCCGGGACGTCGAGACCCTCGCCGAACGCCGCGACGTTCGACGGCAGCAGCGCCGTGGTGCCCGTGGGGGTGAGGGGCAGGCCGATGTCGAACCCGCTCACCACCTCGCCGGCGAGCGTGCCGACCGCCTGCCCCACCTGCATGGCGAACACCGAGCCGCCGACCTTGCGCATCAGCGCGCCGGCCTGACCGACGACGTCGCGCATCTCCTCCGGCACCTGCTCCGTCATCGCCTTCGTCATGGCCGCCGAGACGCGTTCTGCCACAGGCAGGCTCAGCTCGTGCCAGGTGGGGAGCGTGGCCTCCACCCACTCCGAGCGCGACCAGGCCCGCTCCACCGCGCCGGGGGAGGGCAGCGTGGTCACGGGGTCGAGCCAGAGCGAGGCCACCCGCAGCGCCTCGACGGCGTCGCGCGCGGCGTTCGGCCCGACCGAGGGGTCGCCCTCGGACTGCACCACCTTGCGGGCGGTGTCCTGCGCGAGGTCCCAGTTCACGGGCCCGGTGTCGGGCGCGTTCATCATCTGCTGGACCTGGGCCATCGCCATCTGCAGCTGCGCGGGGTCGAGGTGGACGCCCAGCGCCGACCCGATCTCCTGCTGCAGCCGGCCGAGGTCGGACGCGTCGAGCTCGCCGGAGGTCAGCCGCCGCATCAGCTCCTCGATCGGCTCGCGCTCCTCGCCGTCGCCGAACGGCTCCGGTGGCTGGGTCATCTGATCGCTCCTGCTCGCTGGTCGGTGCTGTGCTCGTCGTCGCTCGTCGTCCCGCCGGTCGGCCGGTTGCGGCCAACCACGGTGCGTCACCGTCGCGCCTGCACGATGATGACGGGGCCCTGCACCCAGGAAACACCCGAGCACCCAGGAAACACCCGAGGAGGCGTCGTGGGTTCCCAGCCCGAGCCCGGCCGTCGCGGTGTTCGCCCTGGGCGGACCCGGTCGGCCCGTGCCGCGGCGCGGGGCCGACGGCCGGCCGACGCGTCCCGGACGGGCGTCGTCGCGGTCACCAACGCGGCGTCCCCGGCCGGCGAGGTGCTGATCGCGCTGCTGCGCGACGACCCCGAGGTCGACGAGGTCGTCGCCGTCGACACCCGGCGCGGGCGCACGTCCGGCGTGACCTGGCGGCTGGCCGACCCCGCGGACCCCGGCGTGGTCGAGCACCTGCGCGGCGCCGACGCCGTGGTGCACCTTGCTCCCGGCGACGACATCGACGCCGCGCTCCGGCTCGGCCCGCGCCGGCGCGCGTGGGTGCTGCGCTCGGCGCAGGCGGTCACGACGGCGGCCGCTGCGGCCGGCGCGCGGCACCTCGTGGTCGTCACCTCGGCGATGGTCTACGGCGCGGCGCCGGACGCGCCCGTCCCCGTGCCCGAGGGCGCCGACCTGGTGGGCTCGCCGGACGCCGGTGTCGTCGGCGACGTGCTGGAGGTCGAGGCGGTCGCCGCCCGTGCGCGCACCTCGCACCCCGGGCTGCTCGTCACCAGCGTGCGGCCGGCCGCGCTGGTCGGGCCCGGCGTCGACACCGTCATCACCCGGCACTTCGAGGCGCCGCGGCTGCTGGTGCTGCGCGACGACCGGATGGCCTGGCAGTTCTGCCACGTCGAGGACCTTGCGTCGGCCGTCCTCACCGTCCTGCGCGAGCGGCTCGAGGGCCCGCTCACCGTCGGGTCCCCGGGGTCGATGAACACCCGCACGGTCGAGCAGCTCAGCGGCATGCGCCGGATCGAGCTGCCCGCGGCGCTCGCCTTCGCCACCGCCGAGCGGCTGCACCGGGTCGGGGTGCTGCCGATGCCCTCGGAGGACCTCGCGTACGTCGTCCACCCGTGGGTGGTGGGGTCGGCGGCGCTGCGGGCCGCGGGCTGGAGCGCCCGGTACGACAACGAGACCTGCCTCGGCGTCCTGCTCGCGGAGGTGCGCGGGCGACGCGCCCTCGGCGCGCGCCGGGTCGACCGCAAGGACGCCGCCGTCGGTGCCGCGGGGGCGGCCGTGGCGATCGTCGGCACCGCCGCGGTCTGGCGCCAGGCCCGCTCGCGCCGTCGCGGGGGCTAGCGGGCGCGGGGCGAGGACGGCGGCTGCGGGCCGCCACGTAGGCTGGCCGCGTGCGCAGCGACGGGGACGGGTACCCCACGTCCACCCGGGGACCGACGAGGGAACCCGCTGCCGCGCGGACGCGTTCGGCAGGAAGAGGGCCCGTGCCCGGCGTCCGCCGCCGCACCGGGTCCGCCCGACCCGCGAGCCGGACCCAGGAGGACGCGTGAGCACGCCGCACCCGCCCGGTCCTCCCGCGCCCGGCAGCCACTGGCCGCCCCCCGAGCCGCTCGACGGCACAGCGTCGTCGGGGAGCACCGCGCCGGTGAACCTGCAGAAGACCGACGCGACCGACCCGTTCGGTGGTGACGTCTTCGCCGCGCCCACCCTCACCACCACCGCGCCGCGGATGGACCAGCGCACCTGGACGATGGTGATCAGCGGCGTCGCGGCGATCGTGCTGATGGCCGTCGTGACGCTCCTGCCCCTGCCGTACGCGCTGATGCGACCGGGTCCGGTGCTCGACGTGCTGTCCGACCCCGACGGCACCCCGCTGATCCAGATCGAGGGCCGCGACACCTACGCCACGTCGGGCACCCTCGACCTGCTCACCGTCCGGGTCACCGGCGGCCCGGGGTCGCGCAGCACCGTGTGGGACGTCCTGCGCGGGTGGGCCGACCCCAGCATCGCGGTGCGTCCGGTCGACGAGGTCTTCCCGCCGACCGACTCCGAGGAGGACGTCGACGAGCGCAACTCCGCGGAGATGGTCACCTCCCAGGAGCAGGCGACGGTGGCGGCGATGAACGAGGTCGGCGTCCAGGTGCCCACGACCCTCACGGTCGACGGCTTCACCGAGGCCTCCCTGGCGCAGGGGGAGCTCGCGGCCGGCGACGTCGTCACCTCCGTCGACGGCGCCACCGTGGTCGACCTGCCCGAGCTGCGCGACCGGCTGCAGGAGGTCGAGCCGGGCGACGACGTGACCATCGGCTTCACCCGCGGCGGCGCGGAGCAGGAGGCGACCTTCGCCACCAGCGAGGCCGACGGCCGCACCGTGATGGGCGTGTTCATCGACCCCACCTACGAGTTCCCGTTCCAGGTGCAGATCCGGATCGAGGACATCGGCGGCCCGAGCGCGGGGATGATCTTCGCCCTCGGCATCGTCGACAAGCTCACGCCCGGCGAGATGACCGGCGGCGAGCGGATCGCGGGCACCGGGACGATGGACTCCGACGGCGCGGTCGGCCCGATCGGCGGGATCCAGCAGAAGCTGGTGGGCGCGCAGGACGCCGGCGCCGACTGGTTCCTGGCCCCCGCCGGCAACTGCGACGAGGTCGTCGGTCACGTCCCGGACGGCCTGCGGGTGGTGCGGGTCGAGACGCTGGACCAGGCCCGTGACGCGGTCGAGGCGATCGGCAGCCACGACGGGTCCGCGATCGACGCCCTGCCGACCTGCACGTCGTGACGCCTGCTCAGGCCAGGGGGTCGAGTCGGGCCAGGGGGTCGAGTCGGGCCAGGGTGTCGCGTCAGGCCAGGGTGTCGAGCAGGGCCGCGACCAGGCCCGGGGCGACGTCGGGCCCGGTGCCCACCGAGAAGTCCTCGTCCGCGGCCCGGCTGCGCACGGCGCACGACGACGTGCCGTCGCGCAGCACCCCCACCGCCAGCCGCACGTCCTGCCGCTCGGGGTGGGCGAGCAGCAGCCGCAGCGCGGCGTCGGGGTCGTCCGGCAGGTCGCGCTCGGCCTCGGGCGGCACCACGAACCGCTCGACCACCACGGCGGCGCCGTGCACCGACGGCGGCCAGCTGATCCGGCCCAGCACCTCCTCGATGCTGTCGCCGTCGGGCAGCCCCTCCTGCTCCACCGAGGTGATGCTCGCCGGGTCGGCGTCGGCGGTGGCCACCAGGTCCGGCGGCAGCTGCTCGCGCAGCGACGGGTCGGCAGCGATCGCCTCGGCCGTGCGGATCAGCGCGAACACCCGCAGCGGGCCGTCCCAGCCGCCGCGGGCCACGTGCCGCTCCAGCTCGCGCACCGCGCGGTCCAGCGGCCTGCCCGGCTGCTCGGAGGTCTCTGTCCCGTTGCGATCCCCTGTGCTCACGCTCCGATCCTGGCACGCCGTGCGAGGCTGGCCGGACCCCGCCGGCCCGATCCCGACCACGACGATCCCCCCAGCCCCGTTCCCCGAACCGCCCACCGACGAGACACCCGAGGTGCCCACGCCGTGAGCTTCGCCGCCGCCGTCCCCCGCCGACCGGCCCGCCGTCCACGCGGCCGCCGGTCCCCCCTGGTCACCACGCTGGTGATCCTGGGCGTGCTGGCGCTGCTGCTGTCCCTGGTGGCGAACGTGTGGACCGAGGTGCTGTGGTTCGACCAGCTCGGTTTCCGCGAGGTGTTCACCACGATCCTGCTCTGGCAGGTCGTGCTGTTCGTCCTGGGTGCCGTGCTGATGGCCGGCGCCGTGGCGAGCAGCCTGCTCGTGGGCTACCGCTCGCGGCCCGTCTACGCGCCGGTCGACGACGAGCAGGTCAGCCTGGACCGCTACCGCGAGAGCCTGGAGCCGCTGCGCCGCCTGGTGCTGCTCGCCCTCCCGGCCGGTCTCGCGCTGTTCGCCGGCTCCGCGCTGGCGCAGCGCTGGCAGACCGTCCTGCTCTTCCTGAACCGCGAGCCGTTCGGTGAGCGCGACCCGCAGTTCGGCCTCGACATCGGCTTCTTCGTGTTCACCCTGCCGCTGCTGCGGCTGGCGACCGGCTTCCTCACCGCGGTGCTGGTGCTCGCGCTGATCGCAGCGGTCGCCACGCACTACCTGTACGGCGGGATCCGGTTGCAGGGCAGGGGTGCTCGCACGACGTCCACGGCGCGGCGCCACATCGCCCTGCTCGCCGAGCGCCCTCCTGCTGGTGCAGGCCGGCACCTACTGGCTCGACCGCTACTCGCTGCTGACCGTCGACGGCGACCTCGTCACCGGCGCCACGTACACCGGCGTCAACGCGGTGCTGCCGGCCAAGACGATCCTGGCGATGATCGCCGTCACCGTCGCCCTGCTGTTCCTCGTGCCGGTCGTGCGCGGCACCTGGCGGCTGCCGGTCTACGGCGTCGCGCTGATGGTGGTGGCGGCGATCGTGATCGGTGCGGTGTACCCCGCGCTGATCCAGTTCGCGACGGTGCGCCCGAGCGAGCAGACCAAGGAGTCGCCGTACCTGCAGCGCAGCATCGAGGCCACCCGCGCCGCGTACGGGCTCGATGCCGTGGAGGTCGAGTCGTACGCGCCGGAGACGGTCGGCCAGAGCCAGGGGCTGGCCGAGGACGTCGACACCACCGCCAACGTGCGGCTGCTCGACCCTGCCGTCGTGGCTCCCACGTACCGCCAGCTGCAGCGGGTCAGGGCGTTCTACAACTTCCCGGAGTCGCTCGACGTCGGCCGCTACACGATCGACGGCGAGGTGCGCGACACCGTCATCGCCGTGCGCGAGCTCGATCTGGCCGGTCTGAGGGCCAACCAGCGCAACTGGGTCAACGACCACACCGTCTACACCCACGGCTACGGCGTGGTGGCCGCGTACGGCAACCAGCGTGCGGCCGACGGCGATCCCGCCTTCTTCCAGGAGGGCATCCCGTCCCGCGGCGAGCTCGGCGACTACGAGGAGCGCATCTACTTCGGCGAGAAGTCGACCCAGTACTCGAT
This sequence comes from uncultured Actinomycetota bacterium, assembly GCA_963750285.1. Lineage (GTDB taxonomy): Bacteria > Actinomycetota > Actinomycetes > Actinomycetales > CAWJMD01 > JBBQSN01. The sequence goes on along the minus strand of CAVVQA010000015.1, from coordinate 1,517 downwards.
CGTGGGCTCCCCGGACGGCACGTCGCCGCGTGAGCTGGACTACCCGACGGACGAGGGCGAAGGCTCCGGTCAGGCCAACACCACGTTCGAGGGCGACGGCGGCCCCGTGGTCGGCACACCGCTGAACCGGCTGCTGTACGCGATCAAGTACCGCGACCAGAACATCCTGCTCTCCGACACCGTGACCCCGCAGTCGCAGATCCTCTACGACCGCACGCCGCGTGACCGGGTCGAGAAGGTCGCGCCGTTCCTCACCCTCGACGGTGACCCGTACCCGGCGGTGGTCGACGGACGGGTGAAGTGGATCGTCGACGCGTACACGACGACCGACGCCTACCCGTACTCCGACCTGCAGCCGCTCGAGGACGCCACCGCCGACTCGCTCACCGGCACCACCGGAGGCGCCGTCGTCGCGGCACAGGGCGAGGTCAACTACATCCGCAACTCGGTGAAGGCGGTCGTCGACGCCTACGACGGGAAGGTGGACCTGTACACCTGGGACGAGGACGACCCGATCCTCAAGGCCTGGCGATCGGCGTTCCCCGGTGTGGTGCAGCCGATGTCGGCCATCGACGGCGAGCTGATGGGCCACCTGCGGTACCCCGAGGACCTGTTCAAGGTGCAGCGCGAGGTGCTCGCGCGGTACCACGTCACCGACCCCGGCGAGCTGTTCTCCGGCCAGGACGCCTGGCAGGTGCCCGAGGAGCCGACCTCCCGCCGCGGCGCCTCCAGCCAGGAGCCGCCGGTGAACCAGCCGCCGTACTACCTGACGCTGGCGATGCCGGGGCAGGACGAGGCGGCGTTCTCGCTCACCTCCACCTTCATCCCGCGCGCCGCCTCGGGCGACAGCAACAACGTGCTCACGGGGTTCCTCGCGGTCGACGCCGACGCCGGGACGCAGGCGGGCGAGCGGGCGGACGGCTACGGCACGCTGCGGCTGCTGCAGCTGCCGCGCAACAACACGGTCGCCGGCCCCGGCCAGGTGCAGAACGAGTTCGACACCGACGACGCCGCCAACGAGCTGAACATCCGGCGGCAGGGCAACGCCTCCGAGGTGATCAACGGCAACCTGCTGACGCTGCCGGTGGGTGGCGGCCTGCTCTACGTCCAGCCCGTCTACTTCCGGGCGAAGGGCGTGGAGACCTCGTACCCGCTGCTGCAGCGGGTGCTGGTCGCCTTCGGCGAGGAGGTCGGGTACGCGCCGACGCTCGACGAGGCGCTCGACCAGGTCTTCGGCGGTGACTCCGGCGCGGTCGCCGGCGACGCCGGCACGCCGGGAGAGGGCGACGGCGACGGGGGTGCGCCTCCGGTGGAGCAGGACGCCCAGCAGCGGCTGGACCAGGCGCTGACCGCCGCGGGCGAGGCCCTCACCGCCTCGTCCGAGGCGCTCGCGGCGCAGGACTTCGCGGCCTACGGCGAGGCGCAGAAGGACCTGGCCGACGCGATCGCGGCGGCGCAGGCGGCGCAGGAGGAGCTCACGGGGACGCCGGAACCGGCTCCCTGACCGTCACGGTGAC
>CAVVQA010000014.1:0-116850 GCA_963750285.1 uncultured Actinomycetota bacterium | reverse complement strand
TGATCACCCGCAACGCCGTCGTCATCGGCCTGATCTACGCGCTGATCTGGGAGTCCCTGGTCGGCGGCCTGGTCCCGGGCGCGCAGGCGCTGAGCATCCAGCAGTGGTCGCTGTCGGTCGTGCAGCAGCTGCTCGGGAGCTCCGCCGAGCGGATCGGTCTGGACGCCGCGGTCGGGTTCGGCACCGGCGTCGCGCTGCTCGCGGTCGTCACCGTCGCCGCCACCGCGTACGCAGGTCGGCGGCTGCAGACGCTGCGGATCAACGACGAGACCTAGGATCCGGCACACCCGCGGCGAGGGCTACGGTCGAGCATGCTCGCGCAGCCGACGTCCCCGCGCCTCGTCGTCATCGGGTCCGCCAACGTCGACGTGTTCGCCCGCGTCGCACGCCACCCGGTCCCCGGGGAGACGGTCGTCGGTGACGGCGGTGACCGCCTACCGGGGGGCAAGGGCGCGAACCAGGCTCTGGCCGCGGGCCTGCAGGGAGCACCGGTGAACTTCGTGGCAGCCGTGGGCTCCGACCCGGACGCCGAGGTCGCCCTCGGCGCGCTGCGCGGCGCGGGCGTCGACCTGACCTCCGTGGCGACGTCCGCCGCGCGACCGACCGGCATCGCGATCATCACCGTCGCGGACACCGGGGAGAACACGATCGTCGTCCTGCCGGGGGCCAACAGCACGGTGACGCCGGACACCGCCGTCGCCGCCGTCGAGGCCATGGCCGACGGCGACATCCTGCTCATGCAGGGGGAGCTCCCCCGCGCGACGACCGAGGCGGCGGTGCGTGCCGCGCGGGCAGCAGGTCGGCGGGTCGTGCTCAACGTGGCGCCGTGGGGGCCGCTGGACCGCGACGTGCTCACCGCCGCAGACCCGTTGGTCCTCAACGAGCACGAGGCCGTCCAGGCGTCGGACGAGCTCGGCCTCCCGGACGAGAGCGACTTCGCCGTCACGGCCGAGGCGATGCTCGCGGCCGGGGTGCCGTCCGTGGTGATCACCCTCGGCGCGAAGGGGGCCGTCGCCGGGCAGGGTGCCCAGGTCGCTGCGGTCGAGCTCACCCAGGGTGTCGGCGGTCGACACGACGGGCGCCGGGGACGCCTTCACCGGTGCGCTGGCGGCCCGGCTCCTCGCGGGTGACTCCCTGCGCGATGCCGCCGGTCACGCCGTCCGGGTCGCCGCCTTCTCCGTGGAGCGCGCGGGAGCGCAACCCTCGTACCCGGCGACGGACGACCGCCTCCCCGGCGACCCGTAGACCGGCGCAGCGGGCGGCTCAGAGGTCGACGTCGCCGCAGAGGTGGACGCTCACCCCGAGCCGTTCGAAGAGAGCGGCTTTGGCGGTCAGCGCCTTGTCCGCGTCCGCGGCGGTCGGCGCGTACGCCACCTGGACGTGGTTGGCCTTGTGCCGAGCCATGAACTGGTCGCGCGAGACCCCGTGGTGCACCACGTGCGCGATCGGCCACTCCGGGTTCGTGGCCTCCTTGCGGCGCCGGGTCTCGTCCTCGGGCAGGCTCACGACCGTGCCCCGACCGATGTCGACGTGCACCTCGCCGGCCGCCAGGTAGACCCGTGACCACACGATCTCGCCGGGCTTGCTGATCCCGTTGATCGTGGAGCCCCCGGCGGGGAAGAACATCGGGCCCTGCCGCCAGCCCTCGGCGTCGGCGTAGCCGTTGGCGAAGTGGGACGGCGGCACCGAGCCCGAGATCTCGTAGACCCAGACGAACTGCCCGTCCCACTCCTCGCCCCACCGCACGTCGTGCAGGGTGTTGGCCGGATCCAGGCCCATCGCGGTCCAGACCCTGTTGGTGACCAGCGCGTCCACGGCCACGCCTTCGTCGACCTCGTTGAAGTGCGGCAGCGGCGCACCTGCGTAGAGCACCCGGGAGCCGTCCCTGCTGCTGACCGGCGGACGGTCCACGTTGTTGAGCAGACCCTCGACGAGGTCGGACGCGGGGCACAGGTCCTTCAGACCCTGCTGGTACTGGATGCCGACGGCGTCGAGCCCGAAGTCGTCGCTGATCCGCAGTGCGGCGACGTACATCTTGTACTGCCAGGTGAGCTGCGACTGCGTCAGCTCGGTCGCCTCGTCCGTGCCCAGCCGGAACGTCATCCCGGCGTCGACCAGCCACTGCCCCACGGCGGCCGCCTCGTCGTCACCGACCTGCTGCATCTCGGCCCACAGGGCGCTCTGGCTCAGTCGCTCCTTGTAGATCCCGAGCGGGTTCAGCAGCTCGTCGTCGATGATGCCGTTGTACATCCCCATGCAGCCCTCGTCGAAGACGCCGATGATCGCCTTCTCCGTCAGGAGCTGGTCGGCCAGCGCCACGCCGAGGTCACGCTCTGCGCTGTCCGGCAGCGGGGGCAGGTCGCGGACGTGGCTGGCGTCGTGCTCGATCCGGCCGGTGGCGAGCCAGGCCGCGACGCCCTCCTGGAACCAGGGGTCGGTGCCGTCGACGGTCCAGATCGTCGAGTAGTCCCGGCCCATCTTGGTCAGACCCGCGTTGAGCCCGAGCAGCCCGACCAGGCCGGGCCACCGACCGGCGAAGTTGGCGACCGTCAGGATCGGCCCCTCGTGCGTGCGCAGGCCGGCGAGCACGTGGTGGCTGTACTGCCAGATGGCCTCGGCGACGATGAGCGGCGCCCCGGGCGGGATGGCCCTGAAGACCTCGAGACCCATGCGCTGGCTGGACACGAACCCGTGGCCGGTCCGCTGGTCGACCTCGTTGGCACGCTGCACCGTCCAGCCGTGCTCGGCCAGCGCGTCGCCGACGACCCGCTCCAGCTCCACCTGGGTGGGCCAGCCGGCCACGTTCGCAGCCTCGCGCAGGTCGCCGCTGGCCACCAGGTAGGCCGTGCGCTCCGCCGGCTCGGGTCGGGCCGCCGGGGTGGGCAGGGTGTACGGCATCACAGGTCTCCTCGGTCGTCAGCACGTGCGGTCGTGGTGGTACCCGGCACCATCGATCGATGGTCGTCCGGCGTCAGGACGCAGCCGGCTCAGCAGGTTCGAGCCCCTCGGGAGCGGACACGTCGAGCACCACGCGCCGGGGTGGTCCGGTCAGCCCGCCCAGCCGCTCGAGGAACATCTGCGCGGCGCGCACCCCGAGCTCGCGGGGACGCAGCTCGAGGACGACGACGTCGGAGACGTCCGTCGCCACGTACGGCAGGTCGCCGATGACCGCCACGTGCACCTGGCGGCGGGGGCTGAGCCGGGACAGCACCTGCAGGGCGCCGATGCCGACCATGTTGTTCGTGGCCAGCACGGCGTCGGGCGGATCGGGCAGCGACAGCAAGGACTCCATCGCCTCGCGACCGCCGTCGACGCGGTAGTTCGCGTGCCGCAGCAGGTCCGGGTCGACCGGCAGGCCGGCCTCGTCGTGCGCGGTCCGCCACCCCGCCGCGCGGTCGGCCGCGGTGGCGATCCGGCTGGGTCCGGTGATGCAGGCGATCCGCTGGGCCGACCGCTCCAGCAGCCGCTGCGTGGCCTCCCGCCCGAGCCCGACGTTGTCGAAGACGATCTGGTCGACGTCGTCGGGCACCGACCGGTCGATGACGACCACGGTGCGCTGCTTCTTGGCCATCAGGTCCAGGCGCGGCGAGGAGCTCGCCGGCGCCAGGATGATCCCCGCCATGCCCTCCTCCGCCGCGATCTCGAGGTAGCGCTCCTCCCGGGCAGGATCGTCGTCGCTGTTGCAGAGCACCAGGGACAGACCGGCCTGTCGCGCGCAGTCCTCGACACCGCGGGCGATCGCGGTGAAGAAGGGGTTCTCGACGTCCGGGACGACCAGGGCGAGCACCTCGCTGTGGCGACGGCGCAGCGACCTGGCGGTGCGGTCCATCGCGTAGTCGAGCTCCGCCGCGGCGCGACGCACCGCCTCGGCGTGCTCCGGCTTCACCGGCTTGCCGTTCAACGTCCTGGACACCGTCGCGGTCGACACGCCCGCCCGCGCCGCGACCTCCGCCATCGTCGCCATCAGCTCTCCTCCCACTCAGCCATGGGTGCTCACGACGTGGCGCACGAGCTCCAGAGCCTTCGCGTCGGGGGGCTCGATCGCCATCCGGGTCGTGCCGGCGTCGACGCCCAGCATGCGGTACGCCGCCTTCATCCGGCCCATGTCCCCGCCGATCACCCGGCACACCTCGTCGACGGCCAGCTGCGCCTCGACGGCCGCGGCGGGGTCACCGGTCGCGACCGCGCGCACAGCGGCGCGGAAGGGCTTGGGCAGGACGGACGAGACGCCTGAGACGACGCCCTGCGCACCGGCCTGCCCCACCCGCATCACCTCGCTGTCCGCGCCCGTGTAGAGGACGAAGGAGTCCGGCACGACGCCCCGGTAGGCCGCGAGCTGGTCCAGCGGTTCCTCGCTGATCTTCGCACCGACGACGTTGGGCAGCCGCGACAGCTCGGCCATCAGCTCGGTGGAGACGAAGTTGCCGCTGCGCTTGCGGTAGACGTACACGTAGACGTCCAGGCCCTCGGAAGCCGCCGACACCGCGGTGAAGAAGTCGCGCAGGGCGCCGTCCGTCGCCGGCAGGTAGTACGGGGTGAGGACGGCGATCTCTCGCGCACCTGCCGCCCTGGCCTGGTCCACCAGCTGCAGCACCTCGAACAGGCTGGGCGCACCGACGTGGACGACCACGCGCATGCTCCCTGCGAGCTCGGCCATCGCGAGCTCGACCAGCCGGCCGCGCTCGGCGACGGACAGCGCAGGGAACTCCCCCGTGGTGCCGAGCACGAAGGCGCCCTCGTTGCCGGAGCGTGCGACGTACTCGGTAGATCGCCCGGGTGCCCTGCAGGTCCAGCTCGCCGTCCGCCCGGAAGGCGGTCGGCACGGCGGTGATGACGTGCGGTGCGGTCACTGGAGGCCCTTCGATGGTGAGGTTCCGGGATCGGCCGGCTCGTCGCGCAGCACGTCCTCGGCGATCGTCTCGCTGAGCGTCCGGTCGTCCCTGCGGATCAGACGACGAAGGAGCGGCCACAGCAGCGACACCGCCGAGAAGAACAGCAGGATCAGCGCGACCGGGCTCCAGACCGAGAAGAACGACTGTCCCTGGGTGAGCACGAGGGTCCGGGAGAAGTTCTCCTCGGCGATCGGCCCGAGCAGCAGCCCGAGCACGACGGGTCCGGCAGGGATGCCGATGCGCTTGAAGACCACGCCGATCACGCCGAACACCAGCATGGTGCCGACCGTGAAGATGTTGTTGGTGGTGGCGTAGGTGCCCACGACGCAGAAGATGAGGATGATCGGCCACAGCAGGTGGTTCGGCGTGTCGAGCAGGCGCACCATGCCTCGGAGCCGGGCGAGGCTGGCGATCAGCGAGATCACGGTGGCGATCAGCATGATGCCGGTGATGCTCACGAGCAGCTCCGGCCGCTCGGTGAACAGCCGCGGCCCGGGCTGCAGGCCCCAGATCAGCATCGACCCGATCATCACCGCCATGACGGAGTCGCCCGGGATGCCGAGTGCCATCGTGGTCGTCAGCGAGCCGCCGAGGGTGGCGCTCGACGCGGTGTCGGCGGCGACCACGCCCTCGAGGTTGCCCTTGCCGTAGGTGTCGCCCGTCTTGGACGCCCGCCGTGACCGGTCCCACCCGATGAGCCCGGCGATGTCACCGCCCGCCGCGGGCACCAGGCCGACGAAGACGCCGACGCCGCTGGAGATCGCGAACGGCTTGGCCGACTGCCGGACCTCGGCCCGGGTCGGCCACCACCGCCCCAGTGCCGAGATCGGCTTCAGCTTGCGCGGGTGCGCCGTCAGCATCTGGTCGAACAGCTCCGCCATGCCGAACAGGCCGATGATCACGGCGATGAAGCTGAAGCCGTCCTGGGCCAGGTTGATGTTGCCGAAGGTGAGGCGCTGGTCCCCGGTCGCGGCGTACACCCCGATCGTGCCCAGTGCGAGCCCGAGGAGACCGGCGAGGATGCCCTTGAGGACCGACTTGCTGGAGATGCCGATCATCACCGTGAGACCGAAGACGACGAGGGCGAACAGCTCCGGCGAGCGGAAGTAGTCCCGGGCCAGGGTGGCGATCGGGATGGCGGCGGCGGCGAAGACGACCAGGCTCACCACGATCGCCAGGGCGGACACGATGGCCGACGAGGTCAGGGCGAGGCCGGCCTGACCCTTCTTGGCCATCGGATAGCCGTCCAGGGTCGTCGCGATGGAGGCCGGCGTCCCCGGTGTGTTGATCAGGATCGACGGGATGCGGTCGCCGAAGTTCGCGGCGACGTAGATCGTCAGCAGGACGGCGAGCCCCGGGACCGGGTCGAAGGTCAGCGTGAAGCCGGACGCCAGGGCGACCGCCATGGTGGCCGTCACGCCCGGGAAGGCCCCGACCAGCAGCCCCAGGACCAGGCCGAGCAGCATGCACCAGACCACCTGGAAGGTCATCAGGGCCGACAGGCCCTCGGCGAGCGCGTTCACAGCGGGATCCTCAGCAGCGTGTGGAAGAGCACGTAGATGACCGCGGTGGTCGCGACCGGGAAGAGCACGAGCGCTCTCCAGCCGCGACCTCCGTAGGTCCAGGTGAGACCGACGAGCAGCACGACGGCGGCGAACGGGAAGACCTGGAGCTCGTACCCCAGGGCCACGACGCTGCGCAGGTTCCACACCGCCACGAAGGCCACGGCGGCCCCCAGCGTGAGCAGGAGGCGGACGGGGCCGCCGACCTGGACCTGCTCCAGGTCCTCCCGCTGGTCCGGCGGCGAGGTGAGGGTCACCACGAGCCGCCAGACGGCGACGACGACGCCGACCCAGCCGAGCACGGTCGGCCAGAACCGGGCGTCGATCTGACCCGGACCGGCCTCCCGCCGCAGCTCGATCTGGCTGACCAGGACGAGGAGGACCGCCATCAGGACGAGGGCCCCGACCGCGAGCAGGACCTCCATCCTCCGCGAGGGCTCGGGAGGCCCGTCCCGGAAGCCGGCGGCCCCGTCCGCCGGCTCGTCGACCACCGTCGGCTCGCTCACCGGCTCAGCTTCCCAGGAGGGTCTTGAACTCTTCGAACTGCTCGTTCACGAAGGCCGTGAAGTCGGCGGAGTCCTGGTAGACGACGAGGTTGCCCGCGTTCTCCTGGAACGACTGGTACCCCTCGGACTCGACCGCCTCCGCGACCGCGCTCTCGAGCGTGGACCTCACCTCGTCCGACACGTCCTTCTGGGTGTAGATGCCACCCCAGCCGCCGAACTGCACGTCCGACCCGGTGGCCTCGGCGAAGGTGGGCACGTCGGGCAGGTCGCGGTGCCTCTCGTCGTGCATGACGCCGAGGATGCGGACGGCGTCGCCCTGGCCGATCGCCTCGCCGGCACCGGACACCGCCGCGTCGGCCTCGCCGGACGCCGCGGCCGACACCGCGGTCGCACCGCCGTCGTAGGCCACGGGGGTGAACTGGGTACCGACCGCGTCGTTGATGCCCAGCGTGGCCGCCTCCCAGATCGAGCCGGCGCCGGAGTTGGCGACGGTGAGCGAGCCCGCCTTGCCGGCCTCCACCAGGTCCTCGAGGGTCTGGTACTGCGAGTCCGCGCTGACGCTGATCACGCCGGGAGCCAGCATGATCTGGCCGAGGAAGGTGTAGTTCTCCGGGAGGACGTCGGCCCCCTGGGTGGTGTTGAGCATCGAGATCTCGACGGGCGAGAAGCCGATGACCGTGCCGTCGGCCGGCTGATCGCCCACGTACTCCATCGCGATGGCCCCGGACGCGCCCGGCATGTTCTCCGGGATCACGCTGACACCGAGGATCCCCTCGAGCTCGGTGGCCAGCGCGCGGCTCGACAGGTCGGACCCGCCGCCCGGGTCCGCCTGGATGATGAGGCGGATGTCGTCGGTCGGGTAGGTCTCGGCGTCGGCGGCAGCGCCCTCCTCGGGCGCCTTGGTGCACCCGGTGAGTGCCAGCGCCAGAACTGCGACGCCTGCGGCGGCCGCACGGGCCGTGGTGGGGAACTTCATCGTCCACTCCTTCGTGATGGGGGCCAGGCTCTGTGTAATCGATTGCTTCAGACCCGGCGGATCGATCCCGGCAATGCTGTAATCGATTTCAGTCAAGGTACGGCGGGGCTCCACCGCTGTCAAGCGTCGCGATGAGCGAGCTCGACCAGCTCGTGGGTGAGCTCGCGGGTGGCGGGGTAGAGCCGCCGGTACAGCTCGTACAGCCGGTCGTACCGCTCCCGGACCGCGGGGTCGGGCACGCTCGTGCCGGCCGGGGGGTTCCACCGGTCGATGTCGGGCGACCCGACCAGGCCCGCCGCCAGGAAGGCCGCGCCGTAGGCGGCCCCGATGGTCTGGCTGGGCAGGACCTGCTCGAGGCCCGTGACGTCGGAGACGACCTGCGTCCACAGCCCACCCTGCGTCCCACCACCGACCGCGACCACCCGCCGCACCTCCACGCCCGCCTCGAGCATCGCCTCGACGTTGTGGCGCACCCCGAACGCCGTCGCCTCGAGGACCGCCCGGTACAGGTCGCCGCGGGTGTGGGTCAGGTCCAGCCCGATCACCGTGCCTCGCGCGCGCGGATCGGCGACGGGAGTGCGCTCGCCCCCGAAGTACGGCAGGGCGAGCAGGCCCCGCGCGCCCGGCCCGGACGCGGCTGCCTCGGCGAGCAGCGTCGGGTACGGCGTCCCGCCGGCGATCTCGCGCACCCAGGCGGTCAGCGCACCGGAGGCCGCCATACCGCCTGCGAGGCAGCGGGTTCCGGGCAGGACGCCGCTGGTTCCCCACATCGCCTCGCTGGTCACCGGCTCGGGGACGGTCGCGACCAGGAACATCGTCGTGCCGTACATGAGCATGAGGTCGCCGACGCGGTGCGCCCCCACGCTGAGTGCCTCCGACCAGGCGTCGATGGTGCCGACCGTGACGGGAGTCCCCGGGCGGATGCCGGCCACCGCCTCACGGGTGCGACCGGCCTCCTCCCCCGCCCAGCGGAGCTCCGGCAGCCGGAGGTGCCCGGCGACCAGCGGCGCCCAGTCGGGCGCCCACTCCTCGGTCCACCGGTCGAACATGGGGGTGCACTGGCTGGCCGAGTGGCGGTCCAGGACGTAGGCACCGGTCAGCCGCTGGGCGAGGAACGAGGCGGGCATGAGCAGCCGGCGCGCCCGGCTCCAGACCTCCGGCTCGTGGCGGGCGAGCCACCGGAGCTTGGGGCCGACGGCCTGGCTGGACAGCACCGAGCCGCACCGCTGGAGCACGGTGTCGCGGCCGAGCTCGGCGTCGAGCTCGCCGATCTGCACCGTCGCCCTGGTGTCGACGCCGTAGAGGATCGCCGGGCCGCAGCACCGCGCCCGCCTCGTCGGTCAGCACGACGCACGGGCCCATGCCGCTGACCCCGACGGAGACCACGTCGACGTCGCCCGGCCCGGTGAGCTCCGCGGCGACGTCCTGGAGCTCGCGCCACCACAGCTCCGGGTCGGCCTCGACGTGCCCGACGGCGGGGCGGTGCACGGCGTGCTCCCGCGTCGCGCTGCGCAGCAGGCGTCCGTCCTCGCGGACCAGGACGCCCTTGCTGCTGGAGGTCCCCACGTCGAAGCCGAAGTAGCAGCGCTGCACGGCGCCACTGTGTCAGTAATCGATTACTGGAGCAACGGCACGCTCGCTACGGGCTCTTGACAGCCCTCCGAGCCTGAGTACGTTTCCCTCGTCACGCCATGGTCTGGTCCCAGACCATTGAGCGGTGGCCCGCCCGATGGGAGTCGCTCGTGGAGCAGCAGCGCAAGCAGTCCGGCGTCGAGTACGAGCGGATGGGGGACGAGTACCTCGAGAAGCGCCAGCTGCAGAAGGGCGCAGCCGGCTGGCTGCTGCTCGCCGGGCTCGGCGTCGCCTACGTGATCTCCGGCGACTTCGCGGGCTGGAACTTCGGCCTCTCCACCGGCGGCTGGGGCGGGCTGCTCATCGCGACGGTCGCTGATGGCCGTCATGTACTCCTGCATGGTGTTCGGGCTCGCCGAGATGGCCAGCGCCCTGCCGGTCGCCGGAGCCGGCTACGGCTTCGCCCGGCGCGCGCTCGGCCCGCTCGGTGGTTTCGCCACCGGCACAGCGATCCTCATCGAGTACGCCATCGCCCCCGGTGCGATCGCCGTGTTCATCGGCGGGTACGTCGAGGCGCTCGGGCTGTTCGGCCTCACCAGCGGGTGGCCGATCTACCTCGCCTGCTACGTCATCTTCATCGGCATCCACCTCTACGGCGTGGGTGAGGCGCTCAAGGTGATGTTCGTGATCACCGCCATCGCGGTGGTGGCGCTGCTGACCTTCGTGATCGGCATGCTGCCGCACTTCGACCCGGGCAACCTGCTCGACATCGCGCCCACCGACGCGGCCGGTGCCAGCACCTTCATCCCGTTCGGCGTGGCCGGCGTCCTCGCCTCGTTCGTGTACGGCATCTGGTTCTTCCTCGCCGTCGAGGGCGTGCCGCTGGCCGCCGAGGAGGCTCGCGACCCGAAGAAGGACATGCCCAAGGGCATCATCGCCGCGATGCTCGTGCTGCTCGTGTTCGCCGCCCTGATGCTGGTGGCGGCACCGGGCGGAGCCGGGTCGTCGGTCATCCAGGAGTCCGACAACCCGCTGCCGCTCGCGCTGGAGACGGCCTACGGCGGCTCCACCGCGGTGTCGACCTTCGTCAACTACGCCGGGCTGGCCGGCCTGGTGGCGAGCTTCTTCTCCATCGTGTTCGGCTACTCCCGTCAGCTGTTCGCGCTCTCCCGGGCCGGCTACCTGCCCCGCGCGCTGTCCGTCACCAGCAAGCGCAAGACGCCGTACCTGGCGCTGATCGTCCCCGGGGCGGTCGGCCTCCTGCTGGCCGGCATCACCAAGGACGGCGCGCTGCTCATCAACATCGCCGTCTTCGGCGCGACGGTCTCGTACGTGCTGATGATGGTGTCCCACATCGTGCTGCGCCGCCGCGAGCCCGACCTCGAGCGGCCGTACCGGACGCCGGGCGGGACCGTGACCACCGGCATCGCCCTGGTGCTGGCCGTCTGCGCCGTGATCGCCACCTTCTTCGTCGACGTCAAGGCGGCCGGCATCACCGCGGCGATCTTCGTCGCGGCGCTGGCGTACTTCTGGTTCTACAGCCGCCACCACCTGGTCTCGAGCGCACCGGAGGAGGAGTTCGCCGCGGTGGCCGAGGCCGGGAAGGACCTGCGGTGACCGGCTCCGACGAGAGCAGGCGTCCCGGTCTGCTCACCCTGGAGCAGCTGCGCACGCTGGTCGACGACGGCTCGATCGACACCGTGGTCGTGGCCATGACCGACATGCAGGGACGCCTGCAGGGCAAGCGGTGCGGCGCCGAGTACTTCCTGGACCAGGTGCTGCCCCACGACACCGAGGCGTGCAACTACCTGCTCGCCGTCGACGTCGAGATGAACACGGTCGACGGCTACGCGATGTCGTCGTGGTCGGCCGGCTACGGCGACTTCGTCCTGCGGCCCGACCTGTCCACGCTGCGCCTGCTGCCGTGGCAGGAGGGCACGGCGATGGTGCTGTGCGACGTGCTCTGGGAGGACGACTCCCCCGTCGTCGCCTCGCCGCGCCAGGTGCTGCGAGGTCAGCTCGACCGGCTGGCCGAGCTCGGGCTGACGGCGCACGCCGGGACCGAGCTGGAGTTCATCGTCTTCCGCGACACCTTCGAGGAGGCGTGGGCCTCGCGCTACGCGAACCTGCAGCCCGCCAACCAGTACAACGTCGACTACTCCGTGGTCGGGACCTCGCGGGTGGAGCCGCTGCTGCGCGCCATCCGCAACGGCATGACCGGCGCGGGCCTGTACGTGGAGTCCGCCAAGGGCGAGTGCAACCCCGGTCAGCACGAGATCGTCTTCCGCTACCGCGACGCCCTCGGCGCCTGCGACGAGCACGTGCATCTACAAGTCGGGCGCCAAGGAGATCGCGGCGCACCAGGGCATGAGCCTGACCTTCATGGCGAAGTACGACGCGGCAGAAGGCAACTCGTGCCACATCCACCTCAGCCTGCGGCGCGACGACGAGCCGGCCATGCCCGGCGACGACGCCGAGGGCTTCTCCACGCTGATGGGCCGGTTCCTGGCCGGCCAGCTCGCGTGCATGGAGGAGCTCACCTACTTCCTCGCCCCGAACGTCAACTCCTACAAGCGGTACGTGGACGGCAGCTTCGCCCCCACGGCGCTGGCCTGGGGCCGCGACAACCGCACCTGCGCCCTGCGGGTCGTCGGTCACGGGGAGTCGCTGCGCTTCGAGAACCGCGTGCCGGGTGGCGACGTCAACCCGTACCTCGCCGTCGCGGCGATGATCGCCGCCGGGCTGCACGGCATCGAGAACGAGCTCGAGCTCGAGCCCGCCTTCGAGGGGAACGCGTACACCTCGGGCAAGCCGCACGTGCCGAGGACGCTGCGCGACGCCGTCACGCTGCTCGACGGCAGCGCGGTCGCCCGGACGGCGTTCGGGGACGACGTGGTCGACCACTACGTCAACGCCGGCAGGGTCGAGCTCGCCGCGTTCGACTCGACCGTCACCGACTGGGAGCGTGTCCGTGGCTTCGAGCGCCTCTGAGACGCTCCCCCGGCCGCGCATCGGCATCACGACCTACCTCGAGCAGGCCCGCTGGGGGGCGTGGGACCAGCCCGCCGTCCTGCTCCCGCACGCCTACGTGGCAGCGGTGCACCGCGCCGGCGGTGTCCCCGTGCTGCTCCCGCCGCTGCCCGACGGCGCCGCGGAGGCGCTCGCCGGGGTCCACGGCCTGCTGGTGGCCGGCGGTGCGGACGTCGACGCGGAGCGCTACGGCGCCGTGCCGCTCGAGGGCAGCGACCCGCCCCGGCGCGACCGCGACGCCTGGGAGCTGGCCCTGCTCGCCGAGGCGCTCGGGCGCGGGGTCCCGGTGCTGGGCGTGTGCCGCGGCGCGCAGGTGCTGAACGTGGCGACCGGCGGCTCGCTGCACCAGCACCTCCCTGACGTCGTGGGCACGCAGGTCCACCGGCCGGCGCCCGCCCAGCACGGTCGCGTGCAGGTGGCGGTGGAGCCCGGCAGCGCGCTGGCCGGTGCCATCGGTCAGGCTGTCGACGTGCCCTGCTACCACCACCAGGCGATGGACCGCCTGGGCCGCGGCCTGCGCGCCACGGCGTGGGCGCAGGACGGGACGGTCGAGGCGGTCGAGCTCCCCGGTCCGCACTTCGTCCTCGGCGTGCAGTGGCACCCCGAGCTGGACGCCCACGACGACCGGCTGTTCGTCGCCCTCGTGCAGGCGGCCCGGCAGCAGCTCGTCCCGCCACGGCAGGAGATCTCGATCATGACCGGCACCACCGACCTCGTCGACCCCGCCACCGAGCAGGTGCTGACGACCGTCCCGTCCGCCACCGCCGAGGACGCCGACGCCGCGATCGCCCGGTCGGCTGCGGCGGCGCCGGCCTGGCGGGCCGTCGACCCGGCCGACCGGGGACGGCTGCTGCGCCGGTTCGCCGAGGTGGTCGACGCCCACCTCGAGGAGCTCGCGCGGCTCGAGGTGGCCAACGCCGGGCACACGATCGGCAACGCGCGGTGGGAGGCGGGCAACGTCCGCGACGTCCTGCACTACTACGCCGCGGCCCCGGAGCGGCTGACCGGCCGGCAGATCCCCGTCAGCGGCGGCATCGACGTCACCTTCAAGGAGCCGCTCGGGGTCGTCGGCGTCATCGTGCCCTGGAACTTCCCGATGCCGATCGCCGGCTGGGGGCTGGCTCCGGCCCTCGCTGCCGGCAACACCGTCGTGCTCAAGCCGGCCGAGCTGACCCCGCTGACCGCGCTCCGGCTCGCCGAGCTCGCGCTCGAAGCCGGTCTGCCCGAGGGCGTCTTCCAGGTCGTCACCGGCCAGGGCTCCGTCGTGGGCCAGCGGTTCGTCGACTCCCCCACCGTGCGCAAGATCGTCTTCACCGGGTCCACCGAGGTGGGTCGCGCCATCATGGCCGGCTGCGCCCGGCAGGTGAAGCGCGTGACGCTCGAGCTCGGCGGCAAGAACGCGAACATCGTGTTCGCCGACGCCGACCTGGAGCGCGCCGCGGCCGCCGCACCCGGCGCCGTGTTCGACAACGCCGGGCAGGACTGCTGCGCACGGTCGCGGATCCTGGTGCAGCGCAGCGCGTTCGACCGCTTCATGGAGCTGCTCGAGCCAGCCGTCACGGGGTTCAGGGTCGGGGACCCGGCGGACGAGCAGACGCAGATGGGTCCCCTGGTCTCGGCCGACCACCACCGCAAGGTGTCGTCGTACGTGCCGGACGACGCGCCGATCGCCTTCCGCGGCAGTGCCCCCGAGGGACCCGGCTACTGGTTCGCGCCGACGGTGCTGACACCGACGTCTCCGAGCGACCCCTCGTTCACCGACGAGGTGTTCGGGCCGGTGGTCTCGGTCGTGCCGTTCGACGACGAGGCCGACGCGGTGCGGATCGCCAACGGCACCGAGTACGGGCTGTCCGGCTCGGTCTGGACCCGCGACCTCGGGCGCGCGCTGCGCACGTCGCGCGCCCTCGAGGCGGGGAACCTCTCGGTCAACTCCAACTCGTCGGTGCGCTACTCGACGCCGTTCGGCGGCTTCAAGCAGTCCGGGCTGGGACGCGAGCTGGGGCCTGACGCGCTGGACGCGTTCACCGAGACCAAGAACGTCTACATCAGCACGGAGGAGTGAGCGATGTCGCAACGACTGGAGGGACGCGTCGCCGTCGTCACCGGCGGGGGCAGCGGTATCGGTGCGGCGTCCTGCCGCAGGCTGGCGGCGGACGGCGCCACGGTCGTCGTGGCCGACCTGGACGAGGCAGCCGGCACCGCTGTGGCGCAGGAGGTCTCGGGTAGGTTCGTCCGTGCCGACGTCACCGACGCCACGGACGTGGAGAACCTGTACGCCACGACGCAGGAGCGTTACGGCTCGGTCGACGTCGCGTTCAACAACGCCGGCATCTCGCCGCCGGACGACGGCTCCATCCTGGAGACCGGCCTCGACGCCTGGCGCCGGGTGCAGGAGGTGAACCTGACCTCGGTGTACCTGTGCTGCAAGGCGGTGCTCCCCCACATGCAGCGCCAGGGCCGCGGCAGCATCATCAACACCGCGTCCTTCGTCGCCGTGATGGGTGCGGCCACCTCGCAGATCTCGTACTCCGCCTCCAAGGGAGGAGTGCTCGCCATGAGCCGCGAGCTCGGCGTCCAGTTCGCCCGCGAGGGGATCCGCGTCAACGCGCTGTGCCCGGGCCCGGTGAACACCCCTCTGCTGGAGGAGCTCTTCGCCAGCGACGCCGAGCGCGCCCAGCGTCGCCTCGTGCACGTGCCCATGGGCCGGTTCGCCCAGCCCGAGGAGATCGCGGCCGCCGTCGCGTTCCTCGCCAGCGACGACGCGAGCTTCATCACCGCCTCGACCTTCCTCGTCGACGGCGGCATCTCCGGCGCCTACGTGACGCCGGTCTGAGACCGGCTGCGATGACCGGCGTCGAGCGGTGGCGCTCCCACGCCAGCGAGGCGCTGTTCCGACCGGTGCGGGCCGCCAACGCGTTCGAGGAGACCGTGGAGCGGTTGCTCCAGGCGGTGCGCCTGGGTGTCGTCGCCCCTGGTGAGCGGCTGCCGCCGGAGCGCGACCTGGCGTCGCGGCTGGGCGTCGGCCGCGAGAAGGTGCGCGAGGGCCTGGCGGCCCTCACCGAGGCGGGCTACCTGGAGGTGCGGCGGGGTCGCTACGGGGGCACCTTCGTCCGCAGCGCCGACCCGGCCGCGCCGCCCGCAGGACCGCGGGCCGCCTCGCCTCCTGCGCCGCCGGACCCGGCGGTCATCGTCGACACGCTCACGTTCCGGCACGTCGTCGAGACGGGCGCGGCCGAGGCGGCGGCCGGCACCAACCTCGGCACCGAGGAGCGCGCGCACCTGCGCACCCTGCTCGCGGAGACCTCGGGCGCCGCGCACGGCGACTACCGGCGGCTCGACTCCCGCCTGCACCTCGCCGTCGCCGAGGTGACCGGCTCCCCGTCCCTCACCGCCGCCGTCGCCGAGGTGCGCCTGCGCACCAACGACCTGCTCGACGCCATCCCCCTCCTCCCGCCGAACATCGAGCACTCCAACCGCCAGCACCACCAGGTGGTGCGCGCCATCCTCGCCGGCGACGGCGAGCGCGCCCGCAGCGCGATGGCCGAGCACCTCGAAGGAACCGCGATGCTGCTGCGCGGGTTCCTGCTGCGATGACCGGCCCCGGGACGTCACCCTCGACGACGGTTCCGGTCCGCCGTGCAGGCGACGACGGGCCTCGCGCCCGACGCGGTGGTCCACGACGTGCCTCACGCGGCGCCGTACGGGTCCCCCGTGCGAGTGGTGACCACCGCCGCTGGGTCCCGTCGGTCAGCGCGGGCCCAGCATCTCCTGACGCCGCCCCGCCTCGCGGGCGGTGCGGTTGCGGCTCTTGTCGACGTAGAGGCGGCGGTCGGCCCGCGCGAACCACTCGTCGAACGGGTCGCCCTCCCACTCGGCCACGCCGGCGCTCCACCGCGTCCCCGGCGCGACGGTCCGCATCCGGTCCAGGACGAGTTCCACCTCGGCGGCCGTGGTCGACGGGAGCAGGAGGACGAACTCGTCGCCACCGTGACGTCCCAGGACGTCGCCGGAGCGGAGCACCCGGCCCCACGAGCGTGCCGTCGACGCCAGCAGGTCGTCACCGCGTGCGTGGCCGTGGGTGTCGTTGACCGCCTTGAAGTCGTCCAGGTCGATGACCGTCAGGCTGAGCGGTCTGCCGTGCCGGGTGGCAGCGGCCACCTCCTGCTCGACCCTGCGACGGAACGCGGCCCGCGTGAGCAGACCGGTGAGGGGGTCGAGCGAGGCCGAGCGGCGCAGCCGGTCGACCAGCACGTGCACCGTCGCGGTGACGGCTCCCAGGGTCACGACCACGAACCACCAGGTCTGGAAGGCCGACGGCGCACCGCTGAGCACCAGTCCGACCGCGAAGCCGACGACCGCGAGCACGAGGTGGCCCACGAGGGCGGTGCGGCGGAGGTAGAAGGCGGCGTACAGCGCGATCCAGAAGTAGCTGACGGCGGTGACGCCCGGACCGGCCTGGGTCGTCGAGGACGCCGACGCAGGCCGTCACCGCGGTGGACGCGATCACCAGGACGGCGTGCAGCACCGCGACAGGCATCCGGCGGCTCCCGAGCGCGAGACCGGAGGCGATCAGCAGGGCGAGCGCGCCGAGCGCCAGGCCGAGGCCGGTGGGCGCGGTGTCGCTGAAGGGCACGGCGACGGTGCCCAGCGTCACCAGGCCCGCACCGGCGCACGCGGCGGCGAGGACCATCACCTCGCTGCTGCGCGCCCTCTTCCCACTCCGCACCCTGGTCCCTTCGGCACGATCGGCCCCGCACCCAAGCGGTCAGAGCACGCCGAGGTGGTCCAGGAGGATGCGCAAGCCGATCAGCACGAGCACGACCCCGCCGACCAGCTCGGCCCGGCTGCCGAGCCGCTCGCCCACGCGGGCCCCGATCCGCACGGCCACGAGCGACAGCGCCAGCGTGACCACGCCAATGAGGACGACGGCCGGGGCGAGCGCGACATCCAGGACGGCGAAGGTGACCCCGACGGCGAAGGCGTCGATCGACGTGGCGACAGCGAGGGTCAGCACCTGCAGCAGCGGGACCCCGGTGGCGGGTCCGTCGTCATCGTCGTCGTCGTGGAACGACTCCCAGATCATCTTGCCGCCGATGGCGGCGAGCAGGCCGAACGCGATCCACGGTGCCAGCGAGCGCACCGCGTCCGCGAAGAGCGACGACAGCAGCCAGCCGAGCACCGGCATCAGCGCCTGGAACAGTCCGAACGCGCCCGCGAGCAGGAAGGTCTGGCCCCAGGTCGGGCGCCGCAGCGCCATGCCGCGGGCGAGCGAGACGGCGACCGCGTCCATCGCCAGGGCGACGGCGAGCAGCAGGATCTCGACGGTGGTCACAGGGGTCTGCCTCTCTGGGGTGGCCGGGGGGTCGGCGATGAGTTCCCGCCCGACCGGCGGTCAGCCTGGCACGACCACCGACCCGCACCCGAGGAGACCCCATGGCGACCACCTACACCTTCGACGTCTACTGCACGCTCGACGGCTTCGGGTCCTACGGGCCTGGTGGCGACTGGGGCGGGTACTGGGGCAAGCAGGGTCCGCAGTTCCTCGCGCACCGCGCGGCCGTGCTCCGCGAACCGCAGCGGATGGTGCTCGGCGGCACGACGTTCCGAGAGTTCGTGCAGATGCTGCCGGCCGGCGCCGTGGGGCCGGACGACGACGACCCGGCGCCGTGGCTGATGCGGAACCTGCCGACCACGGTGGTGTCGACGACGGTGGAGGACGGGCTGGACTGGCCCGACGCCACCGTCGTGCGCGGCGACGCCGTCGAGGTGGTCGCGCGGCTGAAGCAGGAGTCCGACGTCCCGCTGCGCTCGCACGGCAGCCTGAGCATGAACCGCGCCCTGATGGCCGCGGGCCTGGTCGACCGCGTGCAGGTGTCGGTCTTCCCGGTCGTCAGCGGCCGCACCGGCACCGACCCGGTCTTCGCCGGAGCGGACGACTTCGACCTCGAGCTGCTGGAGAGCCACCTGTTCGACGGCCGGATCCAGGAGCTTCGTCTACCGCCCCTCGCTGCACGGCTGACCGCGCGTCCCGCGCCCGCCCGCGGTCGGGCCTCAGTCCCCTGCGCGCCGACCAGCCCGACACGCCCACCACGCGCAGCGCCAGCACCCGCAGGAACGGCTGGTCCGCGTACTGCGGGACGGTGCTCGCCAGGAGCGCGGACAACGCGGTGACGAGGTCGTCGGCAGGCTCGGGCTCCCACCGCAGCCCGGCCCGCACCCACCACAACCGGGTCCAGTCGTCGGGGTCCCAGTGCTCCACGAGCAGCGTGGCGCGCGGGTCCGCCTCGAGGTTGCGCTCGCGCTGGAGCCGGACGGTGGCCTTCGGTTTCACGGTGTCGACGGGGACGCCGACCCACCCGTCCCCGTCCGCGACGTAGACGCACGGCACCGCGTCGACGCCGCGCTGCGGGTGCACGGTGCAGAAGACGCCGTGGACGTGGGCGACCAGACGTGAGCGCGCCTCGCCCTCGTCGAACCTCATCGTGCACCCTGACGCGAGCCCACGACGGGCCTCAGTCCTCGAACACGTTCCAGCACAGCGCGTTGCGCGCGCGCTGGTCGTCGAGGACGAGCTCGCGCACGTCGTCGGGCAGGAGAGCGCGCTGCCACTCGCGCTCCGCCGCCCGGGCCGAGGCGGCCAGGTCGGACGGTGCCACCGCGCCGGCGGCGCGGATCGCGTACGCGGCGGCGCCGAGGTCGTGGGCCGCCACGTGGGCCACGGCGACCGCCTGGCCGGCGGACAGCGCGGAGAACTTCACCGGGTCGGGCATGTCGCGTCCGGCGGCGTTCGCGACGAACGCCGCCTGGTGCGCCGCCTTCATCGGCACCTCGCCGCGCACCCACGCGCGGCCGACCTCGATGGCCTCGTGCGGCCGCCGGTCGTCCGGGCGCCCGGCCTCGAACAGCGGCAGCACGTGCTCGGCGCAGTCGAGCGCCCAGGTGGCCAGCAGCCGGTGGTGCTCGTCGGTGAGGGTGCCGCCGCGCCGGACCGTGATCAGCCGCGGGTCGCGCTCCTTCGGCAGGATCGGCACGGTCAGCGCCCGGCCAGGACGTCGAGGTCGCGGACGGCGTAGCGGTGGTGCTCCCACTCCTCCTCGAGGATGGTCTGGAGGCACTGCAGCGTGGAGTCCTGGTGGCCCGGCGCCCAGGGGCTGTCGCGGGGCACCTGCAGGTCGTCGGGCGCCACGCCGGCCAGGTACTCGCGCACCATCGCCACACGCCCCGCCCGGACCTCGAGCACCTCCTCGTAGGAGGGCTTCTCGTCGCTGAACACCGACAGGTCGAGCTCGTCGCTGCGGGCCGAGCCGGTGTCCGGCTGGCCGATCGGGTGGTAGGGCCGGTCGACCTGCTGGACCGCGCGGAGCAGCCAGGTGTCGGTGGCCATCACCAGGTGCCGCAGCGTCTGGGAGAACGACCACTCGCCGTCGACGGACTCGTCGACGGTCCCCGCAGGCATCGTCGCGACCCGCTCGAGGGTGGCGGCCCAGGTGCGCTCCAGAGCCGCCCACGCCTCGCGCAGCCCCTCGGGGTCGCTCGCGCGCCGCAGGCCGCGGCCGGGGAACCGCCGGTCGAGCTCGGCGTCGACGAGCGGCACGACGTCGACCCCGTTGACGAGGAGCGTGCCACCGCTCTCGATCAGCCACGGCGCGTCGATCTCGGTGCCCTCGACGTCGACGGCCCGCATCACCACGCCGACGACGTCGGACGCCACGATCCGCGCGCCCGTGAGGTCGACCCCCCGGAACTGCGCACCCCTCAGGTCGTCCGACCCGCTGAAGCTCACCACGACCGACTCCTCCCGACCGGCGCCCGTGCCGCGCCCAGGTCGTCGCGCACCCTACGCACCGGCGGCGACAACCGGGGCCGACGCCGCCGGCGCGTCAGCGGCGTCCTGCCCAGCGCAGCACCCGCAGCGCGCGGAGGGTGACCCACCGGCTCGGCGCACCCTCGGCCTCGCCCAGGTCGACCGGCAGCGTGCCGGCGTGCACCTGCTCCAGCACCCACCGGCCGTCCCGGCCCCGCGCCGAGGCCACCAGGTCGACCGCCTCGGCGACGCGGTGGTCCGGCGGCGACCCCGCGGCACGCAGGTGCTCGACCGCGCGCAGCACGTCGTAGTGCCACCAGGTCGGGAAGGCCGCGCGCCCTGGATCGGTCCCGCCCTTGCGGTCGGTCGTGATCCGCTCGCCGGTGGAGAGCCGGCGCAGCAGGTGCCGCTCGAGGAGGTACTCCTCGCCCCGGTGCCGGGCAGCGGGCACCTCCGGCGCCGCGCCGCCCGCGCGCTCCCACGCCAGCAGCGCCTCCAGCACGCAGATCGTGGTGTTGAACGACGAACGGACAGAGCCGTTCTCGGCCTCGCAGTTCCACCCGCCGTCGGCCAGCTGCTCCCGCACCAGCCGCTCGACGAGGCCGTCGACGTCCTGGCCGAAGTACGCGCCCGCGGCCGCGACCTGCCCGTTGATGCACGGCTCGCCCTCGCCGGCGAAGAACGGGTTGTCGCCGCCGCCCGGCCCCCACCCCGGCCAGACCACCCCGGCGCGGACGCGGTCCAGCGCCGCCCTGGCGGGCTCGCCGTCGGGGTCCAGCCCGAGGTCCCGCAGCAGCATCAGCACGTGCATCGTGGAGTCCCAGCCGCGGTTCCACGCGACGCCGCCCCACGACCCGTCCTCGCGCCTGGAGCGCGAGCAGCGCGGCGCCGAGACCCTCGGTGGCCACGCGCGACCGCTCGGCCGAGACCTGGTCCGGCGGGGCGTCGAGCAGGTCGCGCAGCACCTGCCAGCGCACCGCCGGGTCGCCGTCGAGCAGCCAGCGCGTCACGGCGTCGTCGGTCCGTTCCGTCCCGGTCGTCACCTGCGCCCCCCGGGCAGCGTCGCGATCGCGTCGTCGAGCCGGCGGACGGTCCGACGGCCGCGCGCAGGGCCTCCACGGCCGGGGCGAGGGCGAGGTCCGGTCCCGGCTCCGCGCCACCCTGGAGCCGGTCGGCGCGGGCGCCGGCGTAGCGGGCCAGCGCGTCCTGCGCGTCGCGGACGTCGTGGTGCCAGGGCAGGACGGTCCGCGACCCCACGTCCCGGCCGCGCGCGCGGAGCTCCTCCGACCCGGTAGCGGCCGCCTCCGCCACGAGCTCGTCGAGGTCGGCCGCCAGCCCCGGGCTGATCTCGCTCGACGACGCGCCGGCCGGATGTAGAGCTGCATCGCGGTGACGCGCTGGTCGGCGAGAGACACCGCGGCAGAGACCTTCTCGACGTCCGACAGCAGGAGGTCGACCTCCCTCTCGCGCACGGCGCGGTCGGCGAGGACGAGTCCGACGACCAGGACCACGACCAGGCCGAGCACCCACCGGGTCCGACGTCGCGGTGACGCCTCGCGGCCGCCTTCCAGGGTCTCGCCGCC
Organism: uncultured Actinomycetota bacterium; assembly: GCA_963750285.1. GTDB lineage: Bacteria > Actinomycetota > Actinomycetes > Actinomycetales > CAWJMD01 > JBBQSN01. The sequence continues at coordinate 94,925 of CAVVQA010000014.1, read as the reverse complement.
GGTCACCACCAGGTCGCCCACGGGACCATCGTGCACCCCTCCCCCGGTATCAGGACGAGCGCATACTGGCTCCTGGCCGCAGGAGGTGCGCCATGGTGGTCGTCGCGACCTGGAACGTCGAGAACCTGTTCCGCCCGGGCGAGGACCCGTCCGGCCCGACCGACGCCGAGGCCTACGAGACCAAGCTGTCGAAGCTCGCGTCGACGATCGCGGCCACCGGCGCCGACGTCGTCGGCCTCCAGGAGGTCGGCAGCGAGGGCGCGCTGGCCGACCTGGTCGGCCGGTTGCCGGGCGACGGCTGGGCAGGTGAGCTCTCCTCGTCCCCGGACGGGCGCGGCATCGCCGTCGCCGTGGTGTCGCGGCTGCCGCTGTCGGACCGGGTCGACGTCGTCGACCTGGCCGAGGGGCTGGCCGGCGGGCGTGTCACCGACGCCGGGGGCACGCTGAGCCGGATGGGACGCGGTGCCCTCGACGTCACGGTCACGCTGCCGGACGGATCGACCCTGCGGCTCGTGACCTGCCACCTGAAGTCCAAGCTGCTCACGTTCCCCGGCCAGCGCTTCAGCCCGCGCGACGAGGACGAGCGGGCCCGGTACGCCGTGTACGCGCTCAACCGCCGGGCGGCCGAGGCCGGCACCGTCCGCGTGCACGCCAACGCCGTCCTCGACGGACAGGGTCGCGAGCGCGCGCTGCTCGTGGTGGGCGACCTCAACGACACGCCGGAGGCGGCCACCACGTCCCTCTTGCTCGGACCGGGCGGGTCCGAGATCGGCACGGCGGGTGCGCTGCGACCTGACGCCGGGGACGGTGCCCGGCTCTGGAACCTCGCGCCGCTCATCCCCGAGGCAGAACGGTTCTCGCGCGTCTACCGCGGTCGCGGCGAGCTGATCGACCACGTGCTGGTGTCGCGCGCCCTGCTGGAGCGGATCGTCGACGTGCGGACGACCGTGCTGCCGCCACCGGCGCCGGGGATCGGCACGGGCGCCACGCCCGTGCTGCCGTCGGTCACCGACAACCCCTCGGTGCGGCGCGACGAGCCCGGCTCCGACCACGCGCCGGTGGTCGTCCGGCTGTCGATCGGCTGAGGGGTCAGTCCCAGCGCACGACGAGGTCGGCCCGGTCGCGGGTGCCGGCCACGAGGTCGGCGTTGGCCTGGTCGCTCCCGAGCGCCCACGCCTCGGCGTCCTCGGCGGCCTTGCCGAACGCCTCGTGCCGACGCACCAGCCGGTCGAGACGGACGTCGTCGGCCGGCTCGAGGTACCAGGTCTCGTGCAGCAGCCCGGCCACCCGGCCCCAGCCTCCGACCGTGCTGAGCAGGTAGTTCCCCTCGGTGACCACGAGCGGCACCTCGCGCGGGACGGGGACCGCCGACCCGACCGGCTCGTCGGTGACCCGGTCGAAGTCGGGGGCGTGCACGACCTCGTCGTCGGCGTCGCGCAGGCGGCGCAGCAGGTGCACGTAGCCGTCGACGTCGAAGGTGTCCCACGCGCCCTTGCGCTCACGCAGCCCCCACGCGCGCAGCGTCGCGTCCGCGAGGTGGAAGCCGTCCATCGGGACCAGGACGGCGTCCGGGCCGAGAGCCGCCACCAGGCCGCGCGCGAGCGTGCTCTTGCCCGCGCCGGGTGCGCCGGTGATGCCGAGCAGCCGACGACCCTCCGCCGCCAGCGCGCGCGCCCGTTGCACCAGGTGCTCGGGGACGGGTGCCGTGCCGTCCGTCGTCATCGGCCCGGGCCGAGCACGACGTCGAACCGGATCCGGGTCCAGCTGCCGTCGACCTCGCGGCCGTCCGGCGTGGGGGTCCCGGCCGGCTGCCGCTCGAAGTCCCGCACCAGCGACTCCCGGACGCCGAAGACGCTGTCGCTGCCGAGGTGCTCGCAGCCGCGGACGAACACGTGGGTGACGAGGGTCCGCAGCGCCCGGCGCCCGCACCAGGAAGTGCAGGTGCGAGGCACGCACGGGCGAGCGGCCGGTCGCCGCGAGCAGCTCGCCGACGGGGCCGTCGTGCGGGATCGGGTACGGGGTCGGCGTGACCGCCCAGAACCGGAACCGCCCGTCCTCGTCGGCGCGCAGGCGTCCCCGTGCTGCGCTGCGGCCGTCGCCGTGCTGCACGTCGTAGAGCCCGTCCTCGTCGGCCTCCCACACCTCGAGGACGGCACCGGGCACCGGCGCACCTGCCGGTGTCGCGGACCGTGCCCTCGACCCAGCACGGCTCCCCCGGCGCCCCGCGGGCGACGTCGCCGCCGAGGGGCACGTCGGGTGCGCCCTCGACGAAGAACGGCCCGAGCACGGTGGCCTCGGTGGGTGCGAGGGCGTCGGTGGCCGGCTCGGCCGAGCCGCCCGGGTCGTCGTCCACCGTGACGGTCTGCATCGAGGCGCCGAGCACGTCGGACAGCAGGATGAACTCCTGCCGCTCGGCGTCGGTGATGTCGCCGCAGGCGGTGAGGAAGCGGATGCCCGCCTCCCACTCGGCCGGCGTCAGCCGGGTCTCCCGCACGAAGCCGTGCAGGTGCCGCACCAGCGACTCCAGCAGCTCGCGCAGCCGCGGGTCGGGTGACGCGGCGAACGACGCCACCACCTGCTCGGTGAGCTCCTGCTCCCTCGCCGCCTGCCGATCGTCCTGCCGATCTGACTGCGCGGTCACGGTTCCTCGCCCTCCCACGCCGCTCGCAGCAGCTCCTCGACGACCGCCCGGGTGACAGGGCGGGGGTTCGACGGCGGCACGGCGTCGAGCACGCGCGGCACCGCGGCACCGACCCCCGTCTCCGGCATCCCGAGCCCGCGCAGCGAGCGCGGCGCACCGGTGGCGCGACGCAGCCGCGCGAGCGCCGCGGACGCCGCGGCCGGACCGCCGCCGGCGTCCTCGTCGCCCAGGGCGTCGGCCAGCCGCGAGGCGAGCTCCGGGACCGCAGGCGCGTTCAGCGCCAGCACGTGCGGCAGGACCACGGCGTGGGTCTGCGCGTGCGGGAGGTCGAACATGCCGCCGAGCACGTGGCACACCTTGTGGTGCAGGCCCGAGCCGGCGGACGCGAACGCCACGCCGGCCAGGTAGGCGCCGTAGAGGCAGCCGGCGACGCCGTCGGTGTCGTCCGGCGCGGCGGCGACACGGGGCAGGTGGCGGGCCAGCGCCCGGGCGCCCTCGAGCGCGAGCGCGACGTCGACCGGGTCGGTCGCCGGCGCCCAGAGCGAGTCCACGCAGTGCGCCAGCGCGTTGAACCCCGAGGCCACGGCCACCTCGCCCGGGAGACCGCGCAGCAGGTGCGGGTCGTACACGACCGACACCGGCAGGACGGCGCGGTCGACGCCGGTGCGCTTGACGCCGCCCTCGGTGAGGCCCCAGACGGGCGTGGCCTCCGACCCGGCGTAGGTGGTGGGCACGGCGACGACCGGCAGGCCCGAGGTGAGGGCGACCGCCTTGGCCAGCCCCACCGCCGAGCCGCCGCCCACGCAGACCAGCAGGTCGGCGCGCGCCGCCGTCACGGCCGTGCGGGCGCGGGCTGCGAGGGCGACCGGCACGTGCCGAGCCACCTCGTCCCAGCGCAGCGCCACCGGCACCTCGGCGGCCAGCGCGCCGGCCACCGCCGCTGCCGACCCGCTCGCGACCAGCGCCACGCGCCGGGCGCCGAGCCGCTCGACCTCCGCCACGACCCGCGCGACGGCGCCGCCCGGCTCGAGCACGACCCGCTGGCCGAGGGTCTCGTGGGTGAAGCGCACGGCCGGAGGCTAACCGGTGCCGCGGAGTCGTGTGACCTGAGCCACGTCACTCCCTACGGAGTCGTAACCTACTGGTTCGTAGGTTACGGTTGCGTAATGGTGTTCCTGACCTCGACGAGCCGCTCCCGGCTGCGTGGCGCGCTGCGCCCGGCCGGCGACGCGCTGGCACGGATGGCCGAGGCCGTCGCGTCGCCGCTGGTGCCCGCCGACTACCTCGACCTGGTGGCGCCGCTGCGTGCCGCCGCCGACCTGCGCGCCCGCGTCGTCTCCGTGACGCCCGAGACCCGCGACGCCACCACCGTCGTCCTGCGGCCCGGACGGTCCTGGCGGGGGCACGTCGCCGGGCAGTACGTGCGGCTCGGGGTCGACGTCGACGGGGTGCGGCACTGGCGGGCCTACTCGCTCACCTGCCCCTCGTCCCCCTCGTCCCCCTCGTACCGGTCCGACGGCCTGCTGTCGGTGACGGTCAAGGCGATCCCGGACGGACGGGTCAGCAACCACGTGCTGCGGGCGCTGCGCCCCGGCACCCTGGTGCAGCTCGACCAGGCCACCGGCGACTTCGTCCTCGGCGCGCACCGCGGACCGTCCCTGTTCGTCACGGCCGGGTCCGGCATCACGCCCGTGATGGGGATGCTGCGCAGCCACCTGCACGAGCTCGACGACGTGGTGGTGGTGCACTCGGCGCCGACCGCCGACGACGTCGTGTTCGGCGCCGAGCTGCGCGACCTGCACGAGGCCGGCCGGATCCGGCTGGTGGAGCGCCACACCGACACCGACGGGCTGCTCGGCCCCGACGCGCTCGACCTCGTCGTCCCCGACTGGCGCGACCGCGAGGCGTGGGCCTGCGGGCCCACCGGCATGCTCGACGCGTTCGAGGAGCACTACGCCGGAGCGGGCCTCGCCGACCGGCTGCACACCGAGCGGTTCCGCCCCGTCGTCGTCACCGAGGCGGAGGGCGGTGCGGTGACGTTCACCCGCAGCGGCACCGTCGTCGAGGCCGACGGCGCCACCACCCTGCTCGACGCCGGCGAGGCCGCCGGCGTGCTGATGCCGTCCGGCTGCCGGATGGGCATCTGCTTCGGCTGCGTGCTGCCCCTGCGCCAGGGCGCCGTGCGCGACCTGCGCACCGGCGAGCTCACCACCGCCGTCCCCGAGGACGGCATCCGGATCCAGACCTGCGTGTCGGCCGCGGCCGGCCCCTGCGACATCGACCTCTGACTCCCACCGAACGAGGAGACCGACCCATGACCGCGACCCTGAACTCCCCCGACCCCGTAGCTCCCCCGACCCTGAACTCCCGGCTCGGCGTCGAGCAGACCGAGCGCCGGCACGTGCCGAAGCGCTCCGGCAAGCCCGACCCCACCGCGCACCTGACCGCCGAGCAGGTCGAGGCCCTCGGCCGCGAGCTCGACGCCCTGCGCCAGGAGGTCTTCGACTCCCGCGACGAGCGCGACGCCGCCTACATCCGCGCCGTGATCCGCTGGCAGCGCTCGCTCGAGATGGGCAGCCGCGCCGTCCTGCTGTTCTCGCTCTTCCCGCCGGCGTGGGTGCTGGGCACCGTCGGCCTGTCGGTCGCCAAGATCCTCGAGAACATGGAGATCGGGCACAACGTCATGCACGGCCAGTGGGACTGGATGCGTGACCCCAAGATCCACTCGCAGGCCTGGGAGTGGGACAACGCCTCGCCGTCGGAGCTGTGGAAGCACAGCCACAACGAGCTGCACCACACGTTCACCAACGTGCTCGGCCGCGACAACGACCTCGGCTACGGGATCATGCGCGTCGACGAGGACCAGCGCTGGTACCCGGCGTACCTGCTGCAGCCGCTGTGGAACTTCATCAACATGTGCGTCTTCGAGTACGGCATCGCCGCCTACGACCTCGAGATCGGCAAGCACCTCGCCGAGAAGACGATGGACGACCCCACGATGCGGGCCAACGCGAAGAAGGTGCTGCGCAAGATCCGCGGCCAGGTGACCAAGGACTACGTGGTGCACCCGCTGCTGTCCGGTCCCTCGTTCTTCCACACCGTCGGTGCCAACGCCGTCGCCAACCTCGTGCGCAACGTGTGGACGCACTCGGTGATCATGTGCGGCCACTTCCCCGAGGGCGTCGAGACCTTCGCCAAGGAGTCGATCGAGGGCGAGACCCGCGGCGAGTGGTACCTGCGGCAGATGATCGGCTCGGCCAACATCCGCGGCAGCAAGGCCATGCACCTGATGACCGGCAACCTGTCGTTCCAGATCGAGCACCACCTGTTCCCGGACATGCCGAGCAACCGGTACTCGCAGATCGCGCCGCAGATCCAGGACATCTGCGAGCGGTACCAGCTGAGCTACACGACGGGAACGCTGCCGCACCAGGTGCTCTCGGCCTGGAAGCAGGTCGTCCGGTACTCGCTGCCGAACGGCACCACCCCGCGCACCGCGGCTGCGGGCGTGGCTCGCGGCGCCGTGCGCGGAGCCGCGAAGGTGCTGCGCCGTCGGGTGCGCCCCGCCGCCGCCTGACCACGCAGGTCCGGGCGATTCGCCCGGATGGTCCATCAACTGCCTGTCGTTCGCGGTCGATGCGGCTCAGGTGACCCTCGACGACCTGCCGCGCTCTCCCACGGGCAGGGTCCCCCAGTGGGTCCTGGACGAGGCGTGCGGGACGCGTCGCGGCTCCGACGGCGTGGAGGTCGGACGAGACCGCTTCCACCGAGCCGACCACGCGGACCCGGCCGAGGCGGGAGTGCGCGCCAGGTGCTGCACGCGATCGCGACGGCGACATTCCTCGTGCTCGTGATCGGCTTCGCGGTGACCTACCAGCTGAGTCCGACGGTGAAGGGCGCGGTCGGCGGGGCGGTGGCCGTCGACCCGGCCGACGCTCCACTCAACACCCCACCGGTCGGCTACGAGGAGCAGGACTCACGGCTCGCGCCGTCGCCGACCACGGCTCCCGACCACGGCGGGTACGAGCTTCCATCAGGACCCAGACGGCCGCGACGGCGCTCGGCGCACCGGTCACGTGGTCCCCGTGCCGCCCGATCCACTACGTCGTCCGCACTGACCGGGCACCGGCCGCTTTCCCGGACGAGGTCCGCCGGGCCGTCGCCGTGATCGCCGCCGCCACGGGGCTGACCTTCGTCGACGACGGCACCACCTCCGAACCGTGAATCCGGACGTCCGGCCGCTCTTCCAGCCGGACCGCTATGGCGAGCGGTGGGCGCCGGTCCTGCTCAGCTTCGCTGACGAGCAGCAGCTCGCCGCACTGCGCGGCTCGGTCGCCGGGGTGGCGAGCCCGAGAGCGGTCGCAGACCGGTACGACCGGTCAGACCCGGTACGTCTCGGGGGCAGATCGTCATCGACACGAGAGGTCGCGCGGGACTGTCGTGCACGCGCGGCACGCCCGCCTACCGCGAGGTGCTGCCTGCACGAGCTGGGCCACCTCGTCGGGCTCGACCACGTGGACGACCCCGGCCAGCTGATGCACCCGACACGCGGCAGGACGGACGACCTTCGGCGCCGGGGATCTCGCCGGGCTGTCCGCCCTCGGCCGCGGAGGGTGCGCGCCGGGCGTCTGACACGGTCCATCACGGGTCCGGCGTGCTTGTCCACAGATCATGCCACCTGCGCTTGTCCTGTCCACAGGATCCGTTGCAGGACAGCGGTTGTCGGTGGTCGCACTCTAGTCTTGGGGTATGGCGGCGGAGGCGGTGGACGCGGGGTCGGGGCACCCGGCGTTCGCTGGTCTGGCGCTGATCCAGCAGGCCCTGGACCAGGTCCAGCAGTCCCCGCCTGGACGTTGGACGACCGCCAGGTCACCGCCCTGATCGTGGGTCTCACTCGAGGTCGCTGCGCGCAGCGAGGCGGCGCGGGCGGCGGTGCTGCGGGAGTCGGTGTCCCGGGAGACCCCGGACGCCCGCGGTGAGCAGGGCGCGCGGACGGTGAACCTGCTGAAGTCCCGGTGCCGGGTCTCAGCCAGGCGGGCGTCCGCGGATGTGGAGAACGCGAAGCTGACCTGCCCCGACACCGGGACCCTGCGCGAGCTGGGTGCGGCGCTGGCCGAGGGTGCGGTCTCGCGTGAGCACGTCGACGTCGCGCCGGTCGGCCCTGAAGCGGCTGCCGGTGCGGGTGGTGCGGGAACGGCGGGACGAGGTCGACGGTCTGCTGACCGAGCACGCCCGCGGGTTCGACCCGGCCGGCGCGGAGTACCTGGCCAGGCACCTGCTGTCCGTGATCACTCCCGGACCGGGCGGACCGGTACGACGAGAACGCCCTGGACCGGCGGCACCTCGGGATCGCGACCGACCAGACCGGGATGGTCCTGCTCAGCGGCCAGCTCGACCAGGTCCGGCGGGCTGACCGTCGCGACCGTGCTGGACCACTTCGTCGAGAAGGACCGCGCCGCCGCGACGCGAGACCAGCAGCGGTGCCGATCCTGCGGCGGATGTGCGGACGCGCGGCCAGCGCCGCGCCGACGCGCTGGGGCTGATGGCCGACGCCGCCGCTGAGTTCCTGGGCCTCGGCGCCGCCACCACCGAGCTGCCGACGAGCCAGGCCGCGGCCGAGACGCGGCGCCGGCTCGCCGACGCCGGCGCGGGCGGTCCCGCGAGTCGTGGTCGTCACGCACCCCGGAGCAGCTCGCCGGCGCCGCGGGTGCCGGTGCGGCGAGCACCACCGACGGCGACCTGGTCGGCCGCGGCGCGCTGACCCGGATCGCCTGCGACGCCGTCATCGACCGCGTCGTCCTGGACCCGGCGGGTCGGGTGCTGGCGATGGACACGATCGGCCGGCTCGCCACCGCCGCCCAGCAGATCGCCCTGGCCGCCCGCGACAAGGGTTGCGTCTGGCCCGGCTGCACCACACCGCCGTCGCTCTGCGAGGCCCACCACGTGATCTGGTGGTCCCGCGGCGGACCCACCACGATCGACAACCTGGCCCTGCTCTGCCACCGCCACCACACCCAGATCCACGCCGCAGCCCGAGCACGACGCAGGACGCCTGGGTGATGGTGATGCGCGACGGCATTCCCGTGGTTCCGACCACCCGAGCGGCTCGACCCCGACCGCCGATCTGCGGCGCAACACCTTCCACCAGACCGTCGCCGCCACCCGCGCCACCGGCCTGCGCTGGCGCACGCCCTCGGACCCGGCCGGCACCCCGGCGACCCCTGACCGGAGCAACGGCGCGCGACCTCCCCGCTGTCGAGGCGGCGCACTTGTACCCTGACGCGGCCATGGCCGTCCCCCCGCACCGCGTCGCGCCGGCACCTGCACCAGGTGCCCCGGTCGCGCGACGCCTGCCGGCGTACCGTCGACGAGCTGTCCGCGCGCCACGAGCGGTGCGCCGTCTACCTCCTGCTCGACGGGCGGCTGCGGTGCGTCGCCGCCTCCGGCCTGTTCCAGGTGCTCGACGGCTTCCTGCCGCCGGACGGGCGTGATCGGTCAGGCGGTCGCGGAGGGCCGGACGGTCACCGGCGGCAACCCGGCGCGAGGTCAGCGCGCCCGTCGTGGTGAACGGGGCGTGCGTGGGCGCCGTCGTGGTGCACGGCGACGGCACCCCGCCCGTCGACGACGTCGAGGCCGCCGCCGCCGCACTGGCCCAGGCGCTCTCGGACGCCGGCGGGTTCGCCATGGCACCGCTCGGGCAGCAGCTCGCCCATCTCGCGCTCGACCTCGCCTGCGCCCCCGACGCCGAGCGGTTGCGCCGGCTGGTGATCGAGGGGGCGACGCGCCTCGCCGGCACGTCCAGCGCCGCCCTGGTCGACCGCTCCGCCGCGAGCGAGTGGACCGTCGGCGCGGCCACCGGTCCCCTGGCACAGGCGATCTCGGAGTGGGACGGCGAGGAGCTGGCGGTGCTCGGTCGCGACCTCCGGCCAGGTGTGGCCACGCTCGTCCAGGGCACCGCGGCCGTCCCGGCCGCGTACGCCTTCCTCCCCCGCGACGGCGTGACGAGCCTCGGGGCGTTCCCGCTCGTGGTGGCGGGCGACCTGGTCGGTCTCCTCCTCGTGGCCGACACCGAGCAGCGCCCGTTCGATCCGGTGGCGTCGGCGGCGGTGGAGGTGCTGGCGGCGCTGGCCGCTGCGTCGCTGCGCTCGGCCGGGCTCCTGTCCGACCTCGCCGAGCGAGGACGCGGAGCCCTCGAGGGCCTGGCCGCGGCGGACGACTTCCGCGACGACCTCACGGACATGTGCATCGAGGCGATCCGCTCCGGCGAGGTCACGCACACCTGCCTGCTGCTCGCCCCCGACGGCACCGGCTCCGACGACGCGCTGGGGACCCTGGTCGAGGCGCTGCTCGGACAGCTCCGCCACGGCGACAGCCTGTACCGGCTCGCGGAGCAGGAGTTCGCGATCCTGCTGGCCACCGGGTCCGCGGACAGCGCGACGGCCGTCAGCGGACGCCTGGACCGCGCGGCACGCGCCGCCGGGGTGCCGGTCCGGCTCGGGTGGGCCCTGGTCGACGGCCCGCCCGCCGTCGTCACCGCCGCGGCGCGCGCGTCGTTGGGGTCGGCCGACGCCGTCCTGAGCGAGGAGCCCACTCGCGTTGCGAGGCACCGTGGGCCGGGTGAGGGTGGTGGGATGACGTCACCCGACACGACCGGCCTCAGCGCGCTCGCCCTCGTCTGCACCCTGACGCCCGTCGCCCCAGGAGTCCTCGAGCGAGCTCCTCGCGCGGCAGGTCCTCGACGCGCTCGCGACGCACGGCGTCACCGGGGACGTGGTGCGGGTGGTCGACCACGACGTGCGCCCGGGTGTGCAGCTCGACATGGGCGACGGCGACGAGTGGCCGTCGATCCGCTCGCGGATCATGGCGGCCGACATCCTGGTCGTCGCCACGCCGATCTGGCTCGGGCACACCTCGAGCGTCGCGCAGCGGGTGATGGAGCGGCTGGACGCCGAGATCTCCGAGACCGACGACCAGGGTCGCCAGCAGACGTACGGACGGGTCGCCGTCGTCGCGGTCGTCGGCAACGAGGACGGCGCCCACCACGTGGTCGCCGAGCTCGCGCAGGGCCTGTCCGACGTGGGCTTCACCATCCCGGCAGGGGGCAGCACCTACTGGGTGGGCAGGGCGATGGAGAGCGTCGACTACAAGGACCTCGACGAGGTGCCCGAGCCGGTGCAGCAGGCCACCGCCAGCGCCGCCACCAACGCCGCGCACCTGGCGCGCCTGCTCAAGACGCAGCCGTACCCGCCGGCGTCCTGAGGCGTCGTCAGGCGCTGTCGGCCACCGGCCAGCGGCCCGGGGCGAAGACGTAGTGGTGCGGAGCGTGGCCCGCCGGGCGCAGCAGCCCGCGCCGCACGAGCTCGCCGAGCGCGGCGTCGACCCCGGCCGGGTCGATCCCCGTCAGCGAGGAGAGCAGCCGCGTGGTCACGCGCCGACCGTGGACCACCAGGTCCGCAGCGGTGTCGGTGACCCGGGCGAGCTCCTCGGGGCACACGGCGCGTGCGGCGGCGACCTCCTCGGTGGAGAGGTCGATGCTCCCGGCCGCGGCTGGGGGTGAGGTCGAGTCGACTGAGCCAGGGCTGGCTGAGGTCGGGCTGGCTGAGGTCGGGCCCGGCTGAGGTCGGGCTGGCTGAGGTCACGCTGGTGGTCGTGCTCATCGTGGTTCGCCCCTCGCGACACCGCAGCCCGGGACCGGCGCGTCCTTGGACCGGACGACCGCGGTTGTGACCAGTCTGAACGCAACGGTCCGAATCCGCCACCCGTGCCGGCGCTCATCCTGTGCCCGGGTCGTGCCCCCAGCCCAGCAGCGAGCACCGCCAGCGCTCGACGCGCCTCGGGCTCCTCCGGCCGCGCGGCGAGCTGCTGCTCGACGTGCACCACCACGCGCCGCATGAACGCGACGTCCATCGCGGTGAGGTCGTCGGCGCGGGGTGCGCAGCACGTCCACGACGCGTCGGCCGGGTACGTGCTCGGCCAGCTCGTCGTCCGGTGCGGGGACCCCGCCGTTCGTTCGCGCCTCGTCGCTGTCGAGCCACTGGTCCAGCATCGAGGCGCTCACGTTCACGACCTCGTGGAACCTGCGGCTGACGGCGTCGACGTCCACCTCGTCGTCCTGCCGGAGCACGACCGGTCCTTCCTCGTCAGCCCCGAGCCGACGACCGCGACCGCGGTCTGCGTCCAATGTCGCACCGGCGCAACGGCCCCGCCACCGGGCGGACGCACGCCCTCAGCGCGGCGGGAGGGACGTCGCCCGACGGCGACCGACCTCGACCCAACGGGCCAGGTCCGCGTCGGTGCGGACCGCCTCAGCCTCGACCCGGAGCCACCCGTCGACAGGCCGGCCGCGCATCTCGAACGGCCCCACGCCCGGCGTGGCGAGGTGCTCGTCCGCGTCGTCGGGGTCGACCCGCAGCAGCAGCCCGCCCGTGCCCGAGGCGGCGACCGCCAGGTGCCCGTCGACCAGGAACGCCAGCCCGCCGAACATCGCCTTCTCGCTCGTCCCCGCCTGCCCGGCCAGCAGCTCGCGCAGGCGGTCCGCCAGCTCCTCGTCGTACGCCATGGCGAGCAGGGTGGCACGGCGACGGCGTCGCGGCGTCACCCGCTGCCCGAAAGTCCTGTACGCAGCGCGGCGTCCGCGGCTCGTACTGGGCATGACCACCACGACCAACGCGCCCGCCACGACCGCGACCCCCACGGACGCGACGACCTGGGTCGTCACCGTCCGCAACGACGGCCTCGTCGTCGACTCGTTCGCCTTCGAGCCGATCGGCACGCTCGCCGACCGCGCCGTCGTCGAGCCGGCCGAGCTCGGGCTGCTGCCCGGCCAGGAGGGCCAGGTCACCGTCCGGTACGACCTGCCCACCGAGCCGCCGCTGGCCGCCGGCAGCCACCCCGTCGGCCTGCGCGTGGTGTCCCGCGAGGACCCGGCCTCGGGCTACGTCGAGGAGGGCGCGCTCGACATCGCGCCCTTCACGGCCGTGACCGCCGAGCTCGGGCCCGCGCACCTCGACCGCCCGCGGCCGCGGCAAGGGCAAGCACGAGGTGGCGCTGGACAACCGCGGGAACACCACCGCCGTCGTCGTGCTCGACCTGGCCGACCCGGACGAGAAGCTCCACGGCACGATCGAGCCCGCGTTCGTCGAGGTCGGCCCCGGCCGCAGCGAGATCGTCACGGTCAAGGTGCACGCGCGGGCCCAGCACTGGAAGGGCGCGAACAACTCGCTGCCGTTCCAGGTCGTCGTCACCCCGCCCGAGGGCGACCAGCGCACGCTGCCCGGCACGCTGCTGCAGCGCGCGGTCCTGCCGTCGTGGCTGCTCAAGGCCCTGCTCGGGCTGCTGGTCCTGGCGATGCTGATGAGCGGTCTGTGGCTGGCCGTCCTGCGGCCGGCGATCGAGAGCAGCGCCCGCGCCGCCGCGTCCGAGGAGGGCGAGAAGGCGCTGGCCGCGCAGGAGGAGGCCGCAGCGGCCCAGGAGAAGGCGGCCGCCGAGCAGAAGGCGGCGCTGGACGAGCTGTCCGACAAGGTCGAGGAGGCGACCGGCACGCCGGTGACGCCCACCCCGACCCCCGGCGTGGACGGCGTCCCGATCGACCCGCTGGGCGACCCGCTGCTGGTGCGCGTCGCCGCGACGAAGTCCGACCAGACCCCCAGCAAGGTGCTCGACGCCGACCGGATCGTCAGCGTCACCGACCTGCTGCTGCAGAACGCCGCAGGCGACACCGGGCGGATCGACGTCACCCGTGACGGCGACGTCGTCTACAGCGCGCGGCTGGAGAACTTCCGCGACCTCGACCTGCACCTGGTGGCACCGCTGGCCTTCGCGCCCGGCGACCCGCTCGGCCTCGAGGTGACGTGCGAGAACCTGCCGGCCGACCCGACCGACCCGACCAGCGAGGCCGCCCCCTGCACCCCGGGCATCAGCGTCAGCGGCTTCGCCCGCACCCCGGCGCCGTGAGGCCCCTGCGTCCGCACCGCTCTCGCCGTCGCCGCGCTGGCCCTGGTGCCCGCGGCGGCGGCGAGCGGGGCGACGGGTGGCACCGGCACCAGCGACGGCGTCCCGCCCAGCGACGTCGTCGACCCCCGGATCGAGCTGAGCCTCGCCGCGCACCGCCGCGGGTGCCGGGCCGACGGACCTGGAGGTCCGCGGCCGGCTCTACGGCTACGGCCAGGTCGTCACCATCCTGCTCGACGGCGAGGTCGTCGCCGACGGCGTCAAGGTGCCGCAGGGCCAGTTCGACCGGACCGTCCGGCTCGACCCGCTGCCCGCGTGCGGCGAGCACGAGGTGGAGGCGCGCGGACAGGGCGGGAAGCTCGAACCTCCGCGCGACACGGCGGTCTTCGTCGTCACCTGCCCGACGCTGTCGATCGACCCGACCGTCGTCGACTCGAAGGACCTGCCTCGCGAGACCGTCTGGCAGATCGAGGGTTTCAACCCCGGCACGGCGGTCGCGCTCCGGCTGGGCGCGGAGCCGGTCGAGGTCGTGAAGACCGACGACGACGGCGTCGCTCGGCTGCGGACGCCGCTCGGCCCGCTGCCGTGCGGCACCGTGACGGCGACGGCCGTCGAGGCCCGGCCCGCGCCACCGGTGAGCTTCGTCCCACCGGCGCGGTCGCTGCCGTCGGCCACCACGACCTTCACGGTGCGCTGCCCGGCGCCCGAGCCCGAGCCGGTGCCGGCGGTGCTGCAGCTGAACCCGGTGGTCGTCGCCACGGGGACCACCACCCGCGTCACCGGCGCCTCGTTCCCGGCCGGCGAGGCCACCCTGGCGTGGGTCTTCGCCGACGGCACGACCGTGCCGGCCGGGACCGTGACGGTGCCGGCGAGCGGCGGCTTCGTGACGGACCTGCTGGTGCTGGCGAACTCCCCGCAGGGGCCGCGGGAGCTCGTCGTCGGCACCGCCACCGCCGCCGCGTCCGACCAGGCGCTCGTGGTCGCCGGCACCACCCAGCCCGGCCGCAACGGCCTGGTGAACCGGCGATGAGGCGCACCCCGGCCGGGCGTGGCGCTCGTCGGCACGGTCGCTGTCCGCGGCGCTCGCCGCGTCGGTGCTCCTCGGTACCTCGCCGGCGCAGGCGGCACCGTCCGCGCGCCGCGGTCGCTGCGGACACCTCCGACCGCGTGCTCGCCGCCCGCGACCGCCTCGACCGGCACTCGGCGATGCTCGCCGGCGCACGGCGGGAGCTGCTCGCCCGGGTCTCGGTCCTGGAGTCCGCCCGGGCGGCGGTGCTGCTGGCACCGGGCGCCGAGGTCGCGGACGCCGATCGCCGACGCTGACGCCGACCTCCGCGCCGAGGTCGAACGGGCCGAGACCGCCTGGGAGCAGGTACGTTCCACCGTCCTGGCGCTCGAGGTCGTCGTCGCCCTCGACGACGCGGACGTGGCGGCTGCGCAGGCCGTGCTGTCCGCCGAGGTCACCACTGCCGCACTGCCCGCGTTCGTCGTGCCGGGCGGCGGTGCCGACCCGCGCGCCGTCGCCGCTGTGCAGTTCGCGCTGGCTCAGCGCGGTGAGCCGTACCGCTGGGGTGCGACCGGTCCCGACCGCTGGGACTGCTCCGGGCTGGTGCTGCAGTCGTACCGCTCCGCCGGCGTCTCGCTCCCCCGCACCTCGCGCCAGCAGTTCCTGGCCGGAGACCGCGTCGCCCGCACACGACCTGCTGCCCGGCGACCTGGTGTTCCTCGCGCACGACCCGTCCGACCCCGCCACGATCCACCACGTCGGGCTCTACGTCGGCGACGGGATGATGGTGCACGCGCCGCGCACCGGCGACGTCGTGCGGCGTCGCCCGGGTCCCGGTCTCCGGGTTCGCCGGCGGCGTGCGGGTGCTCGACGCCGTCCGCGGCGGCGAGTGCGACGCCGACGTGCCGGTCCCCCCGGCCCCGCCCGCGCCGGAGCCAGACCGAGCCGACCGATCCACCCACGGACCCGCCGACGGACCCGCCGACCGACGCACCCACCGACGCCGCCGTCGACGCGACCCGCCCGACCGACCCGCCGACGGACCGCGCCGACGGCCCCGCCGACCGGGCTCCCCACGGCGGCGCCGGGAACCGTCCCGCCCCGGGTGGTATCACCGTGACCCCGCGCCCTGCTCCTGCCTGACGTCAGACCCCCTGACCTCAGCGACCTCGGGAGCTCGCATGACCGCCATCCCCCTCCAGCGCCCGCCGGCCACCGGCACGGTGCGACCGTCGTGACGGGCGCGAGCCCGTGACCCCCCTCGTGCGGCGTGCCGCCGAGGGCGACCAGGTGGCGTGGGACGCCCTGGTCGAGCGCTACACCAACCTGGTCTGGTCGGTGGCCCGCTCCTACCGGCTGAGCTCGTCCGACGCCGCCGACGTCGTGCAGACCACCTGGCTGCGGCTGGTGGAGAACCTCGGGTCCGTGCAGGACCCCGAGCGGCTGCCCGGCTGGTTGGCCACGACCGCGCGCCGCGAGTGCCTGCGCGTGCTCAAGCGCGGCGGTCGCGAGCTGGTCGGCGTCGTCGACGACACCGCCTTCGACGTCGTCGACGAGCTCGCGCCGGCGCTGGACTCCGCCCTGCTGCAGGACGAGCGCGACGCCGCGCTGTGGACCTGCTTCGCCCAGCTGTCCGAGCGCTGCCAGCGGCTGCTCCGGGTGCTGATGGCGGCCGAACCCCCTGCGTACGCGCAGGTCTCGGAGGCGATGGGGATGCCCATCGGCTCGATCGGGCCGACGCGGATGCGCTGCCTGGACCGGTTGCGCGAGATCACCTCCGCCGCCGGGTACGACTTCGCCACTGCTCTGGAAGGGAGCCGGCCATGACCGTGGACCACGCCGACACCGAGCTGCTCGTGCACCTGGGATCCGTTGCGGCGCAGGCCGACCCGGTGCCCGACCTGGTGCTGGAGATGGCGCGCCTCGCCTGGACCACCCGGGCCCTGGACGCCGAGCTGCTCCAGCTGGTCGAGCAGAGCACCGGCGTGCCCGCCGGCGTCCGCTCGACCGCGCTGCAGCCGCGGGTGCTGACCTTCGAGGGCGGCGACCTCCTGCTCGACCTGCAGGTCGAGCGCGTCGACGGCGCCGTGCGCCTCGTCGGTCAGGTGATGCCGTTCCCGCTCGACGGCGGCACCGTCACGGTGGAGCAGCCGGACGGCACCGTGCGTCAGGCGGACGTCGACGACCTCGGCGGCTTCACCGCCGACGGCCTCGGCGACCAGCTGCTGCGGGTGCGGGTCGAGCTCCCCGGGCAGCGGCCGTTCGCCACCACCTGGTTCACCGCCTGACCGGGAGGCCGCGCCGCAGGACCCGGTCTCAGTAGCGGGTTCCGCCCATGATGCGCAGTGCCCTGCCGGCGTCGGGCACGGGAACGCCCCCGGCGAGCAGCGTCTTCAGCGCGGTGGGGGCGTCGGTCTGCTGCGCCTCCATGATCCTCGCCACCGCTCCCGCGACCTGCGGCGCGGCGAACGAGGTGCCGCTCCAGACGCCCCAGGGGTTCTCGTCCGGGAACACCTCCTCCTCGTCGTCGATGAAGTGCTCCTCCTTGCCCGGCACGTAGGTCGACACGACGCCCTCGCCCACCGCCGAGCAGTCGACCCAGTAGCCGCGGCTGCTCCACCGCGCCAGCTGCGGGCGCCCGTTGGGCAGGTCGCGCGACGACAGCGCGGCGACACCCAGGACCCCGGACTGCGCGGCCGGGAAGCACGGCCGCTCGTCGCCGTCGTTGCCCGCGGCCGCGACGACCACGACGACGGCCGGGTCGATCTGCTCGAGCGCGACCTCCACCGCCAGCAGCGGCTGGTCGTCGAGGGTCTGCACCCCGAGCGACAGGTTGATCACCTGCGCGCCCGCGGCGACCGCCCGCAGCATCGCGACGGCGACGTCGACCTCGCTGCCGACGCCGTCGCTGTCGATCGCCCGGTACGCCGACACCCGGGCGTCCGGAGCCACCTGCTGCACCACGCCGATGACGAAGGTGCCGTGCCCCGCCGCGTAGTCGAGCCGGTCGTTGCCGTCCACGTCGCCCGGCACGCCGGGGTCCGCCAGCGGGAAGACGTCGAGCGGGTCGATCGCGCTCCTTGCCCTCGAGATCGGTTGCGCCGGAGAGGAACCCGTCCGTCCGGGGCGTCGCGCAGACCCCCGTGTCGATCACGGCGACGTGCACGCCGCCGCTGCCCTCCTCGTGCCGGAAGCCCGGTGACCACCGCCGTGACGCCCGCGCCGCCCTTGGCCTTGACCACCCCGCGCAGCGGCGCGATGTGGGCCACCGACGCCTGGTAGCCCGCGGCGCGCACGTCCGCGGCGAGGTCGGCCAGGGTCGGGCCGTCGACCGACGCGTTGCGGAAGCGCTCCAGACCCGGCAGCCCGGGCACCTCCTGCCCCGACCCCTGACCCATCACCTCCTCGACCGCGGCGCGGGTCTTCTCGTCCAGCCCGGTGCGCACGATGAGCTCGCCCTGCACGATCGCGACCTGCTGGCGCGGCCCGCCGGGCAGCACGGCGACCGGGACGAACTCCTCGCGGCCCTCGCGGGCGCGGCGGCGGAGCACCCGCCGGGTGGTGACCGGGAAGAAGCGGGTGTCCTTGCGGGCGTCGTCGAGCGCGGACGCCTGGAGGCGGGTCGTCCGTCCGTCCTGCCTCGACCTGCTCCGGCGGGCGTGGGTCGGGGACGGGGTACCGCCCGCGTCCGTCCTGCTTCGTCGCTGCGGCACCGAGGTCGTCGGTCATGGCCAACCTTCCCGAGGAGTAGCGTCGGCGCGTGGACGGCGAGACCGACGGCCCCATGCTCCCGGAGGCCGAGGCCGTCTACAAGGGAGTCCTGGGCGACCCCGCCGGGCTCGGGTCCGGTGGCCGCCGACCTGGTCGAGCGCACGCGGGAGGCCCGGCAGCCCGAGGCGCACGTGGTGGCGCTGCACGCCCACGCGTGGGCCGAGCACGAGGCGATGCGCAACCAGGCCGCCCGGGCCCTGCTCGACCGCGCGCTGCGGGTCGCCGAGCGGGCCGACCTGCCGCACCGGTCCGGCGAGCTGCTGGTCAGCCGGGCGGCGGTGAACCAGGAGCTCGGACGCCTGACCGCCGCGCTGCGCGACCTCGACCGCGCCGCCACGCTTGGTGCCGCCTCCGCAGCGGCCGCGCCTCGTGCTCCAGCGCGCGGTGGTCGACCACAACGCCGGACGGCTGCGGCCGGCGGCCACCGGCTACCAGGCGCTGCTCGCCGACGCCGGGACCACCGGCGAGATCCGCGCCAAGGCGGCGATCAACCTGGCCGAGGTCGAGCTGGCCCGCGGGCGCCCGCAGGCGGCGGTGCCGTGGGCCGACCTCGCGGTCGAGCTGGCGCCGGAGGTCGGCCCCGTGCTCGTGGCGTACAGCGCCCAGACCCGCGCCCGGGCGTACGTGCAGGCAGGGCGGCCGGCGCAGGGGCTCGAGCTGTTCCGCGAGGCCCGTGGCCTGCACGAGGTCGGCCGGCCTGGTGGTCGGCGAGCACCTGGTCGAGTACGCCGACGCCCTGAGCGACCTGCGGCTGCTGCCCGAGGCGCTCGCGGCGGCGCGGGAGGGCGCCGCCCTGATGGCCACCGACGACACCTCGCTGATGGCCGCCGAGGCCGAGCTGCGGGTGGCCCGCCTCGAGCTGGCCACCGGCGACACCGCCGCGGCGGCGCAGACCGCGGCGCGCGCAGCCGACCGGCTCCGGCGCCAGCGCCGCGCGCCGTGGGTGGCCCGCGCCGTGCTGGTGGCGCAGCAGGCGTCCGGCGCACCGGATCCGCGGGTGCTGCGGCAGGTCGCCGGGGTGCTCGACGACGCCGGGCTCGTCCACGACGCCGTCGAGGCGCACCTCGCGGCCGGCCGGGCGGCCGCCGCGCGCGACGACCGCGCCGGCGCGGTCCGGAGCCTCACGCTGGCAGCCACCCGGGCCCGCCGCGCGCCGCTGCTGGTGCGGCTCAGCGGACGGCTCGCTCTCGCCGAACGCGCTGTGCTGCAGGGCGAACCGGCGACCTCGGTCGTGCGCTCGTGCCGTCAGGGCCTCGACGACCTGGCGGCGCACCGGCTCGCGCTGCCGTCCGCCGAGCTGCGCGCGCTCGCGTCCGGCCACGGGGTCGAGCTGGCCACCGCTCGGCCTGCGCGCCCTGCTCCCCCAGGCCTCCCCGGCGCGGGTGCTGGGCTGGCTGGAGCTGATGCGGGCGGCCGCCATCGGCGGCGCGGCACGGCGCAGGCCCCGCAGGACGAGCACCTCGCCCGGCTGCGGGCGCTGCACGCCGAGCTGGACGAGGCGCGGTCGCGCGCCGAGCCCGAGCCCCCCGCCCTGCTCGCGCAGGTGGCGCAGGTCGAGGACACCCTGCGCCGGGCGGCGTGGACCGTCGACGGAGCGGTCGACCTCACCCGCCGGGTCGGGCTGGCCGAGCTGCGCGAGCGGCTGCAGCACCGCGTGCTGGTCGAGTACGCCGTGCTGGACGGCCGGCTCGTGGCTGTCGTCGCCGGGCGGCGACCCGTGCGCACCGTCGACCTCGGCCCGGTGGCACCGGTGGAGCAGGCGACCTCGCTGCTGCACTTCGGTCTGCGCCGCCTCGCCGTGCCCGGGCTGCCGCGAGGACCGCGCGCGGATGGTGCTCGACTCGGCGCGGGCGGCGACCGCGCGGCTGGCGGACCTGCTCGTCCGCCCGCTCGGTCTCGACCCGGCGACACCGCTCGTGGTGGCGCCGGTCGGTGCCCTGCAGCTGGTGCCCTGGCCGGCGCTGCACGCGGCGCCGGTGTCGGTGGCACCGTCCGCGTCGGTGTGGGCGACGACGGCCGAGGCGGCCGAGGCGGCCGTCGATCCGGAGGCGCGGGATGACGGGGTGGTGCTGGTGGCCGGTCCCGGACTGCCCGGGGCGCAGGACGAGGTGGCCCGCCTGGCCCGGTTGCACCCGGGCGCCACGGTGCTCACCGGGGACGGCGCCGGTGCGACCGACGTGCTCGAGGCCCTCGCCGGCTCACGGCTGGCGCACCTGTCGTGCCACGGCACCGTCCGGTCCGACAGCCCGACGTTCTCGTCGCTGCAGATGGCCGACGGCCCGCTCACCCTGCACGAGATCCTCTCGGGCGGAACGGCTCCGCGCTGCGTCGTGCTGGCGGCGTGCGACTCCGCCGTCGAGGCCACCTACCCCGGTGACGAGCCGCTCGGGTTCGTCAGCGCGCTGCTCGGGCACGGCGCCCGGGCGGTGGTGGCCAGCACCGTGCTGGTACCCGACCTGGCCGCGGTGCCGCTGATGGTGCGGCTGCACGAGGGCCTGGCGCGCGGAGAGAGCGCGAGCGACGCCCTGCACGCAGCCCGGCAGGAGGCCGACACCGGTTCTCCCGCAGGATTCGTCGCGTCCTGCGCCTTCACCGCGTTCGGCGCGGGCTGACGCGCCGGCGCTGCCTGGCAGGCGGCGTCAGACCACCCCGGCGCGGACGGCCACGGCCACGGCGTGGGTGCGGTTGCGCAGCCCGTGCCGGGTGGTGAGGTCGTAGACGACGTTCTTGATCGTGCGCTCGCTCCAGCACAGCGCCCGCGCGACCTCGCGCGTCGACATGCCCTGGGCCAGGAGCCTCAGGACGGCGATCTCCCGCTCGGACCAGGACGGGTGCGGACGGGTCGTGCTGGCGTCGTGGTGGCGGTCATGGTGGTCACCTCCCTCACCGGCTCGTGTGGAACGACAGCTCGGTCACCGACGCGTCCTCGCCGGCCTGACCGGGGTACACGTCCACGACCGTGATGGTCAGCGCTGCTGACGGCCGTACCCGTCAGCGCGTAGGTGCGGAACTTCGCGGTGTCCGCCAGCTCGAGCCGGGAGGTCGTGCTCTCCCCGGCCACGTCGACCAGGTCGACCTGCACCGTGCGCAGCCGCGGCTGCTTCGCGAACTCGGTCTCGGTGGCGCCGTTGATGAGCCCGATCTGGGTGAGGTCGGTGGGAGACGCGAACGACACCGTGAGGGTCGCACCGATGCCGGGCCCCTCCCTGCCCTCGGACCAGTAGCTGGACGTGTTCAGGTCGATCGACGCGGCGGCGGGGTGGTCGGGTGTCTCGGAGTCGGCGACGGCGCCCGCGGGCGTGATCTCCACGAGCTCGGGGGCCACGGTGCGGCGGATCGAGTCGTAGGTCTCGAACGCCCAGGTCGTGGCCTTCGCGCGCAGCGGGGAGATGCCGAGCCCGAACAGCGACAGCACCATCAGGGGGATCGCGAGCTTGCCCACGCTCAGCTTGCTCGGCCAGCGCAGGCCGCGGCGGCGGTCCTGGCGGGCGGCGTTGCGTGCCCACGACCGGGGCCGCTCCCCCGCCGTGCGGACGTCCTCGCGCCGTCCGAACGGCCACAGCGGGCGCACCCAGCGCTGGAACCAGCCCGGGCGCTCCGGCTCCTCGGGGTCGGCCAGCGCCTCGCCGCAGCGGCGGCAGAACGAGCGGCCGAGCGCGTTGCCCGCTCCGCACGACCCGCAGAACAGGTCGGTCGGGCCCTCTCCCGCGGCCCGGCGGGGTGCAGGACGGCGGGCCTCGGTCTGCGGCAGCCGGTGCTCCGGGTCGGGGTCCGAGGCGTCACCGACGGCGGTACGGACGGCGGCACCGACGGGCACCGGCTGCTCCTGCGCCGGCGCGCCGTCCCATTCCAGGAAGGCGCTGCACGAGCCGCAGAAGGTGTCCTCCGGCGAGTTCGCGCCGCCGCACGCGGTGCAGGTGATCGTGGTGGTGCTCATGTCTCCTCCTGGTCGACTGAGCGGGCTGTTCGGCGGGCGGGCGGGCGGGGTCGTCGAAGGTGACCCGGACGTCGAGGTGGGCGGGGGTCGAGCGGCGCACGAGCCGGCGCACGAGCGCCCGGTCGCAGGCGCCGCGCACGACGACCTCGACGCCCCCGCGGCCGCTCCCGGCGGAGGTGCCCGCAGCCTGACCGGCGGAGGCCGACCAGCTCGACGCCGCCCGGGTCGCGCACGGCGACGTCGACGCCGCAGAGGCGGCCCAGCTCGTCCGCCAGCGCCGTGGCCGTCCCGCGCCGGGCGCCGAGGTCGGCGGCCACGGGCACGAGCGCGCGCAGTGCCGCCGTCCGCTCGTCGTCGCCCATCTCGTCGGGGGGCACGGCCACCCAGTGGCCGAGCCAGGCGAGGAAGTCGGCGGGAGCGGTCGCGGGATCGAGGTACGCGGTGAGGTTGTCGACCGAGCCCACCGCCGCCGCCAGCACGGTGTCGAGCGCGCCGGTGAAGCGGCCGGCGTAGTCGTCCTCGGCGAGCACGCGCGGCAGGCCGGCCGACAGCGGGACGGCCGTGGGCAGGTCGGGCACTAGTCCTCGCACGGCGTCACCCGCACCTGGTGGTCGTAGCCGAACACCAGCGCCGTCGGCTCGAGCTCGACCTTGCGGGTCGCCTCGCCGCGCGTGCCGGTCACGGGGTCCGCCGGGAACAGCCGCACGTCCTCGACGACGTCGACCCCGCGCACGCGCTGCAGCACCGCGAAGACCTCGCCGTACTGCACCGAGCGGCCGAACTCCCACCCCGTGCCGTCCGCACCCCCGACCACCGGGTCGTGGTACCGGTACAGCGCCTCGAGCGCCGCGGTGTGGACGGTCTGCGGGGCGTGCCCGGGCAGCGACCGCAGGTGCGCGACGACGGTGAGGCCGCGGAACACCGGCGGCTCCACCAGCACCTGCGCGCCGATGACGCGGCGGTCCTCGATCGCCGCCGCCACCCGGCGCAGCGTGTCCTCCGCCGGCTGCAGGTCGGCGAACGGACGGCGGCTCGTGCCGTCCCCGGTCGCCGGCACCAGCAGGACGCGCACCGTCCCACCGCTCTCGGGCACCGCGCGGACCCGCGCGACCTCGGGGGCGGCGCCGGCGGCGATCTGCTCGTAGTCCTCGAGCGTGACCGCACGGTGGGTGCCGCGCAGCTCCAACGGTCCTCGCAGCTTGGCGTTCTCGACGTCCTCGGCATCGCGACCGCCGCGCGCGGCCACC
Organism: uncultured Actinomycetota bacterium; assembly: GCA_963750285.1. Taxonomy (GTDB): domain Bacteria; phylum Actinomycetota; class Actinomycetes; order Actinomycetales; family CAWJMD01; genus JBBQSN01. Next base: position 71,373 of record CAVVQA010000014.1, on the reverse strand, counting down.
CGGTTGCCGACCTTCGACACGTACGGGATCGACGAGCGGAGCACCTCCAGGGTGTGCGCGCTGACGTTCCCCCGCGCACCACCACCGCTGCGGTAGGCCCGGATCCGCGCGGTGGCCGCGCGTGCGGGCACGGCACCGTACTGGCGCACCGTGCCGTCCTCGAGCCGGACGGTCGGACCGAACGACAGCGTGCCGGTGACGGCGTCGAGGACGAAGTGCCGGTCGTCCGCACCGCTGTCGGCGAAGCCGTGCACCTGGGTCCAGGGCTGCCAGCCCTCCTCGCCGGAGATCTCGACGACCAGCGCCTCGTCCGGCGGGAGCACCGGCGTGCGGCTGACGGTGAACCGCTGCCCGGCAACGCCTTCGGTCACGCCCGAGCGTCTCGGAGAGGATCGTGCGGGCGTTCACGGCCTCGACGGTGCCGCCGACCGTGAAGGCCTGCGCCCCCCGCAGCCGGGGCGAGGAGGTGTAGCGCGGCGTGCCCTCGGGCACCTCGACGACGCGGGCGCGCAGCCAGCCGGCGCGGATCCCCGCCACGACCGAGGTGGTGTGCTCGTCGGGCAGGTGCAGCACCACGTCGCCGGCGCTGTTGAGCGCCCTGGTCTCGTCGCGCTCGAGGTCGCAGGCGACCCAGCCGGCCGCCGTCCACGCCTCCCACACCAGCGGCGGCGCGTCCGGGTCGACGCCGATGCCCTCGACGTGGCAGCCCAGCCGCAGCGCCACCGCGCACGACGGCGCGGCCTCGGACAGGCCGAACATCAGCGTCTCCTCGGGCTGCGGCACGTCGGAGAAGCAGCGGACCCACGGCCCGCCGTCCAGCTCGTCGGTGTGGTCGGCGCCGGCACCCCGGGCGTCCACCGTCCGCAGGCCCACCAGCGTCGTGGGCACGACGGACAGCGGCCGGACGGTCCCGAACACGACCGGCTCCGCGTCGGGCGTGCGCCGGGTGGCGACCTCCGTGCCGGCCGGCACGTGGACGACGTCGCGCTGGGGTGCCGACAGCCAGAACGTCATGGGGACGCGGGCGGCGGTGGCCGGGAACAGCCGCACCCCGATCAGCTCGAGGAACTTCAGGTAGTGCAGGTCCGGGACGCGGTTGAGCCGGTAGACGATCTGGTCGGCCATCGCGGCGAACGCCTCGATCAGCGTCACGCCGGGGTCGGAGACGTTGTGGTCGGTCCACTCGGGGCAGCGTCGCTGCACCATCCGCTTCGCGTCGTCGACGAAGTCCTGGAACCGGCGGTCGTCGAGGTTGGGCACCGGCAGGGTCATCACTCGTGCTCCGGGATCGAGTAGAAGGGGAAGACCAGGTTGCGCTGGTCGTTGGTGGCCTTGACCAGGTACGCGACGTCGACGAGCAGCGTGGACGGGGACGCCGGGTCGGCCGAGGCCGTGACGTCCTTGACCTCGATGCGCGGGACCCAGCGCGTCAGCGACTCCGACACCTCACGCGAGACGCGCCCGACCAACGAGGGGTCGACCGTGTCGAAGACGAGCTCGTGGATGCCGCAACCGAACTCGGGTCGCATCGCGCGCTCGCCCTTGGCGGTGCCGAGCACGAGCAGCATGGCCTGCTCGATGTTGTGGGTGCCGCCGACCATCGCGGTGCCGCCGGACGGGTTGGCGCCCATGGGGAAGGCGAATCCCCGCCCGACGAAGTCGACCTGCTGCGCCACGTCAACCACCCACCTGGACGGTGGCACCGGTGCCGACCAGGGTCGCGCCCGGCATCCCGCACGCGGTGCACGCGTCGCCGGACCGCGCCATCGGGGTCCCGCCCGCGAGGACGGTCGCGCTGGCCTGCACCACGGCACCGAGCTGGGCCGGCGGCGCCATGAACGGGTCGCTGGGGTGCAGACCCACCTGCGGCGGCGTGCACTGCCCCTGGGACCCCATCACCACCACCGGCTTCCCGCCGACCTGCACCGTCGCGCACGTCCCGGTGGTGACCGGTGCGCTGAACGGCATCGGCGGGCCGGGCTGCGGCGCCCCGGACGCGGGGTTCGGCACCAGGTGGATCGCGCAGGTGGCCGTGATCTTGTCGCCGAGGACGGCGGCTGGTGCTCCCATCGTGGTCTCCCCCTTCTCAGTTCAGCTTGATGAGGCCGCCGGTGACCTCGACCTGCGGGCCGCCGTCGATGGTCACGCCGCCGGATCCTCTGAGCGTCAACGTGCTTCCGGCCTCGACGCTGATCGAGCCGTCGCTGACGACCTTCACCTCGCTCGAGCCGGAGATGGTCACGCCGCCGCCCGAGCTGATGGTGATCGTCGTGTCCGTCTGCTTCATCGAGATCCGCAGCGAGTCGTCGCCGCTGACCACCGCGACCCCGCTCTTCGCGTCGTCGTCGAGGAACACCAGCCGGTGGCCGGCCTTGGAGACGAACCCGCGCCGCTTGATCCCGCCGGTCGAGGCGTCGACCAGCCCGTCCCCGAGCCGCGGCAGGTCGACGCCGTTGTAGAGGCTGCCGACGACGTAGGGACGCCGGGTGTCGCCGTGCTCGAACGCCACGAGCACCTCGTCGTTGACCTCGGGCAACCACACGGCGCCGCGCTGGTCGCCCGCACCGAGCTGCGCGACCCGGGCCCACCAGCTCTCGTAGTCGTCGGACAGCCACGGGAACGACAGCTTCACCCGTCCTGCCCGGTCGGGGTCGTCGACGTCGGTGACGAGCGCGACCACGACGCCGTGCACGAGCGCGGCGGGGGCGGAAGGTGCGCCGGTGAGGCGGAGCAGGGACCGCTCGGTGCGGCCGCTGACACCGACGTAGGTGCGGTAGCCACCCTCGTCGTACACGTGCCGCGCGCTGGTCAGGGTGTACCGGCCGTCGAACGGCCATCCCGCGTGCCCCACCGAGACGGCGACACCGGCCCGCAGCCGCGGGTCGCCGACCGCCACGCCCTCGGCCTCGGCGTGGACGCCGGCGAGGCTCTCCGCGACCGCCGTGGCCGCGGCGTCGGCCTCGGTCTGGGAGGCGATGGGCCGTGTGACGCAGACGTCCTGCGCACCGCCGAAGGCGCCGGCCAGCTCACCCGGCGACAGCGCCACCGACGCGGCCTCGCTCCCTGCCGTCGCCCGGCCGACGACGGCCTTCTTGGCGACCGGGTCCCAGCCGCGGACGGTGACGTCGTCGACCTGCGACCCCGCGGTCACGCGCGGACGGAACGAGATCAGGTTGGTGCCGACCACGAGCTGCAACGGAGCCGCCTGCTGCTCCAGCGACCGCGCCGGCTCGGGCGCCTCGCTGGCGGCGGTCGGGCGGCGCCAGTCGAGCCGGCCGTCCACCACCCGCAGGTCGTGTCCCGTCTCACGGGCCCGCGCGGTGAGGAAGTCCCAGTCCGTGGCGTTCACCTGCGAGACGTGGGGGTGCGTGGTCGCGGTCGCGTCGACCCGACCGAGCTCGACGCCCGCGCGGTCGGCCACCTGCCGCACCACGTCGGAGTCGGTCACGTCGTTGTACGTGGCTGTCCGCCGGCCGCGGCTCAGCCGGTGCGACCGGTCGTACCCCCGCAGGACCGCGATGGAGCCGTCGGCGCCGAGATCACGCTCCAGCGAGGTGATCTCGGCCTGCACGAGCTCGCTCTGACGCCCGTCGCCGAGGGCGGTGGCGCTGATGGTCAGCGTGCTGCCCACCCGCACGTGGAGCTGCTCGAACACGTCGTGCCCGGGGTCGCGCAGGCTCACCTGCACCATGTCGGGCTGGTGCAGGTTGGTGTCGACGACGACCGTCGCGACCAGGGCGGCGAGGTCGGACCGGAGCTCGCTGCCGTCGAGCACGAGGCGCGGTCGGGCACCGTGCGAACGGATCTCAGGCACGACGGCCCTCCGCGACGTCGCGGGCGTCCCACGCCGGCGGCAGCAGCAGCTGGGTGCCGCGCGGGACGCGGGTGGGGTCGTCGATGCCGTTCGCCGCGGCGACGGCGCGCCACAGGTTCGGGTCGCCGTACTCCCGCTGGGCGACCTGGCCCAGCCCGTCGCTCCCCTCGACCAGCACCCGGCGCCGGTCGGGTGCCCCGCCGGAGGTCGGGTTCGTCCTGCCGGGCTCGGTGACCTTCTCGGTCAGCCGCAGGTTCACCTTCGCGCGCACGGGCTCGCCGTTGGGTGAGAACAACGTGTGGTCGACCCTGAGCTTGGTCAGGTGCACCGGTCCCCAGTGCCGCTTCCCCCACTCCAGCAGCAGCAGCGGCGGTGACGGCTTGTCGGTCTTCAGGGAGGTCGCGCTCGGCCGGGTCCAGTCGACCAGCTGCGTGATCGCCGCGGGCACGCCCCGCGGGACGGCGTCGGTCGTGTCCAGGACGATGTCCATCGTGTAGACGACCTGCTCGGCGGAGATGAAGTCCGGTGGTGGTGCCGTCTTCTCGCCGCGAGCCGGCCGGGGCCGTGAGAACCGGGCACCGGTCCTCATCGTGATGGTGGCCGGGTTGTAGTGGAACAGCAGCTCGACCTTGTCCTCCTGCGAGACCAGCTTGCCTTCTCCAGCTTGCCCATCAGACCTCCCCGTGGAAGCCGAGGTGCGCCAGCTCGATCGTCTCGATCGCCGCAGCGGTCCCGGCCGAGGAGAACTTCGGTCCGCTGTACCGCACCGGCCACACCCCTCTGAGGTTCCACTGGGCGACCACGGCCTCGTCGTCCTTGCCCCGGCAGCGATCACCGCGGCGTCGGTGCGGACGAGCTCGGCGCACCTCCCGAACCACGGGCCAGGGCTGCGCTCTTGTGGTCGACGGCCGGCTGATCCGCACGTTCGTGGAGCCGATGCCGGTCGGCAGCCTGTGCCCGCTCGCGGCGCCGCCCTCGCTGAACTGGTAGACGTCGTAGTGCGCATCGAGCCCCTCGCAGGCGGTGACGTTGTCGAACTCCGCCTCGTTCCCGTCGACCTCGAGCCCGAAGGCACCCAGCGCGGATCGCGGGTCGCGGGAAGGACGGGGCCATGCAGACAAGAGGCCTCGGGGGTTGCCGAGATACACCGTCCCCTCGCCGCCAGTCCATGAGCAACGCCGCGGCGCCCGGTCCGACCACAGCTCGTGCCGCAGGGCGCCGCACCTGCTCGTACATCTCGTCGCCCGACCCGTGCTCTTCGTCGTCGAGGTCGTCCGGGTCGTCGACGACGGGCCTCCGCGCCGCCAGCCGGCGCGGCGAGCGCTTCGTCGGCCAGGCCGGCAGACCGAGGTCCGACGGGAGCAAGCGCGCACGCAGGGCACCCGGCTCGGGGCCGTCGTCGGCGTCCGCAGGGCCGGGGGCGTCGACCCACGACCGGTCCGTCCGCGCCGGCCCGGCCGCCATGAGGCCGCGGCGAGGCGGCGAGCCCGCCGGGGCCGGGACCGGACGGGCCGACGCAGGACGTGGGCAGGGCGCGTCGATGCGGACCGCCGCGGGCTCGGGGGCGCCACGGCGGCCCCGCCCCGGGTGAGACACGGCCCAGGGGCGAAGAGGTCCTCCTGGCCGGCCCGCGGCGCGGACGCGAGGCCAGGGCCGCCATCGGCTCGGCGCGGGCGGCGACCGGCGGCGGGCGCCTCCTCGTCGGTCTCCGACGCCTCGTCGGCGTCCTCGTCGGCGGTCACGTCGTCCGGCTCGTCCGGCTTGTCTCCGCCGGGCCGCGTCGCTGGCTGCGTCGAGCGGCCACGCGACGCGGCGCGGGGCTGTGTGACACCGGCGGGTCGGGGGTCGGGCCGGGGCACGGTCCTCGACGGCTGCCGGCCCGGCGAGGCGTCGACCGACCTGCGCGGCGAGGGCGCCGCCGCGCTCGCGGGCGGCCGGCCGCGGCGGGAGCCGGGCACCTGGTCGGGCTCCGGGGCCGCGGGACGCACGGCCCGCTGGAGACGAGTCCGGCACGCCGAGACCGGGTGTCGTGGGGCGGTCGTCCGCGCTGCGGCTCCGGCTCGGCGGCCGGCGGCGCGTCGGCGAGGGCCGCGGGCGTGGTCGACTTGGGCGCGCAGGGACGGTGCGGCGGCCAGAGCGGGCGGCGGCGCACGGGTCGGACGATCGTACTGGAGCGTCCGGGACGGGCTCCGGGCGGACTGGGCGGCGGCAGCGACCGGTGCGGGGTTCTCGGGCGGGTCCGCGACGGGGCGGTCTGCGGCTCCGGCTCCGGACCCGGCCGCGGCCGCGCGCCCCCCCCCCGGGAGGGGCGCGACGGGCCCCCCGCGCCGGCGGGGGTGGGCGAGGGCGGGGGGAGGTTGGTGCGGCGGCACCGGTCGGGTCGCCACGGGCTCCTGGGCGGGGAGGGCGGCGCGGCGGGGTGGGAGGCCCGGGCGCCCGCGGCGCCGCTGGCTGGCGGGGCGCGGCCGGGGTGACGGGCGGTGTCGGCTCTGGTGTCTCGCTGTGGCGGGACGGTTGCAGCGGCAACGGGGCCGGGGCGGGGACGAGGTCGTGCACGCGCGGCGCCGCAGCGGGCCTGCCCCGGCTCGTCGGCCGGGGCCAGTAGCACGGGGCGGGCAGCGGCGGGGCGGATGGCCTCTCAAAATGGGGGTGCGACCGGGCCGCTCGGCCAGCGAGCGGCTCGGTCCGCGTGGGCGTGCGGCGCCGACCCGGCGTCAGGTGGCGGCGCCGCCGGGGCCTCGGCACGGCGGCCGAGACCAGCTCAGGCGGGGCCGGGTACCCGGTGAGGGGGCGCCGGCGACGGGCAACTGCCCGGTCTGCGGCGCCACCCCGACCTCGCGGCCGAGCGGCTTCAGCGCCGCGGCATCGGCCACCGGGTCGAGAGCGCGCGCACGAACCCGAGCGGCCGGCGGCCGACAGCGCGTGGCCGCCCACGGCGGCAGGGCTCGACGTCACGCCACCGCCCGCGCGGACGCGAGACGGACGCGGGCGGCGGGTCGACCCCGCGGCACCTGCCGCGGCTCCCTCGTCGTCCCGGCGCCGCTGCCAGGGTCAGCGCACGGCCTAGCCCCCTCGGCGCGCGTGCACGATCGCGCTCGATCTCGTCCTGAATGTACCGCCGCCTGTCGGGCGAGGTCCTTAGGTCCTCAGAGGAGTCGCCTGGGCCAGTGCAGAGTTAGAGGCTACGTACGCGGACCCCCTGCGGTGCAGGCGGTCAGCGTGGACGTCACACCATTCTCCTGGGGCCGGCTCCTGGCCAAGGGCTCAACCTCCCCGCCGTGTGGTATGCTGGGCAGGCGACCGTGGCGCGGGTCCTGCCCTCGGAACTGATCCTACGGGTGTGGGCCTGCAAGGAAGGCGAGGTCGGCGGGCCGGGCACCCCCTCAGACGTCACGCCGGCGTCGACGATTCCAGCGTGCCGAGGCTGGCGACCCCCCGACGGCGAGGAGGATCGACGCGCCCGGCAGCGCTGCTGCTGGGGCACCCTGGGTCTCGCGGAGGCATGATCCCGTCGGCGCCGTGGCCAGCGCATGTGCCGGCGCGTTCACGGTGACGGTCCCGTCCACGTAGCCGTGGGGCAAGCGCGGACGGGAACCCGGCCCGACCCTCAGGCGGGAGGGCTCTTGCAGGGTGGCGGTCATCAGCCGATCCCGAGCCGCTTGGTGCGCTATCTGTCACGCTCCCGAGAGGGACTCGGCGTCGGTCCCGCTCATGGAGCTCGCCGAGCCCGGAACTGGCACGGCCAGCCCGCTCGTAGTCGAGCCCGCCGTACCCGCCCGTGGCGAGCTCAGAGGATGACGAGCCTACGGTGGATGGTGCCGTCGATGTCGCCGTCCTGCACCTGCTCGATCCAGGACCAGAAGGTGGCGTCGGTCGACGGGGCCGTGCGAGAAGCAACTCAACGTCCCCGAAACCTCGACCGCGGCTGGCTTTTGCGCATGATGGGCCGTCGACGGACTGCGTTCCAGCGGCGCTCGATCGTCGCCGATCGAGATGGACAAGCTGTTCATCTTCTTGAACTGGGCGACGGCGACGCCGTCGACGTCGACGTGGAAGGTGTACGTGGCGATCGGCTTCGTTTCCGATGGCATGGGCGGTCTCTGACCGTTCGGACGCCGGACGTGCCGCCGGCAAACCGGGCGAGGCGGAAGACGATGTACTTTCGCCCGGCTCGACCGGCGAGATGCTGATCCCGGCGTCACCGAGCGGGCCCTTGACGACCTGCGGCGGGTTCGTCCCGTCGTCGGACTGACGAAGTACGCCTGCTCGGCGTCGCGCCGAACAGGCCGCCGTCGAGCCAGTAACGTGGTACAGGTAGGCGTCCATGGACCGCTTGACCCGGCTCGATGCTCCTGGTTGTTCGGGTCTGCAGACACTCACCGACTTGCGCCGGCGAGCACGGTAGCCGGACGTAGTTGAACAGCTCGCTGTACGTCGACGAGCGTGACGCCGGGTCGCTCCCGAGCGTCCCGCGTGCCGCGATATCCGCACCCCCGGTCCGGCGGAGGAGTGGATGCAGTTCATCTGCGACCGGGAGCTTCAGCAGGTCGTGCTCGAACTGGCTGACGTTGTTGTGCAGGTTGATCGCCCGCGGCTCACCTCGTTGGCGGGCGCCTTGTGGATGCCGTGCTCGGCGTCGTCGTCGGTCAGCACCCCGGCCATGCGGCCGAACGGCGGCATCATCATCGGCCGCCGCGTTGCTCCGGTTGCAGGACCTTGACCGAGATGGTCAATACATTGCTGCGAACTTGTAGTCTGTAGCTGGTGCCTACGATGCGCCACTCGGCGAACTCCTGTGTGTTCAGTCTGGCCGCGGGGCGTCGAGGATGGGCCATCTTGTCAGACTTGATCGTCTCGCAGTGGGCTGATGAAAGCCGTTTTGATTTCCATGTCCAATGGGCCAGGTCGAGGTTGCCGGCGCCCGAGCCTCGGCATCAGGTCTTCGGGCAGGCAGACGATCGCGACGGTCTTGATGTACTCCAGGCCGGCGAGCTGGTGCGCCCGTGGTGCTGCTGACGTAGCTCAATCTGCGCCGACTGGAACCCGCTCCAGCGCAGCGCCTGCTTGTAGAGCACCAGGGTCTGCACCGCGGCCCCCCGCTCGATCGCCGAGCCCGGCCCCTCGCGCGTCGACCAGGCGGATGAGGTGGACTGCTGTTGACGATGTCTACGACGTCGCGGCGCTGGCGCTGCTGGTCCGGCGAGGAGCTTCCCCCGGCGCCTGGGCTCGTCGCCCGGCGGACCTCGACGGTGAACGTGTCGTCGTCCCCGCCTCGGCTGGTGCACTTCTACCACGGTGCCGCGGCCGCGTCGACGGCAGCAGTGACTCCACGGCGCACGCCTCGAGCGAGGTCTTCGCCGTCGTGACCAGCCGCGCCGGCGGCTGCGGGGCGACGGCGCCGGCGTCGGACGCGGCGCCGCGGCCGATGCGCACGACGCAGGCTGGTGCCGCCGCTCGTCGTCGAAGTTCCGCAACGGCGTGCGCCAGGACACCGGCGGAAGTTGCCGAAGGCGTTCGTGAACTGGGTCGAGTTGGTCATGATGTCGGGCTTAGGAGGGGACCCTTGGCGGCCAGCCGACGAAGGCGGCGACGGCTGTGCCGACGCCCTCCACCGGACGGGTGCTCGCCTCGAGCTCCTCGACGTAGACGCCGGGAGACAGGTACTGCGGCATGAGGATGCCTCTCTCCGTGAGTGCGGGTGGGTGCTGCGGGTGGTGTGCTGCGGTGGCCAGGTGGTGCCTCGGGCGGGTCCTGCGCGCCCCTCCCCGGCTCTCGCCGGGGAGGGGCGGCCCACCCGCACAGGTGGTCTCGTGGTGCGGACGGGTGACTCAGGACCGCTCGCGGCCGTCCTGGAACCCCTCGGACAGCGCGCCGCCCAGCCGGGCGACGAAGGTGGTCGCCTCGCGGGCGGTCTCCTTGACGTCCTCGACGACCCGCTCGACGACGCCGTCCTCCTCGGTGGCCTCGGGAGCGGACTCGCTCACTCGAACCACCCCGTGACGGTGTCGTAGGCCTCGCCCGCCGCGGAGCTGACGTCGTCGTAGGCCTCGCCGGCCGCGGAGCTGACGTCGTCGTAGACCTCGCCGACGTACTCGGTGGCCTCCCACGCGGCATCGCCGATCGCCTCGCCCACGTACTGGGTGGCGTCCTCGAACGTCTCGCGGGTGTCGATGCCGGTGTCGGCCTCGAACCGGTCGACCAGGTGGCTGAAGCCGCCGTCGGTGACCGCGTCGAGCGCCGAGCTGCTGCCGTCGAGGTAGTGGTCCACGGCGACGTCGACGTCCCCGCTGATCAGGGCCGCCGTGGCGTACCCGGTGTCGTACAGGGCGTCGATGGCTTCCTCGCCGATCGAGCCGAAACCCTCGTCGTCGGACATGCGTGCGTCTCCTCGCTGGTGGCCGGACCCCGATGGCCGGTCTGGTGGTGAGAGGTGCCGGGCCGCCGCTCAGATACGCGCCGGGCGCACGCCGGCGGCGACCGGACGGGTCAGTCGAAGATCCCGGTGACGGCGTCCCAGGCCTCGCCGGCGGCGTCGCCCACGGAGTCGACCGCGTCGCTCGCGTAGTCGTAGGCGTCCGAGGCGGCCTCCGAGGCGGTGTCGTAGGCGTCCGAGGCGAAGTCGGTGACGTCGTCGACCACGTCGCCGGCGCCCTGCACCACGTCGTAGGCGAACCCCCCGAGCGCCTCGCCCACGTACTGGGTGGCGTCCTCGACCGACTCGCGGACGTCGATGCCGGTCCAGTCCTCGACCGCCTCCACGGCCTCGCCGGCCAGACCGCCGGTGAGGAATTGATGGCGGCACCGCTGCCGTCCAGGAAGCCGTCGACGGCCGCGTCGGCGTCGCCGTCCAGCAGCGCCGTCACGCCGTCGACGATGCCGCCGATCGCGTCGCCTGCGTCCTCGTTCCAGCCTTCGAAGCCCGTCTCGTCGGACATCCGTACTCCTTCGTCCCGCGGTCCGCCCGGTCGGACCTGGGGGAAAGAGCCGCTGCTCGAGAGCGCGATACGGCATCGAGCGGGTGGCTGCCCCGAGGGGCACCGGGTCTCAGCCGAGCCCGAGGGCGGCGGCCTCCTCCCACAGCTCCTCGCGGACGCCGGGGTGGGCGGCCTGCTCGACGAGGAACCGGGCTGCTCGCGCTCGTCGGCGCCGAACAGCTCGGCGGTGCCCTGCTCGGTGACCACGGCGCTGGGCTGGAACGAGGTCACCGGCTGTCCACCAGCGGCACGATCGTGGACCCGTCGGCCTTGGGGTGCCACGACCGCAGCGCGATGACCGCCTGGCCGCCCGCGGTGTGCATCGCCCCGCTGACGAAGTCGCTCTGGCCGCCGAAGCCGGAGTAGATCCGGGCGTCGATCCGCGAGGCGTTCGCCTGGCCGAACAGGTCGACCTGGAGCCCGGTGTTCATCGAGATCATCGCCGGCTGGGCCGCGATCCGTCCGGGGTCGTTCGTGGTCTCGGTGCGCATCATCCGCACCCGCGGGTTCCGGTCGACGAAGGCGTACAGCTCCGGGGTCCCGAACAGGAACGACGTCACCAGCGGCACGTCCTGGTCGAGCGCCCCGGCTTGGTCGAGGTGCATGACGCCGTCGCTGAACATCTCGGTCCAGATCCGCAGGCCGCGGTGCCGCAGCAGCCCGGCGAGCGCGGCGTCCGGCACGGCGCCGATGCCCATCTGCACGGTCGCGCCGTCGGCGACGCGCGCCGCGACGGCGGCGCCGATCGCGGTGGCCGTCCCGTCCGGCTTGCCCACCTCGTGGGTGGCGAGCGGCTCGTCCACCTCGATCGCGAGATCGACCAGGTCCGTGGCGATCTCGGCGTCCCCGGACGTGTACGGCATCGAGCGGTTCACCTGCGCCACCACCAGCCCGCCGCGCGCGCGGACCGCCTCGATCGCGGCGGGCAACACGTTGACCTCGGTGCCGAGCGAGACCGTGCCGGCTCGGCGGGGTGGTGTGCACCACGACGACGTCCGGCGGGTGCGTGGTCCGAACAGGCGCGGGGCGAGCGACAGCCGGGCGGGCACGAAGGACAGCCGCGGGTGGCGGCGCATCCCCGGGCCGACGAACGGGCTCTCCGGGACCACCGTCCCGCGGTCGGGCACACGCCGGGCTGGGCGTTGAGCACGAACAGCCTGTACGACTCGAGCACGTCCGCGACAGACCGTTGGCGACCGACGGGGTGGCGTGGTTGCCGCTCACCACCACGCGGAGCGCCCCGCCGCCCTCGAGGGCCCGCAGCCGGGCGGCGAGGGCCTCGGCGCCGACGACGATCACGGCGCGGCCGCCGCGGCCAGGGGCACCTCCCAGCGCAGCCGCGTGCCACGACCCGGGCGCGGGCTCGAGGTCGAACGTGCCGCCGTGCGACAGGGCGCGCTCGGAGAGGTTGCCCAGGCCGCTGCGCCGGCGGCCCCGGCCGCGGCGGGCCCACGCCGTCGTCGCTGACGCAGACCTCCACGTGCGTTGCGGCGACCACCTCCACCACGCCGAGGTCGCGCCGGCGTGCCGCGCCACGTTGGTCAGGGCCTCCCGGACGACGGCGACGACGTCCTCCCCGGCCGCGCCGGTACGGCGACCAGCGGCCCGGACGTGGCAGCCGTGGCAGGAAGCCCAGGGCCTCGCGTGCCGACGTCACCTCGTCGTCGAGCTCGTCGCGCAGGTCCGCGGGGCCCGGACCGGTCCCGCAGCCGGTAGATGGTGCTGCGGACGTCCTTGATCGTCCCGTCCAGCTCGTCGACGACGCGCTCCAGCCGTTCCTGGACGAACGGGCGGCCGCCTCCTGGCGGCCGGACTGGACCGTGAGACCCACGGCGAAGAGCCGCTGGATCACGAGGTCGTGCAGGTCCCGGGCGATCCGGTCGCGGTCCTCCAGCACGGCGAGCCGCGCCCGGTCCCGCTGGGCCGCGGCGACGTCGAGCGCGAGGGCGACCTGGTCGGCGAAGCGAGCGCCGCATGCGCGAGGTCGCGTCGGGTGCGCCGTCGGCACCGCGCGCCCAGCCGGCACGCAGCGGCAGCAGCGACCGCGTCCCCGCGCCTGCAGGGGCAGCGGCCACCACCCGGGTCGAGCCCGGGCAGGTCGGTGTCGACGAGCGGCGACGCGCCTGGGCGCGACGCCTCGCTGTCGCCGCGCGGCGCAGCTCGTCGGCCTCGTCGCCCGTGCGCGGCGGTCCAGGAGCCGCACCGACGTCGGCGCCCGAGGCCCGCCGCACGGCCTCGACGACCTCGCGGCACCGCGGTCGTGCCGCCGGCGATGACGGCGCGACGGCGCGCGGCCGCCTCCAGCCAGTCCTCGCGGACCCGGCCCGCGCGTACAGCCGGGCGTTCTCGATGGCGATCCCGGCGGCCGCGGCGAGCGCGACGACGACCTCCTCGTCGGCCTGCGTGAAGTCGTGCGGTCCGGCGCCCGGGCCCTCCTTCTCGGTCAGGTAGAGGTTGCCGAAGACCTCGTCGCGGGTGCGGACCGGGACCCCGAGGAACCCGTGCATCGGCGGGTGGTGAGCCGGGAAGCCGACGGACCGGGGGTGCTCGCCGATGTCGTGCAGCCGCAGCGGCCGGGGGTCCTCGATCAGCAGGCCGAGCACGCCGTGCCCGACGGGCAGGTGGCCGATGCGCGCGCGGGTCGCCTCGTCGACCCCGCTGGTGATGAACTCGACCAGCCGGCCGCCGGGGCCGATCACCCCGAGCGCGCCGTAGCGGGCGCCGACAGCACGCGGGCCGTGGCGACGATCCGCTCCAGCGCCGCCGCGAGGTCGAGGTCGGACGAGACGGCGACCACCGCGTCGAGCAGCGCGCTGAGCCGCTCGTGGGCGGGCTGCACCGCTCCGGCGCGCTCGCGCAGCTCGGTCAGCAGGTCGTCGAGGTCGACGCGGGACAGCGCGGGGACCCGGCGCTGCTCGGACCTGCCGGTCGTCCACCTGCCCCATGCTAGCGAGGTCAGCGGCCGGCGAGGACCGCCGCGCGCACCGGCGCAGGCGGCCGACCGGCTCGGCGCGGTCGGTGGCGGGGTGCACGACCGCGACCGGGCAGGCGCGCGCTGCAGCATCTCGCGTCCCACCGACCCGAGCAGCATGGCGCGCACGCCGCCGCGCCCGCGGGTCCCGACCACGACCAGCCGGGCTGCCGGGCGGGCCGGGCGAGCGCCTCCACGGGGTGGGTCTGCACGACGAGCGCTCGACGACGACGTCCGGGTGGCCGCCCCGCAGGCCCGCTACCGCCTCGGCGAGGGTACGCGGCCGCCCCGGCGATCTCGGCGTCGTCCGGCCCGCACACGAACCCGCCGCGTCGACGGCGGGCGGCATCGCGGCGACGGCGCGCAGCGACCGTACCGGTCGGCGGCCTCGGCGGCGAGCGGCCTCGACGGCGGCGGTCGACGACGGCGAGCCGTCGACGCCCACGAGGACGGGGTCGTCGTCGTCGGTGCCGGAGGAGCGCACCACCAGCACGGGGACACGGCGCGTGGGTCACCAGCGAGCTGCTGCTCGAGCCCAGCAGCACCCGCGTCACCGGCTGGTGCCCGTGGCTCCCGATGACGACCAGGTCGCCCGGCCGCACGCACCTGAGCACGGCTCCGCGGGGCGAGCCGACCGAGACGACGGTCCTGACGCGGCTCACGCCCAGCGCCTCGCGGCACCGCTCCGCCGCGCGTGTCCAGCGCGCGGCCGGGCGGTGTCGGCGAACGCCTGCATCGGGACGGCGTCGGCGACCTCGACCGCGCAGACGCAGCACGACGGGCACGTCCAGCCGGCGGGCCCGTGCGTCACCCTCGACCAGCGCGCTCCCGCGACGGCGTCGAGCCGTCGAACGCGACCACGACCCGGGTCGTCCTCGGCGTGCTCGTGCTGCTCGGCTCGGTGCTCATGGGACGGCCCTCCAGGGCGTGCGGTGCGGACCCGTCTCGGACCTGCGGCCGGTCGCGCAGGATCGGAGACGGCAGCGACGACGCCGGTCGGGGCCGGGACCATGGTCCTGTCCCGCCGGCGCCCCGGGACGAGCACACTGGGCCGATGGACGCGATCACGGTCTTCCTGCTGGACGACCACGAGCTGGTCCGCTCCGGCCTGCGCCAGCTGCTCGAGTGCCGAGCAGGACATCAAGGTGATCGGCGAGTCCGGGTCGGCCGCCGAGGCGCAGCGCCGGATCCCCGCGCTGCGGCCCGACGTCGCCGTGCTCGACGCGCGGCTGCCCGACGGCAGCGGCATCGAGGTCTGCCGCGACGTGCGCTCGCAGCGACCCGACGATCAAGGCGCTGATGCTGACGTCGTTCGACGACGACGAGGCGCTGTTCGCCGCGATCATGGCCGGGGCGCCTCGGGCTACGTCCTGAAGGACATCCGCAGCTCCGACCTCGTGCGCGGGCATCCGGACGCGTCGCCGCCGGCGGCTCGCTGCTCGACCCCGCCGGCGACCGGCCCAGGTGCTGAGCCGGCTCCGCACCGGCCCGCAGGAGGACCCGCGGCTGGCCGCCCTGACCGCGCAGGAGCGCGGATCCTGACCGCTCATCGCCGACGGGATGACGAACCGGCAGATCGCCGAGCCGATGTTCCTGGCCGAGAAGACGGTCAAGAACTACGTGTCCAGCCTGCTGGCCAAGCTCGGGATGGAGCGGCGCACCCAGGCCGCCGTGTTCGCCGCCTCGCTGGACGACCAGCGGCGGCGCGACCGCGGTCGCGGCTGAATCGCCGTTCGGCTGCGCCTCCTGGTCGCCTCCGGCAGCCTGCACGGCAGCACCCACGACGTGGCCGAGCGCGTCGCCGGCGCCCTGTCGGTCGCCGGGCACGACGTCGTGGTCCGAGAGGTGCCGGACGTCACCGAGCAGCACGTGTCGCCGCCGAGGCGGTGCTGCTGGCAGCGCGTCTACGAAGGAAGGTGGCTGCCCGAGTGCTCGACCTGGTCAGCCGGCAGCCGACCTGCTGCAGACCGCGCGGTCTGGTTGTTCTCGACCGGCCCGCTGGCGACCGACCGGCACCGCTGACGACCTCGCGCAGGTGCTCGGCGAGTCCGGCGCTCGCGCGCACCGGACGTTCGGGGCGCCTCAGCGCCGTTGCTCGCCGCCGCGAGCGGTCAGCGCCGACCGCTCGGGCTGCGAGGCGACCACCGCGACCTCCCGCGGTCGAGTGGCGCGGCGCGTCGCCGCCCACTCCACCGGCTGGAGCGGGACGCACTCACCGGACCGCTGCGGCTCGGGACGTTGGTCCCGGGCCCGCGGGACCTCGTCCCGGTCCAGCCGGCGTCCGGCCTCCCTAGCGTCGAGGTGAGAAGAACAGAGCCGCAGGACGACCCGGATCGCCGGGACGCGGGGTGGCTCACGAAGGAGAAGAACCGCCATGCGCACCAGCCGCGACCTCGCCGCCACGACCTCGCCCACCCGGGCACCGTCCACCCCGAGCTCGCCGACCTCGGCCGGGTGAGCGTCGCCGACCGCGTCTGGGGCGTCACCCGGATCAGCCTCGGCCTGGTCTTCCTCTGGGCCTTCGTCGACAAGCTCTTCGGCCTGGGCTTCGCCACACCGGCCGAGCGCGCCTGGACCAACGGCGGCTCCCCGACCGCCGGCTTCCTCGGTGGCGTCGAGGGCCCGTTCGCCGGCGTCTACAACGGCATCGCCGGCCAGGCCTGGGCCGACTGGATGTTCATGCTCGGCCTGCTCGGCATCGGCGTCGCGCTCACCGCGGGTGTCGCGATGAGGATCGCCGCCGGCGCCGCCGCCGCGATGCTGGTCCTGATGTGGACCGCCGTGCTGCCGATCGAGAACAACCCCGTCATCGACGACCACCTCGTCTACGCCGTCGTCGCGATCGGCCTGGCCGCTGCCGCCGCCGGCCGCACCTACGGCTTCGGCCACCGGTGGGAGCGGCTCGCGATCGTGGAGCGGTTCTCGTTCCTGCGGTGACCGAAGCCGCCCCGGCCCGGTGGCCCCGATCCTCTGCGGAGGGTCGGGGCCGCCGGGTCTTCCCCCCCCCCCCCCTCCTTCGACTCTGGCCCCTCGCCGACATGAGGACGATGCTCAGGGCATGACCACGACCGAGTCCTCGAACCACCCGCTCGTCCTGTCGTCGTCCCGGTGCTGGGCGATGCTGCGGGAGTCGCAGCTCGGTCGGCTGGCGGTGGTCGTCGACGGCAAGCCGGACGTCTTCCCGGTCACCTTCGTCGTCGACCACGGCTCCCTGGTGTTCCGCACCGCCGCCGGCACCAAGCACTCCGGCGCCGACGGTCACCCGGTGGCCCTCGAGGCCGACGGCGTCGACCCCGCCGAGGGCAGCGCCTGGAGCGTCGTCGTCAAGGGCGAGGCACGCACCGTCAGCGGCCTGCACGAGAGCCTCGATGCGCTGTTCCTGCCGCTCCACCCGGCGCACCCCGGACCGAAGCCGCACCTGGTGCGGATCGTCGTCGACGAGATCAGCGGTCGGTGGTTCCGCACGGCGTGATCGGTTGCAGGAGTGTGGTGTTGACCGTCTGTCGGCACCGAAGGGTTGTCGGTGGTGGCGTCTAGCCTTGGTCCATGAGGTCGGGGGATCACGGTTCGGACGGGCGCGGTGCTGCGCTGGTCGCGGGTCTGCGGGCGCACTCGCTGGCCGGGTTCGCGCACCACGCCGAGCACCTGCGGCGGGTGTGGGCGATCACGAAGCTCGTGCACGGCCAGGAGGGGTGGCGGGTCGGCGACGGATCCCGGGCCGATGCGCTGGGGTGCGGTCGGATCACCGAGCACGACCTCGACGTCCTCGCCGCGGCGGAGGTCGCCGCGGCGACCGGGTTGTCGCAGTTCGAGGCCGAGCGCGACGTGGTCGTGGCCCGTGCTGTGTGCACGGTCCTGACCGCGACCCTGGGGGCGTTGGCAGCGGGCCGGGTCGATGCCCGCCGGGTGCGGGTGCTGGCCGAGGAGACCACCGGCCTGACCGACCGGCAGGCGCGCAAGGTCGAGGCCGCTGTGCTGGACGGGCTGCCGGCCCTGCCGTTGGACGGGACCGGCCCGGTCGGGCCGTGGGACGGTCCGACGCCGGCCGGCGTTCACCAAGCGGGTCCGGACCGCGGTGGCGAGGGTCCGCACCGACGTCGAGGAGCAGGTCCGCCGCGACGTGCGGGAGCGGACCGGGATCCCCACCTGGACGCACCCGGAGAACCCGGCCCTGTCGACCATGACGGTCACCGGACCCACCGACCAGGTCCTGACCATCGCCACCACCCTGGAGGCCGGCAGCCGGTCCCTGACCCGTGACGAGCTGGACGGGCGGACCCGCGGCATCGCCGCCCTCGACCTGCTGTTCGACGCCGTCTGCGACGCGGGAGGCACAGCCGGTGGCAGCGCGACCGGTGGTCGTGTGCAGCGCGAGGTCGGCGTCGTCATCACCCTGGACACCCTGACCAGCGACGACCCGGCCAGCCACGACACCGGCGAGGTCCGCGGCAACGGCGCCCCTGTGGCCGTCACAGGAGCCGTCGCGAAGGTGGTCACGGGCCAGGCACTCGACCGCGGCGCCACCACCTGCGTCCTGCTCACCGGCCGCGACGGCCACCTCAACCGCCTGATCCGCGTCGGCCGGGCACCCGAGACCGGCTGGACCAGAGAGGCTCTCGTCGTCGCGGCCCGAAGGGCGTTGGCAGCGGCGGCCGCAACCACGGCACCAGACCGAGTCCTACACCCCGACGGTCGAGATCGCCGACATCGTCCCCGCCCGCGACCCGGTCTGCACCTTCCCCGGCTGCGCCGTCCCGGCCAGCAGGTGCGACCTCGACCACTCCATCCCCCACCCGCGGGGACCGACCTGCATCCAGAACCTCGGCCCCAGATCGCGCCGGTGCCACCGCTACAAGACCGCCGCCCTCTGGCACTGCCGCACGCTCACCAACGAGCACCGGCACCGTCACCGGCCACGAATGGACCTCACCACTCGGGACCCGCCAGGTCGTCGAGGTCGAACCCCTGCCCTGCTGACGGCTCAGTCCGGCGTGCTGCCGTCGTCCGGCGGCCTCGTCGTGCGCCGAGGTGCCCGGCGCGCGGGACGTTGTGGTGCGGGCTGCTCAGGCGCCGGCTGCTCGGCGACGGGCTGCTCGGCCGCGGGCTGCTCGGCCGCAGGCTGCGCTGCGGGGGCTGCCGACGGTGGCGTGGCCGGACCGCCCGGCGGCTGACCTGCCGCGTGGGGTTGCCCCGGCGGACGCTGACCCTGGGAGGGAGCCTGACCCGGCGGGCGCTGTCCCTGCGGACCCTGCTGACGCGGCTGACCCGGCTGACCAGGCGGACGTGGACCCTGCGGGCCGGGCGGACCGGCGGGGCGACTCATCGCGGTGGCGATCACGGCCTGGGCCTGGGCGAGCGCGGCCTGGGCCTGGGCCGCCTGGGCGAGGGCGTTGCGCAGCACGGCCATCGGGTCGGCCGGCCGGGTCGGACCTCCTGGTCCGGGCTGGCCGGGGCGCTGACCCAGCGGCGGGCCGCCCGCACCCGGTGGCCGGACCGCACCCGGGGGCCGCTGCTGCGCACCGGGCGGGCCGGCGGCGCCGCGCGCGACGGCCTGGGCCAGCTGCTCGCGCTGGCGCGCGGGGTCAGGGGCCCCACCCGGACCGGCAGGCCTGCCCTGCCGCGGCACCTGCTGACCCGGCTGACCCTGGCTGACCCGGCTGACCCGCAGCCGCTCTCGGATCGCCCGGAGCGGGCGGACGTCCCTGGATCTGCTCGCGCTGCCCGCCGGCACCGGCCATCCGGATGTCCATCGGGCGGTCCACCGGCGGTCCGACCGCGAGCGGGATGCGCGCGGGAAGCGGCACCGTGACGCAGACCTCGGCCTGCAGCTTCATCTCGCCGCCGAAGTTGCCCGGCATCATCCGCTTCGCGCCGCTGGCGACCGACAGGTGCCACAACCCCAGCTCGCGGTGCGCCTCGGGCACCCGCGCCTCCGGGAAGACGTCGTGCCGGCCGAGGCCCACGAGCAGCGCCGCCATCACCTGGTGCTCCAGAGCGGGATCGGTCGTCCCCCACACCGACAGCAGGTAGTGCAGGTCGTACCGCATCGCCGGCGCCCGGCGTCCGATGATCCGGCCGGTCTCGTCGAGCACCGGCTCGTACATCACGTCGCGCCGGGCGACGTTCTCGCGCACGTCGTACAGGAACACGTTCACGGTGAGGCCCTGCACCGCGGCGAACCACGGGCGGTTGGGGACGTCGAGGGCGATCGCGACGTCGGCGTCCCCGATCGCCTCGTCCTTGACCAGCGCGACGAGCGCGGCGTCGACCTCCTGGAACATCGGCACCCCTCGCCCGCGGCGGCGCCGGTGCGCCGCCCTACAGACGTCACGAGCCGCGGCGGGCGGTCCTGATACAGGCGCCTCAGTCGGGCGCGGGCACCAGCCGGACCAGCTGGGTGACGTGGCGCGGCTCCAGCTCGGCGAGCGTCGAGACGCCCAGGAGCGTCATCGTCCGCTCGATCTCGGTCCGCAGGATCTCGATCGCGCGGTCGACGCCGGCCCGACCGCCCGCCATCAGCCCGTAGAGGTACGCGCGGCCGATCAGGGTGAAGTCGGCACCGAGCGCGATGCTCGCGACGACGTCGGCGCCGTTGGTGATGCCGGTGTCGAGCAGGATGGTGGTGTCGGCACCGACCTCGCGCACCACCTTCGGGAGCAGGTGGAACGGCACGGGGGCGCGGTCGAGCTGGCGTCCGCCGTGGTTCGACAGCACGATGCCGTCGACCCCGGCCTCGACGAGCCGTACCGAGTCCTGCACCGACTGGACGCCCTTGACGACCAGCTTGCCGGGCCAGATCGCACGGATCTCCGCGAGCTCGTCGAAGCTGATCGTGGGGTCCATGGCGGCGTTCAGCAGCTCGCCCACGGTGCCCCCGGTGGTGCTCAACGAGGCGAACTCCAGCTTCGGCGTGGTGAGGAAGTCGTACCACCACCAGGGCCGCGGGAGGGCGTCCACGATGGTGCGGACCGTCAGCTCGGGCGGGATCGAGAACCCGTTCCGCTTGTCCCGCAGGCGCGATCCGGCGATCGGAGTGTCGACGGTGAACATCAGCGTGTCGAACCCGGCCCGGCGGCCCGCTCGACCAGACCGGACGAGATCGACCGGTCCCGCATCACGTACAGCTGGAACCAGTTGCGCCCGTGCGGGTTCGCGGCCCGGACGTCCTCGATCGACGTCGTCCCCAGGGTGGACAGCGTGAACGGGATGCCGGCGGCGCCTGCGGCCGAGGCGCCGGCGCTCTCCCCCTCGGTCTGCATCAGCCGGGTGAATCCCGTCGGCGCGATGCCGAACGGCAGCGACGACGGCCCGCCGAGGACCTCGGTCGAGGTGTCCACCCGGTCGGCGGGCCGCAGGATGTCGGGGTGGAACTCGACGTCCTCGAACGCCTGGCGCGCCCGGGCGATCGAGACCTCGCCCTCGGCGGCGCCGTCGGTGTAGTCGAAGGCCGCCCTCGGCGTCCTGCGCTTGGCGATCCTGCGCAGGTCGGCGATCGTGAGCGCACCCGCCAGACGCTGCTCGCGTCCGATCCGCGGCCCACGGAGCCGCACGAGCTCCCGCAGCTCCGCCGGTCGCGGCAGCTGACGCCTCACCATGTCGCCTCCTGATGCGCTCGGACGTCCGGTGAGAATCGCACGGTCGGGAACGACTCGGCCACCGCAGCCCGCAGGACCTCCAGCGTCGCGGCCTCACCGAACCACCCGTGCGCCCGCGCCTGCACCAGCACGTTGCCCAGCGCGGTCGCCTCGACCGGGCCCGCCACGACGGGCAGACCGGAACGATCGGCGGTGGCCTGGCACAGCAGCGTGTTGAGCGCCCCGCCGCCGACGAGGTGGATCACATCCACAGGACGCCCGCGCAGGACGCCGACGGTCGGCGACCGCCGCAGCGAAGGCGGCCGCGATGCTCTCCACGATCGACCGCACCATCGCCGCACGCCCTCCGGGCGCCTGAGGGCCGAGGAGAGCCGCGATCCGGGCCGGCATGTCTCCCGGCGCCGCGAGCGTCTCGTGGTCGGTGTCGAACAGCGGGACGTCACCCTCGACGAGGGTTGCCGCGGCGAGCAGCTCGGCGAGGTCGATCGGCGCACCGTCGGCGTCCTGCCACGCGCGGACCGACTCGTTCAGCAGCCACAGGCCGGTGACGTTGTGCAGGAACCGCACCCGCCCGTCGACCCCGCGCTCGTTGGTGAAGCGCGCCTCCCGCGCGCCGGCGGTCAGGATCGGCGCCTCGAGCTCCACGCCGACCAGGCCCCACGTGCCGCAGGAGACGTAGGCGGCGTCGGGGGACGACAGCGGCGTGGCCACGACGGCGGAGGCCGTGTCGTGCGAGCCGACCGCCACCACGTCGAGGGCGCCGATCGCCGCCGCGGCGTCGCCGGACAGCTGGCCGACGACGGCCCCGGCGTCGACCAGCGGCGGCAGCAGTGCGCGCGGGATCCCCAGGCGCTCGACCAGATCCAGGTCCCACTCCCCCGACCGCGCGTCGAGCAGCCCGGTGGTCGAGGCGTTCGTCCGCTCGGCGACCCCGGCTCCCGACAGCAGGAACGCCAGGAGGTCCGGGATCAGCAGGACGGAGTCGGCCGCGTCCAGGCCGCGCTCGGTCGCGAGCTGGTAGAGGGTGGTGAACGGCAGGTGCTGCAGCCCGGTGCGGCGGTAGAGCTCCGCGAAGGGGACCAGCGCGTGCACCGCCTCCACCCCGGCGGCTGCGCGGGCGTCGCGGTAGTGGAACGGCTCGCCGACGAGCTCGCCCGACGTGACGAGACCGTAGTCGACCGCCCACGCGTCGATGCCGACGCTGGCGATCTCGGGCTCGAGGGCGTGGGCCGCGGCCAGACCGGCCACGACGTGGTCGTACAACCCGGCGACGTCCCAGTGCAGCCCGTCGGGCCGCCGGACGGCCCCGTTGGAGAACCGGTGCGGCTTCTTCCAGCTCGATCGCGCCGGCCCCGAGGCGCCCGACCATCACCCGGCCGCTGGTGGCACCGAGATCGACCGCGGCGACCCGCAGGGACCGGCGCCCCTGCCGGGTCGCCGCGTCGCTCACCGCAGGAAGCCCGCGGCGACGCCGGCGTCGACCGGGACGTGCAACCCGGTCGTGTGGGTGAGATCGCCTCCGGTGAGGGCGAAGACGGCGTTGGCGACGTGCTCGGGCAGCACCTCGCGCTTGAGGATGGTGCGCTGGGCGTAGAACGCCCCGAGGTCCTTCTCCTCGCACCCCGTAGACGGCGGCGCGCTGGGCGCCCCAGCCCTGGGCGAAGATCCCGGAGCCCCGGACGACGCCGTCGGGGTTGACGCCGTTGACGCGGATGCCGTGCTCCCCGAGCTCGGCCGCGAGCAGCCGCACCTGGTGCGCCTGATCGGCCTTGGCCGCGCCGTACGCGACGTTGTTCGGACCGGCGAACACCGAGTTCTTCGAGGAGATGTAGACGATGTCGCCGCCCATCCCCTGGTCGATCATCGCCCTGGCTGCCGCGCGGGAGACGAGGAACGAGCCCTTGGCCATCACGTCGTGCTGCACGTCCCAGTCCCTCTCGGTGGTCTCGAGCAGCGGCTTGGAGATCGACAACCCGGCGTTGTTGACGACCAGGTCGACCCCACCGAACGCCAGGGCCGCCGCGTCGACCGCAGCCTGCACGGCGTCGGCGTCGGTGACGTCGGCCACGACCGAGATCGCTCGGTCCCGGCCGCCGATCCCCGCTGCGACCTCCTGTGCGCCCTCGGCGTTCAGGTCGGCCACCACGACGCACGCGCCCTCCGCGCCGAGCCGCTCCGCGATCGCCTTCCCGATGCCCGAGCCGGCGCCGGTGACGAGCGCGACCCGCCCGGCGAGCGGCTTCGGCGCCGGCATCCGCTGCAGCTTGGCCTCCTCGAGCGACCAGTACTCGATCCGGAACTTCTCGCTCTCGTCGATCGGCGCGTAGGTGGAGACGGCCTCGGCACCGCGCATCACGTTGATGGCGTTGACGTAGAACTCGCCGGCCACCCGGGCCGTCTGCTTGTCCTTGCCGAACGAGAACATCCCGACGCCGGGGACGAGCACGATCGCCGGGTCGGCGCCCCGCATCGCCGGGCTGTCCGCGGTCGGCGTGCCGGTCGTAGTAGGCGGCGTACTCCTCGCGGTACGACGCGTGCAGCTCGCGCAGGCGCGCGACCACGTCGCCGAGATCGGCCGTCCCCGGGAGGTCCACGACGAGTGGACGGACCTTCGTCCGCAGGAAGTGGTCGGGGCACGACGTACCGAGCTGCGGCGAGAGCGCTGGAGCTTCTCGCGGGAGAGGAACTCGAGCACGACGTCGCTGTCGGTGAAGTGGCCGAGCTGCGGCGCATCGGTCGAGGCCAGCCCGCGCACCACCGGCGCCAGGGCGGCAGCCCGCGCCCGCCGCTCCGCCTCCGGCAGCGGCTCGTACCCCGGGACGACCGCGCCGAACGGCTCGGCCGACCCGCGCGTCGGCGAGGAACCTCTCGGCGGTGCGAATGATCTCCAGCGAGTTCGCCTCGCACTCCTCGCGAGGTCGCGCCCCAGGCCGTGATCCCGTGCCCGCCGAGCACGACGCCGATGGCCTGCGGGTTGGCCCGCTTGACCTCGGCGATGTCGAGCCCGAGCTGGAACCCCGGCCGCCGCCACCCGACCCACGCCACCCTGTCGCCGAAGCACTCCTTGGTCAGGGCCTCGCCGTCGGCGGCGGTGGCCAGCGCGATGCCGGAGTCCGGGTGCAGGTGGTCGATGTGGTCGGCGTCGACGAGCCCGTGCATCGCGGTGTCGATCGACGGGGCGGCGCCGCCACGCCCGTGCAGGCAGTAGTCGAACGCGGCGACCATCTCGTCCTCGCGGTCGACACCGGGGTACACGTCGACCAGCGCGCGCAGCCGGTCGAGCCGCAGCACGGCGAGGCCCGGCTCGGTGAGGGTCCCGAGGTCGCCGCCGGATCCCTTGACCCACAACAGCTCTGCGGGCTCCGAGGTGACCGGGTCGGTGACGACTCCCTTGGCCGAGGTGTTGCCACCGGCGTAGTTGGTGTTGCGCGGGTCGGCGCCGAGCCGGTTCGAGCGGGCGATCAGCTCCGCGGGTGCGGTGGTCACGATCAGCTCCATCCTGCCTGCGAGCCGCCCACGCGGGAGGTCTCGATCTCGTCCTGGTAGCCGCTGGCCAGGTAGGCCCGCATCGGGTCGCCCGGCAACCCGCGCTCCTCGCGCCAGGCCGGCCAGGTCGGCGCGGACGTCTGTGTAGAAGGCGTCCATGAAGATCTCGTTCGCGAGCAGGACGTCGCCGTCGGTGCGTGCTGCCGCGAGGGCGTCGCGGTCGAGCAGCAGCGCCCGCGCCGTCATCTCCTGGACGTTGAGCACCGAGCGGATCTGGCCGGGGATCTTCTTCTCGATGTTGTGGCACTGGTCGAGCATCAGCGCGACGTCGCTGCCCGGGCCGAAGCCGCCTCCGCGGATCGACCTCGACCATGATCCGGAACAGCTGGTACGGGTCGGCCGCGCCGACGATCAGGTCGTCGTCGGCGTAGAACCGGCTGTTGAAGTCGAACGAGCCCAGCCGGCCCAGGCGCAGCAGCTGCGCGACGATGAACTCGATGTTCGTCCCCGGCGCGTGGTGCCCGGTGTCGAGGCACACGAACGCCTTCGGCCCCAGAGCCGTCACGTGGGCGTACGAGGTGCCCCAGTCCGGGACGTCGGTGTGGTAGAACGCCGGCTCGAAGAACTTGTACTCCAGCACCATCCGCTGGTGGTCACCCAGCCGGTCGTAGATCGTCCGCAGCCCCTCGGCCAGCCAGTCCTGCCGGTCGCGGATGTCGCCCTGCCCCGGGTAGTTGGTGCCGTCGGCGAGCCAGATCTTCAGGTCGCGAGAGCCCGTCTGGTCCATGACGTCGACGCACGCGAGGTTGTGGTCCACCGCCTTGCGCCGGATCGCGCGGGTCGGTGTGGGTCAGGCTGCCCAGCCTGTAGTCGTCGTCCTGGAACGTGTTCGAGTTGATCGTGCCGATCGCGACGCCCTGGTCGGCCGCGTAGCCCTTCGAGCACGCCGTAGTCGTCGACCAGGTCCCACGGGATGTGCAGCGCCACCGTGGGCGCGAGCCCGGTGAACCGGTGCACGGTGGCGGCGTCGGCGATCTTCTCCTGCACCGACCGCGGCGTCCCCGGTGCTGCCGAAGACCTTGAACCGGGTGCCGGAGTTCCCGTACGCCCACGAGGGCACCTCGATGGCCAGGGCCTCCAGGGCCCCGGTGATCGAGTCGAACGTCGTCGTCATCTCACTCATCTCGTCTCTGACGCGGAGGAACGTGCCCTGCTCAGCTCCGCCAGCGCCGTCCCCGATCCGGGCCTGC
This sequence comes from uncultured Actinomycetota bacterium, assembly GCA_963750285.1. GTDB lineage: Bacteria > Actinomycetota > Actinomycetes > Actinomycetales > CAWJMD01 > JBBQSN01. The sequence goes on along the minus strand of CAVVQA010000014.1, from coordinate 45,283 downwards.
ACCGGGTGAGGCACCATGAACATCGACTCGCCGAGCGCCCGCGTCGGCACCCACGTGGTGCGGTCCCGCCACGTACGGGCCTGGACCTCGTCGTGCTCCCCGTACACGCGCAGGACCGTGCGGTAGGCCTCCGGATCGTCCACGATGTCGGCCAGCGTGGAGTCGAGCGACACCGCGCCCGGCTCGGACGGGGCCTGCGTCGGCGGGGATCTCGACCTCCCAGCGGTGCTCGCCGGAGCCGACCTCGATCTCGTCGTCGCGGTACGGGCAGACGCACCACCGCGGTGGTCCCGGGCGGCACGACCGCGGTCACCACGACCGACCCGTCCACGCGCTCCCACCCGGACGCCGCCCGGCCGTAGGGCGTCTCGTGCTCGCGTGCGGGCCCAGTCCAGGCCGTCGACGGGGTGCGGCTGCACCCGCAGGCGACGGTAGCCCGGCGCGGCGGGGGCGAGGCCGGCCAGCGACCCGGTGCAGCCAGTCGGCGATCGCCCCGAAGGCGTAGTGGTTGAACGAGGTCATCTCGCCCGGGTTCACCGAGCCGTCCTCGAGCATGCTGTCCCAGCGCTCCCAGACGGTGGTGGCGCCCATCGTCACCGGGTAGAGCCACGAGGGGTTCTCGGTCTGGAGCAGCAGCCGGGTCGCGACGTCGAGGTGACCGGTCGCGGTGAGCGCGTCCTGGACGATCGGGGTGCCGACGAAGCCCGTGCCGACGCGGTACCCCGCCGCGCGCGACCAGCTCCGCCAGCCGGTCTCCCATCACCTGGCGCAGTCACCGGATCGGTGACGATGCCGTACACCAGCGCCATCGAGTACGCCGTCTGGCGAGTCCGACAGCACCCGTCCCGCCGGCGTCACGTACTCGGCGAGGAACGCCTCGCGCACCCGCTCCGCCACGTCGCGCGTACCGCTCGGCGACGTCGTCGCGGCCGAGCAGCCGTGGCGGACCGCGCCAGCACGTCGGCCGAGCGGAACAGGTGCGCGCTGGCGACGACGTCGGGGTCGGTGCTGGCGTCCTGCGGCCAGTCCGGCGGGGCGGCGGGGTCGAGCCAGTCGCCGAACTGGAAACGGCCCTCCCACAGGAACCTGTCACCGGCCAGACCGAGCAGCACGTCGACCCAGGAACGCATGCTGTCGCAGCTGGCGCTCGAGCACCTGCCGGTCCCCGGATCGCTCGTGCACGACCGCCGGGACGACGGTGGCGGCGTCGCCCCAGGCGGCGGCCGGCGCCGCCGAGTCGCGCAACACGCTCGGGGACGATGAACGGCACGACGCCGCCGGCGTCCGACTGCTCGATCGCCAGATCGACCAGCCACGACGCGAGGAACCCGGCGGAGTCGTAGAGGTAGCGTCGCGGTCGGCGAGAAGACCTGGATGTCGCCGGTCCACCCGAGCGCTCGTCGCGCTGCGGGCAGTCGGTCGGCAGGTGCAGGAAGTTCCCGCGCATGCCCCAGACCACGTTCTCGTGCAACCGGTCCAGCAGCGGATGGGAGCAGGAGAACCACCCGGTGCGACGCATGTCGCTGTGCACGACGACGGCGACCACGTCGGCGGGGTCGAGGTCACCGGGCCACCCGTCGACCTGGGCGTACCGGAAGCCGTGGAACGTCGTGCGCGGCTCCCACACCTCCTCGCCGGTCCCGGCCAGCACGTACTCGTCCCGCGCGTCGGCGGCCCGCAGCGGACGGGTGCTCAGCTCGCCGTCCTCGAGCACCTCGGCGTGGTGCAGCACCACCGTGCTGCCCCGCTCGCCCCGCACCCGGATCCGCAACCAGCCCACCAGGTTCTGCCCGAAGTCGAGCACGGTGCGACCCGACGGGCGTGGTCAGCACCTCATGCACCGCGACCTCCTCGATCCGTCGCGCGCCCGGCGACGACCGTGGTCCGGGCACGGGCAGTCGCTCGACCACCCGGACCGGCGGCCAGCCTGCGTCGTCGAACCCCGGCTCGGTCCACCCGGCCGGCACCCGGGTCGCGTCGAAGGACTCGCCCGCGTAGATGCCGCCGCGCGTGATCGGGCCCTCACCCGTCGCCCGCCACGATCCGTCGGTCACCACCGTCCGGGTCGTGCCGTCCTCGCAGCTCGACCACGAGCTGGATCGCCACCGCCGGTCGGTCGCCGTAGAACGGCTCGCGCCATGCCCTGGAAGCCGTAGCTCTCGGACCACCACCCGCCGGAGAGCCAGACGCCTATGGCGTTCTCGCCGCTGCGCACCAACGACGTCACGTCGGTGCGTCTCGTGCAGCAAGCGGTGCCGGTACGCCGTCCACCCCGGCTTCAGCACCTCGTCGTCGACCTCGGACCCGTTGACCTCCACCTGGTACACACCCTGCGCCGTCGCGTACAGCGTCGCCCGCCGAACCGGCGCGTCCAGCACGAAGGAGCCGCGCACCAGGACCGGCTGCGCGCGGCGGTCCGGTGCGTCGAGCGCCACCGTGCGTGCCCGCCAGCCACCCTCCGCGAGGAAGCCCGGCCACGACGGGCCGGGGCTCGCTCCACCCCGACAGGACCCCGTCGGGCCCGGCCACCCGCACCGACACCTCGACGTGCTCGCCCGCGCCGAGCGGGCCGAACGGCCAGTCGACGAGCACGCTCTCGTCGGTGTCGAGCACGACCGACTCGTCGGCACCGTCCTCGTAGGTCGCCCGCACCTCGGCGCGGGTCTGCACCCAGTCGCTCTCGGGCGTCTCGACGACCCAGGACAGGCGCGGTGCGGGCACCGCCACGGTGTCTCGGTCGGTGGCGTGCTCGGCCGTCACGCGGACGACCCGGGTGGCAGAGGATGCGGAAGGCACGGCTGCTCCAGGGTGGTGTCGGTGGATGCGAGAAGGGCTGCGGCAGAGGCTGGTTCAGCCCTTGACAGCCCCAGCGGTCATGCCCGCCACGATCTGCCGGTTGAAGAACAGGTACATCACCAGCGGCGGGATCGTGATGAGCAGGATGTTGGTGAACAGCAGGTTGTACTGGGTCGTGAACTGGCTCTGGAAGTTGAACAGCGTCAGCTGGACCGTGGCGTTCTCGTCGCCCGGCAGGAAGTACAACGGGTTGACGAAGTCGTTGAAGACGACCACCGACTGCACGACGATCACCGTCACGGCCACTGGCCGCAGCAACGGGAAGACCACCTGGAAGAACAGCCGGAACGGTCCGGCCCCGTCGATGATGGCGGCCTCGTCGAGCTCGCGGGGGACCGTCGACATGAACGCGCGGAACAGCAGGACGCTGAAGGACAGGCCGAACGCGAGCTCGACCAGGATCAGACCGGGCAGGGTCCGGAACAGGCCGAGGGCCTGGAGCACCCAGATCGTCGGGACCACGGCCGGCGGGATGATGAGACCGGACAGCACCAGGAAGTTGATGAAGCCCGTCCACCTCGTGACGCGGCGCTGCAGGACGTAGCCGACCATCGCCGCGAACACCACCATCAGCGTGACGCTCGCTACGGTGAGGATCGTGCTGTTCACGAACGCCGTCACCAGCATGTAGTCGCGCGCAGCGACGACCTCCTGGATGTTCTGCCAGAGCGCGATCTCGCCGGGCCAGCTGAAGTCGAGCGTCCGGGCGCCGTCGCGGTCCTTGAGGGACTGCACAACGATGAAGAGGAACGGCACGACGAAGACCACGAGGAACAGCACCATCGCCAGGACGCTGAGCAGCCTGTTGCGCAGCGCGTTCACTGGTCTGCCTCCTTTCGGTTCAGGAACCACGACAGCGGCAGCACGAGCGCGGTCACGACGAGGAACAGCACGACGTTCCCGGCCGTCGAGAGGCCGAAGAAGCCCGACTGGTACTGCTTGTAGATCACCGAGGCGATCACGTCGGACGTGAACCCGGGTCCGCCACGCGTCATCGCCCAGATCAGGTCGAAGGAGCGCAGCCCGCCGATCAGGCTGAGGATGATGACGGTCACGGTCGCCGGCCTGGCCAGCGGCAGGATGACGTGGCGGAAGCGGTGCCACGCACCCGCCCCGTCGACCGCCGCCGCCTCGAGGTACTCCCGCGGGATCGAGACCAGACCGGCGATGTAGATGACCGTGGCCAGCCCGACGCCCTTCCAGACGTCGACCGCGGCCACGGAGTACAGCGCCAGGGAGGGATCGGTCAGCCACCCGGGCCCGTCCACGCCGAACGTGCCCAGGATGCTGTTGAACAACCCGTCCTGCGGATCCATGAACACCTGGAACGTGATGCCGACGCCGATGGTGCTCACCAGCACGGGGAAGAACACCACGCTGCGCAGGAACCCCCGGGCGATGATCTGCGAGGTGAGGAGCACGGCGAGCAGGAGCCCGAGGACCACCTTGGCCAGCGAGGTGAGGACGGCGTAGATGATCGTGTTCTTCAGACCCGTGACCAGGGCCGGCTCCTGGAAGAACTGGACGAAGTTGTCGAAGCCGATGAACTCCTGGTTGAACAGCGACCATCGGGTGAGGCTGAAGTAGAAGGACGCGAACGTGGGAACCGCGAACAAGCACCACGTAGGCGAGAGCCGCCGGCAGGTAGAACCACATCGGGTAGGTGCCGCGGGTCAGTCCCCTGCGGCGGCGACCGGACGGCGCCGGCGGCCCGAGGACGGTGTCCCCGGGGCGGGTCAGTGTGCTCATCATCGCTCCTCGTCGAGGTGGGGACGGTGGGCCCGTCGCGGCGCGGCCCGGCGACCGCGCCGCGACGGAAGCCGTCACCAGCCCTCGAGCCCCAGCTGCTGGGCCTGCTTCTCGACGTCCTGGTCGTACAGCGCGGCGCCGTCCTCGGCGCTGCGGATGCCGGACCCGACCTCGACCGTGATCTGCTCCAGGGCAGGGCCCTTCACCGGGGACAGGAACTCCAGCGCGGGGCCGGTGCCGCCGTCGGTGTCGAAGTACGTCTGGATGTCCTGGACCGCCGGCAGCACGTCGGCCGGCAGGTCGCAGCCCTCGACGGGGTACGGACCGGTGGGCGCCACGGCCTCGGTCTGCGCCTCGCAGCCCTCCGGGCTCGCGTAGAAGGCCATGAACTTCAGCGCTGCCTCGCGCTTCGCTTCGTCCGTGGACTGCGGGAGGTAGATGCCGCCGGGGCTCCACACCGTCGCGGGGTTGGCGCCGGAGTCGTCACCGGGCAGGGCGAAGAAGCCGATGTCCTGCGCCTGGTCCGGGAACGCGGCGGCGATCTCGCCGAGCGCGAAGGTCAGCATCGGGTAGTGGACGCCGTCGCCCGAGGCGAGCATGGCGTTGCCGTCCTCGTAGGTGGCCGAGGCGAAGTCCTCGTTGAGGAACCCCGCTTCGTTGACCTCCTGCAGGTGCTCGAAGCCGCGCAGGGCGGCGGGGTCGTCGGCGTACTTGACCTGGTTGGCGGTGTAGTCGTCCGCCCACTCCGGCTCCTGCGCGAGCACGTTGGCGAAGTCACCCAGGACGAACAGCTGCGAGGTCCACGTCGTGGCGTAGGTCTGGATCACGGGCGTCTTCCCGGCCGCGGCGATCGTCTCGTTGTTCTCCATGAACTCGTCCCACGTGGTGGGGATCTCGAGGCCGAGCTCGTCGTAGACCGCCTTGTTGTAGAGGACCCCGCCACCCATCGAGGTGCCGACGGGGGCACCGAACACCTGGTCGCCCACCGAGACGGACTGGACGAACGAGTCGTCGAGGGCGCCCACCCACTCCTGGTCCGTGACCGGCACCAGCGACTGCTCGGGGCTCAGCGCCGCCAGGAGCGAACCGGAGTTGTAGGCGAAGACGTCGGTCATGTCGCCGGTGGCGAGCCGGGTCTTGACGATGTTGTCGCCCTCGCCGCCCTGCGGGCGGGTCTCGACCTCGATGGTGATCCCCGGGTTGGCGTCCTCGAACGCGGCGATCACGCCCTCGGCGGACTGGACGGTGGTCTCGGCGTTGTCGACCAGGAAGGACAGGGAGACGTCCCCGCCCTCCTCGCTCGACCCGAGTCGTCGCCTCCACAGGCGGACAGTGCGAGCGCGGCGCTGAGGCCGAGGCCGACCGCAGCGGTCAGCCGACGCGGGAAGGGTGTGGGGGCCATCGTGGGGTCCTCCGGGACTCGGGGGCGGCGCTGCCGCCGGTCTCGGCGTTGAATCGTTTCAACGCGCGTGGCGGCACAGTAATCCAGTCCCACTCGGTCGTCAAGAGCGTCTATCCGCCGGGGTGGCGCTGAAACGGTTCACGGGTCTCTGGTGCATGATGGCGCGGAGTCCCGGACGACCATCTCGGGTCCACGTCGGGTGGGAGGTGCGTAGTGGGTCAGCGGATCGGCATCAAGGACGTGGCGCACGCCGCCGGCGTCTCCGTGGGCACCGTGTCGAACGTGCTCAACCGGCCGGAGTCGGTCGCTCCCGAGACGCTCGAGCGCGTCCAGGCGGTGATCGACCGGCTGGGCTTCGTCCGCAACGAGTCCGCCCGCCAGCTGCGAGCCGGTCGTGGCCGGGCGATCGGCCTGGTCGTCATCGACGCCGCCAACCCGTTCTTCGCCGACGTCGCGCGCGGCGTGGAGGACGAGGTCGACGCCGCCGGCGGCGTGGTCCTGCTCGGCAACAGCGCGGGCGACCCGCGGCGTGAGCGGCGGTACCTCGAGCTGTTCGAGGAGACGCGGGTGCGCGGGGTGCTCATCGCCCCCTGCAGCGAGGACCCGCTCCCCCTCGAGCGGCTGACCCGCCTGCACATCCCGGTCGTGTTCCTCGACCGGTTCCCCGACGGCAGCCCGTTCTCGTCGGTCACCGTCGACGACGTCACCGGCGGGCGCCTGGCGGCGGAGCACCTGCTCGGGCTCGGGCACCGCAACGTCGCCTTCGTGGGTGGTCCGTCCACGCTGCGCCAGGTGCGCGACCGCCGGCGCGGTGCCGAGGACGCCGTCGAGTCCGCCCGTGCGGCTGGTGCGACCGACGCCCGGCTGCTGGCGGCGTCGGTCGCCGACCTCACCACCGAGGCGGGTCGCTCCTTCGCCGACGAGCTGGTGGCGATGCCGTCCCGGATGCGCCCCACTGCCCTGTTCGCCGCCAACGACCTGGTCGCCATCGGCCTCCTCCAGGGGCTGCTTCGGCACGGGTTGCGGGTGCCGGAGGACGTCGCGCTGGTGGGCTACGACGACATCGACTTCGCCGCCTCGGCCGCCGTGCCGCTGACCTCCGTGCGCCAACCGCGGGACGACCTCGGCCGCACCGGCGCCCAGCTCCTGCACGAGCAGATCGCTGCCCAGGACGCCGGCCGCGGCGTCACGCACCGGCAGGTCCAGTTCAGACCCGAGCTGGTGGTCCGCCGCTCGTCCGGCGGCCAGGTCGTCGCATCGCGTCGTCGGCCGGCGGCTCCGCCGAGATGGCCTGACCCGTCAGGTTCCTGACGGCGCCCGGCTCGCCGGTCGCCGGCCCGGCGGCTGCTCGGGGGTGGGCAGCAGCGGGCGCCGCGGGCGCAGCGCGACCGTCACGGGTGCGTCGGTACCCACCTCCAGCGCCTCGCCGGCGTGCTGCAGCTCGAGCACCGCGTCCGCGCCGTCCCGCAGCGTGTACGTGACGTCGTCGTGGGTGACGTCGACCGTCAGCCGCATGTCGCGCCAGCGGAGCCGGAAGCACAGCCGGGCGATGCCGCTGGGCAGCGCCGGGTCGAGGGCGAGGACGCCCTCGTCGTCGCGCAGACCGCCGAACCCCTGCACCAGGGCCGTCCAGGTCCCGGCCAACGACGCCATGTGCAGGCCGTCCTTGGTGTTGTGGTGCAGGTCGCGCAGGTCGACCATCGCGGCCTCGTAGGCGTAGTCGTGCGCGAGCTGCAGGTGACCGACCTCCGCGCACATCACCGCCTGCGTGCACGCCGACAGCGACGAGTCGCGCACGGTGCGGCGCTCGTAGTAGTCGACGTTGCGCGCCTTCTGCTCCGGCGTGAACAGGTGGCCCTGCATCTGCATCGCGAGGACGAGGTCGGCCTGCTTGATCACCTGCGCCGGGTACAGCCGGACGTAGGGCTCGTTGAGCAGCAGCGGGTACTGCGCGTTGTGGTGGAAGTCCCACTCCTGCAACGTGGTGAACCCGGCCGACTGCTCGTGCACCCCGAGCTCCTCGTCGTACGGCACGTGCACCGCGGCCGCGGCGTCGCGCCACCGGGCCATCTCCTCGTGGTCGACGCCCAGGTCGGCGGCCTGGTCCTGCCGGCGCTCGCACGCGGCCGCGGCGGAACCGAGGTTGTGCGCCGCCATCAGGTTGGTGAACACGTTGTCGCGCACGACCGCGGTGTACTCGTCCGGACCGGTGACGCCGTCGATGTGCCAGATGCCGTGCCGGTCGTGGTGACCCAGCGAGATCCACAGACGCGCCGTCTCGACCAGCACGCGCAGGCCGCACTCGGCCTCGAGGTCGTGGTCACCGGTGACGAGCCGGTAGCGCTCGAAAGCCGCTGCGACGTCGGCGTTCACGTGCCACGCGGCGGTCCCCGCCGGCCAGTACGCAGAGCACTCCTGCCCGCGGATGGTGCGCCAGGGGAAGGACGCCCCCTCCAGGTCGAGCTGCGCTGCGCGCTCCTTCGCCAGGTTCAGCGTCGAGGCGCGCCAGCGCAGGGCGTCGGCGGCGGCGTGCGGCAGGGTGTAGGTGAGGACGGGCAGGACGAACGTCTCGGTGTCCCAGAACGCGTGGCCGTCGTAACCGGGGCCGGTGAGTCCCTTGCCGGCGATGGCACGGCGCTCGGTGCGGGCGCTGGCCTGCAGCACGTGGAAGAGCGCGAACCGCACCGCCTGCTGGATGTCGGGGTCGCCCTCGACCTCCACGTCGGCGCTGTCCCAGAAGGCCTCGAGGTACGCGCGCTGGTCGTCCAGCAGCCCGTCCCAGCCGGTGTACCTCGCCGAGGTCAGGGCAGCCGCGACCTGGTCGCGGAGGGCGGGGCGGGAGCGCAGGCTCGACCAGCCGTAGGCGAGGTACTTGAGCACCCGCACCTTCTGCCCGGGCTGGAGCTCGGTGGTCACCGTGGTGCGGGCCCAGTCGTCGCCCGAGTCGGTCTCCACCGCCATCCGGCCCGAGGCCTCGATGGTGTGGGCCATCCCGGCCGCCATCATCAGGTCGCTGCGGCGGGTGCGGTGCACGAGCAGCGCGCCCCGCTCGGAGTGCTCGTGGTGGACCGCCTCCAGGACCTCGGCCATCGCGGCGGCCACCCGCGGGTCCTTGCTCTGCGGGGGCTGGTCCTCGTTGGCGACGAGCTCGGACTGCATCGTGACGCGCGTGGTCTCGTCGACGGCGCGCACGACGTACTCCAGCGCCGCGACGCTGCGGTGGTCGAACGAGACCAGCCGGGTGCTCTCGACGTCGACCAGCCGACCGGCGGGCGAGCGCCACCGCAGGGTGCGGCGCAGCGTGCCGGCGCGCAGGTCGAGGACGCGCTCGTGCTCGATCAGCTCGCCGTAGCGCACGTCGAACGGCTCGTCGTCGACGAGCAGCCGGATGATCTTGCCGTTCGTGACGTCGACGACGGACTGCCCGTCCTCGGGGTAGCCGAAACCGGCCTCGGCGTACGGCAGCGGGCGGGTCTCGTAGAACGACCCGAGGTAGGTGCCCGGGCAGCCCGTAGGGCTCGCCCTCGTCGAGGTTGCCGCGCAGGCCGATGTGGCCGTTGGAGAGGGCGAACAGCGACTCGGACTCGGCGAGCAGCTTCAGGTCGAGCCGCGTCTCGCGCAGCTGCCACGGCTCGACCGGGAAGATCTCACCCGCGATCACGGCACGCTCCGCTCGCTCACGAGCAGGTCTGCCAGGTCCTCGACCACGACGTCGGCGCCGCCGCGGCGCAGGGCGTCCGCGTGGCCGGCGCGGTCGACGCCCGACGACGCAACCGAAGTCGCCGGCGCGGCCGGCCTGCACCCCGGAGATGGCGTCCTCGAACACGGCCGCCGCGGCGGGCAGCACGCCGAGCAGCTCGGCTGCCCGCAGGAACGAGTCCGGCGCAGGTTTGCCCCTGATGCCCTCCTCGCGCAGCGTCACGCCGTCGACGCGGTGCTGCACGAACTGCGCGAGGCCGGTCACCTCGAGGACGTCGGCCGTGTTGGCGCTCGACGACACCACCGCGATGCCGAGCCCGGCCTCGCGCGCCGCAGCGAGGTACCGCCGCGAGCCCTCGAACACCGTGACGCCGTCCTCGCGCAGGGTCCGCTGGAACTCGGCGTTCTTGCGGTTGCCCACGCCCCAGACGGTGTCCTGGTCGGCGGTCGTCGTCCGGGCCGCCCTCGGGTAGCTCGATGCCGCGGCTGCGCAGGAACTCGCGCACGCCGTCCTGGCGAGGTCGGCCGTCGACGTACGCGAGGTAGTCCTCGTGCGGGTCGAACGGGGTGAACGGCTCACCCGTCGCCTCGGCCCGCTCGCGCAGGAAGGCGTCGAAGGTGGTGGTCCACGCCCGGGTGTGGACGCTGGCGGTGTCGGTGAGGACACCGTCGAGGTCGAAGAGGCAGGCCTCGCAGGTGGGCGGCAGGCCGAGTGGTCCCGGCTCGGGTGCTGGCACGTCACCAGCGAACCACGGGCGGGGCGCGCACGCCGCTCGCGACGCGCTCAGCGGTCCTGGTCGCGCTCGCGGCTTCCGGCGGTGGCGCGGTCGTTGGCGCGCGCCACCGCCTCGACCAGCTCGGCCTTGGTCATCCGCGAGCGGCCGCGCACGTCGAGCCGTCGTGCGATGCCGAGGAGGTGCTCCTTGGTCGCCGCCGTGTCGACGCCGCCGGCCGTGCCGAGGTCGGTGGCGGCGCCGCCCTCGGCGGCCTGCTCGTCGGAGGGACCGCGGCGACCGCCCTCCTTCTGCTCCCAGTGGTCGCCGACCTTCTCGTGCGTGTGCTTGAGGGCCGCCCAGGCGGTGCGCTGCGCGCGCTCGCCCTCGCCGTACTGCTCGACCGCCGCGTCGTGGGCGGCCGACCACGTCCTGCGTGCGTAGGCCTTGCTCCGCCGCAACGTGCTCGGCAGGTCCTCGTCGGCGGCCGCCCGCTCCCGGTCCCGTGGTGCCATCACCGCTCCACCTCCGCGTCGCGCTCGACGGATGAAGCACCGTGCAGCGCGCGGCGGGTCGACGCCAGCCGAGGGGGCACGCGGAGCAAGGTCGAGCGTGCGAAGTCCGCCGCCAGCGCGTCGACCTGCCAGGCCTCGCGCAGCAAGGCGTGGCCGGCGCCGTCCAGCCGGACGAAGAACACCTCGTTGGCCGCCTCGAGGTCGCGGGCGACCGCCTCCGCCCGCGCCAGGGGCGCGACCCGATCGGTCGTCCCGTGCACGAAGAGCAGCTGCCGCTCGCGCACCCGCCGGGCGTCGCCCGGCACCGTCCACGCCGCCAGGGCGACGGCGGAGCGCACCTCGTCACGATCGGACGCCACGAGGGCCGCCCTGCCACCGAGGGAGTGCCCGACCAGGGCGGTGGGCAGCCCGCCGAACCGCTCGCCCAGACGGTCCAACGCCCAGTGGACGTCGCGCACCGGACCGGCGTCGGATCCCCAGCCGCGGGTCGCGTTCAGGAGCCGCGCCACCACCAGGTGCCCACGACCCGCGCGCACCACGGCGGCCGCGGTCGACCACATCCGGAGCACGGACGGCTGGGTGGCGCCGACCGCCTGCGTCTGCGACCCGCCCCCTCCCCCGTGCAGGAGCAGGACGACGCCCTGCGGACGTCGAGGCGCCCGGGTCAGCACCAGTCTCGGTGCGTGCCCGGGCGCCTCGTCCACGTCGTGCGTCAGCCGTTCTGCGGCGGCGCGTCGACCTCGCCGCGCCAGGCGCCGGTCTCGGTGCCCAGGTTCTCGACGAACGCCTTGAAGCGCTTGGCGTCGGCCTTGACCCGGTGGTCGTCGACGCCGATGGCGGCGCCGGCCTTCTCGACCAGACCCTCGGGCTCCCAGTCGATCTGGATCATGACGCGGCTCGTGGTGTCGCTGATGCGGTGGAAGGTCACCACGCCGGCGTGCTTGGTCTCGCCACCGACGCTGTGCCAGGCGATGCGCTCGTCCGGCGTCTGCTCGGTGATCTCGGTGTCGAACTCGCGCTCGACGCCACCGACCTTGGTCACCCAGTGGTTGTGGGTGTCGTCGATCTGCGTGATCGACTCCACGCCGTCCATGAAGTGCGGGAAGCTCTCGAACTGCGTCCACTGGTCGTACGCGGTGCGGACGGGGACGTCGACGTCGACGGACTCCTGGACCTGCGCCATGGCAATGCCTTTCGCTCGGGGACTCGTTCTCCCTCCTTCCTACGCGTCCCCCGGTGGTCCGGCCACTCGGGACGACGTGTCGACCGTCACGCCGAGCGCACGACCAGCAGGACGACGCACACCAGCGCGACGCCGACCGCCGCGGCGAACGGCACCCGACCCGTCCGCGACCCCGCGACCGCCGCGAGCACGGCACCGAGGCCGAGCGCCGGCCCACGCCCACCACGGCACCGGTCCTGGCTCCCCCGGGCGCACCACCGCGAGCACCGTCCCCGCCAGCAGGAGCACCGGTGCGAGCACCCGCACGCGGGTGGCACCGAGCCGCTGCGGCAGCCCCACGACGCCGGTGGCGACGTCGTCGGCCAGGTCGGGCAGCGCGTTGAGCAGGTGCGCCGCGACGCCGAGCACCGCTCCGCACCCGAGCACCCACGCGGGCGGCAGCCCGTCCGGGTCCGGCCAGGCCGACGAAGGCCGGGAGCGCGGCGAACGCGACGGCGTAGGGCAGCGGCGACAGCACGGTGCGCTTGGCCCCGAGGTTGTGCGCCCACCCCATCGCGACGCCCACCAGGTGCACGAGGCCGGCCACCAGGCCGCAGGCCAGCGACAGCGCCACGCACGCGACCAGCGCCACGCGCGATCGCGACGCGCAGGACGCCGGGCGGGACGGCGCCCGCGGCGACCGGCTTGTCGGAGCGCCCGGACGCGCGGTCGCGGTCGGCGTCGAGCAGGTCGTTGCCCCAGCCGATCGAGAGCTGGCCGGCCAGCACCGCCGCCACGACGAGCAGCCCGCGGGACCAGCCGGTGCCGCCCGAGACCGCGAGCAGGCCGGTGAGCACCGTGACGGCGGCGGTCGGGCCCGGGTGGCAGGCGCCGAGGAGGGCGAGCGGGAGGGACGTCCGGCCGCCGCTGGTGGGGGTCACGGGGCGAGGTTAGGGTCTGGAGAAGGCCGATCACGAGCGACAGGAGCCGCAGGTGACCCGCATCGCCGCCGTCCGCGGCACCTTGCCCCCGCACCGCTACGAGCAGGCCGACATCACGGCCGCGCTGGCGTCCACGATCGGGGTCACCGGGCACCAGGTGGCGGCGCTGCAGCGGCTGCACGCCAACGCCGGCGTCAGCACCCGGCACCTCGCCCTGCCGCTGGAGCGCTACGCCTCGCTCGACGACTTCGGCAAGGCCAACGACGAGTTCCTCCGGGTCGCGGTCGATCTCGCGTCCGAGGCGCTGCTCCTGGCCCTGGCCGACGCCGGCCTCACGCCCCAGGACGTCGACGTCGTGATGTCCACGACCGTCACCGGGCTGGCAGTGCCGTCGATCGACGCCCGCGTCGCCGCAGCGGTCGGGATGCGGGAGGACGTCCGCCGCGTCCCGCTGTTCGGGCTCGGCTGCGTGGCCGGGGCGGCCGGCGTCGCCCGGCTGCACGACCACCTCGTCGGGCACCCGGGGCACGTCGCGGTGCTGCTCGCGGTGGAGCTGTGCAGCCTCACCCTGCAGCGCGACGACACCTCGCCGGCGAACCTGGTGGCCACCGGCCTGTTCGGCGACGGGGCCGCGGCGGTCGTGATGACCGGCGCCGACCGGGGCGACGCCGGGCCGGAGGTGCTCGCGAGCCGGAGCCGCCTCTACCCCGGCACGCAGCGGGCGATGGGCTGGGACGTCGGTTCGGGCGGCCTCAAGGTCGTGCTCGGCGTCGAGGTGCCCGAGCTCGTCCGCAGCCACGTCGGCGACGACGTGGACCGGTTCCTCGCCGAGAGCGACCTCACCCGGGCGGACGTGGCGTGGTGGGTGGCCCACCCCGGCGGCCCGAAGGTGCTCGAGGCCCTCGCCACGGCGCTCGAGGTGCCGCGCGAGGCGCTCGGCGTCACCTGGGCCTCGCTCGACCGGATCGGCAACCTGTCGTCGGCGTCGGTGCTGCACGTGCTCGAGGACACCCTGCGCGACCACGCGCCCGCCGCCCGGACGCACGGGGTGCTGATGGCGATGGGCCCGGGGTTCTGCCTGGAGACCGTGCTGCTGCGCGCATCCGGCGGCGCGACGTCGCCGGAACCGGGTGCGTGATGGGCTCGCAGGAGTGGTTCACCGTCCTGGTGCTGCTGGTCGGCCTGGAGCGGCTGGCCGAGCTGCTGCTGACCCGGCGCAACGTGGCGTGGGCGCTGGCGCGCGGCGGCGTCGAGCACGGGCAGGCGCACTACCCGGCGATGGTGCTGCTGCACACCGGGTTCCTCGTCGGTGCGCTGCTCGAGGTGTGGCTGCTCGGCCGGGTGTTCCACCCCGCGCTCGGCTGGACGGCGCTCGCGCTGGCCGTGGCGTCGCAGGCGCTGCGGTGGTGGTGCATCACCTCGCTGGGGCGGCACTGGTCCACCCGCGTCCTGGTGGTCCCCGGCGACGAGCTCGTCACCCGCGGCCCGTACCGGTTCCTGCGGCACCCGAACTACGTCGCCGTGGTGGTGGAGGGCGTGGCGCTGCCGCTCGTGCACACCGCGTGGATCACGGCCACGGCCTTCACCGTGCTGAACGCCGTGCTGCTGCGGACCCGGATCCGGGTCGAGGACCGCGCACTGGCCGGGGCCGCCGCGTGAGCACCCCCGCGACCGACCTCGTGGTCGTCGGCGGCGGGCCGGTCGGCCTGGCCGCGGCGCTGCGGGCCGCGCGTGCGGGGCTGTCGGTCGTCGTGGTCGAGCGACGCACGCCCCCGGTCGACAAGGCCTGCGGCGAGGGCCTCATGCCGGGCGGGCTGCGCGAGCTCGAGCAGCTCGGCGTCGAGGTGCCCGGCCGGCCGCTGGTCGGCATCCGGTACACCGACGGACGGCGCGACGTCGCGGTCCCCTTCGGCCACGGCGACGGACGAGGGGTGCGCCGGACGGCGCTGGCCCGTTCCCTCGGCGCGGCCGTCACCGCGGCCGGGGTCCCGGTGGTGCGGGCGACCGCGACCGCGGTGCAGCAGGACGACGACGGCGTGGCGGTGCGGCTGGAGGGCGCCGAGCCGCTGCGGTCGCGCTACCTGCTGGCGGCCGACGGGCTGCACTCCCCCGTGCGCAAGCAGCTCGGGCTCGACCGCCCGGTGCGCTCGTCGTCGTCGCGCCACGGCCTGCGGCGGCACCTGCGCCTGGCGCCGTGGGACGACCACGTGCAGGTGCACTGGGGACCCACCGCCGAGGCGTACGTGACGCCGGTGGCCGACGACCTCGTCGGCGTCGCCCTCCTGACCCGCGAGCGCGCCGGGTTCGACCTGCTCGTCACCCAGTTCCCCTCCCTCGCAGGCCGTCTCGTCGGTGCGGAGCACGTGGGTGGGACCCTGGGCGCCGGACCTCTGCGGCAGCGGTCGTCCCGCCGGGTCAGCGGGCGGGTGCTGCTCGTCGGCGACGCGGCCGGCTACGTGGACGCCCTCACCGGCGAGGGGGTCGCCCTCGGTCTGGTGCAGGCTCGCTGCGCCGTCGAGGCCGTGCTGCACGACGACCCCGCCCGGTACGAGCCGGCGTGGCGGACGGCCAACCGCCGGTACGCGGCCCTCACCGGCGGCCTGGTGCAGGCGACCCGGCTGCCCCCCGTGCGGCGGGTGATCGTCCCGGCGGCCAGGCTGCTGCCTGCCGTCTTCGGCGCGGCGGTGCGCGAGCTCGCGCGGCCGGCGTCGCCCGCTGCACGCGCGACCACGGCGCGTGGCGTCGTGACTGCGACCGCCCGCGAGACGCCGGAGGTGGTGGTGCTGCTCGACGACCGGGGGCACGCCACCGGGACGATGGACAAGGCGCTCGTGCACCACGAGGACACGCCGCTGCACCTGGCGTTCTCGGCGTACGTGCTCGACGCGCGGGGCCGGCTGCTCGTCACCCGCCGCGCCCTCGGCAAGCGCACCTTCCCCGGCGTGTGGACCAACACCGTGTGCGGCCACCCCGGCCCCGGCGAGGACCTCGTCGGCGCCGCCACCCGCCGCGCCGAGCAGGAGCTCGGGCTGCGCCTCGCCGACGCCCGCGTGGTGCTGCCGCGGTTCCGCTACCGCGCCGAGATGGACGGCGTGGTGGAGAACGAGATCTGCCCGGTGCTCGTGGCCCGCGCGGTCGGCGACGACCTGCTGCCGGACCCCACCGAGGTCGAGGACGCGCGGTGGGAACCCTGGACCGCGTTCGCCGCCGGGGTGCTCGACGGGTCGCGCGCGGTGTCGCCCTGGTGCGCCGAGCAGGTGGCCCAGCTCGTGGCGCTCGGGGCGGACCCGTCGCGCTGGCCGACGGCCGCGCCCGGACGAGCTGCCGCCGGCACTCGGGTGAGCACGCCCGGGTGAGCGCGACCTGGGACCTCGTGGTCGTCGGCGGCGGACCGGCCGGCAGCACGGCCGCGATCGCCGCGCTCGCCCGCCGTCCGGACGCCCGGGTGCTGGTCCTCGACCGCGACGACTTCCCGCGCGACAAGTCCTGCGGCGACGGCATCGCGCCCCACGCGGTCGACGTGCTCGCCGACCTCGGCGTGCACGGACTCACCGACGGGTACCCGCCCGTGCGTCGGCTGGAGCTCGGTCGCCCCGCGGGTCCGGCGGTGGCCGGCGACATGGCCCGTCCCGCGCACGTGGTGCCGCGGGCGGTGCTCGACGAGCGGATCGTGCGAGCTGCGGTGCGAGCGAGGGGCCGAGCTGCGCCGGCACCGGGTGCGGACGGTCGAGCGGCAGGGCGCCGACGTGGTGCTCGACGGGAGCCTGCGCGCGCGCGTCGTCGTGGCCGCCGACGGCGCCGGGTCGGTGCTGCGCCGGGCGGTCGGCGACGTGCACGCGCGGCGCAGGACGGCCGTCGCGATCCGCGGCTACGCACCCGTCGCCGCCGAACGCGCTGCGGCGCAGGTGATCACGTTCGCGCCCACGTCGTGGCCGGCCTACGCGTGGTCGTTCCCGGTCGGCGACGGCACGGCCAACGTGGGGTACGGCGAGGTGCTGTCGCCCGGCCGCGAGCTGACCCGGGCCGACCTGCTGCAGCGGCTCGACCTGCTGCTGCCCGGCGCGGGCGACGGGGCGCAGCGGTGGCGCGCGCACCTGCTGCCGCTGAGCACCGGCCGCGCCCGCCAGCCCGACGGCCGGGTGCTGCTCGCCGGTGACGCCGCCGGCCTGATCAACCCCCTGACGGGCGAGGGGATCTACTACGCCGTGCTCTCGGGCCGGCTGGCCGGCGAGGCGGCGGTGGCCGGCGGCACCGACCCCGGACGCGCCTACCGGACGGCCCTGCGGCGGGCCCTCGGGCGCCACCTGCGCGGCACCGACGTCGTGGCCGCGCTCACCCGCTCGCCGCGGGTGGTCGACGCGGGCATCGCCGCCGCAGCGCGCGACCGGCACGTGTTCGACTCCCTGGTGGAGGTCGGCCTCGGCGACGGGCTGCTCACCGCGCGCACGGCCGGCGCGGTGCTCGTCGGCGTGCGAGGGGGTCGACGGGGGCGCAGGGTGGGTGGATGAGCAGCGGACCGCGCGACCCCGACCCGTCCCTCGCCACCGGCCTCGAGCCAGGCGGCGGGGTCCCGCCCGGCGAGACCCCACCGGACTCGGGGACGGGCGACACCGGCGGAGCCGGCGGCCGCACCACGCCTGGCGCCGGTGGGCGCAGCAAGGCACCGTTCTTCGTCGCCGCCGCGATCGTGCTCGTCGTCCTGGTCACCAGCCTGCTGTTCGTCGGTCGGCTGATGGGCTGAGCGCCCGTCGACGACGCGCGGGTCAGGACGCGCCGCGGCCCGTCCGCTGCTGCAGCTCGTCGATGAGCTCGGACGCCCGCCTTGGTCAGGTCGGCCGGGACGTCCTCGCCCGCCTCGCGGGCCAGGGTCTCCAGGTAGCTCAGCTGCGGACCGGTGACCGGCTCGTCGCCGGTGGTCCACTCCTGCGGGTCCTTCTCGGGGCTGCCCGTGACGGGCTGGTTCTCGGTCACGGTTCGATCATACGTTCGGGTCCGTCACCGCGCACGCCGGACCGCAGCCGCCCCGCCTGGCGGGTGGCCACCCAGCCGACGAGCACGACGAGGTGGAGCACCCAGAGCCACAGCATCACAGCCACGGCGGCACCCACCCCCGTGAGTCCGCCGAAGGGCAGCCCGAGGTCGAGGGGCAGCGACAGGAACAGCACGAAACCCTGCAGGAAACCGGCCACGAACGCGGCGGTGACCACCGCCCCCGCGACGGCCTGACGCGGCGGCGGCGCGTCCGGCACCACCGCGACGAAGACCCACGCCAGCACCACGCTGAGGGCGATCCAGGTGACGTTGAGACCGATGTAGGTACCGAGCGCGGTCCGGGCAGGACCCGTGCCGAGCAGGTCGGCCAGCAGCGGCGTCACGGCGAGGACGCCGACGAGCAGGCCGGGTGCGACGACCACCACCGGCAGCGCGCCGAGCCGTCCGCGCCAGCCGGCGAACCGGCCGCCGTCGACCCCGCCGAGCGAGGCGCAGGCCCGGCGCAGGCCCTCCCCGTACAGGCTGGCCGGGAGCACGGCGACGACGACGCCGAGCAGCCCGAGGTCGATCCCGCTCTCGATCAGGGAGCGGGCCACCGGCCCGGCGTCGACCGCCTGCGGCAGCGCGTCCTCGAGGGACGCCGAGAGCTCGCGCATCCGGTCCGGCCCGACCAGCAGCGCCGCGAGCCGGGCGGCGACCAGGAGGGTCGGCACGAGCGCGAGAGCGGCGTAGAAGGTGAGGGCGGCGCCGTGGAGCGGCACGTCGGGTCCGCGGAGGGCGGCGGTGGTGGCGCGCGGGAGGCGACGCAGCACCTCCCGCCACGGCACGGTGTCCCGGTCGGTCGACGGCACCCGGTCAGACCAGGTCGACGAGGTCGGCGATCGAGTCGACGATCCGCGTCGGGCGGTACGGGAACCGGTCGACCTGGTCGCGGCGGGTCGAGCCCGTCAGGACGAGGGTCGTCTCCAGACCGGCCTCGATGCCGGCGACGACGTCGGTGTCCATCCGGTCGCCCACCATCGCGGTGGTCGCCGAGTGCGCGTCGATCCGGTCCATCGCCGACCGGAACATCATCGGGTTCGGCTTGCCGATCACGTACGGCTCCGCGCCCGTGGCCCGGGTGATGAGGGCCGCCACGGCGCCGGTGGCGGGCAGCGGGCCCTCGGCCGACGGCCCGGTCGGGTCGGGGTTGGTGGAGATGAAGCGGGCACCGGACTCCACGAGCCGGATGGCGCGCGTGATCGCCTCGAACGAGTACGTGCGGGTCTCCCCCAGCACCACGTAGTCGGGGTCGGTGTCGGTCATCACGTAGCCGACCTCGTGCAGGGCGGTCGTCAGGCCGGCCTCGCCGATCACGTACGCCGACCCGTCCGGGACCTGGTCGGAGACGAACTGGGCCGTCGCCAGGGCCGAGGTCCAGATCGACTCCTCCGGCACCACCAGCCCGCTCGCCCGCAGCCGTGCCGCGAGGTCGCGCGGGGTGTAGATCGAGTTGTTCGTCAGCACCAGGAACCGGCGCTCGCGGGCGACCAGCCGGTCGATGAAGTCGGACGCCCCCGGCAGCGCGGTGCCCTCGTGCACGAGGACGCCGTCCATGTCGGTGAGCCAGCACTCCACGGGCTGCCGCTCGGTCATGGAACGAGCCTAGGGCCGCCGGACGCGGACCGCTCCGGCACGCTGCTCGCTCCGCCCCACCGCGGTGCGACCCCCGCGCGGGTCCGATGCCGCTCGTGACGTGGGAGCCCCGGGATCGGCCGTTCGGTCGATCCCCGACGGCCGTTCGGGCCGAGAAGCGCCCGTGCCCCTTCCGCCCCCGTCCGGCTCTGCCTACGGTCGGGACCGACCGCGCGACGCCGCGCGGCGTTGGGGGTGGGCATCGTGCGCAGGATCACGTGGGTCGCCGTGCTGGTCGCGCTGGTCGGAGGTCTCCTCGCCGCGCCGGGCAACGCCACCGCGCTCGGGAGCGAGGGGAAGATCGCGTTCGTCCGGGCGAACCAGATCTACACGATGACCAAGGCCGGCGGCTCGGTGAAGCAGCTCACGACCGCGGGCCGGAACTACCGGCCGAGGTGGAGCCCGGACGGCAAGCGGATCGCCTACGTCCAGGAGGACGCGGCCGGCCGCAAGAACGTCTTCGTGATGAGCGCCACGGGCACGAACAAGAAGAAGGTCACCACGAGCGGGACGGTCGCCACCGCTGCGGTCTGGTCGCCTGACGGGAGGACCCTCGCCTTCGCGCAGCAGGGCAGGTACGCGTTCACCCCGTCCTGCTCCCCGAGCTGCTTCCCCGAGCAGGAGCCCCGCGACGTCGAGGGCAACTACGTCTTCCTCGTCCGCTCGACGGCCCCGTTCGGGTCGCCGGGGTTGCTGCAGACCTATCAGGACGGCGGCAGCGGGTGGAGGTTCTACGAGCCGATCACGGCCTACCCCGGGACCGCGATGTCGTGGTCCCCGGACGGGGACGACCTCGCGATCGTGAACGGCGACTCCCAGGACAGCCCCGACACCGGGATGCACCTGGTGCACGGGATGCGTGGCGCGACCGCGGCCAACGCCGCGACCGGCGTGCGCCAGGACGAGGTCATCTGGATCACCGGGGGTGACTGCTGCGGCTACCAGGAGTGGAGCGACGTGAACTACGTCCCCAACGGCGTCCTCGGGTGGTCGACCGTCGACGAGGGCGAGTTCCCCGGCGCGCCGAACCCCCGCGTGTTCCTGGACTACCCCGGGCTTCGTCTCCCAGCAGGGCGACAAGGCGGGCGCCCCGTCACCCAACGGCAAGAACATGGTCTTCGTCCGGACGGTCCGGGGGGCCCCCACGATCTGGACGGCGACGATCAAGGGCGCCTCGCGCAAGCAGATCCAGGCGAACGGCTACCAGCCGGACTGGCAGCCGCTGCCCTGACCGGCGCCGCGGCAGCGGATTCCCAGCACACCGGCAGCACCAGCACCCCCGGACCACCAGGGCCGCGCCGGCGGTCACGGCGCGGTACGGGACGATGGGGACGTGACGGCGACGCTGGTGGCGAAGGACCTCGCAGGCGGGCACGCCCACCGCACCCTGTTCCACGACCTGTCGCTCACCGTCGCCCCGGGCGACGTGATCGGCGTCGTGGGTGCGAACGGCGCGGGCAAGTCGACGCTGCTGCGGCTGCTCGCCGGGGTCGACGTGCCGCTGGCGGGGACGGTGAGCACCACCCCGCCGGACGCCTTCGTGGGCTGGCTGCCCCAGGAGCACGAGCGGGTCGCCGGCGAGACCGTCGCGGACCACGTGGCGCGCCGCACGGGTGCCGCGTGGGCGACGACGCAGATGGAGGCCGCGGCCGAGCAGCTGGGGTCGGGCGAGCCGGGCGCGGACGACCGGTACGCCGTGGCCTTCGACCGCTGGATGGCCTCGGGGGCAGCCGATCTCGACGACCGGCTGCCGCAGGTCCTGGCCGACCTGGGCCTTCCGCTGGACGTCGACGCGCTGATGACGGGGTTGTCCGGCGGGCAGGCCGCACGGGTGGCCCTGGCCGCGTTGCTGCTCAGCCGGTTCGACGTCGTGCTGCTCGACGAGCCGACGAACGACCTCGACCTCGACGGCCTCGCGCGGCTGGAGGCGTTCGTGCAGGGCCTCCGCGGCGGCGCGGTGCTGGTCTCGCACGACCGGGAGTTCCTCTCCCGGTGCGTGACCACGGTCGTCGAGCTCGACCTCGCGCAGGACGCGGTCGTGCTCGTCGACGGCGGCTACGAGGCGTACCTCGACGAGCGCGAGGTCCGGCGGCGGCACGCGCGCGAGGACTTCGAGGAGTTCGCGGCCACCAAGGCCGACCTGGTGGGACGCGCTCGGCGGCAACGGGAGTGGTCGTCGCAGGGCGTGCGCAACGCGATGCGCCGGAGCCCGGACAACGACAAGAACCGGCGCGCCGCGCAGACCGAGTCGAGCGAGAAGCAGGCGCGCAAGGTGCGCCAGATGGAGTCGCGGATCGCCCGGCTCACCGAGGTCGAGGAGCCGCGCAAGGAGTGGCGGCTGCAGCTGACCATCGGCGAGGCGCCGCGGTCGAGCTCGGTGGTGGCGACGCTGCGCGACGCGTGGTGCGGCACGGCGACTTCGTGCTCGGCCCGGTGAGCCTCCAGGTCGACGCGGGCGACCGCATCGGCGTGACGGGTCCGAACGGCGGGGGCAAGACCACCCTGCTGCGCGCGCTGCTCGGCCGGGAGGTCCTCGACGACGGCGCGCGGTCGTGGGGGTCGTCCGTCGCGCTCGGCGAGGTCGACCAGGCGCGGACGGTGCTGTCCGGCGACCCCGGCCGCACCCTCGCGGACGCGTTCGAGGCCGAGGTGCCCGACGTGGTCACCGCCGAGGTGCGCACCCTCCTGGCCAAGTTCGGGCTGCGCGGGGACCACGTGACCCGGCCGGTGGGCTCGCTGTCCCCCGGCGAGCGCACCCGTGCGGCGCTGGCGCTGCTGCAGGGCCGAGGCGTCAACGTGCTGGTGCTCGACGAGCCGACCAACCACCTCGACCTGCCCGCCATCGAGCAGCTCGAGGAGGCCCTGGCCGCCTACCGGGG
This sequence comes from uncultured Actinomycetota bacterium, assembly GCA_963750285.1. Classification (GTDB taxonomy): domain Bacteria; phylum Actinomycetota; class Actinomycetes; order Actinomycetales; family CAWJMD01; genus JBBQSN01. Next base: position 22,701 of record CAVVQA010000014.1, on the reverse strand, counting down.
CACGCTGCTGCTGGTGTCGCACGACCGCCGCCTGCTCGAGGCCGTCGAGCTCACCCGCCGCTGGCACGTCGAGGGCGGCACCGTCCGCGAGCTCTGAGCGCGTCGAGCCTGGCGGCTCAGCCGGTCACGGTGAGGAAGCCCGGCACGCCGGTTCGACCGGCGTCGCCGAGCAGTGCGTCGCGACCCGGTAGTCGCCCGGCGGCGGGCCGGTGGTCCCGACCGTGAGCATCGGACCGTGCACGCCCGGACGCTCGGCGTCGTCCCCCTGCACCGGAGCAGGCCGCGCACGCGAGCACGACGACGCTCGGCACACCGGCAGCCGCTTCACCACGGTGCGACGCACCCCGTCCGAGCCCCTTGCCGGCTGGCGCGCTGTGCCGGGACTGGCGGTCCCCCGCCCGGAAGGGGATGCTGCGACCGTGGACGAGGAGGACCTGCGGCACCTGCGACGGTGCGTGGAGCTGGCCGAGGTCGCGCTCGGCGCCGGCCACCAGCCGTTCGGCTCGGTGCTCGTGAGCGGCACCGGCGTGGTGCTGCACGAGGACCACAACCGCGAGGGCGACGGCGACGAGACCGCGCACCCCGAGCTCGCGCTGGCGCAGTGGGCGGCCCGCCACGTGCCGCGGGAGGAGCGTGCGGCGGCCACCGTCTACACCTCGGGTGAGCACTGCGCGATGTGCGCGGCGGCGCACGCGTGGGTCGGGCTGGGACGCATCGTCTACGCCACCTCGACGGAGCAGATGGTGAGGTGGCGGTCGGCCGCGGGCGACCCGCCGGGGCCGGTGCGCCCCCTCGCGGTCCGGGAGGTGGCGCCTCTCGTCGAGGTCGACGGCCCGTCCGACGAGCTGACCCCGCTGGTGGAGGACCTGCACAGACGCCGTCGCGGCTGAGCTGCCGGGAACCGTGACCCTCGCGGTGCTCACGGACCGGACCCAGACCCCTTCCTAGAGAGCGCCCTCGGAGAACCGCTCCCACGACCTGTGGGCCGCGAGCAGGCCCTCCAGCGCGATGAGGACGTCCTGGCTCCCGTCGGCCACGACCACACCGGGGGCCGCGACGTCGACGCCGGCGGCGGCAAGGACCGCACCGACCTCGCCCCAGCCACCGATCGCCTTGCCGTGCCGGAATGCCTCGTTGACCAGGAGGCTGATCCGCGGGTCCACGTGGGGAGCGCCGGGGGCGCCCGCCTTCGCGTCCAGGTCGGGCTCGGCGCCCGGCGCGGGCGTCGGTGCACCCGCGACCACCACCGCGTCGACCTCGACAGAGCTGACGGTGACGAACGTGCGCTGCACGGTCACCGGCCCGCCCGGCCCGTCGATCACGCCGCCGTGCGGACCGATCACGAGCGGCACCATGCCGGCCTCGAGCACCCGGTCGCGCGCGGCCGAGACCTCGCCCGAGGTCGCTGTCCTCGTCGGCGACGATCCCGACCACGCGACCGTCGACCGGCCAGGTGCCGCCCACCTGGGAGAGCGCCGGGCTCGGCGCCACGTCGGCCGAGCGGCACCGTGGCCGCCGGGGCCGGCAGGCCGAGACCCGCGGCGACCGCGGCGCACAGGCTCTCGTCGATGTTGGCGAGGGCGATGCAGCTGACGCTCCTTGACGGCCTGCTCGTAGCACCTTGGCGAGCTCGAAGGTGTACGCCGCTGACGGTGTGCAGCTGCTCGACCGGCGACAGGCTGAGCCAGAACATGCCGCGCCTGGCTGAAGTGGTCGTCGTAGGAGGCCGGGTTCTCGCGCTCCTTGACCCCCTCGGCCACGACCTGCGGCACGTCGACGAACGGGCGGTCGCCGGCGCCGGCGACGAACGGGCAGCCGCCGTCGAGGGAGTTCGGCCGGTACGGCGCGACGCCGGCGTGGTCGGCGGTCTGGTGGTAGCCGTCGCGGAGCATGTCGTTGACCGGTGCGTGCGGCCGGTTGATCGGCAGCTGGTTGAAGTTCGGCCCGCCGAGGCGCGTGAGCTGGGTGTCGAGGTAGGAGAACAGCCGGCCCTGCAGCAGCGGGTCGTCGGTGACGTCGATGCCGGGGACGAGGTTGCCGACGTGGAAGGCCACCTGCTCGGTCTCCGCGAAGTAGTTGCGCGGGTTGGCGTCCAGCGCGCAGCAGACCCGACCGGCTGCACCGGGGCGAGCTCCTCCGGGACGAGCTTGGTCGGGTCGAGCAGGTCGATGCCCTCGAACAGTCTGGTCGTCGGTGTCGGGGAAGGTCTGGATCCCCAGCTCGTACTCGGGGTACGCGCCCGTCTCGATCGCGACCGCGAGGTCGCGGCGGTGGAAGTCGGGGTCCTTGCCGGCAGCCAGCTGCGCCTCCTCCCACACCAGCGAGTGGACGCCCAGCCGCGGCTTCCAGTGGAACTTCACCAGGGTGGTCCCGCCCTCGGCGTCGACCAGGCGGAAGGTGTGGACGCCGAAGCCCTCCATCGTCCGGTACGACCGCGGGATGCCCCGGTCGGACATGTTCCAGATGGTGTGGTGCTGGGCCTCGGTGTGGAGGGAGACGAAGTCCCAGAACGTGTCGTGGGCGCTCTGCGCCTGCGGGATCTCGAGGTCCGGGTGCGGCTTGCCGGCGTGGATGACGTCGGGGAACTTGATGGCGTCCTGGATGAAGAACACCGGGATGTTGTTGCCGACGAGGTCGAAGGTCCCTTCGTCGGTGTAGAACTTCGTCGCGAAACCCCGGGTGTCGCGGACCGTGTCGGCCGACCCGCGCGATCCGAGGACGGTGGAGAAGCGCACGAACACCGGCGTCTCGACGTCCGCCTGCAGGAACCCGGCGCGGCGTGACCGCTGCCGCGGTGCCGTAGGAACGGAAGATGCCGTGCGCCGCCGCACCGCGTGCGTGCACGACCCGCTCCGGGATCCGCTCGTGGTCGAAGTGGGTGAGCTTCTCGCGCAGGTGGTGGTCCTGCAGCAGGGTCGGACCCCGCGCGTCCGGCCTTGAGGGAGTGGTCGGTGTCGCGCAGGCGTGCGCCCGTCGACGTCGTCAGGTAGGCGCCGGACTGGGCCCGGCTCTCGTCCGGTGCGCCGGTCGGCGTCCCGGTCGGCGAGACCTGCTCCGCACCACGGTGCCCGGCCTTGGTCGGCAACGGCTCCCGCGGCTCGGTGGGCTCGGCGAGCGCAGCCGGCTCCGGGCCGGGCACGCCGGGATCGGTGGGCTTGCTGCCTGCTGGTGACATCGTCTGCCTTCCTCCGAGGGAGCCGCCCGGGACGGCGACGCCACCAGCGCCCTACCCAGCGGGACCCGCCGTATGCGGCCGGGCGGCGTCCGACCGTTTGCGGTCCTGCGCGCCGGGTAGCAGGCAGGCATGCGGGTCGTGGTCACCGGAGCCTCCGGGAACATCGGTACAGCGGTGCTCCGGCGCCTCGTCGGCCGGGGCGACGACGTGGTCGGGGTGGTGAGGCGACCGCCGGCGCCGGACGCCGGCCACCCCTACGACGCCGTCCGGTGGGTGGCGGCGGACCTCAGCGACCGCTACAGCGCCCGGCCGCTCGACGACGCCGTGCGCGGGGCCGACGCGGTGGTGCACCTGGCGTGGGGCTTCCAGCCGTCGCACGACCTGGCTTACCTCACCCGCCTCGGGGTGGGCGGCACGGGACGGGTCCTGGCCGCCGCCCGCGCCGCAGGCGTGCCGCACCTCGTGCACGCGTCGTCCGTGGGCGCCTACGCCCCCCGCCTGGGCCTGGAGCCCGTCGACGAGAGCTGGCCGACCACCGGCGTCGACGGCTCCGGCTACAGCGGTGACAAGGTCGCCGCGGAGCGCCTGCTCGACCAGCACGAGGCCCGACGCCCCGCCCCGGTGATCACCCGGCTGCGGCCCGGTCTCGTCGGTCAGGCAGCGGCGGCGAGCGAGCTCCTTCGGTACGGCGCGCCGGTGCTCCTGCCCGCGATGGCACTGAGGTCGGTGCCCGTGCTGCCGCTCGACCGCGGGTTCTCCGTCCCGGTCGTGCACGCCGACGACGTGGCCGAGGCGGTCGTGCGCGCGCTCGACGCCCGCGAACCCGGCGCGTTCAACCTCGCGGCCGACGAGCCCGCCACGGCCCAGGACGTCGCCGGCGCGCTCGGTGCGCGCCTGGTCCACGTGCCGTTCGGCGCGCTGCGACGCGCGGCCGACCTGTCCTGGCGGGCCCGGATCCAGCCGCTGGACGCCGGTTGGGTCGCCCTGGCCCAGCAGGTGCCGCTGCTGGACTCCTCCCGTGCCCGCGACCTGCTCGGGTGGACGCCGTCACGATCGGCACGCCAGGTGGTCGACGAGGTGGTCAGCGGCATGCGCGACGGTGCGGCCGGGACGAGCCCACCCCTGCGGGCTCGCCGGGTCAGGGGCGAGCTGCGCGAGCTCGCGCGTCGGGGACCCGTCAGCCACCGCCGCCGGCCCTGACCACCGGACGCAGCAGGACCCGGGAGGCGTCACCGCCTCCCGGGTCCGGATACCGCGTGCCTCAGAGCGACGGCCGCCTCAGATCGAGGACTGCCCCGGCTGCGAGTACTGCTGCTGCGTGCGGTCGCCGGACGAGCGGATGTCGTCGGCCGCGTCCTTCGCGGTCGAGGTGCCCTCGTCCTTGACGGTGCCGGCCGCGTCCTTCGTGCTGTCCTTGACGTTCTGCACGGCCTCCTGCGCCGGCTCCTTCAGCTGCTCGACGACGTCCTTGGCCGCCTCCTGGGCCTTGTGCGCCAACGGTGCGGCGGCGTCCTTGGCGCTGCTCGCCAGCTCCTTCTCCTTCTCGCTCGCCGGGGCCAGCGACGCCACCAGGGCACCGATGCCGAAGGCCACCAGCCCGGCAGCGACCGGGTTGCCCCGCGCCTGCCGGGTCGCCGCCTGCGGCGCCGACGCCACGGCGTCACCCACGCTGCTCACGGTGTCGCCGACGGTCGAGGTCACCGACGACGCCGCGCCGGACGCTGCACCGGACGCCGAGTGGCGCGTGCTCGACGTCGTCCCCATGACCGAGTGACCGGCGTCGGACGCCGTGCCCATCACCGCGTCCTTGGCGCGGCTCACCGCGCCGCGCACCCTGCCCACCTGGCGCTTGGTGATCGTCGACGGCTTCGCCTCGTGGGTGAGCGCGTTCACGTCGTCGCTCAGGTTCTGCCGGGTCCGCTCGATCTCGGCGCGGATCTGCTCCGGGTCGTTGCTGCTCATCGGTTCTGCTCCTCGTGTCCCTTGGCCGCCGGCGGGACCTTCTTGAGGGTCTCGCTCGTGCGGGGCAGGCCCTTGACCTGCTCCAGCTTCTTCTTCCCGTTCAGTGCGAGGACGCCCGCGACGACGGCCCACACGAGGGCCACGACCAGGCCGGACCAGCCACGTCCGATCGCGTTGCCGAGCCCCCACCAGACGGCGACCGACACGAAGACCAGGAACAGCTGCCCGGCCACCGCGGCGCCTGAGAACATGCCCGCCGCCTTGGAGGCGCGGACGCCGGACTCACGGGCCTCCGCCTTGGCGAGGGCGATCTCCTGGCGCACCAGGTCGGACATGTCCGTGGTCACCTGGCCCAGGAGCTCGCCGATCGAACGGCCGTCACCCGGCGCGGCGTGGTCGGTGCCCGGTCGGGCACCACCGGTCGTCGCGCTCATCGCAGCGGGTCGTCGTAGGGGCCGGACAGGCCCTCACGCGGAGCGGACGCGGTGCCCGCACCGGGGCCGGACACGCCGGGCGTGCCGGAGAGCGTCCCGGTCCCCTGCGTCCGCGCGGGGTCGTACGGGGCCAGCGGGTCGGCGGTGCCGTTGCCGGCACCGGTGAACGCCGCCGCCGACGGAGCCGGCGTGGTGGCCGGCGTGGTGGCCGGCGTGGTGGTCGGCGTCGTGCGCGGGGTCGCGTCCTGCTGGTCGCTGTGCTCGGCCTGCAGGCTGCGTCCGAGGCGTCCGGCCACGAGGCCGGCACCGAGCGCGATGGCGAGGAAGGCGCCGGGGCGACGACGGGCGAAGCCCTTCACGTCCTCCAGCACCTCCGACGGCTCGCGCTCGAGCCACTGCGCCATGTCGCCGGCGCGGCGGGCGACCTCGCTGACGAGGTCGGACGCGGTGCCGGACGACGCGCTGTCGGCCATCTCGCGCAGCTCCTCGGAGATGGTCCGAACGCCGTCCGCCACCTTGCGCTGCTGCTGCGAGGTCTGGTCGTAGACCTGGGACCTGCTCTGACGCAACAGGTCCTGCGCCTCACGCTTGGTCGTGCTGGCGACCTCTGCCGCCTGGTCCCTGGCGACGCCGGCCACGTGCTGGCCGGCGTCGGATGCCGTCTGGGTCATCTCTGCCCTTCCTTGGTGTGTCCCCGAGTGGTGGTCCGAGAGCCCGTGCCCGCGGCCTCGCACCGCGCGGCGCGACTCTCGTCATGGGGGATGCGTCGTCGGTCGAGCGCTCCACCCCTGGGGGCTAACCGCTCGCGTCCGGTTCATGCGCTCGGCGGTCGGGTCCGTCCGCCGACGTGCGTTCAGACCGAGGAGACCCGCTCCTGCGTGACGGCGGGAGGCTCCTGCGCCGAGACCTGGTCGCGCAGCCGACCCAGGAGCTGGGAGATGAGGCGGGACACCTGCATCTGGGTGACGCCGATGCGCTCGGCGATCTGCTGCTGGGTCCAGCCGCCGTGGTAGCGCAGTGCCAGGATCAGCATCTCCCGGTCGGTCAGCTGCTCGAGCAGCGGTCGCACCGCCTGGGCGTCGAGCAGGTCGCCGACCGGGACGCCGTCGACGTCCTCGGCGGGGTGCAGGTCGGCCACCGAGTCGGCTCCGGCCCACTCACCGGGGGCGGCCCCGGGTGGCGGCGCGTCCAGCGACATGGCGTCGTAGCCCTCGGACGCCACCCTCAGCTCGTCGAGCTCCGCAGGGGCGACGCCGAGATGGGTGGCGAGCTCCTCGCGCGTCGGGGTCCGCCCGAGCGACTGGAGCAGGTCGTGGTCGGCCGCGCGGGCGCGGGCGCGCAGCTCCTGCAGCCGTCGTGGCGGCCGCACGTCCCAGCCGTGGTCACGGAAGTGCCGACGGAGCTCGCCGGTGATCGTCGGCACGGCGTAGGCGGTGAAGCCGGACCCCTGCCTGGGGACGTACTGGTTCGCCGCCTTGACCAGGCCCAGGCAGGCCACCTGCACGAGGTCGTCCATCGGCTCGCCGCGGTCGCGGTACCGGTGCGCCAGGGCACGCGCGAGGGAGAGGTGCTCGGTCACCAGCCGCTCGGGGTCGGGGCGGTCGTGATCCGGCTGCGGCTCGCGCAGGTCGATCACGACCGGGGGGTGAGACGGCTCGGCCATCGGGCGCTCCGGAGGGGGGCGGAGGACGACGGCGGGTGGCTCGACCATCGACCTCAAGGACACCACGGCTGGCCTCGGGCCGCGACCGCAGCGCGTGCTGTCGCCCGACGAGAACCCTTCTGCCTCAGGCGGCCGCGATCAGGTGCGCTCGCGTCAGCTCTCGCGCCACCTGGTCCGGCGCGAAGCACGACGTCACGCGGTCGCGGCCGGCCACGCCCCAGGCGAGCCGGCGGAACCGGGTCCCTGCCAGCTCCTCGACCGCCGCAGCCAGCTCGTACGGCACCGAGGGGTCGACCACCCGGCCGGTGACGCCGTCCACCAGCACCTCCTCGGCGATGGCTCCCGCGACGGCGATCACGGGCCGGGCCCGGTGCATCGCCACCAGGGACGCCAATCCGCACGAGGGGTCGGGGCGGGTCGCCACCAGCGCCTGGCAGCGGTCGACGAGGTCGAACATGGCCGCCCGATCCACCGTGCCGACCAGCTCGAGCCTGTCCTCGACGCCGTACGACCGGGCCAGACGGCGCAGCGCCGCGCGGGAGGCCCGGTCGCGCGCCGACGGGCTGGCCACCACCAGGCGGTCGTTCCCGGCGACGACGGCACGCACCAGCTCGTGCTGCAACCGCTCGTCCTGCGGCGCGCCCGACAGCGTGAGGAGGTAGTTCTCCGAACGGGTCTCGTCGACCACCGGGTCGACCTCGGCGCACTCGGCCGCCGCCGCGAGCGCGCCGTCGACGCACCGCACGACCCTCTCGCCGGGGGCGCCGAGGGCGATCGCCGCCCGGGCGTCCGCCGCCGTGGGGGTCAGGACGGCGTCGGCGGCACGCAGCACCAGCGGCCAGAGCACGCGCACCGGGCCGACGGCGGGGAGCAGGCCGGGCTGCGCCCTCACCACCACCCGGGCGCCGGTGTCGCGCCGGGCCGCGAGCGCCGCTGCCGCCGCGACGACGTCGAGGGCGTGCACGACGTCGACGTCCGCGTGATCGGCGACCAGGCGGTCGGCCAGCCGGTGCACGCCGGTGGACCAGGAGTCGGGGACGACGGGTCCGGTGAGGGTGACGGCGTCGACCCGCTCGCCGCCTCGACGCAGGGCGGCGGCCACCTCGGTCGCGATGGCGGGCGGAGTCCCCGAGCCCCCGAGCAGGTCGAGGTCGTGGGACGTGGTGCTCAGGAGCAGGACGTGCACGAGAGACCCCCGGTGGTCGTCGTGTGGTGGGGGCGCCGCGTCGCTGGAGCGCTGACCGGCCCGGAGGGCGGTGGTCGTGACTCAGGTATAGGTCGGGCGCGTGCCCGCGGCAACCCAGGACGCCGCGGCGTGGGACGGGTGCAGGATCGCGCCGGCACCCTCTCCCAGGGCGTCGGTCCGGTCCGCCGGCAGGAGCGTCACGCCCGCGTCGGCCGCCACCGCGGCCCAGACGAGCGCCGCCGTGGTCGCCGGGCCGTCCGGCTCGACGGTTCCCGGCGCCGGTGGCTCCGGGCCGTCGGCGAGCAGGACCTCGTCCACCGCACCGCTGCGGAGTGCGGCCAGCACGGCGTCGCGCCCCGACACGACCGCGCGGCCGCTCCGGCGCTCCCGGAGGTAGCGGGCGAGCACCGCGTCGTCGCGCCGGCGGCAGCGGGCGCCGAGCACCCGATCGACCTCCTCGACGACGACCGACCCGTCCACGTCGCCGGTCCCGGACGCCGGCGCCAGTCGCACCACCAGGTCGGTGACGCCGCGCGGGCAGAGGGCCAGGACGGACGACACCTCGCACCGCGTCCCCGTGACGAGCAGCACCTCGGGCTGGTGGCGCTGCACCTCGGCGACGAGCCGCTCCGCGAGGTCGACGTGGTGCTCCGGCCCGGCTGCCCCCACCCGTAGCCGGCGGAGCGACCACCCCCCGCCGGCGGTCCGGCGCAGCGCGGTGCGCCCGGCTGCGACGACCGCACCCTCGAGCTCGTCGCCGCGTGCGCTGACGGCCTGGACGAACGCGCCGGCCGGGTCGACCTCGGCCAGGAGGTAGGTGGTGCTGCGCGAGAGCGCGCGCACGACGTCCGTCAGGTCGGGCACGGGTCCCCACGACGTCCGCTCCACGAGCGGCGGCTCGGGCAGCACCTGGTCGAGGAGCACCCCTCCGGCGTCGGCCACCGTGACCCGTCCGACGGCGCCGCCGCGGTGGGTGGGTGAGGTGACGACGGTGCGCAGGGCCCGCACCACCCCGTCGGGGACGCCCAGGCGCGTCAGGTGACCGGCGCGGGCCCCCCACCGCAGGCAGGGCGCACCGTCGGGGTCGTGGCCGTCGCGGCCGGCGTCGGTGACGACGGTGGCGAACGGTCCGGGGTGCCGGGTCAGGCGGTTCAACCAGTCCAGCCTCACGCGGGTGCTCCGGTCAGCGCGCTCATGCAGGTCCCTCCGTCAGGGGTCGGTGCTCGCGGGTCGTCCGGGTGCGGTCCGTCGTGGTGAGCGCTACCCCGCCGTCGTCGTACGAAACGGCGAGCCGGGGTGCCGAGGGCCGGCGGACCGCGCCTCGGGTGGCGCGCGGGCCGGATTGTGCGACGGTGAGGGAACGGAGTCCTCGGCTCGGGTGTGCCGCGTCTCGCGAGGGGTAGGAGAGGGACGTCGACCCCGCACCCCGAGGAGACCACGTGACACGTCGTAGCTCGCGCGCGATCGCGCCGGCACCGGAGGACGACTGCGAGCCGCCCGCGCCGTCGGACCTGCGGCCCGGGCCGTGGCTGTCCGTCGTCCGCGCTGTGGCGCCAGGTGGGACCGCAGACGCCCTCGCTCCGGTCCTGGAGGACCTGACCGACTCTCCCGCAGCCGATGTGGCCCCGGTGCCCGGACTGCTCTGCGCGCTGTGGTCGGCGTCCGCCCACGTCTCGTCGTTCGGTCGGGCGATGGACCGGGAGCACGAGATCGACGAGGGCCGGCCGTCCTGGACGCTGCGCCCGGAGCGCCGCGAGCTCTGCGAGGCCGGCCGGACGGCGTCGAGCTCGCGAGGAGGTGAGCGGTGAACGGCCTCGAGCTGGTCCGCACCCCGCCCGCACCCGGCGAGCAGCGGACGCGACGCGGCTCCCGCGCAGGCGCCCTGCGGATCGCCGTGATCGGCCCCTCCCGGCATCCCGTCGCCGAGCCGTTCGCCGGCGGGCTCGAGGCCTTCGTGCACACCCTGGTGACGGGCCTGCGACGGCGCGGGCACGAGGTGACGCTGTTCGCCGGGCGGGCCTCGCCCGGGGCCGACCGACGGTTCCCCCTCGATTCCGGGGACTGGGCCCCGAGCGAGGCCGCACGTCAGGACCGGTCGATGCCGTCGGCGACGTTCATGTCCGACCACCACCAGCACCTGCGCCTGATGCTCGCCCTCTCCGACCAGCTCGACGGTGAGTTCGACGTGGTGCACAACCACTCGCTGCACCACCTCCCGGTGGCGATGTCGTCGATGGTGCCGACGGCCGTGGTCACGACGCTGCACACCCCGCCCACACCGTGGATGGAGTCCGCGGTCGACGCGGGCGGGTCGGGCGTCGCGGCGTGGACGGCGGTGAGCCGCGCGACCGCTCTGTCGTGGACGGTGCTCGACCAGGGCGTCGAGGTCGTCGGCAACGGCATCGACGTGTCCCGCTGGCCCGCCGGACCCGGTGGGCCGCGGCTGGTCTGGACCGGACGCCTGGTCCCGGAGAAGGCACCGCACCTCGCGGTCCGGGCCGCCCGGATGGCCGGGATCCCCATCGACCTGGTCGGCCCGGTCGGCCACGCGGCCTACGTGCGGGACGTCCTCGGACCCGAGCTCGGTGCCGACGCCGTGCACCTGGGCCACCTCGGCCAGGCTGCGCTGGCACGCGTCGTCGGCCGGGCCGCTGCGGCACTTGTCACGCCGCAGTGGGAGGAGCCGTTCGGGCTCGTCGCGGCCGAGGCGATGGCCTGCGGCACACCGGTCGTCGCCTTCGACCGGGGCGGCCTCGCCGAGTTCGTCGGCCCGCCGGGCGGCGCGCTGGTCCCGCCGGGCGACATCCGGGCGATGGCCGAGGCGATCCCGCACGCGATCCGTCTCGATCGTGATCTGGTCCGCGCCACCGCGGTCGCTCACGTGTCCGACGAGGCGATGCTCGACCGCTACGAGTCGGTCTACGCGCGCGCGATCTCGTCGCGCGTCTCCCGGTCCGCCTGACGCACGGACCAGCCGGCCTCGTCACGACGGACGACGCCTCGCTGCTGCAGCGCCTCGAGCCAGCCCTCCATCGGGTACCACCCCCAGCGACGGTGGAACCGGTTGGCGTTGCGCACGATCGAGGCGGCGTGCCGCACCGGCGGCACCTCGCTGTCGTGGTGCTGGTGGTAGGCCTCCGCACCACCGACCCACCACAGCGACCCGCCGCGCTCCTGCACGCGCATCGCGAAGTCGGTGTCCTCCCCCCCGTACCCGGTGTAGCCCGGGTCGAACCCGCCGACCACGGCGAAGTCGGTCGCGGAGACGGCGAACGACAGGGACCAGAAGAGCCGGAGGTCCGACGCGCGACGCACCTCGTCCGCGGCGGGTACCGGACGCGCCGGGTGCGGCTCCGCCTGACGGTCCAGGCGCGACAGGTCGTAGTCCCCGCCCGGCGCGAGCGGCGGGAGGTAGCGGACCGGGCCCGACAGCAGCACCGGGGCGGGCCCGACCACCTGGTCCGACACCGCGCGGTACCGGGCCACCAGCCCGGGTGCCGGGATGCAGTCGACGTCGAGGAGCACGAGCAGGTCGGCGCCGCGCCGGGTGGCCGCCTCGACGGCGACGTTGCGCGCCGCGCCCAGGGGCAGGCCGGTGTCGTCGACCGGGACGTCACGGACCACCACCTCCCACGGCACGCCGACGTCGTCGACCACCCGCTGGACCTCCGGGTCACCCATCGACGTCACGACCTGCAGGTCCGGCGGGCGACACCCTGCCGCCAGCCCGGCCAGCTGGCGCCGGAGGTGGTCGTGCCTGCCGGCGACGATCGTGAGGACCGCGGTCCGCGTCATCGGCCCACCTGCGCCGAGACCCGCTCCAGCGCACGGGCGGCCACCCGGGCGCCGTCACCCGGTGACCACCAGGCCCAGCCCTCGCCCCCGATGCTCAGCGCGTCCTCGAGCAGGCCCGACCACCGGCTCGGCTCCGGCCAGGACTCCAGGCCCACGCAGAGTCCGGCCTTGCCGAGCGTGCGCACCCGGTGCACCTGCTCGTCGTGGGGCCGAGGCTGCGCGACGACCACCGCAGGACGTCGTGCGGCCGCCACCTCGGACACCGCGTTCTGCCCCCCGTGGACGACCACGACGTCGGCCGCGAGCAGGTCCGGCCAGACGTCGTCGACGGCACCGGGCCCGCCGGTCCGCACCACCCAGGTCCACCCCGGGGTCGCAGCCGCCGCCGACGCCAGGTCGGCGTCGGTCACCGTGGTCCCACCGAAGCCTCCGAGCAGCAGGACCCGCCGCGAGCGCGTCCCCGACGGACCGGGGTCGTCCGCCAGCCGGACGCGCGGGCGACCGTCGTACCGTGAGAACGCGCCGGTGTGAACGGTCTTGGCCTGCCAGCGATCGAACCCGTCGACCTCGGCGTCCGCCGGCCAGGGGGCGATCAGGACGCTCGCCGCGTCGTAGGCGGCGACGTGCGGGCGGTCGCCCCGGTCGCCCTGCATGGCCACGACCACGACCGGCACGCCGAGCAGGCGCACCAGGAGCGTCACCTCGATCGAGACGTCGACGACGACGAGCGACGGTCGCGCGGCAGCGACCCAGGCCGCGATCACCGCGCCCCGGAGCCGCAGGCCCGGGGATCCGAGGGGCGCCCAGTGCAGCACCCCGCCCGCGTCCGGGTCGCGTGCCGGGGACCGGTCGACGTCGCCGGCCAGCTCGAGCCACTCCCCGGTCCAGGCCGCGGGGCGAGGCGCCGACGAGAGGACCACCGGGTCCGGTGTCATCCAGCGCGCCACGGTCTGCACCCGGTTCACGTGACCGCGGCCGTGGTGGTGGGCGTACCAACCGATCACGGCGCCGGCCTCGGCCTGCACCGGCGGGCGCAGCGTGGAGAGCGGTCCATGTCCGTCCCCTGCCCGCAGCGGCGCGACCCATGCACGACCTGACCGGCGACGTCACGCCCGGGGCGTCGGTCCTGGCCGGCGACGGGCGTCCGCACGGCCGGCGCGTGCGAGGATGCGACCACGCGCACGCCGAGGGAAGGCCTGGCCCCGTGGACGACAGCTCCGACCCGCCGACCGACGCGCCATCAGGTGACGCCGCCAGCGGCGCCGACGACGAGATGCTCCTCGCCGACGGCTCGCGGCTGACCCGCGAGCGCCTGGCGGAGCTGATCGCCGCGGCGCGCGTCGAGGCGTGGGAGATCGTCTCGCCCACCCGCCCGGCAGCGGTCCTCCTTCCAGGGGTCAGCCGCTACGAGGCGGCCGTGGACTCGATGCTGGAGGAGGCGCACCTGACACCGGCGCACGGGCTGCCGGGGCTGATCGACCGGTACGCCGTCGAGGTCGGAGCCGTCGGGGCGACGGCGTACCTCGCGGACCTCCAGCAGATCAACCTGGTCCCGCTCGTGGGGCCGGACGACGGCGACGACGCCGCCGGCCGGGCCCGGCCGCTGGCGGTGGACACGACCCTCGCCGGCCGCGCCTTCCAGCACCTGAAGATCCTCATCGGCGCTGCCCGCGACCGGGCGGACGGGCCGGTGGTGTGGCTGCCGCTGCTCGACGGGACCGAGCGGCTCGGCGTGCTGCGGGTGACCGTGCCCGCCGGCACCACGGCGGACGAGATCTCCTCCGGCGCGCTCGGCCTGCGGCTGCGCCGGCTCGCCGGGCTCGCGGCCGAGCTGGTCGTCACCAAGACCCTCTACGGCGACACCATCGTCCAGACCCGTCGCCGGGCCCCCATGGGCCTGGCCGCCGAGCTCCAGTGGTCCCAGCTGCCCCCGCTCACGTTCGCGTGCCACCAGGTGACGATCGCCGCCGCCCTCGAGCCGGCCTACTCGGTGGCGGGCGACGCCGTCGACTACGCCGTCGACGAGGGCTGGGCCCGGTTCGCGATCTTCGACGGCATGGGACACGGCCTGCAGAGCGCGCACCTGTCCGTCCTGGCGGTCGCCGCGTACCGCAACGCCCGGCGCGCGGGACGTTCGCTCGCCGACACCGCACTGGCCCTCGACGAGGCCGTGCGCTCGTTCTCACCCGGTGAGGTGTACTGCAGCGCCCTCATCGGCGAGCTCGACACCGAGACCGGTGACCTGTCGTGGATCAACGCGGGGCACCCCGAGCCCCTGGTGCTGCGGGCGGGCCGGCTGGCGCGCACGCTGCAGACCGAGCCGTCGCAGCCGTTCGGGATGGGCCTCGCCCCCGCCGACGGCAGCACGTACGCCGTCAGCACGGCCCGGCTCCAGCCCGACGACCGCCTGGTGCTGTACACCAACGGCGTCACCGACGCGCAGGGGCAGGACGGGACGGCTTTCGGGCTCCCGCGCCTGGTCGACCTCCTGGCGCGCACCGACGACCCCCGCCTTCCTGCGCCGGAGACGATGCGCCGGGTGGTCCGCGCCCTGCTGCGCCACCAGCAGGACCTCACCGACGACGCGACGCTGCTCTCGATCGACTGGCGCAGCGACGACGAGGACGACCTGCTGCCGCACTGACGTCAGGTGTCAGGGGCGGCCTCAGGCGGTCATCGTCGCGGCAGCGACCTGCCGTCCGGCAGGGTGCGGCCGCTCACCAGCGCCACCAGGGACCCCGTGTCGGCACGGACGACGTCACCGTCGCCCAGGCCCCAGGTGCCGTCGGCGGACTCCAGCCGGACGTCGTGCAGGTCGACGCCGAACCAGCGCCCGTCCGCGGCCACCAGCTGGTCGAGGACCTCGCGGACGGCCTCGGCCGGCAGGACCGCCTGGCGGCCGAGCGGGGCCAGCACGTCGACGGCGTGGATCACCGCGTGGCTCAGCGCACCCACCGCACCGCCACCGGGCGGCTGCCAGTCGTGCAGGACCGGCGACCCGAGGGCGGCCAGGTGCTCGGCGACCGGCAGCGTGGCGTCGCGGGCGGCCACGGCGTCGGACAGCACCCCGAAGTCGCCTCCGGCCGCCGCCATCTGCGCCCCGAACTGCGCGGGAGTCAGCCGCGCGGGCATCGTGACGTGGGCGACGACGTGCCTCACCTGCCACCCCGCGCAGAGCGAGGGTCCGTCCCACACCTCGCCGGGCGAGTCCGCCAGCACGTCGGCGAGGCGCTCGTAGGTCGGTGCGACCCAGGCCTGGAGGTCGCTCACGGCCGGACCTGCTCGCGTCGCCTGCGGTCGAGGTGGTCGTCGAGCTCGTCCAGCGAGCTGAGGAACCCGGCGCGTGCGTCGGCGCTCCGCGCGGCCTCCGGCAGGTGCCGCTGGTGGACCACCAGCTCGGTGCGTCCGTCACCGAGGTCGGTCAGCGTGCTGGTGGTGCGCAGACCGGTCGCGGGCACGACCCACGCGAGTCGCTCCGGCACCAGCACGTCGGTGAAGACGGCCACCATCGTGTACCGCCCGTGCTCGGCGACCATCGTGGTCTCGAAGCGGCCACCGACGCGCAGCTCGACGACGATGCCGTCCAGGGGCGTGGTCATCCCGCGCGGGCCCCAGAAGCAGGCGAGCTCCGCGGGCTCGGTCAGGCACCGCCAGACGAGGTCGCGCGGCGCCTCGAGCACCCGCCGGACCACCAGCTCGTCGTCGGTCACCGGTCGCCACCGCCCTGCGTCCTCGCCACGTGCTCCTCGAGCCGGTCCACCCGATCCGCCCAGGTGCGCCGGCTGTCCTCGATCCACGTCGCGACCTGCGCCAGAGCCGATGGCTCCAGCCGGCACGGCCTGGTCTGGCGGAAGCGTCCCCTGCTCACCAGCCCGCAGCGCTCGAGGACCCGGATGTGCTGGGAGACGGCCTGCAGGCTCATGGCGTAGGGGGCCGCGAGCTCGTTCACGGTCGCCTCGCCCCGCGTCAGCCGAGCCACGATGTCGCGCCTCGTGCCGTCGGCGAGCGCGGCGAACATCGCGTCCAGCTCGGCACCTGCGACGGACTGGGTCGTGGTCATCGGACTATTCAAGCAGGGCCTTGATCAAGTGTCTACGTGAACAGCCTCCGCGCCTGGCCCTCGTGCACGTCGCTCACCCACTCCCAGCCGGGCTCGGCCGAGGCGCCGATCCGGGGGTCGTCCGGCGCCCGACCGTGACGCAGGGCGAGCACGTACGCGCGGTCCAGCTCGACCCTCGCGCGCGCCTGGCCCGCCCCGCCGACGGACCCGTGACCGGGGACGACGACGTCGACCTCGCCCGCCACGTCCTCCAGCAGCTGCAGGCCCTCGAGGTAGTCCTCGATCACCTCGCCCTCGTCGCCGAGCATCGGCACCAGGACGTCGGACAGCATGTCGCCGGCGACCAGGACCCTGGCCTGTTCCACCACCAGCGCCGCGTGCCCGGTGGCGTGGGCCGGGTGCTCGACGATCCTGACGACAGGTCCGTCCCACGGCAGCTGCGCCACCCCCGCCGGGAGGCCGGTGACGAGCCCGAACAGCTCGAGCGGCGTCTCGTCCGCGATCTCCGGCGGCAACCCCTCGGCCACGCGGTCCCTCCAGCCGGGGTCGGACCGCAGCTCCTGCAGGTAGGCCGCGCAGCGGACCGTCCCGTATCGGGGTGCGTCGCCGAGGTCGGGGTGCCAGAGCACGTGGTCCCAGTCGGGATGCGTGGCGAAGCCCGCCACGACGCGCTGGCCCATGCGTTCGAGATCCGCTGCGAGGCAAGCCATCTCGTCGCCGGTGATCCCCGGGTCCACGAGCAGCACACCGTCACGACCTCGGACGACGACGGCGTTGTTCCTGATCAGCGGACTCTGGTGGACGAGAACACCCTCTGCGACCTCGGTCAGCACCGGTGGCTCCTCTCCTGGTGGTGGGTGGTCGGACGGTAGCGGGAGGCCGGGTCACCCGGCGGCGAGCAGACAGCCGTGGAGCACTGCACGGGGCCCACGCCGGCGCTGGGGCGTCCGGACGCGCGGTTCGCCTGCGGGGCGTGTCGCCACCACGGATGGCACGGACCACCTGACACCCTGGACGTCGTGCCCGGGATCGTCGACGCGTCGCCACCCGGAGCGACCCCGTGAGGGCCGTCCTGGCCTCGGCGGCCATCGCGCTGGTGATCTCGCTGTTCGCCACCCCCCTGTACATCCGGTTCCTGGTGCGGCGCCAGTACGGCCAGTTCGTCCGCGACGACGGACCGACCTCGCACCACACCAAGCGCGGGACGCCCACGATGGGCGGCGCCGTCATCATCGGTGCCACCCTGACCGCGTACGTCGGCGCGCACGTGCTCACCCTGTCGCCGCCGACGGCCTCCGCCGTCCTCGTCCTGTTCCTCATGACCGGCCTCGGCGTCGTCGGCTTCCTCGACGACTTCATCAAGATCACCCGGCAGCGCAGCCTCGGGCTGCGTTCGAGGGCGAAGCTGATCGGCCAGTCCGTCGTCGGGCTCGTGTTCGCGGTGCTCGCGCTGCGGTTCCCCGACGACGCCTACCGCACCCCCGCGTCGACGAACATCTCGGTGATCCGCGACACCGCGATCGACCTCGCGTTCGCCGGACCCGTCCTCGGGCTCCTGCTGTTCATCCTGTGGGCGCAGGTGATCGTCGCCGCGGCCAGCAACGGCGTGAACATCTCGGACGGGCTCGACGGGCTCGCGACGGGTGCGTCGACGATGGTGGCGGGCGCGTTCGTCCTGATCGGCATCTGGCAGTCCGGCCAGTCCTGCCAGGTGATCGAGGTGGCCGGTCCCAACTGCTACGAGGTGCGCGACCCCCTCGACCTCGCCGTCGTCGCCGCCGCGGTCATGGGCGCGTGCTTCGGCTTCCTGTGGTGGAACGCCTCCCCCGCCAAGATCTTCATGGGCGACACCGGCTCCCTCGCCCTCGGCGGCGTCGCTCGCCGGACTGGCCATCACCACCCGCACCGAGCTGCTGCTCGTCGTCCTCGCCGGGCTCTTCGTCATCATCACGCTGTCGGTGATCATCCAGGTCACCTCGTTCAAGCTCACCCGCAAGCGGGTGTTCCGGATGACACCGCTGCAGCACCACTTCGAGCTGGCCGGCTGGGCCGAGATCACGATCGTCGTCCGGTTCTGGATCGTCGCCGGGTTGTTCGTCGCGCTGGGACTCGGCCTGTTCTACGCGGAGTGGGTCGTCGCACGCTGATCGCCGCCCGACTCGGTGCGCCTGTTGACGAGTCCGCGGGCCGGTGCCCGCGCGTGGCTACCGTGGAGGACGGGCCGGTCGCAGCTACGTCGGTCCCGACTGCGCCAGAGGGGGAACCATGCAGCACAGGACGACGAAGCGGCGATCGAGCCGTCTGCGGCGCCCGCGTCCGCGGGGACGAACGACAACGAGCTCAGGGTCAGGTCGTGGTGGGTGCCGGCTCCGAGGTGGGGACGGGCGCGGGCTCGTCGTCGAGCAGCCGGTCGACCAGGTCGGACCACGCCCGGTCGTCGTCG
The DNA here is from genome assembly GCA_963750285.1 of uncultured Actinomycetota bacterium. Lineage (GTDB taxonomy): Bacteria > Actinomycetota > Actinomycetes > Actinomycetales > CAWJMD01 > JBBQSN01. The sequence continues at coordinate 3,983 of CAVVQA010000014.1, read as the reverse complement.
GTGGCCTCGCCGCCGTCGCAGAACGGCTTGTCCCCGTTCGCCTTCCAGTACTTCAGCAGGCCCAGCACCTTGGCCGTGTCAGCATCGGCACCGCCGGCGTAGTCGGTGCCGGGCGGCCCGGTCTGGTGCTCCTGGCACGTCACCGGGCCGTCGCCGGAGGGCACGACCAGGGTCGCGTCGGCCGTGGCCCCACCTCCGGTGCAGCCGGCCAGGCCGACCGCGAGCAGGGCCCCCGCCAGGGGCAGCAGGCGTCGTGGCGTCACGTGCCCACCAGCCCGCGCAGGACCAGCCCGAGACCGACCACGACGACGAGGACGGCCGTGGCCACCGGCAGCCAGCCGAGCGCGCGCGCGGCTCCGTGGGCGTCGCGCCCGGCGTCGAGGTAGCGGTCGAGGCGGCCGCGCGCGCGGACGAGCAGGAGCCCGACCGCCGTCAGCGTGCCCGCCATGCCGAGGCCGTACGCGATCACGAGCAGCACGCCGAAGACGGTGCGCCCCAACGCGATCGCACCGAGCAGCACCACCAGGGCCGAGGGGCTGGGCACCAGGCCGCCCGCGATCCCGAGGCCGATGAGGCCCGCCCGGCCGCCGGCCTCGTCCCGTCCGTGCCCGTGCCCGTGCCCGTGGCCGTGCCCGTGGCCGTGGCCGTGCCCGTGGCCGTGCCCGTGGCCTGTCGCCGCCGGTGCGGCGACGGCGACGCCGCCGGCGGCCACCAGGGAGTCGGCGGGGACCGGGGCCGCGTGCGTGTGAGTGTGGGCGGCGGCGCGGTCGCGCAGCGCCCCGCGCAGCAGCCCGAGCCCGACGCCCGCGACCAGCACACCGCTCACCACGCCGAGCCAGCGCAGCACGCCCTCCCCGGCCAGGCTGCTCACGAGAGTGAGCGCGAGACCGAGGAGGAGGACGCCGGCGGTGTGGGTGGCCGTGACGGTCGCGCCGACGACGAGGGCGTCCCGCGGCCGGCCTCGGCGTCCGGCGAGATAGGCGGCCATCACGGTCTTCCCGTGCCCGGGCAGCACCGCGTGGCCCGCACCGAGCAGCACCGCGACGAGCACGGCGAGGAGCCCGACCCAGACCGTGGGCTCGGACCCGACCAGGTCGCCGAGCGTGCGGTCCCCCGCTGCCAGCAGCCGGCTCAGCGGGTCGGGGCCGGACGGCAGCAACGGGGTCACGCCGTCGGCCGAGGACCCGGCGCCGGGCTCCACCGACACCTCGGCGGTGCGGACGTCGAGAGGAGAGGACAGCAGGTCGTCGGGATACGCGCGCAGCCCGTCGCTCACCGACGTCGCCGACACGGTCGAGGTCGTCAGGCGCAGGCCGTCGCCGCGGACCACCACCTCGCGCCAGCCGATCCGGTCCGGCCGGTAACCGTCCTCGAAGACCAGTGCCGCCGAGTCCGGTCAGGTCGACGTCGGCGGTGCTCTCGCACGTCGTCCGCAAGGTCGGCAGCCCGGCCTCGCCGGGCACCACCTCGATCGTGCCGGCACCCGCCACCAGGGTCGACCGGCGCGTCGTCGACGGTCAGCCGGAGCGGCGGCCACGACCTCGGCGCAGTCGCGGGCGGCGGCCTGCTCGAGCTCCTGCTCCGACAGGTCGCCGTCGCCGTCGACGTCGATGCGCGGCCTCTCCTGCGCCGACGGGATCTCCGCGGAGTCGACCACCGAGGTGACGGCCACGCCGTCAGGGCCGAGCACCACGGTGTCGTGGTGGCTGACGGTGAAGTTGCCGAGCGGGTGGGCCGATGCGGCACCTGCGGGCAGTGCGAGCAGCCCGGCCAGGGCGAGGCCTGCCGCGGCGAGACCGGCGCACGCGACGCCTCATCCGGCGGTGAGGTCGTCGAGGGCGGCACGTGCGAGCGGCGCGTGCAGCGGCGGAGAAGCCCGGGTTGGTGGTGAGCGCGGCCTCCAGCGACGTGCGTGCCGCCCAGGTGTCCCCGAGCGCCAGCTGGATCATGCCGCGGTGGTAGGCCCAGGTGGCGTTCTTCGTCCCGGCGGCCTCGACCTGCTCGGCCAGGGCGAGCGCCTCGGCGTCGCGGCCGTTCGCGTGCAGCGCCCACGCCGTCGCGTCGAGCACCTGCGGGCTGCGTCGGGAGTCGTACTGCGCCTGCGCCGTCACGAGCGCCTCGGCCGCGCGACCGTGATCGGCCTGGTAGAGCACCATCTCGACGTCCTGGACCGATCCGGACGCCTCGAAGAGAGCCGCGGCCGCATCGGCGACGGCGTACTGCTCGGCCGCCTCGTCGCTGCGGCCGAGGCTGTCGAGCAGCTCGCCGTACTCCACCAGGTAGCTCGGTTGCGGCAGCCGCTCGACGACGTCGGCATAGGCCTCGACCGCCTCGTCGGTGCGTCCCTGCGAGGCCGCCGACCGTGCCTGCGAGGCCAGCAGCGCCACCTGGTCGGGGTCCCGGCGCAGACCGTCCGCGTAGTGGTCGTCGGCGGTGGCGTGGTCGCCCTGGGACCACGCCAGGTCACCGAGCTGGAGGAGGACGTAGGCCGCGTCCCCCGGGTTCGACGAGATGTCGAGCGCCCGCTCCAACGAGTAGCGGGCGTTGTCGACGTCCCCACGCAGCTCGTAGGTGTACGCGACCCGCGTGAAGGACGGCACACCCGGCCGCAGGCGGAGCATGGCGTCGAGGGTGTTCAGGGCGCCGTCGAGGTCGCCGAGCTCGAGCTGGGCGTCGGCGAGCACACCGCGCGCCGTGGAGTCGTACGCGTCGGCCTCGACGGCGGCCACGGCCAGGTCGCGGCCGTCCGCGAAGTCGTGCCGTGCGTTCGCCAGTGCCGCCTGCCCGGCGAGGGCGTCGGCGTTGGCCTCCGGCTCGAGCTCCAGCGACCGGGCCAGCGCCTCGTCGGCCTTGTCGTAGTAACTCGGGTCGGCGGTCCGACGCGCCTGCGCGACGTAGGCGAAACCCAGTGCGGACCAGGCGGCCTCGTCCTGAGGAAGTCGTTCGAGTCGTCGCTGGAGGGCGTCGATGGACGCGCTGAGGTCGGCGCCGGAGTCCAGCACCTCGGTGGCGGGAACCGTCGGCGCCGCCGCCGAGGTGGGTGCCCTGCCGTCGCCGGCGCGCGTGAGGAGCACGCCCGCCGCCGAGCAGGAGCACCGGGGCGAGCAGCGCGGCGGCGACGATCGACGCCTTGCGGTTCATCGTGGGCTCCTCGTGGGCGGTCCGGGCGGACGGCCGGCTCAGGCCGGCGTGACGCCGACGAGCTCGGCGAACACGACGACGTTGTCGTCGTAGTGGCCCGGACCTGGTGTCGAACGTACCGCCGCACGTCACCAGGTGCAGGAAGCTCGGACCCGTCGAAGGTGTACATCCGCTCGTTCGGGAAGTCGTCCTTGGGGAACTGCTCCTTGCTGCGCACGACGAAGGTCGCGACCGAGCCGTCCTCGCGCCGGACGTCGACCTCCGCCCCGACCTCCAGGGTGGGCAGCTCGGCGAACACGGCCGGCTTGCCGTCGCCGTTGACGTGGCCGGCGATCACCGCGCCGCCGGACTCGCCGGGCGCGGGGCCGGTCTGCCACCAGCCGATGTCCATCCACTCCGTCGGGACCTCGAGCCTGCGATCGGCCGTGACGCCGAGCGGGATCATCGCCTGGTCGATCGACAGGTCGGGGATGGCGATCGCGACCGGCGCGGGCGCGTCGACCTCGGGGGTCACCGGACCGGTGGGGACGATCGTCGGCAGCGTGGCGGACGGCCGGGCCGTGCGGGGCGGGCGCCGCCACGGGTGCGGGGGCGCCGCCGAAGAGGAGGCCGCCGACGACGACACCGAGCACCAGCGCCGCCACCACACCGGCCGCTACCTGGACGCGGACGTCGCGCACCACCCGCAGGAGCGTCTCGCGCGGACCTGCCGGACGGCCGGAGTGCGCCGAGCCGCTGGCCTCGTCACCGGCTGCCAGCAGGTCGTCGAGACCCCCGGACGCGCCGGAGGGCCGGCGGACGTCGTCCGCCGGCCCACCGGGCTGCGTCACAGGTGCTGGCCC
>CAVVQA010000013.1:0-39316 GCA_963750285.1 uncultured Actinomycetota bacterium | reverse complement strand
TCGAGGCCGCGGTCGCCGCAGCCGACCGGGTCGGGTGGCCGGTCGCGGTGAAGTACGCCGACAAGCAGCTGCGCGAGCGCCGTGACGTCATGGGCGCCCGGCTCGGCGTGCCGGACGAGGCGGCGCTGCGGCAGGACCTGGCCGCGATGGTCACCGGCACCGACGACCCCGGCCTGGCCGCGGGCTTCCTCGTGCAGCCGATGGCGCCGAGCGGCGTGCCCGTGGTGATCACGTCGATGGAGGACCCGCTGTTCGGCCCGATCGTGTCGTTCGGCCTCGCCGGCGACGCCGTCGACCTGCTCGGCGACGTGGCCCACCGGATCCCCCCGCTCACCGATGTCGACGTCCACGACCTGGTGCGGTCGGTCAAGGCGTCCCCGCGGCTGTTCGGCTACCGCGGCACCCCGAGGCTCGACGTCGCCGGGCTCGAGGACCTGCTCGCCCGCGTCTCGGTGCTCGCCGACGAGCTCCCCGAGGTGGTCGAGCTGCGGCTGGACCCCGTCGTCGTGGGCCAGCAGCGGCTCTCCCCGCTGTGGGCAGGCGTCCGGCTCTGCCGTCCGCCGGACCGGCGCGACACCGGCACCCGGCGTGCGCTGTGAGGTCGCGCCGCCGGGCTGGAAGGATGCAGGCATGAACCGCCGTCCCGAGCCGGACGCCCTGCCCGCCGAGGTCAGGGCCGGCATCGAACGCACCGGGTACTACCCGGCGCTGGTGCAGCAGGTCGTCGCCACCGCTCTCGGGGGCGAGCCCGTACGGGCCCACCTCGTGCACCAGGAGACGACCTTCGACGCGCAGGAGGTGCGGCGGCACGTCACCGTGCTCGTCGTCACCGGCACCCGCCTGGTGGTGGCGCACGTCGACGACCACGGCCCCGACGACGTCTCGCCCACCGCCTACGCCAGCGCCTCGACCGAGGCGGTGCCGCTGCACGCCGTGCGCACCGTCGTGCTCCAGCACGTGGTGGCCGAGCCGATGGCGCACCGGGCAGGCACCTCGCCCGACGAGCTGAGCCTCACCGTGGGGTGGGGGTCGGTGCAGCGGCTCGACCTCGAGCCCGCCGGCTGCTCGGACCCCGCCTGCGAGGCCGACCACGGCTACACCGGCACCATGTCGGGCGACGACATCGTCGTGCGGGTCTCGAGCGCCGCGGAGGGTGTCGACGCCGTCGCCGACGCGCTCTCCTTCGCGCGCGAGCTGTCGCGCGCCACCGGTGCGGCGGGCGCGGCCCGCGCGCCGGCGTGACCTCGCCCTCGGGGGATCTCGCGCAGGCACCGACGGGGACGGCCTCGCTCGCCGAGGTGCTGCCGGCCGTCGCACGGGCGATGGACCTCACCGTCGACGGCGCGGTGGAGCCGAGCTGGGAGCTGCCCGCCGCGAACCGGGTCGTCGTCGTCCTGGTCGACGGGCTCGGCGACGCCCTGCTGGCCCGGCGTGCGTCGTACGCCCCGTACCTGACCTCGCTGCGCGCCGCCGGCCGCGGGCTGGCGGCCGGGTTCCCCTCGACCACCGCCACCTCGATGGGCACCTTCGGCACCGGCACCCTCGCGGGCACCCACGGGCTCGTCGGCTACCAGGTGCTCGACCCCGGCACCGACCGGCTGCTCAACGAGCTGAGCTGGGAGGACGGCCCCGACCCCCGGGTCTGGCAACCGCGACGCACCCTGTTCGAGCAGCTGGCGGCGCAGGGCGTCGAGGTCGTCCAGGTCGGTCCCGGGTTCTTCCAGGGGTCCGGCCTCACCGAGGCGGCCCTGCGCGGGGCGCGGTTCGTCGCGGCGGGCACCCTCGACGCGCGGGTCGACGCCGCGGCAGCAGCCGTGCGCTCGGCGGCGCGCACGCTGGTCTACGTCTACTGGGGCGACCTCGACAAGGTCGGTCACGTCGACGGCTGCAGGTCGTACGCCTGGTGCGACGAGCTGTCCGCGGTCGACCTCGCCATCCGCTCGCTCGCGGCGCGACTGCCCTCCGACGCGCTCCTCGTCGTCACCGCCGACCACGGGATGGTCGACATCCCCGACGGCGCCCGCCTCGACCTCGCCGCCGGCTCCGCGCTCGAGCGCTCGCTCGCCGAGGGGGTGCGCCTCACCGGCGGAGAGCCGCGTGCCCCGATGCTCTACTGCGAGCCGGGCCAGGTCGAGGCGGTCCTGGCCCGCTGGCGCGCGGAGCTGCCCGACTTCGACGTCCTGTCGCGGGACGAGGCGGTCGCCGCGGGCTGGTTCGGCCCGGTGGGCGAGCTCGCCGTGCCGCGGATCGGTGACGTCGTGGTCGCCTCGCGCGGCGACCGCAGCGTCCACGACTCCCGGGTGCAGCGGACCGAGCTGCTCGCCCTGATCGGCATGCACGGGAGCCGCACGGCCGACGAGGTGGCGATCCCGCTGCTCGTCCGCCCGCCCGGCCTCTGACGCCCGTCAGGACGGGACGACGCGGGCGTCGTCCCGGCCTGACGGGCCAGAAGACAGAGCCCGGTCGCTCGGCCCAACAGGTACAGCGCAGACGTCGAGGTCGAAGGGCAGGACGTCCGGCGACATCGCCGCTGCCCGCGCGGCGTGCGCGGTCATCCGGCGCATGTGGTGGCGGCGACAGAGCGTCTCGTAGCCGATCTCGCCCTCCTCCTCGTCGACGTCGCCGACGACCACCTGGGCGCCCTCCACCACCATGACGCCGTCGAGGGTGCGGGCGTTGTGGGTGGCGCGGGCACCGCACCAGCACAGCGCGGCGACCTGCAGCACCTGCACCTTGTCGGCCAGCTCGACGAGCCGCTGCGACCCGGGGAACAGCTGGGTGCGGAAGTCCGAGGTGATCCCGAAGGCGAAGACGTCGACGCCGAGGTCGTCGACGATGCGGGCCAGCTCCTCGACCTGCTCGGGCGAGTAGAACTGCGCCTCGTCGCACACCAGGTAGTCGACCCGGCCGCCCGCCATCCGGCGGTGGGTCACCTCGGCCCAGAAGTCGGTGGCGTCGGTGACCTCGAGGGCCTCGGTGCGCAGGCCGAGGCGGCTCGACAGGACGGCCTCGCCGGCCCGGTCGTACCGGGTGAAGATCAGGCCGCCGCGTCCCGCGGCCGCGTGGTTGTGGTCCATCTGCAGCGCCAGGGTCGACTTGCCGCAGTCCATCGTCCCGGAGAAGAAGACCAGCTCTGCCACGGGCGCCCATCCTGCCCTACGCCGGGACGACCGCCCGAGCCGACCACCTGTCCTCGGCCGGGTGGGTCCCGGCTCGAGGAGCGTCAGTCCTTCTTGGCCCCGAAGACGATGTCGTCCCAGCTGGGGACGCTGGCTCGGCGCTGCTTGCCGCGGGAGCGGGACTGGCGTCGGGACACCGGGGCCGACTGCTCGTCGGCCTCGCTGGTGGCGTCGGTGAGGTCGATCTCGTCGTCGGACGCCTCGACGGGCTCGTCGTCGGCGGGCTCGGCGGTGGCGGGCTCGGGGAGGGCGAGGATCTCGGCGTCGGTGGCCTCGTCCGGGCGCGAGGCCGGGGGGTGGGCGGCCGGCGGCGGGGCGTCGGCGCCCTCGAGAAGCTCATCGACCAGGTCGCCCTGCTCGGGCTCGCCCTCGCCGTCGAGCACGGGCTGGCGCTTGCCGCGGCGGCCGCGCAGGGCGTCGAGCAGGTCGACGGTGCGGTCGCGCGGGGCGGCCTCACGCGTGCTGGGGCGCACGCCGCCGTCGGCCTCGACGTCGTAGACCTTCTCCTGCACCTTGACCGCGCTCAGCCGGCGGGCGCCGCCGCCGAGCGGGCCCTCCTGCTCGGTGCGCGCCGTGAGCCAGCGAGCCTCGTCGTCCATCGGCTCGAGGTGGGCGGCACCCGGGTCGAAGCGCCACTGGCCCGCGCGGGCGCGACCGCCGGCGGTGAAGGAGACCTGCACCACCCAGGAGCCGGTGTCCTCGCGCCAGGCGTCCCACTCGCGCTCGTCGGTCACGCCGCGGGCGCCCAGCCGCTGGGAGACCAGGGCCTCCAGCGAGACGGCGGTGGAGCCGGTGCGCTGCACCGCGGTGGCGCGGGCCCGCTGCGCCACGTGCTCGCGCTCGGCCATCACCGGGCCCTCGTAGCGCAGCACGTGCTCGAGCGGCAGACCGGACGCCTCCGCGAGCTCCTGCGCGCTCATGCCCCCGCGGATGCGGCGCTGGATCTCCTTGGGCCGCAACGACCCGTCGATGGCGATCTGCAGCTGACCCAGTCGCGCGCGGTCGCGGCGCACGGCCGCCCGCAGCGGTTCGTCGATGGCCAGCAGGTACCTGCCGCCGTCGGGGCCGGCCAGCACCAGGTGCTCGCCGTCGTCGTGCACGCCGACGAGCTCGACGTCGTCCATGTGCCACTCCCTCGGGTCTCGTGCGGCCACTGTAGGCCCGCGACCGGCCGTGCCCGTGGACGCCGGGCGGGGTGGCGCGCTGGCGTAGCGTTCGCCCGTGCCGTTGATCGTCCTGGACCTCGTCGGGGTCTTCGTCTTCGCCCTCTCGGGCGGTCTCGCGGCGGTCCGGCAGCGCTTCGACCTGTTCGGCGTGCTGGTGCTGGCGTGCTGCGCCGGGCTCGGCGGCGGCGTCCTGCGCGACGTGCTGATCGGGGCCGTCCCACCCGTCGGCATCAGCGACCCGCGCCTCATCGCCGCCTGCTGCGCGGCGGGCCTGGTGACGTTCTGGCTGCACCCGCGGGTCGACGCCGTGCGCCGCGCGATCCTCGTCCTCGACGCCGCCGGCCTCGGCATCTTCGTCGTGGCGGGGACCCTCAAGGCGCTCGGGCTCGGGGCGCCGGTGGTGGCGGCGGTCCTCGTCGGCATGATCACCGGCATCGGCGGCGGCGTGATCCGCGACCTGCTCACCAACCGCGTGCCGGAGGTGCTCGCGCAGACCGAGCTCTACGCGACGCCGGCCCTGCTCGGCGCGATCGTCTACGCCGTCCTGTGGAAGGCGGACCTGGGCGGTGTGCCGGCCGCGGTCGGGGTGGTGCTGCTGGTGTTCCTCACCCGCGTGTTCGCCCTGCGGTTCAAGGTCACCGCGCCCGTCCCGCGCTCCTGACCGGGTGCGACGATGCACCCATGACAGGACCCCTGCCGTACGACGTCCTGGTGCTGCTGTCCTTCGGCGGACCGGAGGGTCAGGACGACGTGGTGCCGTTCCTGCGCAACGTGACCCGGGGCCGGGGCATCCCGGACGAGCGCCTCGAGGCCGTCGGCGAGCACTACCGGACGTTCGGCGGGCGCAGCCCGATCAACGACCAGAACCGTGCCCTGCTGGCCGCGCTGCGCGCCGAGCTCGACGGCCGCGGCATCGACCTGCCGGTGGTGTGGGGCAACCGCAACTGGGCCCCGTACCTGGTCGACACGCTGCGCGAGGCGCACGAGGCCGGGGCGCGGCGCGCGCTGGTCCTGACCACCAGCGCCTACTCGTCCTACTCCGGGTGCCGGCAGTACCGGGAGGACGTGGCCGACGCCCTGATCGCGCTCGCGGCCGAGGGTCGGGCGCTCGAGGTCGACCAGGTCCGCCGCTACGGCGGGACGAGCGGGTTCGTGGAGGCCAACGCCGACGCCGTCCGCGCGGCCCTGGACGCCGTCCGCCACCCCGGCGAGGACGACGAGCCGCGGCTGGTGTTCGTCACGCACTCGGTGCCGACCGCGATGGACGACGTCTCCGGCCCGGACGGGCACGCGTACGTGGCCCAGCACGAGGGGGTCGCGGCGGCCGTCGCCGCGCGGGCGGGGGCGACGGCGCACGACCTCGTGTACTGCAGCAGGTCCGGGCCGCCGACGCAGCCGTGGCTCGAGCCCGACGTCAACGACCACCTCGAGGACCTCGCCGGCCGCGGCACCCGGGCTGTGGTGCTCGCACCGATCGGGTTCGTCAGCGACCACATGGAGGTCGTCTACGACCTCGACACCGAGGCGGCGGCCACCTGCGAGCGGCTCGGCCTGCGGATGCGGCGGGCGGCCACGGTGGGCACCGACCCGGGCTTCGTCCGCGCCCTGGTCGACCTGGTGGCCCAGCGCTGCGGGCTCGGTCCGGGCCCGACCCTGGACGCGCCCGGGCTGCCGTCGGTGCACGACCGGTGCCCGGTCGGGTGCTGCCGCAACCTGCGCGGCGACCGCCCGGCCGCGTGCGGGGTCGACTGGGAGCAACCGGCCGTGGCGGACGCGTGAGCGAGCCGGCCGAGCCGGCCGCGCTGGCCGCGCTGGCCGCGCTGGCCGAGCGGGCGGCCCGGGCCGCCGGCGACCTGGTCCGCGACGGCCGCCCGGACCAGGTCCGGGTCGAGGCCACCAAGACCAGCCCGGTCGACGTCGTCACCGCGATGGACACCGCCGCCGAGGCGCTGGTGCTCGAGCGGCTGCTCGGGGAGCGGCCCGACGACGGCGTGCTCGGCGAGGAGGGCGGGCTGCGGGCCGGTACGAGCGGGCTCACCTGGGTCGTCGACCCGATCGACGGCACCGTCAACTACCTGTACGGCATCCCGGCGTACGCGGTGAGCGTGGCCGTGGTGCGTGGACAGCCCGAGCCGTCCGGCTGGCAGGTGCTCGCCGGCTGCGTGCACAACCCGACCACGGGGGAGACCTGGACCGCCTCGGCCGGGGGAGGCGCCCGGCTCGACGGCCGCCTGCTCACCGGCCCGGCCGACGTCGACCTGTCGACCGCGCTGGTCGGCACCGGGTTCGGCTACCTGGCCGAGCGGCGCCGGCACCAGGCGGCGGTGGTCGCCGCGCTGCTGCCGCAGGTGCGCGACATCCGCCGGATGGGCTCGGCCGCCCTCGACCTGTGCGCGGTGGCGAGCGGACGGCTGGACGCCTACTTCGAGCGCGGGCTGCAGCCGTGGGACCAGGCGGCCGGCGTGCTCGTGGCGCGCGAGGCGGGCGCCCGGGTCACCGGGGCTCGCGGGCTGCACCCGGGCGAGGAGCTCGTGGTGGCCGCGGCGCCGCGGCTGCACGGCGAGCTCGCCCGGCTGCTGGACGAGCTCGGGGCGGACCGCGACGGGTCCTGAGGAGGTGACGCGGGGGTCGGCCGCGCGTCAGCCGGCCATCTGGTCGCGGGCGACGGGGTCCTGGGCCGCGTCGAGGACGATCGGGCCGGTGGGGGACGGTTCGCCCTCGGGGAGCGACAGCTCGGTGGGGACGCCGTGGCGGGCCAGCTCCTCGCCCACGAGGGGCAGCTCGACGCCGTGGTCGTCGGCGAGGCGCGCGAGCGACTGCAGCTCGCCGACACGGACCTCGACGAGGTAGTCGTCGCCGCCGGCAGCCGCTTCCCGCAGGGAGGCGATCGCCTCCTCGGCCCGGCCGGTGAGCTCGGTCGTGAACTCGCTCATGACACCACCTTCCTGTTCCGTCGCGCGGTGGGTGACCCACCGCTCCCCGGACGAACCGGACAAGTCGCCGGGTCGCCTCGACGGCCGCACCCTACGCGACGCCCCGACCGGCGGTCTGCGTCGTGCCGTGACGTAGGGCCGTCCGGGGTGCGCCGGGCACGGTCCGTGGCCGGGCGTGCGGCCGGCGACCGCCCCGGACGAGGTCGCGCCGCGCCAGGGCGCGGACCGGAGGTGCGTCCGGGCACGCCGTGGTGCATGATCCTGCGCGCGACCCCGTGCTCGGCCCGATGACGTGCCCCGCCGGCCCCGGGCACAAAACCGGGGTCTGCGGCGTTCACACGGAGCCGCGCCCGTCCGCGAGCGACCGACGACCGCACGACGTGCACGACCCGCACCACCCATCGCACCACCCGGTGCGACGACACACCCCGGAGCGTGAACACCCCATGGCGACCGACTACGACGCGCCTCGCAAGACCGACGACGAGCTGAACGAGGACTCCCTCGAGGAGCTGAAGGCACGGCGCGCCGACAAGAACTCGGGCAAGGTCGACGAGGACGAGGCCGAGGCGGCCGAGGGCTTCGAGCTGCCCGGTGCGGACCTCAGCAACGAGGAGCTCTCGGTCCGCGTCCTGCCGCGCCAGGCCGACGAGTTCACCTGCAGCAGCTGCTTCCTGGTGCACCACCGCAGCCAGCTGGCCTCGGACAAGAACAACCAGGCGATCTGCAAGGAGTGCGCCGCCTGACCTCTCGGTCCGGCTCCCGGACCGGGCCCACGGGTCCTGGCCGGACCCCGGCCGATCCGTCCTCCTACGCGCCGTCGCCCCTGCCGGGCGGCGGCGCGTCGTCGTGCCCGCGCGCGGTCCGGGTCCCGGTCGCGGTCCCGGTCGCGGTCGCGATCGCCCGGGCGAGCTCCTCGGGACGCCGGGTCGACACCAGCCAGTACGGGGTGGGGTCCTGGTCGTCGAGCACCTGCACCCGGACCATCGGCTGGACCCAGCCGCGCACGAGCAGGTAGGCGCGCGCGTCCAGCCCGGGGCCCCGGGCCTGCCGGGCGTCGGCGTCGCGCAGCGGCTCGGCGGTGCCGAGCAGGCCGACCGGGATGCGCGCGGGGCCGGCGACCAGCTCGCCGCCTGTCACCCGCACCGGCGCGGAGGCCAGCACGAGCCCGGTGACGACCACCGTGAGCACGACCACGACGGCCACCAGGGCGGCGACGGCACCCACCGGCAGGAGCGAGACGGCGACCAGGACACCGAGCAGCGGTACCACGAGCCAGGTGCCCGGCGACGGCCAGAGCCGCTCGTCGTGCAGCGGGGAGGGGGTACCCGTCGGGTCCATGCGCCCAGCGTGGCACCACTACAGTCGAGGACCGTGAGCGCCCCTCCCGAGCCCGCCGCCACCACGGTGGACGTCGCGGTCCAGATGCTCGACCCGGACCTCCCGCTGCCGTCGTACGCGCACCCCGGCGACGCCGGCGCCGACCTGGTGGCCCGCGAGGACGCCCGGCTCGCGCCCGGCGGCGGACGGGCGACCGTGGCCACGGGGGTGGCCCTGGCGCTGCCGGACGGCTTCGTCGGCCTGGTTCACCCTCGCTCGGGGCTCGCTGCCCGGCACGGGGTGACGGTGCTCAACGGTCCGGGCACGGTCGACGCGGGCTACCGCGGGGAGATCAAGGTCACCCTGCTGAACACCGATCCTGACCAGGAGTTCACGGTCCGGCGGGGCGACCGCATCGCCCAGCTGGTCGTCCAGCGGGTCGAGCACGCCCGGTTCGAGGTGGTGGCTCCCGACCAGCAGCTGCCCGCCTCGGTCCGCGGAGCCGGAGGTCACGGCTCCACCGGCGGGTTCGGTCCGGTCGAGCCCGGCCCCGGTGGCCGGCAGCAGCAGCACGTGGGAGGACGGATCTGATGGCGTGGTTCAAGCGCAACCGCGACGAGGACGCGGCGCAGGTCGACGACACAGGCGCTGACGGCACCGAGGTCGCTGACGGGACGCCGAGCCGCGACGTCACCGACCTCGCAACACGACGACGCGGACGACCCGGACGCCCGGACGAGGTCGACGAGGACGCCGAGCAGGCGCGGGCCGCGGCCGAGCACGACCGCCGCGAGCACGGCCCGTTCGACCTGTCCGAGATCGACGAGGACGACGGCGCCGAGCGGATCGACCTCGGCGCCCTGCGGCTGCCGGGCCGCGACGGCATGGAGCTGCGTCTGGAGATCGAGGACAAGACCCAGCGCGTGATCGCCGTGACGATCGCCCTCGGCGGCTCGACCCTGCAGCTGCAGGCGTTCGCCGCCCCCCGCACCCTGGGCGTCTGGGACGACATCCGCGCCGAGATCGGTGCGCAGGTCACCAAGCAGGGCGGTACCGCCGACGAGGTGCCGGGGGTGTTCGGGCGCGAGCTGATCGCCCGCATCCCGGTGCGCACGGCCGACGGGCGCACCGGCCACCAGGCGAGCCGGTTCGTCGGGGTCGACGGCCCGCGCTGGTTCCTGCGCGGGGTCTTCGGCGGCCCGGCCTCGCACGACCACGACGCCGCCGCGGCGCTCGAGGACGTCCTGCGCTCGAGCGTGGTGGTCCGCGCGGCACGGAGGCGATGGCCCCGCGCGACCTGCTGCCGCTGACGCTGCCCGGCGGCGGCGCGACCCGACGCACCTCGACGGACGGCGCCCGAGGCCGACGGGGGCACCGACGACGCCGCTGCGGACCGGACCGACCCGGACGACCTCGCGCCGTTCGAGCGCGGCCCCGAGATCACCGAGCGCCGCTGAGGTGGGCGGTCACGGCAGCCACCCGATCCGCCCCGCCACCGGCGCCGAGCGGACGTACCCTGGACAGGTGAGCGGTGACGGCGAGGGCGGCGGACTGCGCTCCGGTGCTGCGCCGGCTGACCCGGTCCCAGACCCAGGCCGACGCCGTGGAGGAGCAGGAACGCTCCCGCCGCCTCGGCGGCACCCCGTGCAGCGAGCTCACCGGCCGGCGCCGCGTGCGCCTCGCCGGTTCGCTGCGCAGCGTCACGCTGCGTCCTCGCGCGGGCGTCCCCGCGCTGGAGGCCGAGCTCTTCGACGGCACCGGCTCGGTCGTGCTGATCTGGCTCGGACGCCGCGAGATCGTCGGCATCGACGCCGGCCGCCAGGTGCGGGTCGAGGGCCTGGTGTCGTGCTCCGAGGGCCGCAAGGTCATGTACAACCCGACCTACGAGCTCACCGCGGGGTCGAGCGCGTGACCCCTGAGGACGGCGCGCCCCTGACCCGTCGGGCGGCGCGAGAGGCTCGGCGCGCCGCCGAGCGGGCCGCGGCCGACGGCACGGCGCCGAACGGCACCGCGAACGGGGCACCGGACGGCGCGGCGGACGGTTCCGCGGCCGTGGCACGTCGCGCCGGCTGGCAGCCGCCCCTGCGCGACGAGGAGTGGTTCGGCACCGGGGCCAGCGCGAGGACCCCGAGCGGCACCGGGCACCGAGCCGGTGCCGCAGGCACCGCAGGCACCGCAGGCACCGCCCCGGCCCCGTGCCGGCCGCCGCCCCCGGGCGCGTCGACGAGCCCCGGCCGCGCCGGTGCCCCCGCCCCCTGCGCCCCCGGGTCCGCTGGTCCGGGAGCCGGCCGGCGACCGCGACGACGACGTCGTGGAGGAGCTGGTCGACGAGCTCCCCGCGGACGCGCCCGCGGCGGTCGCGGGTCGGCGCCGCGCCGGCGGCCTCGCCCAGGCGGGGGCCGAGGACTTCTCCCTGGCGCAGGCGATCGGCGGCGTCCGCGGCGCGGCGGAGACCCTCGTCCCCGGCGTGCTGTTCGTCCTCACCTACACGCTGCTGCGCGACCTCACGATCGCGCTCGCGGTGTCGGTCGGCGCGGCCCTGCTCGCGATCGTGCTGCGCGTCCTGACCCGCTCGGCGCCGAGCCAGGCGCTGTCCGGGGCGGCCGGGGTCGCGATCTGCGCCGGGTTCGCGCTGGTCTCCGGCGAGGCCCGCAACTTCTACCTGCCCGGCTTCCTGCTCAACGTCGGCTACGGGCTGCTGTGCCTGGTCTCGACGCTGCCGTTGCGCCGGTTCCGCCTCCCCGGCACCCAGCGGCACGTCGGCCCCGGGCCGTATCCGGTGATCGGCCTGCTGCTCGGGCCGCTCACCGGCGAGGGTCTGGCGTGGCGCCGGGTGCCCGCGCGGCTCAGGGTCTACCAGCGCGTCACGTGGCTGTGGGCGGGCTTCTTCCTGCTCCGCCTGATCGTGCAGGTGCCGCTCTACCTCGCCGACCTGGTGGGTGCGCTCGGTGCCGCCCGGCTCGCGATGGGGCCGCCGGCGTTCGCGCTGATGGTGTGGGTGAGCTGGCTGCTGCTGCGGGCCGTCCCGCGGGCCGTCGCCGACCAGGTCGAGGAGCCGCCGACGCGACGAGCGGCACGACGGACGCTCAGTCCGCGGGCTGACCCGCCGGCTGCGAGGCGGGTCCTGAGCCCGGGCTGAGCAGCGCCTTGAGGTCGGCCTCGAACTCGGGCGCGGCGATGATCAGCAGCTCGTCGTGCGCCTCGAGCACGTCGTCCGCGCTCGGCGCGATGGGCCGCTCCTCGCGGATGATCGCGACCAGCACCGTGTCGGGCGACCAGTCGACGTCGCCCACGCGGGTGCCGACCAGCAGCCGAGTCGTCGGGCAGCGTGAACTCCAGCATGTTCGCCTGACCCTGCTGGAAGGTGAAGATCCGCACCAGGTCGCCGATCGAGACGGCCTCCTCGACCAGCGCCGTCATCAGCCGCGGGGTCGAGACGGCGACGTCGACGCCCCATGCCTCGCCGAACATCCACTCGTTCTTGGGGTTGTTCACGCGCGCGACCGTGCGGGGGACGCCGTACTCGGTCTTGGCCAGCAGCGACAGCACCAGGTTGGCCTTGTCGTCGCCGGTGGCGGCCACGACGACGTCGGCGTCCTCCAGCCCGGCCTCGGACAGCGAGTCGACCTCGCAGGCGTCGGCCAGCAGCCAGTCGGCGTCCGGCACGGAGGAGTGCTTCATCGCCGTCCGGGGCCTTGTCGACCAGCAGCACCTGGTGGCCGTTGCCCAGCAGCTCGCGGGCGATCGATCGGCCGACGCTGCCGGCCCCTGCGATGACGACGCGCACGTCAGCTCCTGCCTCAGTCCTGGTCCGGCGGACGCGTCAGCCGGCGCTCGAGCTCCGGGACGGCGTCGACGGGCGCGAGCAGGTGGACGAGGTCGCCCTCCTGGTAGACGGTCTCGGTCGTCGGGACGACGCCCTTGCCGAGCCGGGTGATGAACGCGACCCGGGCGCCGGTCTGGTTCTCCAGGTCGCGCAGCGGCCGGCCCACCCAGGAGGTCGCCACCGGGTACTCGGCCATCTGCACGCTGCCGCTGGCGTCGGTGAACACCGGCGCGGAGCCGTGGGGGAGCAGCCGGCGCAGCATCTGGTCCGACGGCCCACGACACGGTCGCCACCGTGGGGATGCCGAGGCGCTGGTAGACCTCGGCACGGCCCGGGTCGTAGATGCGCGCCACCACGTTCGAGACGCCGAAGGTCTCGCGGGCCACCCGCGCCGCGAGGATGTTCGAGTTGTCGCCGCTGGACACCGCGGCGAACGCGTAGGCGTGCTCGGTGTCAGCCTCCGTCAGGGTGTCGCGGTCGAAGCCGACGCCGGTGACCGTGGTGCCCTCGAACCCCGCGCCGAGACGTCGGAACGCGTCCGGGTTCTGGTCGATCACGGCCACCGTGTGCCCGCGGTGCTGCAGCGAGCGGGCGAGCGTCGCCCCGACGCGGCCGCAGCCCATGATCACGAAGTGCACGGCGGGAACGCTACACGTCGAGCCCCGGCCCCGAGCGGGCGCCCGCTGTGCCTAGCATGGTCGTTCGTGGGCACCCCCGGGACGCGTGATCGGCCGTGAGCCTGGCCGACGGCGTCAAGCGCGTCCTGGTCGGGCGGCCGTTCCGCAGCGACCGGCTGGGCGAGACGCTGCTGCCCAAGCGGCTCGCGCTGCCGGTGTTCGCCTCGGACGCGCTGTCGTCGGTGGCCTACGCGCCGAACGAGATCTTCCTGACGCTCGCGGTCGCCGGCGTCTCGGCGTACGCGTTCTCCTGGCAGATCGGGCTCGTCGTCGCGCTGGTGATGGCCGTCGTCGTCCTGTCCTACCGCCAGAACGTGCACGCCTACCCCTCCGGCGGCGGCGACTACGAGGTCGCGACGGTCAACCTCGGACCCCGGGCCGGGCTGACGGTCGCGAGCGCGCTGCTGGTCGACTACGTCCTCACCGTCGCGGTGTCCATCTCCTCGGCCGCGCAGTACGCCGCCTCCATCGTGCCGGCCATCCGGGGGCACGAGGCCGCTGTGGCCGTGGCTGCCGTGGTGCTGCTCACCGCGATGAACCTCCGGGGCGTCCGCGAGTCCGGCTTCTGGTTCGCCATCCCCACCTACGTGTTCATGGTCGCCATCCTCGGGATGGCCGCGGTGGGGACGATCCGCTCGCTCACCGGGACGCTGCCCGCCGCCGAGAGCGCGCGGTTCGCGACCGAGGTCCAGCCGGCGTTCGACGGCGGCCTGATGACCCTGGCCGGGGCGTTCCTGCTGCTGCGCGCGTTCTCCTCCGGCTGCGCGGCCCTCACCGGGGTCGAGGCGATCAGCAACGGGGTGCCGGCGTTCAAGAAGCCCAAGAGCGCCAACGCCGCGGCCACCCTCGCGATGCTCGGCGCGCTCGCGATCACGATGATCATGTCGATCCTGCTGCTGGCGCGGCAGGCGGGCGTGGTCTACGTCGACGAGGTGCACCCCGAGCGCGAGCTGACCCTCGGCGGGCAGCTCGGCGAGGCGATCGGCGGGGGCACGGTCCGGTTCGCCGACGGCACCGAGTACCACCAGTCGCCCATCATCGGACAGCTCGCTCGCAGCATCTTCGACTTCGCCTCACCTCTGGTGTGGCTCGTCGTGGTCGCCACCGGCGTCATCCTCGTGCTGGCCGCCAACACCGCCTTCAACGGCTTCCCGGTGCTCGGCTCGATCCTCGCCCGCGACGGCTACCTGCCGCGCCAGCTGCACACCCGCGGCGACCGGCTCGCCTTCAGCAACGGCATCATCGGGCTGGCCCTCGCCGCGATCGTGCTGATCCTCGCGTTCGACGCCGAGGTCTCCCGGCTGATCCAGCTCTACATCGTCGGCGTCTTCGTGTCGTTCACGATGAGCCAGACCGGCATGATCCGGCACTGGTCCCGGCATCTGCGGCTCGAGACCGACCCCAAGGCACGGGCGCGGATGCAGCGCTCGCGGGTGATCAACAGCGTCGGCCTGGCGATGACGGCGACGGTGCTGGTGGTCGTCCTCGTCACGAAGTTCCTGCTCGGGGCGTGGATCGCGATCCTGGCGATGGGGGCGCTGTTCGTGCTGATGCGCGCCATCCGCACCCACTACGACCACGTCTCGGCCGAGCTCGACCTGTCGCAGATCGACCCGGCCAAGGCGCGGGCGCTGCCGTCGCGGGTGCACGCGATCGTCCTGGTCTCCAAGGTCCACCTGCCGACGATGCGCGCGCTGGCGTACGCCCGGGCGGCACGGGCCTCGACGCTGGAGGCGATCACGGTCGACGTCGACCCCGAGGCCACCGAGGCGCTGAGGAAGCGGTGGGAGGAGCTCGACCTGCCGGTGCCGCTGAAGGCGCTGCACTCGCCCTACCGCGAGATCACGCGCCCGATCCTGCGGTACGTCAAGCGGATCCGCCGGGTCAGCCCGCGCGACCTCGTGGTCGTCTACGTGCCCGAGTACGTGGTGGGCCACTGGTGGGAGCAGGTGCTGCACAACCAGAGCGCGCTGCGGCTGAAGTCCGCGCTGCACTTCACCCCCGGCGTGGTCGTGGCGAGCGTGCCGTGGCAGCTGCAGTCCTCGATCGGCGCCGAGGAGCGGATGGGCGACCTGCTGGCCGACGACGCCCCCGGCGACGTCCGCAAGGGGCTCGCGGAGGACCCGGTCCCGCCGCCCGCGACGCCCGCCCCGCCCGCGTCGTGACCGAGCAGGGGCTGGAGGTCGGCGAGGAGGTCCAGGTCGAGGTCGGGCCCGTGGCGCACGGCGGCCACTGCGTGGCCCGGCACGACGGCCGGGTGCTGTTCGTCCGGCACGCCCTGCCTGGCGAGCAGGTCCGGGTCCGCATCACCAGCGGGTCCGTGGCGCAACGGTTCTGGCGCGCCGACGTGGTCGAGGTGCTCGAGGCCTCACCCGACCGGGTCGAGCCGCCGTGCCCGTGGGCGGCGCCGGGGCTGTGCGGCGGGTGCGACTGGCAGCACGCCTCGCTGCCCGCCCAGCGCGACCTCAAGACCGCCGTCGTGCGCGAGCAGCTCGACCGGCTCGGCGGCCTCGAGGTCGACGTGGAGGTCGAGCAGGTGCCCGTCCAAGGACGCGGCGACGACGGCCTGGCCTGGCGCACCCGGGTGCAGTACGCGGTCGACGCCTCCGGCCGGGCGGGCCTGCACGAGCACCGCTCGCACCGGGTCGTCGGCATCGACCGGTGCCGGATCGCCGCCGACGACGTGCAGGCGCTCGACGTCCCCGGGTTGCGCTGGCCCGGCGTCGAGGGCGTCGAGGCGGTCGCGTCCGGCTCGGGTGAACGCGCCGTGGTGGTCGTCCCGCTCGGACGGCGCGACCCGCGGGTCGCCGGCCTGCCCGACGGCACCGCGGTGGTGCTCGCGAGGCCGGGGGAGAAGAAGACGGTGCGCGTCCGCGGCCGCGCCTGGTTGTCCGAGCCCGTCGACCTGCCCGCCGGTCAGGTGCCGTTCCGGGTGAGCGCGGCCGGGTTCTGGCAGGTGCACCCCCGCGCCGCCGCGACCCTCGCGGGCGTGGTGCACGGGTACGCCGGCGCGCGCGAGGGGGAGACCGCGCTCGACCTGTACTCCGGCGTCGGGCTGTTCACCGCCGTGCTGGCCGAGGCCGTCGGCCCACGGCGGCACGGTCGTGTCGGTGGAGTCCGACGGCCAGGCCGTGCGCGACGCCCGCCGCAACCTGCACGCCCACCCCCAGGTGCGGATCGAGCACGGCCGCACCCAGACCGTGCTGGACCACCTGCGCGACCTCCGGCCAGGTCGACCGCGCCGACGTCGTGGTGCTCGACCCGCCGCGCTCCGGCGCCGGCCGCGCCGTCGTCGACCAGGTGGTCGGCCTGCGGCCCCGTGCCGTCGTCTACGTCGCCTGCGACCCCGCTGCGCTCGGCCGTGACACCGGCCTGCTCGCCGAGCGCGGCTACCGGCTCGACGCCCTGCGCGCCTTCGACCTGTTCCCCATGACCCACCACGTGGAGTGCGTCGCCCGCTTCGTCCCGGCCGACTGACGGAAACGCCGGCACGAGGCGTCCGGTTCGTCCTGTGCGAGTAGGTATCTCACCTCGATTGTGCCCGCGGTTCCCTTGTCGGTCGGCGGTCCGCGCGGGACGCTGGTCGGGGTCGGCGACCGTGCCGGCCGCTCCCTCGGGAGGCGCGATGGCGACACCGACGCTCGCGCAGTCGCTGCGCACGCTGCGGACCCAGCTCAACCAGATGAGCCCGCTGCGCGAGAAGAAGCACGACGGCTGGATCGGCGACGAGAAGCACAAGATGCGTCGTTCCGACCACAACCCCGACGTCCGCGGGGTGGTGCGGGCGATCGACGTCACGGACGACACCGACGGCAAGGGCTCCGACCTCGACGCGCTGTGGTTGCGCGAGGCGCTGCGCCAGGGCCGCGACCCGCGGCTGAAGTACGTCATCTCCGAGGGCGAGATGTTCTCGGCGTACGCCACCGCCCACCACCCGGCCTGGGCGTGGCGCCCCTACACGGGCGACAACAAGCACCGCCAGCACGTGCACGTCAGCGTCTGGGGCGGTGACAAGGGCGCCCGGGACGGCGCCTGGACGCTGCGCCGCGACCTCGCCTCGAGCGTCCCGGCGTTCATGAGCATCAGCAGCACCCACCTGACCCAGGAGGACGACGTGACACCCGAGGAGATCACCGCCGCGGTCCGCACCGCCGTGCACGGACTGCTGAAGGAAGCCGCCTCGCCGGACCCCACCCCCACGGGGCGTCAGGTCCGCGACTTCCTCACCCGCATCCTCACGCCGTCGGTCGTGGTGGGGGTCTGGAGCGCCGAGTTCGGGTCGGGCAGCACCCGCCAGTCGGCCGCCCAGCGGCTGGCGATGGCGGCGGCCACGGAGACGCCCAGCCCGGTGGTGCTCGACCAGCTCAACGACGAGGCCGCCGGCCGGGTCCCGATCAGCGTGAACCTGGAGGACGCCCGCGACCCCGTGGAGTGAGGTCGGCGCCGCCGCGCAGAGCGCCGTCCGTCCCGCAGTGACAGGCTGGGGCGGAGGCACTAGTATCTTGACGTCAAGATACTTTCGCGACGACGACGAGGAGCGAGCGTGAGCCAGGACAGCTTCGGCGCCAAGGGGACCCTCCAGGTGGAGGACGAGTCCTACGAGATCTTCCGGCTCTCCGAGGTCGACGGCGCCGACAAGCTGCCGTTCAGCCTCAAGGTGCTGCTGGAGAACCTCCTGCGCACCGAGGACGGCGCCAACATCACCGCCGACCACGTCCGCGCGCTCGCCGGCTGGGACGCCGACGCCGAGCCCGACACCGAGATCCAGTTCACGCCGGCCCGCGTGATCATGCAGGACTTCACCGGCGTGCCCTGCGTGGTCGACCTCGCCACCATGCGCGAGGCCGTCGCCGAGCTGGGCGGCGACCCGACGAAGATCAACCCGCTGTCGCCGGCCGAGCTCGTCATCGACCACTCCGTGATCATCGACGTCTTCGGTCGCGAGGACGCCTTCCGCCGCAACGTCGAGATCGAGTACGAGCGCAACGGCGAGCGGTACCAGTTCCTGCGCTGGGGCCAGGGCGCGTTCGACGACTTCAAGGTCGTCCCGCCCGGCACCGGCATCGTGCACCAGGTCAACATCGAGCACCTCGCCCAGGTGGTGTTCCTGCGCAACGGGATCGCCTACCCCGACACCTGCGTCGGCACCGACTCGCACACCACGATGGTCAACGGCCTCGGGGTGCTGGGCTGGGGCGTCGGCGGCATCGAGGCCGAGGCCGCGATGCTCGGCCAGCCGGTCTCGATGCTCATCCCGCGCGTGGTCGGCTTCAAGCTCACCGGCGAGATCCCCACCGGCGCCACGGCCACCGACGTCGTCCTCACGATCACCGAGATGCTGCGCAAGCACGGTGTCGTGGGCAAGTTCGTGGAGTTCTACGGCGAGGGCGTCGCCGCGGTGCCGCTGGCGAACCGCGCCACGATCGGCAACATGAGCCCCGAGTTCGGTTCCACCGCAGCGATCTTCCCGATCGACGACGTCACCGTCGAGTACCTGCGGCTCACCGGTCGCAGCGACCAGCAGGTCGCCCTGGTCGAGGCGTACGCCAAGGAGCAGGGCCTGTGGCACGACGCCTCGAGGGAGGCGAAGTACTCCGAGTACATCGAGCTCGACCTCTCCACGGTCGTGCCGTCGATCGCCGGGCCGAAGCGCCCGCAGGACCGGGTCTCGCTGAGCGCCGCGAAGGAGGGCTTCCGCGAGGTCCTGCCCGACTACGCCAAGGGCGGGCACGTGGCGCCGTCCAACGGCGGCAGCTTCCCGGCCAGCGACCCGTCCGCGCCCGGCAGCGACAACGAGGACGGCGGCTCCGCGCCCGAGCACTCCGGCGGCGACGGCCGCGCGTCGAACCCGGTCACGGTCTCGCTCGACGGCCAGGAGGTCGAGATCGACCACGGCTCGGTGGTGATCGCCTCGATCACCAGCTGCACCAACACCTCGAACCCCTCGGTGATGGTCGGGGCCGGACTCCTCGCGAAGAAGGCGGTGGAGAAGGGCCTGCAGCGCAAGCCGTGGGTGAAGACCTCGCTCGCCCCCGGGAGCAAGGTGGTCACCAACTACTACGACAAGTCCGGGCTGACGCCGTACCTGGAGAAGCTCGGCTACCACCTGGTCGGCTACGGCTGCACCACCTGCATCGGCAACTCCGGGCCGATCATCGAGGAGGTCTCGGCGGCGGTCCAGCAGAACGACCTCGCGGTCGTCTCGGTGCTGTCCGGCAACCGCAACTTCGAGGGCCGGATCAACCCGGACGTGAAGATGAACTACCTCGCCTCCCCGCCGCTGGTCATCGCCTACGCCCTCGCGGGCACGATGGACTTCGACTTCGAGACCGAGGCGCTCGGGCAGGACACCGACGGGAACGACGTCTTCCTGCGCGACATCTGGCCGACGCCGGCGGAGGTCGAGCAGACCATCGCGGGGGCGATCAGCCAGGACATGTTCACCGACGACTACGCCGACGTCTTCGCCGGCGACGAGCGCTGGCAGTCGCTGCCCACCCCGGAGGGCGCCACCTTCGCGTGGGACCCGGAGTCCACCTACGTCCGCAAGCCCCCGTACTTCGACGGCATGGACAAGGAGCCCTCGCCGGTCGAGGACATCAGCGGGGCCAAGGTCCTCCTGCGGCTGGGTGACTCGGTCACCACCGACCACATCAGCCCGGCCGGCGCGATCAAGGCCGACAGCCCGGCGGGTCGCTACCTGGCCGACCACGGCGTCGAGCGCAAGGACTTCAACTCCTACGGCTCGCGCCGCGGCAACCACGAGGTGATGATCCGCGGCACGTTCGCGAACATCCGGCTGCGCAACCAGCTGCTCGACGGCGTGGAGGGCGGCTTCACCCGCGACTTCACCCAGGGCGGGGAGCAGTCCAGCGTCTACGACGCCGCGCAGAGCTACGCCGAGGCCGGCACCCCGCTGGTGATCCTGTCCGGCAAGGAGTACGGCTCGGGCTCGAGCCGCGACTGGGCGGCCAAGGGCACCGCGCTGCTGGGGGTCAAGGCCGTGATCGCCGAGTCGTACGAGCGGATCCACCGCTCGAACCTCATCGGCATGGGCGTGCTGCCGCTGCAGTACCCGCAGGACGAGACGGCCGAGTCGCTCGGGCTCGACGGCACCGAGACCTTCGACGTCAGCGGCGTCACGGCGATGAACGACGGGGCCACGCCGCGCACCGTCAAGGTCACGGCCACCAAGGACGGCGGGACGCCGGTCGAGTTCGACGCCGTGGTGCGGATCGACACGCCCGGCGAGGCCGACTACTACCGCAACGGCGGGATCCTGCAGTACGTCCTCAGGTCGCTCGTCGGCTGAGGTCCGCGGGACGACGTGACGAGGCCCCGACCGGGGAGGGGAACCGGTCGGGGCCTCGTCGTCCGCCCGCAGGGCGGGCTGTCCGGTGTCAGCCCTTCTCGGCGCCCTCGGCGGTGCTCATGATCTGCCGTTGGAAGATGAAGAACATCACCGCCACCGGGACGGTCATCAGCAGGGCGGCGCCCATCTTCAGCGGGAACCGCTGCGCATCACCCTGCGCGCCCGACGTCAGCGACGCGACACCCTTGGTGAGCGGGGAGAGCTCGGGGCTCTGCGCGGTGACCACGAAGTGGGACAGCTCGTTCCACGACCCCTGGAACGACAGGATCACCAGTGTGATGACCGCCGGCCGCGCCATCGGCAGCACCACCGACCAGAAGGTGCGGAACACCCCCGCTCCGTCGATGCGCGCTGCCTCCTCGACGCTGAGGGGGATCGACTCGAAGAAGTTCTTCATGATGAACACCCCGGCGGCGTCGGCGAGCAACGGGATGATCATGCCCGCGTAGCTGTCGTAGATGCCGAGCTGGTTCACCACCAGGAACTTCGGGATCAGCAGCACCACTCCCGGTACCGCCATCACACCGATGACTCCCGCGAAGACGAGCCCGCGGCCGCGGAAGTGCAGGCGCGCCAGCGCGTAGCCCGCCATCGAGCAGAACAGCACTCGACCCGTCGTGACGAAGAGCGTGACGATCACCGAGTTCATCGCCCAGGTCGGGAACGGCAGATCGCTGGCGAAGAGGGCCTGGTAGGTCGCTGACGTCCAGGTCTCCGGGATCAGCGAGATCGCGTTGTTCGCGGCGTCGCTGTCCGTCTTGAAGCTGGTGGCGACCTGGATGAGGAACGGGAAGATGTACACGACCGCGACCGAGATCAGCAGCGCGTAGGTGAGCACCGTCGCGACGGGGCGGCCCCTGCGCTGGGACCGGACCGGCCCCTTCTCGACGGTCTCCTCAGCGGCGACCGCGGTGAGCCCGCTCGGGGCGGTGGACGCGCTCATCGGCCTGCTCCCGTCGTCACGTAGCGCTTCCTCTTGGGCACGGTCGTCCGCTCCCGCAGGACCCAGCGTTGGAAGGCGGCCAGCACGATGATGATGAAGAAGAGGATGAAGGCGATGGCGGCGCCCTGTCCCCAGTTCTGCTGGCCGAACGAGGTCGTGTACGACAGGTAGGCCGGGGTCACGGTGGTCTTGGCGGGACCGCCCTGGGTGCCCACGTAGATCTGGTCGAACACCTGCCAGGTGCCGATCAGACCGAGGGTCAGGACCGTGAACAGCGTCGGCCGCAGCATCGGCACGGTGACGAGGCGGAACCGCTGCCAGCCGTTCGCGCCGTCCATCATCGCCGCCTCCTCGACCTCACCGGAGATGTTCTGCAGCGCAGCGAGGAAGAGCAGCATGAACGTGCCCGAGGTCGTGAAGACCGCCAGGATCACCAGCGCGCTCATCGCCACGCTCGGGCCGGCGAGCCACTCCCACCACGTGATCGACAGGAACCCGCTCCCGGTGAGCGCCGCAGGGCCTTGATCGACCCCGAGGGCGCCCAGCACGACGTGCAGCACCCCGCGCGGGTCGGCGAACCAGTTCGGCCCGTTGATGCCGAGCCAGCCCAGCGACTGGTTCACCGCACCGCTGCCGGCGAAGAGGAAGGAGAACACCAGCACGATCGCGACCGAGCTGGTGACCGACGGGAAGTAGAACGCGGTGCGGAAGAAGCCGCGCCCGCGGAGCACCTTGCGGTGGACCAGCACGGCGAGCCCGAGCGAGATCGCCGTCTGCAGGGGCACCACCAGCACGACGTACCAGAAGTTGTTCCGCAGCGCGGTGCCGAAGTCGCGGGCTTGCAGGCCGCCCTCGCTGGTGAGCACGTCGCGGTAGTTGTCCGTGCCGATGAAGCCCACCGTGCCCGCGAACGGTGACCCACGGCCGTTCCAGTCGCTGACGCTCACCCAGGCCGCCATCAGCACCGGGACGACGAGGAAGAGGCCCAGGAGCACCAGCACAGGAGCCGTGAACAACCAGCCCGCGACCGCCTGCCCACCCCGGGTCGCCGAGGCGGCCCGGGGTCGGCGACGGCTGGTGGCCGAGGTGCTCACGATCCGCCCAGGGCGGCCTCGAGGTTGGTCTGAGCCGACTTCAGGATCGTCGCCGGGTCGCCACTGGTGAGCCCCTGCAGCTGGGCGTTCAGGTCGGCGACGACGTCGGAGACGCCCTCGTTGTTCGGCACCGCGACCGCGTAGTCGGCGGCGTCGATGAACGCGGCGTCGTCCGGGAACTCGGTGCGGTAGGAGTCGGCGGCCGACTGCACCGACGGCATCACACCGAAGGCCGAGGCGAACTCCATCTGCTGGTCCGCCGAGGTCATGTACTCGACGAAGGCCTTGGCCGCTTCCTTGTTCTCGCTGTCGGCGGCGATGCCCCAGCAGTTCGTGAAGGTCAGCGTGCCCTGGCCACCGGGGCCCTCGGGCAACGGCGCGAAGATCGCGTCGACGTCCGGGTAGTCGTTCGTCAGCGCGCCCTTGATCCAGTTGCCCTCGATCGTCATCGCGGCCTTGCCCGTGCCGAACGCCTCGCCGCCCCAGCCCGCGTCGACGTCCGCGGCGAACTTGTACGAACCGTCCGCCTGCATCGACTTCACGTAGTCGAGCGCCTCGACGTTCTCCGGGCTGTCTGCCGCGGCCTCGCCGTCCTTCACCAGACCGCCGCCGGCCTGGGCCATGAAGGCACCCAGCCGCTGGTACTCGGAGCTGGTGGACAGGCCCACCTGCGACCCGGTGGTGAGGGTCTTGGCGACGGTGCTCAGCTCGTCCCACGTGGTCGGGACGTCGTCGTCGGTGAGACCCGCTGCGGCCCAGGCGTCGGCGTTGATGATCAACGCGAGGGTGGAGAAGTCCTTGGGGGCGCAGTAGTACGTGTCGTCGACCGTGAACGCGTCCCTGAGGTTCGGGTAGAAGTCGTCCGCGTTCTCCATGTCGTCGGCGTACGCCTCGATCGAGCCGTTCGACGCGTAGCTGGCCACGAGGTCGGAGCTGACGTAGAACACGTCCGGCGGCGAGCCGGCCGCGAAGCCCTGCGCGAGCTGCTGGTTGAGATCCTGGGCGGCGATCACCTCGGCGGTGTTGCCGCTGTCCTTCGCCCACGCGTCGGCCGCGGCCGTGACCGCGTCGGTCTCGGCCGGACCGCTGGACCCGATCAGGACCTCCAGCGCTGCGGGACCCGTGGAGGTCTCCTCGGAGCCGCCTCCGTCACCCTCGTCGAAGCCGCTGCCGCCCCCGCAGGCGGACAGGGCGAGGGTGGCGGCGGCGACGAGTCCCAGCGTCGCTCTCGTGCGGTGCGTGCGGTTCATCGGTGTTCTCCTCGGTTCCCGCCGGCGGGGGCCGGCGCGTGGGTGGTGGACGGACGGAGGGTGAGGCTGGGGGCGAGCAGCACCTGCTGCGGCGCCTCGGCGCGGCCCGCGATGACCTCGAGCACCTGCTCGAGGCACGCGGCGGCGGCGGGGACGACGGGCTGTCCGACGCTGGTGAGGCCGACGGCGCGGGCGACCGGGGTGTCGTCGAAGCCGATGACGGCGAGCGTCGGTGCAGCGGCGAGGGCGCCGAGCGCGAGCGAGTCGCTGGCGCAGACCAGCGCGGTCGGCGGCTCGGGGCGGGCGAGCAGGGCCTCGGTGACCGCGCGGCCCTGGGGGACGCCGTCCTCCACGAACGCCTGCAGGTCGTCGCCGACGGGGAGGGAGGCCGCCTCGACCGCGGCGCGCCAGCCGTCACGGCGGTCGTCGCCGACGCCCGACCCGGCGGGCCACCCGAGGAAGCCGATCCGGCGGTGCCCGAGGCCGACGAGGTGCTCGACCGCCGCCCCCGTTCCGGCGGCGCCGTCGACGTCGACCCAGGAGTGGTGCTGGTCGGAGGCACCCCAGGGTCGGCCGAAGGTGGAGAACGGCACCCCGCGCTCGGCCAGCCACGCCGTGCGCGGGTCGCCGTGGTGGGTGCTGGTGAGCAGGAAGCCGTCGGCCTCGCCGGTGTCGAGGAGCTCTGAGTACGAGGCGATCTCGTGCTCGTCGTCGTCAGCGGTGAACAGCACGACCCGGTAGTCGCGGGCCTGGGCGGCCTCCACCACGGCGTGCAGGAAGCGGTCGAGCACCGCGCCGTTGATCCCGCCCCGGT
Source organism: uncultured Actinomycetota bacterium (assembly GCA_963750285.1). Taxonomy (GTDB): domain Bacteria; phylum Actinomycetota; class Actinomycetes; order Actinomycetales; family CAWJMD01; genus JBBQSN01. The sequence continues at coordinate 14,742 of CAVVQA010000013.1, read as the reverse complement.
CGGGCTCGAGCCGCAGGCCGAGCAGCATCGAGCGGCGGGTGCGCATCTGCCGCGCCGCGCGGGAGGGCCGGTACCCGAGCTCCTCGATCACCTCGCGCACGCGCTGCGCGGTGTCGGGGCGCACCAGGTGGGGGGAGTTCAGGACGTTCGAGACCGTCTGCCTGCTCACCCGGGCGCGCTCGGCGACGGTGTCGAGGGTGTGCCTCGGAGCCACGCGCACCTCCGTCGCTGCGCCGGGGCGGCTGGAACAAGGGGTGTTCTATCCGCCCGTGGTCTGATTGGATCGATCAAATCACGTGGTCGGAGCCTGTCCCCCCGACGCGCACCTGTCAAGATGTGGCCGCCGAGACGCCCCAGCCGGAGGAACCGAGAAATGAGCCAGGACGTCCGCGCGACCCTGCACCGGCCGCCCCTCCAACCGGCCCTGCACGACCTCGTGGTGTGCCTGCGCGCCCCCACCGTGGTGGCCTCGGGCACCGACGGCCAGCTGCGGGGCACCGGTGCCCAGGGCCTCCTGCACGCCGACCGGCGCGCCCTGTCGACCGCGGTGCTGACGGTGGACGGCGAGGAGCCCGAACCGGTCTCGAGCGCCCGCACCGGACCAGGCACCGCGCGCTTCACCGGTCTCCTGCGCGGTCTGGGCGACCCCGTCCCGGACCCGACGGTGCGGCTGGACCGGCTCCGGACGGTGACGCCGGGACGGTTGCACGAGCGGTTCCTGCTCTCCTCCACGGCCTCTGGACCCGTGCCGGTCCGGGTGGAGCTCGCACTGGCGTCCGACCACGTCGCGATGGACCTGGTCAAGCAGGGTCACGCGGGCGCCCCCGTCCCCGTGCGGCTCGTCGACGGGGTGCTGCGGTGGGAGGCCGACGGCGTCGCCACCGTCGTCCGGGCGCCGGGTGCCGAGCTCGGTGCGGGACAACAGGGCGCCGTGGCGACCTGGACCGCGACGATCGACCCGCGAGCGGTGGTGGAGCTCTCGTGGGAGGTCGAGGTGACCGACACCGGGGGCGTGGTCGGGCCGGCACCGGCGTCGCGCGCGTCGGCGCCGTCGGTACGGGCCGACGACCGGCGGCTGGCCCGCTGGGTCGAGGCCTCCCTGGCCGACCTCGACGCGCTGCGGATGGTGCGCACCGGCTTCCCCGACGACGCCTTCGCCGGGGCCGGGGCGCCCTGGTACCTCACGCTCTTCGGCCGCGACAGCATCTGGGCGGCGCGGATGGCGCTGCCGCTCGGCACCGACCTGGCCGGAGGCACGCTGCGCACCCTGGCCGGCCTGCAGGGCACCGTCGACGACGTCCCGTCCCAGCAGCAGCCGGGCAAGATCATGCACGAGCTGCGGCGGGCCGCCACGGTGGTCGACGGCACCGGCACGCTGCTGCCGCCGGTCTACTACGGCACGGTCGACGCCACGCCGCTGTTCGTCTGCCTGCTGCACGACGCGTGGCGGTGGGGGATGCCCGAGGACGAGGTCCGGGCCCTCCTGCCCGCCGCACGGGCCGCCCTCGACTGGGTGGTGAGCTGGGGCGACGCCGACGGCGACGGCCTGCTCGAGTACGTCGACACCGAGGGCACCGGGCTGGCGAACCAGGGCTGGAAGGACAGCGGCGACTCGGTGCGCTTCGCGGACGGGCGGCAGGCCACCGCGCCGATCGCGCTCGCCGAGGTGCAGGGGTACGCCCACGAGGCGCTGCAGCACGGTGCCGACCTGCTCGCCGCGCTCGGCGACGACGACGTGGCCGCCTACCGCGAGGTCGCCGCCCGCCTCCGGCAGCGCTTCGCCGACTCCTTCTGGGTCGACGGCGACGACGGGCGGTACCCGGCGCTGGCGCTGGACGCCGACAAGACCAGGGTCGACGCCGTCGCGAGCAACATGGGCCACCTGCCGGGCACCGGCCTGCTCGACCCCGACGACGAGGTGCTCGTCGCCGACGTCCTCACCCGCGACGACAACGACTCCGGGCTCGGCCTGCGCACGATGTCGTCGAGGTCCGGCGGGTACGCGCCGCTCAGCTACCACTGCGGCTCGGTGTGGCCGCACGACACCGCCATCACCCTGCTCGCGCTCTCGCGCGCCGGCCTGGGCGGTAGCGGCGCGGGTCTGCTCGCCGGCCTGGTGGAGGCCGCCGAGGCGTTCGGCTACCGCCTGCCCGAGCTGTGGTCGGGCGACGCCCTCGCCGAGGTCGGCCGGCCCGTCCCGTACCCCGCCGCGTGCCACCCGCAGGCGTGGTCGGTCACGTCCGCGGTGGCCGTCGTGCAGGTGCTCCTGGGGCTCGAGGTCGACGTGCCCGCGGGCGTCGCGACGTTGCGTCCGCTGCGCCCGAGCCCGGTGGGCGCGCTGCGGGTCGAGGGCCTGGTCGTGGCGGGCCAGCCCTGCACGGTCGAGGTCGACGCCGACGGCGAGGTGGTGGTGGCCGAGGGCGCCGGCCTGCGGTGGGACGTCGTCGGCTGACCTCGGCGTCCGGTACGTCCCGCGGTGCACCACGTGCCTCTTGACGGGCGTCCGGCCGCCTGCTTTGTTTCGACTCGTGAAGGCAAGGGCGCCGGGGTCACCGTCATCGCTTCGACTCGCGAACCGCGAGCGGGTGGTCTCGGTCCTGCGCCTGCACGGCCAGCTCACCCAGGCCGACGTCGCGCGCAAGACCGGGCTCTCGGCCGCCACCGTCTCCACCATCGTGCGCGAGCTGACCGGGTCGGGCAGGGTGGAGGTGCTGGCCGACGGCGCAGGCCGACGCGGCCGCGTGGTGGGGCTGGCCCGCGAGAACGGGCTGGTCGTCGGCATCGGCGTGGGCCACACCCACGTGCGGGTCGCGGTGTCCGACCTGGCCCACCAGGTGCTGGGGGAGCGCGTCGTGGCGCTGGACGCCGACGCGTCGGTGGACGCCGTGGTCTCGGCCTCGCGGGCGCTGGGTGACGAGCTGCTCGCCGAGCACGGGCAGGAGCACGGCCAGCGCGTCCTCGGCGTCGGGGTGGCCGTCCCCGGTCCGCTGGACGAGCGCACGCACCGGGTGGAGGGCGAGACGATCCTGCCGGGGTGGGCCGGGGCCGACCTGCGGGCCCGCTTCCGGCAGGCGTGGGAGGTGCCGGTCCTGATCGAGAACGACGCGAACGTCGGCGCCCTCGGCGAGGTCGCCTGGGGCGCCGCCCGCGGCCGGCGGCACGCGATCTACCTGAAGGTCGCGTCCGGCGTCGGGGCCGGCCTCGTGCTCGACGGGCGGCTCTACCGGGGGGCGCACGGCACCGCCGGCGAGATCGGGCACGTCACGGTCGACGAGACGGGGACGATCTGCCGCTGCGGCAACCGCGGCTGCCTCGAGACCGTCGCCGGCAGCGGCCACCTGCTCCGCCTGCTGGCCCCCACCCAGGGTGCGATCGATGCCGAGCAGATGGTGGCCCGCGCGGTGGCGGGCGACGCCGGCTGCCGGCGTGTGGTGGCCGACGCCGGCCACGCCATCGGGCTCGCGGTCGGCCAGCTCTGCAACGTGCTCAACCCGGAGGTCGTCGTGGTGGGCGGCCAGCTCGCCGAGGCCGGCGAGCTGCTGCTCGGCCCGGTGCGCTCGGCCGTGGAGCGGATGGGCAAGCCGGGCACGCTCGGACGGGTCGAGATCCTGCCCAGCCGGCTGGGCCGGCGCGCCGAGACCCTGGGGGCGCTCGCCCTGGTGCTGTCGTCCACCCTGCCGACGGGCGAGCCGGTCCCCGTCTGAGGCACGCACGTCCGAGCCGCGGGCGCGACCCGTCATCCTGGTGCGGTGGACGCCGCCTACACCCCGCCCGGCTGGCCGGCCGAGGTGCCGCCGCCGGGAGCGCCCGGCTGGGAGCGTCGCGCCACCGCGTGGCTGCTCGACCTGTGCCCGCCCGACTACCGGGGCCACGCCGTGCTGCTGCGCCACCCGCTGCTGCTGGTGCGGCTGACCGCTCGGCTCGTGGCCGCTCAGGCCGCCGGGACGCAGAGCGCCCGCGCCGCGCTGCGCGCCGACCTGTCCGGCTACCTTCCCACCGCAGTGGTGGCCGAGGGCCTGGCCGTGCTCGACGCCGAGCAGGAGCGGCTGGTCGCGGCGAGCACCGCCGTGCAGCTGGTGGAGCGGGCGCTGCGCGGGCAGGTGTACGTCCCCAGACTGTGAGGCTGCACCGGACCTGCACACCTCCCGCGCCCTCCGGCGGGACCCCGGCGACCGGGCCCGCCTAGAATCGCTGCGCAACGGGCCCGTCCGCCGACGGGTCCCGACCACTGCCGAGAGGACCCACGTGAGCTTGCTGGAGGGCATCACCGGCCCCGCGGCGCTCCGCCGGCTCCCCGCCGACCAGCTGCCCGCCCTGGCCCAGGAGATCCGCACCTTCCTGATCGAGTCGATCAGCCGCACCGGCGGCCACCTCGGGCCCAACCTCGGCGTGGTCGAGCTCACCATGGCCCTGCACCGCGTGTTCGAGTCCCCGCGCGACGCGATCGTGTTCGACACCGGGCACCAGTCCTACGTCCACAAGCTGCTCACCGGACGGCACGACTTCTCCGGGTTGCGCACCCGCGGCGGGATGTCGGGGTACCCGAGCCGGGCCGAGTCCGAGCACGACGTGGTCGAGAGCTCGCACGCGTCGTCGTCGCTGTCGTGGGCCGACGGCATCGCGAAGGGCCGCGCGCTGCAGGGCGAGACCGACCGCACCACCGTGGCCGTCATCGGCGACGGCGCCCTCACCGGCGGCATGGCCTGGGAGGCGCTGAACAACATCGCCACCGGCCACGACCGGCGGCTGGTGATCGTGGTCAACGACAACGAGCGCTCCTACGCGCCGACCATCGGCGGCCTGGCCCACCACCTCGCCACCCTGCGCACCACCCGCGGCTACGAGCGCTTCCTCGACTGGGGCAAGAGCACCCTGCAGCGCAGCGGCCCGCCCGGCCGGCTCGCGTTCGAGGCGCTGCACGGCGTGAAGAAGGGCATCAAGGACGTCGTCGCCCCCCAGGGAATGTTCGAGGACCTCGGCCTGAAGTACATCGGCCCGGTCGACGGCCACGACGTGCAGGTGATGGAACGCGCTCTGCGGCAGGCCAAGTCGTACGGCGGACCGGTGATCGTCCACGCCATCACGGTGAAGGGCAAGGGCTACCCGCCGGCGATCGCGGACGTGGCCGACCAGTTCCACGCCGTCGGCGTGATCGATCCCGAGACCGGCGTCCCGGTGTCGGGCTCCGGCCGCTCGTGGACCTCCGAGTTCGCCGACGAGCTGGTGCGGATCGGCCACCGCCGCGACGACGTCGTCGCCATCACCGCGGCGATGATGATCCCCACCGGTCTGCACCGCTTCGCCGCCGAGTTCCCCACACGCGTCTTCGACGTCGGCATCGCCGAGCAGCACGCGGTCACCAGCGCCGCCGGCCTCGCCTTCACCGGGCTGCACCCCGTGGTGGCCGTCTACGCGACGTTCCTCAACCGCGCCTTCGACCAGGTGCTGATGGACGTCGCCCTGCACCGCGCCGGCGTCACCTTCGTGCTCGACCGGGCCGGCGTCACCGGGCCGGACGGCGCCAGCCACCACGGCATGTGGGACCTCGCGGTGCTGCAGGTGGTGCCCGGCGTGCGGGTCGCCGCGCCGCGTGACGCCGCCCGCCTCGTCGAGGAGCTCGGCGAGGCGGTCGAGGTCTCCGACGCCCCCACCGTGCTGCGGATCGCGCGCGACTCCGTGCCGGACGACATCCCCGCGATCGAGCGGGTCGGTGGCGTCGACGTGCTGGCGCGCGGCGACGGCAACGACGTGCTCGTGGTGGCGGTCGGCTCGCTGGCGACGATGGCGCTCGATGTCGCCAAGCGCCTGGCCGCGCAGGGGATCTCGGCCACGGTGGTCGACCCGCGGTGGGTGCTGCCGGTCGATCCCGCCCTGCTCGACCTCGTCCGCGCGCACCGGCTGGTGGTCACGGTCGAGGACGGCGTGCGGGTCGGTGGTGTGGGCGCCCGGCTGGCGCAGGAGATGCGCGACCGCGGGATCGCCGTGCCGCTGCACGACGTCGGCATCCCGTGCGCCTTCCACGACCACGGCTCGCGCCAGGAGGTGCTCGAGGAGATCGGGCTCACCGCGCAGACGGTGGCCCGCGACGTCGCCGCCCGGGTGGCGCGTCTCGACGACCGCCCGGGGCACGTCCTCACCTGATCCGGCGGGCGGTGCCGACCTGGCCGGCCCGACCTTTGCACGACCCGAACACGGCGCTCACCGGCGCCGGACGTCGCCCGCCGACCCTTCGAGGACCGCCGGCGACCCGCGCCGGCCCGCGAAGGAGCCCACCGTGCGCACCACCACCCTGCTGACGTCCCTGCTCGCCTCCGCCGTCCTGGTCGGGGCCGGCGCCGCCACCGCGTCCGCCGCGACGCCCTCGTCGTCCGCGACCCGCAACCCGGACGGCTCGGTGACGGTGACCGTCCCGGCGGAGAGGGTCGAGAGGTTCTGCACCGAGACCGGTCCGAAGGTCCTGGAGCGCGGCGAGGCGTGGGTGGAGCGCGTCCGCGGCGACGCCGGCACGGCCGGCTCCGCGGCGTGGATGCGGGCTGCGGCCGACCGCGCCGAGGACGCCGGCCGCGACCGCGTCGCCGACCGGCTGCGCGAGCGGGCCGACCGGGCCGAGCAGCGGGCCGACCACGCGGTCGGGCGCACCGAGCGCGTGCGGGAGCGGATGACCGCGTTCTGCACCGGCCGTCCCTGAGCCGCTGGCATCATCGCCACCGTGACGTCGCAGCCCGGCAGGGGCGTGGTCCTGGTGGCCGAGGACGACCCGGCCATCAGCGACGTCGTCACGCTCTACCTGCGCCGCGACGGTTTCACGCCGCTGGTGGTGCGTGACGGCACGACGGCCCTGGCCGCGGTCCGCCGGGAGCGCCCCGTCGCCGTCCTGCTCGACGTCGGCCTGCCCGGCAGCGACGGCCTCGAGGTGCTGCGGCGCCTGCGTGCCGAGGGCGACGCCACCCCGGTGCTGCTGGTGACCGCGCGCGACGACGAGGTCGACCGCGTCCTCGGCCTGGAGCTGGGCGCGGACGACTACGTCACCAAGCCGTTCAGCCCGCGCGAGCTGGTGGCCCGGGTGCGCGCGGTGCTGCGGCGCTCGGCCGGACCCGCACCGTCCGACGTGCTCGTCGTCGGCGACGTGGTGGTCGACGTCGGCGCCCGCCGGGTGCACGTCGCCGGCTCCGAGGTGTCGCTCACCACCACCGAGTTCGAGCTCCTCGCCCACCTCGCGCGCCGGCCCGGTCAGGTGCACACCCGCGAGCAGCTGCTCAGCGCGGTGTGGGGGTACGCGGCCGCCGCCGGGACCCGCACGGTCGACGTCCACGTCGCCCAGCTGCGGGCGAAGCTCGGTGCAGGGCAACCGGTCCGCACGGTCCGGGGCGTCGGGTACGCGGTCGAGGGACCCCGGTGAGCGACGCCGTGCGCGGCTCGTCGCTCGCCGTGCGGATCGCGCTGGTCTGCGCCGGCGCGGCGGTGGTGGGCGCCCTGGTGTCCGGGCTCCTCGCGGCCAGGCTCGTGACCGCGGCGGCGCGCGAGGCCGGCCGCGACGCCCTCGCCGCCCAGACCGCGCTCGTGGCAGGCCAGCTCGACCGCGCGGACGGACGTCCCCGTGCCACCGACCGGGTGCTCCAGGCGCTCGGCGACCAGGGGATCGAGGCCGTCGTCGTGGACGAGGGGCGGGCCACCGGCGCGGCGGTCGACGTCCTGCGTGCGTCCGACGTGACGAGGGTGGCCGGGGGACGGGCGGTCTCGACGACGCGCCGCGCCGGTGCCGGCACGTACCTGGTGGAGGGTCGGCCGACCTCGGCCGGGCAGGGCGTGCTGCTCGTGCAGGAGGCGGAACGGGCCTCCGGCGACGTGTCGCGCCGGCTCGCAGGGCGGGTGGCGTTCGCCGCCGTCGTCGGTGCCGCGGTCGCGGTCGCCGCCGGCGCGAGCCTGGCCTGGTGGGTCTCCCGCCCGCTGCGCGCGGCAGCCGGGGCCGTGGGTCGTCTGCGTTCGGGGCACCGCGACGTCCGGGTGCGCGTGGAGGGCCCGCAGGAGGCGGCCGTCCTCGCCGCCGCCGTGAACGACCTCGCCGACGACCTGGCCCGCAGCGAGGCCCGCGAGCGGGAGTTCCTGCTGTCGGTCTCGCACGACCTGCGGACCCCGCTCACCGCCGTGACCGGTGCCGCCGAGGCGCTCGCCGACGGCGTGGTCGAGGACCCCGCCGAGGTCCGCCGCTACGGCGCGCTGGTGGCCGAGCAGGCGCGCCGCCTGGACCGGATGGTGCAGGACCTGCTCGACCTCGCCCGGCTCGGCGCCCACGACCTGCCGCTCGACCTGCTGCCCGTCGACCTCGACGCGCTGGTGCGGATGACGGCCGACGGCTGGCGTGACAGGGCGGCCGCCGTCGGTGCGCGTTGCGAGGTGGAGGTCGGGACAGGCTCGCTCACGGTGGTCACCGATGCCTCACGGGTGCGTCAGGTGCTGGACAGCCTGTGCGACAACGCGTTCCGGCACGTCGACGCCGGTGGCCTGGTGGTGCTCGCGGCCAGGTCCGCCCCCGCCGGCGTCGTCCTGGAGGTGCGCGACGACGGCCCGGGGCTCGACCCCGACGACTACCCGGTGGCGTTCGAGCGAGGTGTCCTCGCCGAGAGGCACCGGTCGCGGCGCCCGGGTGGGGCGGGAGTGGGCCTGTCGCTCGTGCGCGCCCTGGTCACGCGGCTGGGCGGGCGGGCGGAGGCCGGACCGGCGCCCGAGGGCGGGGCCTGCCTGCGGGTGGTGCTGCCGCCGTCGGCTCAGGTGTGACGCAGCAGGGCGGCGGTGGCGCGGTCGGTGAGGTCGATCCGCTCCGGCGCGAGCACCACCTCGTCCTGCGTGACGAGGACGGGCCGCGACAGCCCCCGGTCGAGCTCGTCGGTGGCCGACCACGCGGCCTGCACGAAGGCGGGGTCGATCCGCGCCAGGTCGTACCAGCCGCGCGAGCGCATGGGGACGGCCACGGCGCGCATGCCCGACCCGTCGGAGCGGGCGAGGTGGCTACGCAGCACGTGGGTGGTGAGCAGGGTGGGCACGTCGACCCCGCCGACCGGGCGGAGCACGAGCTGGCTGTCGGTGGCGGCGGCCGGGTGGCGCGTGCCGTGGGAGTCGCGCCGGAGCCGGTCGACCAGCAGCCGGCCCATCGTCGATGCGTGCGCCACGAGGCCGGGCCACCAGATGCGCACGGGTACTCCGGTGGTACGCACCAGCGACGGCGGCAGCGGCACCAGCTCGTCGGGGTCGTCGAGCGCGCCGAGCAGGCCGACGCCGCACTCCAGCGCGCCGCCCATCGGCCGGTGCAGCGCCCACCCCGCGCCGGGGTGCGCGGCGTGGTCGGCCGACAGGGCGAGCAACCGGGCGGAGCCCCGCAGCACCTCCACCGCGTCGTCACCGAGCGCGGCGGCGCGGGAGTGCAGCCGCAGGGTGCGGGACAGCCGGCGCTGCGCCAGGGGTCCGGGGTCGGTGCCCGCGGCCCGCGACAGCTCGTCCCACGTCAGCCGGGCCGGCCGCGCGCCCTCGACGACGACGCCGTCGTCGGTGGGCTCGAGGTCCACGTCGTCCACGACGCTGACGGCCAGCACGGCCCGCCGCAGGCGCACGTGGCGCCTGCTGCCGGGTCCGGACCTGGACGTCATCCCGCCACCGTAAGGGCGCCGGAGCGGCCGGTCCCGACCACGCGGGCGAGGTGACCCGGACGGGTGAGGCACCACCCGTCCGCCTGCTCCCGGTGGGCGACGGGCACCCACCCCGTCGGACCAGGTTGTGGTGTCCGACGACATGACGCGGGCGGGTGGAGCGGCCCTACCGTCCGAACCGGTCGGACCCGGACAGGGTCACGCACACCGCTCTCGACGAGGAGACCCCATGTCCCGCCCGCACGTCCGGACCGCCGGCGCCCGTTCCTCCCTGCGCCGCCCCCTCCTGCGCCGGGTCGTGCCGGTCCTGGCCGTCGGCCTGGTGGCCGTCCTCGCCTCGTGCGGCGCCCCGGGCGCTCCCGGTGCCGCGCCGTCCGACGAGGGGTCCGAGGAGTCCGGTGGCGCCCCGATCGAGGTCGGGCTGGTGTACTCCAAGACCGGGCCGCTGGCCTCCTACGGCGCGCAGTACCTCGCCGGGTTCGAGGCGGGTCTGGACTACGCCACCGACGGCACGGGCGAGGTCGACGGGCGGGTCATCGAGGTCACCGAGGCCGACGACGCCGGCGACCCGGCCAAGGCCGTGGCCGCCGCCACCGACCTGATCGGCCAGGGCACGCAGGTGATCGCGGGCTCGACCGCGTCCGGTGTGGGGCTCCAGGTGGCCCCGCTGGCCGAGGAGAACGACGTCCTGTTCATCTCGGGCCCGGCCGCCACCGACGGCCTCACCGGCGTCAACGACCACACCTTCCGCTCCGGGAGGCAGACCTACCAGGACATCCTCACCGCGGCCTCCTTCCTCGAGGACGTGGAGGGCAAGACCGTCACCGTCTTCGCGCAGGACAACGCCTTCGGCCAGGCGAACGCCGCCGCAGTGACCGCCGTGCTCGGCGCCGAGGGCGCCACCGTGACGCCGCTGCTGGTGAACCCGACGGCCACCGACCTCACCCCGTTCGCGCGGCAGGCCGCCGACGCCGCCCCCGACCTGCTGTTCGTGGCCTGGGCCGGCGCCAACGCGGCCCAGATGTGGGGCTCGCTGGAGCAGCAGGGCGTGTTCGCGTCGTCGACCGTGGTGACCGGGCTCGACATCAAGCCGAGCTGGTCGGCGTTCGGCGCCTCCTCGGCCGAGATCAGCTTCCTGTCGCACTTCTTCGACGGCGCCACGGACACCGAGGCCTACCAGGCCCTCGAGACGCACCTGGAGGAGAACGGCCAGGAGGTCGACCTGTTCACCAACGACGGCTTCGTGGCGGCCCAGATGATCGTGCACGCGCTGAGCGAGTCGCCGGACGACGTGGACGGCATGATCGCGGCGCTGGAGGGCTGGACCTTCGAGGGGCCGAAGGGTCCGATGGAGATCCGGGCCGAGGACCACGCGCTGCTGCAGCCGATGTTCCAGGTGTCGCTCGACGGCGAGACCGCCTCGCTGGTGGGCACGCTCGACCCCGCCGACGTCGCGCCGCCCGTCGCCGCCGCCCCGTGACCGCCGACGTCACCGCGTCGCCGGTCCCGACCAGGACGCCGCGCCGAGGTGGTGCTCGCCGCCCGCGGCCTGGGGTGGACGGTCGGCGGCGCGGTGATCGTCAGCGACATCGACCTGGAGCTGCACCGCGGCGAGCTGCTCGCGGTGATCGGGCCGAACGGCGCCGGCAAGTCGACGCTGCTGCACCTGCTCTCGGGGGTCACCCGGCCGACCGCCGGCACCGTCGAGCTCGGCGGGCGCGACGTCACCCGCCACGGCGTCGCGCGCCGGGCACGTGCGGGTCTAGGCCGCACGTTCCAGACCTCCTCGCTGTTCGACGGGCTCAGCGCGACCGAGAACGTGCGGCTGTCGGTGCAGAGCCGCGGCCGGGCGCCGCTGTCGGTGCTGCGGCGGGCCGGCTCGGCCGCGGAGCTCGCCGAGGTCGGGAGCCTGCTCGAGCGGGTGCGGATGGCGCACCGCGCGGGACGCACGGCGGGCGAGCTGTCGCACGGCGACCGGCGCAAGCTCGAGGTGGCCGTCGCGCTGGCCCGCCGGCCGGCCCTGCTGCTGCTCGACGAGCCGGTGGCCGGCGTCTCGATGGAGGACGTGCCCGACCTGGTCGACCTGGTGGGCAGCCTGGCCGACGACGGCGTCTCGGTCGTGATGGTGGAGCACCACATGGACGTCGTGCTCGGTCTGGCCGACCGGGTCGCGGTGCTGCACCACGGCCGGCTGCTGGCGGTCGGCACGCCGAGCGAGGTCACCGCCGACCCGACGGTGCAGCAGGCGTACCTGGGCGAGGGCCTGTGACCTGGCGCCTCACGAAGGGCGTCGCGCGGAGCGGCGACGACACCGACGACGCCGCGGGCCGCCCGCTCCTTCAGGTCGCCGACCTGCACGTGCACCTGGGCCGTTCGCACGTGCTGCAGGGCGTCGGCTTCGACGTGCGCCCGGGCGGCGTCACGGCCCTGCTCGGACGCAACGGCGTCGGCAAGACCACCACGGTCAAGGCGGTGCTCGGACTCGTCGAACGCCGCGGCCGCGTCCTGCTCGAGGGACGTGACGTCTCGACCGCGCGGACGCCGGCGATCGTCCGCAGCGGGGTGGGCTACGTGCCAGAGGACCGCGAGGTCTTCGCCGGGCTCACCGTGGAGGAGAACCTGCGCCTCGCCGAGCAACCCGGGGGAGCGCCCGACTACGACCTGGTGCACGAGCTGTTCCCCGAGCTGCGCGAGCGCCGCCGCCAGCGCGCCGGGACGCTGTCCGGCGGGCAGCAGCAGATGGTGGCCCTGGGCCGGGTGCTGCTGGGGCGCAACAGGTTGCTGCTGGTCGACGAGCCGACCAAGGGCCTGTCGCCGCGGCTGGTGGGCGAGGTGGCCGAAGCCCTCGCCCGGGTGGCCGAACGCACCACCGTGCTGCTGGTCGAGCAGAACCTCGCGGTGGTGCGCCGGCTCGCGCGCGACGTCGTGGTGCTCGACGGCGGCCGGGTCGTGCACACCGGTCCCGCGGCCGACCTGCTGGAGGACCCCGCGCTCACCACCGAGCTGCTCGGGGTGGGCGGCCGCGCGGTGCGGCGCCGGCGGGCGGCGGCGGACCCCACCCGGGAGGGCACGTCGTGAGCACCCTGGTCCTGCTGCTCGCCACCGGTCTCGGCCTGGGCGCCCTGTACTTCCTGGTGGCCTCCGGCCTGAGCCTCATCTACGGCCTGATGGGCGTGCTGAACTTCGCCCACGGCGCCTTCCTCACCGCCGGCGCGTACGCGGCCTGGTGGGCCACCGACCACCTGCCCGGCGCCGGGCCGAGCGGCGGCGGCTTCGTCGTGGCCACCGGGTTCGGCGTGGCGGTGGGTGCCGTGCTCGGCGCGGTGGTCGAGCTGACCCTCATCCGCCCGCTGTACAAGCGGCACATCGAGCAGGTGCTCGTCACGGTCGGGCTGGGCCTCGCGGGAGTCGCTCTCCTGCAGGGGATCTGGGGCTCCGACCCACGGCCGTTCCCTCGTCCGGGCTGGGCGGCCGGTACGACCTCGATCGCCGGGGCGACCGTGCCCAACGACCGCTTCCTGCTGCTGGCAGCGGCCGTGGTGGTGCTGCTCGTGCTGGTCGCGGTGCTGCGGTTCACCCGGATCGGGCTGGTGATCCGGGCCGGCGTCGAGAACCGGTCGATGGTCGAGGCACTCGGCATCGACGTGCGGCGCGCGTTCACGTTCGTCTTCGCGATCGGTGGCGCCGCAGCTGCTCTCGGCGGCGTCCTGGGCTCGGTGTACCTCGGCCAGGTGTCACCCGGGCAGGGGACGTCGCTGCTGATCTTCGCGTTCATCGTCGTCGTCATCGGTGGCATGGGCTCGCTGACGGGCACCGCGATCGCGTCCGTCGTCGTGGGTCTCGTGCAGCAGCTGGCGAACTACTACGGGGCCTCGGGGGTGGGCGACTTCTCGGTCGTCCTGCTGCTCGCGCTGGTGCTGCTCGTGCGGCCCGGCGGGCTCGCGGGAGGGACGGCCCATGCCTGAGACCACCACGGCCCCGGAGCCGGTGGCGGAGGGGACGACGGCCGCGCCCGCACGAGGAGGCCGCCGCCCGCTGCGCCGGCTCGTCGGCGCGGTCGTCCCGCTCGTGCTGCTCGCCGTGCTGGCCTACCTGCCGTACGTACCCGTCACCGTGCCCGGGCTCCTGCCGGACCGGGTCAACGGGCCGGGCTCGATGCAGGTGCTGGCCCTGTGCCTGGTGTTCGGCGGCATCGCGCTGTCGTACGACGTGCTGTTCGGCCGCACCGGGCTGCTCTCGTTCGGCCACGCGCTGTTCGTGGCCGCCGGCGCCTACGGGGCGGGCATCGCGATGACCCACCTCGGTCTCGGCCTGCTGCCCGCGCTGCTGCTGGCCGTCGGCCTCGGCGTGGTGCTCGCTCTCGTCGTGGGGTTGGTCTCGCTGCGGGTGGGCGGTATCGCGTTCGCGATGGTCACCCTCGCGTTCGCCCAGGCGACCGCGATCGCGGTGCAGCGCAACCCCGGCGGCTGGACCGGTGGCGAGGAGGGCCTGCCGCTGGCCCGCGCGATGGTGCCCGACCTGCTGCTCGGCGTGCTCAACGCCCCGTACCGGTACTGGCTCGCGCTGGCCTACCTCGCGGTCTGCTGGGCCGTGGTGGCCTGGCTGGCGCGCACCCCCGCCGGCCACGCCTGGGCGGCGGTGCGCGAGAACGCCGACCGCGTCTCGGTGCTCGGCGTCTCCACCTACCGGGCCCGGCTCGGCGCCTTCGTCGTGGGGTGCACCCTCGGCACCCTCGGCGGCGTGGTGCACCTCGTGGTCACCGGCGGCGTCAACCCGCACACGGCGTCGTCGGAGCTCACCCTGTCGCTGCTGGTGATGGTCGTCCTCGGCGGCGCGGGGAGCCGGTGGGGAGCCGTCATCGGCGGCGTGCTCTACACCTACCTCGACAACCGGCTGGTCGAGCTCGCGTCCGCGCCGGCCGTGCAGGACCTCCCGGCGGTGCTGCGGGTCCCGTTGTCGCAGCCGCTGTTCGTCCTCGGCGCCGTGTTCGTCGTGGTCGTGTTCTTCGCCCCCGGCGGGCTCGCCGGACTCGTGCGGGGACGCGGACGACATGCGCCCGAGGTCGCGGGGGAGACTGGCTGACGTGGCACCCAGCACCCAG
>CAVVQA010000012.1:0-30585 GCA_963750285.1 uncultured Actinomycetota bacterium | reverse complement strand
TCGTCGTCCTCACCAGTCGGTGACGGCGTCCCACATCTCGCCGGCCGTCTCGCTCACGGAGTCGTAGGTCTCGGACGCGTAGTCCGACACCGCCTCGTAGGTCTCGGACGCGTAGTCCGACACCGCCTCGTAGGTCTCGGCGCCGGCCTCGGACGCCGTGTCCCACGCGCCGGAGGCCATGTGACCCACGCCGCCCAGGTAGTCGCCGTCGTCGAACGCCGAAGCCGCGGCGTACGACTCCTCCTCGCCCACCAGACCCATCAGGCCGTCGCTGATCCCCTCGCTGATGGCGTGGTCGGTGGCGTACTCGATCCCCACGCCGACCACGGCGCCGACCCCGGCCGCTGCGCCGAAGATCACCTCGCCCGCCTCCTCGGGCAGGCCGTACTCCGCGGCCACGAGGCCGCCGAACTGCGCGCCCACGCCTGCGATGTCGCTGACGGTGTCCACCGCATCGTCCCACTCGGACATGTCGTCTCCCTCCCGATGGTGACCGTCTCCGGCTGGCAGCACGGTCGTGAGGGAGAGAGCGCAGCGCCCGACCGCGATACGCCGGCACCGGTCTGCTGCCCGAGCGGGCAGGTGCGGGCGCCGTGGTGGGGCGGGTCAGGCGGTCGGCTGGTCGCGGCCGCCGCCGGGCTGCCACAGCACGTCGCCGGTCTCGCGGTTGGCGTAGCGGGCCAGGACGAACAGCAGGTCCGACAACCGGTTGAGGTACTGCGCGGCCAGCGGGTTCACGCCGCCGTCGGTGCCGGTGCCGTACGCCTCCACGGCGGCCCAGACGGTCCGCTCGGCCCGCCGCACCACGGTGCGGCCGAGGTGCAGGTACGCCGACGCGGGCGTGCCGCCGGCGAGGACGAACGTGGTGAGCTTGCCCAGGTGCTCGTTGTAGCGGTCGATCTCGGTCTCGAGCTCGCCGATCCACGGCTCCTGCACCCGCAGCGGCTCGTACTCGTAGGTGTCGGCCAGCGGCATGCACAGGTCGGCGCCGACGTCGAACAGGTCGTTCTGCACCCGCAGCAGCAGGGTGCGCACGTCGTCGTCGAGGTCGCCGAGGGTGACCGCGAGCCCGATGACGGCGCCGGCCTCGTCGGCGTCGGCGTAGGCCGCGAGCCGGGGATCGGTCTTGCTCGTGCGGGAGAAGTCGCCGAGGCCGGTGCTGCCGTCGTCGCCGGTGCGGGTGTACGGGCGGGTGATCCGGACGGGCATGGTCCGAGCCTAGTGACGCGGTGGCGGGCGCCTCAGCCCGCCACCACCCGGCGGACGAGGTCGGCCCAGCCGGCGTGGACGCGCTCGACCGCCACGCCGTCGATCCGGAGCTGCCGGTCCAGCACCGGCACCTCCAGCGGCGCCAGCAGCGCGACGGCGAGCAGCGGGACGTCGCCGGTGACCCCGAGCTCGCCCAGCAGGAAGCGCACGTGGTGGGTGGTGAAGGAGTCGGCGCCGGTCTCGCGGCCGGCCACCGTCCCGGCGGCCCGGATCAGGTCGGCCATCGCTGCAGGACCCGGGCGTGCGGGAGCGCCTGCTCGCCGCGCTGCGCATCCTCGTCGACGCCGAGCCGGAGACCCGCGCCGCCTGATCCCCGGCCTCGCCCGGCCTTCCCGTGGGCCTGCTGTTGCACCCCCGGGGGCGAGGTCAGCAGGACGCCGGCGGGCCGGTAAACTCCTCGTGAACCCCGTCCTGAGGAGGGCCCTGCCGTGCCGCTCAACGTCGACCTCGTCGCAGCCGACCGCACCGTCTGGTCCGGCGAGGCCTCTGCCGTCCTGGCCCGCACCCTCGACGGCGAGCTGGGCGTCCTGCCCGGCCACACCCCGCTGCTCGGCGTGCTCGCCCCCGGCGAGGTCCGGATCAAGGGCGTCGGCGGCGACTCCGTGCAGGCGCACGTCGACGGCGGCTTCCTGTCGGTCGAGAACGACCGCGTGCTGGTCGTCGCCGAGGGCGTCGAGCTCGGCGAGGCCGCCACGTCCCGCTCCGGCCACTGACCCGCTCCCGGCAGCCCACGGACCCCGGACGCTAGGCGGCGAGCGGGTGGGAGCCTTCACCGTGCCGCTCGAGATCGCCGGGGGGCTCGCGCTCCTGCTCGTCCTGGTGGCCGCGCTGTTCACGGTCAGGCGGCTGGCGATCGGTCGCGGCGCCTCCTTCGACTGCTCGTTGCGTCCCGGCCGGCCCGACGGCGCTCCGGTGCCCGACACGCGGTGGACCATCGGCGTGGCACGCTACGGGCAGGACCGGCTCGAGTGGTTCCAGGTGTTCTCGCTGTCCCTGCGTCCCGCGCGCACCTTCGCGCGCGACCGGTTCGAGCTGGTCTCCCAGCGGGTGCCGTCCGGCACGGAGAGCCGCGCGGTGCTGCCCGGCGTGACCGTCGTGAGCGCGCGCTACGAGTCCGGCGACCTCGACCTGGCGATGAGCCCCGAGGCGTACACCGGCCTGGCCTCGTGGCTGGAGGCCGGGCCGCCCGGCCGCACCGGCCAGGTCACGTGACCACGGGCCACGTCGGGGGGACCGAGGCGGGCACCGACACGATCCGCGTCGCCGGCGGCATCCGCCTCGAGGGCGAGGTGCAGGTCACCGGCGCCAAGAACAGCGTGCTGAAGCTGATGGCGGCCGCGCTGCTGGCCACCGGACCCACCGTCCTCGACGGCGTCCCCGACATCGTCGACGTGCGGATCATGGCCGAGCTGCTGCGCCGGCTCGGGTGCGGGGTGACCCACGACCCGGTGCAGGGCGTGGTCGAGATCGACGTCCCGGACCAGCCGCGGCACCGTGCCGACTACGACCTCGTCCGCGCGATGCGGGCCTCGATCAGCGTGCTGGGTCCGCTCGTGGCCCGGGTGGGGGAGGCCGACGTCGCCCTGCCGGGCGGGGACGCGATCGGCTCGCGCGGGCTCGACCTGCACGTCGACGGCCTGCGCTCGATGGGTGCGGAGGTGCACGTCGACCACGGCTACCTGGTGGCCACCGCACCGTCCGGCGGGCTGCGCGGGACCGTCGTCCCGCTCGCGTTCCCCTCCGTCGGGGCGACCGAGAACCTCCTGATGGCAGCGGTTCTCGCCGACGGACGGTCCGAGATCGACAACGCGGCCCGCGAGCCCGAGATCGACGACCTCGCCGAGATGCTCACCGCGATGGGCGCCCGCATCTCCGGCACCGGCACCTCGCGGCTGGTGGTCGAGGGCGTCGACCGGCTGTCGCCGACCCGTCACACCGTCGTCCCGGATCGGATCGTCGCCGGCACCTGGTGCTTCGCCACCGCGGTCGCCGGCGGTGACGTGCTGGTGCGCGGTGCGCGGCCGGAGCACCTGCGGATCGCGCTCGACAAGCTGCGCCTCGCGGGCGTCGACGTCAGCCCGGACGCTGCCGGGGTGCGGGTGGTCGCGCGGCGCCGTCCCCGCGCCGTCGACGTCGCCACCCTGCCGTACCCGGGGTTCCCCACCGACCTGCAGCCGCTCGCGCTGACGATGTGCGCGGTGGGCGAGGGGTCGGCGGTGGTCACCGAGAACCTGTTCGAGGCCCGGTTCCGGTTCGCCCACGAGCTGGTGCGCCTCGGGGCAGACCTCACCATCGACGGCCACCACGTCCTGGTCCGTGGGGTGCCCCGGCTGTCCGGGGCGCCGGTCGAGGCCAGCGACATCCGGGCCGGGGCCGCCCTGGTCGTCGCCGGGCTGGCGGCCGACGGCGAGACCGTCGTCAGCGGGGTCGAGCACGTCGACCGCGGCTACGCCGACCTGGTGGGACAGCTCGCCGGCCTCGGCGTCCAGGTCACGCGCGAGACCGCGCCCGCGGCAGACCGGTTCGGCGCACCTCCCACCGGCTGACCGCGCCTCGTCGCGGCCCGTCCGACCGTGCGGTCCCCCCGCGCGGCGCCGCCCGGCCCCACCTAGGCTCACGTCGTGCAGCTGCCGGGTGACGCCCTCTACCTGATCGGGGGCCTCGCCCTGTTGCTGGGCGCGGTGCTCCCGGGCGCGCTGTCGCGCCGCGCGCTGTCGGTCCCCATGATCTTCGTCGGCATCGGCGTGCTGGTAGGGCTGCTGCCGCTCCCGGGCGGCGCGCCCATCAGCCCGGTCGAGGAGCCCGCGATCGCCGAGCGGCTCACCGAGGTGTGCGTCATCGTCGCGCTGATGGGTGTGGGGCTCGCGCTGGACCGACCGCTGCGGTGGCGGACCTGGGCCGCGACCTGGCGGCTGCTCGCCGTCGGCCTGCCGTTGTTCATCGGCGCCGCCGCGCTGCTGGGCTGGTGGTGGATGGGTCTCGTACCGGCAGCCGCCGTGCTGCTCGGCGCCGTGCTGGCGCCCACCGACCCGGTGCTCGCCGGAGAGGTGCAGGTCGAGGGACCGGACACCGACGACGACGAGTCGGTGGAGGAGGGCGACCCGAAGGACGAGGTCGACGAGGAGGACGAGGTCCGGTTCGCGCTCACCAGCGAGGCCGGCCTCAACGACGGGCTGGCGTTCCCGTTCGTCTACGCGGCGATCTTCCTCGCCGCCGCAGGCACGGCGGAGGCGCACTCGGTGTGGCGCTGGCTCGGTTGGGAGCTCGTCGGCAAGGTCGCGGTCGGTGCTGTGCTGGGCTGGCTCTGCGGCTGGGCCCTGGCGCGGATGGCTTTCCGGGCCCCGGCCAGGTCCCTGCGGCTCGCCGAGACCGGCGAGCCGTTGCTGGCTCTCGCCGCCACGTTCGCCGTCTACGGGCTCACCGAGGTGGTCGGGGGGTACGGCTTCCTCGCGGTGTTCACCTGCGCGATCGCCCTGCGCTCGCACGAGCGGCGCTCGACCTACCACGAGGAGATGCACCGGTTCATCAGCCAGCTCGAGCACCTGCTCACGATGCTCGTGCTGCTGCTGCTGGGCGCCTCGATCTCGTGGGGCCTGCTGGCCGATCTCAGCTGGCGCGGGGCGGTCCTCGCCCTGGTCGTGGTCCTCGTCGTGCGCCCGCTCACGGCGTGGTTGTCGCTGGCGCGGCGGCTTCCCCTGGGTGACCCGCGGCTCGGCCGACGCGAGCGGCACGTCGTCGCCGTCTTCGGCGTGCGCGGCGTCGGGACGCTGTACTACCTGGCCTACGCGACCGGGAACGGCGAGTTCGAGGGGATCCGCGAGGTGTGGTCGACGGTGACGTTCGCGGTGCTGGTGTCGGTGGTCGTGCACGGGGTGCTCGCCACGCCGGTGATGCACTACCTCGAGCGCGAGCGCGAGCGAGCAGCCGACGGGCCCGAGCAGACGCCCGCGCGGTGAGGCTCAACCCGCAGGACGCGCCAGGACGTGGCGGGCGACGTCCGCGTGCTGGCGCAGCACCATCACCCGCGGGCCCTGCAGGGTCTCGGCGACGGTGGCCCGCACGTCGGCGGCCTCGAGGGTGCGGCGCACCACCTCGGCCTCGATCAGCGTGGCCGGCGAGGCCACGGGGACCAGCAGCCCGTAGTCGTCGGGCTCGCCCCGCCGTCCGGGCCGTGCCACGACCGACTTCCCGCGCGAGAAGGTCCACCGCAGCAGCACCATCAGGATCAGCAGGACGGCCAGCGCGACGGTGGGGCCGAACAGGAACGAGTAGCTCTGCCATGCCGCGGACACGGCCCTCACCTGCCTTCACGCCGGCCCCTCGCCCCGGTCGCCGGGGTCGCCCCCAGTATCCGCCCACCGGCGACCGGCGCGCCTGCGGGGCCGACGCGGGTGGCGTCCCTACGCTCGCCGCAGCGAGCGGTGCGCCCGCGGGGTGACCGGTCGGTGCAGCAGCGGAGCAGGGGGAGCGGATGGACGTCCAGGAACCGGAGCGGGGGAGGGTCCTCGTGCTGCGCGGGCGCCTCGACGCGCGCTCGGCGCCCGACGTCCGCCAGAGCCTGCACCGCGTGGTCGACGGCGGCACCGGTGAGGTCCTCGTCGACGTCGAGCACCTGGTGCTGGTCGACGTCTCCTCGCTCGGGCTGCTGCTCGAGGCGCACCGCCGGGCCGAGCGCGTCGGACGCCACCTCGTGCTCGTCGCGGTTCCCGCGCCGCTGCAGCGGATGCTGCGGGTGACCCGGCTCGACCGCGTGCTGCACCACGCGGACCGCGGGGTCGCCGGCCACCTCCTCGCCGCACCGCACGCCGCCTCCGCCTGACCGCCCGTCCCGGCTCCCTGCGGGACTGGCAGGATCGGGACGTGGAGCTCGCGCTCGTCGTCACCGCCGTCGTGGTCGTGGTGCTGGCCGTCTCGGCGGCGGCCGACCGGCTCGATGTCCCGGCGCCCCTGCTGCTCGTCGTCGTCGGGGTCGTCGTGGCGTTCGTGCCCGTGGTCCCCGACATCGAGATCAGCGACGACCTGGTGCTGCTGGGGCTGCTGCCGCCCCTGCTCTACGCCGCCGCCATCCGCACCTCGCTCATCGACTTCCGCGCCAACACCCGTCCGATCGTGCTGCTCTCGGTGGTGCTGGTGATCGTGTCGACGCTGGTCGTCGGCGCCGTCGCGCACTGGCTGCTGCCGATCGGCTGGCCCGCGGCGCTCGCGCTCGGCGCGGTCGTGGCCCCGCCGGACGCCGTGGCGGCCACGTCGATCGCCCGCCGGGTCGGGATGCCCCGCCGCGTGGTGACGATCCTCGAGGGCGAGTCGCTGGTCAACGACGCCACGGCGCTGGTGAGCCTGCGCACCGCGACGGCGGCGATCGTCGCGCTCTCGGCGACGGGCACGTCGGCCGCGGACGACCACGGCGCCGCGGGTGAGGAGGCGGTGACGCGGCTGGACGCGGCCGGCGTGGGCCGGATCGCGCTGGACTTCGGCTGGGCCGCGGTCGGCGGGGTGGCCATCGGCTTCGCGGTGGCGGTGGTGCTGATCGCCGTGCGCAAGCGGCTCACCGACACGATCAGCGACACGACCCTGTCGCTGGTGGCCCCCTGGGTCGCGTTCCTGCCCGCGGAGCAGGTGCACGCCTCCGGGGTGCTCGCGGTCGTGGTCGCCGGGCTCCTGCTCGGCCACAAGGCGCCGGTGGTGCAGAGCGCGGCGTCGCGGATCTCCGAGCGCACCTACTGGCGCACGATCCAGCACCTGCTCGAGAACGCCGTCTTCCTGCTGATCGGCCTGCAGGCGTACCGGATCGTCACGGACGTGGCGGGCAGCGAGCTCGACCTGCCGACGGTGCTCACCGCGTGCGCCGGCGTGCTTCTCGCCGTGGTGCTGGTGCGACCGCTGTGGATCTTCCCGTCGCTGTACCTGACCCGGCTGCTGCGTCCGCACCGCGACCGGGAGCCGCTGCCGTGGCAGGTCCCGGCCGTCATCTCCTGGGCCGGCATGCGCGGGGTGGTGACGCTGGCCGCCGTCCTGACGCTGCCGCCGCAGACTCCGCACCGCGAGGTGCTCGTCCTCATCGCGCTGGTCGTGACGTTCGGGACGCTGCTGCTCCAGGGCTCGACGCTGCCGTGGCTGGTGCGCCGCCTCGGCCTGCCCGGACCGGACCTCCTCGAGGACCGGCTGCAGGAAGCGGCGGTGCTGGAGCAGGCCACCGGCGCGGGGCTGCGCTACCTGGGGGAGCACCTCGATCCCGACGACCCGGACGGCATCGGCGAGAACCTGCGGCGCCAGGTGGAGCGGCGCACCTTCCTGGCCTGGGAGCGGCTGGGAGCGGCCGGCGGTCACGAGTCGCCGAACCGCAAGCAGCAGCGGCTGCGGCTCGGGATGCTGGCGGCCGAGCGCGCCGAGGTGCTGCGGCTGCGCGACGAGGCCGAGGTGCCGCACGAGGTGCTGCAGTCGGTGATGGCGGCGCTCGACGTCGAGGAGTCGGTGCTCGTCCGCGCGGCCGAGGGCATGGACGCGCTGCCCGACCGCGACGACGAGCTGCAGGCGCCGGTGGGCAGCGCCGGTCTGTGCGAGCACCTCGCTGCCGCGCCGGGGGCGGTGCGGCCGGTGGGTGCCGGGGCGTGCAGCCGCTGCGTGGAGCTGGGCTGGGAGTGGGTGCACCTGCGGATGTGCCTCGCCTGCGGCAACGTCGCCTGCTGCGACTCCTCGCGCGGCAAGCACGCGGCCGAGCACTTCGACTCCGACGGCCACCCGGTGATGCGCTCGGTGGAGGCCGGCGAGGCGTGGCGCTGGTGCTACCTCGACGAGCGGCTCGGCTGACGGGTCTGCTGTGGCGCGCGCGGCGGGACACGGTGTGACGCCGGTCTCGTGAGCAGCCTCACCTGCCGCTCGCCTGTCGGGTGGGTCCCTGCCTCAGTACCGTCGGGACGTCGACGACGAAGCCGCAGGAGGCACCCACCGTGACCGAGCCGAGCGAGCAGGACGATCGGCCTCAGCGCGACCGGCCGTGGGTGATGCGCACCTACGCGGGTCACTCCTCGGCCGCCGAGTCGAACGCCCTGTACCGCCGCAACCTCGACAAGGGCCAGACCGGTCTGTCGGTCGCCTTCGACCTGCCCACCCAGACCGGGTACGACCCGGACCACGTGCTGGCTCGCGGCGAGGTGGGCAAGGTCGGCGTGCCGATCAGCCACATCGGTGACATGAGAACGCTGTTCGAGGGCATCCCGCTCGGCGAGATGAACACCTCGATGACGATCAACGCCACCGCGATGTGGCTGCTCGCGCTCTACGAGGTGGCCGCCGAGGAGCAGGGCGCGACCCCGGACCAGCTGTCCGGCACCACCCAGAACGACATCATCAAGGAGTACCTCTCCCGGGGCACGTACGTGTTCCCGCCCGGACCGAGCCTGCGGCTGATCACCGACCTCGTCGCGTACACGGTGTCGTCGGTGCCGCGCTGGAACCCGATCAACATCTGCAGCTACCACCTGCAGGAGGCCGGCGCGACGCCCGTGCAGGAGGTCGCCTTCGCGATGAGCACCGCGATCGCGGTGCTCGACGCCGTCCGCGCCTCCGGTCAGGTGCCGCCGGAGCGGTTCACCGACGTCGTCCAGCGGATCTCGTTCTTCGTCAACGCCGGCGTGCGGTTCGTCGAGGAGATGTGCAAGATGCGCGCCTTCGTCGAGCTGTGGGACGAGATCACCCGCGAGCGCTACGGCGTGACCGACTCCAAGGCCCGCCGGTTCCGGTACGGCGTGCAGGTGAACTCGTTGGGGCTCACCGAGGCCCAGCCCGAGAACAACGTCCAGCGGATCGTCCTGGAGATGCTCGCGGTGACGCTCTCGAAGCGCGCGCGGGCGCGGGCGGTGCAGCTGCCGGCGTGGAACGAGGCGCTCGGGCTGCCGCGGCCGTGGGACCAGCAGTGGAGCCTGCGCATCCAGCAGGTGCTCGCGTACGAGTCCGACCTGCTCGAGCACGAGGACCTGTTCGACGGCTCACCGGTGGTGGAGGCGAAGGTGGCCTCGATCGTCGAGGGCGCGCGCGCCGAGATCGAGCGGGTGCAGGAGCTGGGCGGTGCGGTGGCCGCCGTCGAGAGCGGCTACATGAAGCAGGCGCTGGTGGCCTCGCACGCGCGGCGGCGGGTGCGGATCGAGTCGGGCGAGGAGGTGGCGGTCGGCGTCAACCGGTTCACGACCACCGAGCCCAACCCCTTGACGGCGGACCTCAGGACGGCGATCCAGACCGTCGATCCCGCGGTGGAATCCGCTGCGGTGCAGGCGGTCCAGCGATGGCGCGCCGAGCGCGACGCCGACCCGGCGCGCAAGGCCGCGGCGGTCGAGGCGCTCCAGCGCCTGGTCGACGACGCGGGCACCACGACCAACCTGGTGCCGGCGACGCTCGCCTGCGCCCGCGCCGGCGTCACCACCGGCGAGTGGGCCGGCGCGCTGCGCGAGGTGTTCGGCGAGTACCGGGCCCCCACCGGTGTGGGCGGCGCCACGGGCGGCTCACCGGGCTCGGCGTCCACGGCCCTGGTGGCCGTGCGCGAGCGGGTGCGGGTCACCGGGGACGAGCTGGGCACCCGGTTGCGGTTCCTCGTCGGGAAGCCGGGTCTGGACGGCCACTCCAACGGCGCCGAGCAGGTGGCGGTTCGCGCCCGCGACGTCGGCTTCGAGGTGGTCTACCAGGGCATCCGGCTGACGCCGGCGCAGATCGTCGCCGCGGCGGTCGCGGAGGACGTCCACGTGGTGGGGTTGTCGGTGCTGTCCGGCTCGCACATGGACCTCGTCCCCGAGGTGCTCGACGGCCTGCGCGCCGCCGGTCTCGACGACGTCCCGCTCGTGGTCGGCGGCATCATCCCCGCCTCCGACGCCGCCGAGCTCAAGCGGCTCGGCGTCGCCGAGGTGTTCACGCCCAAGGACTTCGGCCTCACCGACATCATGGACGTCGTCGTCGGCGCCGTCCGCCGCGCCCGAGGCCTCGACGACTGAGCGGTGAGGCGGGATCAGGCCTCGACGGCGGTCACCGTGGTGGGGACGTTGCCCTTGATCGCCTTGGAGTACGGGCAGAACTCGTGGGTGAGGTCGGCCAGGCGCTGCACGGTGGCGAGGTCCTTGCCCGGGACCTTGACCACGAGGTCGGCGGTGATGCCGAACGAGTCGCCCTCCGGGCCGAAGCCGATGGCGACGTCGACGACGGCGCCGGTGACGTCCTCACCCTGGTTCTTCGCCACGGCGTGCAGCGCGCCGGTGAAGCAGGCGCCGTAGCCGACGGCGAACAGCTGCTCGGGGTTCGTGCCGCCGCCGGGGCCGCCGACCTCGGTGGGCGCCTGCAGCACCAGGTCGAGCCGGCCGTCGGAGGTGACGACGTGGCCGCCGCGGCGTCCGCCGCCCGAGGCGGTGGCGTGGGCGGTGTAGACGATCGTGGACGGGGCGTGGCCCTCGGTGGTGGTGGTGGTCATACCTGGTTCAACCGATGGGAAACGACGCTGTTCCCCCGTCTCCTGCCATGTGCTGCAGGTCTCACCTCCCGGTCACGCCCAGGCGGTGGCCAGCCGGCGCACCAGCTCGCGCAGCCGGTCGGGCGAGGTGGCGAGGTTGACCCGCACGTGCCCCTCGTTGCCCGGACCGAACATCGGGCCGGCGTTCACCCAGACCTCCCCGACCCGCAGCGCACGCTCCGCCGGGTCGGCGTGGCCGTAGGCGCGGGCGTCGACCCAGGCGAGGTAGGTGGCCTCCTGCCGCCGGGCGCGCGCCAGCGGGAGGTCGGCGGCGAGCAGCTGCTCGAACAGGTCGCGCTGGTCCGACAGCCGCCGGCGCAGGGCGTCGAGCCAGGCGTCGCCCTGCTCGTAGGCGGCGCGGGCGGCGACCGCGCCGAGCGGCGACAGGCCGCAGTTGCGCACGAGGGGCACCTGCGACAACGCGCGGGCGTCGTCGCGCCGGGGTGCGACGACCTGCGCGCACTTGAGCCCGGCGGTGTTGAACGCCTTGGACGCCGCGAGCACCGTGACGGCGTGGTCGGCCGTGCCCTCCACGGACAGGTAGGGGACCTGCTCCGCGCCGTCGAGCACCAGCGGGGCGTGGATCTCGTCGCTGACGACGCGGGCGCCGTGCCGCAGCACGACGTCGCGCAGACCCTCGAGCTCGGCCCGGGTGAAGACCCGACCCCACGGGTTGTGCGGCTGGCTCAGCAGCACGGTGCGGGCGCCGGCCGCCAGCAGCGCGTCGAGCCGGTCCAGGTCGAGGGTCGCGTGCTCGTCGTCGGGGTCGAGCGGCAGGTCGACCCGCTCGCGCCCGGTCATCTGGGCGACGTCGAGGAACGGCATGTACGCCGGGGTCGGGACCACCACCGGTCCGGGGTCGCAGAGCGTGTCGAGCGCGAGCCCGATCCCCGCCATCACGTCGCCGACGAGCACGACCCGCGAGGGGTCCAGACCCCAGCCCCACTGCCGCTGCGCGAACCCGGAGAGGGCCTCGGCGACGTCGTGACCCGAGCCGGGGTAGCCCGTGACACCGTCCGCCACCGCGCGGGTGACGGCCTCGTGCACGGGCGGTGCGAGCTCGTAGTCCATCTCGGCGACCCACGCGGGCAGCACGCCGGGCGGCGCCAGGCCCCACTTCAGGGGCAGCGTGCGACGGGCCTGCTCATCGGTGAGGTCGACGATCACCCGTCCATCCTGCCGCGCGGACCCCGGGGCGGAGGTCAGGGGGCGAGCACCCGCAGCAGGCGCTCCACCTCGTCGGCGACGGCGTCGCGACCGGGGCCGAGCCAGCGGCGCGGGTCGACCAGGGTGTCGTCGGCGGCCAGGGCGGCGCGCACGGCGCGGGTCATCACCGCGTTGAGGTGCGTCGCCACGTTGACCTTGACCATCCCGTGCCGCACGGCCGACGCCAGCCCGTCGTCGGGTACGCCGGACGACCCGTGCAGCACCAGCGGCACCGCGACGGCGGCAGCGATCCGGGTGATCAGCTCGTCGTCGAGCCGGGCGTCGCGGGTGGTCATCGCGTGGGACGAGCCGACGGCCACGGCGAGAGCGTCGACGCCGGTCGCCGCCACGAAGGCCGCCGCCTCGTCCGGGTCGGTGCGCACCCCGGGCGCGTGGGCGCCGTCCTTGCCGCCGATCTCGCCGAGCTCGGCCTCCACCCACACGCCGCGCTCGTGGCACCAGGCGGTGAGATCGGCGGTGACGGAGACGTTCTCGTCGTGCGGCAGGGTCGACGCGTCGATCATCACCGACGGCACACCGAGTTCCACCGCCTCGTGGACGAGCTCGGGGCGCGTCGCGTGGTCGAGGTGGACGATGACGGGAACCGTTGCGCGTCGGCCGATCTCGAGCGACGCCAGAGCAAGGGGCGCGAGCCCGCCGTGGTAGTCGGCGGTGTTCTCCGAGAGCTGGAGGACGACGGGCAGGGCGGCCCGCTCCGCGCCGCGGACGACCGCCTCGGCGTGCTCGAGCTGGATCACGTTGAAGGCCCCGAGACCGCGCCGGTGCCGGCGGGCCTGCGCGACGACGTCGGCCATCGCGCTCACGCCGGCCGCACCTCCACGGCCGCGAGCAGCCGGGCGACGTCGTCGGGGTCGACCTCGCCGGCCACCGGCCGGAGCACGGCGGCGGCTCCGGCGGCCACCGCGCGCCGCGCGAGCACCTCGACGTCGACCCGCTCGGCGGAGCCGACGTCGGCGAGGTGCGCGGCGACGGCCGCCACGACGGCGTCGCCCGCCCCGGTGGGGTTGCCGGCGACCGGGCGGGCGAGCACGGCGTGCACGGCGGGCGCACCGCGTCGGGCCACCACCAGCCCGTCGCCGCCGAGCGTGGCCACCACGAGGGGCACGGCTGTCGCGGCGAGCCCCGTGGCCAGCGCCACGACGTCGGGCACCGACGCCGGGCTCCGGCCGGTGAGCCGCTCGAGCTCCTCGGAGTTCGGCGTCAGGACGGCGGTGCCGCCCGCGACGGCCGCCGTCAGCGCCGGACCGTCGAGGTCGAGCACCGCGGGGACGCCGGCCGCCGCGGCGAGCGCACCGATCCTGGCCGGCACCTCAGGGGGGACCCCGGGCGGCAGGCTGCCCGACACCGTGAGCGCCTCCGGTCGCACGGACCCGGTGCTGGCGAGCCGGTCGGCGACGACGGCCAGCAGGTCGGAGACGGCGGCGGCGGGGTCGTCCGGTGCCGAACCCGGTTCCCACAGCGAGGTCGTGGTGCCGTCGAGCGCGTGCACCACGACCGTGCGGCGCACCTTCATCCGCCCCACCGAGGTGGCCGGCACCCCGTGCTCCGCGAGCTCGGCGACGATCCGCTCGGCCAGGCCGCCGGACCCGAGCAGCAGCGCCTCGGACGCCACGCCGAGCTGCTGGAGCACACGGGCGACGTTGACGCCCTTGCCACCGGCCCGGCAGGCGACGTCGTCGACCCGGTGCACGGCGCCGGGCCGCAGCTCGTCGAGGTGGTACGTCACGTCCACGGCCGGGTTCGGCGTCACGGTGAGGATCACGTCAGCCACTCCCCGCTCCTCATCACCCGCACGGGGACGAGGTCGTCGTCGACCACGAGCAGGTCGGCCCGCAGGCCGGTGCGCAACCCGCCGAGCTCGTCGTCCAGCCCGAGCAGCCGCGCGGGCGTGGCCGAGGCGGCCCGCACGGCGGTGACCAGGTCGACGCCGGCGTGGCGCACCACCCGGCGCACGACGTCGATCAGCCTGGCGGTGCCGCCGGCGATCGAGCGGTCCTCGGCCGGGCCGTCGCCGGCGAGCCGGGCGACGCCGTCGACGACCTCGACGTCGAGACCGCCGAGCCGGTAGGCGCCGTCGCCCGCGCCGGCCGCGCCCATCGCGTCGCTCACCAGGGCGACGTGGTCGGCGCCCACGAGGTCGAGGACGGCGGCGACGGTCTCGTCGGCCAGGTGCACGCCGTCGGCGATCAGCTCGACGACCGTGAGCCCGCGGGCGGCCGCCTGCAGGGCGGCGGCGACCGGCCCGGGGGAGCGGTGGTGCAGCGGTGGCATGCCGTTGAACAGGTGCGTGACCGAGGTGCCGCCGTCGTCGAGGGCACGTCGCGTCGTGGTGGCGTCGGCGTCGGTGTGGCCGACGCTCGGGACCACGCCCAGCTCGCGGGCGCGCGCCGCGAGGGCTGCGGCGCCGGGCAGCTCGGGGGCGTACGTCAGGGTCCGGACGTGCCCGCGGCCGGCCTCCACCGCCCGCTCGAGCAGCCCGAGGTCCGGGTCGCGCAGGGCTCCCGGTTCGTGCGCGCCGCGGCGGGCGGGGGACAGGAACGGGCCCTCGAGGTGGATGCCCGCGACCGTCCCGGCGTCGGCGAGATCCGCTGCGGCGCGGACGGCCTCGAGCAGCTCGGGCTCGCGGGCCGACACCAGGCTGGCGAGCAGCGTCGTGGTGCCGTGCGCGTGGTGGTGCGCGGCCACGGCGTCACCGGCCGCTCGGGTGCCGTCGGGGAAGGCGTGACCGACGGCGCCGTGGGTGTGCACGTCGACCAGCCCGGGCAGCATCGTGCCGCCGGCGGGTTCGGACGGCCCGTCCCAGTCCGCCGCCGGCCCCACCTGCGCCAGCCGCCCGTCGCGGACCACGACGACGCCGTCGTCGAGCACGGCGTCCGGGGTGACGACGCGGCCGCGCAGAGCGGTGCCGCCGGCGGCGCTCATCGGGCGGTGGACGGGGCCAACGCCGGCCCGGGCAGCAGGAAGGCGCCGAGAACCCCTGCGCGAGAACCCAGCTCGCCGGCGACGATCGGCGGAACGGTGGCGACGCGCGCGCGCCGCCTCAGGTGCTCGCGCACGGGGTCGATGAGTGCCGGTCCGGCCGCTGACAGGCCCCCGCCGAGCACCACCCTGGACGGGGCCAGCAGCGTGACGGCGGTGAGCAGCCCGTCGGCGAGGGCGTCGGTGGCCTCGTCCCAGGCCTGGTCGGCGGAGCGGTCGCGGCCGAGCAGCCGGCGGACGTCGTCGGCACCGGCCACGGCACGGCCGGACAGGTCCTGGTAGCGGTCGGCGATCGCGCGCGCCGACGCGATCGCCTCCAGGCAGCCGTGCTGCCCGCAGGCGCAGGCCGGTCCGCCGGGTCGCACGACGACGTGCCCGATCTCGCCGGACTGGCTCGCGCCGCCGCGGACCAGGCGTCCGTCGCTGACGATCGTCGCGGCGATGCCGGTGCCGATCACCACCACGAGCAGGTCGTCGACCTCGCGACCGGCGCCGAGGCGCCACTCCGCGGTGCCGGCGCAGGTGACGTCGTGCCCGAGCACGACCGGGACGCCGGTGGCGTCCGAGACCACCTGCGCCACAGGGGTGTCGCGCCAGCCGAGGTTCGCCGCGAGGACGCTCGTCCCGGTGGTGGTGTCGACCAGGCCGGGGATCGCGAGCGACGTGTGGCCCACCCGGGCGCGCTGGCGCGGGGTGAGCGCCGCGAGCAGGTCCTGGACCACGCCCACGAGGACCCGCAGCACGCCGTCGCCGTCGTGCCGCGGCGTGCGGGCTCCCGCCGTGGCGAGGGTCGTCGACGTGCCGTCGAGCGCCTCGGCCTTGATCGAGGTGCCGCCGACGTCGACGGCCAGGACGGTGGTCACCGGTCCAGGATGATGGACCGGGACAGGTGACGGGGGGAGTCGGGGTCCAGACCCGCCGTGGCGGCCCGTGCCAGGCACAGCAGGTGCACGCGCACGAGGTCGGCCATCGGATCGAGGGTGCTGTGCTCGAAGGCGGCACCGGTGGCGCGCACGTCGTCGGCCAGTCCCGCGGGCACCTCGCCGAGGGCCCAGGTCAGGCGGCCGGCGGTGGCGATCGAGATCGGCCCGTGCCGGTACTCCATCGCGGGGTAGCTCTCGGTCCACGCCTGCGCCGCCTCGCGCAGCTTCAGCGCCGCCTCGTGGGCCAGACCCACGGTCCACCCGCGTCCGACGAAGGCGATCTGGTCGGCGGTCAGGGCGGCGTCCGGCAGGGACCGCGCCCCGAGGGCGAGCACGCTCTCGGCATCGGCGCAGGCCGGTTCGAGGTCGTGGCCGAGCGAGGCGCGCAGGAGGGCGAGAGTCGCTGTGGCGAAACGGGTCTGGACCACCGACTGCTCGTCGACCTCGTCCAGGACGATGGCCTCGGCGAGGTCGACGACCGGGGTGCGCGGGTCGGCCGTGACGACCGTCCGGCGCTGTGCGGCGGGCAGCGCCGCGAGCAGCTCGAGCACCTCCGTGGTGGTGCCCGACCTGGTGATCGCCAGCACCCGGTCGTAGCCCCGACCGATCCGGTGCTCGCTCGCCGGCCAGGCGTCGGTGACGCCGTGACCCGCCGACTCGCGCAGCTCCGCGTACGACTGGGCGACGAACAGCGAGGTGCCGCAGCCGACGACGGCGACGCGCTCGCCCGGTGCGGGCAGGAGGCCGACGAGCCCCGGCAGCCGCGCGACCACCGTGCGCCACGCCTCCGGCTGGCTGGCCACCTCGCGCTCGAGGTGCGTCGCTGGCTGGGTGGTCGTCACCGGGTTCCTCCTGCGGGGTCGGGTCCTGGACGGGGCCGAGCCAGCATCCTGGGGATGCGTGATTGCTGTCAATGTCGCGGTCGAACTGATCATGATCGCTCACAGGCCTGCTCGATCCGATCAGGTGGGGAGCCCGAGGCGGTCCCGCACGGGACGCGCGAGCTCGTCGGGAGACCCGGCCAGCCCGAGCGCGCACCAGACCGCTCCGGCCTCGCCCGGTCCGGCGGGCAGCAGCGGGAGAGCGGCGCCGCGCGCGTGCAGCGCGCGCCCGACGGCGGCGGCGAGCACCGCATCCGGCCCGAGCAGGCCACCGGCCAGCACCAGCGGGCCGCCGTCGTGCAGCAGCGGCAGGAGCGGCCGGACGAGCGCCGCGCCCGCGCGGTCGACGAGGTCGAGCGCCACCGGGTCGCCGCCCGTCGCCCCGTCGGTGACGAGCCGGGCCAGGTCGGCCAGCCGCACCGGGGGACGCTCCGAGACCACGCGCACCACCAGCTGCTTCCAGCGGCGGCGGTCGGCCTCGTCCACGGCGCCGGACGGCGCCTGCAGGTCGGAGCCGGCCAGGTCGGCGAGGTGGTCGAGCGCGGAGCGGGCCAGGCCGTCCGGCAGGTGGCCGGCGTCGAGCGAGTCCAGGGCCGCACGGACCGCCTCGCGCCCGAGCCAGTAGCCGGAGCCGTCGTCGCCGAGCAGCCAGCCGTGGCCGGCGGCCGTGCGCGCCAGCCGTCCGCCCTCGATCCGGCCGGCGCTGGCTCCCGTCCCGGCGACGAGCACCGCACCGTCGGAGGCGGCGGTGCCGGCCGCGAACGCGACCTCCACGTCACCGACGTACTCCGGCGCCACCACCAGGCCGGCGTCCCGCAGCGCGGCGTCGAACTCCTCGCGCCGCGGCCCGGACGCCAGCGCCGACCCGCCGGCGACGCCGAGCACGGCGCGGACGACGCGGTCGGACGGCAGCCCGTCGAGCGCGGAGCGCAGGGCGGTGGACAGCGATCCGGCGGCCAGCGCGGGCGACGACACCGGGTTGCCGGGGCCGCCGAGCCCGGTGCCGAGACGCGTCCCGGCGCGATCGGCGTCCGCCGCCGCGACGAGCACCCGGGTGCTGGTGCCGCCGAGGTCGGCGCCGAGCACCAGGGCTCCCGGTGCGACCGTTTCGATCACGTTTCACGCTCCGTTGTGAGCGGTCAGGGCTCTGGACGCACGCATTCAATCACGCTACGGTCGGCGCTCGACAGGCCCGACGAGGGGCCGAGACGTCGGGCCGCGCAGGCCCGTGACGGCCGTCGGACGGCCGGGAGGGAGACCCCACCGCCGTGGCACCCGGTACGCAGCCCCTGGCCCCGCGCGTGGACGCGCAGGCCTTCCTCGACGTCCTGCGCCCGCTGCTGGACCAGGTGGTCGAGCGCAACGCCCAGGGCGTGCAGGACGCCGCGGCCCTCGTGGCCGCCGCCGTGCAGGCCGACGGCCTGGTGCAGGCGTTCGGCACCGGGCACTCCGAGGCGCTGGCCATGGAGGTGGCCGGCCGCGCCGGAGGGTTGGTCCCCACGAACCGGATCGCGTTGCGCGACATCGTGATCCACGGCGGAGCCGACCCGTCCGTGCTGGCCGACGGCACCATCGAGCGCGACCCGGCGCTCGCCGCCCGGCTCTACGAGCTGGCTGCACCGTCGGCGGCCGACGTCTTCGTCGTCGCCTCGAACTCGGGCGTCAACGGCTCCACCGTCGAGATGGCGCGGCTGGCCCGCGAGCACGGGCACCCGGTCGTCGCGATCACCTCTCTCACCCAGACCGACCAGGTCCCCTCGCGGCACCCGTCCGGGCTGAGGCTGCGCGACGTCGCCGACGTCGTGCTCGACAACGGCGCGCCGTACGGCGACGCCGTGCTCCCGCTCCCCGGGGGCGGCGCGGTCTGCGCCGTCTCGTCGATCACCGGCGCGCTGCTGGCGCAGCTGGTCGCCGCCGAGGTGGTGCGCCGCCTGCTCGAGGCCGGCGCGGTGCCGCCGGTCTACGTGTCCGCCAACGTCCCCGAGGGCGACGAGCACAACCGCGCGCTCGAGGCCCGGTACGCCGGGCGGTTGCGCCGCACCGCCTGATCCCCGTCCGCGCACCACCGGCCCGAACCGTCCAGAAGAACCGTCCGCAGGTCAGAACCGAAGGAGCACAGCATGTCTCTGCCGAACGAGCACTCCCGCCGGGTGTTCATGCAGCGCGCCCTCATCGCGTCGGTGCTCGCGACGGGCGGGGCCGGAGCCCTGTCCGCCTGCGCCAGCGGCGGTGGTGGTGGCGGCTCGAGCGCCACGGGCGGGGGCGAGGTGAGCGCGGAGAACCCCTTCGGCGTCGCCACCGACGCACCGCTCGACGTCGTCATCTTCAAGGGCGGCTACGGCGACGACTACGCGAAGTTCCACGAGGAGCTGTACAAGAAGCAGTTCGCTGACGCCGAGATCAGCCACCAGGGCATCACCGACATCCGCCAGCAGCTGCAGCCCCGCTTCAACGGCGGGAACCCGCCCGACGTCATCGACAACTCCGGCGCCGAGAAGCTGCCGATCTCCACGCTGGCCGACACCGGTCAGCTGGCCGACCTCACCATGCTGTTCGACGCGGAGTCGGTCGACGGCGGCACCGTCCGCGACTCGGTCCTGCCGGTCGCGATCGAGGCGGGCACCTACGACGACAAGCCGCTGGTGCTCAACTACGCGCTGGAGTGCTACGGCCTCTGGTACGACAAGGCGCTGTTCGACTCCAAGGGCTGGACCCTGCCGGAGACCTGGGCCGACTTCATGGCGCTGTGCGAGGAGATCAAGGGCGCGGGCATCGCGCCGATGGCGCACCAGGGCAAGTACCCGTACTACATCCAGCAGTTCCTCATGGACCTCGCGGTCAAGCACGGCGGCCAGGAGGTCGCGTTCGCGATCGACTCGCTGGAGCCGGACGCCTGGAAGAGCGAGTCGATGCTGGCGGCGGCCGAGGCGCTGGCCGAGGTCAAGGCCAAGGGCTACATGCTCGACGGCACCGAGGGCCTGGACCACATCCAGTCCCAGACCGCCTGGAACGAGGGCAAGGCCGCCTTCATCCCGTGCGGCTCGTGGCTGGAGAACGAGCAGAAGAGCGTGGCGCCGGCCGAGTTCGTCACCACCGTGGCGCCCACCCCGCTGCTCGACGGCGCCAAGCTGCCCTACGACTGCACCCGGATCAGCGCGGCCGAGGCGTTCATCGTCCCGTCCAAGGCCAAGAACGTGGCCGGCGGCATGGAGTTCCTCCGGATCATGCTGTCCAAGGAGGGCGCGGCGAAGTTCACCGAGCTCACCGCCGCTCCGACCGTGGTGCGCGACGCGGTCGAGGGTCTCGACCTCACGCCGGCGGCTGCGTCCGTCGACGCGCTGGTGAAGTCCGGTGGCGACGACAACTGGAACTACTACTACGACGTCTGGTACTCGCCGATGGACCCGAAGATCCAGTCCGCCGTGGCGGAGCTGGCGGCGGGCCGGCTCGACGCCGCGGGCTTCTGCGACGCCGCCCAGAAGGCGGCCGACGAGGCCGCCGCCGACCCCACCACCAAGAAGCGCACCCGCGGCTGACCGCGGACCTCCCGGCCGGACGACGAGGAAGGACGACCAGGTGCAGCACGGCAGGTACCGCTTCGTGGTCGGCTTCCTCGTCGTCCCGCTGGCGCTCTACGGCGTCTTCGTCGTCTCCCCGTTCGTGCAGGCGTTCTACTACTCGCTGACGAACTGGACCGGGGTGTCGCCGGAGTTCGACTTCGTCGGCCTGGAGAACTTCCGCCGGCTCGCCGACGACTCGGTGTTCCTGCGGGCGATCCGCAACAACCTGGTGCTGCTCGTCGTGGTGCCGATCGCGTCGATCGTCCTCGCCCTGCTCTACGCGTTCCTGCTCAACGTCGGTGGCCGGGCGGGGGCGGCGGGCGTGCGCGGCGTGCGCGGGTCGGACTTCTACAAGCTCGTCTTCTTCATGCCGCAGGTGCTGTCGGTCCCGGTCATCGCCGTGATCTGGTCGGTGATCATGTCGCCGACGTCGGACGGGCTGCTCAACTCCGTCGGCGGTGCCTTCGGCCTGGAGCCCTCGCGGTTCCTGGCGAACCCCGACATCGCGCTGTGGTGCGTGGTGTGGGTGATGGTCTGGGGCAGCGTGGGTTTCTACCTCGTGCTGTTCAACGCGGCGATGACCTCGATCCCGCGCGACATCTTCGAGGCCGCGCTGATCGACGGCGCCGGCCGGGTCGCGACCTTCGTCCGGATCACGATCCCGCTGCTCTGGGACACGATCCAGACCTCGTGGGTGTACCTCGCGATCCTGGCGCTCGACGCCTACGCCCTGGTCGCGGTGATGACCGCCGGCCCGGGCGGACCGGACAACTCCACCCAGGTGATCGCGCTCCAGATCGCCAGCAACGGCTTCCAGTTCGGGCAGGCCGGGTACGCGTCCGCGATGGGGGTCGTGCTGTTCTTCGCCACCCTCGTCATCGCCGCCATCATGCTGCGCGCCACCCGGCGCGAGCAGATCGAGTACTGAGGGCACCGCGATGGCCGTCACCACGAGCTCCTCCGTCCCGACGAGCACCGGCACGCCCCGCCGCGCTGCGCCCGCGCCCCGCGGCGGAGGCGGTGCCAACGTCGCGGCGCACGTCGTGCTCGCGCTCTGGACCGTCACCGTCGTGGTGCCGTTCGCGTGGGCCCTGCTGGCCTCGACCAAGACCACGCGCGAGATCTTCGGCACCCCGTGGGGCCTGCCCGAGACGCCGCGGTGGGGCAACTTCGCCAACGCCTGGGACAAGGGGGTGGGCGAGTACCTGCTCAACAGCGTGGTGGTCGTCACCGGTGGCGTGCTGCTGACGATGCTGCTCGGGTCGATGACCGCGTACGTGCTGGCGCGGTACGAGTTCCCCGGCAACCGGTTCGTGTACTACCTGTTCGCGGCGGGGATGATGTTCCCGGTGTTCCTGGCGATCGTGCCGCTGTTCTACGTCGTGCAGAACCTGGGGATGCTCTCGACGTACCACGGGCTGATCCTCGTCTACACCGCGTACTCGTTGCCGTTCACCGTGTTCTTCATGCACGCGTTCTTCCGCACCCTGCCGCGCTCCATCGCGGAGGCCGCCGTGCTCGACGGCTGCTCGCACACCTCCACGTTCTTCCGGGTGATGCTGCCGATGGCCAAGCCGGGGCTGCTGAGCATCGGGGTGTTCAACGTGCTGGGGCAGTTCAACCAGTTCGTCCTGCCCTCGTTCCTGTCCTCGCAGAAACCCGTTCTGGCACAGGGCATCGCCACCCTGCTGGCCAGCCAGCGCTACGAGAACGACTGGGGTGCCATGTTCGCCGCGCTGACCATCGCGATGCTGCCGGTCGTGATCGTGTACGTCGTCTTCTACCGCCAGATCCAGTCCGGCCTCACCAGCGGGACGCTGAAGTGAGCACCACCGCCGCGGACGAGCTGCCCGACGGCGAGCAGGTCGTCGCCGACCAGCCCCTGGACCGCTCGCGCCGCTGGCAGGCGCTGCTCGACGCCGTGGCCCGTACCGGTCGGCTCTCGGTCACCGAGGCGGTGGACCGGCTGGGGGTCTCCGGCGCCACGATCCGCCGCGACTTCCTCGCCCTGGCCGACCAGCAGCTCGTGACCCGCACCCACGGCGGCATCGTCGCCAGCGCCGTCGCGTACGACCTGCCCGCGCGGTACCGCGGTGCCGGTGACGGCGGGGCCAAGGAGCGGATCGCCGCGGCCGCGTGCGACCTGCTCGAGGAGGGCAGCGTCGTCGCCTTCAACGGCGGCACCACCACCTCCGCCGTCGCCCGTCGCCTGGGTGCGCGCGCCGACCTCGCCGCCTCCTCCGTCCGGCCGGCGATCACGGTGGTCACCAACGCGCTGAACATCGCCACCGAGATGGTGCTGCGCCCGCACGTGCGCACGGTGACCCTCGGCGGCGTCGCCCGGCAGCAGTCCTACGAGCTCACCGGCCCGCTCGCCGCGCTGGTGCTCGAGCAGCTCTGGATCGACACGATGGTGCTCGGCGTCGACGGGTTCTCCCTCGACGACGGCGCCTCCGCCCAGCACGAGGGCGAGGCCGGCATCAACGCCGAGATGGTGCGCCGCAGCAAGCGCGCGGTGGTCGTGGCCGCCTCGCCCAAGCTCGGGCGGCGGGCCTTCGCCCGGATCTGCGGATCGGACGCCATCGACGTCCTGGTCACCGATCGCGACGCCACCGACGCCCACGTCGCCCCGCTGCGCGAGGCCGGCGTGCAGGTGGTCCTGGCCTGAACCGTCCGACCGTCCCTGCGCAGGATCAGGGCAGGATCGGGGCAGGATCGGGGCAGGATCGGGGCAGGATGAGGTCATGAGCGACCTGCAGTGCGCGGCCACGGTGCTGCTGGTGCGCCACGGCGAGGCGGTCCCGGACGGCCGCGGCGTGGTCGGCGACGACGACCGCCCGCTCACCCCGCGGGGTCACGTCCAGGCTCGCGAGCTGGGCGAGCGCCTGCGCGACCGGCGGGTCGCCGCCGTGTACTGCTCCTCGCTCCTGCGCGCGCGGGCCACCGCGGACGAGCTGGGAGAGGTGCTCGGTCTCCCGGTGGGCGTCGTCGAGGGGGCGCAGGAGTACTCGGTGGGCACGCTGGCGGGCGCGCCGGACGGCGCCGAGCGGGCCCACGCCGTGTACACCGGCTGGTTGGCTGGCGACCTCGCTACGGGCTGCCCGGGCGCCGAGACCGGGCACGAGGTCGTCCTCCGGCTCGAGGCCGTCCTCGACGACCTGCGCGACCGGCACCGCGGCGAGACCGTCGTGCTCGTGACCCACGGCGGGGTGATGACGGTGGCGGCCGCCCGGCTGTGCCGCGGCGCCCCGCCGGACCTGGCGGGCAGCCGGGTGCCCAACTGCGGTGTCGCAGAGGTCGCGGGCGACTCCGACGGGTGGGACCTCGTCAGCTGGCCCGGGGTGTCGTCAGACCAGGGCTGACAGCTCGGCGAGGACGTCGTCGGCGCAGCCCCACGACAGCGTGATGCCGGCGCCGCCGTGTCCGTAGCAGTGCACCACCGCCCGGCCGGCCTCCGGCTCGACCACCGTCTCGAGCCGCACCTGCGGTCGGGCCGGACGCAGCCCCACCCGGTGCCGCAGCACCGCGGCACGTGCGAGCCGCGGCTCGACTGCCGAGGCTCGCGCCAGGATCCGTTGCGCCACAGCCGGATCGGGCGTGGTGTCCCACTCCCCGTCGTCGGCGGTCCCTCCGACCACGACGTGGTCGCCGCGGGGCAGCGCGTAGAGCGGACCGTCGGCCTCGTCCTCGTCGCACCACCACTCGGTGAGGCCGGGGTTCTCGACCACGACGACCTGGCCGCGCACCGGGTGCACCGACGGGTCGCCGGCCATCGCCCGGGCGCTGACACCGGTGGCGTCGACGACGAGGCCGCGCTGGGGCAGGGCGCCCAGCGGCATCCGGGTGATGCTGCCGCCGGCGTCGGCCAGCCTGGCCGCCAGCCACGGCAGGTACCGGGTGGTCTCGACCAGCGGGACGCTGAGCCGCCAGCCCGAGCGGTAGCCCGGACGCGGGTCCTGCACCTGCTGCACCGCCGGCTCCCCGGCGCTCGCCCAGGTGGGCCGAGGCGGAGCGGCGGCGGCGTGCAGCAGCGTCCCGGTGGTCATCCGCACCCCGGTGGCGTCGTCCTCGGCGAGCTTGGTGAGCTCGATGAGAGTCGCTGCGCCCCAGCGGTTCACCTTGTCGACCGGCTGCGCCAGGTACGGCAGCCACAGCCCGCCGGCGACGGCCGAGGTGGTCTCCAGCGGCAGGTCGCGGGCGAGCACGTGCGCGTCGAACCCGGCCTCTGCCAGCCGGACGGCGCACGACAGCCCGATGACGCCCGCACCCACCACGACCACCCGCTGCACGGGGGTCATCCTCGCAGTGCTCCACGAGTTGTCACCACCACAGCAGGCTCGGGCCCGGTGTGGTGGTGGCAGGTGGTCAGAACAGGCGGGTGGAGGAGTCGTCGACGCCGCGCATGGCGTCGTAGTCGAGGGTGAGGCAGGCGATGCCGCGGTCGGTGGCGAGCACCCGGGCCTGCGGCTTGATCTCCTGGGCCGCGAACACGCCCCGCACCGGGGAGAGCAGCGGGTCGCGGTTGAGCAGCTCGAGGTACCGGGTGAGCTGCTCGACGCCGTCGATGTCGCCGCGGCGCTTGATCTCGATCGCCACCGTCGCGCCGCCGGCGTCCTTGGCGAGGATGTCGACCGGACCGATGGCGGTGGGGTACTCGCGCCGCACCAGGGTGTGGCCGGCGCCGAGCACCTCGATCTGCTCGGCCATCAGCTTCTGCAGGTGCGCCTCGACGCCGTCCTTGACCAGGCCGGGGTCGACGCCGAGCTCGTGCGCGCTGTCGTGCAGCACCTCGTGCAGGTGCACGACGAGCCGGTCGTCGGACTTGGCGTGCTGCACCGTCCAGAGCGCGACGACGCCGGTGGCCGCCTCGTCGTCGTCCGGGAGGGTCTCGGCCATCGAGCAGGGCGGGCTCATCCAGTTCAGCGGCTTGTAGGAGCCGCCGTCGGAGTGCACCAGCACGCTGCCGTCGGCCTTCACCAGCAGCAGCCGGGTCGCCAGCGGCAGGTGGGCGGTGAGCCGGCCCTCGTAGTCGACGGAGCACCGGGCGATGACGAGACGCACCCGCACACCCTACGGACCGGCCGCGCCGCTCAGGCCCGGCCCTCGCTGCGGGCGGCGAGGCCGGCTGCCTCGACGGCGAGATAGCGGTCGGTGAGGCCGCGGTAGAACCGGCCCATCACCACCCCGAGGGGTCCGGACTGCTCCACCGACAGGGTCACCCGCGTGCGTCCGGCGTCCCGCGGCTCGAGCGCGTGCCGGGCCGTGGTGCGCACGCCGGGTCCGCGCGCCGTCCAGGTGAACGACCGGCCGGGGTCGAGCGCGGTGACCTCGTACTCGGTCGGCGGGATCCTCGGCTGCTCGATCCGCGCCCGCGATCCGAGGGCGAGCGGACCGTCGTCCAGGCGGCGCACCGAGGTCACCGTCGAGGCCCACTCCGGCCACCGCTCGACGTCCTGCAGCACCTCCCACACGCGCTCGACGGGTGCCTCGACCTCGACCTGCGTGCTCTGCTCCACCGGCCCATCGTGCTCCTGCGCGCCGGCGGCGTCAGCCGTCAGTCGTCCTGGAAGTAGGTCCGCTCCACCACGGCGAGCACCGTGACCTGCGACGACGACGCGAGCGCGTCGAGCACCGGCTGCGCGTCGCCCTCCTCGTACGTGGGTCCGTACCGGCCGAGGGAGACGTACGGGTCGGCCTGGCCGGGCGCGGCGACGTCGACCACGAGGGTCGCGTCGGGGTCGTCGGGGTGCTCGTACCTGCCCTCGGCGTTCTCCCCGGCAGGGCGGATCTCCATCTCGCCGAAGGAGGTCGGCACCCACCCGAGCGACCGGAGCCGGGCGTCCACGTCGGTGGCGGTGGCGTCCACCTGCACGATGGTGGCCCCGGGCGCCTCCCAGCCCGTCACCGACGCCTGCGAGCACGACAGGGTGTAGCCGTCCTTGGTCTTCCAGTTGTTCTGGCCGGCCGAGCACTGGTCCACCTCGGCCCGGCCGAGGTCGACGCCGACCTCGGCGAGCGCGGTGGCGGTGGGGTCGGCCAGGGCGGCGAGCGGCTCGTGGCCGGCCCCGCGCGCGTCGACGACCCTGCGGTCCCCGGGCTGCGCGGCGGGGCGGACGCCGTCCCAGCCGCCGGACAGACCCCACCACAGCGCCCCCACGCCGAGCAGCACGAGGGTGACGACCCCTCCCAGGACCCACAGGACGACCTTCACGCCGGTGCTCATGGGTCCACCCTGCCCTTCCGCGCGGCGCCCCGGACCGAGCACCCGTACCCAGGCCGCGTGGTGTGATGTGCGCGACGCGCGCCCGGTCCACGGGCCGGGCGGTGCGAGGATGCGGCCTGCTCGAGAGACGCTGCAGGACGACGACGAGGGAGCGGTTGATGGCACGCGAGTTCGCCACGGTGGGCGTGGTCGGTCTGGGCACGATGGGGGCGGGCATCGTCGAGGTGCTCGCGCGCAACGGCCTGTCCGTGATCGCCTTCCAGCCCGACGACGAGCGGCTCGACCGCGGACGCGTGCTGATCGAGTCGTCCACGGGACGCGCGGTCTCGCGCGGCAAGCTCAGCGAGGACGACCACCGCGCCCTGCTCGACCGGATCCTGTTCACCACCGACCTGGCCGAGCTCGCCGCGTGCGACCTGGTGATCGAGGCCGTCCCCGAGCACCTCGACCTCAAGCGCGAGGTGTTCGCCGCGCTCGACACCGTGGTCAAGCCGGACGCCGTGCTGGCCACCAACACCTCGTCGCTGTCGGTCACCGAGATCGGCGTGGCGACCCACAACCCCCGCCGCGTGGTGGGCATGCACTGGTTCAACCCCGCACCGGTGATGAAGCTGGTCGAGGTGATCCGCACCGTCATCACCGAGGACGACGTGGTCGACGACGTCGTGGCCCTCGCGACCCGGATCGGGAAGATGCCGGTGGTCGTGGGCGACAAGGCCGGCTTCATCGCCAACGCACTGCTGTTCGGGTACCTCAACCACGCGGTGTCGATGTACGAGTCGCGCTACGCCAGCCGCGAGGACATCGACGCAGCGATGACGCTCGGCTGCGGGCTGCCGATGGGGCCGCTGGCCCTGATGGACCTCATCGGGCTCGACACCGCCTACGAGATCCTCGACACGATGTACAAGCAGGGGCGCGACCGGCTGCACGCGCCGAGCCCCGTGCTCAAGCAGATGGTCACGGCGGGCCTGAAGGGCCGCAAGAGCGGGCGCGGCTTCTACACCTACACCGAGCCCGGCTCGTCGCGCGTCGTGCGCGAGCCCGCCGCCACCGGTGTCGACCAGGACGCCGCGCTGCGGCCCGTGCAGTCGGTCGGTGTGGTCGGCTCGGGGACGATGGCCACCGGCATCGTCGAGGTCTTCGCCAAGGCGGGCTTCGACGTGCTCGCCGTGGCGCGCAGCGACGAGAAGGGCGCGGCCGCCCTGGCGGCGGTGGGCAGGAGCCTGGAGAAGGCGGTCGGCCGCGGCAAGCTCGCGCAGGCCGACGCCGACGCCGCGCTGGCCCGCGTGCGCACCACCACCTCGCTGCAGGACCTCGCACCGGTCGACCTCGTCGTCGAGGCGGTGGTCGAGGACCTGGCGGTCAAGCGCGCCCTGTTCGCCGACCTCGACGCCATCTGCCGGCCCGGTGCGGTGCTGGCCACGACCACGTCCTCGCTCCCGGTGGTGGAGTGCGCGGCCGCCACCACCCGGCCGGCCGACGTGGTCGGGCTGCACTTCTTCAACCCCGCGCCGGTGATGAGGCTGGTCGAGGTCGTCAGCACCGTCTCCACCGCCGACGACGTTCTCGCCACCGCCGTCGACCTGTGCCGGCGGCTCGGCAAGCACCCGGTGACCTGCGCCGACCGGGCCGGGTTCATCGTCAACGCGCTGCTGTTCCCCTACCTCAACGACGCGGTCAAGATGCTCGAGGCGCACTACGCCACCGCCGACGACATCGACACCGCGATGAAGACCGGCTGCGGCTACCCGATGGGGCCGTTCGAGCTGCTCGACGTCGTGGGCCTCGACGTCTCGCTGGCGATCGAGCGCGAGCTGTAC
Organism: uncultured Actinomycetota bacterium; assembly: GCA_963750285.1. Taxonomy (GTDB): domain Bacteria; phylum Actinomycetota; class Actinomycetes; order Actinomycetales; family CAWJMD01; genus JBBQSN01. The sequence goes on along the minus strand of CAVVQA010000012.1, from coordinate 2,213 downwards.
CTCGAGTTCCGCGAGCGGGGCTACGCGCCGGCACCGCTGCTGGAGCACCTGGTCACCGCGGGGTACCTCGGACGCAAGGCCGGACGCGGCTTCCGCCAGTACGGCTGAACCACCAGTACGCCTGATCCACGTGCACCCCTGACCCGCCGCGTAACGTCGAGCCCGCCGACGGCGTCCTCCCAGCAGGAGCGTGCGACCAGCGCGCACCGCAGGCGGGGACAGGAGCGGGGGTGGGCATGGAGGTCGAGGAGTTCCTCCGCACGCGCCTGCCCCGGCTCCTGCGCACGGCGACGCTGCTCACCGGTCGTCGCGCCGACGCCGAGGACCTCGTCCAGGACGTGCTCGCGACCGTGGTGCTCAAGTGGCGCACGGTCGGGGCGGCCGACGACGTCGACGCCTACGTGCGGCGGATGCTCGTCAACTCGTGGATCTCGCGCTGCCGCAAGGCGTCGTCGAAGGAGCTGGTCGACCACGACGTCGTCGTGAGCGGCACCCGCGCCCCCTCGCACCCCGACCCCGCGCGGCAGGTGGTCGACGGCCAGGTGCTGTGGGACGCCGTCTGCGGGCTGCCGCCCCGGCAGCGGGCCGCCGTGGTGCTGCGCTTCTACGAGGACCTGCCCGACGTCCGCGCCGCCGAGGCGCTGGGGTGCAGCACCGGGGCGTTCCGCGTGCTGGTGCACCGGGGCGTCGCCGCCCTGCGCGAGCAGACCGGCCTGCACGACGCGCTCGGCCCGGCCGAGCCTCCGGGCCCGCCGGGCGGGCGACGACCGACCACCGACGACCAGCGACGACGCTCTCCCTGGGGGGTGCTGCGATGACCACCGACCTGCGGACCCGCGACCCCGGACCCGAGCTGCCCGGCCTGGTCGAGACCCTCGAGCTCGCCGCCGACCAGCCGTTCGACCTCGGTGCCGTCCTCGCGGGGATCGACGACCGCGTGCTCGTGCTGCGCCGCCTGCGCCGGCAGCTGCTCGCCGTGGCGGCCTCGGTCGCCGCGGTCGCCGTCGTGGGTGCCACCACGTGGCTGCTCGGACCCGGTCGCGACCTCGGCCAGGTCGCCACCCCCACGCCGCCGCCGACGGCGGCACCGGCCCCGACGGCGGTGGTCGAGCCGACGACCGACCCCGCGACCTCGGCCGCCACGTCCGAGGTGGCCTACGCGATCCCGGAGTCGGCCGTCCTGACCGCCGAGCAGGTCGGCGCCGGGCGGCAGGTCACGCTCGACACCGCGGACTACGCGAACCAGCCGGTGGCGATCGGTCAGTACTGCGACCCGGCCGACACAGGGGCCACCGGTCCGGCGCCCGTCGCCGGACGGCAACGCACCTGGAACCTCTCGCCCACGGACTTCGACGGGCAGGTCGACCTGGTGGTCACCGGCTGGGCGTCGGGCACGGGTCCGCAGGCGTTCGCCGACGTCGCCGCCGACTCCGGGCGCTGCGTGTGGCTCGACCCCGTGACCGAGGTGGCCGCGCCGTCCTGGCGCGGCGACGACGTCTTCCTGGCCTCGACGACGCCCGTCCTCGGCAGCGCGAAGGCGATCGCGGTGCAGCGGGTCGGGGACCTGCTGGTGGGGGTCACGGCGTACAGCGACGCCGGTGACGCCGCCGCGCAGGAGGAGGCGCTGCGGGTGAGCGACCTCGTGGTCGACGAGCTGATCGCCTCCGGCCTGCCCGCCACCGGCCGCTGACCTCCGGGACACTGGGTTCGTGCCCCGCTCGAACCGTCCTCGCCGCCGTGGCCGCGCGGCCGTGCGTCCCGAGGACGACGCCGTCGACGCCGGCCGCGCCCTCTGGGCATGCAGCGGTACGAGGAGCACCCCGACGGCGACTGGGTCGTCCGGCACGTCAGCGGCGCGGCGTCCGGACGCGCGTACCGCTGCCCCGGCTGCCAGCAGGAGGTCCTCGCCGGCACCCCGCACGTGGTCGCCTGGCCCGCCGAGGCGGTCGTCGGCGAGGGGCTGGAGCAGCGCCGGCACTGGCACACGCCGTGCTGGCGCTCCCGCGACCGCCGCCGCCCGCGCTGACAGCCCCTCTCAGTGGGCGGTGAGCCGGGACAGGGCGGCGCCGAGCGGGCTGGGGCGGCCGGAGCGGCGCTCGTGCGCGTCGGCGGCGCGGGCCACCAGCAGACCGGCGTTGACGCCGAGCCAGCGCAGCGGCTCGGGCTCCCAGCTGCGCGGGCGGTGCCCCACCCACGGCAGCGTCGTGCGCGAC
>CAVVQA010000011.1:0-318222 GCA_963750285.1 uncultured Actinomycetota bacterium | reverse complement strand
TCACATGAAAATCGGCGGTGTCAAGCGGGACGGGCGCAGCGCGCGGTGGGCGCAGCACCGCGAGGACCGGCGGACCAAGGCGTCGCGGCCGGGCTGGGCGCCGCCCGGCGGGTCGGCGCCGCGTGCGGGCTGGCCGAGATCGCGGCCGCGGCCGGGGTCACCAAGCCGGTGCTCTACCGCCACTTCGACGACAAGGACGACCTGCTGCGCGCCGTGCTGGCGGCCGTGGCCGGCGAGGTGTTCCTGCCGGCGATGGCCGAGGCGCTCGATCCCTCGCTGCCGGACGAGGAGCTGCTGGCGAGCGCCGTGGCCACCTACGTCGACCTGCTGGTGCGCGAGCGCTCGCTGTACGAGTTCGTGCAGGCGCACTCCGGCGCCTCGGGCGGCGACTTCGTCGGCAGCATGGAGGACGCGCTGGCGCAGGCGCTGGTCGCGCTCGGCCGGTTCCGCGGCGCCGCCGTCACCCCGCTGTCCGACCCCGGCCCGCCCGCGCTGACGGCGGCCTACGCGGTCGTGGGGATGGTGCAGCTGGCCGTGCACCGGTGGCTGCGCGAGCAGGACCAGGACGCGCAGCTGGTGCGCTCGCTCGCCGCCCTGGTGTGGGGCGGGCTCTCGAGCGGTCCCGCCTGAGACGTCGTCCGCCGAGGTCAGAGCAGCGGAGGTCAGGGCAGCGGGCCGAGCGCCACGTCCAGCACCGGGTCGAGCCCGCTCATCACGTCGTGCGCCGTCAGCGCCACGGGCAGGTGCGGCTCGATCGTCAGCCGCGGGTCGTCGGGCGTGCTGCGCTCCCAGTAGCGGGTGCTCACCCCACCTGCAGCGGTACGGGGAGATGGTCCAGGCCGACCGGCGTGACGTCGTCCCAGAAGTTCAGGCCGCCCCCCATCGCCTCGCCGACGACCACGGGCGCCAGCGCCCGCTCGACGTCGGTGGCCAGGTTGCTGGCGGCGGAGAAGGTCACCCGGTCGGTGAGGAGCACGAGCCGCACGCCGGCGCGGGTGCCGAGGAGCTGCTGCAGGGTGGCGACCGTCGTGCCGTTGTGGCGGTTGTCGCCGCCCGGGTTCTGCCGCAGGTCGAGCAGCACGCGGTCGACGTCCGGGGCGCCCAGCAGGTCGCGCACCTGCTGCTGCACCTCGGGGTCCGGCCGGCGGATCTGCGTGATCCGCCAGTACACCGCGGTCGAGCCGGGCAGGCGCTCGGACCACATCACGTCCTCGTACCGCCGGAACCGGGCGCGGTCGTCCTGGGGCAGACGCAGGCCGCCGAGATCGCCTGCCCAGGAGACGAACTCGTCGTGCGTCACCGGGACGACGTCGGTGTCCCACCGCTCGCCGTCGCGCTCGAGCCCGAGCCGCACGGCCCCGTCGCCGACCAGGTCCAGCCCGCGCAGCACGGCGACCATGCGCACCAGGAGCGGACGGAACGACGGCACGGTCGAGGGGCCGTCCCGCGGCACCAGCGGCTCGACGGCGGCCAGGACGTCCTCCACCGGGTGGTCGCCGACCCGGACCACGGAGGCGCCGGCGGTGCGGCCGTCGCCGCCGAGGGCCGCCGTGACGAGGAGCCCGCCGTCCAGCTCCCACAGCCCGAGCGGCAGCACGTCGCCCTCGTTGCCGGGCCGCGGCAGCGCGAACTGGTGGCCGTCGCGCCCCTCGCGGCTGAGCATGGCCACGAGCCGCATCACGGCGACCGTGGTCTCGTCCGTCGACAGCGTGGCGAGCCGACCCTGCAGGTCGCGCAGCGCGCCGACGAACTCCTCCCGCGGCACGCCGTGGAACGGCTCGGGATGGATCACCTCGAGCCGGCGCAGCAGCTCGTCGAGGTCGGCGGCGGCCTCCTGCGGGCCGGCGGCGGGGCTCACGCTCCCGGGGGGCGACCCGGCGCCCGTGGTGGCCGGCGGGCGCGCGCCACCGGAGCCGCACCCCGCGAGCAGCGCGACCGCGCCCACGAGGGCGCCGCGCCGCGTGATCTCCGCCACGTCAGAAAAGTAGTACGACGCCGTAGTATCTCGGAAGGGCCAGGCGTCGGGCGTCACCGGATCGTGACGCGGGCCGACGTCGTCACCGACCGAGGGGAGGGGCTGACGTGGTCGCCGCACCACGACGGGTCAAGGGCACCTCGCTGCTGTTCGACGTCTTCGTCGTCGCCCAGGGCGTGGGGGAGATGCTCGGCGAGGCGCTCGCGGACGGGCCGCTGACGCCCGAGGAGTACGCCGTCTACAGCCACCTGCTGGAGGCGGTCCGTGCACGCCCACGCAGGTCTCGCGCGAGCTGCGGGTGCCGGCCACCACGGTCTCGGACTGGGTCCGGACGATGACGGCGCGCCGGCACGTGCGACGCCGCCGCAGCCGCACCGACGGACGGTCCTACGAGCTGGTCGTCACCGCCGCCGGCCTGCGCGCGCACCGGGAGACCCACCGCCTGTTCGAGGACGTCAACGTCCGTTTCCTCGCGCGCCTCGCCCGTCCGGAGGGCGAGCTGCGGCAGGTCCTGGCCGAGGTGCTCGCGGCCACCGGCACCCTCGCGGCGGTGACGACGGGGCCGGCAGGGGCCGCCGTGGTCGGGGACGACCCGGCCGGCGGGTAGACTCTCTGCACCGGTCCACTGACGTGACCGGACCTCCCGCGGACGAGATGTCCGCCCGGGTCGCTCCCCGTGAGACGTCCGTTCCACCCGACGTCCCTCCACGAATCACCACGTTGCGGCCTTCGATCGCGACGGAGCTGTCTTCGCATGCCTGGCACCACCACGTCCTCGTCCACCCCTGCCCGCGGCGGCTACGGCCAGCGCTCGCAGGGCCGCCCCCAGAACGGCCAGCGCCCCCAGAGCGGCCGCCCCCAGCGCGGCGGCCGGCCGGCGTACGGGTCCTCCGGACCGCGCCGCGCCCGCCCGGTCGTCGACCAGGCGACCCTGGCCCTCGAGGCCGCGCTCGACGCCGCCGCGAAGGCCCCCGAGCCCGCCGAGCGCTCGTTCGCCGACCTCGGTCTCCCGTCCCGCCTCGTCGCCGCCCTGGCCGCGGCCGGCGTGCACACCCCGTTCGCCATCCAGAGCCGCACCCTGCCCGACGCCATCGCCGGCCACGACGTGCTCGGCCGGGCGCAGACGGGCTCGGGCAAGACGCTCGGCTTCGGCCTGCCCGTCCTGGCCCGGCTCGAGGGCGCGCGCCGCACGACCAAGGCGCCGCGCGGCCTGGTGCTCGTGCCCACCCGTGAGCTCGCCCAGCAGGTGGCCGGCGCGCTGACCCCGCTCGCGGGCAGCCTCGGCCTGCGCGTCACCACCGTCTACGGCGGCGCGCCGATCGGTCGCCAGATCGCCGACCTCGAGCGGGGTGTCGACCTCGTGGTCGCCACGCCCGGCCGCCTGATCGACCTGATGGAGCGCCGCAGCGTGGTGCTCGACCGGGTGGAGGTCGCCGTCATCGACGAGGCCGACTACATGGCCGACCTCGGGTTCATGCCCGCCGTCCAGCAGATCATGGACGCCACGCCGGACGGCGGTCAGCGGATGCTGTTCTCCGCCACCCTCGACCGCGGCGTCGGCACGCTCGTGCAGGCCTACCTGGTCGACCCGAAGGTGCACGCCGTCCAGGCCACCGCCGCGCAGGTCGACCTGATGGACCACCGCGTGCTGAGCGTCCGCACCGAGCACAAGGTCGCCGTCGCCACCGAGGTCGCGGGCCGCCCGGGCCGGACCCTGTTCTTCGTCCGCACCAAGAACGGCGCCGACCGCCTGACCCAGCAGCTCACCGTGGCCGGCGTCCCGGCGACCACGATCCACGGCAACCTGAACCAGAGCGCGCGGCAGCGCTCGCTGGCCCAGTTCACCTCCGGCCACCGCCGGGTGCTGGTCGCCACCGACGTCGCCGCCCGCGGGATCCACGTCGACGACGTCGACCTGGTCGTGCACTTCGACCCGCCGAACGACCACAAGGACTACCTGCACCGCTCGGGCCGCACCGCCCGCGCCGGCAGCTCCGGCACGGTCGTCTCGCTGGTCAGCCCCGGCCAGCTGCGGACGATGGCGCGGCTGCACTCCGACGCCGGCGTCACCGCCCGCACCACCGCCGTGCAGCCCGGGCACGCCGAGGTGCGGGAGATCGCGACCTCCGGCGAGCCCGTCGTGGTCACCGAGATGCCGCGGCAGGAGCGCAGCTGGCAGGGTCGCCCCCGCCGCTCGGGCTCGGGTCGCCAGGGCCAGGGCGCGGGCCAGGGCGCGGGCCGTCCGTCCGGCAGCCGCTACCAGGGGCGCGACGCCCGCGGACGCTGACAGCGCCACCCAGCACGCACCAGCCCGACCCAGCACGCACGAGGGCCCCGGACATCCACCGTCCGGGGCCCTCGTGCCGTGCCGTCGGTCAGAACCAGTGCTTGCGTCCCCCGATGGCGCGACCGGTGCCGCCGAGGACGGCGAGCACCAGGCCGATCACGATCAGGATGGCCCCGATCGTGACGAGGATGCTGAGGCTGTCAACCAACAGCCCCAGGATCAGGAGGATGACGCCGAGGACGATCATGCAGGTGACCTCCAGGTCGGGCGGTGCACCACTGAGCACGCGAGGGGGTCTCGCGCCCGGCACCGCGTCCGACATCGTGGCGGTTCCGGCGCCGGACCGCGACTCGACACCCCGAACGCGACCCCCGCCCCTGGCCGCGCGAGGCAGCAGGGGATCGCGTCCGGCATGATGCGCTGATGGCCTCCGACCCCACGACCGACCGCGACGTGCCCGTGCACGTGCGGGCCGGGAACACGATGCTCGAGGTGGCCGAGACCGTCGTCTACGTGGGGATCGCCGGCCTGCTGGTGGTCATCGCGGTCACCGTCATCGGCGTCACCGCCGTGAACGTGCCGTCGATGGTCGGCACCGACTTCGCGGGGACCCAGTCGGCCGCCCTGGAGCTGCTCGACTCGCTGCTGCTGGTGTTCATCGTGGTCGAGCTGCTCTACGCGGTGCGCGCCACGATCGCCGAGCGCCAGCTCGTCGCCGAGCCGTTCCTGCTGGTGGGCATCATCGCCTCGATCAAGGAGATCGTGGTGCTGTCGGTGAAGGCGGCCGACCTGGTGGGGAAGCCGGAGTTCGACGACGCCGCGTGGGAGATCGGGCTGCTCGGCGGGCTCGTCCTGTCCCTGGGGTTCACCGCCTGGCTGCTGCGGCTCAAGGAGCGCGAGCCGGACGAGACCGACGACGACCACCCGGTGGCCGAGAAGGCGCAGGCGTGACGGAGCTGCTGCGGGAGAGCCGGAGCGACCTCGCGCTCGCCGTCGGCGTGATGGTCTGGATCGGCGGCGTGCTGTGGTGCGACCGGTCCGGGCCCGTGGTCGAGCAGGTCGTCCTCGGCGTGCTGACCTGGGGCGTGCTGCTGCTGGCGCTGCGGCGCGAGACCCCGCAGGTGCGCACCCAGACCGGGATCGTCGTGGTGCTCGCGACGCTGGTGGAGTACACGTTCTCGCCGCTGCTCGAGGCGTACACCTACCGGCTCGACACCGTGCCCGCGTTCGTCCCGCCGGGCCACGGTCTGGTGTACCTCGCGGCGCTGGCGCTCGGACGCACCGCGCTGTTCGTCGCGTTCCGGCGGCCGCTGGTGGTGGGCACCGTCGTCGTGGGCGGTGCGTGGGCGGCCCACGGGCTGCTGCTCGCCGAGCGGCCGGACGCCCTGGGGGCGTTCTGGTTCTGCTGCCTCGTGGGCTTCCTGCTGTGGGGCCGTTCGCAGCTGCTCTACGTGGGTGCGTTCCTCGTGGTCACCTGGCTGGAGCTGCTGGGGACGGCGTGGGGCAACTGGGCCTGGGCGACGCACGACCCCGTCCTCGGCGTGGTGAGCCAGGGCAACCCGCCGTCGGGCGCCGCCGGCGGCTACGGCTGGTTCGACCTCTGGGCCATCCTGCTCGCGCCCTGGGTGCTGGACCGCGTCCACGCGGTGCGCGCTGCGGTGCAGCAGGTGCGGTCCGCGGCCTGATCCGGTCGGGACCGCCTGTCCCTCAGGCGATCTCGATGACGACCTTGCCGAGCGCGCGACCCTCGCCCACGTGCGCGAGCGCCTCGGCGACCTGGTCGAGCCGGTAGGTGCGGTCCACGTGGATGCGCACCTCCCCGTCGACGCACAGGCGGGCGAGCGGTTCGACGTGCGTGGGTCCCTGGCGCACCACGAGGACGCCGATGTCGCGGCGGCCCACGGCGCCGAGCACGCGTCCGACGGTGGCGACGGACAGCATGGTGCGGACGGGTCCGCCGACGCAGCGGTACCGCCCGCCCGGCGCGAGCGCGCGTCGGTACGCGATCACCGAGCGGCGGGCGACCAGGTCGAGGACGCGGTCGTAGGGGCCTGTGCGCGTCCAGTCGGTCGCGCGGTGGTCGAGCACCTCGTCGGCGCCGAGCGACCGCATGTGCGCGAGCTTGCTCCCGTTGTCGACCGCGGTGACGTGCGCCCCGCTGCGGCGCGCGAGCTGGATCGCGAACGACCCGGTACCGCCCCCGCCGCCGTTGACGAGCCACCGGGTACCCGGCTCGAGACCGGCGGTGCCCTGCAGCGCGATCGCGCCGCACTGCGGCAACGTGGCGGCCTCGACGAACCCCAGCCCGGCGGGCGACGGAGCGAGCGCCCCCTCCGGTGCGATGGCCAGCTCGGCGAAACCGCCCATCAGGCCGAGGTTGTCGCCGTACACCGTGTCGCCGGGCCGGAACCGGGTCACCTCGTCGCCCACGGCCTCCACAGTGCCGGCGAGGTCGGACCCGAGTACCCGGTGAGCGGGCGTGCGCAGGCCTCCGATCCGGGCGTACGCCGGCGAGCCGACGAGGTTCTCCCAGTCGCTGAGGTTGACCGACGTCGCCGCGACCCGTACCAGCACCTGCCGCGGACCGGGCACCGGGACCGGGACGTCCTCCAGCCGCAGCACGTCCGGACCCCCGTAGCGGTCCCGGACGACGGCCTTCACGTCGCCGGCGGGTCCGACCGCGCGAGCGCGGCCAGCGCCACCTGGTGCAGGTGGCCGTTGGTGGCGAGCGCGTTGCCCCCGAACGGCCCGTCGACGCCCTCGACGGAGGTGAACCGCCCGCCGGCCTCGGTGACGATCGGCACCAGGGCCGCCATGTCGTGCAGCTCCAGCTCGGGCTCCACGGCGACGTCGACGGCTCCCTCCGCCAGGAGCACGTAGGAGAAGAAGTCGCCGTACGCCCGGGTGCGCCAGCAGCGGCGGGTGAGGTCGAGGAAGTCGTCCAGCTGCCCGCGCTCCTCCCACCCGTGCAGGCTGGAGTACGACAGCGAGGCGTCCTCGATCCGCGAGACGGACGACACGTGCAGGCGGGTCGCGGACGACAGCGAGCGCCCGGTCCAGGCGCCCGACCCGGTGGCGGCCCACCAGCGGCGGTTCAGTGCCGGCGCCGAGACCACGCCGAGCACAGGGCGGCCGGCGTCCAGCAGCGACAGCAGGGTCGCCCACACCGGTACGCCGCGGACGAAGTTCTTGGTGCCGTCGATCGGGTCGACCACCCACTGCCGCGGGCCGTGCCCGGTGTCCTCGTACTCCTCGCCGACCACGGCGTCGCGCGGACGGGTCCGGCGCAGCTGCGAGCGCACCAGCTCCTCGGCGCTGCGGTCGGCGTCGGTGACCGGCGTGAGGTCGGGCTTGCTCTCGACGGCGAGGTCGAGGGCCTTGAAGCGGGAGGTGGTGAGGGCGTCGACCTGGTCGCAGATGACGTGCGCGAGCCGCAGGTCGTCGTCGTACGACGCCACGCGTCGCTGGCTCTCCTCGCTCACGTCACCCTCCCGGTCACGAGGGGACCGTACCGGGCGCCGAGCGGGCCCCCGGGATGTCACCGGCCCCCCGGGATGTCGGGCGACACCCGTCCGCGACCCGGGCGATGATGGCGAGGTGGAACGGATGCCGCTGCACCTCGCCCTCGCCGACCGCGACAAGGTCCTGGCCGTCTACCTCGACGACGACGGCCGGATCACGCAGATGCCGCGCAAGAACCGCAAGAAGCTGGTGCTGCTCGATCACGTCAGCCGCGTCTTCGACCCGGGCGTGCGGTACGACGAGAGCGAGGTCAACGCCCTCTGCCGCTCGTTCCACGACGACGTCGCGATGCTGCGCCGGGCCCTGGTCGACGAGGCCTTCCTGGCCCGCGCCGACGGCGTCTACTGGCGGATCGGCGGGACGGTGGAGTGAGCGTCTTGACGCCCTCTTGAGGTCGGGTCTGCTCATAATCGCTGCATGGACGACCTCTTCGGCTCGGTCGCCGGCCTGCCGCTGCACCCGCTCGTCGTGCACGGCGTCGTCGTGCTGCTGCCCCTCATGGCCGTCGTCACGGTGCTCGTGACGTTCGTCAGCCGGTGGCGCGGCGCCGCCTGGTTCGTCGTCGTCGCCAACGCCGGGGTCGCGGTGACGGCGCTGGTGGCCAAGGAGAGCGGCGAGCGGCTCAAGGACGCGCTGCCGGTCGAGAGCGACGCCATCGACCGCCACGCCGAGCTCGGCGACGTGCTGCCGCTGTTCGCCCTCGGGCTGCTGGTGGCGTCCGTGGTCGCGGCCCTGCTGCGCTCGAACGCCCGGCTGCGCTGGCTGGGGATCGTGCTGGCCGTCGTCGCCGGGGCGGCCGCGATCACCTGGACCGTGCTCACCGGTCACAGCGGGTCGACCGCGGTCTGGGAGGGCATCACGCCCTGACGTTCACTGCGTGGCAGGCACCGGTTCGCCGAGCACCCACGGGGTGGCAGCGCGGACGGCCCCGACCGGTACGGGTCCGTACACGTGCGGGTAGGGGTCGTCCTGGCCGGGCACGTGCTCCCAGCGCACCGGTGAGCCTGCCGCCTCGGCGGCGTCGACGTCGATCTCCAGCAGCACCAGCGGGTCCTGCAGGTCGGCGTAGTAGCGCCGTGCCACGCCGTCGACCTGCGTGGGCGTGCTCGCGTGGATGAAGCCCTCCTCGGCGAGCGTGACCCCCAGCGTCGACCACTCGTAGCGGCCGAGCGCCACCGCATCCTCCCAGTCGCGCAGCAGCGCCAGGTGCCAGATCGGTTCTCGCGCAGGCTCTCCCATCAGATCGCCCGCACCTGGTTGTTCCTGGCGTCGTGGGTGAGCTCGGCCAGCCCGAGCGCCTCGAGCAGCGGCGGGAGGTACATGCCGAACCGGCCGCGGTAGCCCTTGCGCAGGCCGTACCAGCCGCCCACCGGGTTGGTCTCCGACCGGCCCCAGGCCTCTACGGTCCCGTCCGCGGCGTCCTTCTTCTCGTCGGCGGCGCCGAGGGCGACCCAGCCACCCTGCTCGCGCAGCCACGCGTGCAGGTCGTCGACGGCCGACAGGTGGTACCGCAGCGTGGTGCTGCCCACCTGGCACACCAGCGCGGGCGGGTCCGCGTCGGTGTCGCGGTGCATCGTGTAGGTCGACGACCCGGGAGCGGTGGTGAGCTGCCAGGGGTCGTCCGGGGTCCCGGTGCCGGTCATCCACCCACTGTGGCACCGGGCGGAGGCGTACGGAACCGCCGGCGGATCACCGACCGCGAAGGCTCACCAGTTCACGCCGCCGGCCATCAGGGCGGTCTCGGCGTCGAAGCGCTGGATCGTGGTCAGCGGCGTGCGGTCGGTCTCGGGATCGACCCCGACCGCGCGGCAGGTGCGCAGCAGCACGTCGTCGTAGGCACCCTCGGACGCCCGCACCCGCTCGTACTTGCCGGGCTCGTCGCACGCGTGCGCGCGCTGGACCAGGCGCGAGAGCCGCTGCAGCTCGAGCGTGCAGATGAGCAGCTCGACCGGCTCGTCGGTGGCGGGCCGCTCGCGCTGCCGCACGCCGACGCCCTGGAGCACCGCCCCGACGGCCCGGTGCAGCCGCGGCCAGGGCCGCCGGCGCAGGGCGCACCAGAGTCGGCCGGCGAGCCCCGTCGCGAGCGCCAGCGACACCGTGAACACCAGGACCACGAGCACGTCATCACTCCCGGGTCCAGTGTGCGACGGATCGTCGTCCGGCGCCACGAGTTCGACGGGGCGGGCGCCCCCCGTAGGGTCGGGACCCGTGACGACCACGATCCGCTCCGGCACCGTCCTGCCCGCTCGTCGCGAGGACGTCGAGCTGCACACCGCGGACGGCCTCACGCTCGTCGGCGAGCTCGCCCTGCCGCTCGACCGCGACCCGGTGGCCACGCTGGTGACGCTGCACCCGCTGCCCACGCACGGCGGGTTCATGGACAGCCACGTCTTCCGCAAGGCCTCGTGGCGGCTGCCCGCCCTGGCCGACGTCGCGGTGCTCCGGTTCAACCTGCGCGGCGTCAGCAGCCCGCGCGGCACCAGCGAGGGCGCCTTCGACTCCGGCGACGCCGAGCGCTACGACGTGGCGGCCGCGATCGAGCTGGCCGAGTTCCGCGACCTGCCGAACCGCTGGCTGGTGGGCTGGTCGTTCGGCACCGACCTCGCCCTCATGCACGGCAACGACCCGTCGGTCGAGGGCGCGATCCTGCTCTCGCCGCCGCTGCGGTTCTCCGCACCGCAGCACCTGCACGCCTGGGCGGAGTCCGGCCACCCCGTGCTCGCGCTCGTCCCCGAGCTGGACGACTACCTCCAGCCGGACGAGGCCCGCGAGCGGTTCGCCGCCATCCCGCAGGCCCGGGTGGTGGGCGTCGAGGGCGCCAAGCACCTGTGGGTGGGCGAGACCGCGGTGCGCCGGGTGCTCGACGAGGTGGTGGCCCAGGTGGCCCCCGGCGTCCCCGTCCCGCTCCCGACCACCTGGGACGGTCCCTCCGAGACCCACGACGACCTGCGGCGCTGAGCGTCCTCACCGGAGGCCCTCGTCGGCTGCCAGCGGGCCCACGCCGCCCGCCGTCGCCAGGTGCAGCGGCCGCATGCTCACGCCGGTGGCGGCGAGGGAGCCGAGTGCCTGCGCCCACGCGCGGTCGCACGCGTCGGCCGACGGCGGGCCGGCCCTGCTGAGCAGCATCGCCACCGACCCGCCCGGCGCCTGCTCCTCCAGGACGCTCGCCACGACGTGCCGGAGCCCGTCGAGCACCTGCCCGTGCGGGTGCCGGGGCAGCTCGTCGACCGGCATGACCACCGGGAGCATCTGCCCGCCGGCGTCGAACCAGATCAGCCACAGGGTCCGCTCGTCGAAGGGCTCCGAGGCGACTACCTCCTGCCACCGCTGCCGCAGCTCGGCGTCGGTCCGAACCGGCTCGTGCATTCGTCTCTGGCTCATGACCCCACCCTCGCCCAGAGGTGCGGACGTCAGGACGTCGTCCACAGGCGGTCGGCGACGAGTGCGCTGTCCACAGGTCCGACGCTGCCGGTACGCGTCAGGCCTTGCGGCGGTGCCACGCGAGCATCGCGTGGTTGAGCTGGACGACCGGTTCGGCGCCTCTGGGCGTCGGGGTGCCGAGCGGCGGTGGTGGGCGGGAGGTGTAGGTGTGCCCGGTCGGTGTTGTGGTGCGGACGGTGCCGTCGGGATCTCGCTGCGCGGACCAGCCGGGTGCCTGCTTGGCGAGGTTGCAGCGCCGGCAGAGTCCTTGGGCGTTGTCGCGGGTGGTGGGGCCGTCGTCGGCGACGGGTTCGACGTGGTCGGTCTCGGCGATGGGGGCGTCGCACCAGGGGGTGCGGCAGGACTGGTCGGACAGCTCGACCAGGCGGGCCAGGCCCTCGGGGAACCGGCGGGCGCGGGAGTCCATCGCGACCAGGGTGGTGCGGTCCGGGCTGGTGTAGAGCCGCCGCAGCCACGCCCTGCCCGGCGGCACCGGCGCGGGTCGACGAGCCGTGCGGGCGACGGGTCCGGGGATCGGGACGGGCACCTGCCCGAGGGCGCGGACCGTCGCGGGTGCGCGGCCGGCTCCGAGCAGGGTGGTGTCGGTCATCACCAGGTCGACGTGCACGGCCACCGGATCGGTCAGCGGGTCGCGGCCGGTCACCCTGGCGACGAACGCGTCGGCCATCAGCTGCCCGCGTGAGCGTGGATCTCCCGGCCGCGGCGCGGGCGGCGTCCTGCCGCAGGGCGGCGAAGGTCGCCACGCCCTCGGCCACCGGCAGCAGCGCGCTGACGTAGACCATCGTGTCCGGCGCCGGTCGGATCGTGACCGCCGGTCGGTCTCCGCCTTGGCGGCCCGCGCCACCGCCGACTGCGGGTCGAGCTTCTGCGCCAGGCCCTTCGCGGCCCGGATCAGCTTCCCCTCCGAGGTCCCCGCCTCGTCCAGCATCCGCTGCAGCTGGGCATCGACCTCGGCCCGGTCGTGCACCTGCAGCACCGCGGTCTCGCGCACCAGGCACGTCGCCGCCCACTCGGTGATCCGACCGTCGCTCAGAGCGGCCATCGTGCAGGGCATCTCGTGCACCAGCGCGGTGGCCATCCCGACGAACGTCCCACCCCGGTGCGGGGACTCGCCCCGCGCCAGCGCGACCTGCTCGGCCACCCCACGGTGCGCCCGCCGGTTCGGCACCCCCGCCGCGACCTGCTCCGCCCGCTGCGACGCGACCAGCTCGGCCGCGACCCGCGCCTGGGCCGCCGACGCCGCCCGCTTCAGCTCCTCCAGCTCCCGGATCTGCTCGACCCGACCCGCGTCGTCACCGGCCACCTCGAGGCGGCGCACGCCCTGCGACCAGTCCTCGGCGAGCGAGCCTGCGGCGAGTTCGAACACGTGTTCGATTCTAGACCGAAAGGGTCGCCGCGCAAGGGTTTCGGAGACATCAGTGCTACAAGCGGTCCTGCCGCGGCATCAGGACCTCCTGCACGACCAGCAGGACGCCGGCGGCGATGGGGATCGCGATCAGGGCGCCGAGCGCGCCGAGCAGGGTGCCGCCCACGAGGGCCGCCACGAGGGCGACCGCGCCGGGCACCGAGACGGTGCGGGCCATGATCTTCGGTGCGATCAGGTAGTTCTCGACCTGCTGGTAGACGATGTAGTAGATGAGCACGATCAGCGCCGTGGGCAGGCTGACGAACAGCGCGACCACGACGACCACGACCGCGCCGAGGGTCGCGCCGACGAGCGGGATGAGCCCGAACACCCCGACCACGATGGCGAGCACGGCGGGGTACGGGATGCCGAGGATCAGCATCATCACGTACGAGCACAGGCCGTTCAGCGCGGCGATGGCGATCTGTCCGCCCACGTACCCGCCGATGCGCTTGCTGATCTCGTCGCCGATCAGGGTGACCCGCTGGCGGCGGGTGGCCGGCACCAACGCGTAGCCGGTGCTGCGCAGGGTGCGCATCGAGGCGAGGAAGTAGAGCGTGAGGATGAGGACGGTCAGGGTGCTGAACACCCCGCCGAGGAGCGCCTGTCCGGCGCCGAGCACGCCGCCGAAGAGCGCGGCGAACGTCTCGCCGTCGCCGAGGCGCTGCTGCACCTCCTGGGTGACCCGCCCGACGATGTCGTACCGGTTGTCGAGGTCGACGAACCACGGCGCCTTCTGGACGTCCTGGACGTACTGGGGCAGCTGGGTGGCGAGCTCGGTGCCCTGCTCGACGATGATCGGCGCGACCATGAAGCCGAAGCCGACGAAGACGCCGATCGACGGCCAGGAACACCACCGCGATCGCCCCGCCACGGCGCAGACCGCGGCGGACCAGCCACTCGACCACCGGCTCGAGCCCGAGCGCGAGGAACAGGGCCACCACGAGCAGCGTGATGACGTGCGACACCCTGCCGAGCGCCTCGACCAGGCCGACCGCCACCAGCACGCCGATCGCGCCGACGAAGCCGACGTAGAAGGGGTGGGCGCGGTCGAAGTCGCGGCCCGGGGCGCCCGAACCGGCCGGTGGTGGCCGCGGCGATCGTCGGCGGCAGCGCGTCGGCGGCGGTGCGCGGCACCTCCTCCGCCGGGACGGCCGCGGTGACCGTGCTGCCCGCGGCGGTGGCGTGCGTCGCCCGTCCGGCGGCCCGCTCGGCGAGCATCTGGTCGAGCGTGGGGAAGCCGGTGTGGCTGCGGCCGAGCTCGCGGCGCTGGGCCAGGGCGGACCGCACCTCGCGGCGCCCGTCGGCGGAGCCGAGCAGCGAGCGCAGCCTCCGGAGCGCCCCGGGTCGCGCGGGGAACCGCGGCTCGCCCGGCGACGCGGCGGAGCCCTCCCGGGCGCCGCCGTCGTGCTCCCCGAGCTGCTCCGAGGTGCCCTTCCCGGTGGACCCATCGGTCCCGTCAGCCGTCACGCCACGTCCTTCCGCACGCCCGAGCACGTCGCGGCGAGCCTAGCCGTGCAGGCGGACGGCGCCCGTCGTGACAGGCCGGGTCGCGTGAGGTCCTGGCGCCTCAGACGTCGCGGAAGCGGTTGATCTCGGTCTCGAACCGCGCGCGCGTCTCGGCGTCGGTGATGCCGAGCCCCTCCTCGGGCGACAGCGCCAGCACGCCGACCTTGCCCTGGTGCACGTTGCGGTGGACGTCGTGCGCGGCCTGGCCGACGTCGTCGAGGGAGTACGTGCGCGACAGCGTGGGGTGGACGATGCCGCGGGCGATCAGGTCGTTGGCCTCCCACGCCTCGCGGTAGTTGGCGAAGTGCGACCCGACGATCCGCTTCAGGGCCATCCAGAGGTACCGGTTGTCGTACTCGTGCATGTACCCGGACGTGGAGGCGCAGGTGACGATCGTGCCGCCCTTGCGGGCCGCGTACACGCTGGCGCCGAACGTCTCCCGTCCCGGGTGCTCGAAGACGACGTCGACGTCGTAGCCGCCGGTGAGGTCGCGCACGCGCTTGCCGAAGCGGCGCCACTCGGCCGGGTCCTGGGTGGTCTCGTCCTTCCAGAACCGGTAGTCCTCGGCCCGCCGGTCGATGATCAGGTCGGCGCCCATCCGGCGGCAGATCTCGGCCTTGTCGTCGCTGGACACGACGCACACCGGCGTCGCGCCGGCCGCCAGCGCCATCTGCGTGGCGTACGAGCCGAGTCCGCCGGAGGCGCCCCAGATCAGCACGCGGTCACCGAGCTTGAGGCCGGCGCCGTTGCGCGAGATCAGCTGCCGGTACGCCGTGGAGTTGACCAGGCCGGGGGAGGCGGCCTCCTCCCAGCTGAGGTGAGCGGGCTTGGGCATCAGCTGGTTCGACTTCACCAGCGCGAGGTGGGCCAGGCCGCCGAAGTTGGTCTCGAAGCCCCAGATGCGCTGCTCCGGGTCGAGCATCGTGTCGTTGTGGCCGTCCGGGTGCTCGAGCTCCACCGACAGGCAGTGCGCCACCACCTGGTCGCCGGGCTTCCAGGTGTGCACGCCCACCCCGGTGCGCAGGACGACGCCGGAGAGGTCGGAACCGACCACGTGGTACGGCAGGTCGTGGCGCGCGGCCAGGGGAGAGGTGCGGCCGTACCGCTCGAGGAAGCCGAAGGTCGAGACCGGCTCGAAGATCGAGGTCCAGACGGTGTTGTAGTTGATCGCGCTGGCCATCACGGCCACCAGCGCCTCGCCCGGTCCGAGCTCCGGGGTGGCGACGTCCTCGAGGTGGAGCGAGCGCCGCGGGTCCTTGTCGCGGCTCTCGACGCCGTCGAACATCCCGACCTCGTCCTTGTGCACGGTGACCGCGCGGTAGTGGTCGGGGATGTCGAGGTGGCCGACCTGGTCGAGCTCGCCGGCGAGGATCGCGTCGCGGATCTGGTCCATGCCGCCGGAGGTTACTGACGAGTCAGGTCCCGTGGGGTGCGGTGTGATCGACGCCACCGGCGGCGGGCTCCACCAGCTCCACCAGGACCCCGCCGGCGTCCTTCGGGTGCACGAAGTTGACTCTGCTGCCTGCGGTCCCGCGTCGCGGGGCGTCGTAGAGCAGTCGAAGACCGCGCTCGCGCAGGGTCGCGGAGACCGCCTCGACGTCGGTCGACGCGGTACGCCACCTGCTGCACGCCCGGCCCGCTGCGGTCGAGGAACCTCGCGATCGTCGACTCCGGCGAGAGCGGCGCGAGGAGCTGCACGGCGGCGTCGCCCACGCCCATCATCGCCTCGCGCACGCCCTGCTCCTCGTTCACCTCCTCGTGCAGCAGCGCCATCCCGTAGGTGTCGCGGTAGAACGCGATCGCGAGGTCCAGGTCGGGGACGGCCACGCCCACGTGGTCGATCTGGGTGAACAGCGGCTCGGTCGCTCCGGCGGGTGAGGTGCTCATGCCCGGCAGGGTAGGCGGGCCGCACACCCGGGCGCCGCGTGAGGTGGCTCACCGCGGGGTCGTCGCGCACCGTGTCGTGGGTACGCTGCCAGGAGGCCGTCAGCGCACCCGGACGGACGGCCCGCCGCGTCGCCGCAGGAGGAACCCGTGCCCAGCCGCTCGTCCGTCATCGTCGCCGGAGCCCGCACCCCGATGGGGCGCATGCTCGGCTCGCTCAAGGACTTCTCCGCCGCCGACCTCGGCGCGGTGGCCATCCGCGGGGCGCTCGAGAAGGCCGGCGTGGCCCCGGAGCAGGTCGAGTACGTGATCCTCGGGCAGGTGCTCCCGGCGGGGGCCGGGCAGGCCCCGTACCGGCAGGCCGCGGCCGCCGCCGGCATCCCGATGGACGTCCCCTCGCTGGGGATCAACAAGGTCTGCCTGTCCGGCATCGACGCCATCGCCCTGGCCGACCAGCTGATCCGCGCCGGCGAGTTCGACGTCGTGGTGGCCGGCGGCATGGAGTCGATGACGCAGGCGCCGCACCTGCTCGAGCGCTCGCGGTCCGGGTACAAGTACGGCGACGTCACGGTGCGCGACCACATGGCCCACGACGGCCTGTGGGACGCCTTCACCGACCGAGGCGATGGGCGGGCTCACCGAGGCCGCCAACACCGGCTCCCAGGAGTTCACCCGCGAGGAGCAGGACGCCTTCGCCGCCCGCAGCCACCAGCTCGCCGCCCGCGCCTGGAAGGACGGCCTGTTCGACGACGAGGTGGTCGCCGTCGAGATCCCGCAGCGCAAGGGCGATCCCGTCGTGTTCAAGGACGACGAGGGTGTGCGTGCCGACACCACCACCGAGTCGCTGTCGCGGCTGCGTCCGGCGTTCCGCGAGGACGGCACCATCACGGCCGGGTCGGCGTCCCAGATCTCCGACGGCGCCTGCGCGGTCGTGGTGATGAGCAGGGAGAAGGCGGAGGAGCTCGGACTCTCGTGGATCGCCGAGATCGGTGCGCACGGCGTGGTCGCCGGCCCGGACTCCACGCTGCAGAGCCAGCCGGCCCGCGCGATCGAGAAGGCTTGTGCCCGTGAGGGTATCGACCCCAAGGATCTCGACCTGGTCGAGATCAACGAGGCGTTCGCGGCCGTCGGCCTGGCGTCCACCAAGGAGCTCGGCCTCGACCCGGAGAAGGTCAACGTCAACGGCGGCGCCATCGCGATGGGGCACCCGATCGGGATGTCCGGCGCGCGGATCGTCCTGCACCTCGCCCTCGAGCTCGCACGTCGCGGCGGTGGCACCGGCGTGGCGGCGCTGTGCGGCGGCGGCGGCCAGGGCGACGCGCTCGTCATCCGCGTCCCCGCCTCGGCCTGACCCGTCGACACGGCCTGACCGGCTGCGGCGCAACGGTCTCGTCCGTGGCTGATCGTCGAACCTCAGACCACGACGTGGCCGCGCTGGTCGCGGAGGCCCGCGAGGGGTCGCCACGTGCGGTCGCCCGGCTGATCTCGCTGGTCGAGGACGCCTCGCCGCTGCTGCGCGAGGTGATGGCCGCCCTCGCACCCCACGCCGGCTCGGCGTGGGTGGTCGGCGTCACGGGGGCGCCGGGCGTCGGCAAGTCGACGACCACCACCGCGCTCGTCTCCGCCTGGCGCGCACGCGACCTGCGGGTCGGCGTCCTCGCCGTCGACCCGACCTCGCCGTTCTCGGGCGGCGCGCTGCTCGGCGACCGGGTGCGGATGGGCGAGCACGCCCTCGATCCCCGACGTCTACATCCGCTCGATGGCCAGCCGCGGCCACCTCGGCGGCCTGAGCCGGGCCACGCCGCAGGCGCTGCGCGTGCTCGACGCCGCCGGGTGCGACGTCGTGCTGGTGGAGACGGTCGGCGTCGGCCAGAGCGAGGTCGAGGTCGCCGGCGCCGCCGACACCACCCTGGTGCTGCTGGCGCCCGGGATGGGCGACGGCATCCAGGCGGCCAAGGCCGGGATCCTCGAGGTGGCCGACGTGCTGGCCGTCAACAAGGCCGACCGCGAGGGCGCGTCGGCGACGGTGCACGACCTGCGCGGCATGGTCTCGCTGGGCGAGCGCCGGGAGGCGGGGGACTGGCGCCCGCCCGTCGTCCGGCTGGTGGCGGCGAGGTCAGAGGGCGTCGACGACCTGGTGGAGGCGCTGGAGAAGCACCGGACCTGGGCGCAGGCCTCGGGCGAGCTCGACCGCCGGCGTCACGCCCGGACCGCCGGCGAGATCGAGGCGCTCGCGCTGGCGGCGCTGCGCGAGCGGATCGGCGACCCGCGTGGCGGGGGAGCGAGCCTGGACGCCCTGGCCGCCGACGTGCTGGCCGGCCGCACCGACCCCTACGCCGCCGCCGACCTGCTGCGCGAGCGCCTCGCGCAGTGACCCGTCAGCCGCCGAAGGGGGCGCGCAGCGGGAGGTCGCGGTGGGCCTGGACCACCTGCGCGCCGCGGCCGGTGCCGGCGTTGACCACGACCGGGGCCATCTGGTTGACCGTGGTGTCCGCCAAGGTGTCGGCCGGGTTGAGCACCAGCAGCACCAGGGCGTCGTCGGGAGTGGTGATGCCGAGCTCGATCGCGACGTCGTCGTCGACCTCGGCCTCGTAGCCGGGCGCGCACACCCACGGGGCGCCGAGCAGCAGCCGCACCGAGGTGTCCTCGAGGCTGCGCAGGGCGAACAGCCCGCCCACCTCGTCGAGCCGCACGAGGGCGAACCGGTGCAGGCCGTCCAGGCCGGGCAGCCCGGTCGGGAAGGTGAGCTCGGGCAGGTCGGTGCCCGTCTGCGGCGGCGCGGTCATCACGCTCATCGTAGGTCGCCCCCGTGCCGGAGGAGGGAGGCGCGCGTCACCGCAGGAAGTCCATCAGCGTCGGCTGGATGACCTTCGCCGTCGCGGCCAGGGACGCCTGGTAGGCCACCTGCTGGGTCTGCAGCTCCAGCACCGTCCTCGGGAGGTCGATCTCCTCCACCTGCGCGAGCCGGCCGGTTGCGGCGAGCGAGGCGTCCCGGACGCCCTGCGCCATCCGCTCGGTGCGGGCGTAGCGGGTGCCGGTGTCGGCGACGGCGCCGGTGAACCGCGCGAACGCCGCGTCCAGCGCGTCCAGCTCGGCGCCCAGCGCCTGGGGGTCGGAGACCACGCTCGCGGCGATCCGGTCGAGCACGGCCAGCACCGACGACGTCGGGTCGCCGCCGAACACCGCGGCGCCGGCCGTGTCGACCCGCACGGTCGTCGTCGCGTCGAGCCGGCGGTTCACCGTCCCGCCGTCGCCGACGTAGGTGCCGTCCGGCGCGAACGCGACCTCGCCCGCCGTGGTCCCCCCGAAAACGGGACGACCGAGGTACGTCGTGTTCGCCACGGCGAGGAGGTCCTCGCGCAGGCCGGCGACCTCCACGGCGATCGCCTGACGAGACTCGGCGGAGGCCGAACCCGTGCTGAGGCCCTGGAGGGTGAGCTCACGGGCACGGCGCAGCAGGTCGGTGCCGGACCGCAGCGCGTCCTCGCCGGCGGTCAGCCAGGCCAGACCGTCCTCGGCGTTGCGCGCGTGCTGGGCCTGGGCCTTGAGCTCCGAGCGCAGCCCGAGGGCGGTGACCGTCCCGGCCGGGTCGTCGGACGCCTTGGCGATGGCGCGGCCGCTGGTCATCCGGGCGTTCAGGTCGCTGACGGTCGACATCCGCGCCTGCAGGTTCCGCAGCGCGCTGTCGGCCATCATCCGGTGCGTGACGCGAGTCATCGGCCCACCACCCCCGTGCGGTTGATCAGGGTGTCCAACGCCTGGTCGACGGCCGTCATCACGCGGGCGGCCCCCTCGTACGCGCGCTGGAACATCACCAGGTTGGTCATCTCCTCGTCCAGGTCGACCCCGGTGGCCGACAGCAGCGCGTCCTGCGCGCTCGCCGCCACCCTCGCGGCCACCGCGGCCCGGCCGTCGAGGGCGTTGACCTCGACGCCGGTGCGGACCACGAACCGGCCCCACAGCTCGTCCGGTCCGCCGGTCGCGGAGGCGAGCCCGGCGATCCGGTCGGCGAGCGAGCCGTCCTTGGCGCCGGCGCCGGCCTCGGCCGCCGCCAGCAGCATCGGGTTCGCCATCAGGTCCGGGTTCACCGCGATCGTCGCGGCCGAGGACCCGGTGCCGAGGACGAAGAACGCGCGCCCGGAGGAGCCGTCGGGCGCCTGACCGGGGGTGTGCAGCGCGTTGAGCTGGGTGACCAGGGCGGTCGCGACCTCGTCGTAACCGCCGGCGGCGCCGGGAAGCGTGGTCTGCAGACCCTCGGTGAGCGCGCCGAGCACGCCCCCTCCGGAGACCGTGCTGCCGTCCGGCCAGGCGAAGCGCACGGGCGAGGACGCGCTGACGTCCTCCATCCGCAGCGGAGCCTGGAGGGTGATCGCGGTGGCGCGGTCGCCGTCGACCAGCGGGATGCCGCCGACCAGGACCCGCGCGGTGCCGTCCGGCCGCAGCTGGGCGGTGGCGCCGGTGAGCTCGGACAGCCGCAGGACCAGCTGGTCGCGCTGGTCGGTGAGCTCGTGGGCCTGGCCGTCGGACTCGCGGATGTGCTTGTTCAGCTGGGCGATCGAGCCGGCCAGGGTGGTGACCTCGGTCTGCAGGGCGGTGGCCTGCGAGCGGGCCTCCTGCCACTGCCCCTGCACCCCCTGGCTGCCGGCGTGCAGCAGGTCGGCCACGCGGGTGGCCTGCTGCAGCACGGCCACGCGGGCGGCCGGGTCGGCGGGCGAGTTCGACAGGTCGCCGAACGCCTGCCACAGCTCGCCGAGGGCGGCCTGCAGGCCGTCGTCACCCGGCTCGGCGAACCGGTTCTCCACCTGCGCCAGCAGGTCGGCGCGGGCGGTGAGGAAGCCGTGGTCGGCGGTGGAGGAGCGCACCCGCGCGGCCGCGAGCTCGTCGGAGAGGCGCACGACGCCCGCGACGGTGACGCCGGACCCGTAGGGAAGCGTCGCACCCTGCAGCGAGTGCAGCGAGACCGGACCGAGCGCCTGCAGGTCGGCGCGCTGGCGGGTGTAGCCGACGGTGCTGGCGTTCGCGACGTTCTGGCCGGTCACGTCCATCGCCCGCCGCTGGGACAGCAGCGACGACAGCGCGATCGACAGACCCCCGAAGCTGCTCATCAGAGCGCCTCGTCGACGAGGTGGGCGCGCCCGGCTGTGGCGGCGGCCGGGCGGCCGTGCGGGTCGTAGGTGGTGCCGGCGCCGGCGCGGGGGTCCTCGGTGAGGGTGCGCAGCGCCTCCTGGGTCGCGCGCTGGCCGGCGGTGAGCACGTCGCGGTTCGCCTGGGCCAGCTGGGAGATCTCCTGGGTCAGTGCGAGGAACGCCTCACGGTGGCCGTGCAGCAGCTCGCTCCACGGCTCGCCGGCGGCGTCGGCCAGCTCGCGCAGGCTCGGGCCGGGACGCAGGCCGAGCTCGGCCGCGGCGGCGTCGACCTCGGCGGCGCGCAGCACCTCGGCGGTGCGGATCTGCTCCAGCACCAGCTCGACCTCGCGGGTGGCGTGCGGCAGCCAGCGGGTGCGCCCCGCGGTGAGCAGCAGCTGCTCCTCCTCGAGCTTGAAGAGGAGCTGCTCCAGCAGCTCACGCGCGTGCCACAGCACGGTGGAGACCTCGGGAAGGCCCATGGCGTCCTCTCGATCTCTTGGTCGACTGCCGGAGGTCACGGGGTGTGACCTCTTCCCCCTCCCATCGGCAGGGGCGTGGGCCACCTGAGGAGTTCTGCCGGACGAAAGGTGCCCCGCCGCGCGACCGCCAGGCGCGGGTGGCGGATGAGCGCTCAAGGACGGGGTCGAACCGGACGAAGGCTCTGGCGTGACCACCACCAGCACCGAGCTGGACGACCTCGTCCGCACCCACCTGCCGGTCGTCGGCTACGTGGTGAACGAGATCGCCGGGCGGCTTCCCGGGCACGTCGACCGCGACGAGCTGGTCTCGGCCGGCATGGCCGGCCTGGTCCGCGCCGCGCAGGGCTACGACGCCTCGACCGGTGTCCCCTTCTCCCGCTACGCCAACACCCGGATCCGCGGCGCCGTCCTGGACGAGCTGCGCGGCATGGACTGGAGCAGCCGCGGTGCCCGCCGCCGCTCCCGCGAGCTCGCCCGGGCCGAGGACCAGCTGACCTCCCAGCTCGGTCGCGCCGCCACGACCGAGGAGCTCGCCGCCGAGCTGAGGGTCGAGATCGGCGAGCTCGACCGCCGCCGCGCCGAGCGCGAGCGGGCCCTGCTCTCCCTGGACGCCTTCGACGGTGCCGTCGCCGATCAGCTCCCCGCCCCCGCACCCGATCCCGAGCAGCACGCCCTGGCCGTGGAGCGGATGGGGTACCTGCGTGCGTCGGTCGACGCTCTGCCCGACCGCCTGCGCGAGGTCGTGGTCGGCGTCTTCCTGGAGCAGCGACCGATGGCGGAGATCGCCGCCGAGCTCGGTGTCTCCGAGTCCCGGGTCAGCCAGCTGCGCGCCGAGGCCCTGGTGCTGCTGCGCGACGCGATGAACAGCCAGCTCGCACCGGAGCGGTTGCCGGCCGACGGCACGCTCGGTCCGACGGTCACCCGCCGGCGCGAGGCGCTGTACGCCCAGGTCGCCGCCAACGCCCTCGCCAACGGCGTGGTCGCGCGGTCGCGCGCCGCCGGCGCGACGCGGGACCTGGTGCCGGCCCAGCGACGTCCCGAGCACGACGCCGTCTCCTGGACGGCGTAGGAGAAAAGATCAGAAGCTTTCCCTCAGGTCCGGAACGGCCGGGCCGATGGGTCAGGTGCAGCCCACGGAAGGGCTACGACACAACTCTCACGGAGGAACACCATGTCCATGCGCATCAACACCAACGTCGCGGCGATGAACGCCTACCGGAACCTGTCGGTCACCGAGGGCGCGATGTCCAAGTCCCTGGAGAAGCTCTCCAGCGGCCTGCGCATCAACCGCGCTGCCGACGACGCCGCCGGCCTCGCCATCTCCGAGGGCCTGCGCTCCCAGGTCGGTGGCCTCAAGGTCGCCGTCCGCAACGCCCAGGACGGCATCTCCGTCGCCCAGACGGCTGAGGGCGCGCTCACCGAGGTCCACTCGATCCTGCAGCGGGTCCGCGACCTGACGGTCCAGGGGCTCAACGGCTCCAACAGCGCCGAGTCGCTGGCCGCCATCGACGCCGAGATCGACGCCATGGCCGAGGAGATCGGCGCGATCGGGGCCCGCACCCAGTTCAACGGGGTCGACCTGTTCGGCGACACGCTGACCTTCCAGGTCGGCGCCAACAGCGGCGACACCCTCGACGTCGACCTGAGCGGCGTGGACCTGGCTGCGCTGCAGACCACCGTCGCCGCTCTCGCGGCCGGCACCGCCGACCCGGGCGCCGTCGACACCGAGATCACCGCGATCTCCACCGCCCGGGCCGGCCTGGGTGCTTCGCAGAACCGGCTCGAGCACAACATCAACTCGCTCAACGTCGCGATCGAGAACCTGTCCGCGTCGGAGAGCCGGATCCGCGACACCGACATGGCCGCGGAGATGGTCAACTTCACCAAGAGCCAGATCCTGCAGCAGGCCGGCACCGCGATGCTGGCGCAGGCCAACCAGTCCTCGCAGGGCGTCCTCCAGCTCCTGCGCTGACCGAGCACGGTGCCGGCCCCCCACCAGCGGGGGCCGGCTCCGTGATCCCCACTTCGAGGAGGTGACCCGATGGCCGGGATGCAGGTCAGCGGACTGGTGAGCGGTCTGGACACCGCCACCATCGTCAACCAGCTGATGCAGCTGGAGGCGGCACCTCAGAACGCCCTCAAGGCCAAGGTCACCCGAACCGGCAGCCAGGTGACGGCCTACCAGGCCGTCAACACCCGGCTCACCGCCGCGGTCGCGGCCGCCGACAAGCTCACGAAGGACGTGACGTGGGGGGCGGCCACCGCCAGCTCCTCCGTCTCGTCCGTCACCGTGACGAGCTCCCCGGGCGCCGTGACCGGCAGCCTGCGGTTCTCGGTCGACCGGCTGGCCACCGCCCACATGGTGGCCAGCCCGACCGTGGCGGCCGGCGGCTCGGTCGTCGAGGACGGCCGGACCGAGCTCACCCTCCTCCAGGGCGGGGTGGCGACGACCGTGCCGCTCGAGGGGAGCGACCCGGTCTCGGTCGCCAAGGCCATCAACGCCTCCGGGGCCGGGATCCGGGCCGTCGCGCTGCCGGTCGCGAACGGCGTCTACCGCCTCCAGGTCACCTCCCTCGCGACGGGCGAGGCCGGCGCGTTCTCCGTGCAGGGGCTCACGGTCGACGACGCGGTCACCGTCCAGGGTCAGGACGCGCGGATCCTCGTGGGTGGCACGCTCCCGGTGCAGTCGGCCGACGGCCGGTTCACCGACGTGCTGCCCGGCACCACCTTCACCGTGGGTGCGGTCGTCGCCGACGTCCAGCTCACGGTGCGCAAGGACGACCTCGCCGTCACCGCCTCGGTCAAGGCCGTGGTGGACGCCCTCAACGCCGCGCTCAAGGAGATCGGCACGGCGTCGCGGTCCGGCGCCGGTGCGCTCTCGGGTGACAGCCTGCTCAGGTCGCTGACGCAGCAGCTGGTCTCGACCGTCTCCGGCGGGACGACCTCCGCGGTCGCGGCCGGGGTCCAGACCACGCGGACCGGTGAGGTCGCCTTCGACGCCGAGCGCTTCACCTCGCTCCTGACGTCCGACCCGACCAGGGCCAGGACCCTGGTAGAGGGCATCGCCTCCCGCGTCGCCGAGGTCGCTCGCGCCGCGTCGTCCGCGAGCGATGGCACGGTGACCGTCGCCGCGCGGCGCCGCCAGGACAGCATCCGCGGCCTGAACGAGCAGGTGGCCGCCTGGGACACCCGGCTCGCGATGCGGCGGGCGACCCTGGAGCGGCAGTACTCGGCGCTGGAGACCGCACTGGGCTCCTTGCAGAGCCAGTCCAGCTGGCTCGCCGGACAGCTCGGCGGCCTGCCGAGCTGGAGCAGCAGCTGACCCGACCTGCAGACCGACTGACCTGACTGACCGACCGACCGACCGACGACCGACCGACCGACCGACCGAGGAGGACACCGGTGTACGCACCCGCCTACACCGCCGCAGCGCGGGCACGGTTCGTCGACGACGCCCTCACCACGGCGAGCCCCGCCGTCCTGCTCACCCGGTTGTACGACCGGCTGGTGCTCGACCTGGCGCGCGCGGAGACGGCCCAGCGGGACGGCGACCGCCTCGCCGCCGGCACGCAGCTGCTGCACGCGCAGGACATCGTCGCCGAGCTGCTCTCCAGCCTGGACACGGCCGCCTGGGCGGGCGGCCCCGGGTTGGCCGCGCTCTACGGCTTCCTGCTCACCGAGCTGGTCAGCGCGAACGTGACCTGCGACCCGGAGCGCACGGCCTCGTGCCGCGCGCTGGTCGAGCCCCTCCGGGACGCGTGGCACGAGGCCGCCCGCGGGGCCGTCACCGGCGGCTCGGTCGTCGGCGTCGGTCAGGCGCTCTGAGCCCCGTGCCCACGACCGTCGCGCCTCCGGCGCACTGGCAGCGCGAGTGGGAGCTCGCGCTGGAGTCGCTCGAGCTCGACGTCACGGCTGCCGAGGACCTGCTCCGCGCGCTGCACGCGCAGACCGACCTGCCGGACGGCGCCGAGGTGATGCGGTCGCGCTGGACCCCACCTCCCGGCACCCTCGGCCCGATCCCGCGACCTCTCGTCGAGCGCGCCCGCACGCTCCTGCAGCGCCAGCACGAGGTGGCCGAGCGGCTCGTCGTCGCGGCGCGCAGCAACCGGGCCCACGCACGGGTCGCGAACCAGGTCACCGAGACCGGCTCTGCCGCACCTGTGTACGTCGACGTCGCGCTCTGACCGCGTGCCTCGCTGAGCCGGGTGGGACGCCCGCGTTCGCCGCGCCGCACCCGGACCGGTGACGAACGGGGGGCCACCGCCCGCGCCGTTCACCCGCGCAGCCCCACGGGCGGCGCCGGTGTGGACGCCGTCGCCGCGCGGGGGGATCCTCGGGGTGCGGGATCCCCTCGGCAGCAGCGGGACGCGCGGGTGGGAGGTGCGCGATGACCTACTCGCTCGCCAACGCGCCCGCCCTGGCCTACGACCTGGTGCGGCTGCCGCACGGTGCGCACGTCCTCGCCGTGCTGCGCACCGCCCTGGCCTGCGGCAGCGAGGAGCTCGCCGCCCTCGCCGTCCGGCACCCCGGCCCGCACCGCGCCGGACGCTGGGCCGCGGTGCAGCAGCTGGGTGCCCGCGAGCCGGCCCGGCGCGCGGTCGCCTCGGCCGGCGCGGCGGCCGACCTCGCCCTGGCCGGCGACGCCGCCGGCAGCACCGCGCTCGTGCGCCGGCTCGAGCGGGCGACGCTCGGCGACGTCGCCGCCCTGGACCGGATGCTGCGCCACGACGTCCTGGACTGGACCTGGCTCGGTGACCGCCGACCGGGAGGCCTCGCCGTGCAGGACCCCGAGGCGTCCGAGGCGTGCGACGTGCTCGCCGACGCCGCGGCGTCCGCGTACTGCTCCGAGCGGCTCGACCCGGCGACCCGGCGGTCGATGACCGCCCCGTTCGCGGCGGCGCGGCTCCCGCTGCCCGGCCGCACCGGCCACCCCGGCGTCGACCACGCCGTGCGGGTGCTGCGCGACCTGGACGCGGACGGTCGCGACCGCTGGCGGCGCGCGGTCGACCACCAGCGGGCCGGGACGACGGCCTGGGCACCTGCCATGCACGACGCCACCGGCGCCCTCGACGTGGTCGACCGCCTCCACCTGGCGGCGGACGCCCAGCTCGCAGCCGCCGAGGCCTTCCTCGCGGCCGGCTTCACCACCCAGGACGCCGCCTACGGCGTGTGGAACGCGGTGAGCGGGAGCGTGCAGGCCGTGGTCTCCGGCGACCTGCTGCCCGCCGCCAGCGCCCACGTGCTGCTGCGCTGCTGGCGCCGTGTGCACGGCTCGGTGCCCGACGACCTCTCCCCGCCCTGACCTCTGACCTCCGACCTCCTGACCCCTGACCCGGCCGGGTGGTCAGCACCACCCGACCGGCGTCCTCAGGTTCGCCCGCGAACGGCCGATGGGACTGGTACGGGACGTGTTCCGGCGCGGTCGGCACCGCCACGCCGGCGTCGCACGGATGCGGCGCACCACCATCACGGACGAGGGGCACCATGCGCATCCCGATCGCGGGCGGGCGCCGCGACGCGGCCGAGAGGTCCTGCGGGCACCGGGGTACTGTCGTGTCCTCGACCCTCGGGGGGACCACGTGAGCAGCGTCTGGGAGCTGGCGGAGAAGATGCCGGAGGTGGCACCGGCCACCCGCATCGCCCGGCAGGGGATCTACGACCGCGACGGCCGGCTCGTCGCCGGCGAGCTGCTGTTCCGCGGCCACCACGCCGACCACTCCGGGCTCCCGTCGACCTGGGACGCCGTGCACGACGACTCGCTCGCGGCGATCGCCGCCGAGGCGGCAGCCGACCAGGCCACCTCGCACGTCATCGTCACCACGTTCGGCGACTTCGGCGTCGAGCGGCTCGGTGGCGGCAAGCCGCTGTTCATCAACGTGACCCGCTCGTTCCTCGCCGGGGACTACCCGCTGCCGTTCGGCCCCGAGGGCGTGGTGCTGGAGATCCTGGAGAACGTCCGGGCCGACCAGGAGGTGCTCGACGGCGTCGCCGCGCTGCGCGAGCGCGGCTTCCTGTTCGCGCTCGACGACTACGTGGGCGAGGAGCACCGCGCACCGCTGGTCGACCTCGTCGACGTCGTCAAGGTCGACGTGCTCGCCCCCGGCGTCGACGCGGCGGCCGTGGCCGCCGCGGTCCGGGCGCGCCGGCCCGACGTGCAGCTGCTGGCCGAGCGGGTGGAGTCGGCCGAGGTGCTGCGCGCCTGCCACGACGCCGGCTACGAGCTGTTCCAGGGCTTCCACCTGGCGCACCCCGACGTGATGGAGAGCACGAGCATCTCGCCGTCCCAGGTGATCTGCATGCGGCTGCTCCAGGCGCTCGGCGACCCCGCGTCGGACGCCGACGACCTCGAGGAGATCGTCGCGGCCGACCCGGGGCTGGCGGTGCGGGTGCTGCGCACCGCCAACTCGGCGAGCACGGGCAGCCGCCGGGAGATCTCCTCGCTGCGCCAGGCGGTGGTGCTGCTGGGGCCCCGGCCGCTGCGGTCGTGGGTGCTCCTCACGCTCCTCGGCGGGATGGCCGCCGGACGCCTCGACGACCTGGTGACCGTGCTGGCGCGGGCCGAGGCCTGCGAGGCGGTCGCCGCCGCCACCGCTGCCGCCACCGGCGCCGACCCCGCCGCGGCGTACACCACCGGCCTGCTGTCAGGGGTGGCGCAGGTGCTGCGCACCCCCGGCGCCGAGGTCGCGCGTGACGCCGGCGTCAGCGACGACGTCCGCCGCGCGCTCGCCGAGGGGGAGGGGCCGCTCGGCGAGGTGCTGCGCGTGGTGCGGGCCCACGAGCTCGGTCTCCCGGACGCGGCCGAGGGCAGCAGCCTGACGCCCCTGGTGCTGTCGAGCCTGTGCCTCGAGGCGTGGGCCACCGCACAGGCCACGGTCACGGCGATGGCCGCGGGCTAGGCCGCCCGGCCCACCAGAACCGTTGCGCCGCTGCTCCGTCCGGGTGCGGCGGCGGCGCTGCGTGGACCGCCCCCACCCCCCGGACGCCGACCGGATTTCCGCCCGTTCAGCGCTCAAGTAGTCCTCCGCGTCCACCGATGGAGTACAGGAGCGACGGATCGCTCGTGGTGGCCACGGACCGGCCGACTCTCTCTTCGTCCCAGGACGAGAACGGGGTAGGTCCGTGTTCAACGACGTCACCGGCGTGGCGCTCCACAGCGCCCTCACCGGCCTCGCGGCCCGTCAGCGCACCATCGCTGACAACGTCGCCAACATCCAGACGCCCGGCTTCCTTGCCGGTCGGGTGCAGTTCGAGGACGCCCTGCGCAGCGCGGTCTCCGGCGGCAGCGGTTCCGCCCCGGCGACCACCGCGCGCTCCCTCGAGCCGACCCGCGAGGACGGCAACAACGTCAACCTCGACCACGAGGTCATCTCCAACATCGACACCGGCCTGCGCTACCAGCTGGTGACCCGCGCCGTCGACGACAGGTTCTCGCTGCTGCGGGCCTCCCTGCGGACGCAGTGAGCGGGCGGCCATGACCATCTTCAACGCGATCGGCGTCGCCGGCACCGGCGTCACCGTCTACCGCAAGTGGCTCGACGCGGTCAGCGACAACATCGCCAACATCAACACCGTCCGCTCGACCGACGAGGAGGCGTTCCGCGCCAAGTACGTCGTGGCGCAGGCGGTCGACTACGGCTCCGGCACCGGCGGTGTGCAGGTCGGCGGCATCCAGCTCGGCTCCGCCGAGGGCCGCCTGGTCTACGACCCGCAGAACCCGCTCGCCGACGAGGGCGGCTACGTGCGCTACCCCGACATCGACCTGGCCAGCCAGATGACGCAGCTGATCATGGCGCAGCGCGGCTACCAGGCGAACCTCACCGTGATCGACCGGGCCAAGGACTCCTACCAGGCCGCCCTCGGGATCGGACGCGGGGCGTGAGCCCCGTCGCGGGCGTCTCCGGCGTCTCGGGCGTGGGCGGTTCGTCGGCGATGAGCGCCGTCACCGCCGCGACCCGCGCGCTCGGGGCGCAGTCCACCGGCGCGAGCGAGGGCCCCACCCAGGCCGGCTCGTTCGCCGCCACGCTGACCCGTCACCTCGACGGCGTGCAGCAGCTCCAGGGCACCGCGGACTCGCTGGCCGTCCAGGCCGCGACCGGTGACCTCACCGACGTGCACGACTACATGATCGCGGCCACGCAGGCGCAGGTGGCCACCGAGCTCACCGTCG
Organism: uncultured Actinomycetota bacterium; assembly: GCA_963750285.1. Lineage (GTDB taxonomy): Bacteria > Actinomycetota > Actinomycetes > Actinomycetales > CAWJMD01 > JBBQSN01. The sequence continues at coordinate 288,427 of CAVVQA010000011.1, read as the reverse complement.
CCGTGCGCAACAAGGCCGTCGACGCCTTCAACGAGATCATGAGGATGCAGGCCTGATGCAGCAGCGACTCGTCGGGGCGCTCCGTGGCGCCGGTTCGACGTTCTCCCAGTTCAGCACGCCCCAGAAGCTGATCGCCGCCATCGGCATCGGCGTCCTGGTGCTCGGCGGCGCCGCGTTCATGCGGTGGGCCAGCGCACCGACGCTGCAGCCGCTGTTCACGAACCTGGCCTCCAGCGACGCCAGCGCGATCGTCGACCAGCTCGACTCCCAGGGCGTGCGGTACGAGCTCGCCGACGGCGGCAGCAGCGTCCTGGTGCCCCGCGAGGACGTGTACCGGATGCGGCTGGCGATGTCCTCGGCCGGTCTGCCGTCCAGCACCGACTCCGGGTACTCGCTGCTCGACGAGCAGGGCGTGACCGCGTCCCAGTTCCAGCAGCAGGTGACCTGGCAGCGCGCGCTGCAGGGCGAGCTCGCCCGCACGATCAGCTCGATCGACGGCGTGGAGGCCGCGACGGTCAACCTCGCGATCCCGGCCAAGGACGTCTTCCTGGACGAGACCGCGGCGCCCACCGGCTCGGTGCTCGTCGAGACCAGCCCGGGCGCCGACCTGCCCTCGCAGCAGGTGCAGTCGATCGTCCACCTCGTCGCCTCCAGCGTCGAGAACCTCTCTCCCGACGACGTCACCGTCGTCGACGGCGAGGGACGCCTGCTGTCGGCGGCCGGTTCGGGCGGCGGCGCGGCCGGCGGCCTGCGCGACCAGCAGACCAGCGACTACGAGGGCCGGGTCTCGGCCGCGCTCCAGGGCGTGCTCGACCGCGTGGTGGGCGCCGGCAACGGCTTCGCGACGGTGACGGCCGACCTCGACTTCGACGCGGTGGACCGCACCTCCGAGACCTTCTCGGCCCCCGAGGACACCCCGCCGCTGTCGTCCAGCACCACCTCCGAGGAGTACACCGGCGGCGGTGCGGCCGCGGGTGGCGTCCTCGGCCCCGACAACGTCCAGGTGCCCTCCGGCACCGCCGGGGGCTCGGACTCCAGCTACACGAAGACGGCCACGACCGAGAACAACTCGGTGAACAAGGTGACCGAGCGCACGTCGCAGGCGCCGGGATCCCTGACGCGCCAGTCGGTCTCGGTGGTCGTCAACAGCCGCACCGTCGGTGACCTCGACATCACGGCGCTGCGCGAGGCCGTCACGGCCGCCGCCGGCATCGACGAGGAGCGCGGCGACGTGCTCTCGGTGGCGCGGATGCCGTTCGACACCACCACGGCCGAGGCGGCCACGGAGGCACTGGGCGCGGCCAAGGCGGAGGCGGCCGCGGAGCAGCGCAGCGAGCTGATCCGCACCGGCGCCATCGCCGCAGCCGTCCTGCTCCTCGCGGTGGTCGCGTTCCTGATGTCGCGCAAGCGGCGTCGTCGCAACCCGCAGCCGGTCGACCTCGGTGAGATGCGCGTCCTGGAGCAGGGCGGCCAGCGCGAGCTGGACTGGATCGACGAGGGCGCCGACCCGCGCTCGAGGCTGCCGCGCCAGCGCTCCGGCGAGGCCGCGGACCGCCGCAACGAGGTGATCGAGCTCGTCGAGCGCCAGCCCGACGACGTCGCCGAGCTGCTCCGCGGCTGGCTCGCCGACCGGAGGGCCTGATGACCCTCGAGCTGCACGAGCAGACGCTCACCGGCAGCCAGCGCGCCGCGATCCTGCTGGTGAACCTCGGGCGCGAGAACGCCTCCCGGGTGCTGGCCTCCATGTCCGAGACCGAGGTCGAGGAGATCTCGGCCGAGATCGTCAAGCTCGGCACCGTCGACCCGCTGCTGGTCGCCCACGTCCTCGAGGAGGTCGCGGTCCAGATGGGCACCGGCGCCGACGGCGCCGGTCGGGGCGGCGTCCTCGTGGCCCGTGAGCTGCTCGAGGGCTCGCTCGGTGCCCGCCGCGCGGAGACCGTCATGGAGCGGATCGCCAAGGCGCCGAGCCCGCAGCCGTTCGCCTTCCTGCGCGAGGCCGACCCGCGCCAGCTGCAGAACTTCCTCGCGACCGAGCACCCGCAGACGATCGCGCTGGTGCTGGTGCACCTGCGTCCCGACCAGGCGTCGACCGTGCTGGGCGCGCTCGACGCCGAGACCGGCGCCGACGTGGCGCACCGGATCGCGGTGATGGACCGCACGACGCCGGAGATGGTGCGCGTGGTGGCGGAGGTGCTGCACCGCCGGACGTCGTCGGTGCTGGCACCGGTGCAGGAGAGCGTGGTCGGCGGCCTGCAGCCGCTCGTCGACATCATCAACCGCGCCGACCCGAGCACCGAGAAGCTCATCCTCGAGGGGCTCGACCAGCGCGACCAGATGATCGCCGAGCAGGTCCGCAGCCGGATGTTCGTCTTCGACGACGTCCTCGGCCTCGAGGACCGCGCCGTGCAGCTGGTGCTGCGCGCCGTGGAGACCAGCGTGCTGGCGACGGCGCTCAAGGGCGCCCAGCAGGCCGTGCACGACAAGATCACGTCGAACGTGTCCGAGCGCGCCCGCGAGACCCTGCTCGAGGAGATCGACCTGCTCGGCCGCGTGCGCCTCAGCCAGGTCGAGGAGGCCCGGGCGGCGGTCGTGGCGGCCATCCGCACCCTCGAGGCGACCGGCGAGATCGTCCTGCGCCGGGGCGGCGACGACGACGACGAGTACGTCGGATGAGCGCCGCCACCACGGTGCACGGTACGGCCGGCACCGCCGAGCGCGAGCGTGCCGCCGCCCGCGCCAGCGGGTACGCCGCCGGCTGGGCCAGCGGGGCGCAGGCGGCGCACGCCACCGCCCGCACCCGGCTCGACGAGCAGGTCGCCCTGCTCGAGCAGGCCCGCGCCGACGAGCTCGCCCGGCTCGCCGCGGCGCGCTCCGCGCTCGAGCGGGCCGTCGCGCAGGCGGCGGTGGCCGCCGTCCCCGCCGTCGAGGCGGTCGCGGACGCGGTGCTGGACGCCGCCCTGCGGCTGGCTGCCGCCGTGCTCGGCCACGAGGCGCTCGCCTCCGCCGAGCCGGGCCGCGACGCGCTGCGCCGCGCCCTGCTGACCACGCCCTCCGCCACCAGCGCCACCGTGCGCCTGAACCCCGCCGACGCCGCCACCGTCGCCGCGGCCGACGCCCCCGACGGCGTCACCGTCGTCGCGGATCCGGCTGTGGCGCAGGGCGACTCGATCCTCCAGCACGCGCACGGGACGGTCGAGGTCCTGCTCCAGGCGGCTGTCGAGCGGGCTCGGGCGGAGCTGCGCGGATGACCGCCACCTTCGCGGACCGGCTCGAGCTGGCCGAGCGCGCGTGCCGTCCCGAGCGGGTCGGCGTCGTGCGTTCCGCAGTGGGCCTGTCGCTCGACGTCGCGGGCGTCGAGGCCGCCGTCGGCGACCTCGTCACCGTGTCCGGCCCGCACGGCGACGTGGCCGCCGAGGTCGTGGCGGTGCAGCCGGACGGCGTCCGCTGCATGCCGCTGGCGCACCCGGTCGGTCTGCGCGCCGGGCTGCCCGTGCGGCTCACCGGCGCCCCGCTGCGGGTGCCGGTCGGCGGCGCGCTGCTCGGACGCGTGCTCGACGGGCTCGGCCGTCCGGTCGACGGGCGAGGTCCCGTCGTCGGGCGCGCAGCTGGTCGAGGTGCACGGCACCCCGCCGAACCCGCTGCTGCGGGGCCGCGTGACGCAGTCGCTGCCTCTCGGGGTGCGCGCCCTCGACACCCTCGTCCCGGCCGGCCGCGGTCAGCGCTTCGGCCTGTTCGCGGGCTCCGGCGTCGGCAAGTCGAGCCTGCTGTCGATGGTCGCCCGCGGCACCACCGCCGACGTCGTGGTGCTCGCCCTCATCGGCGAGCGCGGTCGCGAGGTGCGCGAGTTCCTCGAGGACGACCTGGGTCCCGAGGGCCTGGCCCGCAGCGTCGTCGTGGTCGCCACCTCGGACGAGCCGGCGCTGGTGCGCCTGCGCGCCGCGATGACCGCCACGCGGATCGCCGAGCACTACCGCGACCAGGGTCTCGACGTCGTCCTGATGATGGACTCGCTCACCCGGTTCTGCATGGCGCAGAGGGAGATCGGGCTGTCGGCGGGGGAGCCGCCGGCCACCCGCGGCTACCCGCCGTCGACCTTCGCGATGCTGCCGCGCCTGCTCGAGCGCGCCGGCCCGGGGGTCACCGGCTCGATCACCGGCATCTACACCGTCCTGGTCGACGGTGACGACCACGACGAGCCCGTTGCCGACGCAGCCCGCTCGATCCTCGACGGCCACGTCGTCCTGGACCGCAGGCTCGCCACGGCCGGCCACTTCCCGAGCATCGACGTGCTCGGCTCGGTGTCGCGGGTCGCGACCCGCGTGACCAGCCCCGAGCAGCGCGACGCCGCGACCGTCGTGCGCCGTGCGATGGCGGCCCGCCGCGACGTGCAGGACCTGCTCGACGTCGGTGCGTACGTGGCCGGCACCAACCCCACCGTCGACGCCGCCCTGGCCGCCTGGCCGGCGGTCGAGGACTTCCTGCAGCAGCCGGTCGACCGCGTCGCCGGCGCCGACGAGTCGTGGGCCCGGCTGCACCAGATCGCCTCCGCCCTCGCAGGTGCGCGGTGAACCGGTTCCGGCTGGCCGGCCTGCTCCGGCTGCGCAAGCTGCAGGAGGACCACGCTGCGGCCGACCTCGCTCGCGCCAACGCCGCGCGCCACGCGGCCGCTCTGCTGGCCGTCCGCCGCCGGGAGGCGCTGGCCGCCCACCGGATGCCGGACGAGACCGGCGCACTGGCGTTCACCGCCGCCGCTGCCGCCCGAGCCGCGCTCAGCACCGCGGGCATCGAGTCGGCCGAGCACGCCGCCATCGCGGCGCAGGAGGCCGGCCAGGCCACCGACGCCTGGAACGTGGCCCGCGCCCGGACCCGCGCCCTGGAGCACCTCGAGGAGCGGTTCGTCGAGGGCGTCGTGCGGGCCGGTCGTGACGCCGAGCAGCGTCGCCTCGACGAGCACACGAGCAGCACGCCGCGTCCGGGCGGTGAGGCGCCGTGAACGGCCTGCTCGCCGTGCAGTCCCGCATCGCCGAGCTGCAGGGACGGATCGAGCAGCTCACCCCCGCGCGCACGACCACCGCGACCTCGGTGTCGAGCCTGCAGTTCGCGGGCGCGCTCACCTCGGCGCTCGGCAGCGCCGGGGTCGGCAGCGCGGGGGAGGGCCTGGCGTCCGACGGTGGCGCGACCGGCGAGGCGCTGGTGGAGTCGGCCGAGAAGTACCTCGGCGTGCCGTACCAGTGGGGAGGCACCGATCCCTCCAAGGGCCTGGACTGCTCCGCGCTGGTGCAGCGCGCGATGAAGGACCTCGGTGTCGACGTCCCCCGGGTCGTGGCCGACCAGCGGCACCTCGGCACCGAGGTGCCGAGCCTGGCGCAGGCGCGGCCCGGCGACCTGATCGTGCTGGGCGGCAGCCGGCACATCGGGATCTACGTGGGTGACGGCAAGATGCTGCACGCGCCGAAGACCGGTGACGTCGTGCGCGTCGGCTCGGTCTACGAGACCCCCACCTCGATCCGGCGGGTGCTGCCGCAGTCGTCGACGTCGTCCGCCACGTCCGCCCTCTCGTCGGCGTCGTGGGGTTCCGTCGCTCCCGCCGGCTCCGCGTCCGGCGCGGGCATCTCCGCCGCGGTGCGGCGCTACGAGCCGCTGTTCGCACAGGCCACGGCGAAGTACGGACTGCCCCCGGGTCTGCTGGCCGCGGTCGCCCAGGTGGAGTCGGCCGGCAACGCCTCCGCCGTGAGCCACGCGGGCGCGCAGGGTCTGATGCAGCTGATGCCCGCCACCGCGAAGGGGCTCGGGGTGAACGCGCTCGACCCGGCGCAGGCGGTGGACGGCGCGGCGCGTCTGCTGAAGGGCCACCTCGGCTCGTTCGGCTCGATCGACCTCGCACTGGCCGCGTACAACGCCGGCCCCGGTGCCGTGCGCCGCTACGACGGCGTGCCGCCGTACGCCGAGACGCAGTCCTACGTGCGCAAGGTCGGCGCGCTGCTCGCAGGTGCGCGGTGAGCGTCCCCACGCTGGCCTCGCTGCCGGCACCGGCACCAGCACGCGGGACGACCGGGCCGTCGGGGGCGCGGCGGAACCCGTCGAGCGAGGACGCGGGCGCTGCAGGCGATTTCGCTGCTGCTCTCGAGACCGCCAGATCGGGCCCGACCGGCACCGACGAGGGTGTCGTCGATGACCCGTCCACAGGTGATGTCGAGGCGACGACCGCGGCCGTCGTCGACGACGGGGCCACCACCGTCGCCCCCGCCGTGCCGGTCATCGTGCCCGGCGTGCGCATGCCGACCGTGCAGCCGTCCCCGGCGTCGCCGGCCCCCGAGCAGGTCAGCCCGGCACCGGCCACCGCGCTCCCGGCACCGGTTCCGGTCCCGGCCCCGGTCCTGGCACCGGCCACCGTGGTCCCGGTTCCGGTCCCGGCTGGTGCCGCCGTCGTCGCCGCCGTTGATCCCGTGATGGCGACGGTCGGCGTGGAACCGGTTGTCTCGCAGGCTGCTCCGTCCGACGCTGCCACCCCGCAGCCGATCGCCGGACAGGTAGGTGCGGCGGCCGACGAGGGTGCGAAGGGCAGCGGCACCCACGACGGCCAGGGGACGCAGCCAGGCCCCCCCGCGGCCGAGACGCCGACAGGGGTGCCGGTCACCGACACGACCGCACCCACGAGCGCGGCGGCGACTCCGCAGGAGGCGCAGCCGGTCTCGCAGTCGACTCCGGTCACGAGCGCCGGTGCGGCGCTACCCGCGGCTGCCCTCCGCACGCTCGACGGCGGCCCGGCGCCGGCCGCCCCGGTCGTGCCGCACCCACAGGTCCCCGCACCGCTCGCGACCCAGCTGGCACCGCGTGTGGGCGGCCTGCGCTCTCTCGGTGAGGGAGTGCACCGGCTGGTGATGCGAGTGCAGCCTGAGGAGATCGGTTCGGTCCGCGTGGTCGCCGAGATCACCTCCGACAGAGTGCGGATCGAGCTGCACGGCGGCACCGAGCAGGCGCGCGAGGCGCTGCGTGCAGCGCTTCCGGACCTGCGTCGCGACCTGCTCGGCACCGACCCGCCGGGCGCTCGCGCCGAGCTCGACCTGGGCTCCGCCGGGCGTCACGGGGGCCGTGACCGCGACCGTCCGGGCGACCCCCGGCGAGCGGTCCGGCGCCGACGGACCGCCCGCGCCGGTGCAGCTCGTGCTGCCGCGTGCCGCGGCAGGGCGTGTGGACGTCGTGACATGAGCCGTACCAACGCGATTCGTCACCCATCGGGCTTGAGCCGGAGGGCGTACGTGCCGACAACACCCCAGGACGACCGAGGTGGTCGTCCGCGACGAAGGAGGACGGCGTGCCGGTCGACGGCGTGAGCACAGGCACCCCCATCAGCCAGGTCCTCGGGCAGAACGTGAACGGCACGTCCGGCCCGAAGAACGAGCTCGACAAGGACGCCTTCCTCAAGCTCCTGGTGGCGCAGCTGCGCTACCAGGACCCCACCGCTCCCATGGACACCTCGGCGTTCATGGCGCAGACGTCGCAGCTCACGAGCGTGGAGAAGCTCAGCGAGCTGGCCGAGACGACGCGGGCGTCCTTCGACGTCCAGCAGCGTCTCGGAGCGGCGTCCCTCGTCGGCCGCCAGGTCTCCTGGACCGCCGAGGACGGCTCGACCTCCAGCGGCACGGTCTCCGCCGTGACGCTGCTGGGCACCACCCCTCTCCTGCGCGTCGGTGACACGGATGTCGCCCTCGACAAGGTGACCGCGGTCGTCGCGGCCACCGGCTCGGCCTGATCACGGCTGAGCCTGACAACCGACCTCCACCACCACGCACCGGTCGCCCCAGGGCGCCGCGAAGACCCCCTTCGAGGAGGGACCTCCCATGCTCCGTTCCCTGTTCTCCGGCATCAGCGGGCTGCGCTCGCACCAGACGATGATGGACGTCACCGGCAACAACATCGCCAACGTCAACACCAACGGCTTCAAGTCGTCGAGCACCCAGTTCCAGGACACCCTCAGCCAGATGCTGCGCGCCGCCGGCGCCCCGCAGGGCAGCACGGCCGGCTCGAACCCCTCGCAGGTCGGCCTCGGCGTGCGGGTCGCGGGCGTCACCACCAACTTCGGCCAGGGCTCGGCCCAGCAGACCGGCCGCAGCCTCGACCTGATGATCAACGGCGACGGCTTCTTCGTCACCCAGTCGGTCAACGAGACGCTGTACACCCGCGCCGGCGCGCTGACCTTCGACGTCAACGGCACCCTCATCACCAGCGAGGGCTACAAGGTGCAGGGCTGGCAGGCCGACGCCGCGACCGGTGCGATCGGCACCACCGGCGGCATCGGCGACATCAAGCTGCCGATCAGCACGCTGATGCAGCCGCGCTCCACCGGCACCACGACGTTCGAGGGCAACCTGCCCGCTGACGCCGCCACCGGGACCACGCTCCCGGCCTCGATCGACGTGTACGACGCGCAGGGCACCCGCTCCACGCTGTCGGTGACCTTCCGCAAGGACGACGCCGACACCTGGTCGGTGCTCGAGGGCGCCACCGTGCTCGGCACCGTCGACTTCACCGGCGGCGGCGGCGCCCACACCACGACCCCGGCCACGCTGACCTCGGCGTCCGGGATCGACCTGGACCTGTCCACGGTGACCGGCTTCGCCGGCACGACGTCGATCAAGACCAACAGCCAGGACGGCTACCAGGTCGGCAGCCTCACCGCCTTCACCATCGGCCCCGACGGCGTCCTCACCGGCATCTTCAGCAACGGCCTGAAGCAGCCCGTCGCCCAGATCGCCACCGCGACGTTCGCCAACGTGGCCGGCCTGGAGAAGGCCGGCGGCTCGACCTACCGCACCACGGTCAACTCCGGCTCGGCGCGCGTCGGTGCCCCGGGCCTGGGCGACCGCGGCGCGCTCTCCAGCGGCATGCTCGAGATGTCGAACGTCGACCTGGCCGCCGAGTTCACCAACCTGATCATCGCCCAGCGCGGTTTCCAGGCGAACTCGCGCGTCATCACCTCCTCGGACGAGCTGCTCCAGGACCTGGTCAACCTCAAGCGCTGACGCATCCCCTCACGCGGCGCCCGGCGGCCCCGACCCCTGCGGGGGCGGGGCCGTCGCGCTGCCGGCGGCACCTCCGGCTGCGGAGCCCGTCCGGCGCAGGACGTCGGCCACCTCGCGCACCGACGGGGTGCGGCTGCGCCGGGTGAGCAGGAAGACCTCGCGACCCACCGCGCCGGACCGGACCGGACGGACCACCACCCCGGGCGCGTCGAAACCGAGGACGAGGTCGGGCAGCAGCGCGCCGGCGCCTGCGGTGCGGACCATGTCGAGCTGGATCACGAAGTCGTCGGAGGTGTACCGGACGTCCGGCTCGAAGCCGCCGATCTCGCGGCACGCCCGCACGTGCATGTCGTGGTGCCCGGTGCCGGACCGGCTGGTGGCCCAGGGCAGCTCGGCCAGGCGCGACAGCGGCACCCGGTCCGCCGTCGCCTCCGGGTGGTCGGCGGGGAGCACCAGGTTGATGCCCTCGTGCAGCACCGTCTCGCGTTCGAGCTCCGGGTGCAGCACCCGCGGCTGCCCGACGTACTCGTCGCCGACGAGCACGTCGAGCTGGTGCAGGCGCAGGGCGGGCACGGCCTGCTCGACCTCGGCCTCGGTGGCCTCCACCCGGATGCCGGGGTGGCTGCCGGACAGCGCGCGGATCGTCGGCGCCACCATCCGCAGGAACGCGGACTGGAACGCCGCCACCCGGACCGTGCCGGCGAGCCGTCCGGCCGCGACGGCGGCCACCTCGGCCTGCGCCGCCTCCATCGCGTCGAGCAGACCGTCGGCGTGCCGCACCAGCACCGTGCCCGCCTCGGTGAGGCGCACGCCGCGCCCGACCCGTTCCAGCAGGGGGGTACCTGCCTCGCGCTCGAGCGCGGCGAGCTGCTGCGAGATCGCGCTGGGCGTGTACCCCAGCGCGCGCGCGGCGGCGTGCAGCGTGCCGCGGACGTGCACCTCCCGCAGGACGCGCAGCCGGCGCAGGTCGATCACGAGGACGAGCCCATCATCCGTTCAGGATATCTGCACGGTTCGGTGAAGGAGCTCGCGCTGGACGTGAACGATCGGCCGGCCGCACGCTGGCCGGGTGGGAGCCCTCGCCTGTGTCGCGTCCGCGGTGGCCTTCGGGCTGCTGGCGGTGTTCGCCAAGCTCGCGTACGGCGAGGGCGTCGGCCTCGACGCCCTGCTGCTCGTGCGCTTCGGGGCGGCCGGGGCGCTGCTGCTGGCCGTCGCCGCCGGCAGCGGGCGGCTGCGCGGCCTGCGCCCGCGGGTCGTGGTGGGCGGGCTCGCGATGGGCGCGATCGGCTACGCGGCGCAGTCCGGGCTCTACCTCGCGGCCCTCGGCCGGGTGGAGGCGTCCCAGGTGGCGCTGCTGTTCTGCGGGTACCCGCTGCTGGTGATGGTCGCGGCGGTGATCACCCGGCGCGAGTCCCCGTCGCGCCGTCGGGGTGCGGCGCTCGTCCTCGCCCTGGTGGGCGTCGGGCTGGTGCTGGGCGGGGCGCCCGCGGGCGACGTCGACCTGCTCGGCGCGGCCTGCGCGATCGGGTCCGCGGTCGTCTACACCGTCTACATCCTCGTCGGCGACCGCGTCGCCGCCCCCGACCCGCTGGCGTTCGCGGCCCTGGTCTGCTGCGGCGCCTTCGGCACGTTCGCCACGTGGACGTCGGTGCACGGCGCCCCGGACCTCGGGTTCGGCCGCCGGCGGCTGGCTCTGGCTCGGCCTCATCGCGCTGGTGAGCACGGTCGCGGCGATCGTGCTGTTCTTCGCGGGCCTGTCGCGCGTGGGCCCGACCGCCGCCGCCCTGCTGTCCACCGTCGAGCCCGTCGTCACCGTCGCCGGTGCGGCGCTGGTCTTCGCGCGAGGTGCTCACGCTCCAGCAGGCGCTCGGCGGCGTGCTCGTCCTCGGCACCGTCCTGCTCGTGCAGTGGCCTGCCCGCCGTCCGGTGCCGGTGGCCTCCGTCCCGGCTCCGCCTGTCCCGGAACGGGTTCCGGCCGGCGGCTGAGGCGGCCGCCGAGCGGCAGGTCCGACGTCCCGGACTCCTCAGGTGGTCGGGGTCGCGGCCGATGGGAGTCGTGAAGGCCCACGGACGGGCTGCCACGCACCATCCAAGGACGGACGTCATGATCATCCTCACGCGCCTGAACGGCGAGCGGTTCGCGCTGAACCCCGACCTGCTCGAACGGGTCGACAGCACGCCCGACACCGTGCTCACGCTGCTCGGCGGCACCAAGTACGTCGTCAGCGAGTCGATGGAGCTCGTGATCGAGCGGGTCCGCGAGTTCCGCGCCGGCGTCATCAGCGCCAGCCACGTGCCGCTGGGCCTCGTGCCGGACCTCGACGAGCAGGACGACGACGACCTCAGCGACGTCGCCGGCGCCGTGCCGCTGCGTCCGCGCCGGAGGTCCTGATGGATCCCGCGACCCTCATCGGCCTGGCGGTCGGCTTCGGCGCGATCATCACCGCGATGATCCTCGAGGGCGGCAACCCGATGTCGATCGTCCTGCCCGCACCCATGGTCCTCGTCTTCGGCGGCACCCTGGGCGTCGGCATCGCCGGCGGCCTGCTGCGCGACCTGAAGACGATCGTCGCCGGGCTGAAGAAGGCCCTCCTGGGCGGCAGCAAGCCGCCGACCGACACCATCGCCGAGATCGTCTCGCTCGCCGAGCGCGCGCGTCGCGAGGGCCTGCTCGCGCTGGAGGAGGCGATCGGGTCGGTGGAGGACGAGTTCCTCAAGGACAGCCTGCAGTCGGCCGTGGACGGCACCGACCCCGAGGACCTGCGCACGATCATGCTCGACCGGATCGACGCGAAGACCGCCAGCGACAAGGTGGCCTCGAAGTTCTTCACCGACCTCGGCGGCTTCGCCCCGACGATCGGCATCATCGGCACCGTCATCAGCCTCGTGCACGTCCTGGAGAACCTCAGCAACCCCGACGACCTCGGCCACATGATCGCGGCCGCGTTCGTCGCGACCCTGTGGGGCGTGCTGTCGGCCAACGTGATGTGGCTGCCGATCGCCAACCGGCTCAAGCGGCTCACCGAGACCGAGGTCGCGCAGATGCACCTCGTCGTCGAGGGGGTCGTCGCGATCCAGGCCGGCGCCAACCCGCGCCTGGTGCAGCAGCGGCTGTCCAGCCTCCTGCCGCCCGCGGACGCCGAGGCGGCGGCGGCGACGGCGAAGAAGGCGGCGTGAGCGCCGGCGGCGCCCGTCGCGGACGTCGCGGCGGGCACGAGGAGGAGCACGAGAACCACGAGCGGTGGCTCGTCAGCTACGCCGACATGATCACCGTCCTGATGGCCCTGTTCATCGTGCTGTTCGCGATCAGCCAGGTCGACCAGCAGAAGTTCCTCGAGCTCAAGAGCGGTCTCGCGGACGGCTTCGGCGCCAGCTCGGCGATCCCGGTCGACGGGGGAGCGGGCCTGCTGTCCAGCCCGGACGGCCCGCCCAACCCGGCCCGGCTCGAGGTCGACGCGGCGCCCGGCGCCGGTCGACCTCGCCAGCGCCGGCGAGGGCAGGAGCGACGACGGCACCGCCGAGGCGGAGGCGCGGCTCGCCGCCGCCGAGGCCGAGCTCGACCGGCTGCAGCAGATCCAGGCGGCCCTCGAGGCGGCGCTGGACGCCGAGGGTCTCGGCGACCGGGTGCGGTTCCGCATCACCGAGCGCGGCCTGGTCGCCGCGGTGGTGGCCGACGACGTGTTCTTCGCCAGCGCCAGCGCGACGATCGAGCCCCGCGGGCTCGAGGTGCTCGACGTGATGGCCCCGGTGCTCGCACGAGCTGCCGGAGGACGTCGCCGTCGAGGGCCACGCCAACCACCTGCGGATCACCGGCGGGCAGTACCCGAGCAACTGGGAGCTGTCCGGCGCGCGCGCCACCGCGGTGGTGCGGCACCTCATCGACGCCGACGGCCTGGAGCCGACCCGGCTGTCGGCCACCGGCTTACGGCGACACCCGTCCGCTGTTCCCGGTGGGCGACCCGCAGGCCGTCACCGGCAACCGCCGGGTCGACCTGGTCGTCCTCGACCAGCAGCCGGCCACGGTCCGCGCCCTGATCCCGCAGATCGCCGCCGCCCGCGGCCTCGCCACGGACAGCGAGCCCGGCACCGACCCCGCCACGGGCGAGGGCTGACCCGTGCCCCCCACCACCGCCGAGCAGAGCAGCACGCAGACCACGCAGACCACGCAGACCAGCGCGAGCGCGACCCGACAGACCTTGGAGAGAGTCATGGCCACAGCAACCGCCGTCCGCCCCGGAGCGGCCGCCACCACCGCCGGCGAGGCGGAGGAGGCGCCCGCCAAGGGCGGCAGGAAGAAGCAGCTCGTCCTGGTGGCGGTCCTCGTCGTCGCGCTGGTGGCCGCCGGCGCGTGGTGGTTCCTGCTCAAGCCGTCCGGCGGCGAGGAGGAGGCCGAGCCGGAGCCGGTGCCCGGCGACGTCGTCGCGCTCGAGGCGATCAGCATCAACCTCGCCGACGGGCACTACCTGCGGGTCGGCATCGCGCTGCAGGCCACCGCCGACGCCGCCCACGCGCCGGAGGGCAGCCAGGCGCTCAACCTGCTGATCGACACCTTCACCGGACGCACGGTCGAGGAGCTGGCGACCACCGAGACCCGCGCCGCGCTGCAGGAGGAGCTCGCCCACCAGGTCGAGGAGGCGTACCACCACGAGGTGATGGACGTGTACTTCACCGAGTTCGTGACGCAATAGTTTCCACGTCCGTCCACGAGCGAGGTGATGGACGAGCTGCACCGCATCGAGTTCGTCACCCAGTAGGAGCGCGTCCGCGCGGCAGCGGTCCCGGAGGGGAGGACCGCTGCTGCGCCGGTGGCGGGACGACCGGCCCGGATCTGTTGACCCGTACGGCTCAACATCGGGCGCACGCCGTCCGATAGACCCGGTGTGAGCGAGACGACCACCAGGCCGACGGGGCGCTCCGGTACGCGTCCGCGCCGCCGGGGGACCGTCACGGAGTACGACTTCGCCGCACCCGCCCGCCTCTCCCGCGAGCACGCCCGGCTGCTCGAGGTGGCCAACGACACCTTCGCGCGGCAGTGGACGACCCAGCTCGGCACCCGCCTGCGCTGCGCCGTCTCGATCACCTTCACCGGCGTGACCCAGTCGACCTACGACGCCTACGTCGAGTCGATCCCGGCGCACCCGGCGATGGTGCTGTTCCAGCTCGACCTCGACGAGCCCGCGACCGGCGTCCTGCAGCTGACCACCGGCAGCGCGCTGGCCCACCTCGACCACGCCCTCGGCGGCCCCGGCGGCCGGGACGGCGAGCAGCCGTCCCGCCTGCTCACCGAGATCGAGACCTCCCTCACCCTCGGCATGTGCACCCGGGTGCTCGGCACCCTCGGGTACGCCTTCGCCGCGCTCGGGTCGCCGGCCGCGACCGTCGACGGCCTCCAGCAGGACGCGCAGCTGCTCGGCGCCGGCCGCGCCACCGACGTGGTGGCCGTCGCCGAGTTCGCGGTGCAGGTCGGCGACCACACCGACACCGCCACCCTGATGCTGCCGCTGGCACCGCTGCTCGCCCGGCTCTCCGCGCTGACCCCGCAGGAGGTGCGCACTCCCGCAGGAGGTCGAGCGCGCCGCCCTGGCCGCCCGCACCCTGCGCACGACGCTGCCCGAGGTGCCGGTCGAGGTCGCCGTCAGCATGACCGGCCTCCAGCTCCCGCCCGAGCAGCTGCTGACCCTCGCGGTCGGCGACGTGCTCCGCCTCCCGCACCCCGCCGACCGCCCGCTGCAGGTCGCCGTCGCCGGCGTGCCGGTGGCGCGCGGCGTCACGACCACCCGCGGCCCCCGCCGCGCCTGCCTGATCGTCGCCCACCAGGAGGATCACCGATGACCGCCACCACCACCGCCCAGCACGGCGCCGGGACGCCGGGCTCCGACGCGCTGGTGGCCGCCGCCCAGGCCGCGGCCCCGCTGGTCCCGGCCCCGCACCCGCTCGTGTCCGCTCCCGGTGCCGGCGCCCACCCGGCCGCCACCGCCGTCGCGCACGTGGCGACCTTCACCGGCAGCCGCAGCGGCGAGGTGGTGGTCGCCCTGGACGGCGCCCTGGTCGAGGCGCTCACCGCCGGCGCTCCCGGCCTCGAGGTCGCCGACGTCGTGCGTCCCGCCCTGGAGGCCGCTGCCGCGTCCCTCGGCCCGTCGGTGCTGAGCACCGTGCGTCCTGCCCTCGTGGACGACTTCCCGAAGGGCTCGTTCGTGGCCCTGCTCGGCGACGGCGCGCCGCTGGCGTGGGTCGGTCTCACCGTCCGCGCCGAGGGCGCCCCGCCGGTGCCCCGCCAGGGCACGGTGCACGCGGACGGCGGCGCCCCGGCCGCCCAGGCGCTCGGCGGCCTCGGCCTCAACCTGCTCCGCGACGTCGAGATGACGCTGTCGGTCGAGGTCGGCCGGGCCCGGATGACCGTCCGCGAGCTGCTCGAGCTCACCCCCGGCTCGGTCGTCGAGCTCGATCGCGCCGCAGGTGCCCCCGCCGACCTGCTGGTCAACGGCCGCGTGATCGCCCGGGGCGAGGTGGTCGTGGTCGACGAGGACTTCGGCCTGCGCATCACCGAGCTGGTCGAGCCCGAACGGCCCGACCGCCTGACGTCACCGACCACCGCACGCCCCTCGCGCCGACGACGCCGTCGACGTGTCCCTGCACCACGCCCCGACCCGGGCAGACCGCTGCCCGCACAAGACTCACGAGACCCGAGGAGACGCCACCGATGGAGACCGCCGGCCTGCTGCTGCGCGTGGTCGTCGCGCTCGTCAGCGTGCTCGGACTGGTGTGGCTGTTCTCCCGCGGCATGACCCGTGGTCGTGGTCGCCTGGTGCCGGGGATGACCGAGGTGCTCTCGCGCCAGGCGCTCTCGCGCGCCGCCAGCGTCGTCGTCGTGCGGGTGGGGGAGAAGGCGCTGGTGCTCGGCGTCACCGAGCAGCAGGTCAGCCTGCTCTCCGAGACCGACCTGCCGGCCGGGGACGACGACGCCCCGCGCCGCACCGAGACGATCGAGCTGCCGGACGGGCTCGCCCCGCAGGCCGCCCGACCGTCCCGACCGTCCCGACCGCCGCGGCTGACGCCGCCGAGGGCCCGGTCGTGCCGCGCCAGCGCCAGCGCCCGCGCCGCACCGCGGCCGGGGCCGCGCAGCAGCCCCGCAAGGACGGCGCGCTCGCCGGCTCGGCGCTGTCGCCGGCCACCTGGACCCAGGCGCTCGACGTCCTGCGCGAGCGGACCACCCGCCGATGAGCGCCCCGCTGCGAGCCAGGACCCTCGTCCTGGCGCTCGTGCTGGCCGCCCTGGCCACGATCGCCGGGCTGCTCGTCGCCGCCCCCGCGTCCGCCGTCGGCCCCGCGTCCCCCCTGACGCAGGCAGCGGTGCCGCAGGCAGCGGTACCGCAGGCCGTGCACGCCGGTCCGAGCGCCCCGGTCGCGCCGACCCCGCCGACCGCCCCCTCAGGCGCCCCCACCAGCGACCCGCTCACCGGCGACCAGCCGACCGTCTCGATCGACATCAACGGCGTCGACGGCAAGCCGAGCAGCTCGATCGTCGTGATCCTGGCGATCACCGCGCTGTCGGTGGCGCCGGCGCTGCTGCTGATGACGACGTCGTTCACCAAGATCTTCGTGGTGCTGTCGATCACCCGGAACGCGCTGGGGCTCACCGCCGTCCCGCCGAACCAGGTGATCGCCGGGCTCGCGCTGTTCCTCAGCCTGTTCGTCATGGGTCCGGTGCTGAGCGAGGTCAACGACCTCGGCGTCCAGCCCTACCTCTCCGGCGAGGTGACCCAGCAGCAGGCGTTCGAGGACGGCGTCGAGCCGCTGCGCGAGTTCATGCTCGACCACACCCGCGCCGAGGACCTCGCGCTGGTGACCCGTGCCGCCGACCGGCCCAACCCCGAGAACCGTGACGACACACCGCTCCTCACGCTGATCCCGGCGTTCGTGCTGTCGGAGCTGCGGGCCGCGTTCATCATCGGCTTCGTCGTGTTCGTGCCGTTCCTCGTCATCGACCTCGTGGTCTCCGCGGCGCTGATGTCGATGGGCATGATGATGCTCCCGCCGGTCACGGTCTCGCTGCCGTTCAAGCTGCTGCTGTTCGTCCTGGTCGACGGCTGGGGCCTCGTCATCACGGCCGTCGTCGGCTCCTACGGAAGCAGGGCCGACCTAGCGATGAACGACGCCTCCGTCCTCGAGATCGCCATGGCCGCGCTCACCATCGCGGCCAAGCTCTGCGCGCCGATCCTGCTCACCGCGCTGATCGTCGGCTTCGCCATCTCGCTGTTCCAGTCGGTGACCCAGATCCAGGAGGTCACGCTCAGCTTCGTGCCCAAGGCCGTCGCCGTGGGGATCGCCCTGCTGGTGTGCGGCAACTGGATGCTGGCCGAGGTCACCTCCTTCACGACCGGCCTGTACGAGCGGATCCCCGACCTGCTGTCCGGGGGGTGACCGGTGGGCTTCGACGTCCCGCTGGAGCAGCTGGTGGCCCTGCTGCTCGCCACCGTCCGGTGCGCCTCGTTCCTGCTGCTCGCCCCGCCGTTCTCGCACCGCGCGATCCCCGCCCAGGTCAAGGCGATGCTGGCCCTGGGGCTCGCGCTCGCCGTCCTGCCCGACGTGCCTGACGCGCTCGTCGCCGACGGACTCGACACCGGTGCGCTGGTCGTCAGCGCCGCCCAGGAGGTCGTCGTCGGGAGCGGCCTCGGCTTCCTGGTGATGGTGGTCTTCGCCGCCGTGCGCGCCGCCGGCGACCTGCTCGACCTGTTCGGCGGGTTCAGCCTCGCGTTCGCGTTCGACCCGTTGACGCAGAGCGGGTCCGCCGTCCTCGGCCGCACGTTCCAGTGGACCGCCCTGGCCCTGCTGTTCGCCAGCAACGGCTACGCGCTGGTGCTGGCCGGGCTGCTGCGCACGTTCGACGTGCTGCCGGTCGGGCAGCTGCTCGACCTGGAGAGCCTGGCGGCCAGCGCGGGCGCGTCCGTCACCGGGATGTTCGTGGCCTCGCTGCAGATCGCCGGGCCGATGATCGCCGTGCTGTTCCTCGCCGACGTCGGGCTCGGCCTGCTGACGCGGGTCGCCCCGGCCCTCAACGCCTTCGCCCTCGGCTTCCCGCTGAAGATCCTCATCACCCTCGTCGTCGTCGGCCTGTCCTTCGTGGCGCTGCCGGCCGTCGTCGAGGGCGCTGGTCGACGACGCCACCCGTGCCGTCGTCGGGACGGCCAGGGGGTGAGCGGGGGTGGCTGACGGCGCCGGTGGCGGTGAGAAGACAGAGGCACCCACACCGAAGAAGCTCAAGGAGGGGCGCCAGCAGGGCCAGGTGGCCCGCTCGTCCGACCTCGGGGCCTGGCTCGGTGTCGGCGCGGCGGCGCTCGTGCTCCCCGTGGTGGCGCGCGGCACCCAGGGCGCGGTGGTCGAGCTGCTCGTCAGCCTCGACGCCGTCGCCGCCGACCCCGACCCCGGTCGCGCCCTCGCCGCCTTCACGCACGCGCTGGGGCAGTGCGCGCTCGCCCTGGCCCCCCTGCTCGCGGTGACGGTCGTGGTGGCGGTCGCGGCCGCCGCCGCGCAGGGCGGCATCCACCTCGCCACCAAGGCGGCCAAGCCGCAGTTCTCGCGGCTGAACCCGGCCAAGGGGTTCAAGCGGATCTTCGGGCCGCAGGCGTGGTGGGAGGCGCTGAAGTCGCTGCTCAAGACCGTGGTGCTCGGTCTCGTGCTGTACCAGGTGGTCACCGGCCTCACGCCGTTCCTGCTCGGCTCCGGCTCGATGCCGCTCGCGGCCACCCTGCAGGCCGTCGGCGGCGGGACGTCGGACCTGATCCGCACCGCCGTCGTCGCCGGGCTGGTGCTCGCCGCCGCGGACTTCGTCGTGCAGAAGCGGCGGATCAACAAGCAGCTGCGGATGAGCAAGAAGGAGATCACGGACGAGCACAAGCAGAGCGAGGGCGACCCGCTGCTCAAGGGCGCGGTCCGCTCGCGCCAGCTCGCGATGAGCCGCAACCGGATGATGAGCGACGTCGCCAAGGCCGACGTCGTGCTCGTCAACCCCACGCACGTCGCCGTCGCGCTGCGCTACGACCCGGCCAAGGGGGCGCCGCGCGTGGTCGCCAAGGGCGCCGGCGCGATCGCCGCGAAGATCCGCGAGAAGGCCACCGAGCACCGCGTCCCGATGGTCGAGGACGTCCCGCTGGCCCGGGCGATCCACGCCGCCTGCGACCTCGGCCAGGAGATCCCGTCCGACCTCTACGCGGCCATCGCGCAGGTGCTCGCGTTCGTGATGCGGCTGCGCTCGAGGGGCGGGGCGTCGGGCATCCACAAGCTCGCCGCCTGACCGGGCACCGTGCTCGCGAAATCCTTACCGCGCGGCTACAGGTGCCAGCGGCCCACGGCCGAAGCACCAAGAGCCAGGACGGCGCACACAAGCGGGCCAGGGACGGGCCACCGCACGACCGGAGCACCTCGACCGAGCCTGATCGAGGACGCCTCCCGGTCGGACGACCCGGAAGGACTCGAGCCCGCATGGCCCTGGTGACCCCTGACACCGCCCCGACGGCTGCCGCCCGACGCCGCCCCGGCGTCGCCGCGCTCGCCGTCCCCGTCGGCGTCGTGGGCATCGTCCTGCTGCTCGTGGTGCCGATCCCGGCCGCGCTGCTCGACCTGCTGATCGCGCTGAACATCGTCAGCGCCCTGGTCATCCTGCTCACGTCGATGTACGTGCGCCGCCCGCTCGACTTCGCGATCTTCCCCTCGCTGCTGCTGGTCTTCACCCTGTTCCGGCTCGGCCTCAACGTGGCCTCGACCCGGCTGGTGCTGTCGGACGGCTTCGCCGGCAAGGTGATCGACGCCTTCGGCCACTTCGTCGTCGGCGGCTCGCTCGTCATCGGCCTGGTGATCTTCCTGATCCTGGTCGTCATCCAGTTCGTCGTCATCACCAACGGTGCGGGCCGCGTCGCCGAGGTCGGCGCGCGGTTCACCCTCGACGCGATGCCCGGCAAGCAGATGGCGATCGACGCCGACCTCAACGCCGGCCTCATCGACGAGGACGAGGCGCGCCAGCGCCGCGCGGACGTCGGCGCCGAGGCGGACTTCTACGGCGCGATGGACGGTGGCTCGAAGTTCGTCAAGGGCGACGCGATCGCCGGCATCGTCATCACCGTCATCAACCTGGTCGGCGGCTTCGCGATCGGCATGCTGCAGAAGGGGATGGCGCCGGCCGAGGCGCTGGAGACCTACAGCCTGCTGACGATCGGCGACGGCCTGGTCACCCAGATCCCGGCGCTGCTGATGTCGGTCTCCACCGGCCTCATCGTCACCCGCGCCACCACCCAGGGCGACATGGGCTCCGACGCCGCCGAGCAGCTCGGCCGCAGCAAGCCGGCGCTGATGATCGCCGGCACCGCGGCGCATCGCCCTCGCGCTCGTCCCCGGCATGCCGAAGCTGCCGTTCATCCTGGTCGGCGCGGGCGTGCTCCTGCTCGGCCAGCGGGTGGGCGACGAGGGACCGCCGAGGAGGACGGCGCTGTCCGCCGGAGAAGGCGGTCGTCCCGCGCCGTCAACCCCGACACCCCCGAGGCGCTGCGCGCGCAGATGCGGGTCGACCCGCTCGAGATCGTGCTCGCCCCCGACCTGGTCGACCTCGTCGACACCGCCGCCGGCGGCGACCTGCTCGACCGCGTCCGCGCCCTGCGCCGCAAGGTCGCCCTCGACCTCGGCGTCGTCGTGCCGCCGGTGCGCACCCGCGACAGCGTCGACCTGCCCGTCTCCACCTACGCGATCCGGATCTCCGGCGTCGAGGTCACCCGCGGCCAGGCGCCCGCCGGCCGCGTGCTCGCCCTCGGCGACGGCCTCGAGGCGCTGCCCGGGACGCCCACCACCGAGCCGGTCTTCGGCCTCGCCGGCCGCTGGGTCCCCGTCGAGCTGCGGCACCAGGCCGAGCTGGCCGGCGCCACCGTCGTCGACCGCGCCTCGGTGCTGGTCACGCACCTCGTCGCAGGTCATCACCACCAACGCCGCCCGCCTGCTCAGCCGCGAGGACGTCCGCGCCCTGGTCGACGGCGTCAAGGCCGAGCACCCGGCGGTCGTCGACGAGCTGGTGCCCGGCGCCCTCTCGCTCGGCGACGTGCAGCGCGTGCTGCAGAACCTGCTCGAGGAGCAGGTCGGCATCCGCGACCTGCCCCGCATCTTCGAGGGCCTGTCCACGCGGGCCCGGGTCTCCACCGAGGCCGACGGCCTGGTCGAGGCGGCGCGCGCGTCGCTCGGCCCGGCGGTGGCCGCGCCGTACGCCCAGGACGGCGCGCTCGTCGTCATCACGCTGGACCCGCTGCTGGAGCAGTCCTTCGTCGACGCCGTGCGCCCCACCGAGAACGGTGCCGTGCTCTCGCTCGACCCGCACCGGGCCGAGCTCGTGGTCGACCAGCTGGGCCGCCTCGCCGCGGCGGCGGAGGAGCGGGGCCTCAACCCGGTCCTGGCCGTCTCGCCCGGGCTGCGTCCGGCCACCCGGCGGCTGGTGGCGCTCGGCGTCCCCCGGCTGCCTGTCCTGTCGTACTCCGAGGTCGGCGCGTCCGGCCTGCGGATCGAGACCGTGGGGACGGTGACGCTGACCGATGCGCTTGCTGCTTGAGGGACCGGCGATCGAGCCGCTGCTGGAGCGGGTGCGGACCGAGCACGGTCCGCAGGCCCGGATCGTGCACGCCGAGCGCGTGCGCACCGGCGGCGTCGGCGGGTTCTTCACCCGCGAGCACTTCGAGGTCACCGTCGAGGTGGACGCCCGCGACCTGGCTCCCGCTCCCGCCGCTGCTCCTGCCGCTCCGCCCCCGCCGCCCCCCGGCCCGTCGGACTCGACGCGCTGCTGGCTGCGGCCGACGCCGCCGAGGGCCACGACACCGACGCCCCTGTCCCGACCGCCCTCGCCGTTCCTCGCCGCCCTCGCCGCCCGCCCCTCCACGGAGACCGCCGCCATGCCCGCCCACGCCCCCGACACCGCCGCCACCCCCTGGGTCTTCCCGCAGGTGGCGCCCGCCCGCACGGCCGCCCTGGACGCCTTCGCGCCGGCCACCTCGACGCTGCTGGTCGAGCCCGACCCCGCGCCCGTCGTGGCGCCCGCCGTCGCTCCCGCGTCCCGTTCGCGGCCGTGCCCGAGCAGCGCTCCGCGCCGGCGTCCGAGCAGGTCACCGGTCCGGTCCCCGGCCCGCACCGGCCGATGTCGACCGAGTCGGTCGCGTTCGCCGACCTGCTCGACCGGCTGCAGCAGGAGAACGCCCACCCGATCCCGCTGCCCGACGGGTCACGGCGACGAGCCGGTCGAGCCGGATCCGAGCCGGTCGAGCCGAGGCCGTGCTGCCCGATCCTGCCCGAGACGCCCGTCCGCCCGAGGCCGTTCCGCCCGTCGTCGCGTCGGCACCTCGCGGCGTGGCCGTCGTGCCGCGCGCACCGCGCCGGACGACCTGGCCGGCCGGCTGTCGGCGCTGGGGCTGCCCGCCGAGCTGCTCGAGCTCGTGCTCGACGGCACCGACGGCGAGCTCGGTGCCGTGGTCGCCCGCCTGCACCTCGTCCTGGCCGACCTGCCCGTCCCGACCGCCGACCTGACCCGTCCGGGCGCCGTCGTGCTCGTCGTGGGGGAGACCTCGCAGGCGACCGCCGCCGCCGCGGCGCTGGCCGCCCGGCACCGGCTCCCGGCCGACGCCGTCGTCGACCTGGGTGCCGCCGGCGCCGCGCCCACCGCCGACCACGTCCGCCGCGAGCTCGCCCGCCTGCGCGGCGGCAGCACCGCCGCCGTCGTGGTCGTCGGCACCGACGCCGTGGCCGACCCCGCCGGCGACCCGTGGCTCGCATCGGTCGCGCGCAGCCTCGGCGCCGACCAGGTCGTGGCCTGCGTCGATGCCACCCGCAAGGTCTCCGACCTGGCCCGCTGGCTCGGCGCTCTCGAGGGGCTCGGCCTGCCGGTCGGCGCGCTCGACGTCCACCACGTCCGCTCGACCGGCGACCCGGCCGCGGTCCTCGACCTCGGTGTGCCGGTGATCGGTCTCGACGGCGCCCGCGCCGACGCCGCCACCTGGGCCGCGCTCCTGGTCGGCCGCCTGCTCGGCGAGGGTGGCGTCCGGTGAACGTCGCGACGGTGGGGGTGCTCGCGCTGCTGCTCGCGGTGCCCGCCGTCCTCGGCCTGGCCGGCGGCAGCATCGACCCCGACGAGGTCGGGCTGCGCGTGCTGATGGCCGTCGCCGTCGCCGTCGTCGCCGAGGTGGTGCTGCGCCGCTTCGTCGACGCCGTCCGCCGTCCGGTCGAGCAGCCGGCTCTGGCCCGCCGGGAGAGCGACCCGCCCACCGCCTGAGCGACCGCGCACCGTCCGGGCCATATGCTCGACGGGTGCTGGTGCTGACCCGCCGCAGCGGCGAGAGCGTGATGATCGGTGACCAGGTCGTGGTCACCGTCGTCGAGGTGCGCGGCGACGTCGTCCGGCTGGGCATCGAGGCGCCGCGCGAGGTGCGGGTGCACCGCGAGGAGGTCTACCGCGCCGTCGGCGAGGCCAACGCGGCCGCCGCCAAGACCTCCGACGACGACATGACCCGGCTCGCCGCGCAGCTGCGCAGCAACCCACCCGCTCCACCCGCGGCCGACTGAGCCGCGTCCTGCCGGTGGCTCGCCGGTGCCAGGATGAGCGCATGCTGATCGCCTTCTCCGTCGCCCCGTCCGGTACCGGTGACTCGGTCGCGTCCGCCGTCGCCGACGCCGTGCGCGTCGTCCGCGACTCCGGGCTGCCGCACCGCACCGACTCGATGTTCACCACGATCGAGGGGGAGTGGGACGAGTGCCTGGACGTCGTCCGCCGTGCGTGCGAGGCGGTCGGGCAGCACGGCGACCGCGTGTCGCTGGTGCTCAAGGCCGACATCCGTCCGGGCCGCTCCGGTGAGATGCAGGCCAAGCTCGACCGGCTCGAGGCGGCGATCGAGGCCGGCGAGGGATGAGGTCGTGAGCAGCGGGACGGCCGGCGGCGAGGTCCGCCGGGCGCGCTCCGACGACGCCCCGGCCCTCGTCCGGGTGCACCTGGCCTGCTGGCGGCAGGCGTACGGCCATCTGCTGAGCGAGCAGTTCCTGGCCGCCCGCGAGGGTGACGTGGAGCGACGTGAGAAGGCCTGGCGCGACGGCATCTCCGGGGGCAGCGAGCCGTGGCTGGCCGAGTCCGACGGCGAGGTGGTCGGTCTCTCGCTCGCGGTCGACCCGGACGCACCGGGTCAGGTGCGCCTGGACTCGCACCTGGCCGACGACCAGCCGCCCGGCCTCGAGCTGGCGATGCTCTACCTGCTCGAGTCGCACCACGGCAGCGGGCTCGGCCAGCGCCTGCTCGACGTCGCCGTCGGCGACAGACCCGCGTACCTCTGGGTGGCGGAGGACAACCCCCGCGCCCGCGCCTTCTACTCGCGCAACGACTTCCGCTGGGACGGCCTGCGGCGCACCGAGCCCAGCTTCGAGGACATGGCCGTGGTGCGGCTCGTGCGTCCCTGATCTCCCCGAGGGCACGAACTGTGCCCACAGGTGGGTCTCTCGCCGTCGGTTGTCCACAGGAGTCGTTGCGGGACAGTGGTTGTCGGTGGTCGCACCTAGTCTTGGGGTATGGCGGCGGAGACGGTGGACGCGGGGTCGGGGCACCCGGTCCTGGTCGCGCTGGCCCGGCTGGACGAGGTCGTCGAGGCCGCCCTGGGGGAGCCGACGTGGTCGATGTCGGCGGTCGAGCTGGGGCAGGCCCTGGTCGCCACCTCCTCGTTCGGCGGCCGGTTCGAGGCGCTGCGTGGCGCGGCTGCTGCGGGAGTCGGTGTCCCGGGAGACCCCGGACGCCCGTGGCGAGCAGGGTGCGCGGACGGTGAACCTGCTGAAGGCCCGGTGCCGGGTCTCACCGAAGCGGGCGTCCGCGGACGTGGAGAACGCGAAGCTGACCTGCCCCGACACCGGCGACCCTGCGCGAGCTGGGTGCGGCGCTGGCCGCGGGTGCGGTGTCGCGGGAGCACGTCGACGTCGCCCGGTCGGCGCTGAAGCGGCTGCCGGTGCGGGTGGTGCGGGAACGGCGGGACGAGGTCGACGGTCTGCTGACCGAGCACGCCCGCGGGTTCGACCCGGCCGGCGCGGACTACCTGGCCCGGCACCTGCTGTCGGTGATCACTCCCGGACCGGGCGGACCGGTACGACGAGAACGCCCTGGACCGGCGCCACCTCGGCGATCGCGACCGACCAGACCGGGATGGTCCTGCTCAGCGGCCAGCTCGACCAGGCCGGCGGGCTCACCGTCGCCACCGTGCTGGACCACTTCGTCGAGAAGGACCGTGCCGCCGCGACCGAGACCAGCAGCGGTGCCGATCCTGCGGCGGACGTGCGGACGCGGGGTCAGCGCCGTGCGGACGCACTGGTGCAGATGGCGCGTGCGGCGGCCGAGCACGACGGCCTCGGCACCGCAGCCCGCGCGGTCCCGCGGGTCGTGGTCGTGACCACCCCGGAGCAGCTCGCCGGCACCGAGGGTGCGGGCGCCGCGATGACGACCGACGGCGACCTGGTCGGCCGCGGCGCGCTGACCCGGATCGCGTGCGACGCCGTCATCGACCGCGTCGTCCTGGACAAGGCCGGGTCGGGTGCTGGCGATGGACACGATCGGCCGGCTCGCGACCGCCGCCCAGCAGACCGCCCTGGCGGCCCGCGACCGGGGCTGCGTCTGGCCAGGCTGCACCACACCACCCTCGCTCTGCGAGGCGCACCACGTCATCTGGTGGTCCCGCGGCGGCCCGACCACGATCGACAACCTGGCCCTGCTCTGCCACCGCCACCACAGCCAGATCCACGCCGAACCCGACGACACCGACCGACCAGGCGACGGCTGGGTGATGGTGATGCGCGACGGCCTCCCCTGGTTCAGGCCACCCGACCGGCTCGACCCCGACCGCCGGTTGCGGCGCAACACCTTCCACCAGACCGTCCAGGCCACCCGCGCCACCGGCCTGCGCTGGCGCACGCCCCGGACGGAGGGCGACCCCGACCCGCCGTGACGTCCTCGCGCCGGGTCAGTCCAGAGCGGTCGAGCCGGTCTGCTCGAGGGACATGACGTCGAGGAGGGTGAGCTCGGTGCCCTGCTCGCCGCCGGTCAGCACGGCCACCGAGTCACCGACGGGCATCGCCCGCACCAGCCACCGGTAGCCCTGGCCGGAGAGGTCGAAGCGGCCGGCGTCGGTGAGGGTGCCGTCGTCGCCGACGGTGAAGGCCTGCACCACAGCGGTTCCCATCGTGTCCATCGGCATCAGCACGGTGCGCTGCTCCGGGAGGTAGGAGAACTGGCGCGAGTCGCCCTCGACGGCGGTCCAGGTGTCGGCCTCGGTCCAGGTGTCCACCTGGGTCGGGGCCGCGGGGTCGGAGATGTCGAAGGTCTGCACCAGCACGCCGGTCGTGCGGCCCTCGTCCGTCGCGTCCTGGCCCACACCCACCAGGCGACCGTCGCCGACCGGGTGCAGGTAGGCGGAGTAGCCCGGCACCTTCAGCTCGCCGGTCACGCGGGGCGCGGCCGGGTCGGACAGGTCCACGACGTACAGCGGATCGGTCTGCCGGAACGTCACCACGGTCGCGACGTCGTCGAACCACCGCACCGCGCGGATCGTCTCGCCCTTGCCGAGCCCGCCCACCTGGCCCTCCTGCACCAGGTCGCCGTCCCGCTCCTCGAGCACGGTCACGAAGCTCTCCGACGGCGGCTGCTGCGCGTCCACCGGCCCACAGCTGCCCGACGGTCGTGGCCACCCGCAGCCGGCCGTCGCGCGCCGACATCGCCCAGCGGCCGAGCAGCACGCCGTCGACCTCGCCGGACGCCAGGTAGGTGGTGGCGAACCCGTCGTCGGTCGCGAAGCCGTGCAGCTCGGTGGTCGGCTCCTCGATCTGCGGGACGTCGCCGCGCAGACCGGTCCAGAACGACCAGCCGCCGCGGGTCGTCGCCACGTACAGCCGGTCGGCGCTGGCGTAGATCAGCTCTCCGTCGGTCGCGACGGCGGTGCGGTCCACCACCGGGTCCGAGCCGGAGGTCAGGTCGAGCGAGCGGACGGTGAGCATCCCCGCACCCGAGTCCGTCGTCGGGTGGGTGACCTCGGAGCAGGCCACGGCGGGCGTGCGGCCGACGACGGCGCCGTCCGCGTCCCGGGTGATCTGCTCGGGCAGGAACTGCTCGCCGCTCATCCGCACCAGCGCGAGCAGGTGGGCCTCGGTCGCCTCGGCCTCCCAGCCCTGGTCGGTGCCGCCGCCCGGCAGCACCGGCAGCTCGTCGGGCCGGTCCAGCGTCGGGGTCGAGGTCGTCACGACCCGGACCACCCCGTCGCTCAGGCGGGCGCCGACCAGGGTCCCCTCGACCTCCTGCTGGGACACCAGCCGGGGCGACCCCGGGTCGCTGACGTCGACCACCGTCGTCGTCGTGGTCGGCGAGCCGACCGGACCCGGCCAGATCGACATGTCCTCGGTCGCACCCGACCGGCCCTGGCCCTGCTGGCCCTGCCCCGGCTCCTCGAGCCACGCCGACGACAGCAGCAGGACGCGGTCGCCGTCGAGGAGCAGCTCGGCACCACCGGGCTGCGCGGGACCCTGGTCGGGCACGGGCTCGCCGCCCCAGCCGCCGCCCCACCCTCGGGCCGCGGCCGCGAGGGCCGGGACCTCCAGCGAGCCGAGCTCGCGCGGCTCCTCGCCGGTGACGTCGAGGACGACGAGCCGGTCGCCGACGGTCGTGAACAGGCGTCCGTCGGACGTCTTCATCACGTCCGGCTCGTCGACGCCCGCCTCCTGCAGGTTGGTGCCGGTGGCGCCGTTCCCCACCGCGCCGTCGGACGCCTGCGGAGCAGCGGCCTCGGTCACGGCCCGCTCGGCGCCGCCCGCGGTGTCCATGGCGTACCCGAAGCCGTTCAGGCCGTACGGCCCGACGAGGGGACGGAGCGCGTCGACGTACCAGGTGCGCAGGTCGTCGCAGCCGTCGAAGGAGCGCAGCCCGTCCGCGGCCGCCGGGGGAGCGGTCGGCCCGAACGCCCCGATGGCGACGGCGGACGTCGCCGCGGTCAGGACCGCCACGGCGGCGACCCGGACGGCTCCGCGCCGGCGCCCGGTGCCCGACCGCGTGCTCGGGGAGCCGGCGCCCGGAGGGGTCGGGGGAACGGGGGCGGGGGTGACGTCCATGGCTGCGCCTCGCTGCTCGGACCGGTCGCGCCGGTCGGTTCGTGCGGGTGTGACGCCGCCCACGCCGTCCTGGTTCCCTCCGTGTTCCCCCCGCGTTCCTGCCGTGTTCCCTCTGTGTCGCGGCTCCGCGCCGATTGGGGTCTGCCCGGGGTCGCGCCTATGGTGGAACGGCTGCTGTACGCCGGGGGTGGAGCTGAAGGAGACCGATTCGTGCTGGTTCGACGTGCCCTCGTGGCGCTGGTCGCGCTGCTCGGCGTCGCCGCGCTCGTGGTGGGCATCGGGATGCGCACGGTGTGGCTGCCGGCGGACACCACCACCGCCACGGCCGACCTGTCCGACGGGCCGGTGGCCCTGACCGCCCCGGGCGTGATGGAGATGCGGGCCGGACCGGTCACCGCGACCGTCACCGGCGACGGCCCCCTGCACCTGGCGCGGATGCGCGAGCAGGACGCGCAGGCCTGGGTCGGCGCCTCCGCCCACACCACCGTCACCGGCCTCTCCGACGCCGACACGCTCAGCACCGACGTCGCCGACGGCGAGCCCACCGTGCCCGACCCGGCCGGCTCGGTGATGTGGCTGGACAGCGAGTCCGGCGAGGACGAGGTCACCCTCACCTGGGAGGACCGGCCCGGCCGGTTCCTGCTCGTCGCCGCGGGCGACGGCACCCAGGTACCCCAGCAGCTCCGCCTG
This sequence comes from uncultured Actinomycetota bacterium, assembly GCA_963750285.1. Classification (GTDB taxonomy): domain Bacteria; phylum Actinomycetota; class Actinomycetes; order Actinomycetales; family CAWJMD01; genus JBBQSN01. The sequence goes on along the minus strand of CAVVQA010000011.1, from coordinate 259,581 downwards.
ACCTGGCCGGTCGAGGTCACCACCCCCTGGAGCACGCCGTCCATCGCGCTGGGGATCCTGCTCCTGCTGGCCGCCGTGGGCCTCGCCCTGGTGCTGCTGCGCCGCCCGGCGCGGCACGGACGCCGGACCAGCCACGACGCCGACGAGCCCGCCGCCGGGAGCACCGAGAGCACCGAGCCGAAGCACGGATCAGCCCGCCGACGTGCGCACGGAGGCGACCACGGTCGACGAGACCGGACCCGACAACCGTCCCGAGGAGGTGCGGCCGTGAGCCGGAACCTGCGGACCACCCGCCGTCCACGCGGCGTCCTGCTGCGCGCCGGCGTGCTCGCGACTGACCGCGACCGCACTGCTGGCGGGCTGCGGCGCCGACCCGCTGCCGGAGCCCGCGCCCCATCCGGCCGACCAGAGCGTGCCCGTCGTCACCGACGCCCAGCTCGACACCTCGCTCACCGCGCTCGCCGACGCCCTGGCCGCGGGCGACGCGGCCGCCGACCCGCGGCTGATCAGCAGCGTCGTCGCCGGCCCGGCCCTCGCGCAGCGCACCGGCTCGTACGCGGTGAAGCAGCGCGACGCCGCGCTCGACTTCGCCGTCCCGCTCGGCACCGAGCGGCTGCAGGACGTCGTCCCCGCCGAGCAGGAGTGGCCCCGCACCGTCGTCACCGTCACCCGGCAGTCGGAGGAGGACCAGGCACCCGACCTGCTCGTGCTCACCCAGGCCACCGCCCGCGACCCGTACCAGCTGGTCGCGTACACCGAGATGGCCGGCGGTGCCACGCTGCCGCTCACCGGCGGCACCGACCAGCGGCGTCCCGGCGCTCGACGCCGACGCCGAGCGGCCTGCTGATGACGCCGGAGGCCGCGATGGCCGCCTACGCCGACGTGCTCACGGACGGCACGGCCAGCGCAGAGCGCGCCGCTGTTCGACGAGAGCACGCTTCACCGACGACGTGCTCGCGGTGCAGGCGAGCACGCCGAAGGCGCTCAGCCGTCGACTGCGCCCGCTGCTTCACGCTTCGGCGCCACGCACGCCCCGCAGGCCGGCCAGCTCTGGTCGTACGGCACCGAGGACGGCGGGGCCCTGGTCGTCGGCGCGCTGGACGCGACCGATGAGCATCACCGCGAACAAGGGCTACAAGATGAACCTGCAGGCCGAGTTCAAGGCGGTCTCGGGCAAGAGCCAGATCACCAAGACCGGTGTGTTCACCCACATCGAGGTGGTGGCGCTGTACGTCCCGCCGGAGGGCGGCGGCGACACGGTGCAGGTGCTCGCGGTCGACCGCGTGCCCACCTCCGGCACCGTCTCCTGAACCCCTCCGACCACCCCCACGAGAGCGAGCCCCGATGTCCCAGCAGCCCGGCGCGCACCCCGCCGCCACCAGCGGCCTGAACCTGCGCGGCGCGGTCGACCTGTCCGGCCTGTCGCGCCGCCGCAGCAGCCGCCGGCCGGTGCGCCGGCTGCCGGCCCGGGCGCGCCGCCCGCCGCCGGCGGTGGGCCCTCGCTGCCGACACCGGTGCTCGACGTCACGGTCGCCACCTTCGAGCGGATCGTCCAGCTCTCCACCACCGTCCCGGTGGTCGTCGACCTGTGGACGCCGAGATCGCCTGCCAGCCAGCAGTTCTCGGCTCTGATGGCCGGCATCGCCGTCGAGCTCGACGGCCGGCTGCTGCTCGCGCGGGTCGACGTCGACGCCGAGCCGCAGATCGCCCAGGCGTTCGGCGTGCAGCAGGTGCCGGCCGTGATGGCCGTCGTCGGCGGCCAGCCGGTGCCGCTGTTCGAGGGCGCCGCCTCCGACGCCCAGGTGCGGCAGGTGTTCGACCAGCTGCTCGCGCTGGCCGCGCAGCAGGGCGTGACCGGACGGCTCACGATCACCGGTGACGGCGCCGAGGCGCCCGCCGACGGCGAGGAGGCCGAGGAGCCGCCGCTGCCGCCGCTGCACCAGGAGGCGTTCGACGCGATCGAGCGCGACGACCTCGACGCCGCCGAGTCGGCCTACCGCCGCGCGCTCGGGGAGAACCCCCGCGACGCCGAGGCGACCGCGGGCCTCGCCCAGGTCGGCCTGATGCGTCGCACCAAGGACGCCGACCTCGCCGCGGCCCGGCAGGCCGCCGCGTCCGACCCCGACGACGTCGACGCCGCCCTGCTCGTGGCCGACCTCGACGTCCTCGGCGGGCACGTCGAGGACGCCTTCGCGCGGCTCGTCGAGACCGTGCGCCGGACGGCGGGCGACGAGCGCGAGCGCGTGCGGGTCCGCCTGGTCGAGCTGTTCGACGTGGTCGGCGGCGACGACCCGCGGGTGCTCACCGCCCGCCGGGCCCTCGCCAGCGCCCTCTTCTAGAGCCTCTCGGCGCCCGTCCGCGCCGTCCTCGGCGGCTCTGCGGCCGGCTCCACGGCTGGCTCCGCGGTGGGTGCTGCGGCCGGCTCGTCTGACGACGCGGCCACCTCGCGCGCGGCCCCAGGCGCCTTCTGCGCCAACGGCTGCGCCGGTCGCAGCCAGACCGCACCGAGCGGCGGGACGCTGATCGTCACCGACGCGGGTCGACCGTGCCAGGAGGTCTCCTCGGCCTCGACCCCGCCGAGGTTGCCGACCCCGGAGCCGCCGTAGGCCTCGGCGTCGGTGTTGAGCACCTCGTCCCAGCGCCCGGCACGCGGCAGCCCGATCCGGTACCCGTGGTGCGGGGTCCCGGCGAAGCTCACCACGCACACCAGCGGCTCGCCGGCGCTGTCCTTGCGCTCGAACGAGAACGTGTTGTGGGTGGTGTCGTTGGCGTCGATCCACTCGAACCCGGACGGGTCGTGGTCGTGCTCCCACAGGGCGGGGGTCTCGCGGTAGATCCGGTTGAGGTCGGACACCATGTGCTGCAGCCCGTCGTGGACCGGCTGGTCGAGCAGCCACCAGTCGAGGCTGCGGCTCTCGGCCCACTCCGACTCCTGCCCGAACTCGCAGCCCATGAACAGCAGCTGCTTGCCGGGGTGCGCCCACATGTAGGCCAGGAACGCGCGCATGTTCGCCAGCTGCTGCCACCGGTCGCCGGGCATCTTGCGCAGCAGCGAGCCCTTGCCGTGCACGACCTCGTCGTGGCTGATCGGCAGCATGAACGCCTCGGAGAACGCGTACATGAGGGAGAACGTCATCCGGTGGTGGTGGTACTGCCGGTGCACCGGGTCCTCCTTGAGGTACCCGAGGCTGTCGTTCATCCAGCCCATGTTCCACTTCAGCCCGAAGCCGAGGCCGCCCGCGTGCGTGGCCTGGGTGACGCCGGGCCACGAGGTCGACTCCTCGGCCACCATGACGATGCCGGGCACGCGCTTGTAGGCCGTGGCGTTGACCTCCTGCAGCAGCTCGACCGCCTCGAGGTTCTCCCGTCCGCCGTAGCGGTTGGGCTCCCACTCGCCCTCCTTGCGGGAGTAGTCGAGGTAGAGCATCGAGGCCACGCCGTCGACGCGCAGACCGTCGGCGTGGAACTCCTCGAGCCAGTAGACCGCGTTGGCGACCAGGAAGTTGCGCACCTCCTTGCGGCCGAAGTCGAAGACGTACGAACCCCACTCGGCGTGCCAGCCCTTGCGCGGGTCGGCGTGCTCGTAGAGCGCCTCGCCGTCGAACTTCGCCAGCGCCCAGGCGTCGGTGGCGAAGTGACCGGGGACCCAGTCGAGGATGACGCCGATGCCGGCCTGGTGGAGTCGGTCGACGAGGTAGCGGAAGTCGTCGGGGTGCCCGAACCGCGAGGTCGGCGCGAAGTACCCGGTGACGTGGTACCCCCACGAGCCGCCGAAGGGGTGCTCCATCACCGGCATCAGCTCGACGTGGGTGAACCCGGTGTGCAGGACGTGACCGACCAGCTGGTCGGCGATCTCCCGGTACGACAGCCCCTGCCGCCACGACCCGAGGTGCACCTCGTACACGCTCATCGGGCCCGAGTGCGGGTCGCGACCGGCGCGGGCGGTCATGTACTCGTCGTCGCCCCAGGAGTACGAGCTCTCCACCACCCGCGAGGCGTTGGCCGGCGGGACGTCGGTGCCCTGCGCCATCGGGTCGGACCGGGTGTGCCACTCGCCGTCGCGACCGAGGATCTCGTAGCGGTAGTGCGTGCCCGCGCCGATGCCCGGGACGAACAGCTCCCACACGCCGGACGCGCCGAGCGAGCGCATCTGGTGCTGGCGGCCGTCCCAGTGGTTGGCGTCGCAGACCAGGCGGACCGCCTGCGCGCGCGGCGCCCAGACCGCGAACGAGGTGCCGTGCACCTCGCCCATCTGACCCGGGTACCGGCGCACGTGGGCGCCGAGGACGGTCCACAGCTGCTCGTGCCGGCCCTCGGCGATCAGGTGCCGGTCGACCTCGCCGAGCGTGGGCAGGAACCGGTACGGGTCGTCGAGCAGCTCGGCCGGGTGGTCGGCGTAGGCCACCTCGAGCCGGTAGTCGCCGACCTCGGCGACGGGCAGCGCGCCGGCCCACACCCCGTGCGCCTCGTGCGCGAGGGCGTGCCGGGTGCCGTCCGGGAGCACCGCCGCGACCGACTCGGCCAGCGGGCCGCAACGTGCGGACGGTGACCCCGCCGTCGTGCGGGTGGGCACCCAGCACGGCGTGCGGCGTGGCGTGCGCGCCCGCACCGAGGCGGGCGAGGTCGTCGGGGTCGGCAGGCAGGACGGCGGGCGGCGTCGCGGCGTCGGTGGACCTCATCCCACCAGTCTGTCGCGGCCGGTCCCGCGCGCGCGAGCGAGCCCCCTGCCGCGGACGCTTCGTGCAGGTCCGCGGGTCCCGACGTGGCAACCGGAGAACTTGATAGGCCGGTCGGAGGGTTGTCGCCTCGTTCCGGTGACGCTGCGTGACCCGGGCCCAGGGACGATCTGCGATCACTCTGGGTGACGGAGAGCGTGGACGGTGGTCCGTGCTTCCCCGGAACGAACCGGACATCCGGAGGCCGTCACGGTCACCGAGCGCGACGGTCTGAGGGGGGTGGGCGGACCGGTCGCCGGGGAGCTCGTGAGCCGGGCGGGCGGAAGACCGCAGCCGGACCGCCGGACCTGCCGATGGACCGGTGTCATAGAACACGTGCCGGACGAGGGGTCCGGCCGGGGGAGACACAACAGGGGAGGTCAGAGATGGCGCAGTGGATGCAGCGCACCCTCGCCGCATCGGCGTCGGTGACCACCGTGGCGGTGCTGGTGTCGATGGTCGGCGCCGGCTCGAAGTGGTGGTGAGCGCGATGCGTGCAGAGTTCCAGCCGGAGCGGCAGGGTTCCGGCGTCGAGCAGGTGGTCGTGAACGACCTGCCCGGCTACAAGTGGGTCTGAGCAGGGTCTGAGGGGACCGATGCCCAGCACCCGTGACACGGCACCCGGCGCGACCGACCACCACGTGGTCCCGCCGGGTGCCGTCGCACGTCGTCGTGCCCTGGCCCTCCCGCTGTACGCCGGCGGCACGGGACTGGTCGGGCTGGCGCTGGTGTCCCTCGTCCTGGTCGTCTCCCCGCCGTGGGAGTCGCTGACGGCGTACCCGCTGCCCCTGGTGGCGCTCGCGGTCGGCCTCGCCCTGGGCGAGGTCTGGCCGATCCCGGTCTCGCGCGGCGACGACACGATCTCGCCCGTCACGATCTCCACGACCTTCGCGGTGGCCCTGGTGCTCCTCGGGCCGCTGTCGTGGCTCCTGCTCGTGCACACCGTCGCCGTGGCGCTCGACGACGCCCGCAGCGGCCGGCGCCCGATCCAGGTGCTCTTCAACGCCGGTCAGTACGCGATCAGCCTGCTGCTCGCCCGCGGCGCCTTCAGCCTGCTGAGCGGTGACCCGTACTTCGGCGGGTACCAGCACTTCCAGGTCGCCGACCTGCTGCCCGCCCTCGTGGCCGGCGCGGTGTTCGCCCTGGTCAACGACTCCCTGGTCGCCGTCGTGGTGGCCCTGGCCTCCGGGCAGCGCGTCGGCGCGATGCTGCGCGAGGACGTCAAGTTCAAGCTCGAGACCTCCGGCGTCCTGGTGGCCCTCGGCCCGCTGGCCGCGCTGGTCGTCGACGTGTCGGTGCTGCTGCTCCCGCTCCTCGTGGTGCCGGTGGTCGCCGTCCGGCGCACCACCCACCTCGCGGTCCTGCGCGAGCGCCAGTCGCTGCACGACCCGCTGACGGGCCTGGCCAACCGCGAGCTGTTCCGTCGCCGGGTCGAGCGGGTCCTGGACTCACCGGGCGCCGACCAGCACCTCGCCGTCCTGATGGTCGACATGGACCACTTCAAGGACGTCAACGACACCCTCGGGCACCACGTCGGCGACGAGCTGCTGCGCCGCGTGGCCGACCGGATCGACCGCACCGTGCGGGCCACCACGGCCGACGACGGCGAGCAGGACACCGTGACGACGGTCGCGCGGCTCGGCGGCGACGAGTTCGCCGTCCTGCTGCGCAGCGAGTCGCCCGATCGCCGACGCCGAGCTGCTCGCCGAGCAGGTGCTGGCGGTGCTGGCGCGCCCGGTCGACGTGCACGGCCAGGTGCTGTCGGTGCACTGCAGCATCGGCATCACCGCACCGCGCGGACGCAAGGTCGACGTGCACACGCTGCTGTCCGAGGCCGACATCGCGCTCTACGAGGCCAAGCGCGAGCGCGCCCGCTGGTGGGTCTTCACCCCCGGCACCGTGACCGGGTCGGCCGAGCGGCTCGCGCTGCTGCCCGGGCTCCGCGAGGCGATCGACACCGGTGCCCTGCAGGTGCAGTTCCAGCCCCAGCTCGACGTCGCGACCGAGAGCTACCTGACGGTCGAGGCGCTGGTGCGCTGGCAGCACCCGGTGCACGGCCTGCTCGGCCCCGACCACTTCATCGGCCTGGCCGAGAGCGCCGGCCTGATCCGTCCGCTCACCCTGCACGTGCTCGAGCTCGCGCTCGAGGCCGCCAGCGGCTGGCGCCGGCAGGGCTGGGACGTCGGCGTCGCGGTGAACCTGTCCGCGCGCCAGCTCACCGACCACTCGCTGCCGATCCACCTCACCGAGCGCCTCGCGCACTGGCGGCTCCCGCCGTCGCGCCTGGTCGTCGAGGTCACCGAGAGCAGCCTGATGGACGTGCACCAGGCGAGCTCGGTGCTGCGCGCCCTGCGCGACATCGGGATCCGCCTGTCGATCGACGACTTCGGCACCGGCTACAGCTCGCTCGTGCGGCTCCAGCGGCTCGACGTCGACGAGCTCAAGATCGACAAGAGCTTCGTCGGCGGCCTGCTGCGCGGCGGCAACGACGAGATCCTCGTGCGCTCGATCGTCGAGCTCGCCCACAACCTCGGCCTGCAGGTCGTGGCGGAGGGCGTGGAGACCGACGCCGTCGCCGAGCACCTGCGCCGGCTCGGCTGCGACCGGCTGCAGGGCTTCCTGCTCGGCCGTCCGATGCACCACGAGGCCGTCACGGCGCTGCTCGCCGCCCAGCACGTCCGCGGTCCGCGCGGCCTCGGGTACACGGTGCCCGCTCCCGTGCAGGACCCGCACGACCTGCCCGGAGCCGGTTCCCGCCCTGCGGGTGGTCGGCGGCCGCGGGAGCGACGGGCTGTGCTGATCCTCGCGCTGTTCGTCCTCGGCCTCGCGCTGGTGCCGCTCACCGGCGGCCGTTGGCGCGGGCTGGTCGACCTGCGGCTGCGGCTGCGGTGGCTGGTGCTGATCGCGTTCGCGCTGCAGTTCGTCGTGCTCCAGGGCCCGGCCGTCCTCGACCCCGTCGGCCCGGTGCTGCACGTGCTGACCTACGGCGCCGCCGGCGTGTTCGTGTGGGCCAACCGCCGGGTGCCCGGGCTGCTCGTGATCGCCGCCGGCGCGGCGTGCAACGGCGTGACCATCGCACTCAACGGCGGGACCCTGCCCGCGTCACCGTCCGCGCTGCGGACGGCGGGCATCGAGGTCGGCGAGGGCTTCGTGAACTCCGGCGTCGTCGCACGACGCCGTGCTGCCGTGGCTCGGCGACGTCTTCGCCGTCCCGTCGGCCGTCCCGCTCGCCAACGTCTTCAGCGTCGGCGACGTGCTCATCGTCGCCGGCGCCTGGTGGCTGATCTGGGCCACCACCCGCCGTCGCGCGGACCCGGGGTCGGACGTCGACACCGACGCTCAGGCCAGCGCCGACCGGACCGCCGAGAGCGGGACGTCGATCCAGTCCGGGCGGTTCCGGGTCTCGTAGACGACCTCGTAGAGCGCCTTGTCGAGCCACAGCGCCTCGACGAGCAGCCCGAGGTCGTCCAGGTCGGTGCCGGTCGCCTTCTGGTAGCCGGCCAGGAACGCGGTCCGCGCCTCCTGCGCCCAGTGCCGCGCCCGCTCGCCGACCGCCGGCTCCTGGGTGTGCAGCGCGACGTGCCCGGCGGCGTAGTCGAACGAGCGGAGCATGCCCACGACGTCGCGCAGCGCGACGTCGGGTCGGGTGCGCTCGCGCAGCGGACGCAGCGGCTCGCCCTCGAAGTCGAGCAGCACCCAGCCCCGGCCGGGCGCGTGCAGCACCTGACCGAGGTGGTAGTCGCCGTGCACCCGCTGCAGGGGAGGGCACGCCGCCGTCGACGAGGTCGGCCAGGCGCTCGCGGTGGCGGGCCAGCGGCTCGCGCAGCGTCGTGAGCGCGTCGGAGCTGCCGACGGCCCAGTCGACCCGCTCCTGCAGCGCCGTCACCAGGTCGCGGCGGACGTCGTCGGTGGCCTCGTGCGTCCCGAACTGCTCGCGCAGCGCGGTGTGCACCGAGGCGGTGGCGGCACCCAGCTCGTCGGCCTCGGTGGTGAAGGGGCGCCCGGCGACCGCGGCGGCCAGCGCCTCGCGCCAGGCGTCCTGGCTGCCGGCGAGGAACTCGGTGGCCACGGCGAGGTGGCCGCGGCAGGGCTGCTCGTCGACGACCCACTCGCCCGAGACCCAGCCGGCCACGCGGGGGACGGCGCGCACGCCGGCGCGCGACAGCGCGGAGGTGACCTCGACGTCCGGGTTCGGCCCGTCGCTGAGGACGCGGAACAGCTTGACGATCAACGGGTCCGGTGCCTCCGCACCGATGACGACCGAGGTGTTCGACTGCTCGCCGGAGAGGACCTTCGCCGGGGCGGACGGGTCGACCCGCGGCGCGTCGGGGGCGTCGGACAGCGTCCCGGCGGCGCCGGGGACCTCGGCCTGCTCGGCGACCAGCGTGAGCCACGCGCGGACGAAGACGGGGTCGTGCACGCCGTCGTAGACCCAGCGCTCGCCGAGCGTGCTGTGGGTGGTGGTGCCGATCAGCGCGTGCTCGTGCCCCTCCAGCGGCGCGCCGCGGAAGGTGAGCGGCACCTGCACGACGTCGAGCCGGTCGCCGGAGTCGAGCCCCACGAGGTGGACCTCCAGGCCGACCTCGCCGTCGGGGTCCTCGAGCCGGTACGCCCCGACCTCGCGCAGCGAGACGCCGCGCCCCTTGGCCGGGTACCAGCGCTGCGCGGGCATCCACCCGTGCAGCAGGTGCGGGAGCGGCGGGTCGAGGGTCGCCTCCCCGGGAGCGTCCACGCTCAGACCCTCCTGACGTGCACCACGTGCGCCGGCGTCTCGTAACCCAGTCGGACGAAGACGTTCTCGCCCCAGTTCCAGGACTGGCCGGACAGCAGGTCGTGGGCGACGAACGAGTCGTCCCAGTCCATCCCGAGGCCGGGCATGTCGAGGTGCACGGTCGTCTCCCGCTGCGAGTGCGGGTCGAGGTTGACCACGGTGATCACCGTGTCCTCGCGGCCGGTGGGGGAGTGCTCGGCCGCGATCCGGCGCGAGTACGCGAGGACGGAGTCGTCGTCGGTCGGGTGGACGACGAGGTCGCGCAGCTGCTGCAGCGCCGGGTGCTCGCGCCGGATCTCGTTGAGCCGGGTCAGCAACGGCTGCAACGACTCCCCGCGCTCGAGGGCGCCGGCGAAGTCGCGCGGCTTGTACTCGTACTTCTCGTTGTCGATCTGCTCCTCGGCGCCCGGACGCGCGACGTTCTCGACCAGCTCGTAGCCGGTGTAGATGCCCCAGGTGGGCACCGCCGTCGCCGCCACGACCGCCCGCAGCGCGAACGCCGTCCGTCCGCCGTACTGCATGTAGGGCGTGAGGATGTCGTGGGTGGTGGGCCAGAAGCTGGGGACCATGTAGTCGGCCGTACCGGTCTTGCCCGACGGGCTCACCACGTGGCTGCCGGTGGTGAGCTCGGTGAGGTAGTCGGTGAGCTCGGCCTTGGTGCTGCGCCACGCGTAGTACGTGTACGACTGCTGGAAGCCGACCTTCGCCAGCGTCCGCATCATCGGCGGGCGCGTGAACGCCTCGGCCAGCCAGACCACGCCGGGGTGGGTGCGCTCGACCTCCGCGATGATCCACTCCCAGAACTCGACCGGCTTGGTGTGCGGGTTGTCGACCCGGATCAGCGTGACGCCGCGCTCGACCCAGACCATCACCACGCGCAGCACCTCGCGGTAGATGCCGTCGGGGTCGTTGTCGAAGTTGAGCGGGTAGATGTCCTGGTACTTCTTCGGCGGGTTCTCCGCGTAGGCGATCGACCCGTCGGCGCGGGTGGTGAACCACTCCGGGTGCGCGGCCACCCACGGGTGGTCGGGCGAGCAGTTCAGCGCGAGGTCCATCGCGACCTCGAGGCCGAGACCCTTCGCCGTCGCGACGAACGCGTCGAAGTCCTCCCACGTCCCGAGGTCGGGGTGGATCGCGTCGTGCCCGCCGTCGGCGGACCCGATCGCGTACGGCGAGCCCGGGTCGCCCGGCTCGGTCGTGAGCGTGTTGTTGCGGCCCTTGCGGTTCGTCTCGCCGATCGGGTGCAGCGGCAGCACGTACGCCACGTCGAAGCCCATCTCGGCGATGGCCGGCAGCCGCTCCGCGGCCGTGCGCAGGGTGCCGGACGTCCACGCCCCGGTGGCGGGGTCGCGGACGGCGCCCTCCGAGCGCGGGACGAACGAGTACCAGGAGCCGTACAGGGCGCGCTGCCGCTGCACCCGCAGCGGGAACGGACCGGCCACGGTGACGCCCCGGCGGACGGGGACGCGTTCCAGCGCCTGGTGCACGTGCGCCGACGTGCCGGCGGCCAGGCGCGCCTCCGCCGGGCGGTCGGCGTCGCGCAGACCCGTCACGGCGTCGAGCAGGTGCTGCGCGGTGGGTGGCCTCGTGCGCGGCGTCGTGGGCGGCGTCCTCGAGCAGCAGGGCGCCCTCGGTGAGCATCAGCTCGGTGTCGACGTCGGCGGCCACCTTGATGACGGCGTCGTGCTCCCACGTGCCGTAGGGGTCGTCCCACGCCTCGACCGTGAAGGTCCACTCGCCCGGGGCGTCCGGCACCACGTGGCCGAGCCAGCGGCCCAGGCCGTGGTCGGTCTCGGTGAGCCGCACCCGGCTGTGCTCCGAGCCGTCCGGCCGGTGCAGCACGGCGGTGGCGCCGACGGCGTCGTGGCCCTCGCGGAACACCGTCGCCGTGATCGGGACGACCTCGCCCTCGGACGCGCGCGCCGGCCAGCGGCCGCCGTCGACGACGGGACCGACCTCGAGCACCGGGAACCGGCCGGTGAGGTCGGACCGGTCGATCGCGGCCGGTCGGGCGGCCGGTGGGGCTGGCGCTGCCGGTGCTGCCTGTGCTCCCGATGGCGCCGGTGCTGCCGGCGGAGCGGCCGGGGTCGGGGGAGGGGGTGCTGCGGACGTGGGGCGCTTGCTGCGCTTGTCGCGGCTCACCTCGGCCACGCTACCGAGGGCGACGCACCGGGCGCGATCCGGAGCAACTTCTTGCACGCGGCGCAACCTCTTGCCGGGTCCCGGCGTGTCGGCCCGCCGGCTCACGTACGCTGCCCCGTCGTGAGAGCGATCCGGCGGTTCACCGTCCGCACCGTCCTGCCCGGCACCATCTCGGCCCTGGGCCAGCTGGCGATCAACCTGCGCTGGTCGTGGCACCCCGCCACCCGCGACCTGTTCGAGCAGATCGACCCCAGGCGCTGGGCCGAGCTCGGGCACGACCCGATCCGCCTGCTCGGCGACCTGGCGCCGGAGCGCCTCACCGAGCTGTCGGACGACCCGGCCTTCGTCGCGAAGGTGGAGCAGGCCTCCGCCGACCTGCGCGAGTACCTCACCGCGCCGCGCTGGTACCAGGACCTGCCCGAGCCGAAGCCGGCCTCGATCGCCTACTTCAGCCCCGAGTACGGCATCACCTCGGTGCTGCCGCAGTACTCCGGCGGCCTCGGCATCCTCGCGGGCGACCACCTGAAGAGCGCCTCCGACCTCGGCGTGCCGATCACCGGCGTCGGCCTCATGTACAAGAGCGGCTACTTCAAGCAGGCCCTGTCGGCCGACGGCTGGCAGACCGAGACCTACCCCGTGCTCGACCCGGACGGCCTCCCGCTGACGCTCCTGCGCGAGGAGGACGGCACGCCGGCCCTGGTGAGCATCGAGCTCCCCGGGGGCCGCGCGCTGCACGCCCACGTCTGGAAGGCCGACGTCGGCCGCGTCCCGCTGCTGCTGCTCGACTCCGACGTGCAGGAGAACGACGACCTCGCGCGCACCATCACCGACCGCCTCTACGGCGGCGGCGGCGAGCACCGGCTGCAGCAGGAGATGCTGCTCGGCATCGGCGGCGTCCGCGCGCTGCGGATCTGGTCGCGGCTGTCCGGCGCCCCGGCCCCCGCGGTGTTCCACACCAACGAGGGCCACGCCGGCTTCCTCGGCCTGGAGCGCATCCGCGAGCTGATGGGCGAGGGCCTGAGCTGGGACGAGGCGCTCGCCGCGGGCCGCGCCGCCACCGTCTTCACCACCCACACCCCCGTCCCGGCCGGCATCGACCGGTTCGGCAGCGACCAGATCGAGCAGTACCTCGGCGGCTCCGGCGCGCTCGAGGGCCTGCCGATGGACCGGGTGCAGGCGCTCGGCGCCGAGGACTACCCCGGCGGCGAGGCCGGCGTGTTCAACATGGCCGTGATGGGCCTGCGGCTCGCGCAGCGCGCCAACGGCGTCTCGCAGCTGCACGGCGAGGTCAGCCGCGGCATGTTCGACGGCCTGTGGCCGGGCTTCGACGACACCGAGGTCCCGATCACCTCGATCACCAACGGCGTGCACGCCCCCACCTGGGTCGACCGGCGCGTGTTCGAGGTCGCCGAGAAGCACGTCGGCGCCGAGCTCGCCGAGGGCGCCGCGGGCTGGGAGCAGGTCGGCGACGTGCCGGCCGCCGAGATCTGGGCCGTGCGCCGCGAGCTGCGCGCGCAGCTGGTGGCCGACGCGCGGGCGCGGGTGCGCTCGTCCTGGCTGAAGCGGGGCGCGAGCCCGGCCGAGCTGGGCTGGGTCGACGACGTGCTCGACCCGGACGTGCTCACCATCGGCTTCGCCCGCCGCGTGCCCACCTACAAGCGGCTCACGCTGATGCTGCGCGACCCCGACCGGCTCAAGGCGCTGCTGCTCGACCCCGAGCGCCCGGTGCAGCTGGTGATCGCCGGCAAGTCGCACCCCGCGGACGACCAGGGCAAGCGGCTGATCCAGCAGCTCGTGCAGTTCGCCGACGACCCCGAGGTGCGGCACCGCATCATCTTCCTGCCGAACTACGACATCAAGATGGCGCAGACCCTCTACCCGGGCTGCGACGTCTGGCTGAACAACCCGCTGCGCCCGCTCGAGGCCTGCGGCACGTCCGGGATGAAGGCGGCGCTCAACGGCTGCCTCAACCTGTCCATCCTGGACGGCTGGTGGGACGAGTGGTTCGACGGCGAGAACGGCTGGGCCATCCCGACCGCCGACGGCGTCGAGGACGCCGACAAGCGCGACGACCTGGAGGCCGCCGGCCTGTACGACCTGGTCGCCAAGCAGGTCGCGCCGATGTTCTACGACCGCGACGCCGAGGGCCTGCCGGGCCGGTGGCTCGAGATGGTGCGGCACACCCTCGGCACCCTCGGCCCGAAGGTGCTGGCCTCGCGGATGGTCGGCGACTACGTGCAGCGGCTGTACCTGCCGGCGTTCGAGAGCGGCACCGCGATGAACGGGCCGGGCTACGACGGCGCGAAGGAGCTCGCCACGTGGACGGCCAAGGTGCGCCAGGGCTGGTCCGCGGTGCGGGTCGACCACGTGGAGTCCTCCGGCATCGGCGACTCCCCGCAGATCGGCGAGGTGCTGCACGTCAGCGCGTTCGTCTCGCTGGGCGACCTCGACCCGTCCGACGTCAGCGTCGAGGTCCTGCACGGCCGGGTCAACGACTCCGACGAGCTCACCGGGACGGCCTCGCAGGTGCTCGAGCACACCGACACCTACGAGGACGGCCGGCACCGGTTCGCCGGCGACCTCACCCTGCGCCGCACCGGCGCGTTCGGCTACACCGTGCGGATCCTCCCGCGCCACGCCGGCCTGGCGAACACCGCCGAGACCGGCCTGGTCGTCAACGCCTGACGCCGCGGGCGACGGGCCCGCCGACCGGTCAGGTGCGGTAGAGCCGCACCGTCCGGCCGGGCAGCGCGACCGTCGTGCCGCCGTCGACCCGCTCCGGGCAGCGGGTCGCCGGCGGCGTGGGCGGCGCTGTCCCACAGCGGGTTCCCACGCCGAGCCCCAGGGCTCGCCGGGGAGCGTCACGTCGACCGGGTCGTGGTGGCCCTGGACGACGAGCAGCACCGCGGGCTCGCCGAGCGGGTGGCCGTGCAGGAACATCTGCAGCGTCCGCAGCACCGGGTCGTGCCAGCGGTCGTGGTCCATCCGGCGGCCGTCGGGGCCGAACCAGGCCAGGTCGGTGGTGCCGTCGTCGTGCACGGTCCGCCCGTCCGGACGGGTGGCCTGGCGCAGCGGGGCGAGCTCGCGCCGCAGCCGCGTGAGGCGGCGCACGGCCTCGAGCGTCGACCGGCCGGTGGCCGTGAGGTCCCAGTCGACCCAGGTGGTCTCGTCGTCGAGGCAGTAGGCGTTGTTGTTGCCGCCCTGGCTGCGGGCGATCTCGTCGCCGGCCAGCAGCATCGGCGTGCCGGTCGACAGCAGCAGCGTCGACAGCAGCGCCAGCCCGGACGCGTGCCGCGACCGCATGCACGGCCTCGTCGTCGGTCGGGCCCTCGACGCCGTGGTTCCAGGAGCGGTTGTCGCCGTGGCCGTCGCGGTTGCCCTCGCCGTTGGCGCCGTTGTGCTTGTGCGCGTAGGCCGTGGTGTCGGCGAGGGTGAAGCCGTCGTGCGCCGAGACGAAGTTGACGCTCGCCCAGGCCGAGCGCGCCACGCGGTCCGCCGAGGCCGCCGTCGCGAAGTGGTCCGACGACCCGGCCAGCCGGGTCGCGAGGTCGCGCAGGTCCGAGCGCGGGTGCCCGTCCGAGGGGCCGAGGGCGTGCGCCGCGTCGGCGAGCCAGAACGAGCGGACGCCGTCGCGGAACCGGTCGTTCCACTCCGCGAACGGCGGCGGGAACTGCCCGGTGCGCCACCCGTGCGTGCCGACGTCCCAGGGCTCGACCACGAGCTTCGCGCCCTGCAGCACCGGGTCGGCGCGGGCCGCCACCAGGAACGGGTGGTCGGGCTTGAACGAGTCGGCGCCGCGCCGCGAGTCGCCGCGGGCCAGTGCCGGCGCGAGGTCGAACCGGAAGCCGTCGACGCCGTACGCCGTCACCCAGTGCCGCAGCGAGTCCAGCGCCATCGCGACCACGCGCGGGTGCGAGAAGTCGACGGTGTTGCCGCAGCCGGTGACGTCGAGGTCGCGGCCGTGCTCGTCCATCCGGTAGTACGAGGCGTTGTCGACGCCGCGGAACGACAGCGTCGGCCCGTCGGCGCCCGCCTCGCAGGTGTGGTTGTAGACGACGTCGAGCCAGACCTCGAGCCCGGCCTCGTGCAGCGCGTCGACGGCACCGACGACCTCCGCGGCCACCGCGGCCGCACCGGCCGAGCGCGCGGCCGCGCTGGCGTACCGCGGCTCGGGGGCGAAGAACGACAGGTGGTTGTAGCCCCAGTAGTTGCGCATCCCGCGCTGCACCAGCGCCGGCTCGTCACCGACCGCGAACACCGGGAGCAGCTCGAGCGCGGTGACGCCGAGGCCGACGAGGTGCTCGGCCACGGCCGGGTGCGCCAGCCCCGCCCAGGTGCCGCGCAGGTCCTCGGGGACGGCCGGGTGGCGCATCGTCAGCCCCCGCAGGTGCGCCTCGTAGACCACGGTGCGGTCCCAGGGCACGTCCGGCCGGGTGCTCCTCGGCGGGTCGGTCGGTCCGAGCAGGACCCCGGTGGGGACGTGGCCGAGGCTGTCGGTGGAGTCCTGCCACCGGGCTCCGCCGTGCGCCGCCGGGCCGTCCTGCGGGCGCCACTGGTCGTCGACGACGTGCCCGAACACGGCCTGCCCCCAACGGATGTCGCCGGTGACGGCGCGGGCGTACGGGTCGAGGAGCAGCTTGGCCGGGTTGTGCCGGTGCCCCGCCGCGGGGTCCCACGGGCCGTGCACGCGCAGCCCGTACCGCTGGCCGGCGCGCGCATCCGGCACGTGCCCGTGCCAGACGCCGTCGGTGCACCGGGGCAGCGCCGTCCGGGTCTCGGCGCCGTCGTCGTCGAGCAGGCACACCTCGACCCGCTCGGCGTGGGCGGCGAAGACCGCCGCGTCGGCGCCGCCGCCGTCCGCGCGCAGGTGCACGCCCAGCGGGTACGGCCGGGTGGTCGCGACGGCGGGCGCGCCGCTCGGTGCTGTCACGGGAGCAGTCTGACCGACGGTTACCGTGGACCGGTGAGCGACCCGACGTCCGTTCCCAGCTTCCCGCCGCCCGCCGACGAGCACCCGTTGCGCGGACGCGTGCTCGACGTCCTGGTCGACGACGGCCTCGCCCCGAGCCTGGACGACGACGGCGACGTCGCGTTCCACACCGCCGAGCAGAAGCTCTTCGTCCGCTGCGTCGACGCCGACCCGGCGCTGATGCGGGTGTTCGGCCAGTGGCGCATCACCGCCCCGACGGAGCACGACGAGGTCGACTGGCTGCGGGCCGCGAGCGTCGTGAGCGCCACCCACAACCTGGCCAAGCTGAGCGTGCACGGCGGCGTGCTGGTGGTGGCGGTCGACTCGGTGGTGACCGAGGGCGCCGACCTCCCGGTGCTGGTCCGCACGAGCGTGCAGGCCGTCCTGGCCGCGGTCGGCGGCTGGCACGAGCAGGTCGAGGGCACCGGCTCCTGACCGGTGCCTGACCGTCCTCGCCGGCCGCGCGGATAGGCTCGCCTCCCAGCGAGCCCGGGCACCCCGGGCCGGGCGAGAGGGGCGAGCGGATGTCGCAGCACGTGCGGCTCGAGGTCGAGGGCGGGATCGGCACGATCAGGATCGACCGGCCGCCGATGAACGCGCTCGACTCCACCATCCAGGCCGGGCTCGCCGCGGCGGCGGCCGAGGCCACCGAGCGGCGCGACGTCTCCGCGGTGGTCGTCTACGGCGGCGAGAAGGTCTTCGCCGCGGGTGCCGACATCAAGGAGATGCAGGGCCTCGCGTACACCGACATGGTCGACCGCGGCCGCGCGCTGCAGTCGTCGTTCACGGCGATCGCGGCCATCCCGAAGCCCACCGTCGCCGCGATCACCGGGCTACGCGCTCGGCGGCGGCTGCGAGCTCGCGCTCTGCTGCGACTTCCGGGTCTGCGGCGACGACGCCAAGCTCGGCCAGCCCGAGATCCTGCTCGGCATCATCCCGGGCGCCGGCGGCACCCAGCGGCTGCCGCGGCTCGTCGGCCCGTCGAAGGCCAAGGACCTGATCTTCTCCGGCCGCTTCGTGGCCGCCGACGAGGCGCTCGCGATCGGCCTGGTCGACAAGGTGGTCGCGCCGGACGACGTGTACTCGGCTGCGCGAGAGCTGGTCTCGCGCTACGTCGGCGGACCCGCCTACGCGCTGCGCGCCGCGAAGGAGGCGATCGACAGCGGGCTGGAGGTCGACCTCACGACCGGTCTGGAGATCGAGCGGGCGGCGTTCGCCGGCGCTGTTCGCCACCGAGGACCGTGCGATCGGCATGGAGTCGTTCGTGCAGGACGGCCCCGGCAAGGCGAAGTTCACCGGCCGCTGACGTGGACGAGCAGCAGCCCGTCACCGCCGACCAGGTGGCGAAGGCGTACGAGGACGACCGCGAGGCCGTCCGCCGGCTGTCCGCCCCCTGATCCCCTCTCGCTCGGCCCATCGGGCACCTCGCTCACCCAGCCCACATCACCCTGCCGAAGAGGTGTGGGCTGAGCGAGCCAGGTGGGTCCCGAGCGGGTGCAGGGGCGGCGCGGGCACCAGGTGCGCGCGCACCCGGGCCGGGTCCCCACGGCGCAGCTCCGCCGCCACCGTCCTGCCCCAGCTGTCCTCACGACGCAGCTCAGCCGTCCCCCAGCGGACGACGTGCAGCCCGGTCCGGCGCAGCAGGTCCTCCCGCTGCTTCTCGGCGACGACCGCCTCGACCGCCCGCCGCACCCCGTCGCGGTCCGTCGCCGCCGCGCCGAGCCCGTACTTGGTGAGCCCGTCGACCTCGCCGACCACGCCGTGCTCGGGCCACCACGCGTCGACGCGTCCGAGGAAGACCCCTCGCTCGTCGTACACGTCGACCTGCGGCTCGGGGACGGGCAGTCCCTGCCGCACCGCCGCCACCCACGACCACGACTCGAGCGGGGACTCGCGTCGCCCGTCCGCGAGCGACCACCGGTAGGTCCCGCGACGGTGCAGCGGCCACCGCGCGCAGTCGTCCAGGACCTGCTGGACCGCCGGCCACGCCTGCGGCCTCAGGTGCAGGGCGGCGTCGGCGACGGCGATCGCGTCGACCGTCGACAGGTGCCGCAGGCAGTCCGCGACGGTACGTGCGAGCGAGGTCCGCACGAGGCGGCCGTTCGTCCGGACGTCCCGGAGAGGAAGCGTCGCCGACAGCACGCTCGTGCCTCCTCCGTATCTCGTGGGCATCGCGGGTGGCACCGTGCCCCAGACGGGCGTCGCACCGAACGGAAGGGGCAGACCCAGCAGCACCGCCGCGCTGGCGTGGCTCACGGCGCCGCCCGCGGGCCGCAGGACGAGGCCGAGGCCGGTCGCCTCCAGACGGTGCCGGGCGGTGCGGTCGGCGGACGCCCAGCGTCGCCCGTCGGCGTAGACGCCGCGCCGCAGCCGGTGCAACCGGCCGGTGCGCAGCGCGTGGTCGACCTGGCGCTCGCTCCAGCCCGCCGCCACCAGCTCGCGGCGGCGGCTCACGACGAACGGCAGCTCGGGCACCGGGCCAGCGTCGGCGCGCCGAGGGGTCGGGCGGAACGGGTGACGGCCCATCTGTGGACGGAGCCCGCGCCTGGGGACGACCCACCTCGCTCGGCCAGCCCACAGGTCCGAGCCGGTGCCGTGTGGGCTGGGTGAGCGAGGTGCGCGGGGCGGTGAGCGAGGCGGGTCATGTGGGGTAGAGGGCCGTGACGGCCCCGGCCATGGCGGCGGGGGTCCAGGCCCGGACGGCCGCGCGGCCGGCGTCGCCGAGGGTGGCGGCGCGGCGGGGATCGGCCAGCAGGCCCGACACCTGGGCGGCGAGGTCGTCGACGTCGCCGGAGGCGATCCGCAGGCCGGTGACGCCCGGGTCGACGGCCTCGGCGAGACCCGCCGACCTCGGTGACGACGACGGGCGCACCGGCGGCCTGGGCCTGCCGGGCCACCAGCCCGAACGGCTCGTAGCGGCTGGTGACCAGCACCGCGCCCGCCACCGACAGCAAGGCACGCAGCGGGGCGTGCTCGAGCCACCCGGTCCACGTCGTGCGGTCGGCGACGCCGACCTCGGCCGCCAGCGCCTCGAGGGTCGGACGGTACGAGCCGTCGCCGGCGACGACGAGCCGCACGCCGGGGTGGCGGCGGGCCACCGCGGGCAGCGCCCGCAGCACGGTCGAGAACCCCTTCTCCCACTCCAGCCGCCCGGCCGCCACCAGCAGCGGGCCGTCGGCGGGAACCCACAGCGAGCGGGCGCGGTCGGCGTCCGCGGGCGGCGCGACCCACGCGTCGGCGTCGACCGCGGCGGGGACGACGTGCACGCGGGACGGGTCGGCACCCAGGACGCCCACCACCTCGGTGCGCATCGGCTCCGAGCACACCAGGACGGCATCAGGGCGACGTCGCGACGAGAAGGCCTGCACCGCAGCACGTTCGGCGGCGTGCACCGCGCGGGGCAGGTCGCCGTCGAGTCGGCCGGACCGGCGTCCGAACTCGGTGGCGTGGACGCTGTGCACCCACGGCGCACCCAGCGCCTCCGCGGCCGCCGCCCCGGCCGCAGCCGTCATCCAGTCGTGCGAGTGGACCACCACCGCCTCGTCCGTGCGCGGCAGCGCCGAGGCCGCCGCGGACACGGGGACGGCCAGCGCGGCGGCGGCGTCGACGAGCTCGGTCCCGCTCCACGGGCCGTCCGGAGCGCCCGGCAGCGGCACGCGCTGCACCCGCACGCCGTCGCGCACCTCCATCGTCGGCACGTCGCGCAGCCGGTCGGCACCGGTGACGTCGTGGCCGAGCGCGAGCACCCCGGCCTGGTGGCCGGCTGCGGCCTGGGCGGCGGCGAGGTCGGCCACCAGGTGGCCGAGCCCGCCGTAGACCACGGGCGGGTGCTCCCACGCGACGTGCAGGACCCTCATCCGGCCCACCGGGCCGCGAGCGGGCGGGCGTCGAGCCACGGGAACGGGTCGTCGGTGCCGCGCTGGCGACGTGCCTCCTGCGCCGCCTCCTGCCTCCGCCCCCGCGTCCTACCCGGCGTCCGGCGACCGGCCGCCGTCGAGCAGGGCGGCGAGCCGGTGGAAGCGCGCGCGGTGTCCGGCCTCGCGGTCGCGCGCGTAGGCGGCCGCCTGGTCGCGGGTCACCATGAACGCCCAGTCGCTCGAGAGCACGAGGAGAGCCTGCCGCACGAGCTGGTCGAGG
Organism: uncultured Actinomycetota bacterium; assembly: GCA_963750285.1. Classification (GTDB taxonomy): domain Bacteria; phylum Actinomycetota; class Actinomycetes; order Actinomycetales; family CAWJMD01; genus JBBQSN01. The sequence continues at coordinate 238,847 of CAVVQA010000011.1, read as the reverse complement.
TCGGGACGCCGCCCGTCGGCGAGCCCGCCGCCGGCGCGCTCGCGCGCCAGCACGTCGAGCAGCCGTCGCTGCACCCACCAGCCCTCGTCGACGAGGTCGCGCACGGCCGGGCCCGACCAGACCGAGAAGTCCTTGCCCGCGCCCCACGACCCGTCGGCGAGGTCGACCTCGCCGTCGACCACGGCGTCCGGTCCGTGCAGCGCGGTGCGCAGCGACGCCGCCGTACCCCGGCCGCCGGGAGCGCCCGCAGCACGGCCTCGAGGAAGGCCGGGCCCTCGTGCCACCAGTGGCCGAACAGCTCGGTGTCCCAGGCGACGACCACCAGCCCGGGGGACCCCCGCTCGGCCCGCAGCGCCAGCAACCGCTCCCGCGCGGCCGCCACGAACGCCTGCGCGTCGCGCTGCACCTGCTGCGCGGCGAGATCTGCCTGGTACCAGTTCTTCTGGTCGACGTCGAGGCCGGTGACGGCGTACGGCCGCAGCCCCGACCCGGCGTCGACGGCGTGGAAGTCGCGGTACACCGGGTGGGTCGGGTAGCCCGAGCGGGACGACCAGACCAGGTCGGTCACCGAGAGGTCGCGCGCCGCCGCGACCACCGGCGTCCCCGACATCCGCCAGCCGGCACCGACCGCGCGTCCGGACGCGAGCAGCGTCGCCTGGTCGTGCACCGCGTGGCGCACCCCGAGCCCCGCGAGCACCCGCTCCAGGCCGGCGCGGTGGCCGCACTCGGGCGACCACACCCCGACCGGGGTGCGGCCGGTGCGCCAGCGCGCGTCGTCGAGGCCGGCCTGCAGGGCCAGCCCGGCCACGGCGTCGTCGAGCAGCGGGAGGAAGGGGTGGGTCGCCGGGCCGCCGAGGAGCTCCACCACGCCGCGGTCGGCGAGGTCGCGCAGCACCGTGCTGCCGCCCGCCCGCCACGGACCGGCCAGCGCGTCGCTGCGCCGCGGCGGCCGCGCGGAACTGCGCCGCCGCGTGGGCGCGCATCCCCGGCTCGGGCCGCAGCGCCGCCTCCTGCGCCCGCAGCGACCAGTCGGCCGTCCACTCCCGCACGGCGCGCAGCCCGGCGGGGGAGTCGAGCTGGGCGGCGAGCACCGGCGTCACCCCGAGGGTCAGCAGGTCGCGGCGCCCCTCGTCGGCCAGCCGGCGCAGCACGTCGACGACGGGCAGGTAGCACCCCGTCCAGGCCTGGTGCAGCCACTCCTCGCCGACCGGCCAGCGGCCGTGGCCGAGCACCCACGGCAGGTGCGAGTGCAGGACCACGGCGAGGGTGCCGACCACCCCACCCGCGGACGGTGGCGGTCGCACCGGCACGGGCGCGAGCACGGACGAGACTGTGGCACAGGCCGTCCCGTGTGCCGGGCGTCACGTCACCTCCGGTGGAGCCGGACGTTACCCGCGGGTAACGTGGCTGTGCGTTCGCTCACCCGAGCCGCAGCCGCTCCCGCCGGGGTGGCAGGGTGGACGCCGAGAGCCGCACCGACCGTGCGTGCCAGCCCGCCTGCAGGGAGGACCCGTCCCGCCATGAAGATCGTCGTCTGCGTCAAGTACGTCCCGGACGCCCAGGCCGAGCGCACCTTCACTGCCGACAACACCACCGACCGCCGCGACGTCGACGGGCTGCTGTCCGAGCTCGACGAGTACGCGGTCGAGGAGGCGCTCAAGCTCGTGGAGGCCGCCGACGGCGAGGTCGTGGTGCTGACCATGGGCCCGGAGCAGGCCACCGACGCCGTCCGCAAGGCGCTGCAGATGGGCGCCCACTCCGGCGTCCACGTGCTCGACGACGCGATCGCCGGCTCGGACGCCCCCGCCACCTCGCTGGTCCTCGCGAAGGCGGTCGAGAAGATCGGCGGCGCCGACCTCGTCCTCACCGGCATGGCCTCCACCGACGGCACGATGAGCGTCGTCCCCGCGATGATCGCCGAGCGTCTCGGCCTGCCGCAGGTGACGATGGCCTCCGAGCTCGGCGTCGAGGGCGGCACGGTCACCATCCGCCGCGACGGCGACGCCTCGACCGAGACGATCACGGCGCACGCTGCCCGCGCTGGTGAGCGTCACCGACCAGATCAACGAGCCGCGCTACCCCTCGTTCAAGGGGATCATGGCCGCGAAGAAGAAGCCGCTCGAGACCTGGTCGCTCGCCGACCTCGGGGTCGACGCCGGCGAGGTGGGCCAGGGCGCCGCGTGGACGACGGTCGAGTCGTTCGCGGCCCGCCCGCCGCGCGAGGCGGGGCAGGTCGTCAACGACGAGGGCGACGGCGGCGCGAAGCTGGCCGAGTTCCTCGTCGCCAAGAAGTTCGTCTGAGCACGTCCCCGAGACAGTCCACGAGACCGTAGGAGAGACACCATGGCTGAGGTCCTCGTCCTCGTCGACCACGTCGACGGCGCCGTCCGCAAGACCACGTCCGAGCTGCTGACCATCGCCCGCCGCCTCGGCGAGCCGTCGGCCGTCTTCATCGGCCAGGGCGCCGACCAGGCCGCCGCGGCGCTGGCCGAGTTCGGCGCCGAGAAGATCTACGTCGTCGACGACGAGCAGGTCACCCGGTACCTGGTGGCGCCCAAGGCCGAGGTGCTCGCCCAGCTGGTCGCGCAGACCTCGCCGGCGGCCGTGCTGATCCCGTCCAGCGCCGAGGGCAAGGAGATCGCGGCCCGGCTGTCGATCAAGACCTCGTCCGGCCTGATCACCGACGCCGTCGACGTCCAGGCGGGCGACGGCGGTCCGGTCACCACGCAGTCGGTGTTCGCCGGCTCGTACACGGTGCAGGCGAAGGTCACCCGGGGCACGCCGATCATCACGGTGAAGCCGAACTCGGCCACCCCGGAGGCCGTGAGCAGCACGCCCGCCACGGAGACCGTCACCGTCAGCCTGACCGAGGCCGCCACGGCCGCCGAGGTCACCGACCGCAAGCCGCGCGAGCGCACCGGCCGTCCCGACCTGAACGAGGCCGCGATCGTGGTCTCCGGCGGTCGCGGCACCAACGGCGACTTCGCCGCCGTCGAGGCGTTCGCCGACTCGCTCGGCGCCGCCGTCGGCGCCAGCCGCGCCGCCGTCGACGCCGGGTGGTACCCGCACGCCAACCAGGTCGGCCAGACCGGCAAGCAGGTCTCGCCGCAGCTGTACGTGGCCGCGGGCATCTCCGGCGCGATCCAGCACCGGGCCGGCATGCAGACGTCCAAGACGATCGTCGCGGTGAACAAGGACGAGGAGGCGCCGATCTTCGAGCTGGTCGACTTCGGCGTCGTCGGCGACCTGTTCACGGTGCTGCCGCAGGCCACCGAGGCCGTCGAGAAGTCCAAGGGCTGACCCGCACGGCACTCGACGAGAGGGCCGGGGCGAGGCGACCTAGACTCAGGTCGTGACACCGGCCCTCGGTCCGACGTCGGTCTACCTCGACCACGCGGCGACCACCCCGATCCACCCGCTCGCGCTGCAGGCCCTCACCGAGGAGCTCGCGGTGGGCGGCAACGCGTCGTCGCTGCACACCTCGGGACGCCGCGCGCGCCGCGTGGTGGAGGAGTCGCGCGAGCGGCTCGCGGCCGCGGTCGGTGCGGCACCGAACGAGGTGGTGCTCACCTCCGGCGGCACCGAGGCCGACAACCTCGCCATCAAGGGCCTGTACTGGCAGCGCCGCGCCGAGGACCCGCGCCGCCGCAAGGTGCTGCTCAGCGCGGTCGAGCACCACGCCGTCGTCGACCCGGCGGTCTGGCTCGGCGAGCACGAGGACGCCGAGCTGGTCTGGCTGCCGGTCGACGCCGAGGGTCGCGTCGACGTCGACGTCCTGCGCGCCGAGATCGCCAAGGACCCGGACGCCGTCGCGCTGGTGTCGGTGATGTGGGCGAACAACGAGGTCGGCACGGTGCAGCCGGTGGCCGAGGTCGTCGCGCTGTGCGCCGAGCACGGCGTCCCCGTGCACGCCGACGCCGTCCAGGCGGTGGGCCACCTGCCCGTCGACTTCGCGGCCAGCGGGCTCGACGCGCTCACCCTGTCCGGCCACAAGATGGGCGGTCCGATCGGCGTCGGCGCGCTGGTGCTGCGCAGCGGGCTCGACCTCGTGCCGGTGCTGCACGGCGGTGGCCAGGAGCGCGGGATCCGCTCGGGCACCCTCGACTCCCCGTCGGTCGTCGCGCTCGCGGTCGCCGCGGAGCTGGCCGTCGCGCGACCGCGAGGACGAGGCGCTGCGGGTCGGCCGGCTGCGCGACGCGCTGGTCGAGGGTGTGCTCGAGGCCGTGCCCGACGCCGTGCTGCGCGGCGCCGGCCCCGGGTCCGGACCGCCTGCCGGGCAACGCGCACCTGACCTTCCCCGGCTGCGAGGGCGACTCGCTGCTCTACCTCCTCGACGCCCGCGGCATCGAGTGCTCCACCGGCTCGGCGTGCCAGGCCGGCGTGCCGCAGCCGAGCCACGTGCTCAGCGCGATGGGCATCCCCGACCACGAGGCGCGCGGCGCCCTGCGGTTCAGCCTCGGCCGCACCACCACCGAGGTCGACGTCAAGGCCGTGGTCACCGAGATCGGCGCGGTCGTCGAGCGCGCCCGCGGCGCAGGTCTGGCCGCCCGGCTGCGATGAAGGTGCTGGCCGCGATGAGCGGCGGCGTCGACTCCGCGGTGGCCGCGGCCCGGGCGGTCGACGCCGGGCACGACGTCGTCGGCGTGCACATGGCGCTGGCCCGCAACCCGGCCACCGGCCGCACCGGTGCCCGCGGCTGCTGCACGATCGAGGACGCCGGCGACGCGCGCCGCGCCGCCGACGTCATCGGGATCCCGTTCTACGTCTGGGACCTCGCGGAGCAGTTCACCGAGGCCGTCGTCGACGACTTCGTCGAGCAGTACGCGGCCGGACGCACCCCCAACCCGTGCGTGCGCTGCAACGAGCGGATCAAGTTCGCCGCCCTGCTCGACAAGGCGGTCGCCCTCGGCTTCGACGCCGTCGCCACCGGCCACTACGCGCGGGTCGAGCCGGGCGACCCGCCGCGGCTGCTGCGCGCCGCCGACGCCGCCAAGGACCAGTCCTACGTCCTGGCCGTCCTGCCGCCGCAGCGGCTGGCCCGGTCGCTGTTCCCGCTGGGCACGGCGGCGTCGAAGGACGAGGTGCGGGCCGAGGCGGCCCGGCGCGGGCTGTCGGTGTCGGCCAAGCCCGACAGCCACGACATCTGCTTCATCCCCGACGGCGACACCCGCGGCTTCCTCGACGCCCGCATCCCGCGGCGGCCCGGCGCCGTGCTCGACCGCGACGGCCGAACCGTCGGCACCCACGACGGCGCCCAGGGCTACACGGTGGGCCAGCGCCGCGGGCTGCGGCTGGGCGACCCCGCAGGCGACGGCCGTCCCCGGTACGTGCTCGAGGTGTCGGTCGCCGACAACACGCTCACCGTCGGCCCCGCCGAGGCGCTCGCGGTCGGGACGGTGACCGCCGAGGAGGCCGTGGTCTGGCTCGACGCCCCGCCGGCGCCCGGGCAGCACGCTGCACGCCCAGGTGCGGGCGCACGGCACCGCCGTCCCGTGCGCGGTGGTGAGGGCCGACGACGCCGGCCTGCAGGTCGACGTCGGGGGCGCCCTCACCGGCGTCAGCGCCGGCCAGACCGTGGTGCTCTACGACGAGGGACCGCGTCGTCGGCAGCGCCACCATCACGGCCACCGCCGCCGCGGCCGTCCCGGTCTGACGCGGCTCCACCCCGACAGGACGGAAGCTTCCTGCGTCCGTGGGCTTGTCGCCGTGCGCGCCGCGCCGCATCGTGGGCGCATGAGCACAGAGACCTTCCAGGGGGCGGACGTCCAGGCGCTGCGTGCGCTGCGGACGACGATGCAGGGCGTCGTGGCCGAGCTGCAGCGCTCGGCCGCCACGACGTCGTCGGCGCTGGACGCGCTGGCGTGGGCGGGCAACGACCAGTCGTCGTTCCGCACGGCGTGGACCGAGTGGTTCCGCCCGGTGATGCAGTCGGTGTCCGACGCCGTCACCCGCGCCGCCGACCAGGTGGAGGCCAACGCGGCCGACCAGGAGCGGGCCAGCTCCGACAACGGCACCGGGGGGACCGGCGGCACGACGGGGACGACCCTCGGCGCCCGCACCGACCCGAACCTGGGCGCGCTCAGCCGGCAGTACGAGTCCAACGGCGACCCCGGCACGGTCTCGACCGGCCGCGGCGACCGCGGCGGCGTCTCCTACGGGATGTACCAGTTCTCGAGCACGCAGGGCTCGGTGCAGGAGTTCGTCCGCGGGCTGCGCGACACGCACCCGGAGTACTACGCGGCGCTGAACGGGTTGCGCCCCAACACCCCTGAGTTCAACGCCGCCTGGCGCGAGCTGGCCCGCACCGACCCGACGGGGTTCGCGGCCGCCCAGCACGAGGCGATCGAGCGCACCCACTACACGCCGCAGCTCACGGCGACGCAGCAGCGGATCCCGGGTCTGGACTTCGAGCAGCGCTCGCCGGCGCTGCGCGACGTGCTCTGGTCGACCTCGGTGCAGCACCGGCGGATGACCGACGACATCTTCGAGCGGGCGCTCGCCGGCCGCGACCCGGCCACGCTCACCGACAGCGAGATCATCCGGAGCGTCTACGCCGAGCGCGGGCGCGACAACGGGATGGCGTACTTCTCCGGCAGCAGCGCGGCCGTCCGGCGGGGCGTGGTCAACCGGTTCCGCAACGAGGAGCGCGACGCGCTGGGGATGCTCGGCCAGTAGCCCCGGTCGGGACGCGCCGCAGCCCCGGTCGGGACGCGCGGCAGCCGGGGTCAGGACCGGGGCAGCTGGGCCGGCACGACGGCGTCGACCCGCAGCCGCTGCGGGGACGAGAGCCACTGCTCGCTCCACGCGACCACCACGTCGGCGGCCATCGGGCGGGCGACGTGCCAGCCCTGCGCCTGGTCGCACCCCAGGGTGGTGAGGCGGTCGAGCACCTGGGCGGTCTCGACACCCTCGGCGACCACGGTGAGGCCGAGCGCGTGGGCGAGCTCGGCGATCTTGGCGACGATCGCCTGGTCCATGTCGGAGTCGACCGCGCGGCTGACGAACGAGCGGTCCAGCTTCACCTCGTCGACGGGCAGGGTCCGCAGCATCAGCAGCGAGGACCACCCGGTGCCGAAGTCGTCCATCGACAGGACCACGCCGAGGTTCTTCAGCTGCACCATCGAGCGGCGGGCGCCGGCGAGGTCGTGGGCCAGGACCCGCTCGGTGACCTCGAGGGTCAGCATCGAGGGCGGGATCGCGTGCCGGCGCAGCCGGGCGGCCACGCCGTCGACGAAGTCGGGCTCGAGCAGGTCGCGCAGCGACACGTTGACGGCGACCGGCGCCTCGAGCCCCTGCCGCCGCCAGCCGGCGCACTGGGTGAGCGCCATCTCCAGGACGGCGTCGGTGACCTGCGGCATCAGCCCGGACTGCTCGGCGGCGGGGATGAACTCGTCCGGCGGGACCGTGACGCCCGAGGGGTGCCGCCAGCGGACCAGCGCCTCGACGCCGACCAGGTGCCGGGACGCGAGGTCGATCTTGGGCTGGTACTCCAGGTACAGCTCCTCGAGCTCCAGCGCGCGGCGCAGCGAGCCGAGGATGCCGAGCCGGGTGATCGAGACGGCGGCGGCGGTGGGGTCGAAGACGGCGCAGCCGAGCTGCTCGCGCTTGGCGGTGTACATCGCGACGTCGGCGCGGGACAGCAGGGTCTCGAGGTCGAGGCCGTGCTCGGGAGCCATCGCGATGCCGACGCTGGCGTCGATGTCGATCAGCTGGCCGCCGTCGTGGGTGTACGGGCGGCGCAGGACCTCGCCGATCGCCTCGCCCGCGGCCACCGCCGCGGCGGCGTCCGGCACCTCGAGCAGGACGGTGAACTCGTCGCCGCCGAGGCGGGCCACCAGCTCGGCCGCGGGCAGCGCCTCGGTGAGGCGGGACGCGACCTCCTGGAGCACCCGGTCGCCGGTGGCGTGGCCGAGGACGTCGTTGACCTCCTTGAACCGGTCGAGGTCGAGCAGCAGGATCGCGAGCTGCTGGCCGCCGCCCTCGGCGAGCGTCCGCAGCGCCTTGCGCGTGGTGCCGTTGAACTGCGACCGGTTGGCCAGGCCGGTGAGGTCGTCGTGCAGCGCGGCCCACTCGTTCTTCATCTGGCCGGCGGCGGACAGGTGGATGGCCGCGACGGGGATCACGGCGAGGATCGTCATCAGCGGGGAGACGACCATCATCGCGGCGACCATCGGGCCCATCGCCAGCTGCGAGCCGTTGACGGAGATCTCGAACAGCAGGGTGGAGCGGAACTCGTTCCAGAACCCGCTGGCCGTCATCTGGCCGATGACGAAGCTGACGACCACCTCGTTGACCAGGAAGTAGGCGACCGCCGCGAGCAGGCACACCAGCAGCTCGAACGGCGACGACGGGTGCCACGGCTGGTCGAGCGAGGCGCGGACGCCGAACAGGTGCAGCACGGCGTCGGCGGCGAAGATCGACAGCCCGTACTGGCCGGCGTTGAACGCGAGCCGGAACGGCGCGTGCCGGTCGAGCAGACCGGACAGCAGCGTGGCGATCGTCAGCAGGATGACGGCGGGGAGCGCGTCGAACGCGATGAGCAGGGCGAAGGCGAAGGGGGTCGACCAGGAGACGCCGGTGGGGTCCTTGAACCGGGTGCCGATCACCGGCAGCAGCTCGCCGCCGAGGATGAGGACGACGGCCGAGGCGAGCGCGACCCAGGTGGTGCCGGAGACCAGGTCGGGCGTGGGCAGCGGGTCGGTGACGAGCTTCCACGCCACGAGCGCGGCCGCCAGCGCCGGCGCGCCCCACACCGTCGCCCAGAAGGCGATCGGGTCGAGGGGCTGCGGCCGGTTCCGGGCACGGCTGGCGGCGACCAGCTCGTCCGTGGTGGCGGTCGACATCTGCCTCTCCGGCTCGCGCGGGTGCGACCGGTCGGCCGGCACGTCCTCTGTCTCGGACGAAACGGACCGCGACTTGAGGCTCAGCCGCCCTCGGCGACCGCCTCGGGGCCCTGCTCGAGGAGCACCCGGAAGGCGTCCTCGTCGAGCACGGGGACACCGAGCTCGGCCGCCTTGTCGGCCTTGGTGCCGGGGGAGTCGCCGACCACCACGTAGGACGTCTTCTTCGACACGCTGCCGGACGCCTTGCCGCCGCGGGCCAGGATCGCCTCCTTGGCCTCGTCGCGGCTGAACCCGGTGAGCGAGCCGGTGACCACGATCGTGCGGCCCTCGAGGTGGCGCGGGACCGACTCGTCGCGCTCGTCGCGCATGACGACCCCGGCGGCGGCCCAGCGGTCGACGATGTCGCGGTGCCACGCCTCGCCGAACCACTCGACGAGGGACTGGGCGATGACGCGCCCCACGCCCTCGACGCCGGCCAGCCGCTCGACCGCCTCCTCCGGGTCGCCCTCGACGGCGGCGCGCAGCGCGTCCATCGAGGCCAGCTCGGTGGCCAGGGCCCGCGCGGCCGTCGGCCCCACGTGCCGCACCGACAGAGCGACCAGCACCCGCCAGAACGGCTGCTGCCGGGCCGATCTCAGGTTCTCGACCAGCTTCTGGCCGTTGGCGCTGACGACGCGACCGCGCTCGTCGGCGTCCTCGCCCTTCTTCGCGGCCCGGGTGAACAGCGTCGTGCGGAGCAGGTCGGCCTCGGTGAGGTCGAAGACGTCGGCCTCGTTCGTGACGACGCCGGCCTCGACGAGCGCGACGACCCCCTCGCCGCCGAGGGCCTCGATGTCGAACGCCCCTCGGGAGGCCAGGTGGTACAGCCGCTCGCGCACCTGGGCCGGGCAGGTCCGGGTGTTCGGGCAGCGCAGGTCGACGTCGCCCTCCTTGGCCGGGCGCAGCTCGGTGCCGCAGCCGCCGAACTCGGGTGGGCAGTGCGTCGGCATCTCGAACGGGTGGGCGCCCTCGGGGTGCTCGCCGTCGACCAGGACCGGGCCGAGGATCTCGGGGATCACGTCGCCGGCCTTGCGCAGCACGACCGTGTCGCCGATCCAGACGCCCTTGCGGCGCACCTCGTCGGCGTTGTGCAGGGTGGCCCGCTCGACCGTGGACCCCGCGACCTTGACCGGCTCCATCACGCCGTACGGCGTGACCCGGCCGGTGCGGCCGATGTTCACCCGGACGTCGAGCAGCGTGGTGGTGACCTCCTCCGGCGGGTACTTGAAGGCGATCGCCCACCGCGGCGCGCGGCTGGTGCTGCCGAGCCGGCGCTGCACCGAGACCTCGTCGACCTTGACCACGAGGCCGTCGATCTCGTGCTCGGCCACCTCGTGCCGGTGCTCGCCCACGTACGCGATCCGCTCGCGCACCTCCGCCATGGTGCCGACCACGACGGCGTGGTCGGAGGTGGGCAGGCCCCATGCGCGCAGGAGCTCGTAGGCCTGCGACTGGAGCACCAGGTCGAAGCCCTTCCGCGCGCCGATGCCGTGCACCACCATCTTCAGCGGTCGGCTCGCGGTGACCTTGGGGTCCTTCTGCCGCAACGATCCTGCCGCCGTGTTGCGCGGGTTGGCGTACGGCGGCTTGCCCGCCTCGACCAGCGAGGCGTTGAGGTCGGCGAACGCCTCGACGGGCAGGAACACCTCGCCGCGCACCTCGACCCGCTCCGGGACCGGTGCGTCGTCGGTGGGCACGAGGACGTGCGGGACGCCCTCGATGGTGCGGATGTTGAGGGTGACGTCCTCGCCCGTCCGGCCGTCGCCGCGGGTGAGACCCCGCACCAGACGGCCGTTCTCGTACAGGAGATTGACCGCGAGGCCGTCGACCTTGAGCTCGCACAGGTAGTGCACGTCGGCGCCGCCGGCGTCGCGCTCGACCCGCTGGGCCCACGCGTCGAGCTCCTCGTCGGTGAAGGCGTTGTCGAGGCTGAGCATCCGCTCCACGTGGTCGTGCGTGCTGAACTCGGTGGAGAACGTGCCGCCGACCAGCTGGGTGGGGGAGTCGGGCGTGCGCAGCGACGGGTGCTGCTCCTCGAGGCCCTCGAGCTCGCGCAGCAGGACGTCGAAGTCGCCGTCGCTCATCGAGGGCGCGTCGCGCACGTAGTACGCGAACTGCGCGTCGCGCACGCGGCCGGCGAGGACCACCCAGCGGTGGCGGACCTGCTCGTCGGGCTCCTGGGCGGTCTCGTCGGTCACCGTCCCATCCTGCCGCAGCCGTGCGACAGCGGGCCGCACCGCAGAGCGGTCGTCAGGCGTGGGCGGCCTCGGCGAGCGCGCCCGCGAGCTCGACGGTGCGCACCGTGAGGGCGCGCGCCTGGCGGGGCGTGCAGCCCGCGAGACCGCAGGTGGGGGTGACGACGACGTCGGCGAGCAGGTCGGCGCCGAGACCGACGTCGCGCCACGGGCGGTGCAGCCGGTCGACCAGCTCGGTCGTGGCGGGCAGCGGGCCGGACGTGGGCACCAGCCCGGCCCAGAGCCGCGTGCCCGCCTCGACCGCGACGGCCACCGACTCCCAGCCGCGCGACCCGAGCAGGGAGGTGTCGAGGGCGACCGCGTCGACCCCGGCGGCGCGCAGCAGCCCGATGGGCACGTCCGACGCGCAGCAGTGCGCCACGACGGTGGCGACGCCGGCGGTCCGCAGCCGGTCGACCACCCGGGTGAGGGCCGCCTCGACCACGACGGGCTCGACCGCGGACAGCTTCCCGAACCCGCTCACCGTGGGCAGCCCGCCGCGCAGCACGGCCGGCAGCGAGGGCTCGTCGAGCTGCACCACGACCTCGGCGCCCGGGACGAGCCGGCGCACGTCGCCGACGTGCTGCGCGAGACCCTCGGCCAGCGAGTCGACCAGGTCGCGGACGGCGCCGTCGTCGGTGACCACCCGCTCGCCCCGGGTCAGCGACACCGTGGCGGCGAGCGTCCACGGCCCGCAGGCCTGCACCTTGAGCGGGCCGGACCAGCCGTCCGCCGCCTCGGCGAGGGAGTCGAGGTCGGCGTGCAGGAACGACCTGGCCCGCTCCATGTCCCGGCCCGGCGCGGTCGACGAACCGCCAGCCGCTGGGCTGCAGGTCGACCGGCATCTCGACCAGGAGGGCCGCTCCGCGCCCGGTGAGGTCCGCCCCGGGGCCGCGGCCGGGCAGCTCGGGCAGGTACGGCATCCCCGGCGCGGCGCCGAGCTCGCCGATCACGGCCCGGGCCACCTCGAGCGGGTGGTCGCCCGGCTCGGCCGGCCACGACCCGATCCCGGTGGCGGCGGTCGGGCTCGGCTCGGTCACCCGGCCAACCTACGCGGGACGAAACGGCTCGACGGCCCTCACTAGACTCGCCGCCATGTCCGCCCTCTCCACCGACCAGGTCGCGCACCTGGCCCGGCTGGCCCGGATCGACCTCTCGCAGGCCGAGCTGGAGCGCCTCGCCGGGCAGCTCGACCAGATCCTCGACGCCGTGGCCCGGGTCGAGCAGGCCGCCGGGGACGACGTGCCCGCCACGTCGCACCCGCTGCCGCTCACCAACGTCTTCCGCGACGACGAGGTCCGCCCCTCGCTCGGCGCCGAGGCCGCGCTGTCCGGCGCCCCGGCCTCCGAGCAGGACCGGTTCCGCGTCCCGCGGATCCTGGAGGAGGAGCAGTGACGCGCGACTGGACCCGGCGCACCGCCGCCGAGCTGGGCGAGGCGATCGCCGCGGGGGAGACCACCAGCGAGGAGGTCACCACCGCCCACCTCGACCGGATCGCGGCCGTCGACGGCACCGTCGACTCGGGCGTGCACGCGTTCCTGCACGTCGCCCGCGAGGAGGCCGTCGAGCGCGCCCGGGCGATCGACGAGCGGATCGCGGCCGGCGAGCGGATCGGCCCGCTGGCCGGCGTGCCCGTGGCCGTCAAGGACGTCGTCGCCACCCGCGGCCTGCCGACCACGGTCGGCTCCCGCATCCTCGAGGGCTGGGTACCGCCGTACGACGCCACGCTCGTCACCCGGCTGAAGGAGGCCGGCCTCGTCGTCCTCGGCAAGACCAACATGGACGAGTTCGCGATGGGCTCGTCCACCGAGCACTCCGCGTACGGCCCCACGCGCAACCCGTGGGACCTCGGGCGGATCCCCGGCGGGTCCGGCGGCGGGTCGGCCGCGGCCGTCGCCGCGTTCGAGGCCCCGCTCGCGATCGGCACCGACACCGGCGGCTCGATCCGGCAGCCGGCCGCCGTCACCGGCACCGTCGGCGTCAAGCCCACCTACGGCGGGGTGTCGCGCTACGGGCTGGTCGCGCTCGCGTCCAGCCTCGACCAGGCGGGTCCGTGCACGCGGACGGTGCTCGACGCCGCGCTGCTGCACCAGGTCATCGGTGGGCACGACCCGATGGACTCCACCTCGCTGCACGACCCGCTCGGCAGCGACCCCTCCGGCGCGGCGACCTCGCTCGAGGCGCTGGTGACGGCCGCCCGCGAGGGCGCGCAGGCCGACCTGTCCGGCGTCCGCGTCGGCGTGGTCCGCGAGCTCGGCGGCGAGGGCTACCAGCCCGGCGTCCGGGCCCGGTTCTCCGAGGCGGTCGAGCTGCTGACCGGCGCCGGCGCCGAGGTGGTCGAGGTGTCCTGCCCGAACTTCGAGCACGCGCTCGCCGCCTACTACCTGATCCTGCCGAGCGAGGCGTCGTCGAACCTGGCCCGGTTCGACGCCATGCGGTACGGCCTGCGGGTCGAGCCCACCGACGGCGACGTGAACGCCGAGCGGGTCATGTCCGCTACTCGCGCAGCGGGTTTCGGCGACGAGGTGAAGCGCCGCATCATCCTCGGCACCTACGCGCTGTCGTCCGGGTACTACGACGCCTACTACGGCAGCGCGCAGAAGGTGCGCACGCTCGTGCAGCGCGACTTCCAGAACGCCTTCGACCAGGTCGACGTGCTCGTGTCGCCCACCGCGCCCACCACGGCGTTCCGGTTCGGCGACAAGCTCGACGACCCGATGGCGATGTACCTCAACGACGTCGCCACGATCCCGGCCAACCTGGCCGGCGTCCCCGGGCTCAGCCTGCCCAGCGGGCTCGCCGACGAGGACGGCCTGCCCGCCGGCATCCAGGTGCTGGCACCCGCCCGCGGCGACGCCCGGCTCTACCGGGTCGGTGCCGCGCTGGAGTCGCTGCTGACGGCGAGGTGGGGCGGTCCGCTGCTCGACCGCGCCCCCGAGCTGGTGGAGGTGGTGTCACGAGTGAGCGAGCCGACGCGATGCCTGTACGACGACGTGGTCGACCGCTACGACCCCGTCCTCGGCCTCGAGGTGCACGTCGAGCTGAGCACGGCGTCGAAGATGTTCTGCGGCTGCGCCACCGGCTTCGGTGCGGCGCCCAACTCCCAGGTCTGCCCGGTCTGCCTGGCGCTCCCGGGTGCGCTGCCGGCGCTGAACCGCACGGCGGTGGAGTCCGCGGCGCTCATCGGCCTGGCGCTCGGGTGCGAGATCGCCCCGACCTGCCGGTTCGCGCGGAAGAACTACTTCTACCCGGACATGCCCAAGAACTTCCAGACCTCGCAGTACGACGAGCCGATCGCCCACGACGGCGAGCTCGAGATCGAGGTGCCGGCGTCCGAGCACGGCGAGGCGTTCACGTTCCGGGTCCCGATCGAGCGGGCCCACATGGAGGAGGACACGGGCAAGTCGCTGCACGTCGGCGGCGCCACCGGTCGCATCCACGGCGCCGAGTACTCGCTGGTCGACTACAACCGCGCCGGCATCCCCCTCATCGAGATCGTCACCAAGCCGATCGAGGGGACGGGCCACCGCGCCCCCGAGGTCGCCAAGGCGTTCGTCGGCGCGCTGCGCGACATCCTGCGCGGGCTCGGGGTCTCCGACGTGCGGATGGAGCAGGGCTCGCTGCGCTGCGACGCCAACGTGTCGCTGCGCGCCAAGGTCGGGGAGCCCACGAGCACCGAGCAGCACGACGGTCCCGCTCGGCACCCGCTCGGAGACCAAGAACGTCAACTCGCTGCGCAGCGTCGAGCGGGCGGTGCGGTACGAGATGACCCGGCACGCCGCGCGGCTCGACGCCGGGCAGCGGGTCGTCCAGGAGACCCGGCACTGGCACGAGGACACCGGCGTCACGACGTCGGGCCGGTCCAAGGAGCAGGCCGAGGACTACCGCTACTTCCCCGAGCCGGACCTCGTGCCGATCGAGTCCACCCCCGAGTGGGTCGACGCCCTGCGCTCGCGGCTGCCGGAGGCGCCGTCGGTGCGCCGGGCGCGCTGGGCCGCCGACTGGGGCCTCACCGACCTGGAGCTGCGCGACGTCGTCAACGCCGGCGCGGGCGAGCTGATCGAGGCGACCGTGGCCGCGGGGGCCTCGCCCGCCGCGGCCCGCAAGTGGTGGATGGGCGACCTCGCCCGTCGCGCCAACGCCACCGGCACCGACCTCGCCGCCCTCCCGGTGACGCCCGGCCAGGTGGCCGAGCTGGCCGGCCTGGTGGCCTCCGGACGGCTCAACGACCCCCTGGCCCGCCAGGTGCTCGACGGCGTCCTGGAGGGCGAGGGGTCGCCGGAGCAGGTGGCCACCACCCGTGGGCTCGAGGTCGTCAGCGACGACGGTGCGCTCGGCGAGGCGGTCGACGCGGCGATCGCCGCGAACCCGGACGTCGCGGACAAGATCCGCGCCGGCAAGCACGCCGCGGCCGGTGCGCTGATCGGGGCGGTCATGCAGCAGATGCGTGGTCAGGCCGACGCCGCCCGCGTCCGGGAGATGGTGCTGGAGCGGCTCGTCGGGTGACCGCGGTGGCGCGTGAAGGGTGAGACGGGTCACCCGATCCGCTCAGTCAGCCGGGGCCCCGACCGGCCGATACAGCAGGCATGGTCGGCGACAGGGCGTTCCTCGCCGCGCGACGAGGTCACCTCGTCGCGCTCGCGGGTGTGCCTCTCGCCGCCACCGCCCTGGTGCTCCGCGGCGCCGTGGAGGGCGAGCCCTACGCGCTGACGTCGGCCCTCGCGCTGAGCAGGCTGCACCGCCGTGCTCGGCGGCGCGGCCGTGGCCGCGCTGGGCATCCGGCCGAAGCGGCTGCAGTGGTTCCGCATCCTGCTCGGAGCGGCCGCGATCGTCTTCGGCACCGGCCAGCTGCTGGTCGCCTGGCAGGTCCGCGGCGGCTACCCGGGCTACCCGATGCCGGGCGACCTGGTCTCGGGCTTCGCGGTGGTGCCGGCCGTGCTCGGCATCGCGCTGGTCCCGCGCCGGACCCGGGAGGCCGGCCGCGTGCTCCGGCTCGTGCTCGAGGGCCTGATGATGGGCAGCGCCGCCGGGCTGCTGCTGTGGCGCACGGTGCTGATGGACGTCGTCGACCGGCCCGGCGTCGAGCACCGCTCGCTCGCGATGCTCGTGCTCGAGATCGTCGTCGCCTCGATCGCCGTCATCGCCGCCGTCCGCGAGCTCGACCGCGGCCTGGTGCTGCTGGCCGGCGGCTTCCTCGCTCTACACCGTCTTCGACGTGGTCGCGATCCACGCGGTCCTGCAGGGCCGGCCGTGGCCGTTCGTGAGCGCCCTGGCGGGGTGCGTGGTCTGGCCGTTCATCATCGCGGGCCTCGGCACGATCAGCGCCAGCCCGAGCGAGATGCCCGAGCGGCGGCTGCCGCCGCGCGGAGACGCGGCGGCAGGTCGTCGTCGGCGGCGCGTCCACGCTGATGCTCCTGGTGGCGCTGGTCACGTTCGTCGGCTCCCCGGGGCTCGACACCACCGGCCTGGTGCTGTCGATCGTCTTCGTCGTCGCCTTCGGCGCCTGCGAGCTCGTGCGGGCGCAGCAGAACCGTCGCCTCCTCGAGCGGCTCGCGGGGCTCGCCGGGCGCGACCCGCTCACGGGCGTGCGCAACCGCCGCGCGCTGTCCGAGCGGTTGGACGAGCTCGCCGGTGGACGCCCGTCCTCGCGGTCGAGCGACAGCGGCTGGTGGTTCCTCACCCTCGACCTGGACGGCTTCAAGGACGTCAACGACATGCTCGGCCACGAGACCGGGGACCTGGTGCTCCAGCTGGTCGCCAAGGCGCTCGAGGACCACGTCGGGAACGGCGGCGCCGACGTCTTCCGTCTCGGCGGCGACGAGTTCGGCGTCCTGGCCTCCGGCACGGAGACCGAGGTGCGGGAGCTGGCCGAGTCGCTGCTGGTGGCGGTCTCGCGCAGCGTGCGTGGCGTCCCCGGCGTCGCCCGTCTCGACGTGCTCGGTCAGCATCGGGGCCGACCGGCTCCGGCTCGGCACCGGCACCCGCGCCACGCAGGTGGGCATCGCCGCGTCGGGGCAGGCGATGCGCCAGGCCAAGCGGGACGGCCGCGGTCGGGTGGTCGTCTTCAGCGAGCCGCTCGCGGCGCGCAGCCGACGGCGCCAGCTGATGGAGCGCCAGCTGCGCGACACCATCGCGGCCGGCGGCGTCGACGTGCACTTCCAGCCGGTCTACGACGTGTGGACGGGCTACCTCACCGGCGTCGAGGCGCTGGCCCGGTGGAACGACCCCGTCCTGGGCGACGTCAGCCCGGGCGAGTTCATCGAGGTCGCGGAGGAGTCCGGGCTCATCGGCGAGATGGGCCAGCAGATCATGCGCAAGGCGCTGCGGCTGATGGTCGGCTGCGGCGGCGTGGGCCGCGGCGTCCGGGTCGCGGTCAACGTCTCGACGATCCAGCTGCGCGACCCGTCCTTCGTCGCGCTTCGTCAAGCAGGCGCTCGTGGAGGTCGGCGTCGAGCCGGCCACGCTCGTGCTCGAGGTGACCGAGTCGGTGTTCGTGCGCCCGGACGACCCGGCCGTGCAGTCGATCACCCGCCTCGCCGAGCACGGCTGCACCGTCGCCATGGACGACTTCGGCTCGGGCTACTCCTCGCTCGGCTACCTCAGCCGGCTGCCGGTGAAGATCCTCAAGGCCGACATGTCGCTGACCCGGCAGCTGCACGAGCCCCGGACCCTCGCGATCGGGCGCACCATCGTCCAGCTCGCGGCCGGCCTCGGCCTCGACGTGGTGTTCGAGGGCGTCGCCACCCCCCAGCAGGAGGCGCTGGTGCGCGGGCTCGGCGCGCAGTACGTCCAGGGCTGGCTGTACGCCCGGGCGATGCCGGTCGAGGAGCTCGTCGCCGAGATGGACCGCAGCTGCGCCCCCCTGCCCGGCGGCACCGCCGCGCTGCCCGCCGCCCCGCGTCCCCGGCGCCCGGCCGACGGCCAGCGCTGGGCGAGCGCCGGCTGATCACTCAGCCCAGCGGGAACCGCACCACGCGGTCGTCGCCGGCGCGCGGGTCGCGCCCGACGTTGTTGGTGAGCACCAGCAGCGACGGCTCGTCGGCGGTCCGGTCGACCAGCACGTCGCGCAGCCGCCCGAGCTCGCCGGTGGCGTAGGCCTCCGGCGCGCCGACCACCTCGGGGCCGTCGACCAGCGGCAGGCGCCAGAGCCGTTCTCCCCGCAGCGCGGCCACGTAGACGGCGTCCGCCGTCACCGCGAGGCCGGACGGGGACGCGGCGTCGGTGCCCCAGGTGACGAGCGGGTCGACGTAGTCGGCGTCGCCTCCCGCGCCCTCGACCACGGGCCACCCGTAGTTCGCGCCGGGCTCGATCAGGTTGACCTCGTCGAAGGTGTTCTGCCCGAACTCGCTGGCGAACATCCGCCCCTCGGCGTCCCACCCCACGCCCTGCACGTTGCGGTGACCGAGCGACCAGAGCGGCGAACCCTCGACCGGGTTGCCCGGAGCCGGGTCGCCCTCGGGGGTGAGGCGCAGGATCTTGCCGCCGAGGCTCGAGACGTCCTGCGACAGCGCGGTGTTCCCGGCGTCGCCGGTGGTCACGTAGAGCATGTCGTCGGGCCCGAACGCGAGCCGCCCGCCGTTGTGCCGCGTCGACGCGGGGATCCCGGTGAGCAACGGCTCCGGCGCCCCGAGCGCGAGCGAGGACGGGGCGAGCCGGTGAGGGGCATCCGCACCACCTGGTTCGAGGGCGAGCCCTCGCCGCCGACGGTCTGGTAGGCGTACACCCACGTGCTCCCGGCGTCCTCGCGCACGGCCAGGCCGAGCAGCCCGCCCTCGCCCAGAGGGGTGGTGCCGGGCACCCGGCCGTCCGGGTCGGACGTGGCGACCGGGGAGGCCGTGCCGTCGGCGGCGAGGTGCAGCACCGTCGCCTCGTCCCTCAGCGAGAGGAGCCAGCCCCGACCGGCGCCGTCGTCGTCCGGCGGGAGCGGCACCAGGCTCCACGGCAGCGGCAGGTCGGTGGTCAGCGGCACCGGTGCGCCGGGCGCACCGGTCGGGCAGCGGCGCGGGGCCGGTGGTGGTGCTCGTCGAGGGCGAGGGCTGCGTGGTCGTGGCGGTCGCCGTGGGGGTCACGCCGGTCCCCACGCGGTCCGGGCCCGACGCCGTGCAGCCGGCGACCAGGCCCGCGGCGAGGCCACGCAGCGACCGCGGCGGCGCGGAGGCGGGACCGGACCGTGGGCGGGGGCACCCGGCCAGTCTGCGGCACGATGTGGGGATGACGCAGCACGTGGTGACCGTCCCGGACGCGGACTGGGCCGAGCGGCTCGGGCCCTGGCCCGACGCGGTGGAGGCGGTCGAGTGGGACGTGCGCTCCGACCCGGCGGTGCTCGGGTCCGGCGATCGACCGGCTGCTCATGGTCGTGCTGCCGTACCAGCGCCCGGCCACCGTGCTGCCCGCGCTCGCGGGCGTCCCGTCGCTGCGCCTGGTGCAGACGCTCACCGCCGGCTACGACGGGCTCGTCGAGCAGATGCCCGTAGGGCGTGCCGCTGGCCAACGCGGCCGGGGTGCACGACGCCAGCACCTCCGAGCTCGCCGTCGGGCTCGCGATCGCCTCGCTGCGCGGCATCGACGCCGCGGTGCACGACCAGGAGCGCGGACGCTGGGCGCCGTCGGTGCACACCTCGCTGGCCGACCGCAGGGTGCTGGTGGTCGGCGCGGGCGGCGTCGGCACGGCGATCGCGCGGCGGCTGGAGCCGTTCGAGGTGTCGCTCACGCGGGTGGCGTCGTCGGCCCGGCTCGACCACCTGTCCGACCGGTTCGGGCCGGTGCACGGGGTCGACGAGCTGCCGGCGCTGCTGCCGCGGCACGACGTCGTGGTGCTCGCCTGCCCGCTGACGCCGGCCACCCAGGGCCTGATGGGGCGCGAGACGCTCGCCGCCATGCCCGACGGCGCGCTGCTGGTGAACGTGTCCCGCGGTCCCGTCGTCGACACCGCGGCCCTGCTCGCCGAGCTGCGGTCGGGGCGCCTGCGCGCGGCGGTCGACGTCGTCGACCCCGAGCCGCTCCCGGACGACCACCCGCTGTGGGGGGCGCCGAACCTGCTGCTGACCCCGCACGTCGGCGGCGCGACCTCGGCGATGGTGCCGCGCGCGCGTCGGCTGGTGCACGGCCAGCTCGGGCTCCTGCTCGCCGGGGAGACGCCGGAGCACGTGGTGCACCTGCAGCCGCGGCCCTGACCGACGGCTGGACCGACGCCGGAGCGGGACTGACACACTCACGCCATGCTGAGGGTGACGCTGCGGGGGGCGGGGGTGCCGGCCGCCGTGCTGGGCACGGGGGACCGGCTGATGTTCGGCAGGGCACCGGGCGAGCGCCTCGACGCGCTCGACCCCGACTCCCAGCTGCGGCTCACGACGCTGGCCCTGCCCGCGCACCGCGCCGCACGTCTCGCGGGTCGTCGGCGAGGTCGTCGTCGGCGAGGAGATGGTGCGGCTGCGCTGGCACGGGTCGACCGAGGCACAGCTGTCGAGCCTGTTCGACGCGCCCGGTGGCGCGCGCAGGGTCGCTCTGGCGCAGGGGATGTCGGCCTTCCTCGACGAGGGCGAGAACCACCTGCTGCTGCTGCGCGGCCGCCAGACCGAGGAGGGCCGGTACACCGACCTCGTCCTCGTGGTGGTCGTCGACGACGTGGAGCAGGAGCAGGCGACCGAGCCCGGCGAGGAGCCGTCGGCCGACCTCGACGCCGCTCCCACGGCGCCCGCGCCGCGGCTGGAACCCCGCTCCCGCGAGTGGTTCGTGGCGCTGGCGCTGGCCGAGCCCTGGCTCACGGGTGCGGACGACTACCCCCGCCCGCCGTCGAACCGCGAGGTGTACGAACGGGTCCGGCACTGGCACGGCTACGCGTGGAACCTCGACCGCGCCCAGCGGGTCGACGACGCCATCCGGGTCGTGGCGCGGATGGCCTTCGGTCCGCAGGACGACCCGTTCACCTCCACCGCCGGCCGGGTCCAGAACGTGCGCTTCGCGGTGGGGCGCCGCGCGGCCGAGGTGCGCCTGGTGACGGTCGACCAGCTCGAGCAGGTCGAGTCCGAGGCGGCCGCCCGTCCGGTCCGCGACTGACGCGTCGGTCGGGAGCGGTGCCTGCGGCCGTCGCACGGGGAGGAACCTTCCGGGGTCGCGCGCCCTGTCGCGCCGCCCGCACGCCGTGCGAGGGTCGGCCGACGCCAGCAGACGACACCGGGAGGACCCATGGTCGACAGGAGCCAGTTCTACGGGATGGACACCGAGAGCTCGCGCGAGGGAGCCCGGCAGCTCGACTCCGGCGCGACCGAGGTGCAGGGCATGCTCGATCTCGCCAACCAGGCCATCCAGGCGCTGCGCAGCTCGCCGTACGGCGCCGCAGGCCCCGGCTTCGCGCAGTGGGACCAGACGTGGAGCGGCGAGGTCAACCCCCAGCTGCAGCGCGCCGTCGAGAACCTGCGCAGCAACGCCACCGAGCTGAACCGGCGCGCGCAGATGCAGGAGGAGGCCAGCGCCTGACCCGCGCGCTCCGGCACCCACCCCAGCAGCCGTCGTCCCGATCGGGACGGCGGCTGCTGCTGTGCGGCAACGGTTCTCGCAGCTGGCACCAGAAGCAGCCTCCTGATCCGCGACAGACCGGAACCTTCCACCCCTCCCGCTCTGGCGCAGGAGCGCCCCGACCTGTCAGCGTCTGCGGCACAGGCAGTTTCGAGGCCCGGCGCGCCGGGCGAGGGGAGGCGGGACGATGAGCGGCTTCCAGGGATCCGACGTCGACGCTCTCGACACGATCGCGGGCTACACCAAGAAGGCCGCCGACTTCGCCACGCTCGTGGCCGGCGTCCTGGAGGCGGTCGCCGCCGTCCTCGAGGCGTTCTCGTGGACCGGCTGGGCCGCCGCGTTCGCCAAGTACCTGCGCGCCGTGGTGATCCCGTGGGTCAGGTCGGCGGCGAAGATGCTGAGCTCGGCCTCGCAGTTCCTGGCCCTGATGAGCGGCAAGCAGAAGGACGCCAGCGGTGACACCCCGCAGCTGTCCACCGGCAGCACGCCGGGCTACCAGGTGCCCGAGCTCCCCACCGTGAGCACGGGCGACGCCCCGCAGGTCGCGGCGATCACGATCACGTTCGGCTCGCCGGGTGCGAGCGCGGGATCCACCGGGGTCCAGGTCACCGCGCCCTCGCTCACCGGCACCGGCCCGGTCGTCCCCGGCCAGGTGGTGGGCAGCACCGGCACGGGCGCCTCCGTCACCGTCCCGGCCGCCGCCCTCACGGGTGCGGGGCTGGCCGGCGGCGCGCTCACCGGCGCGGCGCTGGCCCGCGGGACCACCGGAGGCCCTCTCCTCGACCGGCGCGGGCTCGGGCGCGCTGCGGTCGGGGGTGGCGGGTCGGGTCCGGCCTCGGGCTCCGGCGGCTCCGGCGCAGGCGCCCTCACGGGCAGCGGTGACGGCGTCGCCGACACCGCGCTCGGCGGCGGCACCGGTGGGGCACCGGCTCCTCGTCCGGCCTGTTCACGGCCGGCTCGGGCGGGTCGGGGTCGTTCGACCGGACCCTGCCCGCCACCTCGTCCGACCAGGGAGGCGGCCCTGGCGCCGCGGTCCTGGCGGCACCCCTCGGCGTGCTCGGCCTCGGAGCGGCGGCGCTGTCCGCCCACGCGGCCCGCACGGCGACCCAGACCCCGGAGTCCGACGGAGGGAGCGTCCAGGACGACGGCAGCACGACCGCATGACGCAGGAGCACGGCAGCCGGCCCTACCACCGGTAGGACCACACACCCACGCACAGAAGGAGAACCACCATGAGCACCGTCCTCGGGATGGACATCAACGCCGCACGCGACCTCGTCCGCGTGATGAGCTCCGACGCCGACACGATCACCCAGCTCTCCGGCCGGCTGACCAACCAGCTGGAGCAGACCACCTGGTTCGGCCCGGACGCCAACGCCTTCCGCTCCGCCTGGCAGGGCGAGTACGTCCCCGCCCTGCAGCGGATCGTCCAGGCGCTGCAGGAGAACGCCCAGGCGCTGTCGGCGCAGGCCGACGACCAGGAGCGCGCGTCGTCCTGATCCACGCTGATCCCGCCGACCGGACGGCGGACCCGCCCTCGCGGCGGCCCCGTCCGGACCGTGCACGTCAGCCGGCCGCCGTCGCGTCGACGCACCGTCCTTGGAGGTCAGCGCCGTGTGGCGACTGAGCATCGTGCCCACCGAGGGCACCGGTCTGACCGGCGCCGACGTGGTCGTGCACGCCGAGCCCGGCGCCCGGGTGGTCGACCTCGCAGGCGTGCTGGCCGAGCACCTCGGCGGCGGCGCCGCCGCCGCGCCGCCGCTCCTGGTCCCCGTCGTCGACGGCGAGGTGTGGCCGGCCGACCGGCGGCTGTCCGACTGCGGCCTGCGCCAGGGTGACGTGCTCGAGGTGACCTCGGTGCCGGCCTCGTGGCGCACGACGCCCGGCCCGCACGCGGCGCACCACGGCCACCGTGCGGGTCGTCGCCGGCCCCGACGCGGGGCGGACCGTGCGGGTCGACGGCGACAGCCTCACCGTGGGACGCAGCCGCGAGTGCACCGTGCGGCTGTCGGACCCGCTCGTCAGCCGGGTGCACACCCGCGTCCTGCTCAGCGGCGGGCCCGTCGTCAGCGACGAGGGCTCGGCCCACGGCACCCGGGTCGGCGGCCTCGAGGTGGTGCGGCCCCAGGCGGTCGGGTGGGGCGAGCGCGTCGACCTCGGCGACAGCGCCTTCGTCGTCGACCCGCCCGACGGCGGCGCCGCCCGCGCCGACGACGGCGTCGCCGTCCTGCGCCCGCCGCGTTTCGGCGAGGCGGTCGACGAGCTCGAGCTGGACACCCCCACCCCGCCGAGCCGCCCGAAGCCGCAGCCGCCGCCGTGGGCGATGCTCGCCATGCCGGTGGTGCTCGGCGGCGCACTGTTCCTCTCCGGCCGCAGCACCTACGCGTTGGTGTTCGTCGTCGGCTGGCCGGTGATCATGCTCGTCACCTGGCTGACGCACCCGGCGCCAGCAGCGCAAGGAGTTCGAGCGCGAGCTCGCCGCCTGGCGCGAGGACATGCAGGCCGTGCTCGACCAGCTCGACCACGCCGCGTCCGTCCAGCGCGAGCACGCCGAGGACGACGACCCCGACGTCGACGTCGTGCGGTCCCGGGTGGTCTCGCGCGACCGCACGGCTCTGGGTGCGGGGCCCGGACGACGACGACTTCGGCCTGGTGCGCGTGGGTCGCGGCGGCGTGCCCGCCAAGGTCACCGGCAAGCGGGCCTCCAGCGGCGACCGCGAGGTCCTGCTCGAGGCCCGCGAGCTGCTCTCGGCGCGCGCCGTGCTGGAGCAGATGCCGGTGACGGTCCCGGTGCTGGAGCACGGCGTGGTCGCGGTGACCGGCGACCCGGACGAGCTCGACGCCGCCGTGCGGGCGATGGTGCTGCGGCTCGCCGGCGGCCACTCGCCCGCCGAGGTGCAGCTCGTCGCGCTGCTCGGTCGCGGCCGCGAGCACCTGGAGAGCTGGCTGCGCTGGCTGCCGCACTGCGCGCCGCGCAGCGGAGGGGTCGCACCGGTGGCGGTGGGACCCGTCGAGGCGACGCCGCTGCTCGAGGTGCTCGCCGCCGAGGGCGCCGGTCGCGGGCGCACGGTCTGCCTGGTCGACGCCGGGTGCGGGCTGCCGCGCCGGGTGGTGGAGGCCGCTGCCGCCGCAGGACCCGAGCAGGGCCTCCACCTGATCTGGTTCGGCACCGCGGCCGACGAGATCCCCTCCCGCACGGCGGTGCACGTCGACCTGCGGGCGAAGCGGGTCGAGCAGGCGGGGCGACGCGGACGGGTGGACCTCGACAGCACCGACGCCGTCGGGCTCGTCCCCGCGTGGCACGCCGCCCGCGGGATGACCGGTTACCAGGACGCCGTCGCGCTCGTGCAGCCCGACTCGGCCCTGCCCGAGCAGGTGCGCCTGCCGGACCTCGGCACCGACCTGCGCAGCTGCGACGACGTCGACACCGTGCTCGGCCGCTGGACCGCGGCGCGCGGCCTGCGGGCCCAGATCGGTTCCGGCGTCGACGGTGTCGTCACGCTCGACCTGCGCGAGGACGGCCCGCACGGCCTGGTCGCGGGGACGACCGGCTCGGGCAAGTCCGAGCTGCTGCAGACCCTGATCAGCTCCCTCGCGGTGAACAACCCGCCGACGCGGATCACCTTCCTGCTGGTCGACTACAAGGGCGGTGCGGCGTTCCGGGAGTGCGCCGACCTGCCCCACACGGTGGGGTACATCACCGACCTCACGCCGGCGCTGGTGCAGCGGGCGCTGGTGTCGCTGCACGCCGAGCTGACCCACCGCGAGGGCCTGCTCGCCGAGCACGGCGCCAAGGACCTGGTCGCGCTCGAGCGCGACCACCCCGAGGCCGCCCCGCCGAGCCTGCTCATCTGCGTCGACGAGTTCGCCGCGCTCACCGCCGAGGTGCCGGACTTCGTCGACGGGATGGTGTCCATCGCCCAGCGCGGCCGTTCGCTCGGGATGCACATGCTGCTGGCCACGCAGCGCCCGGCCGGCGTGGTCACTCCCCAGATCAAGGCGAACACCGACCTGCGGATCGCCCTGCGGGTGGCGTCCGGCGACGACAGCACCGACGTCATCGACGCCCCCGACGCCGCCCGGCTCTCCCGCCGCACCCCCGGGCGGGCCTGGGTGCGGCGCACCGGCCACGGCACCACCGAGCTCGTGCAGGTGGCGTGGGTCGGCGGGCGCGAGCCCCTGCACGACGCCGCCGCCACCGTGCGGGTCGCGCCGTTCTCCGCCCGCGACCTCGGCGGCGACGGCCAGGCGGCCGGCGAGCGGGTGCACCCGCGGTCGGACCTGGACCGCCTGGTCGGGACGACCACCGCCGCCTTCGTCCGGTCGGGCCTGCCCGAGCCGCGCCGGCCCTGGCTGCCGGCGCTCGGGCAGGACCTGCGGCTGCGCCCGCACGACGTCGCGGCGGTCTCGGCCGGCGGCGCCCGGCTGCCCGTCGGGCTCGTGGACCGGCCGGAGCAGCAGAGCCAGTCGGCGTACGTCGTCGACTACGCCCGGGTGGGGCACCTGCTGGTCTACGGCACCTCGGGCTCGGGCAAGACCGAGCTGCTGCGCACCCTGGCGGCGGCCGCCACCACGCCGTCCCCGGCGCCGTCGACGAGCGGCGGGGCCACGGAGCCGACCGCCATCGTGTACGGGATCGACTGCGGGGGAGGCGGTCTGGTCGACATCGAGGCGCTCCCCGGCGTGGGCTCCGTGGTCGTCGAGGCGCAGCTGGAGCGGGTGATGCGCCTCGTGCGGATGCTGAGCGCCACCGTCCGGGAGCGCAACCAGGCGCTGGCCGCCGCCGGCGTGGCCGACCTGGCCGGGCTGCACCGGGCCGGCACGCCCGTCCCGCGGCTGCACGTGCTGGTCGACAACCTGCCGGGCCTCCTCGACGCCTTCGAGGGCGGCGGCTCGCTGCGCCGCAGCCACGTCGACCTGCTGCTCGGGATCCTGCAGGAGGGCCGCCGGGTCGGCGTCCACGTGACGGCCACGTCGCCACGGCGCGTGGGCATCCCGTCCTCGCACGCGGCCGCGTTCGGCTCCCGGCTGGTGCTGCGGATGACGGTCGACGACGACTACGCGATGCTCGGCGTCCCCGTCGGCGTGCTCGACCCGCAGTCGTGCCCCGGCCGCGGGCTCACCGACGCCGGCGAGGTGCAGGTGGCCGCGCTCGCGCCGGGGTCCTCGCGCTGGGCGGACTGGGTGGCCGCGACCGGCACCGCCGAGGCCTCGCCGGCGCTGCCGGTGCCGGTGATGCCGACCCGGCTGCCCGCCCACCTGGTGCCGGCCGGACGCCGCGACGAGGTGTGCCTCGGCGTCGAGGCCGAGTTCGCCGGACCGGTGGTGCTGCCCCTCGCCGGTCAGGGCCTGTTCGTCGCCGGCCGCGGCGGCTCGGGCCGCACCAGCACCCTGCTCGGCCTGGCGCAGGCGGCCGCCACCTCGCTCCGCCCGCCGCAGCGGGTGGTGCTGGTGGGTCCGCGCGCCGCCACCGCTCCCGGCGCGGCCGCCGACCTCGTGCTCGACGACCTCGCCGCGTTCGTCGACTGGGCCCAGGGACCGGACGGCCTGCACGGGGCGGACGGCGCGGACGGCTGGTCCCTGCTCCTGCTCGACGACGTGCACACCTGGGAGCGGGCCTGGGACGCCGGCGGGCCCGCCCGCGACGACCTGGTGGCCGCGGCCGGCGTGCTCGAGCAGGCGATGGCCGCCGGCTGGGGCGTGGTGCTGGCCAGCGACCCGGACGAGGCCCGCAGCCGCGGGCACGTCGCCGGGCCCGTGCAGGTGGTGCGGCGGCAGCGGCGCACCCTGCTGCTCCAGCCCGACGGCGGCGACGGCGGGCTGGCCGGGGTCACCGTCCCGATGGCCACGCTCGAGCCGCTGGTCGGCACCGGCCGGGGCCTGCTCTGCGCGGGCGGGCAGGCCCGGGTCGTCCAGGCGGTCTGCCCCTCGCTCGAGGAGGACCTGCCGCCCGCTCCCGGCCGCGAGGGCGCCGCCCTGGGGTGAGACGGCTGGTGGGCCGCAGGGTGAGCAGGCGGTGACGGTGCGGTGACGGTGCGGGCAGGAGGGGTGATGGGCGGAACGTTCCGGTTTACCCTGCTCCCGCCGGGGGTACACCCTGGGGGCGTGGCTGGGGGCGGACCCGCGGTCAGC
The DNA here is from genome assembly GCA_963750285.1 of uncultured Actinomycetota bacterium. Classification (GTDB taxonomy): domain Bacteria; phylum Actinomycetota; class Actinomycetes; order Actinomycetales; family CAWJMD01; genus JBBQSN01. The sequence continues at coordinate 211,084 of CAVVQA010000011.1, read as the reverse complement.
GGGCGGTGCGAAGGGGCGGGACGACGATGAGGTGGAGCGCCGGGAGGTTGCTGCGCACCCCGCGCGAGCTGTGGGAGCGCGGCGCGGTCGAGGTCGGTGTCGTCGGCGTGGCCGCCGCCCTGCTGCTCGGCACGGTGGTCGGCACCGGTGCCGCCAGCACCGTCGTCGACGTCGCGGACGGCGTCACCTGGGTCAGCGACGAGGACAGCGGCCAGGTCGTCGAGATCAACCCCAGCACCGGACGCCCGCAGCGCGCCGTCCAGGTGGCCCGGCCCGGGAACGGGTCTCACCCTGGGCCAGCGCGACGGCGTGCTCGTGCTCACCGACGACGACGGCCTCAGCACCGCCATCGACCTGTCCACGCTGGTGGCGAGCGGCTCGCGCGACGCCGGCGGGCCGGGCCGGACCAAGGTGCTGGTCGAGGGCGGCGGGGTCTACCTGGTCGAGCTGGAGCGCGGCGAGGTCCGCGCCGTCGACCCGCTCACCCTGGAGGACCTGGGCCAGCCGCTGCGCACCGCCGCGCTGGCCGACGCCGTGGTCGACGACCGCGGCACGGTGTGGACCGCCGGCAACGACGGCGTGCTCAGCAGCGCCACCTGGTCGGCGCAGGCCCGCCGCTTCATCGTCCACGAGCGCCGCAGCTACGACGGCATCGGCCAGGGCACCGCGCTCGTCCCGCACGAGCAGGGCGTCAGCGTGTTCAGCCCCGGCAGCGGCCTGGTCGCCCAGGTCGGCGGCACCGGCGAGGTCTCCGAGCTGGTGGTCGGGATGACCGGCACCGTCCTCCCGGCCGACCGGTCGCCGGCCGACGTCGCGCCGGTGGTCGACCGCGACAACGCCACCCTGGTGGTCATCACCCGGCACCGCCGGGTGCAGCAGATCTCCCTGGCCGCCACGGGCTGCTCCGACCCGGGCCGCCCGGCCGTGCTGGGCAAGCGGGTCTACGTCCCGTGCGCCGGCGCCGGCAAGGTCGTGGTCTTCGACCAGGACGGCCGCAAGGTCGACGAGATCCGCACCCCGGACGGCCAGGACCCGCGGATGGTCGTCGACGACGGCCGGCTGCTGGTCTCCACCCGCAGCGGCGCCACCGCGATCCTGGTCGACAGCCGCGGGCGCCGCTCCACGATCACGGTCCGCGACGACGCCGTCCCCGTCAGCAACGCCACGGTCGCGCCGACGTTCAGCGCCCCGCCGCCGCTGCCGCCGCAGCTGACCTCCACCCCGCCGCCGCCCCCGACCACCTCCCGGCCGCCGACCAGCACGACCCGCCCGCCCACGACCACCCAGTCGGTCACCACCGGGTCGCCGTCCACCAGCGCCACCGTCGACGTCACCGGGCCCGGCGGCGGCGGACCGGGCACGGGGACCGGCACCGGCTCGCCGGGCAGCGGCACCTGGGTGGCCCCGGCCACGCAGGGTCGTCGCCACGCGAGACCGCGCCGGGCACCGTGCGGATCACCTGGACGGCCAGCGAGTCCGGTGCCGACCGGTACGTGGTGGCCCGCGCCGACGGCGTCGGCGGCGCCACCAGCGCCGGGGCGACCGCCACGTCGCTGACGCTCACCAACGTCGCGCCGGGCGCGGCCCTGTCCTGGGTGGTCGACACCACCCGCGACGGCCGCACCGTCCGGAGCGCGCCGAGCGCGCCGATCGTCGTGACCGCCCCCGGCACCGACGACGGCGCCGCCACCGCCGCCGCCGTCCACGACGACCGCGCCCCGCCGCCCCCCTCGACGACGACCGCGCCGCCGCCCCCGCCGCCGACCACCACGACGCCACCGCCCCCGCCGCCCCCGCCGCCGGCCCCCAGCCAGGGCGCCGCGGTCATCAGCGACGGCCAGGGCAACGAGTACACCGGCATCTCGACCCAGGTGCTGCTCTCGCCGCCCGCCGACTGGGCCGGCTACGACGGCACCTGCACGGTGCAGTGGTCGGCCGACTACTACGGCACCGCCGGCCAGGTGATCGTCCCCTGCAGCCAGACCGGCTGGGTCGACCTCGGCTACACCGGCGGCGGCAACGTCACGGCGAGCGTGGTCGCCTCCGGCGCCGGCGGCACCGCCACCTCGGCCGCGTACAGCTGGTTCGTCCGCACCGAGATGGGCGGCGGAGGCACCTGCAGCGGCAGCACCTACCGCGACGTCTCGCGCGGCCCGGTGCCGCAGCTGCCGCCGTGCAACCCGAACCCGTGCCCGCCGTACCCGTGCACCGCGCTGCCGAGCGCCCCGGCGGGCGACGACACCGGCGGCCGGTTCGTGCTGGCGTTCGGCCTGATCGGTGCCGCGCTGGCGATGCGCGGCGTGCGCACCGGGCGGATCCGGTTCCACCGGACGGAGACGCGGTGACCCAGGCACCGGTGCAGGCGCTCACCGAGACCGAGGTCGGCAGCTTCCGGCTGCTGCACGGCCGGGTCGTCGACGCCCTCGAGCACGCGGTCAAGGGCAAGCGCGGCGTGCTCGAGCTGATCACGGTCGCGCTGTTCTCGTCCGGGCACGTGCTGCTCGAGGACGTCCCCGGCACCGGCAAGACCACGGTCGCGCGCGCCCTGGCCCAGGCGCTCGGCGGGTCCTCGCGCCGGATCCAGTTCACGCCCGACCTGCTGCCCTCGGACGTCACCGGGACCACGGTGTACGAGCCGGGTTCGGGCACGATCGCGTTCCGGCCGGGTCCGGTCTTCTGCCACGTGCTGCTGGCCGACGAGATCAACCGGGCCGCGGCCAAGACGCAGTCGGCGCTGCTCGAGGTGATGGAGGAGCGCACCGTCACCGTCGACGGCGTGCCGCACCCGGTGCCGGCGCCGTTCCTGGTCGTGGCCACCCAGAACCCGATCGACCTCGACGGCACCTACCGGCTGCCCGAGGCCCAGCTCGACCGGTTCCTGCTGCGCACCGCGATCGGGTACCCCGACGCCGAGCACGAGCTCGAGGTGCTGCGGCCGGGCAGCGCGGCCGGCGCCACCGACCTGGTGCCCTCGGTCACCTCGCCCGAGGAGGTGGCGGCGACCTCGGAGGCGCTGACCCGCCTGCACGTGGCCGACGAGATCCTGCGCTACGTGCGCCAGGTCGGCGACGCCACCCGGTCCGACGCCGCGGCTCCGGATGGGGGCCAGCACGCGCGGGCTGCGGGCGCTGGTGCGCTGCAGCCAGGTGTTCGCCGCGGCGCAGGGCCGGCACTACGTGGTGCCGAGCGACGTCCAGCGGCTGGTGCCGCCGGTGCTGTCGCACCGGCTCGTGCTGCAGCGCGACGCCGCGCTCGACGGGACGACGGCCGCCGAGGTGCTCGCCGACGTGCTGGCCGAGGTGCCGGTGCCGCGACCCGGCCAGGCCTGAGGGAGCCAGGACGTTGCGCACCGCCGTGCGCCCGACCGCCCGGGGGCTCGGGACGTTCCTGCTCGCCGACGCCGCCCTCGCGCTCGGGCTGGTCGCGGGCTACCCCGGCCTCGTCGGCCTCGGGGTCGCGCTGCTCGCCGTCGTGCTGGTCTCGCTCGGCGGCGTGCTCGTCCCGGCACCGGTCGAGGTGAGCCGCCGGCTCGAGCCCGCGCGGGTGCGCCGGCTGTCGAGCTGCGCGGTCGTGCTCGACCTCACCAACCGCGGCCGGTTCCCCGTGACGGTGCGGGTGCGCGACCGGGTCGGGGACGAGCACGTCGTCGTCGACGTCCCGCGGCTGCTGCCCGGCGAGCCCACCCGCAGCGAGCTGCCGATGCCGGTGCAGCGCCGCGGCGTGGTGGCCACCGGTCCGGTGCGGCTGCACCGCCAGGGCCTGGCCGACCTGTTCCGGGTGACCGCCGTGCACGGCTCGGCCGCGCAGGTGACCGTGCTGCCGCGGGTGCTGCGCTGCCGCGGCCTGCCGCCGGGCGTGCGGCGCGGCCAGGTGGGTGCCGACGAGCGGGTGCTCCAGGGCGGCACCGACCTGGTCGGCCTGCGCGAGTACGTGCCCGGCGACGACCTGCGCCGGCTGCACGCCGCCACCAGCGCCCGCACCGGCGTGCTGATGGTCCGCGAGGACGCCGACCCCGGCCGCCCGCACCTCACCGTCCTGCTCGACGACCGGCCCGCGTCCTACCGCGCGCCGGACGACTTCGAGGAGGCCTGCGACGTCGTCGTCTCCCTCGTCCGCGCCGCGCGCACCGAGGGCCACCCGGTGCGGGTGGTCAGCGCGTCCGGGGTGCTCGAGGCCGAGGCCGAGCCGAGCCTGGTGGCGGGCGGCGGCGGCGACCTGGCCGACCGCGTCGGGCAGCTGCTCGCCGAGCTCGGCGACCCGGTGGGAGAGGGCGGCCTCGCCTCGGCGGTGGCGCTGGGCCGGCACGACCCCGACGTGCTGGTCGTGGTCTCCGGGACCCGCGCCGCGGTGGCCGAGCAGCAGCAGGTGGTGGCCGACGCCCAGCTCGGCGTCCTGGTGCTGGTCGACCCGCGCCCCGACCGCACGGTGTCGGCGGTCGGCTCCACCGTGGTGCTGCGCGGCCCCCGCGCCGAGGACCTCCTGCACACCTGGGACCGGGCGGTGGCGGGATGAGAAGCCGTGCGGGAGTGGTGGTCTGGTCGTCGGTGCTGCTCGCGATGTCGTGCGCGGCGCTGGCACCGGCGTTCTCCGGGCGCCTCCTCGGCCTGCCGGTGGCGCTGCTCGTGCTGGTGCTCGCCGTCGCCGGCACCGTCGGCCTGCTCGTGCTCGCCCGGGTGGCCCGGTTGCGACCGCTCACCGGCACCGCGGTGGTCGCCCTGCTGCTCGTGGTCGCCGCGCTGCTCCTGCTGCGCACCGGCGACCCGACGCTCCCCGGGTCGGACCTGCCGTCCTGGCGCCGCACGGTCGGCATGGGCGTCCTGAGCCCGCTGGTCGACGCCGTCCCGCTGCTGCTCACCGCGCCGGTGCCCGCGCCGCCCGAGCCGCTGCTGCTCACGCCGGTGGTGCTGCTCGTGGCGCTGGTGACGCTCGCCGTCACCGCCCTGGTGCTCCGGCCGTCGTCCTGGCTGCTCGCACCGGTCGCCGGGGCCGCGGCCCTGTACGCGGCCGGGCAGGCGCTGGGGGCCGGGACCGTCGACCGGTCGGGCGCGCTGGCGGCGCGTGCTCGTCCTCACCGCCGTGGCCGGGTGGGCGCTGCTCGGCCGCACGCACGCGCCGGGCACGTCCGCGGTGCGGCGCCTGCGCCCGGGCCGCGGCACGCTGCCGCTCGCGGCGGCGACCGCCGCGATGGCGCTGGTCGCGGTCGTCGGCGCCTCGCTGCCGTCCGGCACGTCGTTCGACCCGCGCGACCTGGTCGTCACCCCGCAGCGCCCGCTGCAGGCCACGAGCCCGATGCCGGACGTCACGCGCTGGGCCGAGGAGACCGACATCGCGCTGTTCGAGGTGTCCGGGCCGGGTCCCGCAGCGGATGCACCTGGCCGTGCTGCCGCGCTTCGACGGCGTCAGCTGGGGCTCCAGCGGCGAGCTCACCGAGGTGGGCGTGCCGGCCGAGCCGGACCTGCCCGCGGGCGTGGTGAGCGGCGAGGTCGACGTCGACGTGCAGGTGGTCGACCTCACCGGGCCGTGGGCGCCGAGCGCCGGCCGGCTGGTGTCGTCCAGCCTGCGCGACGCCGTGCAGGACCCCTCCAACGGATCGGTCCTGGTGCCCGACGGCCTCGAGCCCGGGGCCACCTACTCGGTCCGCTCCGAGCTCGACACCCCCGTCGACGCCGACCTCGCGCAGGCCACGGTGCCGTCCGGCCCGCTGGTCGAGCCCTACCTGGCGGTGCCGCGCGTGCCGCAGGACCTGGTCGCCTACGCCCAGGAGGTGACGGCGACCGCGCGCACGCGGATGGAGCAGGCCTCGGCGATCGAGCTGGCCGTGTCCGGCCGCCAGCTCGACCCGGCCGCCGCCAGCGGCAGCTCGTACCTGCGGGTGCGCGAGTTCCTGCTCGGCCCGGCCAGCTCCGGCGGGCAGCGGGGCACCAGCGAGCAGTTCGCCACCTCGTTCGCGGTGCTCGCGCGCGTGGTCGGCCTGCCGACGCGGGTCGTCGTCGGGTTCGACGTCCCCGACGCCGAGGTGCCCGCCGGCTCGGCGGGCGACGCCAGCGCGCCGGTGCTCGTCACCAGCGGCGACGCCCGGGTGTGGGCCGAGGTCTACTTCGAGGGCTACGGCTGGGCGGTCTTCGACCCCACGCCGGACGAGCAGAGCACCACCACCTCGCCGGTGCGCCAGAACGTGCTCGACCGGCTGGCCGAGCAGGAGGCGCTCGCCGACGACGTGAGCGACCAGCCGATCGGCACCCGGCCCGAGCCGCGCGACCCCGCGTCCGCGGTGCTGCCCGTGCTGGTGGCCGCCGGGGCGGGCCTGCTCGGTGCGGGCCTGCTCGCCGTCCTGGTGCTCGTGGTCTCGCGGCTGCGCCGCTCGCGCCGGCACCGGCGCGCCGGTGCCGCCGGCGCCTGGGCCGAGGTGGTCGACGCCGGCGTGCTCTGCGGCGACCGCCCGCTCGTGGGCGAGGACGACGAGGAGCTGGCCCGGCGCGTGGCCGACCGGGTCGGCGACGGCGCGGGTGCCGGCGACGCCGGCGCCCTGCTGGCGCGGGCGCAGCGGGAGGCGTTCGCCCCCGACGGCTCCGGCGACGGCCCCGGCCACCGCGCCGACGCCTGGGGTCTGGCGACCCGGCTGGTGCGCGCGCAGCGCCGGCGGCAGCCGCTGGTGCGGCGGGTCACCTGGTGGGTCGACCCCGCCCCGCTGCGCAGCGGCACCGGCGCGGACGGCGGACGGCCCGGCGTCGGTCCTGCGCCCCTCAGTCCTGGGGGTCGGGCGGGCAGGAGCCGCGGACACCGAACTCCGGCGTCGCGCCGTTGACCGAGGGGTCCTCGACCAGGATCGCCGTCACCGTCATGCACAGGTCCTCGACCGCGGGGTCGAAGTCGGTGAACACGTAGTCGGTCGACCCCGGGTCCAGCTGGGCCACCGGCACCCACTCGCCGGTGGGCTGCTTGAGCAGCACCAGGAACAGCGCCTCGCCCTCGGTGGGGTCGGTCCACGACACCTGCACCTCGGCGCCGTCGTCGACGAACGAGGCCTGCGGGTCCAGCTCGGGGTCGGAGAAGTCCGGGGCGGTGGGGCTCGGCACCGGCTCGCTCGACGGGATCACGGGGACGCTCGTGGCCGAGGTGACCGGCGTCGTCGGCCCGGCCTGCCCGCCGTCGCGGTTGGCCTGGGTGACGAGGAACCCGACGGCGACGCCGACCAGCAGCGCCGCCGCGATCCCGGCGAGCACCAGGCGGCGCCGCCGGCGCGGAGGTGTCCGGTGCGGCGGGAGCGCTCACGGCGGCCGGGGGGCCGCCGACCGCCGGCTCGCGCGGCCCGGCGCCGGTCGCGTCCGGGTCGGGAGCCCGTCGGGTGCAGAGCCGGCTCCGGCACCGGCGTGGGTCAGCGCCGACGGCGAGACCGTCACGTGGCCGGGCCCGGACGGGCGCGACCGGCGCGGGCTCGGGCGCCGGGTCCTGGTCGGACGGGGCCCCGGCTCCGGCGTCCGGCTCCGGCGCGCGGGGCGGCGGGTCCGGGGTCGGCCACGACCGCGTGCTCCGCCGCGGACCCGGCGAACGGCGCGGCGGCGGCCACCGCGGCGGCGGGCGCGACGTCGACCGGCCGTCGCCGGCACCCTCCGGCAGGTACGCGCGCAGCTCGGCCGCCACCGACTCCAGCGCCTCGCGCACGTCGGCGGCGGACCCGAACCGCCGGGCGGGGTCGTCGGCCAGGCACCGGTCGACCACGGCCACCAGGGCGGACGGCACGTCGTCGCGGTGCAGCACGCGGCGCTCGCCGGTGCGCACCCGGCGCAGGTACTGCAGCGCCGAGTCGTCCGAGCGGTCGTCCGCGGCGAACGGCGGCCGGCCGTCGAGCAGGGTGAACAGGGTCGAGCCGAGCGACCACACGTCGTCGGCCGCGGTGGGCGGGTTGCCGTCGAGCACCTGGGGCGAGGCGTGCCGGTAGCTGAACCGCTCCACCGACGCCGTCCGCTCGGAGTCGACCTGGCGGGCGATGCCGAAGTCGGCGAGCACGTACGACGTGGGCAGCAGCAGCACGTTCTGCGGCTTGACGTCGCGGTGCAGGACCCCGTGCTGGTGGGCGAAGGCCAGCGCGTCGGCCACGACCGTGCCGGCGGCCACCACGTCGGTGACGGGCAGCGGTCCGACCGCGGCCAGCCGGTCGTGCAGCGACCCGAGGTCGTAGCAGCTCCATCACGATCGCCGGGTTCCCCGCGGCGGTCTCGCCGGTGTCGAGCACGGTGACGATGTGCGGGTGCTGGCGGCCGAGCCGCACGGTCACCTCGAGCTCGCGCGCGAACCGCTCCTGGGCCCGCTCGTCCAGGCCGCTGGCCTCCAGGTCGAGCACCTTGATCGCGACCGCCCGACCCACGGCCACCTGGCGGGCGCGGTAGACGACGCTGTCGCCGCCGCGCGCGATCAGCTCGACCTGGTCGTAGCCGGGCAGCAGGTCGTCGGAGAGCGGGGCGCGCGCGGGAGACAGCAGGCGGCGCCCACACCGAGTCGGTGCCGCCGCCGGGTCGCCGCCGGGCGGCTTCCTCGTCCCGTCCACGCTCCCCCTCCGTCGTCCCCGGGGCTCCCCCGGTCGCCCCGCGCGTGAGTGTAGGGGGACGAAGCGGTCATCCGGTGCCGGGTGGCCCGCCCGCGCGGTCGCGCCGACCCAGCGTGTAGCGGACGTCCTGCGTGAGGGTGACGGGGAGCCCCCAGGTGGCCAGCAGGGCGGACGCCTGCTCGCGGAGCCGGTCCTGCTCGTCCGCGGGGACCTGCCGCCACATCGCGCGCTGGCCGTGCGAGCGGGTGAAGCGCTCCCACTGCTCCACCGACCCGAGCTCGACCCCCACGACGGCGTGGCTCGTGACGACATCGGCGAGACCGGCCCCCCGCAGCAGGTCCTCGACCCCGGCGTCGGAGCCGAACGGACCGGACCTGCCGCTGGTGCGCGCGTCGAGCATCTGCTGCGGCAGGTACGGCCGGAACAGCGCGTCGAGCTCCTCCCAGCGCGGGTCCTGCCGGTCGAAGGTCGAGATCCCCAGCCGGCCGCCCGGGACCAGCAGGGCGGCCCAGGTGCGCAGCGCCTCCTGCGGCTCGGGCAGGAAGAAGGCGACCAGGCTCGCGCACACGACGTCGTACGACGCCTCGGGCAGCCCCGGGTCGCTCGCGTCGGCGACACGGACCTCCACGTGCGGCAGGTGGCGGACGTCCCGCGCCGTCAGGGCGACCATCGGCTCGGCGATGTCGATGCCCAGCACCGCGCCGCCCGCGCCGACCGCCTCGGCCAGCGGCAGCAGGGCGGCGCCGCGCCCGGTCCCGACGTCGAGCACGCGCTCCCCGGGCTGCGGGTCGAGCTGCTCGACCAGGCGCGCGGCGATCGGCGTGAACCAGGGGATGCCCACCGCGTCGTAGACCTCGGCGACCTCGGAGAACACGGCGGCGACCTGCTCGGACCTGCTCATGCTCCGCAGACTGGCACGCGGCGGGTTCCGACGGAAGGTCGTTCGACCCGTCCGATGGGCGAGACGCGCTGCTCACGGGTCGGACGCCAGGAGCGGCGGGCGAGGTCGTAGACTCCGGCGCATGCCCTCGCACTCGGCACCGCGTCCCGACATCAAGCCGCGCAGCCGCCAGGTCACGGACGGCCTCGAGGCGACCGCGTCGCGCGGGATGCTCCGCGCCGTCGGGCTCGGCGACGAGGACTTCGCCAAGCCGCAGGTGGGCGTCGCGTCGTCGTGGAACGAGATCACGCCGTGCAACCTGTCGCTGGACCGGCTGGCCAAGGCGGTCAAGGACGGCGTCCACGCCGCCGGGGGCTACCCGCTGGAGTTCGGCACCATCTCGGTCTCCGACGGCATCTCGATGGGCCACGAGGGGATGCACTTCTCGCTCGTGTCGCGCGAGGTGATCGCCGACTCCGTCGAGACCGTCGTGCAGGCCGAGAGGCTCGACGGCACAGTGCTTCTCGCGGGCTGCGACAAGTCGCTGCCGGGCATGCTGATGGCGGCCGCACGGCTCGACCTCGCCTCGGTCTTCCTCTACGCCGGCTCGATCCTGCCCGGCGTGGCGAAGATGTCGGACGGCTCCGAGCGCGACGTGACGATCATCGACGCCTTCGAGGCGGTCGGCGCCTGCTCGCGCGGGCTGATGAGCCGCGAGGACGTCGACGCGATCGAGCGCGCGATCTGCCCCGGCGAGGGCGCGTGCGGCGGCATGTACACCGCCAACACGATGGCCAGCGCGGCCGAGGCGCTCGGGATGTCGCTGCCGGGCTCGGCCGCCCCGCCGGCCACCGACCGGCGCCGCGACGGGTTCGCCCGGCGCAGCGGCCAGGCCGCCGTCGGCCTGCTCGAGCGCGGGATCACCGCGCGCCAGGTGATGACCCGCGAGGCGTTCGAGAACGCCATCGCCGTCGTGATGGCGTTCGGCGGCTCCACCAACGCGGTCCTGCACCTGCTGGCCATCGCGCACGAGGCCGAGGTCGAGCTGACCCTCGACGACTTCGCCCGGATCGGCGCCAAGGTCCCGCACCTGGCCGACGTCAAGCCGTTCGGCCGCCACGTCATGGTCGACGTCGACCGGATCGGCGGGGTGCCGGTCGTGATGAAGGCGCTGCTGGACGCCGGGCTGCTGCACGGCGACGCCCTCACCGTCACCGGCCGGACGATGGCCGAGAACCTCGCCGAGCTCGACCCGCCCGAGCTCGACGGCGACGTCCTGCGCAAGCTGGCGAACCCGATCCACGCCACCGGCGGCATCACCGTGCTGCACGGCATCGCTCGCCCCCGAGGGTGCGGTCGTGAAGTCGGCGGGCTTCGACTCCGACGTGTTCGACGGCACCGCGCGGGTCTTCGACACCGAGCGCCCGGCGATGGACGCGCTGCAGGACGGCACGATCAGCGCCGGCGACGTCGTGGTGATCCGCTACGAGGGCCCGAAGGGCGGCCCGGGGATGCGCGAGATGCTCGCGATCACCGGCGCGATCAAGGGCGCGGGCCTGGGCAAGGACGTCCTGCTGCTCACCGACGGCCGGTTCTCCGGCGGCACCACCGGCCTGTGCGTGGGGCACGTCGCCCCCGAGGCCGTCGACGGCGGCCCGATCGCGCTGGTCCGCGACGGCGACCCGATCCGGCTCGACGTCGGCGCCGGCACGCTCGACCTGCTGGTCGACGACGACGAGCTGGAGCGCCGCCGCGGCGAGCTGGTGCAGCCCCCGCCGCGGTACACCCGCGGCGTCCTGGCGAAGTACGCGCGGCTGGTCGGCTCGGCCTCCCGCGGCGCCGTCTGCGACTGATGACGTCGCTGAACCCGTCCGGATGCCGGGACGCGCGCGTCCACGGATTGACACGGCCCGTCGCGGCGAGCACGGTGGAGCCATGTCCGCACGCGTCCACGTCCTCGTACTCGGCCGGCGCGCGTAGCCGGACGACCACCGCTGCGCGCGCGACCCCTCGACGGCCTCGGCCCGAGGGGTCTTTCGTTGCCCGGCACCAGTTCTGAACCCGCCCACAGAGCACCAGGAGCCCCACATGGCCAGCACCGGAGAGGCAGCACCGCGCCCGCACCCCCCGCGCGCCGCCGTCCCGGGCCCGCGCCCGACCAGCCACGCAGCGCGCCGCGCCGACCTGCCGGCGAGCCCGCCGAGGTGATGACGGGCGCGCAGTCGCTCGTCCGCGCGCTGGAGCTGGTCGGTGTCGAGGTGGTCTTCGGCATCCCGGGCGGCACGATCCTCCCGGCGTACGACCCGCTGCTGGACTCCGAGAAGGTCCGGCACATCCTGGTCCGGCACGAGCAGGGCGCCGGTCACGCGGCGCAGGGCTACGCCCAGGCGACCGGACGGGTCGGGGTCTGCATGGCGACCTCCGGGCCCGGCGCCACCAACCTGGTCACCGCCATCGCGGACGCGTACATGGACTCGGTGCCCATCGTCGCCATCACCGGGCAGGTGGTGACCGCCTCGATCGGCACGGACGCGTTCCAGGAGGCCGACATCGTCGGCATCACGATGCCGATCACCAAGCACAGCTACCTGGTCACCGACCCCGCCGAGATCCCGCGCGCGATCGCCGAGGCGTTCCACATCGCCGGCACCGGCCGCCCCGGGCCGGTGCTGGTCGACATCCCCAAGGACGTGCTGCAGGCCAAGACCGAGTTCGTCTGGCCGACCCGGATCGACCTGCCCGGCTACCGGCCGGTGACGCGCCCGCACAACAAGCAGGTGCGCGAGGCCGCGCGGCTGCTCACCAGCTCGCGCCGCCCGGTGCTCTACGTCGGCGGCGGCGTGATCAAGGCGCACGCGAGCGAGCAGCTGGCCCGGCTGGTCGACCTCACCGACGCGCCGGTCGTCACCACCCTGATGGCGCGCGGCGCCCTGCCCGACTCGCACCCGCACCACCTCGGCATGCCCGGCATGCACGGCACGGTCGCGGCCGTGACGGCGCTGCAGAAGGCCGACCTCATCGTCAGCCTCGGCGCCCGGTTCGACGACCGCGTCACCGGCCAGCTCTCGTCCTTCGCGCCGGACGCCACGATCGTGCACGCCGACATCGACCCGGCCGAGATCTCCAAGAACCGCGCGGCGGACGTGCCGATCGTCGGTGACGCCAAGGAGGTCATCACCGAGCTGGTGACCGCCGTCCAGGCCGAGATCGACGCGGGCCGCGGCCCGCACCTGGACGCCTGGTGGACCCAGCTCGACCGGATCCGCGAGACCTACCCGCTCGGGTACGCCGCCCCGGACGACGGCTCGCTCGCGCCCCAGCAGGTGATCGAGCGCCTCGGCGCCGCGGCCGGACCGGAGGCCATCTACGTGGCCGGCGTGGGGCAGCACCAGATGTGGGCGGCGCAGTTCATCCGCTACGAGCGGCCCGCCTCGTGGATCAACTCCGGCGGCCTGGGGACGATGGGGTTCGCCGTCCCGGCGGCGATGGGCGCCAAGGTGGGTGCGCCGGACCGGGTGGTCTGGGCCGTCGACGGCGACGGCTGCTTCCAGATGACCAACCAGGAGCTCGCCACCTGCGCCATCAACGGCATCCCGATCAAGGTGGCCGTCATCAACAACTCCAGCCTCGGCATGGTGCGGCAGTGGCAGACCCTGTTCTACGAGGGCCGCTACTCCAACACCGACCTCAACACCGGCACGGGGGTCGAGGCGCACCAGCGGATCCCGGACTTCGTCAAGCTCGCCGACGCCTACGGCTGCGTGGGCCTGCGCTGCGAGCGTCCCGAGGACCTCGACGACGTGATCGCGCAGGCGATGGCGGTCACCGACCGGCCGGTCGTCGTCGACTTCGTCGTGCACCGCGACGCGATGGTGTGGCCGATGGTCCCCGCCGGCGTGAGCAACGACGCCATCCAGGTGGCCCGCGACTCGACGCCGGTCTGGGACCGCGAGGAGGAGGCCACTCGCATGAGCCGCCACACGCTGTCGGTGCTGGTCGAGGACCGCCCGGGTGTCCTGACCCGCGCGGCGGGCCTGTTCGCCCGCCGCGGCTTCAACATCCACTCGCTCGCGGTCGGCCCGACCGAGCACCCGGACGTCTCCCGGATGACGGTCGTGGTCGACGTCGAGGACCTCCCTCTCGAGCAGGTCACCAAGCAGCTGAACAAGCTCGTCAACGTGCTGAAGGTGGCCGAGCTCGACTCGGGCGCGTCGGTGCAGCGCGAGCTGATCCTGGTGAAGGTGCGCGCCGAGGGTGCCCAGCGAACGGCGGTGCTCGAGGTCGTGGAGCTGTTCCGCGCCAAGGTCGTCGACGTCGCCACCGACGCCCTGACCATCGAGGCCACCGGCCACGCCGAGAAGATCGCGGCCCTGCTGCGGGTGCTGGAGCCGTTCGGCATCCGCGAGCTCGTCCAGTCCGGCCTCGTCGCCCTCGGGCGCGGGTCCCGGTCGATGACCGACCGGTCCAGCCGGTCCTGAACCGCACCTGTCCCTCAACAGAAACCACTGAAGGAGAGCCCCCGTGGCCAAGATGTTCTACGACGACGACGCCGACCTGTCGATCATCCAGCAGCGCAACGTCGCGGTGATCGGCTACGGCAGCCAGGGCCACGCCCACGCCCTGAGCCTGCGCGACTCCGGCGTCGACGTCCGCGTCGGGCTGCCCGGAGTCGTCCGGCAGCCGGGCCCGGGCCGAGGCCGAGGGCCTGCGCGTGGTCACCCCGTTCGAGGCGGCCGAGGAGGCCGACCTGGTGATGCTGCTGACGCCGGACCACGTCCAGCGCCACGTGTACACCGAGGCGATCGCCCCGAACCTGGTCGACGGCGACGCGCTGTTCTTCGGCCACGGCTTCAACATCCGGTTCGACTACATCAAGCCCCCGGCGGGCGTCGACGTCGGCATGGTCGCCCCCAAGGGCCCCGGCCACCTCGTGCGTCGCGAGTACGTCGACGGCCGCGGCGTCCCGGTGCTCGTGGCGGTCGAGAACGACGCGACGGGCAAGGCCTGGGACCTCGCGCTCTCGTACGCCAAGGGCATCGGCGGCCTGCGTGCCGGCGGCATCCGCACCACCTTCACCGAGGAGACCGAGACCGACCTGTTCGGCGAGCAGGCGGTGCTCTGCGGCGGCGTCTCCCGGCTGGTGCAGCAGGGCTTCGAGACCCTCACCGAGGCCGGCTACCAGCCCGAGGTCGCCTACTTCGAGTGCCTGCACGAGCTCAAGCTGATCGTCGACCTCATGTACGAGGGCGGCATCGCCAAGCAGCGCTGGAGCGTCTCCGACACCGCCGAGTACGGCGACTACACCTCGGGCCCGAAGGTCGTCGACGACTCGGTCAAGGTGCGGATGGGCGAGGTGCTCGCCGCGATCAAGGACGGCTCGTGGGCCGCCGGCTTCATCGCCGACCAGGACGCCGGCGCACCGGAGTTCAAGCGCCTGCGCGCCGAGGGCGAGCAGCACCCGATCGAGGCCACCGGCCGCGAGCTGCGCAAGCTGATGGCCTGGGTCCGCTCGTCCGACGACGACTACACCGAGGGCACCGCCCAGCGCTGACCCCCCTCCGTTCAGCAGTGGCCCCTTCCCGACGCCGGAAGGGGCCACTTCTGCGTTTATTCGCATTCATCGACGATCCGCTATGATGGGCCGATGCCGAGAAGTGCGGGGGACCTGGTCCGAGAGGCACGGCGCCGTGCCGGTCTGACCCAGGCCGAGCTCGGGCGGCGTGCGGGTCTGGCGCAGAGTGTGGTGAGCGCCTACGAGTCGGGATCTCGGGAGCCGTCGGTCCCGATGCTCGTCGACCTGGTGCACGCGGCGGGCTTCACGGTCGAGATCAACCTGGCCGAACGGCGCCACGGCGATCACGCTCCGATGCACGGTGTGCTCGGGCGGCGGGTCCGCCGACACGCACGACGGATCCGAGATCTCGCGACCGCGCACGGGGTGGAGAACGTGCGGGTGTTCGGCAGCGTGGCCCGCGGGCAGGAACGGCCGGACAGTGACGTGGATGTGCTGGTCGACGTGCCGAGCGGTGTGGGCCTGTTTGCGCTCGGGCGGCTGCAGGACGACCTCGAGCGACTCCTGCGCGCCCCGGTCGACGTCGTACCCGTCGACTCGCTGAAACCGGACGTGCGGACGCAGGTCGAGCTCGACGCCGTCGCCCTGTGAGCAGGCCGCCAGAGCAACGGCTGGATGACGTCGACCGGGCAGTCGCCGCCATCCGAGCGCACCTGCGCCGCGGTCCGATCGACGACCCGTTGGTGTTCGACGCAGTGCGTGCCAGGTTGATCGAGATCGGCGAGGCGGTGAAGGACCTCCCCTCGCCGTTGCTCGCGCACGCACCTGAGATCCCCTGGCGGCAGGTCGCGCAGATGCGTGACCACCTGGCGCACCGCTACTTCGACACCAGCCGCCAGGTCGTCGCCGCCACGGTGGCAGACGACCTGCCGGCCCTGCTGCGCGCCGTCGAGCGGTTGCGCGCTCACCTGTGAGGCGGGCCTACTCTCCGGCCAGGACCTCCATCACGGCGCGGGCCACGGGCCAGGCGCCGTTGCTGCTGTTGCCGAGGACGCTCCACGTGACGTCGGTGCCGGGGTCGTGCGCCGAGCGGAACGAGACGCCGGCGTCGCCGCCGATCAGGTGCACGACGTCGCCCTCCGGGGCGAGCCAGACGCCGAGGCCGTAGCGCATCCCCTCCTCGGGGACCTCGCTGTGCGGCCGGACCATCTCGGCGACCCGCTCGCGCGGCACGATCCGGCCGGCCAGCAGCGCGGTCCAGAACGTCCGCAGGTCGGCAGCGGTGGTGCAGATGCCGCCGTCGCCGCTGCCCAGGACGGGCAGGTGGAGCACGCTGGTCCGCGGTCCGGTCTCGTCCAGGTAGTGCGTGGCGGTGCGAGGGCCCGGCTCGTCCGAGCGCAGGATCTCGGTGTCGACGAGGCCGGCGGGTGCGATCACGCGCTCGCGCACGAGGTCGTGGTACGACCGGCCGCTCGCGCGCTGGGCGACCAGCGCAAGCACCACGAAGCCACCGTTGCAGTACGAGAACCGCTCGCCCGGCGCGAACTTCGGCGCGAAGCCGTCGAGCTCGGGGACGAACACCTCGACGTCGGTGTACTCGTGCACCGGGCGCTTCAACACGTACGCATCCGGCGCGAGGTCGTCGTCCTCGTCGAGGTCGTCGCCGATGCCCGAGCGGTGGGCGAGCAGCTGCTCGATCGTGACGTCGTCGGGCACCAGCGGCAGGTCGGCGCCGAGGTGCTCGCGGGCGGTGCCGTCCAGGCGGAGCACCCCCTCCTCTACCAGGCTCATCACTGCCAGGGCGGTGAAGCCCTTGCCGCCGCTGGCGACCGCGAACCGGGTGTCGGCGGTGTTCGGCACGCCGTACCCGCGGTGGGCCAGCCCGTACACGCGCTCCCACACCGGCTCTCCGGGGCGGTCGACCCGCACCGCGCCCGAGAAGCCCCGGCCCTCGGCCGCGGCGTCGGCGCTCGCTGCCAGCTCGTCCGCGGCGCGACCGTACGCGCCCGTGCGGCCGGGTGCCGACGGGATTTCCGGACTCCCACCTACGATCGGCCCATGAAGCTGGTGGTGGAGATCGACCTGGAGGCCGGGGCCGTCCCCGCGGACACCCTCGGCGAGGTGGGCAGGATCCTGCGGTACTGGGCCGGCAACCTCAAGCACTACGAGCTCGTCCCGGGCACGAGCGAGACCCTCAGCGACTCGACCTACGCCCCCGTCGGGCAGTGGCGGATCGAGGACTCGCCGCCCGCCGGTGCGGAGTGACCCGGCTGCTGCTGCTGGCCGACACGCACCTGCCGAAGCGGGCGCGCGACCTGCCCGCGCAGGTGTGGGACGCGGTCGACGCCGCCGACGTCGTCGTCCACGCGGGCGACTGGGTCGACGAGGCGGCGCTCGACGCGCTCGAGGCGAGGGCGCGCAGGCTGCTGGCGTGCTGGGGGAACAACGACGGGCCGGGTCTGCGTCGGCGCCTGCCCGAGGTGGCCAGGGCCGAGCTCGGCGGCCTCCGGTTCGCCGTCGTCCACGAGACCGGGCAGGCCACCGACCGCGAGAAGCGTTGCGAGCAGGCGTATCCGGACGTCGACGTGCTCGTCTTCGGGCACAGCCACATCCCGTGGGACACCACCTCGCCGAATGGCCTGCGGCTGCTCAACCCCGGGTCGCCCACCGACCGACGGCGGCAGCCGTACTGCACCTACCTGACCCTGACGGCGGCGGACGGCCGCCTCACCGACGTCGAGCTGCACCGCCTGCCGCAGCGCGGGCCTAGGCTCGGCGCGTGACGCAGCAGAGCAGCAGGCACGGCGCGACCGCACCCGACGACCTCCCCGTCGTCCTGATCGCGGAGGAGCTCTCGCCCGCCACCGTGGCCGCGCTCGGCAGCGGCGTCCACGTGCGCACCGTCGACGGCACCGACCGCGCGGCGCTCCTGCGCGAGGTGGCCGGCGCCGCAGCGCTGCTGGTGCGGTCGGCCACGCAGGTCGACGCCGAGGTGCTCGCCGCCGCGCCGGCCCTGCGGGTCGTGGCCCGTGCGGGCGTCGGCCTGGACAACGTCGACGTGCCGGCCGCCACCGCTGCCGGGGTGATGGTCGTCAACGCCCCCACCTCGAACATCACGTCGGCCGCCGAGCACGCGGTCGGCCTGGTGCTGGCCGCGGCCCGGCGGGTCGCCGCGGCCGACGCGTCGCTGCGCGCGGGCCGCTGGGACCGCTCGCGGTTCACCGGCGTCGAGCTCGCCGGCAAGACCCTCGGCGTGGTGGGGCTGGGGAAGATCGGCGTGCTGGTCTCGCAGCGGCTGCAGGCCTTCGAGATGGACGTCGTGGCCTACGACCCGTACGTCTCCGCCTCGCGCGCCGCGCAGCTCGGCGTCCGGCTGGTCGGGCTCGACGAGCTGCTCCAGGACGCCGACGTCATCACGGTGCACCTGCCGCGCACCCCCGAGACGGTCGGCCTGATCGGGGAGGACGCGCTGCGCCGGGTGCGGCGCGGCGTCATCGTCGTCAACGCCGCCCGCGGCGGCATCGTCGACGAGCGCGCCCTGGCCGCGGCGCTGGCCGACGGCACGGGTCGGCGCGGCCGGTCTCGACGTGTTCGAGAAGGAGCCCTGCACCGACTCCCCGCTGTTCGGGTTCGAGCAGGTGGTGGCCACGCCGCACCTCGGGGCGTCCACCCACGAGGCGCAGGAGAAGGCCGGCGTCGCCGTCGCCCGCTCGGTGCGGCAGGCCCTCGACGGCGAGCTGGTGCCCGACGCCGTCAACGTCGCGGGCGGGGTGATCGCCGAGATCGTGCGGCCGGGCATCGCGCTCACCGAGCGGCTCGGGCGGCTCCTCACCGCGCTCGCGGGCTCGGCCATCACCCGGCTCGACGTGCAGGTCAGCGGGGAGATCACGGGGGAGGACGTCTCGGTGCTGCGGCTCGCGGCGCTCACCGGGGTGCTCACCGACCAGGTCGCCGAGCCCGTGACCTTCGTCAACGCCCCGGTGCTCGCCGAGCAGCGGGGGATCGAGGTGCGGCTCCTGACCGAGCCGGACAGCCCCCGGTTCCGCAACCTGGTCTCGCTCCGGGCGGTGCTGGAGGACGGCGCCACCGTGGAGGTCGAGGCCACGCTCACCGGGCCGCAGCAGGTGGCCAAGCTGGTGGGCATCGACGGCTTCCAGATCGAGATCGCCTTCGCCGACCGGCTCCTCGTGCTGCGCTACTCCGACCGTCCCGGCGTGGTCGGCACGCTCGGCAGCCTGCTCGGGGAGGCCGAGGTGAACATCGCGTCGATGCAGGTCGGGCGCGACGAGGCGGGCGGTCGCGCGGTCGGCGTGCTCGCCCTCGACGGCGCCGTCCCGCACGAGCTCGCCGCCGAGGTCCGCGAGGCGGTCCGCGCGGAGTCCGTCGTGTTCGTCGACCTGTCCGGATGACGAGACTGGCGTACCGATAGTCGGACGTCCGACGTAATCTCGGGGGGTCCGTCAGACCCGTCCCACCGAGGTGATCCCGTTGTCCGACACCGCCGACCAGACCAGCGAGCACGTCACGTTCTCGCAGGCGATCCAGGAGTCGATGGAGCTGCACGGCGAGTGAGCACCCACCCGCCGACCTCCGTCCGGCTCGCGGTCGTGCCCGGTGACGGCATCGGTCCCGAGGTCGTCGCCGAGGGCCTGCGCGTCCTCGAGCAGGTCGCCGGCGCCGAGGGCGTGAAGGTCGAGCCGACCGAGTACGACCTCGGTGCCCGTCGCTGGCACGCCACCGGCGAGTGCCTGCCGGACGGCGTCCTGGACGAGATCCGCGGCCACGACGCGATCCTGCTCGGCGCCATCGGCGACCCGGGCGTGCCGAGCGGCGTCCTCGAGCGGGGTCTGCTGCTGCGGCTGCGGTTCGAGCTCGACCAGTACGTGAACCTGCGCCCGTCCCGGCTGTTCCCCGGCGTCCGCGGCCCGCTGGCCGAGCCGGGCGAGATCGACTTCGTCGTCGTCCGCGAGGGCACCGAGGGGCCGTACACCGGCAACGGCGGCGCGCTGCGGGTCGGTACGCCGCACGAGATCGCCACCGAGGTCAGCGTCAACACCGCGTTCGGCGTCGAGCGGGTGGTGCGAGACGCGTTCTCCCGGGCCGAGAACCGGCCGCGCAAGAAGCTCACGCTGGTGCACAAGCACAACGTGCTGACCCACGCCGGCCACCTCTGGCGCCGCACCGTCGACGCCGTCGGCGCCGAGCACCCCGGCGTCCAGGTCGACTACCTGCACGTCGACGCCGCGATGATCTTCCTGGTCACCGACCCGTCCCGCTTCGACGTGATCGTCACCGACAACCTGTTCGGCGACATCGTCACCGACCTCGCCGCCGCCGTCACCGGCGGCATCGGGCTCGCGGCGTCGGGCAACGTCAACCCCGAGCGGGTCTCCCCGTCGATGTTCGAGCCGGTGCACGGGTCGGCCCCCGACATCGCCGGGCAGGGCGTCGCCGACCCCACGGCGACCGTGCTGTCGGTCGCGATGCTGCTCGAGCACGTGGGGCTGCCGCAGGCCGCCGCCCGGGTCGAGCAGGCCGTCGCCGACGACCTCGCCGAGCGGGCCGCGGCCACCTCGCGCCCGTCCACCCGCGAGGTCGGCGACCGGCTGCTCGCGCGCCTCGCCTGAGCCCCGCTTCGGGCGTACCACCACTGGCCTGACGCCCACGTCAAGGAGGTAGCGTGCGGTCATGAGCACGACCACCGCCGGCACCGCCCCGTCCACGACCGCTGACCCCTCCGCTGATCCCTCCGCGGACTTCGCCGTCGTCCGTCGACCCGACGTCCTCAGCGACGAGCGACGCGGCGAGATCCTGGCCGCCCCCGGCTTCGGCAAGTACTTCACCGACCACCTCGCGCGCGCCACGTGGACCCGCGACTGCGGCTGGCACGACCGCCGGGTCGAGGCCTACGGACCCATCGCGCTCGACCCCTCCGCGGCCGTCCTGCACTACGCGCAGGAGATCTTCGAGGGGATGAAGGCCTACCGGCACGCCGACGGCTCGGTCTGGACCTTCCGCCCCGAGGTCAACGCCGCGCGGTTCGCCCGCTCGGCCGCCCGGCTCGCCCTGCCGCAGCTGCCCCAGGACGTCTTCCTGGGCTCGCTCGAGGCGCTGGTCACCACCGACGTCGAGTGGGTGCCCACCGGTGGCGAGTCGAGCCTGTACCTGCGGCCGTTCATGTTCGCCTCCGAGGCGTTCCTCGGGGTGCGGCCGGCGGCGGAGGTCACCTACATGGTGATCGCCTCGCCCGCCGGCGCCTACTTCCCGGGCGGCGTCCGCCCGGTCTCCATCTGGCTGTCGCAGGAGTACACCCGCGCGGCTCCCGGCGGCACCGGCGCGGCCAAGTGCGGCGGCAACTACGCGGCCAGCCTGTGCTCGCAGGCCGAGGCCTCGGAGGCCTCCTGCGACCAGGTGGTGTTCCTCGACGCCGTGGAGCACCGCTGGGTCGAGGAGCTCGGCGGGATGAACCTGTTCTTCGTCCGCGACGACGGCTCGGTGGTCACCCCCGAGCTGTCCGGCACGATCCTCGAGGGCGTCACCCGCGACTCGATCATCACGCTGCTGCGCGAGCAGGGGCACGAGGTCGTCGAGGCGAAGGTCGACATCGCCGAGTGGCGCGAGGGCGTCGCGTCCGGACGAATCACCGAGGTCTTCGCGTGCGGCACGGCCGCCGTCGTGACGCCGGTGGGGCGCCTGGTCGAGCCGGGCGCGGAGCACGTCACGGGGACGGGGGAGACCGGCGAGGTCACCGCCCGGATCCGGTCGACCCTGCTCGACGTGCAGTACGGGCGGGCCGAGGACACCCACGGCTGGCTCCACCGCCTGGCCTGACGACCGCCTGGCCTGAAGCGCCCGGCCTGGACCGACCCCCGCTCGTCCTCCGTCCGGGCTGAGATCGGCGGTTCGCCCTCTCCCGCACCTTCCGTGCGGTTACGATCGGCTCGCCGCGATCCGCCGGAACGTCCGGGCCCGGGCCCCGCGGTCACGGGCGGGCGTGCGTCCCCGCACCTCGAGAGGACCACGACCCATGGGGGACAAGCGTTTCCTGCGCGCCGTCGTGGCGGCCGGCAGCGGTGCCGTGCTCGCCGTCACGCTGGCGTCACCGGCGGTCGCCCGCCAGACCAGCAGCGAGGCCGTCAGCGGGGCGGCGCACGACCGCCTCGACGTGAGCTCGTCCGAGCACCGACGCGTCCCCGCCGGTGCCTCCGCGGCTGCGGACGCGACCGTGTCCGGGTTCGCCGACGTGCCCGCCGCGACGTGCCCGCGCGGCACCCGTCTCACCAGGACGCTGGTGGCGGAGTCGTTCGAGACCAGCCTCCCCGACCCCGGGTGGACCCACGGCTGGGAGCGCGTGGCCTCTGACGCCGTCGCCGGCTCGTGGGTGGCTCGCAGCACGTGGGCGGGTCCGAACCCCACCCCGTCGGTGCCGGCCTTCCACGAGCTGTACTTCGGTGACCCGGCGGTGGCGCCCGGGTCGACCGTCTACCTCTCGTTCGCCAGCCGTGGCTCGGACGTGTTCACGAACACCTACTTCGGCGCCGAGGGCGACCTGTGGGGAGACGACCTCACCCCGGAGTGGACCCGCATCCAGGTGCCGATCAGCAAGGGCATCCAGCCCGACGGCTCGATCTTCCCCGTCATCGCGCACCAGCAGGGTGCGACCGCCGCGACCTCGTGGGAGGTGGACGACGTCAAGGTGCTCGTGTGCGGGCCCGTCCCGGCGACCGGGGTGCGCGGCGACTGGACCGGTGACGCGAAGGTCGACGTCCTGGGCACGACGGCGCCCGGTGACCTCGTCGTGTTCCCGGGCACGAACGGCAATCTCGACGACGGCTTCACGGTGGGCGGCGGCTGGGCGTCGATGACGTTCCTCGGCTCCCCGGGCGACGTCAACGGAGACCGTCGCACCGACCTGATCGCCCGGTCCGCCAACGGCAACCTGTACCTGTACGCCGGGGTGGGTGACGGCGGCTTCCGCAAGGCCGTGCAGATCGGCCAGAAGTGGAACGGGATGACCGCGCTGGTGACCCCCGGCGACGTCGAGAACAACGGTCGTCCGGACCTGCTCGCACGGCGCAACGACGGGACGCTGCACCTGTACCAGTTCACCGTCAGCGGCGGCCTGACCTACACCCGCCAGGTCGGGCGCGGCTGGTCGGGGATGGCCTGGATGGTCGGGGCCGGCGACATGGACGGTGACAAGCGCGGGGACGTGATCGGCGTCCACCAGAACGGCGACGTGTACTCCTACCGGGGCACGCCCACCGGGCTGGTGACGATCGGCAAGATCGCCTCGGGCTGGCAGGACCGCACGTGGGTCAGCAGCCCCGGTGACCTGAGCGGCGACGGGCGCGGCGACCTGCTCTCCCGCGACGGCGACGGCCGCCTGTACCTGCACTCGGGTTCCGCGACCGGCCTCGGTTCCGGCCTGTACCTCAGCGCCGGCTGGGACCAGTTCGTCCGGATCCTCTGAGCACGCCGCGCGTGGCGGGCCGTCCCGGATGGTGGGACGGCCCGCCCGTTGCGTGGACACCGGTGCCGGTGGCCGTGCCACCATGGCGTCGTGATCACCACCACCACGTCGATCATTACCTGAGCGCGGAGCCGGGCCACGAGCCCGGAGCCGCGCAGACCTCCCGTGCCCACGGGGGGTCTTTTTCGTTGGAGGAGAACCCTCCAGGAGAATCGGACGGGCAGCACCATGGTCAGCACCACCGATCAGCACCACCGATCAGCACCACGCAGCGCACCCCACGGCCACGACAGCGAGCGAGCGATGACGAGCCAGCCGACGGACCTGCACGTCTACGACACCACCCTGCGCGACGGCGCGCAGCAGGAGGGCCTGAGCCTGTCGGTGGCGGACAAGCTGGCGATCGCCACGGCGCTCGACTCGCTGGGCGTGGGGTACATCGAAGGCGGCTGGCCCGGCGCGAACCCGAAGGACACCGCCTTCTTCCGCCGGGCCGCCACCGAGCTCGACCTCCAGCACGCCGAGCTGGCGGCCTTCGGCGCCACCCGGCGGGCGGGCGGCAGCGCCGCCGACGACCCGCTGGTGCGGGCGCTGCTGGACTCCCAGGCCCCGGTCGTGACCCTGGTGGCCAAGTCGCACGCGCGGCACGTCGAGCTGGCGCTGCGCACCACGCTCGAGGAGAACCTCGCGATGGTCGCCGACACGGTCGGCTTCCTGCGCGGCGAGGGGCGCCGGGTGTTCCTCGACGCCGAGCACTTCTTCGACGGCTACCGGTTCGACCGCGACTACGCGCTCGAGGTGCTGCGGACGGCGGCGGAGGCAGGGGCCGAGGTGCTCGCGCTGTGCGACACCAACGGCGGGATGCTCCCCGACCAGGTGGCCGACGTCGTGCACGAGGTCCTCGACGGGGCCGGGGTGACGGTGGCGGGATCGAGCGGCGCGCGGCTCGGTATCCACTGCCACAACGACACCGGGTGCGCGGTGGCCAACTCGATCGCGGCGCTGGACGCCGGTGCCCTGCACGTCCAGGGGACGCTCAACGGCTACGGCGAGCGCACCGGTAACGCCGACCTGCTCACGGTCGTCGCGAACCTCGAGCTCAAGCGCGGACGCCAGGTGCTGCCCGACGGCATGCTCCGCGAGGGCACCCGGGTCGCCCACGCGATCAGCGAGGTCACCAACGTGCCGGCCTACTCGCGGCAGCCGTACGTCGGCGCCAGCGCGTTCGCGCACAAGGCAGGTCTGCACGCCAGCGCGATCAAGGTCGACCCGAACCTCTACCAGCACACCGACCCGGTGCGCGTAGGCAACGACATGCGCCTCCTGGTCTCCGACATGGCCGGGCGGGCGTCGGTGGAGCTCAAGGGCCGCGAGCTCGGCTACGACCTCGGCGAGCGGCCCGAGGTCGTCGCCCGGCTGGTGGCGCGGGTCAAGCAGATGGAGCAGGACGGCTACACCTTCGACGCCGCCGACGCGTCCTTCGAGCTGCTGCTGCGCGAGGAGGTCGACGGCCGCCGCCCGTCGTTCTTCGAGGCCGAGAGCTGGCGCGTCATCACCGACTCCCGCCCCGGCGGTGCGGTCTCCGAGGCCACCGTGAAGCTGGTCGCCGGTGGCGTGCGCACGGTGGCCACCGGGGAGGGCAACGGCCCGGTGAACGCCCTCGACCACGCGCTGCGGCAGGCGCTGCGCGGCGCCTACCCCGAGCTGGACGACCTGGAGCTGATCGACTTCCGGGTGCGGATCCTCGACGCCGCCCACGGCACCGACGCCGTCACCCGGGTGCTGATCGAGACGGCCGACAGCGCCACCTCGTGGGAGACGGTCGGTGTCGCGCCGAACATCCTCGAGGCGTCCTGGGAGGCGCTCGTCGACGGCCTGGTCTACGGGCTGCTGCGCGCCGGCGTCCCGGTACGCTGAGTGGTCCGGAGCCTGCCGGCGGCAGGCGCCTCGAGGTGCGAACCGGCTGAAAACGCCCTAGCGTCGGCGCGAACCTCGGGGGTCCGACGCAGAGGAGGCACGCCAGTGCTCGTCCGTTCCAGCAACCGCCGCCGCTGGTGGTCCGCCGCCGCGATCGCGGCGGCCGCGCTGCTCGTCCCCGCCACCACCGCCACCGCGGCCCCGCCGTCGTCCGGGTACTGGTCGGCTCGACCGGGGGCCCAGGGCGGGAGCCTCGGTGAGCTCAGGCGGGGCGTCGCTGGGACGCCGCCTCGCGCTCCGTCACCGTCCGGACGGTCGCGTACGGGCTCAAGGCAGGCACCTGCCAGACCGCGTACTTCGACTGGGCGACGCCGAGCAGCCACCACGACCTGCGGGGCGCCCGTACCTGCCGGAGCGGCTCGGGTGCGCGCAACAACTGGACCGAGACCGTCCCGGTCACCGGCGTCAAGAAGCTGCGCGTGTGCACCGGACCGCAGGACCGGATGGGCTCGTGCACCGTCTACCCCGGGGCCGGGGCCGGCCTGATGGCCGACTGGAGCGGCAGCCGCGGGCGCACCTGCGCCGCGTGGGTCCTGGTGTCGGCGACGGGCGCCGTCGCGGTCAACTCCGGTGGCGACCCGCGCCGTTGCGACGCCTGACCCGTCTGCTCGGCGCCACTCTGCTCGTCGCCCTGGTGGGCTGCTCGCCCGGTGCGCCGGCCGCGTCCGGCGGCGCGCCGACGGGGCGGCCGACGGAGGTGGTGCGCGACGACCTGCAGGAGACCTACGAGCTGACCTGGGGCGACCCCGGCACCCGGCGCGCGGCCGAGGTGCTCGCCCGCGTCGAGTACGAGGAGCGGCTGGCGCAGTGCCTGGCCGAGCGCGGGGCACGGGCACGTCCCCGCGCCCGTTCATCGACGCCGGCGAGCGCGAGCCCGGCCCGCTGAGCTGGTTCGACCCGCTGCTCCCGGTGGACGGCGCGCGACCTGCTCGTCCCGCGCGAGCGACCCACCGCCGAGTTGTGCCGACCCGTACCTGGCCCGGTCGGGCGCCGCCGTCCGCCGACCTCGAGGCCTGCGTGCCGGGTCCGCCCGAGGTCCCCGCGGTCGACCCGGCGCTGGACGACAGGCTGTACGAGTTGGTCGAGGACGCGCTGGGGGACGCCGTGGAGGTCGACGGGTACGGGACTGCCTGCCCGACACCGGGTTCGAGGCCGCCGCCCGCGACGACCTGGTCGACCTCGTCCTGCTCGAGCGGACGGCGGACGGCGCACCCGGGGCAGCGCGAGCGCGACGCGTGGTGGCCGACGCGGCGTGCCGCGGCGACGCCCACGGCGCCGCGATGGCCGCCCTCGACGAGCCGTTGCGGGCCTTCCGCGAGCAGCACGCCGTGGAGCTGGCGGCGCTGCACGGGGGGGCGGCGGCCTCGGTCGCGCGCGGTGACGCCGCCGACCGGATCGGCCTCGCGTCAACTGGTGGCGCAGCCGACGCCGCTGCGCCGACCCCGGCGGGACGTACGGCGAGGTCGCGCCCCAGCACCTCGCGGTCCTCGGCGTCGGCCACCGGGACGGCGACCGCCAGCGCCCAGGCGGCGGCGCCTCGTCCGTGCGTCCGAGCGCCGCGAGCGCCCGGGCCCGGCCCTCGTGCGCGTAGGCGAGGTCGAAGTCGACGAGACCGTGGTGCGCGGTCACCGCCAGGCAGCGGTCGGCGCTGCGCAGCGCCGCCTCGGGCTGCCCGGTGAGCAGCAGCACCTTCGCCACCAGCCAGCACGCACGCGCCTCGTTCTCGGGCCCCGCGCCCGTGGCGCGCTGCCAGTGGTAGGCCGCGGCGTACGCGCGCCGCAGCATCTCCTCGTCGTCGTCCGCCGTGCGGTCCGGCTGGTCGACGAGGTCCCACACGCTGTTGTTGGCCTCCACCGCCTGCCGCCGGTGGAAGTCGCCGGAGGTGGGCGGCGGCGGGTCGTCGCCGGCGACGGCGCGGGGGAGCGCCCGGCCGGTCTCCAGCACCGTCTTCAGGTTGTCCAGCAGCCAGACCCACCCGTCCTTGGTGCTCGCCCACGTGAGCGGGCTGCGGGCGAGGTCCCCGTGCACCAGCCGGACCCGGGTGAGCCCGTCGCCGGCCGCCTCGATCGTCCACTCCACCCGGCTGGGCGGCTCCTGCGCCATGGCGGCGTCGTAGAGCACGTGCCAGGTCTGCACGAACCGTCCGGGCGCGCCGTCGGTGGGCGGCACCATCTCCTCGATCGTCGCCGTCGACGGCGTCGGTGCCGTCCGGCTGCACGGTGCGGTACGGCCGGCCCGGGCCCGGGCGGCTCGACGAACGACGTGCCGTGGAACCAGCGCCGGGTCCACTCCGAGTCGGTGACGGCGGCCCAGACCTGCTGCGGCGTCGCTGCGACGTAGACCTGGTAGACGTGCGCGGTGATGGTCACGGCTCGTGCCTCGCCGCGACCCCGTCGCTGTGCTGGATGACTCGCTCGCTTCGCTCGCTCATGAGTGCTCCTTCGTGGTCGCGGCGGTGGCGACGCGTTCGAGGTCGACCAGCGCGGCGGTGAAACGCGCTGCGTACCGGCTGATCCAGCGCCCCGCGACCTGCTCGATCGGGACGGGGTTGAGGAAGTGGCGCTTGCTGCGGCCCTCGCGCACCACGACGACGAGGTCGACCTCCTCGAGGACGCCGAGGTGCTTGCTGACGCCGAACCTCGACATCTGCGGGAACTGCGTGCACAGCTCGCCGAGGGTCTGCCCGTCCGACTCGAACAGGCTGTCCAGCAGGGCCCTGCGGGTCGGGTCCGCGAGGGCCGAGAACACGTCGGCCACGTCGCGACGTTAGGTGACCATCTGGTCACCTGTCAATGGTCGGGCCGGACGTCTACGCTCGCCCGGTGCCGCAGCGGATCCGGGTCCAGGGCTGCAGCGGTGCCGGCAAGACGACGTTCGCGCGAGCGCTCGCCGAGCGGCTCGACCTCCCCCACCTCGAGCTCGACGCGGTGAACCACCGCGAGGGCTGGCGCGAGGCCACCGACGCCGAGTGGGACCGCTCGGTCGAGGACTTCCTCGCGGTCGCGCCCGACGGGTGGGTGGCCTGCGGCAACTACTCGCGTCGGTCGGCCCGCCTCTCGGCCGAGGCCGACACCGTGGTCTGGCTCGACTACTCCCGCCCTCGGGTGATGGCGCAGGTGCTGCGACGGACGCTGGGCGGCTGGTGACCCGCCGCGAGCTGTGGAACGGCAACCGCGAGCACTGGGGCAACCTGCTGCGTCACGAGCCGGAGCAGAACATCGTGCTCTGGGCGTGGACGGCGTACCCGGGCCACGTGCGGAGGTTCCGACCGCAGTGGGAGGCGGGCCGCGCACCGGGCAGCCGGCCGCGCTGGGTGCGGCTCAGCGGCCCGGCGGCCGCCCGCGCCTGGCTCGAGCGGGTGACGAAGGAGACGTGGCCGACGTGATGCGGGCGGCCGGGACCGCGCGCGGGCCGGAGCGCTGGCCGCGGGTGGTCGAGTCCCGTCCGCTCGACGCGTCCTGATCCAGCACGACCTCGCAGACGTCGACCAGCGCCTCGCGCAGGGGCGCTGCCCGCTCCGCGAAACCCCGCTGCCGGCGGGCGTACTCGGCCTTGCCGTCCGGCGTCTCGATACGCACCGGCGGGTACCCGAGGTCCGCGAGGTCGTACGGCGAGGCCTGCATGTCGAGCTCGCGCACGTCGCGGGCGAGGTCGAAGCACTTCAGCAGCAGGCCGGACGGCACCACCGGCCCGAGCTGGCCGGCCCACTTGTACAGGTCCATGGTCGCGTGCAGGCAACCCGGCTGCTCCTGGTCGATCCTCCCCGACCTGGTGGGCTGCAACGGGTTCAGCGGGACGGCGTCCGGGGTGAAGAAGCGGAAGGCGTCGTGGTGGGAGCAACGGATGCGGTGCTCCTCGACGACACGGTCGGTGCCGGCGGTGCCGAGCCGGAGGGGGTGGTCCTCGTGCCGCTGGGCTCCCTCGGGCACCCGGTAGACCATGGCCCACTCGTGCAGCCCGAAGCACCCGAGCTGCGGTGGGCGCGACGCGGTGGCGCGCAGCAGGTCGCGGACGAACCGCACCGCACCGGCGCGGTCTGTGAGGTAGGCGGCGAGGTCGACCTGCAGGACGTCGTCCACCACGTGGTACCAGCGGCGGGCGGCCCGCTCGACCACCTCCGCGGGGGGAGCGTCGACGACCTCGAGCCCCGTGCCGAGCCCGGGCGACCAGCGCCGCAGCGCGGCGGGACGCAGCCGGTAGTACGTGAACACGAAGTCCTCGACGGGGTGCGCCTCGCCCCGCTGCCGGCGGGCCAGGTGCCCGGCGACGCGCTCGTCGACCGCTGCCTCGTGCGCGCGCGCCGCGGCGACCCACCGGGTCGAGGTCAGCACGTCCACGGCACCAGGGTAGGTCGGGGGTGCGCGCGGCCCGCGGTCGTTAGGGTGCCGGGGTGCGCATCGCGAGGTTCTCCCTGGACGACGACCCCACCTACGGCCTGGTCGAGGGCGAGGCCGGCAGCGAGGAGATCGTGGTCCTGCAGGGCGACCCGCTCTACACGCCGGTGCAGCCCACCGGCCGCCGCGTCGCGCTCGAGGAGGTGCGGCTGCTCGCGCCGGTCATCCCGCGCAGC
Source organism: uncultured Actinomycetota bacterium (assembly GCA_963750285.1). Taxonomy (GTDB): domain Bacteria; phylum Actinomycetota; class Actinomycetes; order Actinomycetales; family CAWJMD01; genus JBBQSN01. The sequence goes on along the minus strand of CAVVQA010000011.1, from coordinate 181,127 downwards.
AAGGTGGTGGGCATCGGCCGCAACTACGCCGACCACGCCGCCGAGCTCGGGCACGACGTCCCCGCCCGGCCGCTGATGTTCCTCACGCCGAACACCGCCGTGATCGGCCCGGGCGACCCGATCCCGCTGCCGTCGTGGTCCGAGGACGTGCACTACGAGGGCGAGCTCGCGGTCGTCATCTCCCGGCTGTGCAAGGACGTGCCGCGCGACCGGGTCGACCAGGTGGTGCTCGGCTACACCTGCGCCAACGACGTCACCGCCCGCGACGTGCAGCAGAGCGACGGGCAGTGGGCGCGCGCCAAGGGCTTCGACGGCTCGTGCCCGCTCGGGCCGTGGATCGAGACCGACCTCGACCACGAGGACGTGCGGATCACCACCCGGCTCGACGGCGAGACCGTGCAGGACGGGCGCACCTCGCAGATGGTGTTCGGCGTCGCCGACCTCGTGGCCTACGTCAGCAGCGCCTTCACCCTGCTGCCGGGCGACGTCATCCTCACCGGCACGCCGGCCGGTGTCGGCCCGGTGCGCGAGGGGCAGCGGGTCGAGGTCGAGATCGAGGGCCTGGGCACGCTGTCGAACCCGGTCGTCCGCCGCTGACCAGCACCTACCCTGGTACCACCATGACCGAGACCCCCTCCCGTCCCGTCCGCCTGCGCGTCGCGCCGTCACCCACCGGCGACCCGCACGTCGGGACGGCGTACATGTCCCTGTTCAACCTCGCGTTCGTCCGCCAGCAGGGTGGTCAGTTCGTGCTGCGGATCGAGGACACCGACCGCGCGCGCTTCCAGGAGGACAGCGAGCAGCAGGTGTACGACACCCTGCACTGGCTCGGCCTGGACTGGGACGAGGGCCCGGACAAGGGCGGCCCGTTCGCGCCGTACCGGCAGTCCGAGCGGCTGGACACCTACCGGCCGTACGTCGACCGGCTGCTCGAGCAGGGCCACGCCTACCTGTGCTGGTGCACCACCGAGCGGCTCGCCCAGATGCGGGCCGACCAGCAGGCGCGCAAGCAGGCCACCGGCTACGACCGGCTGTGCCACGGCAGGACCGCCGAGGAGCGCGCCGCCCTGCCCGGGTTCAGCGAGCAGCCCGTCGTGCGGATGCTCGTCCCCGACGACGTGCCGCTCGTCTTCACCGACCTCGTCCGCGGCGAGGTGCGCGCCCCCCGGCCCGACGACCAGGTGATCCTCAAGGCCGACGGCTTCCCGACCTACCACCTGGCGGTCGTGGTCGACGACCACGAGATGGGCATCACGCACGTGGTGCGCGGCGAGGAGTGGATCAGCTCCACGCCCAAGCACCTGCTGCTGCACCGCTGGCTCGAGCTCCCCGTGCCGCACTTCGCGCACATGCCGTTGCTGCGCAACGCCGACAAGCAGAAGTCCAAGATCAGCAAGCGCAAGAACCCGGCCGCCCGTCTCACCTGGTTCGTCGAGAACGGCTACCTGCCGGAGGCGCTGCGCAACTTCCTCGCCCTCACCGGCTACTCGATGCCGGACCTGCGGGAGAAGTTCACCTTCGACGAGATGGTCGCGTCGTTCAGCTGGGACCGCGTCAGCGAGACCGGCGGCGTGTTCGACGTCGACAAGCTGAACTGGCTCAACGGCGAGTACCTGCGCGAGCTGGACGAGGCCGACCTCACGGCGCGGATCGTCGCCCACCTGCAGCGCGTCGGCGCCCTCGAGGGCGAGCCGACCGACCAGCAGCGGCGTGCGATCGAGCAGGCGACCCCGCTGGTGCAGACCCGGATGGTCACCCTCGCCGAGGCCGAGCCGATGCTCGGGTTCCTGCTCGTGGGGCACGACGCCCTCGTCGTCGAGGACGAGTCCGTCGCCTCGCTCAAGGACGACGCGCCGCAGGTGCTCGACGCCGCGCTCGCCGCGCTGGAGCCCGTGACCGACTGGCGCGCAGCCGATCTCGAGGCCGCGCTGCGGACCGCGATCGTCGAGGGCCTCGGCATCAAGCCCAAGTTCGCGTTCGGGCCGCTGCGCGTGGCCGTCACCGGGCGGCGGGTGTCGCCGCCGCTGTTCGAGAGCATGGAGATCCTCGGCCGCGACGAGAGCCTCGCCCGGCTGCGGTCGTTGCGAGGGAGATGGGGATGACCTCCACCACGTCCACCGGCACCGGACGGCTCTACCCGCACCTGCTGCGCAAGCCGGGCCTGCGCTCCTGGCAGTGCGCGCTGTCGGTGTTCCTGTTCGCGCTGTTCGTGCTCGTCGTGCAGGTCTTCCTGTCCCTGTTCGAGATCGTCCTGTTCGCAGGCTTCGGACCGATGATGGGTGTGCAGGACGACGGCTCCTACGGCGGTCCGGTCCCGGTGCTCTACGGCGTGGCCCTGCGCCTGCTCTACGTGTTCTTCGCCGTCGCGGCCGTCACCTGGGCGTTCACCGTCCGCGCCGGGTGGGTGGCGTCGGTGGCCGAGCGGATCCGCTGGCGGGTGCTGCTCTGGTCGCTGCCGGCCCTCGTCGTGGCAGCCGCGCTGCAGCTCCTGGGCACGTCCGTCGACGGCAGCGCGCTCGCCCCCGCGGACCCCGCCCTGGCGCACGGGGTCGCCAGCCCGCTCGGGCTGGGCCGTCGTCGGCGTCCTGGCCGCGCTGGTCGGCGCGCTGATGGACGAGGTCGTGTTCCGCGGCTGGCTCGGGCAGTCCTTCGGCGCCCTGCTGGGCGGGGAGCGTGCGGGCGTCGCGCTCGCCGCCGTCGCGTCCGTCGCCGGCTACGCGTGGTGGCGCGACCCGTCCACGCCGGTCGAGGTGGTCTGCGTGGTCCTCGTCGGGCTGGTGCTGTTCGCCGTCGCCACGCTCACCGGCGGGCTCGAGGCCCCCTTCGCGGTGTCCGCCGGGCTCGCGCTCGCGCTGCTGGTGCCGTACGCCGTCTCCCAGGGGCTCGACGTCGCCCAGGCCCCGCGCGCGGCGTCGTGGGTCGACGTCGCCGTCGCGGTGGTCGCCGGCGCCGTCGCCGTGCTGCTGGCCCGCCGGGGCGGCGCCGAGCACCGCGGCCGCCCGGAGGGCGAGCAGCGCAGCCTCAGCGACCTCAGCCAGGTCCGGGGCGTGCGGTGACGGCCGGGCCCACCGGCCCGTCCGACGGCTGGGCGCCTCCCGGCGCGCCCGCGCCCTCCGCTGCGCCCCGCCGCGTCCCGCAGCCGCCCGACGCCCAGCCCGCAGCGCCCTACGCCCAGCCGCCCTACGCCCAGCCGCCCTACGCCCAGCAGCCCTACGCCCAGCAGCCTACGTCAGGCCGTGGCCAGGCCGCGCCGCCCCGCCGGTGCCGCAGGGTCCGCCCGACGCCGACGAGCCGCGCCCCTACCCGCAGCTGCTGCGCGGACCGCGCCACCGGTGGTGGCGCCCGTTCGTCGGTCATCGCGGTGGCCGCCGGCGCTGGTCCTGGTCGCTCTTCGTCGTCTCGTGGTGGTGTCCGGTCGTCGGGATGGTGCTCGCCGGGTCCGGCGATCGACGCCCTGGACACCGACGAGGGCTTCGCCGAGCTGATGGTCGCAGCCGTGGTTCTTCGCGCTCAACAACCTCTCGCTCGCGGCGTTCATCCCGCTGTCGGTGCTGGCGGTCCTCGTCGGGTCACGGTTGGCGGCCGCGGGTTCGTCGCGTCGGTGGCGGGCCGGATCCGCTGGCGCTGGATGCTCGACCGTGCCTGGGCGCCACGCTCGTGATCCAGGTCCTGGCCATGGGCGCGCTGGTCCTCGTCGACGGCGTCCCGTCCGGACGCGCCGAGGAGCAGGCGGTGGCGCTGCTGGTGGTGGTGCTGCTGACCACGCCGCTGCAGTGCGCGGGCGAGGAGTACCTGGCGCGGGGCTGGATGACCCAGGCCATCGGGTCGTGGATCCGGCACGCCGTGCTGCGGTGCGGTCGTGCCGGCGGTCGTCACCGCCCTGGTCTTCGCGCTGATGCACGGCGTCGGCGACGACCAGGGGCTGCTGCTGTTCCTCGACCGGTTCGCCTTCGGGCTGCTCGCGTCGTACCTCACCTGGCGCACCGGCGGGCTGGAGGCGGCCATCGCGGCGCACACGGCCAACAACGTCGTGGTCTTCGTCCCGGCCGTCCTCACCGGCGGGCTGGGCGCGAGCATGCTGTCGTCCGAGGCGCCGTGGGAGCTGGTGGCCCTCGACGTCGGGATCATGCTCGTGGTCGCAGCCGTGGTCACCTGGCTCGCGCGCCGCGGCCGGGTCCAGCGCGTGCACGATCCGGCGCGCCAGCCGGGCCAACCCGTTTTGGTCGGCCCCGTGGGGTACCGCTAGCATCATCCCTCGGTACGACGCGGGCCGTCCCGGAGACCGGGAGCTCGGGTCATACCCCCATGGGGTATGGTGTAATTGGCAGCACGACTGATTCTGGTTCAGTTAGTCTAGGTTCGAGTCCTGGTACCCCAGCGCGATTGGTCAGCCGGCCGCGGCAGCGGTTAAGGTTCTCCAGCGCCTCCGGTCCACCGGAGTCAGCACGGCCCCGTTGTGTAGCGGCCTAGCACGCCGCCCTCTCAAGGCGGTAGCGCGGGTTCGAATCCCGTCGGGGCTACGCGGAGCAGAGCCCGGTCACCCTCGAGGTGGCCGGGCTCTCTTGCGTCTCGGGGCTCCGCGACCTCGCGCTACCCGCCCCACTGCCGCCGCGCCTGCGACTCCTGCGCGAGCCGTCGCAGCGCGAGCAGCACCGGCTCGCGCAGCACGGTGCCGAGCACCACGGTCGTCACCGCGGCGGTGGTGGTGTCGCGCGGGACGCCGGCGACGTCGGCCGCGGCGACCTGCTCCGCCGCCCGTCCGTACACCTCGAGCTGGTCGTCGGAGAGCGTGAGCCCGACGTCGGCGAGCGCCTGCAGCGCGCGGGCCAGCGCCGCCATCGCGGGCGAGCCGTCGTGCACCGCCCAGCCCAGCGACCGCACCGCCTCGCCGCGGCGGCGGTGTCGACCTCGCCGGGCTCGCCGGACAGCGCGCCGTGCGCGCACCCCACCGCCTCGAACAGGCTCGGCGCGTCGAGGCCCGTCGATCACGGCGCGGACGCGGGCCAGGCTCAGCCCGCCGGTCTCGGTGAGGGCGCGGACGAGGCGCAGCCGCGCGAGGTGCTCGTGGTCGTAGACCGCCTGCGTCGCCGACGTACGCCGCCCGGGAGGGAGCAACCCCTCGCGCAGGTAGAACTTCACCGTCGGCAGGGCCACCCCCGCCTCGCGCGCCAGCTCCGAGATCCGCAACGGCCACCTCCTTGACATCGGACACTAACACTATCCAATATTGGGGAGCGTAACTATCCAGTGGAGGTCGGCATGGGTGCGGTGCAGCGGGGCCGGTGGACGCACGAGCACGACGGCGAGGTGGTGGTCTTCGTCCTGGGGATGCGGGTGAACCGGTGGCGCGCGGTGCGTTCGTGGACGGCGACCTTCGCGCGCGATGCCCCGGATGCTCGCCGAGCTGTCGCGCGAGCAGGAGCGCGGGATGCTCCGGCAGAGCACGGCGCTCGGACGGCACGGGCCCGAGGTGACGACGTACTGGCGCAGCCTGCCCGAGCTGCTCGCGTACGCCCACGACGACGGCGGCGAGCACCGTCCTGCCTGGCGCGCGTTCAACGCCGCGGCCCGTCGCTCGCCGGGCGCGGTGGGCATCTGGCACGAGACGTACGTCGTGCCGGCGGGCGCGCACGAGTCGATCTACAGCGACATGCCGCTCACCGGGCTGGCCGCCGCCACGTCGGCGGTCCCGGTGACGCGACGCACGGAGCGCGCCGACCAGCGGCTGTCCGCGGGACGACCCGGCGGGAGCTGACCGGCGGGGTCAGCTCGCGCGGCGCAGGACGTCGGTCAGGCGGGCGGCCGCCTGCGTCACGGCCTGGGCGTGCAGGCGGCCCGGCTGGCGCGAGAGCCGCTGGAGCGGCCCGGAGACGGACACCGCGGCCACCACGCGGCCGGAGGGGCCGCGCACCGGCGCGGACACCGAGGCGACGCCCTGCTCGCGCTCGCCGACGCTCTGCGCCCAGCCGCGGCGCCGCACGCCGGACAGGATCGTGGCGGTGAACCGCGCCCCCTGCAGACCGCGGTGCAGCCGGTCCGGCTCCTCCCAGGCCAGCAGCACCTGGGCGGCCGAGCCGGCCAGCATGGTCAGGGTGGACCCGACCGGGATGGAGTCGCGCAGACCCACGGGGCGCTCGGCGGCGGCCACGCAGATCCGGGCGTTGCCCTGCCGGCGGTAGAGCTGGGCGCTCTCGCCGGTGGCGTCGCGCAGCTGCACCAGGACGGGCCCGGCGGCGGCGAGCAGGCGGTCCTCGCCGGCGGCGGCCGCGAGCTCGGCCATCCGCGGGCCGAGGACGAACCGGCCCTGCATGTCGCGGGCCACCAGGCGGTGGTGCTCGAGAGCCACTGCGAGGCGGTGCGCGGTGGGGCGGGCCAGGCTGGTGGCCTGCACCAGCTGCGCGAGGGTGGCCGGACCCGCCTCGAGGGCCGACAGCACGACGGCGGCCTTGTCGAGGACGCCGACTCCGCTACTCTTGTCCATAGGTCGATATTGCCGTCTTATCTGATGAGACGCAAGTCCCTGATCGACGACGACGAACACGGAGACGACGATGCCTCGCACGATGGCCGAGAAGGTCTGGGACGCGCACCTGGTGCGTGCCGGTCAGGGCGGTGAGCCCGACCTGCTGTACATCGACCTGCACCTGCTCCACGAGGTCACCAGCCCGCAGGCGTTCGACGGGCTGCGGCTCGCCGGCCGGGGGGTGCGCCGGCCCGACCTGACGATCGCGACCGAGGACCACAACACCCCGACGCAGAACATCCACCTCCCGATCGCCGACCCGGTCAGCCGCACCCAGGTCGACACCCTGCGCTCGAACTGCGCCGAGTTCGGCGTGCGGCTGCACTCCCTCGGCGACATCGAGCAGGGCATCGTCCACGTCGTCGGCCCGCAGCTGGGTCTCACCCAGCCGGGGATGACGGTCGTCTGCGGCGACTCGCACACCTCGACCCACGGCGCCTTCGGCGCGCTGGCGTTCGGCATCGGCACGTCCGAGGTCGAGCACGTGCTGGCCACGCAGACCCTTCCGCTCCAGCCGTTCCGGACGATGTCGGTGAACGTCACCGGGACGCTCAGGGAGGGCGTCGGCGCCAAGGACGTGATCCTGGCCGTGATCGCCCAGATCGGCACCGGCGGCGGGCAGGGCTACGTGCTGGAGTACCGCGGCGAGGCCGTCGAGAAGCTGTCGATGGAGGCGCGGATGACGATCTGCAACATGTCGATCGAGGCGGGCGCCCGCGCCGGTCTGATCGCACCGGACGAGACCACCTTCGAGTACCTGCGCGGACGTCCGCACGCCCCGCAGGGGCAGGACTGGGACGACGCCGTCGAGGCCTGGGCGCAGCTGCGCAGCGACGACGACGCGCTCTTCGACCACGAGATCACCCTCGACGCCGACACCCTCGAGCCGTTCGTCACGTGGGGCACCAACCCCGGCCAGGGGCTCCCGCTGTCGGCCGCGGTCCCGGACCCCGAGCGCATCGCCGACGAGGACGCCCGGCACGCCGCCGAGCGCGCCCTGGAGTACATGGACCTCGCGCCCGGCACGCCGCTGCGCGACATCGCCGTCGACACGGTCTTCATCGGCTCGTGCACCAACGGCCGGATCGAGGACCTGCGCGCGGCGGCAGGAGTCGTCAAGGGGCGCCACAAGGCGCAGAGCGTGCGGGTTCTCGTCGTACCCGGCTCGGCACGCGTCCGGCTGCAGGCCGAGGACGAAGGGCTCGACGCCGTCTTCACCGCGTTCGGCGCGGAGTGGCGCAACGCCGGCTGCTCGATGTGCCTGGGCATGAACCCGGACCAGCTCGCGCCGGGTGAGCGCAGCGCGTCCACGTCCAACCGCAACTTCGAGGGACGACAGGGCAAGGGCGGCCGCACGCACCTGGTGAGCCCCGTGGTGGCAGCGGCGACCGCCGTCCGCGGGACCCTCTCCGCCCCGTCCGACCTCGACCCGGCCTGAAGGAGCTCGCGATGGAGAAGTTCGTCACGCACACCGGTGTGGGGGTCCCGCTGCGCCGCAGCAACGTCGACACCGACCAGATCATCCCGGCGGTCTACCTCAAGCGCGTGACCCGAACGGGTTTCGAGGACGGACTGTTCGCGGCCTGGCGCAGCGACCCCTCGTTCGTCCTCAACCACGAGGTGTTCTCGTCCGGCTCGGTGCTCGTGGCCGGTCCCGACTTCGGCACCGGTTCCTCGCGCGAGCACGCCGTCTGGGCGTTGAAGGACTACGGCTTCCGCGCCGTCCTGTCGTCGCGCTTCGCCGACATCTTCCGGGGCAACGCGGGCAAGCAGGGCCTGGTCGCCGGACGTCTCGCGCAGGACGACGTCGAGCTGATCTGGAAGGTCCTGGAGAACGCCCCGGGCACCGAGGTGACGGTCGATCTGGAGAACCGCCAGGTGGTCTGCGACACCGTCGTGGCGCCTCTCGAGGTCGACGACTACACCCGGTGGCGGTTGATGGAGGGTCTGGACGACATCGGCCTCACCCTCCAGCACGAGGACGCCGTCGGCGCCTTCGAGAAGACCCGGCCGTCCTACCTCCCGACCACGCTGCCGGCTCGCTGACGCCCACGAGCCTTGTGCCGCAAGGCATCTGATTCGCCCCTGGGGAGGTCGCCGGGCTGGAGACCCCCCGCCGCGGGCGACCGCCGGACGGCCGCCGAGGTGGCCGTGGGGCTGACAGTTGCGGTGCGACACAACGATTCCAGGTGTCCAGGTGGTGGACTCCCGTGCTCCGCAGGAATACCGTCGTGCACGAGCCGGGCATCCGCCCGGCACCAGAGGCACTGGAGGAGCACGCAGTGAACAAGGGACAGCTCGTCGACGCACTCGAGGCCCGACTCGGCAGCCGCAAGCTCGCGAGCGACGCCGTGGAGGCCGTGATCGACACCATCGTCCGGTCCGTGGCCAAGGGCGAGCGCGTCGCCATCAGCGGCTTCGGCACGTTCGAGCGCGCCGCCCGCGCAGCCCGTACCGGCCGTAACCCGCGCACGGGTGAGACGGTCCGCATCAAGAAGACCTCGGTGCCGAAGTTCAAGCCCGGCACGGCCTTCAAGGGCTACGTGGCCTCGCCGCGCAGCCTGCCGGCCGCCGCCGCCTCGGCCGTCACCTCGCGCGTGGCAGCGGCCACCAAGTCCGCTGCGGGTGCCGCGAAGAAGGCCACCACCAAGAAGGCGACGCCGGCGAAGTCCGCGGCGAAGAAGGCCACCCCGGCCAAGACCACCGCCAAGAAGGCCACCCCGGCCAAGACCACCGCCAAGAAGGCGGCGCCCGCGAAGTCCGCGGCGAAGAAGACCACGGCCACCAAGACCGCCGCCAAGAAGGCGCCGGCCAAGAAGGCTCCCGCGAAGACCACGGCGAAGAAGTCGACCGCCAAGAAGACCGCGCCGGCGAAGTCCGCGGCGAAGAAGACCACGGCCACCAAGACCGCCGCCAAGAAGGCGCCGGCCAAGAAGGCGACGGCCACCAAGGCGGCGGCCAAGAAGGCGCCGGCGAAGAAGGCCACCGCGAAGAAGACCACGGCCAAGAAGGCCCCGGCCAAGCGCGCGGCGAAGAAGGCCTGACCGCAGCACCCAGCACCACCTGCGTACGACGAGGGGCCGACCCGCGGGGGTCGGCCCTTCGTCGTTCCGTGGACAGTAGGACGAGCAGACCGGGCCGAGCGGGGACCGAGCACGGGCGTCGACGACGCCCCGAGAGTGGAGACATGAGCAACGTCCTGACCGTCCGCGGCGGCCGTCCCCTGAACGGGGCGATCGAGGTCCGCGGAGCCAAGAACTTCGTCTCCAAGGCGATGGTCGCGTCGCTGCTCGGCGAGAGCCCGTCGGTGCTCACGAACGTGCCCGACATCCGCGACGTCAACGTCGTCAAGGGGCTCCTCGACCTGCACGGCGTCAAGGTCACCTCCGACCAGGACGGCTCGCTCACGCTGGACCCCAGCTACGTCGAGAGCGCCCACGTCGCCGACATCGACGCGCACGCCGGCGCCAGCCGCATCCCGATCCTGTTCTGCGGACCGCTGGTGCACCGGCTGGGCGAGGCGTTCATCCCCGACCTCGGTGGCTGCCGGATCGGCGACCGCCCGATCAACTACCACCTCGACGTCCTGCGGGCCTTCGGCGCCGTGGTCGACAAGCGCGAGCAGGGCATCCGGATCACGGCCCCGCAGCGGCTGCGCGGGGCCAAGCTCGAGCTGGAGTACCCGAGCGTCGGCACCACCGAGCAGGTGCTGCTCACGGCCGTGCGCGCCGAGGGCATCACCGAGCTGCGCAACGCGGCCATCGAGCCGGAGATCGTCGACCTGATCGCGGTGCTGCAGAAGATGGGCGCGATCATCAGCATCGACCCCAACCGGATCGTGCGGATCGAGGGCGTCGACCGGCTCGACGGCTTCCGGCACCACTCGCTGCCCGACCGGATCGAGGCGGCCTCCTGGGCCAGCGCCGCGCTGTCCACCGGCGGCGACGTCTACGTCCGCGGGGCCGAGCAGATCGAGATGATGACGTTCCTCAACACGTTCCGGAAGGTCGGCGGAGCGTTCGAGGTCGACGACGAGGGGATCCGCTTCTTCCACCCGGGCGGCGAGCTGCGCTCGATCGCGCTGGAGACCGACGTGCACCCCGGCTTCATGACCGACTGGCAGCAGCCGCTGGTGGTGGCGCTGACCCAGGCCAAGGGCCTGTCGATCGTGCACGAGACGGTGTACGAGAACCGGTTCGGGTTCACCGAGGCGCTGGTCGGGATGGGCGCCCAGATCCAGGTGTACCGCGAGTGCCTGGGGTCGACGCCGTGCCGCTTCGGCCAGCGCAACTTCCGCCACTCGGCCGTCATCTCGGGCCCCACGCCGCTCAAGGGCGCCGACATCGTGGTGCCCGACCTGCGCGGAGGGTTCTCGCACCTGATCGCGGCGCTGACCGCCGAGGGCGAGTCCAACGTCCACGGCATCGACCTGATCGACCGCGGCTACGAGCGGTTCTCGGACAAGCTCCAGGCCCTCGGCGCCGACGTCGAGTGGACGACCGCGGACTAGGTCCCGCGCGTCCCGTGCGGTCGCGAGCCGCCGTCAGTCCGAGATGCCGTGCACGTGCACGTCGTCCACGCCGTCGTCGGTGCGCGTGCAGGTGACGCGCTGCCCCGGGCGCAGGTGCCGCAGCCCGCTGCCGTCCAGGCCGCCGGGCACGATCGCGAGCCGCACGCCGTCGTCGGTGACGACCTCGCCGCCACGGGTGGCGGCGTCGTAGCGGAGGACGGTGGCCTGCATCTCGCGCAGGGTACGCGCCGTGCGCGGACCGACCCCCAGCGCCACCGCCGCGACGAGGTCGGCCCGGGTGTCGACGTCGCGGCGCAGCCGGGCCGGCACGGACTCCAGCCGGTGCGCCCCGAGGGCCTCGTGGCGCGCGGCCGAGCCCGTCCCGAACGCGTGCCGGATCTCGTCCGGGCGCCGCGCGGCGAGCAGGACGGTGCCCGGTGCCCTCGGCGTCCGGGACCACGACCTGGCGGGCGTCCGGGGCGGCGTCGAGCAGCGCACCGACGGCACGCAGGGTGGCGTCGAGGTCCTGCGGGCGCAGGGACGGCAGGTCGGCCAGCAGCACGGCGGCGCGCCGGCCCGGGGCGCACGCCGCGAGCCCGGTGCCCACAGCGGCCTCGAGCCCGGGGACGAGCTCGGGCTGGGTGACGACGCGCGTCCCCAGGGCCGCGGCCACCTCGCGGGTCCGCGCGTCGCCGGTGACGACGACGACGTCGGCGACCTCCGTCGCCGCGGCGACGGCGGCCAGGCAGTCGGCGGCCATCGCCTCCGCCAGACCGGTCGGCGCCCCCAGCCGGGACTTGGCCGACGGCCCGCCCTTCACCGGGAGCACCACGCTCCACCTGTCGGCCACAGGACGATCCTGCCCCACCGGGTGGCGCCTCGACACGGCGAGCGGCCGCCCGACAGGATGGGGCGTCCGGTGGGGGCAGGCGACGTGCGACGAGGAGGTGCTGTGGCCGGACCGAGGAGGACCGTCGCGTTCCGCTTCGCCGAGGCGATCGTCCGTCCCCTGGTGCGCCTGCTCACGCGGCACGAGTGGCGCGGCCGCGAGAACGTCCCGCTCACCGGCGGCTGCGTCGTCGTGGTCAACCACACCTCGCACGCCGACCCGTTCGTCGTGGCGCACTACCTGATCAACGTGCCGCGGCTGCCGCGCTTCCTCGGCAAGGAGTCGGTGTTCCGCATCCCGGTGGCCGGCCGGATCCTGAGCAGCGCCGGGCAGATCCCGGTGTACCGGGAGACCGCCGACGCCTCGCGGTCCTACAGCGCGGCGGTCGACGCCGTGCGGGCCGGGGAGTGCGTGGTCATCTACCCCGAGGGCACGCTGACCCGCGACCCCGACCTGTGGCCGATGCGCGGCAAGACCGGCGCCGCGAGGGTCGCCCTCGAGACCGGCTGCCCCGTCGTGCCGCTCGCGCAGTGGGGCTCGCACCGGGTGCTGTCCCCCTACGGCAAGGACCTGCGGCTCGTCCCGCCGCAGGGCGTGCAGGTCGCCGCGGGCCCACCGGTCGACCTGTCCGCCTTCCAGGGCCGTCGAGGTGGACGCCCACGCCCTGCTCGGTGCCACGGACGCGATCATGGACGCCCTCTCGGTCCTCGTCGGGCAGCTGCGCGACGCCGAGCCGCCCGCGACCCGCTGGGACCCTCGGCAGCACGGCCAGACCACCACCGGCGACTTCCGCAAGGGACCCACTCCATGAGCCGCTCCGCATGAGCACCGACCGCCCGCACTTCGCCGTGATGGGCACCGGCAGCTGGGGCACGACGTTCGCGATGGTGCTGGCCGACGCCGGTGTGCCGGTGCGGATGTGGGGCCGCCGCGCCGAGGTCGTCGACCAGATCCGTACGCAGCACCGCAACGAGGAGTACCTGCCCGACGTCGAGCTCCCGGCCGGCGTCGACGCGTCGACGGACCCGGCCGAGGTGCTCGCCGGCGCCACGACGGTGGTGCTCGCGGTGCCGTCGCAGTCGTTGCGGGAGAACCTGTCCGGGTGGGCACCGCTCGTCGCCGACGACGCGCTGCTGGTGAGCCTGATGAAGGGGGTCGAGCTCGGCACGCACCTGCGGATGAGCGAGGTGATCAGCCAGGTCGCCGGTGTCCCGGCCGACCGGGTGGCCGTGGTGTCGGGGCCGAACCTCGCCAAGGAGATCGCCGCCCGGCAGCCGACGGCCACCGTGGTCGCGTGCACCGACCACGACCGCGCCGAGCGCCTCGCGCACGACTGCTCGACCCCGTACTTCCGGCCGTACACCCAGGACGACGTCGTCGGTGTGGAGCTCGGCGGGGCGGTGAAGAACGTCATCGCGCTCGCGGTGGGGATGGCCGAGGGCCTGGGCATGGGCGACAACACCCGGGCGTCGATCATCACCCGCGGCCTCGCCGAGACCGCCCGGCTCGCAACGGCTCTCGGCGCCGACCCGACCACGGTCTCAGGGCTGGCGGGCATGGGTGACCTCGTGGCCACCTGCGCCTCCCCGCTGTCGCGCAACCGCACCTTCGGCCACAACCTGGGTCGGGGGATGAGCGTCGAGGAGGTCGTCGCGCTCACCCGGCAGACCGCCGAGGGCGTGAAGTCCTGCCGCTCCATCGACGAGCTGGCGCAGTCGGCGGGTGTCGACATGCCCATCACCCAGGCGGTCGTGGCCGTGGTGCACGAGGGCATCGCCGCGGACGAGATGGTGCGGCGCGTGCTCTCGCGCGCCCGCAAGCACGAGCAGACCTAGGTCGGGACGGCTCGTCAGGACAGCTCGTCGAGGGCGCGCTCGAGGTCGGCCCACAGGTCCTCGACGTCCTCGATGCCGACCGACAGCCGGAGCAGGTCGTCGGGCACGGTGGCGGGCTCGTTGCCGTGCCGGCGCCGGCGTTCCAGCATCGACTCCACCCCACCCAGGCTGGTGGCGGGCAGCCACAGCCGCACGGCGTCGACGAGGGCGTCGGCCGCCGTCGCGCCGCCGCGCACCTGCAGGGTGAGCACGGCGCCGTAGCCGCGCATCTGGGCGGTCGCGAGGGCGTGACCCGGGTGGTCCGGCAGGCTGGGGTGACGCACCCGCACCACGGCGGGGTGCGTGGACAGCCTGCGGGCGAGGTCGGCGGCGGAGTCCTGCGCGCGCTGCACGCGCAGGGCCACCGTGCGCAGGCCGCGCAGGGCGAGCCACGCCTCGAACGGGCCGGGGATCGCGCCGTGCACGCGCCGGTGGGTGCGCAACCGCTCGGCGACCACCGGGTCGCGGGTCACCGTCGCGCCGAGCAGCACGTCGGAGTGCCCCGACAGGTACTTGGTGACCGAGTGCACGACCACGTCGGCGCCGAGGTCCAGCGGGCGCTGCACGAGCGGGGTGGCGAAGGTGTTGTCGACCACGCCCAGCACGCCGGCGTCGCGCGCGGCGGCCAGGCAGGTGCCCAGGTCGCACACCTGGAGCAGCGGGTTGGTCGGCGACTCCAGCCACAGCACGTCGGCACGCTCGGGGCCGGACAGCGTGGCGAGCACGGCGTCGGTGTCGGTGAGGTCCACCCGCAGCAGCCGGACGCGCCCTCGCCGCTCCAGCAGCTCGGCGAGCTCGAGCATGGTGTTGTAGGCGGCGTCCGGGACGACCAGCACGCCGCCGTCCGGCACCAGGTCGAGGACGGCCGAGATCGCCGCCATTCCCGAGGCGAACAGCGTCGTGCCGTGCGGCGCCCCCTCGAGGGCGCCGATCGCCTCCTCGCAGGCCGACCAGGTGGCGTTGTCGACCCGGCCGTACACCGGCTGACCGGTGGGGACCTTCCCGGCGCCGACGAACGTGGACGACAGCTCGACCGGCGGCCCCACCGGCGCACCGGGCGAGCGGGCCGGGCGTCCCGCGGCGACCGCCAGGGTGTCGGGCGACCAGCTCTGGTCCGGGGTGTCGCCGAGGTGCATGGCCCGAGACTAGTGAGGCGGCACCAGCCGGACCCTGCCGCCGACCCGGGTAGGGTCGGTGCCCGATGAGCGAGCACGAGAACGCCCCCACCGACGTCCCCCGCAGGCCGCGCGTCGCCGTCGTCTTCGGCGGCCGCTCGAGCGAGCACGCGATCAGCTGCGTCACCGCTGCCGGCGTGCTCGCGGCGATCGACCGCGACCGCTACGACGTCGTCCCCGTCGGCATCACCACCGACGGCCGGTGGGTGCTGGCGGCCGACGACCCCGATCGCTGGCGGATCACCGACGGACGGCTGCCGAGCGTCGACTCCGACGCCGCCACGTCCACCGCGGTGACGCTGTCCCAGGGCCTGCAGGAGCGCGACCTCGTCACGCTCGCGCCGAACGAGGTGCCGCAGGTGCTCGGGCAGGTCGACGTCGTGTTCCCGCTGCTGCACGGGCCGTTCGGCGAGGACGGCACCATCCAGGGGCTGCTCGAGCTGTCCGACACCCGTTACGTCGGTGCCGGCGTGCTGTCGTCGGCGCTGTCGATGGACAAGCACTACATGAAGGCGGTGCTCGCCGCGCACTCGCTGCCCGTCGGGCCCTACGTGGTGGTGCTGCCGGCCGAGTGGGAGCAGCGACCGCGAGCTCGTCATCGACGCCGTCGCCTCCCTCGGCTACCCGGTGTTCGTCAAGCCGGCGCGGGCCGGGTCGTCCATCGGCATCAGCAAGGTGCACGGGCCGGAGGGGCTGGAGGTCGCGGTCGAGGCGGCCCGCGTGCACGACCCCAAGGTGCTGGTCGAGGCGATGGTCGAGGGCCGCGAGATCGAGTGCGGCGTGCTGCAGGACGTCGACGGCGGGCCGCCCGCTCACCACCGAGCCCGGCGAGGTCGAGGTGGTGCGGGACGGCGGCCGCGAGTTCTACGACTTCGAGGCCAAGTACCTCGACGACGCCGGCGTGCGTCTGGTCTGCCCGGCCGACCTGCTGCCGGAGGTGGCCGCAGAGGTGCGGCGCCTGGCGGCCCTCACCTTCGTGGCGATGGGCTGCGAGGGGCTCGCGAGGGTCGACGTCTTCGTCACCCGCGACCAGAAGGTCGTCGTCAACGAGCTCAACACGATGCCGGGGTTCACGCCGACGTCGATGTACCCGCGGATGTGGGAGCAGTCCGGGATCTCCTACCCCGAGCTGGTCGAGCGCCTGCTGCAGCTGGCCCTGACCCGCCGGACCGGGCTGCGCTGATGGCGCCGGAGGCGGGTCAGCTGAAGGGCACGCACGACTACGACGACGACCCGCGCAACGCCGAGGTCCTCGTGCACGTGAACGGCCGGCTGGTGCCGCGCGCGCAGGCGGTGGTGTCGGTCTTCGACAGCGGCTTCGTCCTGGGCGACGGCGTCTGGGAGGGGCTGCGCGTCCACGACGGCCGCCCCGCCTTCCTCGAGCAGCACCTCGACCGCCTGTTCGAGGGCGCGAAGGCGATCGCGCTCGACATCGGGCGCACCCGCGACGAGCTCGCGGAGGCGATGTCGGAGACGTTGCGCGCCAACGACATGCGCGACGGCGTGCACGTGCGGCTGATGGTGACGCGCGGGGTGAAGAGCACGCCGTACCAGGACCCGCGGGTGACGATCGGCCCCGCGACCGTCGTGATCATCGCCGAGCACAAGGTGCCGCGCCCGGAGGTGGTGGAGAACGGCATCACGCTGTTCACCGTGCACGTGCGACGGCCGTACCCCGACGTCGTCGACCCGAAGCTCAACTCGCACAGCAAGCTCAACGACATCACGGCCTGCATCCAGGCGTACACGGCCGGCGCCGACGAGGCGCTGATGCTCGACCCGCACGGGTTCGTCGCCACCTGCAACTCCACGCACTTCTTCGTCGTCCGCCGGGGCGAGCTGTGGACCTCCACCGGCGACTACTGCCTCGGCGGCATCACCCGCGGGATGGTGCTGCAGGTGGCGCGCGAGGCCGGGATGACGGTGCGGGAGAAGAACTTCAGCCTCACCGACGTGTACGGCGCCGACGAGTCGTTCGTCACCGGGACGTTCGCCGGGCCTGGTGCCCGTGCGCCAGGTCGACGGCCGGGTGATCGGCGACGGCTCACGACCGGTCACCGACCGGCTGCGCGGGCTCTACCTCGACGCCGTGGCCGCCGACGTCGCGGCGCAGGGCGAGCCGGGTGCCTGACGCACCGCCGGCACCGGTGCGGCTGGCCGTCTGGTCCGGCCCGCGCAACATCTCCACCGCGCTGATGCGCTCGTGGGAGAACCGGCCCGACACCGTGGTGGTCGACGAACCGCTCTACGCGCACTACCTCGCCGTCACCGGCCTGGACCACCCCGGCCGCGACGAGGTGATCGCCGCGGGGGAGACCGACTGGCGCGCCGTCGTCTCCGAGCTGACCGGGCCGCTGCCCGACGGCGTCCGGGTGCACTACCAGAAGCACATGGCCCACCACCTCGTGGACGAGATCGACGACCGTTCCTGGATCCTCGCGCCTCACCAACGTGCTGCTGGTGCGCGACCCGGCCGAGGTGGTGGCGTCGTACACCCGGTCGCGGGCGGAGGTCGCGCCCGAGGACATCGGCCTGCTGCAGCAGGTGCGGCTGCACGAGGAGCTCGTCGGCCGCCGGCGCAGCCGCCCCTGGTGGTCGACGCCACCGACTTCCTCGACGACCCCGAGGTGTTCCTGCGCGAGCTGTGCCGCCGCGCGGACGTCGCCTTCACCGACCGGATGCTGCGCTGGCCGCCCGGACCCCGTGCGAGCGACGGCGTCTGGGCGCCGCACTGGTACGCCGCCGTCGAGCGCTCCACCGGCTTCGAGCGCCGCGACCGCGGCCCCGTGGAGCTCCACGGGACCGCGGCCGAGGTCGCCCGCGCCTGCCGTCCGGCCTACGAGCACCTGCACGCCCTGCGCTGGACGCCCTCGCGCGCCTAGTCGCCCTTGACGTTGACGACCTGCCGCAGCACGTGCCGGACCTCGACGAGGTCGGCGGCGTCCGCCATCACGACGTCGATGTCCTTGTAGGCCATCGGGATCTCGTCGACGAAGGCGTCGGTGTCGCGGTACTCGATGCCCTGCATCGCCTCCCGCAGCTGGGCGTGCGTGAACGTCTTGCGTGCCCGCGACCGCGAGTACTCGCGGCCCGCCCCGTGCGGGGACGACATCAGCGCGACCGGGTTGCCCTTGCCGACCACGACGTACGACGCCGTGCCCATCGAGCCCGGGATGAGTCCGGGCTCGCCCTCGCGGGCGGAGATGGCGCCCTTGCGCGACAGCCAGACCTGCTGGCCGAAGTGGGTCTCCTGCTCGGTGTAGTTGTGGTGACAATTGATGGCCTCGGTGCGCTCGACGGGAGCACCGGTCCACGCCTCGAAGCACGTGACCACGCGGTCCATCATCTCCTCGCGGTTGAGCAGCGCGAAGTGCTGGGCCCAGCGCAGCTCGCGCACGTAGGCCCAGAACTCGTCGGTGCCCTCCGCGAGGTAGGCGAGGTCCTGGTGCGGCAGGTCGATCCACCACCGCCGGCACAGGTCGGTGGCGACCTTGATGTGGTGCATCGCGATCTTGTTGCCGATCCCGCGCGACCCCGAGTGCAGGAACAGCCAGACCTGCCCGGTCTCGTCGACCGTGACCTCGATGAAGTGGTTGCCGGAGCCGAGCGTGCCCAGCTGCAGCCGCCACCCGCCCGCGTACCGGGCCGGGTCGAAGCCGGCCTTCTCGGCGCGCGCCTCGAGATCGAGGACCCGCGCTGCGGCCGTCTCGGTCAGCTCGGTGTTGTACCCGCCCGCGGAGACCGGGACGGCGTCCTCGATGGCCTCGCGCAGCGCGCGCCGGTCCGCGGGCAGGTCGGAGACCTGCCACTGCGTGCGGACGGCGATCATGCCGCAGCCGATGTCGACGCCGACGGCCGCCGGGATGATCGCCCCGCGCGTGGGGATGACCGAGCCGACGGTGGCGCCCTTGCCCAGGTGCGCGTCGGGCATCAGCGCGACGTGCGGGTGGATGAACGGCAGCGAGGACGTGGTGACGGCCTGCGCCCGCGTCTCGTCCTCGAGGATGCTCGCCCAGCTGAGCAGGCGAGGGGTGATCTTCTCCATGCCGCCAGTGTGTCCGACTGCAGCCGTTGGGTGACAGGCGTTTTCAGCAGGTGGCCGCGGAGATCAGCTGCAGGTGCGGTCGGCGGGGACCACCTCGACCGCGCCGCCGAGCTCGCTGAGCACGACGTCGACGCCCGTCGGTTCCTCGCCGCGGAGCGTCACCTCGACGGCGGGGGAGCGGCCGTACGTCGTGTACGTGGTGCGGACGGGTTCGCCGTCCGGGCGCGAGGTGACCCAGTCGACCGTGCCGACGCCGACGCAGAGGTCGGTGGTGGGCCCGAGCGGCTCGACGCCGCAGCGCAGGACGACGAGGTCGTCCCCGGCACCCCAGGCCGCGCTGGACTGCGAGGTGGTCTGCACCCGTCCGCGCTCGCCGAGCGCGTCGGGCAGCCGCACGAGCACCTCGGCGCAGGCCGGGTCGGTCGCCTCGGGAGCCGGCTCGACGGTGACCGATCCCGCGCACCCGCCGAGGCCGAGGGGCAGCCCGACGAGCAGCAGCGCCAGGGCCCGCCGGGCCCTGGCGCCGCGAGGAGCGCTCTGGTTCAGGCGTGGACCACGGTGCACGTGACGGTGCGCGTGATACCCGGGACGCCCTGGATCTTCGACATCACGAGGGGGCCGAGCTCGTCGACGCTGCCCGCCTCGACGCGGACGATGACGTCGTAGGGGCCGGTGACGTCCTCGGCCATCACGACGCCCTGCAGGTTCCCGATGGCCTCGGCGACGGAGGCCGCCTTGCCGACCTCGGTCTGGACCAGAACGTAGGCCTGAACCACCACGGTGACCTCCTGAGAGTCGACGTCATCGGCCGGCCGGCCCGAGATGGAGTGCACGACCTGCGTGCACGCCGAGGCGACCGGCGGTCACGCTACCGTGTCGCGCCCGCGCCCTGACAGCAGGTCGTGATCTGGCCCGGGACAGGGAGGGGAGCGGACCGTGACCGACCGTGGACCCTCGCTGCGCGACGTGGGGGAATCCGGTGTGCTGCGCCGCATCCTGCCGCTGCTGCCGCCCGGTCGCGCCACGCTGCTCGGGCCCGGCGACGACGCCGCCGTCCTGGCCGCGCCCGACGGTCGCGTGGTCGCCAGCACCGACGTGATGGTGCAGGACCGCGACTTCCGGCTCGACTGGTCGTCCGCCGAGGACGTCGGCGTCAAGGCCGCGGCCCAGAACCTCGCCGACGTCGCCGCGATGGGCGCCGTCCCCACCGCCCTGCTCGTCTCGCTGGTCGCCCCGCCCGACACCGAGGTCGCGTGGGCCGAGGGCCTGGCGCGCGGCCTCGCCCTCGGCTGCGCCGCCAGCGGCACCACCGTCGCCGGGGGAGACCTGTCGTCCGGGCCGGTGCTGATGGTGTCGGTCACCGTCCTCGGCGACCTGGAGGGCCGCGACCCCGTGCTGCGCAGCGGCGCCCGCCCCGGCGACGTCGTGGCCGTCCGGGGCACGCTCGGCCGCTCTGCCGCCGGCCTGGCCCTGCTGGAGGCGGGCCGGCCCGAGGTCGACCCCGAGCTCGTGCAGGCCCACCTGCGTCCGGACCCGCCGGTGCTCGCAGGCCGCGAGGCCGCGCTCGCCGGCGCATCGGCGATGATCGACGTCTCCGACGGCCTGGTGATCGACCTCGGACGGGTCGCCGACGCGAGCGAGGTGACCATCGACCTGGACGGTGACGGCCCCGTCCTGGTCGGACGGCGGATGTCGCTGGTCGCCGCCGCCAGAGCCGTCGCGGGCGATCGGGCCGCCGAGGACGTGTCGCGTTCCTGGGTGCTGACCGGGGGTGAGGAGCACGCCCTGGTGGCCTGCTTCGCCGGCTCCGCGCCGCAGGGCTGGGACGTCGTCGGCAGCGTCCGGCACCGGGTCGTGGGCGACCGGGCGCCGGTGCTCGTCGACGGCCACGAGTGGCACGGGCACGCAGGCTGGGACCACTTCAGCGGCTGAGCCCGTCGGTAGGGCCAGGACGCACGAAGGGCCGGCCCCGTCACGGGAACCGGCCCTCGGTGGGGTGGGTCAGCAGGTCAGCGGGTGACCTTGCCGGCCTTGAGGCACGAGGTGCAGACGTCGATGCGCTTGCGCGTACCGCCGACCATCGCACGCACCCGCTGGATGTTCGGGTTCCAGCGCCGCGAGGTGCGCCGGTGCGAGTGCGAGATGGTGTTGCCGAAGCTCGGCCCCTTGCCGCAGACGTCGCAGTTGGCAGCCACGGGTGATCTCCTACGTGTGTGGATCGGTCCGGCGGGGCTGGTCCCTCGCCGACAGCGAAGCGCCCGGACGCGCCGGGCAACCGCACTAGGCTATCGGACACCCCGCCCGGGGACCAAAAGCACCGGACGACCACGACGACAGCAGAGGCAGGCACCAGTGTTCGACGCCACGGTGGCCCGCCGCTGGCTCGCGCTCGCGCTCGCCGGGATCGAGCGCGACCGCGAGGCGATCGACTCGCTCAACGTCTACCCCGTGCCGGACGGCGACACCGGCACCAACCTGCACCTGACGCTCGTGCGCGCCGCGCAGGAGGTGCAGGGCCTCGGGCCGGACGCCGGGCTCGCGCAGATCGCCGGGGCCGCCGCCACCGGCGCCCTGCTCGGCGCGCGCGGCAACTCCGGGATCATCACCAGCCAGCTGCTGCGGGGCTGGGCCGAGGCGTTCGACGGCGTCGACGAGGCCGGCCCGTCCGACCTGGTGCGGGCGCTGCGCCGCGCCGACGAGGAGGCCTGGCTCGCGGTCGAGACCCCGGTCGAGGGCACGATCCTCTCGGTCACCCGCGCCGCCGCCCTGGCCGCCGACGCCGCGCCCGACGACGTCACCGTCGACGACCTGGTGCGCGCCGTGGCCCTCGGAGGCCCGGGCCGCGCTGCAGCGCACCACCTCCCAGCTCGACGTGCTCGCCGAGGCCGGGGTCGTCGACGCCGGCGGCGCCGGGATCGTGGTCGTGCTCGACGCGCTGGTGGCCGCCGTCACCGGCGAGGACGCCGCGCCGCCCCCGGTGAGCGGCCCCGGTCCCGTGCCGGTGGCGCAGAGCTGCCCCTCGCCCGGCGCGGACGGACCCGACCACGAGGTGATGTTCCTGCTCGCGGTGCCCGCGCCGGAGGAGGACGAACGGGTCGCGACCCTTCGCCGCACGCTCGCCCGCGCTCGGCGACAGCCTCGTCGTCGTGGGTGGCTCCGGCCTCTGGCACGTGCACGTGCACGTCGACGACCACGAGGCCGCGGTCGCCGCGGCGCACCTGGCCGGGACCCCGCGCGAGGTGCGCGTGACGCACCTGCCCACGGGGGAGGTGGTGCAGGGTGCGCCCGCCGCGGCACCGGCCCCGGTGCGGGCTGCCGCCAGCCGGCAGGGAGGGGTCGAGGTCGCCGTCGTGGCGTGCGCCGCCGGACCGGGCCTGCACGCGCTGTTCACCGAGGCGGGGGCGGTCGCCGTCGACGGCGGCCCGGGTGCCCGGGCCAGCACCGAGGAGCTGCTGGCCGCGGTGCGCGCCACCGGCTCGTCGTCGGTGGTGCTGCTGCCCAACGACACCGACACGATCGCGGTCGCCCGCGCGGCCGGCTGCGGCCGCCGCCGCCGAGGGCGTGCAGGTCGAGGTGGTCGTGACCCGGGCGCAGGTGCAGGGGCTGGCCGCGCTCGCCGTCCTCGACCCGACGCTCGACCTCGCCGCGTGCACCGAGCGGATGTCGGCCGCGGCCGGCGCCACGCGGCACGGCGCGGTGACGGTCGCCGCCCGCGAGGCGGTCACGCAGGCCGGGCGCTGCCGGCCCGGCGACGTGCTCGGGGTCGTCGGTGGCGCGTTCGAGCTGATCGGCGACGACGTCACCGAGGTGGCCGGCCGGGTGCTCGACCGGCTGCTCGAGCACGGCGGCGAGCTGGTGACGGTGGTGCTCGGACGCGACGCCCCCGAGGGGCTGGGCGAGGCCGTCACCGCCCGGCTCGGCGGTCGCGAGGTCGACGTCACGGTCGTCGACGGCGGCCAGGCCCGCTACCCGGTGCTGCTCGGCGTGGAGTGAGGTCGGCGTGAGGCGCGTCCCCGTCGTCCGTCCGAGCCGTGTGGTCTGATCGGCACGTGCACCCGGCACCCTTCCTCGACCAGCCGCTCGACCGGGTCGTCGGCGAGCGGTCGGCGAAGGCGCTGAAGGCCGGCCTGGGGCTCACCACGGTCGGTGAGCTGCTGCACCACCTCCCGCGCCGGTACGCGTCGTTCGACGAGCCCACGCCGCTGGCCGAGCTGCTCGAGGGCGAGCACGTCACCGTGGTGGCGCGCGTCGCCGAGATCCGCTCGCGGCCCACCGCCAACCGCAAGCACATCGTCGAGGCGGTCGTCACCGACGGCAGCGCCCGGCTGCGGCTCGCGTTCTTCACCACGAAGAAGCACATCGCCGACCACTGGTCGCGCCAGCTCGCCGTGGGCACGCTCGCGCTGTTCGACGGCAAGGTCGACTCCTTCCGCGGGCAGCGGCAGCTGTCGCACCCGTCGTTCACCACCCTCGAGCAGGACGCCACCGACCTCGACGTGCTCCAGGAGGCCACCCGGCTGTTCGCGATCTACCCGGCGAGCGCGAAGTGCTCCTCGGAGATCGTCCGCAAGGCCGTGGCCGTGGTGCTCGACCAGCTCGACCCGGCCGAGGTGGCCGACCCGCTGCCCGCCGAGGTGCTCGACGGAGCACGACTTCCCCGGCTCCGGCCGTGGCGCTGCAGCTGATCCACCGGCCCGGGCTCGCGCGAGCAGGCCGGGCTCGCCCGCGCGCGGTTCCGGTACGAGGAGGCCTTCGTCCTGCAGATCGCGCTGGCCCGGCGCCGGGCGCAGGCCGAGGCGCTGCCCGCGACCCCGCGCCCGCGCTCGGCCGGCGGGCTGCTCGCCGCCTTCGACGCGCGGCTGCCGTTCGAGCTCACCGCGGGCCAGCGCGAGGTCGGCGAGGTGGTGGCGGCCGACCTCGCCCGCGAGCACCCGATGCACCGGCTGCTGCAGGGCGAGGTCGGGTCGGGCAAGACCGTGGTGGCGCTGCGGGCGATGCTCACCGTGGTCGACGCCGGCGGCCAGGCCGCCCTGCTCGCCCCCACCGAGGTGCTGGCCCAGCAGCACCACCGCTCGATCTCCGCGATGCTCGGCGGTCTGGCGGGGTCGGGCATGCTCCCGCTCGACCGGCCCGAGCTGCTCGGTGCCGACTCCGACGCCGACGCGCAGACCAAGGTGGTGATGCTCACCGGGTCGATGCCGACCGCCGCGCGGCGGCAGGCGATGCTCGACGCCGCGAGCGGCGAGGCCGGCATCGTGGTGGGCACGCACGCGCTGCTGCAGGACAAGGTCGACTTCTTCGACCTCGGGCTCGTGGTGGTCGACGAGCAGCACCGGTTCGGTGTCGAGCAGCGTGATGCCCTGCGCGCCAAGGCGATCCGCACTCCCCACCTGCTCGTGATGACGGCGACGCCGATCCCGCGCACGGTGGCGATGACGGTGTTCGGCGACCTCGAGACCTCGACGCTCACCGAGGTGCCCGCCGGGCGGCAGGTCGTCACCACGCACGTGGTGCCCGAGGAGAAGCAGGGTTGGGTCGACCGCGCCTTCGGGCTCGTGCGCGAGCAGGTCGGCCTCGGCCGCCAGGCGTTCGTGGTCTGCCCGCGGATCGGGGTCGAGGGCTCGGAGCTGCTCGAGGAGGCGCTCGCCGACATCGACGACCCCGACGAGGACGGCCGCTCGGGGTCGCGCCGGCCCCCGCGGGCCGTCGTCGACGTCGTGGTCGAGCTGCGCAAGCACCCCGCGATGCAGGGCCTGCGGGTCGAGGTGCTGCACGGCAAGATGCCGCCGGACGACAAGGACGCCGTGATGGCTGCGGTCGTCTCGGGCGAGGTCGACGTGCTGGTCGCCACCACCGTGATCGAGGTCGGCGTCGACGTGCCCAACGCCGCGGTGATGATCGTCATGGACGCCGACCGGTTCGGCATCTCCCAGCTGCACCAGCTGCGCGGCCGGATCGGCCGCGGCGCGCACCCCGGCACCTGCCTGCTGTTCTGCGGCGACGACGCCCGCGACCGCGCCCGGGAGCGGCTGCAGAAGGTGGCCGCCACCTCCGACGGCTTCGCGCTGTCGCACCTCGACCTCGAGACCCGCCGCGAGGGCGACGTGCTCGGCGCCGCGCAGTCCGGCTTCCGCTCGTCGCTGCGGCTGCTGCGCGTGACCCGCGACGGCGAGATCATCGCCGACGCCCGCGAGCGCGCCACCGCGCTGGTCGCCGACGACCCCGAGCTGGAGCGGCACCCCGTGCTGGCCGAGCACCTGCGGATGCTGCTCGACCCCGAGCGCGAGGTCTTCCTGGAGCGCGGCTGACCCGCCACTACCCTCCTGGCGTGACCCGGATCATCGCCGGCAGCGCTCGGGGCCGCACGCTCGTCGTGCCCGCGGGGCGCGAGACCCGGCCCACCTCCGACCGCGTGCGGGAGGCCCTGTTCTCGCGGCTCGACCACGAGGGGCTGCTCGACGCCACCCGCGTGCTCGACCTGTTCGCCGGGTCCGGGGCGCTCGGGCTGGAGGCGGCGAGCCGCGGCGCCGCCAGCGTGGTGCTGGTCGACTCCGCCCGCGAGGCGGCCGCCTGCCTGCCGGCGCAACGTCGACGCGCTCGGCCTCGGCGAGCGCGTGGCCGTGCAGCAGGCAGCCGGTGGAGGCGTTCCTGCGCACCGACGCCGGACCGGCCCTACGACCTGGTGCTGCTCGACCCGCCCTACCCGCTGCCCGAGGACGACCTCGCAGCCGTGCTCGCCGCGCTGGCCGACGGCGGCTGGCTGGCCGCCGGCGCCGTCGTGGTGGTGGAGCGGGGCACGCGCGGGCCCGAGCCGACCTGGCCGTCCGGACCTGGCCCGCTTCGACAGCGCGGCGCTACGGCGAGACGACGCTCTGGCTGGCCGAGACCGAGGCCGAGCCGACCCCCGACTGACCCGACCCCCGCCTGACCCGAACCCCCGCCTGACCCGACTCCCGGCCTAGTAGGTTCTGCGCCATGCGCTGCGTGTGCCCCGGCTCCTACGACCCGGTGACCAACGGCCACCTCGACGTCGTGACCCGAGCGGCGCGCTGTTCGACGAGGTGGTCGTGGCGGTGGTGCACAACCCGTCCAAGCACGGGTTCCTGCCGGTGCCCGAGCGGGTGGCGCTGGTCGAGGGCGCGCTCGACCCCGAGCTGCTCGCCTCCGGGCGGGTGCGGGTCGACGACGTGCCCGGCGGCCTGCTGGTCGACTACTGCCGCCGGATCGGCGCCGTCGCGGTGGTCAAGGGCCTGCGCGGGGCCACCGACGTCGACTACGAGCAGCCGATGGCGCTGATGAACCGCCACCTGTCCGGCCTGGAGACCGTGTACCTGCCCGGGGACCCGCGCTGGCTGCACGTCTCGTCGTCCCTCGTGCGCGAGGTGGCCCGGCTCGGCGGCGACGTCAGCGGCCTGGTGCCCGACGCCGTCCTGGAGCGGCTGGCTCGGTTTGGGACCGCCTGACCTGCTGCGATAGCCTGGGCCGTCGGTCTCGTCGCGATCTGCGTCGGGACCGGGGTCGTGCCTGCCCCCCGATCGACGCCTTGTCCCCTGGGAGGGAGAGACCGTGACCAGCCTGGACCCGAGGTCGCCGCTCGTGCTCGACACCATCGAGCTCGGACGACGTCCCGGTTCCATGCGGCAGGTCTCGCGCACCGTCCAGGTGGCGGACGACCTCGGTACCGAGGTGATCGCGGTCAAGGCCGGCACCGACATCGGGCTGGACGTGCGGCTGGAGTCGGTGATGGAGGGCGTGCTGGTGTCGGGAACGGCACACGCGCACGCCACCGGGGAGTGCGTGCGGTGCCTGGAGCACGTCGAGCAGGACGTCGACGTCACGTTCCAGGAGCTGTACGTGTACCCGGAGAAGAAGCGGCGCGACGGCCGACCCCACCAGGGGGAGGGCGACGAGGCCGAGGCCGACGAGTACGCGCTGCAGGACGACCTGGTCGACCTGGAGCCGGTGCTCACGGACGCGGTGGTGCTCGCGCTGCCGTTCCAGCCGGTCTGCCGCGAGGACTGCCCCGGGCTGTGCCCGCAGTGCGGGGTGCGGCTCGCGGACGACCCCCAGCACGAGCACGACGACGTCGACCCCCGGTGGGCGGCGTTGCAGAGACTGAAGGAGAGCTAGACGTGGCCGTCCCGAAGCGGAAGATGTCCCGCAGCAACACCCGGCACCGCCGGTCGCAGTGGAAGACGCTGCCGACCCCCCTGACCAGCTCGGTCGAGGGTGGCCAGGAGGTCCTGGCGCGCCCGCACCACGCGCGCGTCGTCACCGACTCCAACGGCACCCCGCTGTTCCTGGAGTACAAGGGCCGCAAGGTCAAGGACCTCTGAGCCCCGCCCCCCGTGGGTGAGGGCACCGTGGGCGAGGGCGCCGGTCAGGCGCTCCCGCCGGACGAGGACCTGCAGCAGCGCCTGGGTCTGACCATCGACCCGGCGCTGCTCGGTCGCGCCCTCGTCCACCGCTCGTACGCGTACGAGAACGGTGGGCTGCCCACCAACGAGCGGCTGGAGTTCCTCGGCGACGCCGTCCTCGGGCTGGTCGTCACCGACGCGCTCTACACCCGCCACCCCGACCTGCCCGAGGGCCAGCTCGCCAAGCTGCGCGCGGCCGTGGTCAACATGCGCGCGCTCGCGGGGGTGGCCCGCGAGCTGAAGGTCGGCGCGCACGTGCGGCTCGGCCGCGGCGAGGAGTCCACCGGCGGCCGCGACAAGTCCTCGATCCTCGCCGACACCCTCGAGGCGCTGATCGGCGCCGCGTACCTGTCGCTGGGCATCGACGCCGCCCGCGACCTCGTGCACCGGCTGGTCGACCCGCTGATGGAGTCCTCGGCGACCCTCGGCGCCGGGCTGGACTGGAAGACCTCGCTGCAGGAGCTCACCGCGTCCGCGGGACTCGGCGTGCCGGGGTACCTGGTGTCCGAGGACGGACCGGACCACGCCAAGGAGTTCCGCGCGGTGGCCGTCGTCGGCGGCGAGCACCGCGGCGAGGGCCAGGGCCGCAGCAAGAAGGCCGCCGAGCAGCAGGCGGCCGCCAGCGCCTGGCAGGCCGTGCAGGACGAGCTCGTCGAGCAGGGCCGGGCCACCGACGAGGAGTCCCTCGAGCAGGTCGCCACCCCGCCCGCCCGCCGGGGCTGAGCCACCGACCGTGCCCGAGCTGCCCGAGGTCGAGGTGGTGCGACGCGGCCTGGCCGCGCACGCCGTCGGCCGCACCGTCGCCGACGTCGAGGTGCTGCACCCGCGGCCCGTCCGCCGCCAGGCCGGCGGCGCCGAGGAGCTCCTCGCCCGCCTGCGCGGGCGCACCGTCACCGCCGCCGTCCGCCGCGGCAAGTTCCTCTGGCTCGAGCTCGACGACCACCAGGCCCTGCTCACCCACCTCGGCATGAGCGGCCAGGTGCTCGTGCAGGACCCCGCCGCCGAGGACGAGCGGCACCTGCGCGTGCGGATCGGCTTCACCGGCGGCGGTCGCGAGCTGCGCTTCGTCGACCAGCGCATGTTCGGCGGCATGACCGTGGTCGAGGCGGAGCCCACCCGCGACGGCGGACCGGCGGGGCTGGCGGGTCCGCTCGGCGCCACGCACCCCTCGTCGTCGTGGATCCCGGTGCCGGTGGCGCACATCGCGCGCGACCCGCTCGACCCCGACCTCGACGAGACCCCGCTGCTCGCACGGATCCGATCGCGGCGCACCGGAGTGAAGCGCGCCCTGCTCGACCAGGGCCTGGTCTCGGGCATCGGCAACATCTACGCCGACGAGGCGCTGTGGCGCACCCGGCTGCACTACGCGCGACCCACCGAGACGCTGACCAGGCCGACCGTGCTGGGTCTGCTCGGCCACGTGCGCGAGGTGATGGGCGAGGCGCTGGCGCAGGGCGGCACCAGCTTCGACGCGCTGTACGTCGACGTGAACGGGGAGTCGGGGTACTTCGACCGCTCGCTCGCGGTCTACGGCCAGGAGGGCAGGCCGTGCCCGCGCTGCGGCACCCTCGTGCGCCGCGACTCCTTCATGAACCGCTCGTCGTTCAGCTGCCCGCGGTGCCAGCCGCGACCGCGCCGGGCCCGCTGGTAGCACCGCTGCTGCCCGGACGCAGCAGCGCCGTCAGCCGCGCCACCTCGTCGAGCATCGCCACGACGCTGCCGGCTCCACGGTGCACGCCGGCCTGATCTCGATCGGGTCACGACCGCGGGTCGGACGGAACCGGTTGCGTCGCAGGGCGCGTCGCAGCCCGCATGACACCGATGCGCAGGCTGCTCCCCGTCCTCGTGGTCCCCCTGGTCGCCGTGCTGGCCACCGGCTGCAGCTCCGGGGGTGACGACGCCACCTCGGAGTACGGCGTCGCGGCACCGGACGCCGTGCAGCTGCCGGCACCTGCGACCGTCCCGGAGACCGTCCCGGACCCGACGACCGGGACGTTCGTCGACGTCGGCCGCAACCCGTTCGTCACGACGGCCGAGGACGCGCAGTCCACCTTCGCGCTCGACGTGGACACCGGCTCCTACTCCGTCTCGCGCGAGCTGGTGGCCCAAGGGGTCCTCCCGCCCGCGGCCGCGGTGCGCACCGAGGAGTGGGTGAACGCCTTCGACTACGGCTACCGGGTGCCGCAGGGCGACGACTTCGCCGTGGTGACAGGGGCTGTGCCCGCCGCGCTGACCGGCACGGAGGGCACCGAGCTGGTCCGGGTCGGCCTCGCCGCCCGCGAGGTCGCGGACGAGGACCGTCCGCCCGCCGCCGTCACCTTCGTGGTCGACGTGTCGGGGTCGATGGAGGGCGAGGACCGGATCGGGCTGGTGCAGGACTCCCTCGAGGTGCTCGCCGAGAACCTGAGGCCCGACGACACCGTGTCGGTCGTGACGTACGGGAGCGAGGCGCGGCTGCTGCTGCCCCCGACCGAGGTGGCCGACCGCGACAGCGTCCTCGACGCGGTGCGCGGTCTGCAGATCGACGGGAGCACCAACCTCGAGGGCGGCGTGCGGCTCGGCTACGAGCAGGCGCGGGCGATGTTCCGCGAGGACGGCGTGAACGCCGTCGTGCTCGCCTCCGACGGCGTCGCCAACGTCGGTGACACCGGCCCGGGATCGATCGTCGAGACGATCCGGCAGGAGGGTGCCCGCGGGATCAGCCTGGTGTCGGTCGGTTTCGGCTCCGGGACGTACGACGACGCGATGATGGAGCAGCTCGCCGACCAGGGCGACGGCTTCTACAGCCACGTCGACGGGATCGACGAGGCGCAGCGCCTGTTCGGCGACGAGCTGACCAGCACCCTCACCGTCGTCGCGCGCCAGTCGAAGCTGCAGGTCTCCTTCGACCCCGCGCAGGTGGAGCAGTACCGGCTGCTGGGCTACGAGAACCGCGCCCTGGCCGACGAGGACTTCCTCGACGACACGGTCGACGCCGGTGAGGTGGGGGCCGGGCACGCCGTCACAGCGCTCTACGAGGTGCGACGCGTGCCGGGGGCCGACGGCGAGGCGATCGGGACCGTCGACCTGCGCTGGGAGTCGGTGGCGGACGGCGGTGCGGTGCAGCAGGAGTCGTGGCCGCTGTCGACGGCTGCGGGCGGCGAGGAGCTCGAGCTGGCGGCTGCTGTCGCCGCGGCGGCCGAGGTGCTGCGTGCGCAGCCGGCGGAGACCGTCGACGGCCAGGAGCAGGACGGCCAGCAGCAGCCGGCGGACGTCCGGGCCGGCCTCGAGCCGGTGCTCGCGGAGGCCGTGCGGCTGGCGGACCGTGAGGTCGAGGGCGCGCAGGACCTGGTCGACCTGCTGCGCGGGGCGATGGACGCGTCGCCCGCCGGGTGATCGGTCCGCCTGAGAGGGTGAGGGCGTGAGCGATCCCGACGTCCTGCGCGTGACCGCGTTCGTGCGCGGCCACGTGCAGGGCGTCGGGTTCCGCTGGTGGACCCGGTCGCGCGCGCTCGAGCTGGGGCTGCGGGGGTGGGCGAAGAACCTCCCGGACGGACGCGTCGAGGTGCTGGCGCAGGGCGACCCCGCGGCGTGCGAGCAGCTGCTCGTCCTGCTCGAGGAGGACCCGTCCACCACCTCGCGGCCCGGACGGGTCGACGGGCTGACGGCCCACCGGCTGCCGCCCGTCGTCGTCCCGGACCCGTTCCAGGAGCGATGAGCACCGCCGGGTCGCGCGGGCTGCTGTCCTACCCGTCGTTCGTGCGGCTCTGGCTGGCCGACGGCGTCTCGATGCTGGGTACCTTCGCCTCCGGCCTGGCCCTGCAGCTGCTGCTGATCGACACCCTCGACGCGGACCAGACCGCGCTCGGGGTGGTGCGGGCGGCGCAGTGGCTGCCGGCGCTGCTGCTCGGGATGCTGGCCGGGGTGCTGATCGACCGGGTGCGCCGACGGACGGCGATGGTCGCGGCCGACACCGCCTCCGCCGTGCTGTTCGCGGCGATCGCCGGGCTCGCCCTCGCAGGGGTGCTGACCGTGCCGGTGCTCGTCGTCCTCGTGCTGGGGGTCGGCACGGCCACGACCGTCTTCACCGCGGCGCACCAGTCGTTCCTGCCGGGCCTGGTGCCGGAACGGTTGCTCCCGGTCGCCAACGCGCGGATCGACCAGGTCTCCGCCGTCGCGGAGTCCGCGGGTCCGCTGCTCGCCGGTGTGCTGGTGCGGTTCCTGTCCGCCCCGCTGGCCGTGCTGGCGAACGCGGTCTCGTTCGCCGTGTCCGCGGTCGTGCTCGCGACCGTCCGCGACGACGAGCCGGAACCGCCTGCGCGGGAGGGCCGGAACCTGCGGCGCGAGCTCGTGGAGGGGGCGCGGTGGGTCTACCGGCACGGGACGCTGGGGCCCTACGCGATCTCGCTGCACCTGTGGTTCCTGGGGAACTCGACCGTGATGACCGTGCTGGTCTTCTACGCCGTCACCGACCTCGGGATCGGCGCGGTGACGATGGGTCTGGTCCTCGCGTCGTCCGGGGTGGCCGGGGTGCTCGGCGCGGGGCTCGCCCCGCGCCTGGCCGAGCGGTTCGGCCTCGGCCGGGTCTGCGTGACCGCCGACTGGCTGACCGCGCTGGCGTTCGCCTGCGCGCTGCTCGCCCGTCCGGGGCCGGGTGGGGTGGCCCTGCTGGTGCTGGGTCAGCTGCTGTGGGGCCTCGGCAACGGCATCACCAACCCCCTGACGCTGAGCTACCGCAACACGGTGACGCCGCCGGCGCTGCGCGGACGGATGAACGCGACGATCCGGTCCCTCAACTGGGGCTCGATCGCGGTGTCGGCGCCGCTGGCCGGCCTGGCGGCGACCGCCTGGGGCAACCGGCCGGTCATCGCCGCCGGGGTGGTCGTGCTCGCCGTCGCCTCGCTCGTCCTGACCCTCTCGCCGTTCCGGCGGGCCCGGATGCCCGACGTCGCAGCCGCCGCCTAGCCTGCGGACGTGACCTCCCGCCCGCTGCCCGCGTCCGCCCGCGCGCTGCGGACGGCGCTCGGCGACCTGGTCTCGGCGGCCGCCCGCGAGGACGCCGCGGCGCTGGCCGAGGTCCGTCCCCGCCTGGAGAAGGTGGACCCCGAGCAGGTGCGGGTGGTGCTGGGTCACGTCGTGCGCGCGCTGGTCGAGCGCACCCACCCGGACGGCGTGGACGCCGACGACCTGTCCGACCTGCTCCAGGACGTCGCGCGAGCCTCGACGTGGTGCCCCGACCTCGACCCGTCCGCGCTGGTGGCCGTCCTGTCCGGAGCCTTCGGGGTGCACCGCGACGACGACGAGCCACTGCCGCACTCCGCACCCGAGATCGCCACCGCCGCAGCACTTCTCGCGGTGCACCTGCTGCGCGGCCACGACGTGGGACCGCTGCTCGACGCCGCGCTGGCCGAGGTGGCCCGGCGGGAGACGATCGAGCTGCCCTGACCCGTCCGCGACCGGCCGTCAGTGCACCGGCTCGGCGACCTCGCGGATGCGCGCGGTGGCGAGCTCGATGATCAACCGGGTGGCGGGGGAGAGCACCGCGTCGTGGCGGTGCACGATGGCGATCGTCTCGTGCAGGCGGGGGCGCAGGCTGACGTGGTGGAGGTGGCGGGCCACCGTGGAGCGCAGCGCCTGCAGACCGCCGAGCGGGAGCACGGTGTCGGCCAGCCCTCTGCTCACCACCGCCAGAGCGGTCTCGACGTCCTCCACCTCGACCCGGGTGCTCGCCGTGCGGCCGTCGCGCTGCAACCAGGCCGCCAGGTTGCGCCGCACCGAGTCCACCTCGCGGAACGAGGCGTCGGCCAGCACGAGCGGTGCGTCGGACACCCGCTTCGGGGTGGCGGGCTGCTGCACCCGCTCCGGGTCGGCCGAGACGTAGACCAGCTCGTCCCGGGCGATCGGCCGCACCGCCAGCGAGTCGTCGACCACCGGGATGGCCACGATCGCCGCCTGCAGCCGGCCCTGGCGCAGCTCGTCGATGACGACCGTGGAGTTGGTGCCGACCAGCTCGACCCGCAGGCCGGGGTGGCGCTCGAGCACGTCCGCGATGAGCGCGGCGCCCGGGTAGAGGCGTGCGGCGCCGAACATGCCGAACCGCACCGTGCCCTGCTCCATCGACGAGACGGCTGCGACGGCGTCGCGGGCGGTGTCGGCGGCGGCGAGGGTGGTCTCGGCGTGCGGACGCAGCGCGTGCGCGGCCTCCGTCGGCACGACGCCGCGGCCGACACGGTCGAAGAGCGTCGTGCGCAGCATCCGCTCGAGCAGCCTGATCTGCTCGGACAGCGACGGTTGCGAGAGACCGACCTCCGTTGCGGCGGTGGTGAACGAGCCGGCCTCGTAGGCGGCGAGGAAGCAGCGGAGCTGGTGCAGGGACAACATAGGTTGAGCCTATGTCATCGGCAGGAAAGATCGCCTACCACGATGGGTGCGCCTTCCCTATCGTTGACGGTGAGCGGCAGCGACCGTCTGCCGCCACCCGACGGAGGTGCCCCCGTGTTCGCCCTGACCTGCCCGCACTGCTCCACCCGCCGCCTGCTCACCCCGAGCCGCGTCCTCGGCGTCGTCAACGACGAGCGCGGTGTCCACGCCGTCGTCGAGTGCACCTGCGGTGGCCTGATCGTCTGGGACGCCGCCGACGACCGCGTGCTCGCCGCCTGAGGCCTCGCTCCCCGCGCCCCCCGACGCCTCGCACTAAGGTGGCCGGGTCCGTCCGACCCCAGCCTGCGCGGGAGCGAGCGCTTGCACCTCAAGACCCTCACGCTGAAGGGCTTCAAGTCCTTCGCGTCGTCCACCACCCTGCGCTTCGAGCCCGGCATCACCTGCGTCGTCGGCCCGAACGGCTCGGGCAAGTCCAACGTCGTGGACGCCCTGGCCTGGGTGATGGGCGAGCAGGGCGCCAAGAGCCTGCGCGGCGGCAAGATGGAGGACGTCATCTTCGCCGGCACCACCGGCCGGGCCCCGCTGGGCCGCGCCGAGGTGGCCCTGACCATCGACAACACCGACGGCGCCCTGCCGATCGAGTACACCGAGGTCACGATCTCGCGGACGATGTTCCGCTCCGGCGGCTCCGAGTACGCCATCAACGGCGCGCCGTCCCGGCTGCTCGACATCCAGGAGCTGCTGTCGGACTCCGGCATCGGCCGGGAGATGCACGTCATCGTCGGGCAGGGCCAGCTCGACCAGGTGCTGCACGCGACGCCGGAGGACCGGCGGGGCTTCATCGAGGAGGCCGCGGGCGTCCTCAAGCACCGCAAGCGCAAGGAGAAGGCGCTCCGCAAGCTCGACGCGATGCAGGCCAACCTCACCCGGGTCAGCGACCTCACCGCCGAGATCAGGCGCCAGCTCGGGCCGCTCGGCAAGCAGGCCGAGGTGGCCCGCCGCGCGGTGACGGTCCAGTCCGACGTGCGCGATGCCCGCGCCCGGCTGCTCGCCGACGAGCTGGTCCAGCTCACCTCGACGCTCGAGCAGGAGGTGGCGGACGAGACGGCGCTGCGCTCGCGCCGCGCCGAGGTGGAGCAGGCGATCGCCGCCGGCCGCGAGGCGCTCGGCACCCTGGAGCGCGAGGCCGCCGACGCCGCTCCGCGGCTGACCGAGGCCGCGCAGACCTGGTACGGCCTCTCCGGGCTGCGCGAGCGGCTGCGGGGCACGGGCACGCTGGCCGCCGAGCGGATGCGGCTGCTGGGCTCGCAGGACCCCGTCGAGGCCGCCGACACCGGCCGCGACCCCGACGACCTGCGGGCGCAGGCCGAGCGGGCGCGGGCCGAGGAGCAGGAGCTGGCCGCCGAGGTCGAGCAGGCCCGCGAGGTCCTGGAGGGGCGGGTCGCCGAGCGCGGCGAGGCCGAGAACGCGCACGGCGAGGCCGAGCGGCACGTGGCGGCGCTGCTGCGCGCCGCGGCCGACCGGCGCGAGGGGCTGGCCCGGCTCGCCGGGCAGGTCGCCGCGGGTCGCAGCCGCGTGGAGTCCGGCCAGTCCGAGATCGGACGGCTCGAGCGCTCGCTCGCCGAGGCGACCGAGCGGGGCCGGCTCGCGCAGCAGGAGTTCGCCGCGCTCGAGCAGCAGGTCGCCGGGGTCGAGGAGGGCGAGGAGGGCCTGGACGCCGAGCACGCCGCCGCCGAGGAGGCCGCGCTCGCGTCGGCGACCGAGGTCGACCGGCTCACCGAGGCCGAGCGCACCGCCGACCGTGACCGCGCCACCTGGAGCGCCCGCAAGGAGGCCCTGGAGATGGGCCTGTCGCGCGCCGACGGCGCCGGCGCGCTGCTGGCCGCCGGCAGCGGGCTGAGCGGCGTCCTCGGGTCGGTCGCCGCCCTGCTGCACGTCGAGCCGGGCCACGAGGCCGCCGTCGCGGCCGCCCTGGGCGGTGCCGCCGACGCGGTGGCCGTCGAGTCGGTCGACGCCGCGGTCGACGCGCTGCGCCGGCTCAAGGACGACGACGCCGGACGTGCCGGCCTGCTGCTGGGCGGCGCTCCGGAGCCGGTGGACCGCCCCGACCTGTCCGGGCTGCCGACGGGGACGCGCGCCGCGAGCGAGCTGGTCTCCACGACCGACGCGCTGCGTCCGGCGGTCGACCGGCTGCTGGCCGGCTACGTCGTGGTGCCGGGCCTGAGCGAGGCCCGCTCGGTCGTCCGGACCCGTCCCGACCTGGTCGCGGTGACCGCCGAGGGCGACGTGCTGGGTGCGGCCACCGCGCGCGGCGGCTCGTCGGCGCAGCCGTCGCTGCTGCAGGTGCAGGCGGCGGTCGACGAGGCGGGCACGAAGCTGGCCGAGGCCACGCACCGCGCCGAGCAGGCCCGGTTCGCGCTGCAGGGCGCCCGCTCCGCCGCGGCGGAGGCCGCCGACCGGGTCGAGGCGGCGCTGGAGCGGCTGCACGACAACGACGCGCGGTTCGCCGCCGTCGCCGAGCAGCTCGGGCACCTGGGCGCTGCCGCGCGCTCGGCCCGCGCCGAGGGCGACCGGCTGCAGTCCGCGCTCGACACCGCCCGCGCCCAGCTCGAGACCGACACCGGCACGCTCGCCGGGCTGGTCGAGCGGTTGGAGGCGGCCCAGGCCCCGGCCGACGGTGAGACCCCGGACGAGCCGGACACCAGCGAGCGCGACCGGCTGGGCACCGTCGCCGCGGCCGCACGCGCCGGCGAGATGGAGGCGCGGCTGGCGCTGCGCACCGCCGAGGAGCGGTTGCGGAGTCTGGCCGGACGGGCCGAGTCGCTCGAGCGCGCCGCCGCCCGCGAGGTCGAGGCGCGGGAGCGGGCCGCTCGTCGCGCCGAGCAGCGCCGCCGGCAGGTGGAGGTGGCGGCCGCCGTCCGCACCGGGGTGGAGCGCACGCTCGAGCACCTGGAGGGGACGCTGCTGGCCGCGGCGTCCGCCCGCGACGCCGCCGAGCGGGAGCGCGGCGAGCGGGAGGCGGCCACCGCGGCGCGCCGGCTCGAGCTGGACGACCTCGGCACCGAGCTCGCCCGGCTCACCGACTCCGTGCACCGCGACGAGGTGGCCCGCGCCCAGCAGCGGCTGCGGATCGAGCAGCTCCAGCAGCGC
The DNA here is from genome assembly GCA_963750285.1 of uncultured Actinomycetota bacterium. Classification (GTDB taxonomy): domain Bacteria; phylum Actinomycetota; class Actinomycetes; order Actinomycetales; family CAWJMD01; genus JBBQSN01. Next base: position 144,184 of record CAVVQA010000011.1, on the reverse strand, counting down.
GCCGTCGACGAGCTCGGCACCGACCCCGACGCGCTGGTCGAGGAGTTCGGCCCGCACCTGATGGTCCCGCCCTCGCCCCCGTCGCCGGGCGACCCCGAGCCGGAGACGCCGGCCGTGCCGGTGCCGTTCGTCCGCGACGACCAGCTCAAGCGGCTGCGCCGCGCGGAGCGCGCGCTGTCGGCGCTGGGTCGGGTGAACCCGCTGGCGCTGGAGGAGTTCGCGGCGCTGGAGGAGCGCGGCAAGTTCCTCACCGAGCAGCTGCGCGACCTCGAGCGCTCCCGCAAGGACCTGCTCGACATCGTCACCGAGATCGACGCCCGGGTGCAGCAGGTGTTCTCCGAGGCCTACGCCGACACCGCCCGCGAGTTCGAGCAGGTGTTCGCCCGGCTGTTCCCCGGCGGCGAGGGACGGCTGGTCCTCACCGAACCCGACGACCTGCTGTCCACCGGCATCGACGTGGAGGCGCGGCCGGCGGGCAAGAAGGTCAAGCGGCTGTCGCTGCTCTCCGGCGGCGAGCGGTCGCTCACCGCCGTGGCGCTGCTCGTGGCGATCTTCAAGGCGCGGCCGAGCCCGTTCTACGTCATGGACGAGGTCGAGGCCGCCCTCGACGACGTCAACCTCGGCCGGCTGATCGGCATCTTCTCCGAGCTGCGCGAGTCGTCCCAGCTGATCGTCATCACGCACCAGAAGCGGACGATGGAGGTCGCCGACGCGCTGTACGGCGTCACCATGCGCGGCGACGGCGTCACCACCGTCATCAGCCAGCGGATCGCCGGTCGCGAAGAGGTGCCCGCCCCGGCGTGACGGATCCGACACCCGTTCGGTACCAGCCGGGTGGCCCGCCGAGTTGGTGGGCGGTGCCGGGGTGAGGCACGGTAGGCGCGTGACAGCCGTCGTGGTGGGGATGCTCGTGATCGTCGTCGCAGCCGTCGTGGTGCTGGCCGTGGTGGCCGTCCCGCAGCTGCGCGAGGGCCGCAAGGTGCTGACCCCGCGCGGCCGCGCCCAGGTGGCGCAGGCCCGTCGCAGCGCGGGTCGCGCCGCGCGGCAGGCCAAGCAGGTCGCGGTCGACGTCGGCCAGACCACGCGCGAGAAGGCCGTGGCCCGCAGGGGCGACGACGTGACCGAGGCCCCGCAGGGGGTCGAGGCCACGCCCGAGCCCGCGCCGGTCGCGGAGCCCGCCCCGGTCGTCGAGCCCACCCCGGTGGCCGAGCCCACCCCGGTGGCCGACGCCCGCTCCGACCCGTGACCGCGCACCGGCGCCGCCCCCCGAGGTCGTCGACGTGCGCGAGGCCAGGCGTCCGCGCACCCGGACCGCCGAGGGTGTGCTCTCCTGGGAGCAGCTCGAGCCCGGCCCGCGGCACGCGCGCGGCTGAGGACTGGAACACTCGACCCCCGTGGACGACTTCCTCACCATCGTCGGCCTCGCCGTCGCGATCCTCGTCGTCGTGGTCGGCGGCGGCCTCGCGCTGCTGCGCCGACCCGGCCGGCGCCAGGCACCGCCGGCACCGAAGCCCGGCGTCGACTACCGGCCCGGCGTCGGGGACGACGCCGAGACGCCGCGCGACACCCCGACCCGCACGATCCAGGACGTCCCCGGCGGGGTCGACGTCCTGGAGCCGGAGCTCGAGCCGGTCCCGACGGTCGAGCGCCCCGACCCGGTCGCCGGCCGGATGGTGCGGCTGCGCGCCCGCCTCGCGCGCTCGAACACCGCGCTCGGCAAGGGCCTGCTGGCCCTGCTCACCCGCGACCGGATCGACGAGGCCACCTGGGACGAGGTCGAGGAGACCCTCCTGCTGGCCGACCTCGGCACCGGCCCCACCACCGAGCTGGTCGACCGGCTGCGCGGGCGCGTCGCCGTCGAGGGCACGGCCGACCCGGTGGCCGTCCGGGCGATGCTGCGCGAGGAGCTGATCGCCCTCGTCGACCCCGGGATGGACCGCAGCCTCTCGGTCGAGGTGCCCGGCCGTCCGGCGGTCGTGCTCGTGGTCGGCGTCAACGGCACCGGCAAGACCACCACGGTCGGCAAGCTGGCCCGGGTGCTCGTGGCGCAGGACAAGGACGTCGTGCTCGGTGCGGCCGACACCTTCCGCGCGGCCGCCGCCGAGCAGCTGGCCACCTGGGGCGAGCGCGTCGGCGTCCCCACGATCCGGTCCGACCGCGACGGGGCCGACCCGGCGTCGGTCGCGTTCGAGGCGGTCCAGGCGGCCATCGAGCTCGAGGCCGACGTCGTGGTGATCGACACCGCCGGCCGGCTGCAGAACAAGGCCGGCCTGATGGACGAGCTCGGCAAGGTCAAGCGCGTCGCCGAGAAGGCGATGGGCGCCGACCAGACGATCGACGAGGTGCTCCTGGTGCTCGACGCCACCACCGGCCAGAACGGGCTGCGCCAGGCGCAGGTCTTCGCCGAGGTGGTCGACGTCAGCGGCATCGTCCTCACCAAGCTCGACGGGACCGCCAAGGGCGGCATCGTCGTCGCCGTCCAGCGCCAGCTCGGCGTCCCGGTGAAGCTGGTGGGCCTCGGCGAGGGGGCCGACGACCTGGCCCCGTTCGAGCCCGAGGCGTTCGTCGACGCTCTCCTGTCCTGACCTGCCGTCCTCCAGGGGGACGCCACCGGTCCGCCCACGGGCTGATCCGGTGCGGCTGCCGCGCAACTAGGCTCCCGGCGTGAGCACCCCGTCGTCCGCACCCCTGCCCGGGGGCGACTGGCGGCGCCCGAGTCCCGGGCCGGCCGCGCTGCGACGCGACCTGGTCGTCGGCGGTCTGCTGGTGCTGGTGGCCCTGGTGACGTGGGAGATCGGACGCAGCTCGGGGCTGCTCGAGTCCGCGACGACCAGCGACCTGGAGCAGGCGGCCTGGTCGGTGGCCGCCGCTCTCCCGCTCGCCGTGCGTCGCCGGTACCCGGTGGTCGTGATGCTGGTGTCGGCAGGCGTGTTCCTCGCCGTCGGCGTCCGCGACCCGATCCTCAGCGTGCAGTTCAGCGTCCAGGCGTTCTTCTTCGTCGCGCTGTTCACCGCGGCGGCGTGGGGCCGGGACCGGCGCGTGGTGCAGGGCGCGCTCGCCGTCGTGGTGCTGGGGATGTTCGTGTGGGTCGCGATCCTGGTGACGACGGCCGGCGTGATCGACGCCGTCCCCGAGATCGCGGAAGAGCAACGAGGTCTGCTGACGCCGTACGTGTCGTTCGTCCTGTACCAGGTGGGCGTCAACGCGGTGTACTTCGGCGCTGCCTGGATCGGCGGCCAGATGGCGTGGCGCAGTGCGCGTCAGCGCGAGCAGCTGCGGCTGCAGGCGATCACGCTGGAGCAGCAGCAGGAGTCCGAGCAGCGGCGTGCGGTGCTCGACGAGCGGCTGCGGATCGCGCGCGAGCTGCACGACGTGGCCGCCCACCACGTGTCGGTGATCGGCGTCCAGGCGGCTGCTGCGAGAAGGGTTCTCGGCCGCGACGCCGAGGCGGCCGGCCGCGCGCTGACGTCGGTCGAGCAGTCGAGCCGGTCGGCGGTGGGGGAGATGCGCCAGCTGCTGGGGGTGCTCCGGTCCGAGCCGGCGCCGGTCGGTGAGTCCGACGAGTCGGCGGCCATGCGGTCGCCGCAGCCGGGGATCGAGTCGCTGGAGGCGCTGGTCGCCGAGGCGGGCGAGGCGGGTCTGCGGGTCGAGCTCGACCGGGTGGGTCCTGACCGGCCGATCCCGAGCACGGTCTCGCTGTCGCTCTACCGCACGGCGCAGGAGGCGCTGGCCAACGTGCGACGGCACTCCACCGCGCGGACCGCGAAGATGACGTTGCGGCACAGCGACTCCCGCACGGACACCCCGTGGGTCGAGCTCGAGGTGCTCGACGACGGTCGGCCGCGTCCGTCGTCCGCGACCGCGAGCGGGCTCGGGCACCTGGGGATGCGCGAGCGAGCAGCCCTGCACCACGGCCAGGTCGACATCGGCCCGCGTCCGCTCGGCGGATACCGGGTGCGGGTGCGCTACCCGGTCGTTGCGGACCAGCTGGCGAGCAGCGCGTGAGCGAGCCGCTGCGGGTGCTGCTGGTCGACGACCAGGCCCTGGTGCGTTCGGGTTTCGCCATGATCCTGTCGGTCGAGGACGACATCGAGGTCGTCGGCGAGGCCGCCGACGGCGAGCAGGCGGTGGCCGCGGCCGCCGAGCTGCGGCCGGACGTCGTGCTGATGGACGTGCAGATGCCCGTGCTCGACGGCGTGCGCGCCACCGAGCAGATCGTCGCGGCCGGACACGGTCGGGTCGTCGTGCTCACCACGTTCGACCGCGACGACTACCTGTTCGACGCGCTGCGGGCCGGCGCCAGCGGGTTCCTGCTGAAGAACGCCGACCCCGACGACCTCGTCGACGCCGTGCGCAAGGTCGCCGAGGGCCACGCGCTGCTCGCCCCCGAGGTGACCACGCGGGTGATCTCGCGGTTCGCCGGCGGGCAGTCGGTCGCCTACCGCCCCGACCTGCTGGCTGGCCGCTCACCGAGCGCGAGCGCGAGGTGCTGGAGCTGGTGGCCGAGGGGCTCTCCAACTCGGAGATCGCCGCGAAGCTGTTCCTCGGTGAGGCGACGGTGAAGACGCACGTCTCCCGGGTGCTGACCAAGCTCGACCTGCGCGACCGGGTGCAGGCCGTCGTGTTCGCCTACGAGTCCGGGCTGGTGTCGCCGGGGTCGTAGGCGCCGAGCCGGGCCTCAGCCCGAGAGGTTCTGAGCCGCCAGCCACTCGGGGTCCGGCTCGACCGGCTGCACGAGCTCGACCACCAGTCCTTCGGGACCGGCCACCTGCACCCGTCGCTGCCCCCACGGCTCGGTGACCAACGGCTTCAGGACGTCGGCGCCACCTGCCACGAGCCGCTCGTGGCTCGTCGTCGACGTCCGCGACCACGAGGGCGAGCATCGCGCCGCGCACCCCCGCCGCCGGCTCCACCCACGTGTCGTGGTCGTTCCGGACGAAGTCGACGCTCAGCGCGGGGTGGTCGGGGTGCTGGGTGCTCACGTACCAGCCGAGGTCCACCTGCACGCGGAACCCGAGCTGGTCGTGGAACCACGCGCCGGCGGTCGAGGGATCCGTGACCGCGTAGGCGGCGCCCACCTGTGTGATGTGCATGGATCAAGCCTGCCACAGGCCCCCTCATGTGACGAAACCCGTTGTCAGTGCTGGCATCTAGAGTTCTCGTATGGAGTCGGGGCGGCGGGTGGCGTTCTTCGTCCGCGGTCTGCAGACCCGGACCTTGCGGCGGTGCGCCGACGACGCGAACGACCTGCGCCTGGTGCACGTGACCGCCCGGGAGGTGCGCCGGCAGCACGAGCACCTGCTCGGGTCCGGGGCGTGGAAGAGCGTGCTGGGGTCCACCACGTTCACCGAGGCCGACCTGGACGACGCCGCCGTCCGCGAGATCGCCGGGGTCACCGGCCTGTCGTTGCACCAGGCGGGTGTGCGGATCGCCACCGCCGACCGGTTGTGCAGGTCGATGCCGCGGATCGTGCAGGCCCTGGCCGCGGGCCGGCTGGATCTGGCGAGGGCCACGACCGTGGCGGACGAGTGCGCCGGACTGACCGACGCCCAGGCGCTCGTGGTGGAGCGCGCGGTGCTGGAGGCGCTGCCGGCGCCGGTGCTGGACGGCACCGCACCGGTGGGGCCGTGGGACGTGATGGCACCGCAGGGCGTTCACCGCCATGGTCAAGAAGGCCGTCGCCGGTGTCCGCACCGACACCGAGGAGGCGATCGCCGCCGAGGTCCGCGAACGCACCGGCACCTGGTTGGAGATCGACCGGGCCAACCCGGCCCTGGCGGTCTGGACGATCACCGGCCCCACCGAGCAGCTGGTCGCTGCGGAGGAGGCCGCCGCCGCGACCGTGCGCGCGATGAGCACCGAGGAGCTGGGCGGCCGTACCCACGGCCAGGCGAAGGTCGACCTGGTCACCGACGCCCTCCTCGGCGGTGGAGCCGGACCGGTCACGGTGGTGCGCCGCGAGGTCGGGGTGGTCATGAACCTCGACACCCTCGCCGGCGACGGCGAGAACGAGGACGCTGCCGGTGAGGTCCGCGGCACCGGGTACCCCGTCCCGGTCACCGCAGCGGTCGCCCGCGTCCTGGCCGACCGACGCCGCTGGCCCGCGGCGCCGGCACCTGCGTGCTGCTGGCCGACGACACCGGCCACCTGACCCGACTCCTCCGGATCGGCGCCGCACCCGAGAACGGCTGGACCCGAGCGGCCTGATCGCGGCGACCACGCCGGGCGCTGCGGCAAGCAACCCGCAGCCGCGGCACCACACCGACGGCTACGCGCCCACCGTCGAGATCGCCGACACCGTCAACGCCCGCGACCCGGTCTGCACCTTCCCCGGCTGCGGCGTCCCGGCCGGGCGGTGCGACCTCGACCACGTCGTGCCCCACCCCCGCGGACCTACCGCGGTGCACAACCTCAGCCCGAGATCCCGCAGGTGCCACCGCCTCAAGACCGCGGCCCTGTGGCGCTGCCGCACGCGCACCAACGCCTCCGGCGCGGTCGTCGCCCACGAGTGGACCTCACCCCTCGGCCACCGCCAGGTCGTCGAGGTCGCCACCCTGCCCGGGTACTGAGGCGATCACCTCGGGCGAGAAGCGCGCGGCGAGCTCGGCGGACACCGCGAGGTGCCGCTCGAGGAAGGCGCGCTCGTCCAGCCGCTTGCGGCGGATCCAGGTGCTCACCTCGAGGTTGCACTTGCTGGCGTTGCACGAGTCGCAGGCCGGCACCACGTTCGCCAGCGTGTACCGCCCGCCACGCGAGATGGCCAGCACGCAGTCACGTTGCAGGGGACGGTCGGTCCTGCGGCAGTACGCGCACCCGGCCCAGACGTCCACGAGCGCAACCCACTGCTCGTCGGTGAGGTCGTGCTCCACCCTCGCCATCCGGGTCGCACGCCGGCGGGCGTACCGCTTCCGGCGCGTGCTGGTGGGGGACACCGCGTCAGGCTACGACCGGGTGCGCGTGCGGGAGGTCCGGCGCGCGGAGGTCCGGCGCGGCGGTCAGCGCAGCTGGACGCCGACCTCGGCGGCGACGGTGTCGACCATCCGGGTCAGGCGCTCGGCTCGGGCAGGCATCGAGTGGCGGTATCCGGCGATGGTCAACAGGCCGGGGCCGATGAAGGTCCAGGCCCTGGCCCTGGCCCAGGTCGCCTCGTCCGCCCCGGAGGCGACACGGAGGACGTCGCGAGCCTGGGGGTCGAGCAGGCTCCACGCGTAGAGCAGGTCGACGGACCGGTCCCCGACGCCGAGACCGCCGAAGTCGATCACTCCTGCCAGCTGTCCGTCGCGATCTGCGAGGAGGTTCTCGGCAGACAGGTCGGTGTGCACCCAACACGGAGGCTGCGTGGCTGGCGGGACCTCACGAAGCCGCTGCCAGGCCTCGCGGACGCACGTCGGGTCGAAGACGTCGGCCAGGGCGGTTGCCGCGCTGTCGGCCCAGTCGTCGATCGTGTCGGTGACGGGCTCGCCGCACCGGTATCCCCAGTGCTCGGCGCCGTGCGGGGCGTCGATGACGTCGACCGCGTGCAGGCTCTGCAGGAAGGCGCCGAGGGTCTCTGCGAAGCGGACCTGCTGCACCTCGTCGAGCAAGAGCGGCAGGTCGCCGGGTAGCCAGGACAGGACCGCCCACGGGCGAGGGAACGCCTGGCCGGCCTCACCGGACACGACGACCTCAGGGACGGGAGCGGCAACCTCGGGGCCGAGGTGGGGGAGCCAGCGGATCTCCTTGAGGACATCGGGGACGTAGGTGTCGGCCCGGGGCAGGCGCACGGTCAGTGCTGTCCCGAGACGGAAGACCCAGTTGCTGCTGCCCTGGGCGGGGCTGACCCGGACGGGCAGGTCGGCCAGGTGGGGTGCCTGATCGCGCAGCAGCCCGGTGACGACGTGGACGTCCGGGACGACGTCGGTCGACTCGGAGGAGCTGGAGGTCATCCGGCCATCTTCGTGGCCCTGTGCGGCGGCACAACCGAGATCGAGCTCAGCAACGACCGACGCGGACGACCCGGTCAGAGGTACGCGCCGGTGCCGCCGTGCTCGTCCGCGGGAACGGAACCGCCGCTGCGCAGGTGGAACAGCTCGGCGATCGTGGTGGGCGCGGCGACCGGACGTCCCAGCCAGGCGGTGGCCTGCTCGGGCGTGAAGGCGCGGAACTCGGTGATGCCGAGGCACCGTCCGGGGCGGGTGACGGCGTTGTGCAGCCGTCCGACGTCGTCGTTGGTCGTCAGCAGGAACACGGTCCGCGACCCGGCGGCGAGCAGGCCGTCGGTCGCGTTCAGCAGCCGTCCGAGACCGGGGCCGGAGCGGGTCCGGGCGTCGGAGCGCAGGTACTCGTCGGCGTCCTCGCAGATGATCAGCCGGGCGCGGCCGGCCTGGTCCTCGGCGTGCAGCACCTGCACGAGGTAGTCGGCGTCCCCGAACAGCCGCTCCGGGTCGGTGACCACCTCGGCCCGGGTGGTCGCCTTCCACGCGGTGGCCAGCGCGAGCGCCGCGCGGGTCTTGCCGGTGCCGGGCGGACCGTGCCACAGCAGGAGGCCGCTCGAGGCGGGGGCGTGGCCGGCGGCGGCCAGGGTGCGGACGGCTGCCGCCACGTCCGCCGGGTAGTGCTGCAGCTGCTCCTCGAGCCCGGGAGCGGTGAGCGACTTGGTCTCGGGCAGGGCGTAACCGCGTCGGCACGACCAGAAGACGGTCTCGACGCCGAGGTCGAGCGGCTCCCACCGAGAGCGGATGCCGGCCAGGAGCTCGCGCGAGCGCTCGGCCGAGCGGGACATCACCATCGACCGCACCGACTCCTTGGCCCGCACGAGCACGATCGCGGCGTCGTCCAACCGGGCGAGGAGCAGGTGCTCGTCGCCCTTGCGGTGCTCGCGCACCACCTCGGCGCCCTCGGGCAGCAGCGGATCGACCGGGCCGCGGCCGTGCAGGTCGTCCTCGGCCGAGTGCGTGAAGGTCGCGTCCAGGAGCAGCTCGATGCCGGCGAGGGCCACGGGTGCGTTCAGCGTCCACGGGTCGAGGTGCACGCTCGCGTGAGGGGAGTCCACCGGGTGAGCCTACGAGCGCCCGCTCCACCGCGGGGGTGAGGCAGCAGGTCCTCCCGCCGCCGGACGCGCGACGGTCGCCGCCCCGCCTAGCGTCACCGGCATGACGTTGGACGTGATGAAGGTGACGCGGAGCTTCGGCGACCGCACCGTCCTGGACGAGGTGAGCCTGACCGTCGGCGAGGGCCGGCTGACCGGCTTCGTCGGGGCGAACGGCGCCGGCAAGACCACGACGATGCGGATCATCATGGGGGTGCTCGACGCGACCGCGGGCGAGGTCCGTTGGGAGGGAAGGCCGATCAGCCGCCAGGACCGGTCGAGGTTCGGGTACATGCCCGAGGAGCGAGGTCTCTACCCGAAGCAGCAGGTGGCCGACCAGCTCGCCTTCTTCGGCCGGCTGCACGGCTACGACCGCGAGACCGCGACGACGCGGGCGGCCGCCCTGCTCGACCGCCTCGGGCTCACCGAGCGCGCCGGCGACCGCCTCGACACGCTCTCGCTCGGCAACCAGCAGCGCGTCCAGATCGCGGCGGCGCTGCTGCACGAGCCGATCGCGCTCGTCCTCGACGAGCCGTTCTCCGGTCTGGACCCCCTGGCCGTCGACTCGATGGTCGAGCTCCTGCGCGAGCAGGCCGACGCCGGCGTGCCCGTGCTGCTGTCCAGCCACCAGCTCGAGCTGGTGGAGCGGGTGTGCGACGACCTGGTGATCCTGTCCGAGGGGCGCGTCGTCGCCGACGGCTCGGTGGAGGAGCTGCGCCAGAGCGCCCAGAGCGTCCACCGGCTCGTGCTCGACGCGGACGCCGGCTGGGTGCGCGAGGTGCCGGGTCTGTCCGTCCAGGACGTCGACGGCCGCGTCGCCACCCTCGAGGTGCTCGAACCCGGCGCCGAGCGCGTCCTGCTGAGGCAGGCCCTCGACCGCGGCGGGGTGCTGGAGTTCAGCCGCCAGGTGCCGCGGCTCGCCGACGTGTTCAAGGAGGTCGTCCGATGAAGAGCGCGGACTGGAGGGTCATCGCCCAGCGGGAGATCGGCGTCAAGCTGCGCGACAAGGTGTTCGTCGGCTCGACGGTGTTCATGATCGTCGTGCTCGTCGCCTCGGTCGGGCTGTCGACGTTCTTCGGCAACTAGCTCGACGAGCCGACGGTGGCCGTCGTGGACGGCCAGGGCACCGCGCTGGTGGAGGCGGCCAACGAGGTCGCCGACGAGCAGGATCTCGGGCTGCGGGCGAAGACCCGGCAGGTCGACGACGTGGCCGCCGGCGAGGCGCTGGTGAGCGACGGGGAGGCCGACGTCGTCCTCGCGCGGACCGACGACGGCTGGGAGGTCGTCGGCGACAAGTCCGTGGACGGCACGCTCACGCGGCGCGCTCGCCGCCGCCGCCGCCGCGACGGCGCTGGAGGCGAACGCCGAGGAGGCCGGCACCACCACCGACGAGCTCACCGCGGGGTCCGCCCTCGACGAGCGGCTGATCGACCCGGGCGCGCTGCCCGAGCCGGTGCGCTACGTCGTCACGTTCGTCTTCGCGTTCCTGTTCTACCTGACCGCCCTCACCTTCGGGATCGCCATCGCGCAGTCGGTGGTGGAGGAGAAGCAGAGCCGCGTGGTCGAGATCCTCGCCGCGGCGATCCCGGTGCGGCAGCTGCTGATCGGCAAGGTGGTCGGCAACTCCGTGATGGCGATCGTCCAGGTCGTCGTGATGGTCGGGATCGGGCTGGTGGCGATGGCCCTGGTGGGGCAGGGCGACGTGCTCGCCCCGGTGCTCGCCGCCGGCGGCTGGTTCGTCGTGTTCTTCCTGCTCGGCTTCGCCGCGGTGGCGTGCGTGTGGGCCGTCGCGGGCTCGGTGGCCACCCGGTCGGAGGACCTGCAGGCCACGACCATGCCGGTGACGTTCGTGGTGATGGGCGCGCTGTTCGCCGGGATCTTCGCCACCGGCAAGTGGCTCGTCATCGCCTCGTTCGTCCCGCTGGTGAGCTCGGTGGCGATGCCCGTGCGGATGCTCGAGGGCGGCGTGCCCTGGTGGCAGCCGGTGGTGGCCGGCCTGCTCGTGCTCGGTGCCGCGGCCCTGCTGGTGCGGCTCGGGGCCCGGCTGTACGAGGGCTCGCTGCTGCGCACCGAGCGCCGCACCACCCTCAAGGAGGCGTTCTCGGCCCACCGCTGAGGGCAACAGGGGGGACGGCCCGCGTCACGAGGAGTTCACCTCGGGGCGCGGGCCGTCACACGCCGGTAACACGCCACGGACTCCTGGGAAACACGGCGCGGTCACGGTGGTGCTCGTCGATTCCCCCACAGACACAGGAGGTTGCCGTGGAGCAGGTCAACACCGGCGACACCGCCTGGATCCTCACCAGTGCCGCGCTCGTGCTGCTGATGACCCCGGGCCTCGCGCTCTTCTACGGCGGCATGGTCCGCGCCAAGAGCGTGCTGAACATGATGATGATGAGCTTCGGAGCGCTGGCCCTGATCAGCGTGCTCTGGGTGCTCTACGGCTACTCGATGGCCTTCGGCAACGACGTCGGGGGCGGCCTGCTCGGCGACCCGACCGAGTACCTCGGCCTCGCGGGCCTGATGGAGGACACGACCTCCGAGGCGGGCGGTCTGCCGGCGATGGCGTTCGTCGGCTTCCAGGCCGTCTTCGCGATCATCACCGTCGCCCTGATCTCCGGCGCGATCGCCGACCGCGCCAAGTTCGGCGCCTGGATGGTCTTCGCCGGCATCTGGGCGACGCTCGTCTACTTCCCGGTCGCGCACTGGGTGTTCGACTTCACCCTCACCGACGACGCGGGCGTGGTCACCCACGTCGGCGGCTGGATCGCCAACAACCTGGCGGCGCTCGACTTCGCCGGCGGCACCGCGGTGCACATCAACGCCGGTGCGGCGGGCCTCGCCCTCGCGCTGGTGCTCGGCAAGCGCAAGGGCTTCGGCAAGGACCTCATGCGCCCGCACAACCTGCCGCTGGTGATGATCGGCGCCGGCCTGCTGTGGTTCGGCTGGTTCGGTTTCAACGCCGGCTCCGCCGTGGCGGCCAACAACACCGCCGCGGTCGCCTGGGTCAACACCCTGGTCGCCACCGGCGCCGCCACCCTGGCCTGGCTCCTCGTCGAGAAGATCCGCGACGGCAACTCGACCTCGCTGGGCGGCGCGTCCGGCGTCGTCGCGGGCCTGGTCGCGATCACCCCGGCCTGCGGTTCGGTCTCGCCGCTCGGCGCGATCGCGGTCGGCGCCATCGCCGGCGTGCTCTGCGCCCTGGCGGTCGGCCTGAAGTACCGCTTCGGGTACGACGACTCGCTCGACGTCGTGGGCGTCCACCTGGTCGGCGGCCTCGCCGGCACCATCCTGATCGGCCTGTTCGCCGACCCGGCCTCCCCGGCGGGCGTGGCGGGTACGTTCTACGGCGGTGGCGTCGACCAGCTGTGGCGCCAGACGGTCGGGGCGCTCGCGGTCCTCGCGTTCTCCTTCGTCCTGACGCTGATCATCGGCTACGCGATCGAGAAGACGATGGGCTTCCGGATCCCGGAGGAGGACGAGGTCGCAGGCATCGACTCCTACGCCCACGCCGAGTCGGGCTACGACTTCGGGTCGCTGGGTGCGGGCGGTTTCCGTCCGGGCGGGTCGCGGTCCACCTCGGAGCCGGCGCTGTCCAGGAGCACTGAGTCGTCCAACAGCACCGAGGAGGTCTCGGCATGAAGCTCGTCACCGCGGTGATCAAGCCGCACAAGCTCGACGACGTGAAGTCGGCGCTGGAGGCCTTCGGCATCCAGGGGATGACCGTGAGCGAGGCGAACGGCTACGGCCGCCAGCGCGGTCACACCGAGGTCTACCGGGGGGCGGAGTACACCGTCGACCTGGTGCCCAAGGTCCGCCTCGAGGTGGTGGTCGACGACGTCGACGCCGCCGACGTCGTGGAGGTCGTCGTCAAGGCCGCGCAGACCGGCCGGATCGGTGACGGCAAGGTCTGGGTCGTCCCGGTCGAGGACGTCGCCCGCGTGCGGACCGGGGAGCGTGGCCTGGACGCCCTCTGAGGTCCGTCCACCACGTCCCCCTGGCTATCGGGAGCCACCGCATGAACGGCACCGGGAAGTGAACAGCAGCACCGACGCTCGCGCCGCAGGACCCCACCGGGACCTGCGGCGCGAGCGCCTGCTGCAGGCGGTCCGCTCCACCCTGGCGGACCCCGCCGGCGGGCCGGCCCGCCGCGAGTCGCTCGCGGCGACGGTCGACGACTGGCTGATCGAGGTCTGGCGGGACGCGCGCCCGCCGTCGACGGGCGTCGCCCTGGTCGCGGTCGGGTCGCACGCCCGGCGCGACGCCGGACCGGCGAGCGACCTCGACCTGGTCCTCCTGCACGACGGCAAGACGCTGGGCAAGGACGCCGTTCCGCGCTCTGGCGGAACGGATCTGGTACCCGGTGTGGGACTCGGGCCTGCGGCTCGACCACTCCGTGCGCAGCGTCGACGCCTGCCGCGAGATCTCCAGGAACGACCTGGCCGCGGCGCTGGGCCTGCTCGACCTGCGCGTCGTCGCGGGCGACGCGACCCTCGGCCTGCGCGCCCGCGAGGTGCTGCGCGAGCAGTGGCGCTCCGGCGCCCGGTCCCGGCTCGACGAGATCGCCGCCTCCCTCGCCGAGCGGTCGCGGAGGCACGGCGAGCTCGCGTACCTGCTCGAGGGCGACCTCAAGGAGGCGCGCGGCGGGCTGCGCGACGTCGTGGTGCTGCACGCCCTGGTGGCGAGCTGGCTCGCCGACTCCCCGCACGGCGAGATCGACCACGCCACCACGACCCTGCTCGACGTCCGCGACGCCCTGCACGCCGTCACCGGACGGGCGGGGGAGCGGCTGCTGCTGGCCGAGCAGGACGCCGTCGCCGTCGCCCTCGGGGTTCCCGACGCCGACGCCCTGCTCACCAAGGTCGCCTCCGCCGCCCGCACCGTCTCGCACAGCCTCGACCTCACGCTGCGCCGCGCCCGCGGCGCCACGACCCGCCGCCGCGGGCTGCGTCGGCAGAAGCCGCGGCTGCGCCCGCTCGAGCCGGGGCTGGTGGAGCACGAGGGCGAGGTCGTCCTGTCCTCGGCCGCCGCCCCGGTGAGCGACCCGACCATCGCGGTGCGGGCCGCGGCCGCCGCGGCCGTGCACGGGCTGCCGCTGTCGCCGGTGACCGCCTCGCACCTGGCCAGCACGTCGGTGCCGCTGCCGACGCCGTGGCCCACGCAGGCCACCGAGGCGCTGGTGCGGCTGCTCGGCGCGGGGGAGCCCCTCGTCGGGGTCTGGGAGACGCTCGACCAGGCCGGCCTCGCCACCACCTGGTTCCCGGAGTGGGCCGGCGTCCGCAACCGGCCGCAGCGCACCGCGGTGCACCGTCACACCGTCGACCGGCACCTCGTGCAGACCTGCGTGGAGGCGACCGCGCTGCTCGACCGCGTCTCGCGTCCCGACCTGCTCCTGGTCTGCGCGCTCCTGCACGACATCGGCAAGCTGCCGGGCGCGATGGACCACTCCAGCGTCGGCGCCCCGGTGGCGCACCGGGTCGCCACCCGGCTCGGGCTCGTCGCGGCCGACGCCGCCGTGGTCGAGCGGATGGTGCGCGAGCACCTGACGCTCGTGGAGCTGGCCACCCGGCGCGACCCCGACGACCCGCGGACCGTGGACGCGCTCGTCGCCGCGGTCGACGGCCGGGAGGACCTGCTCGACCTGCTGCGCACCCTGACCGAGGCCGACGCCCGGGCGGCGGGCCCGGCCGCGTGGACGCCCTGGCGGCGACGTCTGGTCGACGACCTGGTCGACCGCGCCCGCGCCGACCTGCACGGGGCCGAGCCCACCGGCCCGAGCCCGCTCACCGCCGCCGAGGAGCAGCTGGTCCGGGCCGTGCGCTCCGACCGCGAGCCGCGGGTCGAGGTGAGCGTCCTGGACGGCGTCCAGACGGTGACGCTGGTCGCGCCCGACCGTCCCGGCCTGTTCGCCGACGCCGCCGGGCTGCTCGCGTCCCAGGGGCTCGGGGTGCGCTCGGCCCTGGTGCGCACGGTCGACGGCGTCGCGGTCGACACCTGGTCGGTGCACGCGAGCAACACCGTGGCCGACGCCGGGGTGCTGCGCACCGGGCTGGTGCGGCTCGCGGGCGGCGACCTGGCGTGCTGGACCGGCTCGCCCGCAGGGAGGCGGCCTGGCGTCCCGGCCGGGCGTCGGTGGACCCGGCCGGCCCGCGGGTGGTGGTGCTGTCCGGCGCCTCGGCCGACGCCACCGTGCTCGAGGTCCGCGCCGTCGACCGTCCGGGCCTGCTGCACGCCCTCGGCGCCACCCTGCGAGACCTCCGCGTCGACGTCCGCTCCGCGCACGTGGCCACCCACGGCGGCCGGGCCGTCGACGTGCTCTACCTCACCGAGGCGGGCTCCGAGGTGGGCCAGGGCCGGCTGTCGGCGGCCCGCACCGGGGCGGTGGTGGGAGCGCTGATGGCCGCTGCGAGCTGGGAGCCGCAGGGCTGAGGCGTCAGGCGGTCCGGCGCTCGGCGGTGATCTCGGGCGAGGTCATCGCCCACCGGATCACGCCGGTGGCGGCGTCGCCCACGCGCCGGACCACGAGCCGCTCGGTGAGCGGAAGCCGCGGCAGCCCGAGCGGCGAGCGCGCCCAGGGCGGCAGCAGCGCGACGGCCGCGGCGGCCAGCGCGCCGTAGCCGGGCCGGGCCGGCAGGGGGAGCGGCGGCTGCAGCAGCAGGAACCGGGCGGCGTCGCGGGCGGCGGGGGTGGCCGCCAGCTCGGGCCGGTACGCCTCGATCCCGGCGTGCAGCTCGGCCACCGTGCGCGGGGGAGCGACCACCCCGAGCCGGGACGCCACGAGCCCGCTCTGCTCCACGTACAGGTCCGCCTCGGCGGCGCTCAGCGGCTCGCGGGCGTGCTGCTGGTACGCCCGCAGGAAGCTGTCCGCCTCCGCCAGGTGCACCCACGCGAGCAGGTGCGGGTCGTCGGCCGCGTAGGGCCGGCCGTCCTCGGCCCGTCCGCGGACCCGGGTGTGGATCGTGCGGACGGTCTCGATCGCCTGCCTCGGCGGCCTCGACCGTGCCGAACGTGGTCGTGGCGAGGAAGTGGCTGGTGCGCTGCAGCCGCCCCCAGGGGTCGGCGCGGTAGCCGGAGTGACCCGCGACGCCTGCCATCGCGAGCGGGTGCAGCGACTGCAGCAGCAGCGCCCGGATGCCGCCGACGAACATCGTGGCGTCGGCGTGGACCCGCCAGACCGGGTCGTCGGCGGTGAACCAGCGCTCGCCCTCGGCGCCCCAGATCAGTCGGGCCCGCTCCTGGGCGTCGTCCCCGGCGACCCGCGAGCGCAGCTGGCCGGCGAGCCCGGCGCGGACCCGGGCGATCGCTTCTCGTCCTCGCTCGGCCGGCACCCGGCCAGTATGCGGGCCGACTACCCTGGGCGCAGATCCCGAGCCGAAGGACCCTCACCACGTGTTCGCCACCCTGTCCGACCGCCTGACCGCGACCTTCAAGAACCTGCGGGGCAAGGGCCGGCTGTCCGAGGCCGACGTCGACGCCACCGTCCGGGAGATCCGCCGCGCGCTCCTCGACGCCGACGTCGCCCTGCCCGTCGTCCGCGAGTTCGCCGCGCGCGTGCGCGAGCGGGCGCTGTCCGAGGAGGTCTCGCAGGCCCTCAACCCCGCGCAGCAGGTCGTCAAGATCGTCAACGACGAGCTGGTCACGATCCTGGGCGGCGAGCAGCGCCGGCTGACCTTCGCCAAGAACCCGCCGACCGTGATCATGCTCGCGGGCCTGCAGGGCGCCGGGAAGACCACGCTCGCCGGCAAGCTCGGCCACTGGCTCAAGGAGCAGGGGCACGCCCCGCTGCTGGTGGCGGCCGACCTCCAGCGTCCGAACGCGGTCACCCAGCTGCAGGTGGTGGGCGAGCGCGCGGGCGTCACGGTCTACGCGCCCGAGCCGGGCAACGGCGTCGGCGACCCGGTCGACGTCGCCCGCCGCGCGATGGTCGAGGCCCGCACCAAGCAGTTCGACGTCGTGGTCGTCGACACCGCCGGCCGCCTCGGCGTCGACGCCGAGATGATGCAGCAGGCCGCCGACATCCGTGCCGCCGTGCAGCCCGACGAGGTGCTCTTCGTCGTCGACGCGATGATCGGCCAGGACGCCGTGCAGACCGCGCAGGCGTTCCAGGAGGGCGTCGGCATCACCGGCGTGGTGCTCACCAAGCTCGACGGCGACGCCCGGGGCGGTGCCGCGCTGTCGGTGGCCTCGGTCACCGGCCGCCCGGTGATGTTCGCCTCCACCGGCGAGAAGCTCACCGAGTTCGAGCCGTTCCACCCCGACCGGATGGCCTCGCGCATCCTCGACATGGGTGACGTGCTCACCCTGATCGAGCAGGCGGAGAAGGCGTTCGAGGCCGAGCACGCCGAGGAGATGGCTCGCAAGTTCGGTGCGGGCGAGGACTTCACCTTCGACGACTTCCTCCAGCAGATGCAGGGCCTGCGGAAGATGGGGTCGATGAAGAAGATGCTCGGGATGCTCCCGGGCATGGGCGAGATGCGCGAGCAGCTCGAGAGCTTCGACGAGCGCGAGATCGACCGGATCGAGGCCATCGTCCGCTCGATGACCCCGCAGGAGCGCTACCAGCCCAAGATCATCAACGGCTCGCGCCGGGCCCGGATCGCGCGCGGCTCCGGCGTCACGGTCACCGACGTGAACCAGCTGCTCGAGCGGTTCGCCGACGCGCAGAAGATGATGCGCCAGCTGCGCAGGACCGGTGGCATCCCCGGCATGCCCGGCATGGGCGGCGGCCCTGCCGGCATGGGCGGCTTCCCCGGCATGGGGGGCGGCAGCAAGAAGTCGCGCGGCAAGCAGCAGGCGCGGGGCAAGAAGGGCAAGGCCAGGTCCGGCAACCCGGCCAGGCGCGCCCAGCAGGAGCAGGAGTCGACCGCCGCGCACCTCGGCGCCGGGCGCGGCGTTCGGCGCCACCGCACCGCCGCCGGAGGCCGACCCGTTCGACCCGGCCGCCCTGCCACCCGGTTTCGAGAAGTTCCTCGGTCGCTGACGGTGGGGAGGTGGACGACCCAGCTGGGCGAGGAACGGGTCAGCGTCGACTGCCTCGACTCCGCCGCCGAGCACGTGCCCTGGCTGCTGCAGCGGCTCACCGCCGCGCACGAGCAGGGCGTGCAGTTCACCGCCGGCGCGGCGCTGCGGTTCGGGTGGTCCGTCCTGGTGCTGCGGCGCGAGGCCGACGGCCGGCTGCAGGTCTGCGAGCCCGACTTCGCCCGAGACCCGACGGCCGACCTGCGTCCCGAGATCAGCACGACGCTGCGGGTGCAGGCGGCCACCCGCGACCTGATGGCCTACCTCGGCGTCCTCGACCCCGTCTCGGTCGCCTACGACCAGACCGTGCGCGTCGTCGGCGACGTGCTCGAGAGCCACCTGCTGCACCTCGTGCGCAGCGTGGGCGACGCCCGCTCCAGCGGCTGGTTCGCCACCGGCGCGCTGCGCACCGGCGCCGACGCGCTCGCCGACCCGGTGCCGATGCCCGTGCACCGGCTGCTCGTGCACCGTCCGACCCTGGTCCCGGCGCTCGCGCTGCCGGTCGGCTCGGTCGTGACGATGGAGGGTGACCGGCTGGTGAGCGTCCTCGACTCCGACGACCGCCCGCTGATGACCGACGGCGTCGCGACCCGCCGGGTCCGCCGCTCCGCCGGCCAGGGCTGACCCGCGCGGTCGCGTCCGGCTAGGTTCGGACGATGGCGGAGGTGCTGCGGGTCGAGGGGCCGGTGCTCACCGGTCGCGACGAGGTGGTCGACGGGCTGTGGGTGCTGGACGGCCGGGTCTCGTTCACCGCTCCCGGGCCCGGCCACGAGGTGACCACCCTGACCGGCTGGGCGCTCCCCGGCCTGGTCGACGCGCACTGCCACGTCGGCCTGGACGCCCACGGCGCCGTCGACGCCGCCACCAGCGAGGCGCAGGCCACCGCCGACCGCGACGCGGGCACGCTGCTGATCCGCGACGCCGGCAGCCCGGCGGACACCCGCTGGATCGACGACCGCGACGACCTGCCGAAGATCGTCCGCGCGGGCCGGCACATCGCCCGCACCAAGCGGTACATCCGCAACTTCGCGCACGAGATCGAGCCCGACGAGCTCCCGGCGTACATGGCCCAGGAGGCCCGCGCCGGTGACGGCTGGGTCAAGATCGTCGGGGACTGGATCGACCGTGCCGCAGGCGATCTCGCGCCGTGCTGGCCGCTCGAGGCGCTGCAGGCGGGGATCGCTGCGGCCCACGCGGAGGGCGCCCGGGTCACCGCGCACTGCTTCGGCGAGGACTGCCTGCACGACCTGATCGCCGCCGGCATCGACGGCATCGAGCACGGCACCGGCCTGGACGCGACCACCACCGAGGCGGCCGCCGCGGCGGGCGTCGCGGTGGTGCCCACGCTGGTGAACATCGCGACCTTCCCGCAGCTGGCCGAGCCGGCCCGCGGCAGGTTCGACGCGTGGGCCGACCACATGGTCGCCCTGCACGCCCGGCGGTACGAGACGGTGGCCGCCGCCCACGAGGCGGGCGTACCGCTCTACGTGGGCACCGACGCCGGCGGCTCGCTGCCGCACGGGCTGGTGGCCGCCGAGGTCGCCGAGCTGGTGACGGCCGGCCTGACGCCGCTGGACGCCCTGGACGCGGGCTGCTGGGCGGCGCGGTCCTGGCTCGGACGCCCGGCGCTGGAGGAGGGCGCCGACGCCGACCTGGTCGTCTACGCCTCCGACCCCCGGGCCGACGTCGGCGTGCTCGCGCACCCGCAGCACGTGGTGCTCCGGGGCCGGACGGTCTGACCGCCCGTCCGGTCGTCCCGACGACATGCCTGCGTCCAGGTGTCGAGATCTGGCGCCGGCGTTCGTGGAAGGGGTGTCATGTCCCACCGGAACGAAGGAGCCCGACCATGAAGTACGTCCTGATGTACGTCGACACCCCCGAGCAGCTCGAGGCCGTCCCGGCCGAGCGGCAGCAGGAGGTCTACCAGCAGATCTACGCCTGGTTCGGCGAGCACGGCGCCGCGTTCTCCGACAGCGGCGCCGAGCTGCAGCCGCCCTCGACCGCGACCACGGTGCGGTCCGGCGGGGACGGCGCCGACCCGGTCGTGGTCGACGGGCCGTACAGCGAGGCCAAGGAGCGGATCGGCGGCTTCAGCGTGATCGACGTCCCCGACCTGGACGCCGCCATCGCGCTGGTGCGCACCTGGCCCTCGCTGCAGCTGCCCGGCGTCTCGGTCGAGATCCGCCCGATGGTCGAGGACTACTCGCACATGGAGGACGGCAGCTCCTCGTGACGCCGGACCCCCGCCGCACCACCGCGCCCGACACGCCCGAGCCGCTCGACTCGGCGCTGTCCCGCGTGGTGCGGCGGGAGGCCGCCGCCGTCGTCGCCCACCTGCACCGTCGCACCGGCGACTTCGACGTCGCCGAGGAGGCAGTGCAGGAGGCGCTGGTCGAGGCGCTGCGCACCTGGCCGTCGCGCGGCGTGCCGCCCAACCCCGCCGGGTGGTTGACCACCACGGCCCAGCGCCGCGCCGTCGACCTGCTGCGCGCGCGCTCGCGGCGGCAGCGGCTCGCGGGGTCGGTGGCCGCGGCGGAGGCCGACGCCGTCCCGCGGCTGCCGGACGACCCCGGCGGCGGCACCCCCGACGAGCGGCTGCCGATGCTGTTCGCCTGCTGCCACCCGGCGCTGTCGGCCGAGTCGCGGCTGGCGCTGACGCTGCGCGCGGTGCTCGGTCTCACGACGGCCCAGGTGGCGCGGGCGTTCCTGGTCCCCGAGACGACGATGGCCCAGCGGCTGGTGCGCACCAAGCGCAAGATCGTCGCGGCCGGCATCCCGTTCTCGGTGCCGGACGGCGACCGGCTCGCGGCACGGCTGGACGACGTCCTCACCGTGGTCTGCCTGGCCTACAACGCCGGCTACCTCGACCCGCAGGGCTCGGCCGGCCCGGCCGGTGACGCGGTGTGGCTCGCCGAGGTCGTCGCACGGGCGCTGCCGCGGCAGGCCGAGGCGTGGGGCCTGCTCGCCCTGCTGACCTTCCTGCAGGCGCGTGACGGCGCGCGGTTCGACGGCGCCGGCGCGCTGGTTCCTCTTGCGGTGCAGGACCGTTCGCGGTGGGACGCCGTGGCCGTGAGCCGTGCCGACGGGTACCTCGAGCGCGCGGCCGCACTGCGGTCGCCCGGCCGGTTCCAGCTCCAGGCGGCGATCGCGGGCTGCCACTGCTCGGCGGCCACCTGGGAGCAGACCGACTGGCTGCAGATCGTGACGCTGTACGACCTCCTGCTGGTGCACGACCCCTCGCCGGTGGTGCGGCTCAACCACGCGGTGGCGCTGTCGCACGTCCGCGGGCCGCAGGCCGCTCTCGACGCCGTCGACGCCCTGGCCGGACGGCTCGACGGGTACCACCTGCTGCACGCCACCAGGGCGCAGCTGCTCGACGAGCTCGGCCGTCCGGCCGAGGCCCGGCAGGCCAACGAACGGGCTCTCGCGCTGGCCCCCGGACCGGCCGAGCAGGCCCTGCTCCGCGAACGGCTGGACTGACCGCTACTGCACGCCGGCGCCACGGACCTCGTCGAGGTCGGCGAGCGCGTCGGGGTCGCCGGTGCGCTCCACCGGGTCGGCGGGCAGCCGGTTCCACAGGTGCAGGTCGAGGTCGGCGGCACGGCCCCGCAGCACCGCGGCGGGCGCGCCGGCGTCGTCGCCGTCGACGACCAGGGCGGTGGCCTCGTCGAACTCGCGCCCGGACTGCGGCCCGGTGCCGCTCCACCGGCCGAGGCGCAGCGTCCAGCCGTGGCCGGTGTCGGTGGTCTCCACCCGCACGACCCGGTCCGACGGCGTCCACGTGGCCCAGTCGCCGTCCGGCAGCCCCCACATCACCCGGAGCAGCTCGTCGACGCCGTCGGCCGCCAGCGCGGCGTCGGGCACGGTGAGGTCGACCCCGGCGGTGAGCTCGGCGTCGACCCGGTGCACCAGCGCCTCGTGCGCCTGCCGCCGCATCGTGAACCCCAGGGTCTGCTCGGGGGCGTGCCAGGACCAGGCCGGCGTGGACGGCGACCCGGCCCGCAGCGCGGCGAGCAGCCGCTCGGTCGCGTCCTCCGCCAGCCGCAGCAGCGCGTCGCGGTCGTCCGGCCGGGCCGGCTTGCCCGCCTCCACGGCATCGAGCCCGGCCTCGTCGACGACCGGCCCCTCACCGACGGACGCCCAGAACAGCTGCACCTCGGTGAGGTGCCAGAGCAGGTCGTCGGCGCTCCAGTCCGGGCACGTGGGCACCCGGGCCGACGGGTCGGCGGCCGCCAGCACCTCGAGGAACCGGGCGGACTCGGCCGCCAGCGGCGCGAGGAAGCCCGAGCGATCGGGGTAGGGCAGCGTCTGGTCAGAGGTGCTCGACGTCATCCGGGCACCGTAGGCCCGCCACGGGACACCCGGAACAGCTCGCGCGGGTCCTGCAGCACCCCGCGCGGACGCGCCGCCGCCCGCGGGAGCCGTCCGCCGTCCCACACCACCGGCCGCCGGTGCACCGGCGCCGTGCCGCCGGGGGCGTGCCCGTACCCGCCGGCGACGGTGCCGAGCAGCAGCGCCCGTCCGCCCTCGACGGGGACGCCCACGCGGTCGCCCTCCGCGCACGTCGTCGAGGAAGGCGGCCAGCTGCCGCAGCGCCTTGCCGGGCCGGCGACCTGGCGCCTCCTCGCGCAGCACCGCGGGCGAGGTCCGGCCCCGGCCAGCCCGGTCACGTCGGACGCGATGCCCGACCCGGCGCCCAGACCCGACCACGCCGTCCGGCGAGGAAGCGGCCGAGGACACCGGCGGCCGGTGGGCGCACCACCCACAGCGACATGGCGGCCGCCGGGCCTGCGGCGTGACCACGTCCTCGTCGCGGGCCCGGCCACAGGTAGGGGGTCTCGGGGTCGACGCCGTCGTCCAGCGCCGCGGCGTACCGGGCCGGGTCCTTGCGCAGCAGCGCGGCGCGGTGGCTGCGCGTGGAACCGCGGGTCGTGCAGCCACGGACGGCGTCAGGTCGCCGGGCCTCCAGCTCGTCCTGGTCGAGTCCGACGACCTCGCGGGGCGAACTCGGCGATCTGGGCGGCCGTGCTGTCGGCGTGGCCGCGCCGCACCCACTCGTCGGACGCAGGCCAGGCCGTACGCGACCAGCGCCGGCACCCGGCCGCGCCACATCACGCACGGCGGGGTGGTGCGCCCAGCCGTAGTCCTCGAGCACGAGCGCCCGCAGCACCTGCAGCGTCTCCACCCGCTGCTTGCCGAGCCGCGCGTCGTCCAGGACGGCGGCGCTGGCGTCGAAGCGCGGGAAGGGCAGGAACGTCTGCACCGCGGCCACGCTAGGTCGGCGGCGCAGGCGCCCGCTCGGTGGCGTGGCCGTGCTCCCCGGGTTCTGGCACAATGGTCGGCTGTATGCGGCCGGTGCGGCCCTCTACCCGCCCGGACCCGCGTCCACCCGAGCAGTCCCGACCGTGTCCCCACGCGGAGCCGGGCGGCTCACCCCGCAGACCCGAACAGGAGACACCACACCCGTGGCCGTCAAGATCCGACTGAAGCGCCTGGGCAAGATCCGGGCCCCGTACTACCGCGTCGTCATCGCCGACTCGCGCACCAAGCGCGACGGCCGGGCGATCGAGGAGATCGGGAAGTACCACCCCACCGAGGAGCCCTCGCTCATCGACATCGACTCCGAGCGCGCGCAGTACTGGCTCGGCGTCGGCGCGCAGCCGACCGAGCAGGTCATGGCGCTGCTCAAGGTCACCGGCGACTGGCAGAAGTTCAAGGGCCTCCCGGGCGCCGAGGGCACGCTGCGCGTGGCCGAGCCCAAGGCGGACAAGAGGATCGCCTACGAGGCCGCCGCCAAGGAGTCGGGCGAGCCCACCAAGGACGCCACGACGCCGCGGAAGAAGGCCGCCAAGAAGGCCGAGGCCCCCACCGAGGCTGCCGGCTGACGAGGCGCCCGCCACGGAGGCGAAGGCCGACGAGGCCAAGGACGCCAAGGCGACCGAGGCGACCGAGGCGACCGCAGGCGCCCGCCGCCGAGGCGCCCGCCGACGAGGCGAAGGCCGAGGGCTGATCGTGCTCGCCGACGCCCTGGAGCACCTGGTCCGCGGCATCGTCGACCACCCGGACGACGTCCGGGTGAAGGAGAAGTCGCTGCGCCGGGGCGCGCTGCTGGAGGTCCGGGTGCACCCCGAGGACCTCGGCCGCGTGATCGGCCGGGCCGGACGCACCGCCAAGGCGCTGCGCACGGTCATCGGCGCGGTCTCCACCGACGGCCCGGTCCGGGTCGACGTCGTCGACGTCGACCGTGCCGGTCGCCGCTAGCACCCAGCACGACCCAGCACGACCCAGCACGACCGGCCGAGCCCCGTCCACCACGTCGGTGGGCGGGGCTCCGCCGCAACCAGCGAGAGGGAGGACCGCCGTGCAGCTCGTCGTCGCCCGCGTGGGCCGCCCCCACGGCATCCGGGCGAGGTCAGCGTCGAGGTCCGCACCGACGACCCCGACCGCCGCTTCGTCCCGGGCGCCCGGCTGGAGACCGACCCGGCGTCCGCCGGTCCGCTCACGATCGAGACCGCGCGCGACCACAACGGGAAGATCCTGCTGACCTTCGAGGAGGTCCCGGACCGCACCGCGGCCGAGGGCCTGCGCGGGGTGCTGCTGCTCGGCGAGGCCGTGCGAGGACGACGAGGAGGACGCCTGGTACGACCACCAGCTCGTCGGCCTGGTCGCCGAGGACACCGGTGGGCAGCGGCTCGGCGAGGTCGTCGGCGTCGAGCACGGCGCCGCCCAGGACCTGCTCGTGCTGCGGCTCACCGACCGGCGCACGGCGCGCGTGCCGTTCGTCGCCGCCTTGGTCCCGCAGGTCGACGTCCCCGGCGGCCGCGTCGTCGTCGACCCGCCGCCCGGCCTGCTCGACGAGCTCTAGGCCCTCGCCGTGCGCGTCGACGTCGTCTCGATCTTCCCCGAGTACCTCGCCCCGCTGCGGCTGTCGCTGCTCGGGCGGGCCGCCGAGAGCGGGCTGCTGGACGTGCACGTCCACGACCTGCGCGACTTCACCCACGACCGGCACCGCACGGTCGACGACACCCCGTACGGCGGCGGCGCCGGCATGGTGATGCGTCCCGAGCCGTGGGGCGAGGCGCTCGACCACGTGGTGTCCACGCGGGCCGCGCGGCGCTCGGCCCGGACGCCGTCCCGCACCTGCTGGTGCCCAGCCCGGCCGGCCGCGTGCTCACCCAGGCGATGGCGCACGAGCTGGCGCAGGACCCCTGGCTGGCGTTCGCCTGCGGACGCTACGAGGGCATCGACGAGCGGGTGCTCGACGACGCCGCCGGCCGCGGGCGGGTCACGCCGGTCAGCCTGGGCGACTACGTCCTCAACGGGGGAGAGGTGGCCGTGCTCGCCGTCGTCGAGGCGGTCGGACGGCTGCTGCCCGGCGTGGTCGGCAACCCGGCCTCGCTGGTGGAGGAGTCGCACGCCGACGGCCTGCTCGAGCACCCCGTGTACACCAAGCCGGAGTCCTGGCGCGGCCTGGACGTGCCGGCCGTCCTGCGCTCGGGCCACCACGGCCGGGTGGAGCGGTGGCGCCGCGACGAGCAGCTGCGACGCACCGCCGACGCGGCGCCCGGACCTGCTGGCCGCGCTCGACCCGGCCTCGCTCGACGAGCACGACCGCGCCGTGGTCCGCACCGTGATCGAGGATTTCCTCGGGGGGTGAGCCCTGTGGCAGACTGGCTCCTCGTGCTGCGGCCGCGCACCGCCCCTGCCACAGGGGGCGAGCGGTGCGAACGGCCGGAACGGCACGAACCCTGACCGTCAGTCTCGGACGGCCCCTCGCGGGCCCCCGACCAGCGCGCCGGTGACCTGTGGCACCAGCGGGAGAGCGACACCTCATGCACATCCTGGACAACGTCGACGCAGCCTCGCTCCGCGAGGACGTCCCGGACTTCCGTCCCGGCGACACCGTCAAGGTCCACGTCAAGGTCGTCGAGGGCACCCGCTCGCGCGTCCAGGTCTTCCAGGGCGTCGTCATCCGCCGCCAGGGCGGTGGCGTCCGCGAGACCTTCTCGGTCCGCAAGGTCAGCTTCGGCGTCGGCGTCGAGCGCACCTTCCCGGTGCACTCCCCGATCCTGGACAAGGTCGAGATCGTCACCCGCGGCGACGTCCGCCGCGCCAAGCTCTACTACCTGCGCAACCTGCGCGGCAAGGCCGCGAAGATCAAGGAGAAGCGCGACACCCCCGTCGCGCGCTGACTGCCTCCTCCCGGTAGCGCAGCTGACCAGCACCACGCCGCAGCCCCCGACCGCCACCGGCGGTCGGGGGCTCCTGCGTGAGAGCCTGCTGCTCGTCCTGGCGGTCGTCGTCGTGCACGCCCTGGTCCGCGGCCTGCTGCTGCAGGTCTACGCGATCCCGAGCGCCTCGATGGAGCCGTTGCTGGAGCCGGGCGACCGGGTGCTGGTGCTGGTGCCCCACGGGGAGCCCGAGCCGCGGTGACGTCGTCGTCTTCGACGGCCGCGGCGTGTTCTCCTTCGAGCCCGACCCGCCGCCGGCCGTCGGCGCCGGCGAGAAGGTCGCCTCCTGGCTCGGCTTCCCCGTCGGCGGGCACCACTTCGTCAAGCGCGTGATCGGCGTGGGTGGGGACCGCGTGACGTGCTGCGACGACGAGGGCAGGCTGCTCGTCGACGGCGCACCGCTCGAGGAGGACTACCTGTTCCCTGGCGACGTCCCCAGCGAGCGCGAGTTCGACGTCGTGGTCCCCGACGGCGCGCTGTGGGTGATGGGCGACCACCGCAGCGACTCCGCCGACTCGCGGGCCCACCTCGGCGACCCGCGCGGCGGCATGGTCCCGGTCGACCAGGTGGCGGGCCGGATGGTGGCCGTGGTCGGTCTACCTGGCACCATGCCGGGAGTGGGCGCGCACGGCGCCGGCGGCAGGTACGAGGGGGCGCAGCGGTGAGCACCGACGACGACGAGGCGGGCACCGTGAGGGCGCAGGAGTCCGACGGGACCGCACGCCGCGGCCTCCGAGGGCAGGCACGCGCGCCAGCGGCGTGGCGGCGTGCTCGGCGCGCTGCGCGAGGGCGTCATCGTCGTCGGCACCGCGCTGGTGCTCTCGCTCCTCATCAAGACGTTCCTGGCGCAGGCGTTCTACATCCCGTCGGAGTCGATGGAGGACACCCTGGTCCGCGACGACCGGGTGCTGGTGAGCCTGCTCGAGCCCGGACCGTTCGACCTCGAGCGCGGTGACGTCGTGGTGTTCCGCGACCCGGGCGGCTGGCTGGACCCGTCGGTCGTGCCGCAGCGCTCCGGTCTGTCGAAGGTCGCGGTCGACGTCCTCACCTTCGTCGGCGTGCTGCCGCAGGACGCCGGCGAGCACCTGATCAAGCGCGTGATCGGCATGCCCGGCGACCACGTCGTGTGCTGCGACGCCGAGGGTCGCCTCACCGTCGACGACGTGCCGCTGGACGAGACCTACCTGCCCGAGGGCACCGAGCCGAGCACGCTGAACTTCGACGTCACCGTCCCCGAGGACCGGATCTGGGTGATGGGCGACAACCGCGGCTTCAGCCAGGACTCGCGCTACCACCAGGACCTGCCCGGCGAGGGCACCGTCTCCACCGACCTCGTCGTCGGCCGCGCGGTGCTGCTGTTCTGGCCGCTGGACCGGTTCGGGACCCTGTCGAACCACTCCGACGTCTTCGCGGACGTCCCCGCGCCCTGATCCGCCCCGACCCGGACGACACCCCCCGATGGCCGGACCCACCCCCACGCTGCGCACCGAGCGCGGCTACCTGCGCCAGGGCCACACCCTGGTCGCGGGCATGGACGAGGTCGGCCGCGGTGCGCTCGCCGGGCCCGTCACGGTCGGCGTGGTGGTGGTCGACCTCGGCACCCGCTCGGCGCCGGTGGGGCTGCGCGACTCCAAGCTGCTGACGCCGCTGGCCCGGGCGCGGCTCGCGCCGCGGGTCCGCCGGTGGGCGCCGGCCTGGGCGGTGGGGCACGCGCAGGCGTGGGAGATCGACGAGATCGGCATCATGCGGGCCCTGCGGCTGGCCGGACGACGGGCGATGGCCCAGCTGCCCGTGCCTCCGTCTCTGGTGCTGCTCGACGGCAACCACGACTGGTACAGCCCGCCGCAGCCGACCCTGTTCGACGTCCCGCTGGAGGCGGTGGAGCCGGCGGCGCAGGAGTGGGCCGGGTGGGACGCCGTCGACGTGTGGGCGGACGGCCCGGTCGTGCGGACGATGATCAAGGCCGACCTGCGCTGCGCGGCCGTGGCCGCCGCGTCGGTGCTGGCCAAGACCGAGCGTGACGGGCTCATGCTCGAGCACGCCCGCACCCACCCCGGCTACGCGTGGGAGGTCAACAAGGGCTACAGCGCTCCCGCGCACGCCGCGGCGCTCGACCGGCTGGGTCCGTGCACCCAGCACCGGCAGACGTGGAGCCTGCCCGGCATGATGGACCCCGACCACCACCCCGGCGGGACGGCCGAGCTGATCCCCCCGCCCGAGACCCAGCCCGAGACCGCCGCCGAGACCCTGCCGAGAACCGAGGAGCCACTACTCCGATGAGCGCCGAGGACCTCGACAACTACGAGACCGAGATGGAGCTCGCGCTCTACCGCGAGTACCGCGACGTCGTCGGGCTGTTCACCTTCGTGGTCGAGACCGAGCGACGGTTCTACCTGGCCAACGCGGTCGACGTCGTCCCGCGCAACGCCGACGGCGAGGTCTACTTCGAGCTGACCCTCACCGACGCCTGGGTGTGGGACGTCTACCGCTCGGCGCGGTTCGTGAAGTCGGTGCGGGTCGTGACGTTCAAGGACGTCAACGTCGAGGAGCTCGCCAAGAGCGACCTGGAGGTCCCGAAGCCGGAGGGCTTCGCCGGCTGACAACCCGTCTCGCACCTCCCAGCCGTCCACAGGCCGGCTCCGGGAGCACCTGTCCACAGCCCGCCGCCGGCACCGGGCGCGTTGTCGCCGCGCACGGGCACCGTCGGGCACCAGGAGGTGGTGCCGGGTGCGGACGACGCGGCAGGAGCTGGGGCAGCGGGGCGAGGCGGTGGCGGCGGCGTACCTGCGGCGCAGCGGGCTGCGGGTGGTGGCGCGCAACTGGCGGTGCCGGCAGGGCGAGCTCGACGTCGTGGCGCGCGGTGACGGCGAGCTGGTGGTCGTCGAGGTCAAGGCGCGCAGCTCGCTGGGGCAGGGGCACCCGGCCGAGGCGGTGACGCAGGCCAAGGCGGCGCGGCTGCGACGGCTGTGCGCCGCGTTCCTCGCCGCCCACCCCGAGCACGCCGGCGTGGCGACCGTCCGGGTCGACGTCGTGGCGGTGGTGTTCCGCCGTGACCGACCGGCCCTGCTGCAGCACCTGCGGGGCGTGGCGTGAGCGAGCTCGGGCTCGGTCGCACGAGCGCGATGGCGCTGGTCGGCTTCGCCGCGCACCCGGTGGAGGTCGAGGCCCACGTCGGCGCCGGCGTCCCGGGCTTCGCGATGGTGGGCACCCTCGACCGGTCGCTGCAGGAGGCGCGCGACCGGGTCCGCGCCGCGCTCGCGGGCTGCGGGGTGGTCCTGCCGCCCCACCGCCTCACGGTGAACCTCACGCCGGCGTCGCTGCCCAAGGCGGGTTCGGGGTTCGACACCGCCATCGCGGTCGCCGTCCTGGCCGCGCTGGGCAAGCTCGACCGCGCCTCGGCCGAGAGCACGGTGCACGTCGGCGAGCTCGGTCTGGACGGGCGGCTCCGTCCGGTGGCCGGGGTCCTCCCGGTGGTGCTCGCCGCCGTGCGGGCCGGCTGGCGACGGGTCGTGGTGCCGCACGCCAACGCCGTGGAGGCGCGGCTGGTCCCCGGCGCCGAGGTGGTGCCGGCCGCCGGGCTGGCCGACGTGGTGCGGGCGCACGGCGGTGAGGTCGACGACGGCGGCGAGGTGCGGCCGGTGCCGCTGCCGCCGGTCACGCTGCCGCCCGCGCCGCCGGTGCCCGACCTGCGCGACGTCGCCGGCCAGGCCACCGGCCGCACGGCGCTGGAGGTCGCGGCCGCCGGCGCGCACCACCTGCTCCTGTTCGGGCCGCCGGGTGCCGGGAAGACGATGCTCGCGTCGCGGTTGCCGGGCCTGCTGCCCGATCTCGACGACGAGGACGCGGTGGAGGTCACCGCCGTGCACTCGGTGATCGGCGTCCTCGACCCGAGCCGGGGCCTGGTGCGGCGGCCGCCGTTCGAGAGCCCGCACCACAGCGCGTCGGCGGCGGCGGTGATCGGCGGCGGCAGCGGTGTCGCCGCGCCCGGCGCGGCCAGCCGGGCGCACCACGGGGTGCTCTTCCTCGACGAGACGCCCGAGTTCTCCCGCACCGTCATCGAGGCGCTGCGCCAGCCGCTGGAGTCCGGTCGCCTCGTGCTCGCGCGCTCGCGGGGCACCGTCGTCTTCCCGGCGCGGTTCCTGCTCGTCCTGGCCGCGAACCCGTGCCCCTGCGGCTGGTCGGTCGGCAAGGGGCGCCGCTGCCGGTGCACGGCGGTGCAGAAGACGACCTACGCGGGCAAGCTCAGCGGGCCGTTGCTCGACCGCGTCGACCTGCAGGTCGAGCTGCTGCCGGTGCCGCTCGTCCAGGTCGCCCTGGAGCCGGGGGAGGACACCGCCACGGTGGCGGCGCGGGTCGCCGGGGCACGGGCCGCGCAACGAGAGCGGTGGCGGGGCACGGGGTGGAAGACCAACGGGGCGGCGCCGGGACCCGCGCTGCGGTCGCGCTGGCGGCTCCCTCGTGCTTCGACGGCGTCGCTCGACGCCGCCCTCGACCGCGGGTCCCTCACCCTGAGGGGTTACGACCGGGTGCTGAGGATCGGGTGGACGCTCGCCGACCTCGAGGGGGCGCCACGGCCGGGCGCGGACCACCTGGGTCGTGCGCTGCTGATGCGGCAGCACGCCGAGGCGGCGGCGTGAGCGCGCACGCGACGGTGCCCGCCTGGGTCGACGACGACCGGCTCGCCAGAGCCGCGTGGAGCCGCGTGGTCGAGCCCACCGACCGGGTCGCAGGGCGGGTGGCGGCCCGCCTCGGCCCGGCGGAGGCGTTGCGGCACGTGCTGGCCGGCACGGCGCTCCCGCTGGCGGCGCGACCGGACGAACGGCCGGCCGCGGTCCGGGCCGCGCTGGCCGAGGCCGCCGAGCGGTGGCGGGTACGAGCCGTGCACGCGGACCCTCGCCGCGACCTGGAGGCCGTGGCGGCCGGCGGCGGTCGGCTGGTGGTGCCGGCCGACGACGAGTGGCCCGCGGCGCTCGCCGACCTGGGCGAGCAGGCGCCGAGCTGCCTGTGGCTGCGAGGGAGCGGCGACCTGCGGACGCTGACCCGCTCGGTCGCCCTCGTCGGCGCCAGGGCCGCCTCGCCCTACGGCCGGCACGTGGCGCAGGACCTCGCCGCCGGCGTCGCCGGTCACGGTCTCGCGGTGGTCTCCGGCGGCGCGTTCGGCATCGACGCCGCCGCCCACACCGGCGCACTGGCCGCCGGCGGGGTCACGGTGTGCGTCCTGGCGTGCGGCGTCGACCGGGCGTACCCGCGCAGTCACGAGCGGCTGCTCGACCAGGTGGCCGGGTCCGGGCTGCTCGTCTCGGAGAGCGCACCCGGCGCCGACCCCACCCGGTGGCGCTTCCTCGAGCGCAACCGCCTGATCGCCGCGCTGGCGGGCGCCACCGTGGTGGTCGAGGCGGCCTGGCGCTCCGGTGCGCTCAGCACCGCCCGCCACGCCGTGCGGCTCGGGCGGGCGCTGGGCGCGGTCCCCGGCCCGGTGACGGCGGCGTCGTCGGCGGGCTGCCACCGGCTGCTGCGCGAGGCCGGCGCCGTCTGCGTCACCGACGCGCAGGAGGTGGTCGAGCTCGCCAGCGCGCTGGGCGAGTTCTTCCCCGCCGCCCCGGCGGTGCCGCCCCGCCCGCACGACGACCTCGTCGGACCCGACCTGCAGGTCTACGAGGCGCTGGCGCCCCGCCGGTGGGCCACGCCGGAGCAGCTCGCGGTGGTCGCCGGCCTCGCGGTCGGCACGGTGCAGGCGGCGATCGGGCGGCTCCAGCTGCTCGCACTGGCCGAGGGCGACGTGGACGGCGACGGCCGCCCGGTGTGGCGCCGGGCCGGCGGCCGGCTCAGCCGATCCGGCTGACGATCCAGGCGTGCAGGCCGCGGACGTCGCCGTAGGTGCCGGGGTGACCGGGCTCGGCGCACCCGATGCCGCCGCTGACGACGCCGACCTGGCGCCACCTGTTGTTGACGCTCACCCACAGCGGACCGCCGGAGTCACCCTGGCAGGCGTCGTGCCCACCGGTCTCGAGGAAGCCGGCGCACAGCGTGCTCGGACCGTGCAGCTCGGGGTAGATGCTCTTGCACTTGGCGTCCCCGACGAGGGGCACCTGGGTCTGGCGCAGCACGTAGGCGTAGCTGGGGGTGGCGTACTGGGTGGTGCCCCACCCGACCACGGTCGCGAGCGTGCCCGGACCCCAGGCGCCGTCCTGGGCCGGGCCGGCGAGCTGGGCGTACGGGCCGGGCATCGACCGGTTCAGCTTGAGCAGCGCGACGTCGAACTTCCCGGCGGCCCAGGAGTCCTCCCACTGGTACCGCGGGTGCGAGACGACCTTGGTGACCGTGATCCGGTCGGCGGGGGTGATGTCGCGCAACCGGGAGACCCCGACCGCCACCTGCACCTCGGACGGCGCGATCACCGAGCCGCCCTCGCCCTCCACGCAGTGCGCGGCCGTCAGCACCCAGCGGGCCGCCACCAGGGTGCCGCCGCAGAACTGGGCGTCGTACCCGTCGGCCACGTCGGGGAGCAGGAGCGCCGCCTGCATCGGCCAGGCACCCTTCGGGCTGGCCTCACCCCCCACGACGTTCGTGGTGGGCGGGGCCGTCGTGCTCGGGGCGAGCAGCGCCCGCGGTGGTGGCGGCACTCCCCGACCAGCGCGGCGGCCGCCAGCGCGGTCAGGAGACGGCGGACGGCGAGCGGTGCGGTGCACTGGAGCACTCCCTCGGTGACTGCCCGCAGCCCCCGGCTGCAGGTCAGCCGGAGTGTTTCATCCGATGCGCACCTCGCGATACACCCGAACGGGGGCAACGTGCACCCACCGTCATCCTCTCGCCCGGGCCCTGGCCCGCCGACGGCGCGACGCGCCGCGCCGGTGCGAGGTCCTTGCCTGCGGCAGCCGTCGGGGCGAGGTTGTGCCCATGGACCTGCCGCAGGGCTTCGCGCTCGCGCTGGTCGACTTCGAGCGGTTCCTCACCGCCGAGCGCGGCCGGTCGGCGCACACCGCCCGCGCGTACGTCGCCGACGTCGGCCAGCTGCTCGCCCGCGCGGCGGCGCAGGGTCGCGACGACCTCGACCAGCTCGACCTCGACCTGCTCCGCGGCTGGCTGGCGGCGATGACCCGGGCCGGGCTGGCACGGTCCACGATGGCCCGTCGGGCCTCGGCCGCCCGCACCTTCACCGCCTGGGCCGCCCGCACCGGGCGGATGACGCACGACCCGTCGACCCGGCTCACCGCGCCCAGGCGCGAGCGGCACCTGCCGACCGTGCTGCGCACGGAGCAGGCGGCGGCCCTGCTCGACCTCGCCACCGTCCGCGCCGACGACGGCGAGCCGGCCCACGCCCGCGACCGGGCCGCGCTCGAGCTGCTCTACGGCACCGGGATCCGGGTGGCCGAGCTCGTCGGCCTCGACGTCGACGACGTCGACCTCGAGCGCCGGGTGCTGCGGGTGATCGGCAAGGGCGACAAGCAGCGCACCGTCCCGTTCGGTCTGCCCGCCGGGCGGGCCGTCCGCGACTGGCTGGCGCGGGGACGTCCTCGGCTGGTGCGTGCGGGATCAGGGCCGGCGCTGCTGCTCGGGCTGCGGGGCGGTCGGTGGGACCAGCGGCAGGTGCGGACCCTGGTGCACGACCTGCTGCGCGAGGCCGGGCTCGGCGTCGACGCCGCGCCGCACGCGCTGCGTCACAGCGCGGCCACCCACCTGCTCGACGGCGGAGCTGATCTGAGAAGCGTCCAGGAGCTGCTCGGTCACGCTAGTCTCGCCACGACACAGGTGTACACGCACGTGTCGGTGGAGAGGCTGCGGAAGACGTACGAGCAGGCCCACCCGCGTGCCTGAGAGCGAGGGGGGCGTCCGTGGCACGGTCTGAACCTGGGCTCGACGACGACCTGGACGAGGCCCAGGTCGACGCCGGGGCGCAGAAGGCGGCCGAGGAGGCCCGCATCCGGGCCGTCTGGGAGGACTTCAAGGCCACCGCCAGCCCGGCCGCGCGCGACCAGCTGATCCTCAAGTACTCCCCGCTCGTGCGGTACGTCGCCGGCCGGGTCGGGGTGGGCCTGCCGCCCAACGTGGAGCAGGCCGACCTGGTGTCGTACGGGATCTTCGGGCTCATCGACGCCATCGAGAAGTTCGACCTCGACCGCGCGATCAAGTTCGAGACCTACGCCCTGTCGCGCATCCGCGGCGCGATCATCGACGAGCTGCGCTCGATGGACTGGATCCCGCGCTCGGTGCGGTCCAAGGCCCGCGAGGTGGAGCGCACCTACGCCGAGCTCGAGACCGAGCTGCACCGCACGCCCACCGAGCCCGAGGTCGCGGCCCGGATGGGCATCCCGCTGCGCGACCTGCACTCCATCTTCAGCCAGGTCTCCTACGTGAACGTCGTGGCGCTCGACGAGCTGCTCGGCGGCGGGGGCGGCGGCGAGAAGGGCGAGGGGATGTCGCTCGGCGACACCCTCAAGGACACCAAGGCCGTCGACCCGGTGATGGCGTTCGAGGGCGAGGAGACCAAGTTCCTCCTCGCGCGGGCGATCGACCAGCTCCCGGAGCGGGAGAAGATCGTCGTCACCCTCTACTACTACGAGGGCCTGACGCTGTCCGAGATCGGGTCAGTCCTCGGCGTCACCGAGTCGCGGATCTGCCAGATGCACACCAAGGCGGTGCTGCAGCTGCGCGGCCGCCTCGCCGAGGTCAGCTGAGCCCCACGGCGACGCCGTACCCGGCCCAGCACAGGGCCACCCCGGCCACCAGGCTGCCCAGGGCGTAGGCGACGGCGGCCGGCGCGCGTCCGACCTGCACCAGCCGGACGGTCTCGTACGAGAAGGCCGAGTACGTGGTCAACGCCCCGCAGAACCCGGTGCCGACCAGGGCCGTCACCGCGACGGCGTCCGCCCGGCCCGCCGTGGCACCGGCCAGCACGCCGATGAGCGCCGACCCGACCAGGTTGACCGCGAGGGTGCCCCAGGGGAACGCGTCGTCGTCGGCCCGCAGCCACCACCGGACGACGACGTCGACCACGTAGCGCAGCGGCGCCCCCACGAGCGCGCCGACGACCACCAGCAGCGCGGTCACGCGGGCCCCCGTCCCGCCGTCGGCGCACCCGTGGCGGCGCCCGCGGCCGACGGCGGCGGCCCAGGCCGCGAGCAGCGGCAGCACCAGCCCGGCGACCACGGTGACCGCGGCGAGGTCGTAGCGGCGGCCGGCGAGGTGGCCCTGCAGGTCGAGCGCGGCCGCGGAGAAGGTGGTCCAGCCGCCGAGCACGCCGGTGCCGAGCAGCGGGCGGAGCCGGCGCGAGCCCGGCCGGCGGGTCGCGAGCACGACCACGAGCGCACCGAGCAGGGCGGATCCGGTGGTGTTGACGACCAGCAGCGACCAGGAGAACGACCCCGTGGGCTCCTGGAGCGCCGCGCCCACGGCCCAGCGCGCGAGCGACCCGGCCGCCCCGCCGAGCGCGACCAGCAGCACGAGGTCGAGCCGCTCGCGCAGCACGGCCCCCAGTGGCGGGCGCGGGCCCGGGTGCCCGAGCCCGCGGTCGTCGCCCACGTGGCGAGGCGTAACCGGCAGCCGAGCACCGAACCGAGCGGCCGCAGGACGAGCCGCGGCCGGACCGCGACCATCGCCGTCGGGTCGAGGTAGGTCTTGCCGCGGCGCAGCCCCCAGTGCAGGCAGGCGTCGTCCGGGCAGTGGTCGCGCCCCGCCCCGACCGCGGCCACCCGCTGGCCCCGGACGACCGCCGTGCCGACCGGGAGCTGGTCGGCCACCGGCTCGTAGGAGGTGCGCAGCCCGTCCGCGTGCTCGATCGTCAGCACGCCGCGGTCGACCACGGTGCCGGCGAACACGACCACGCCGTCAGCGGGCGCGAGCACGGGTGCGCCGGTGGACGCCGCGAGGTCGACCCCGCGGTGCCCCGGCAGCCACGGCGAGGGGAGGACCGCGAACCGCCGGAGCACCGCGGGGCCCTGCGGTCCCGGCACGACGAGCGGCCAGGACCAGGAGCCGGCCCGCGCGGACGCCGAACCGTCCGCGGGGCCGGCCCCCGTCACGAGCAGGACCACGAGCAGCAGGAGGCATCCCGCCGCTCGCCGACCCCGGTCCCTGCCCACGACGTCCACGGTGCCGTCGCGCGCCGACGGTGCGCCCCTCGGCGGGGCCGCGGCTGTGGACGACGGGGCCGGTGACGGGGCTGTGGACGGCGGGGCCGCCGACCCGGGGAGCGGCTCAGCCGGAGGTGCCCGCGAGCGGCTCGGCGCTGACCACGCGGTTCTGGTCGTAGTGCCGCGCCACCGGGTCGAACGCCCCGGTGCAGGTGATGAGGACCAACCGGTGGGGACCGCGCTGGTCCAGCGCGACGGAGGACGCGGCCAGGGACTCCTTGCGCAGGTCCTGCACGCCGGTGACGCGGTACGCCGCGCGCCCGCCGTCGCCGAGCACCTCGACGACGTCGCCCACCCGCACCTCGAGCAGCGCGGCGAACGACGCCCAGCCCCTGCTCGCGCGAGTCGACGTGACCGGCGAGCACCGTGCTGCCGTAGGGGTCCCCGACCTGCGCGCTGCCGTCCCACCAGCCGACCCGGTCGACCTGGGGCGGGACGTCGAGCACGCCGTCGCGGGTCGCGGCCGGCTCCACCGGGGCGCTGCTCCCGCCGGGCAGCAGCACCTCCTGCGGGACGAAGGTCACCCGGCGTCCGGGTGCCACCCGGCCCTCGCGCGCGGGAAGGGTCGCGGCGGCCGAACCGGTCGCGGCATCCGTCGCGGGCGTCGCCGGGTCGGCGGCGGGGGCCGCGCACCCGGCCAGGACCAGGACGGCGGCGAGCACGCCGGCGAGCAGGAGCGTCGTGCGGGGCACCCTCAGGGCGTCCCGAACCACCCGCCCGGCAGGCCGCCCGCCCCGACGGCCTGGCCCCCCGAGCCGGTGTCGACCCGGCCGGGCGCCGCGGAGCCG
Source organism: uncultured Actinomycetota bacterium (assembly GCA_963750285.1). Taxonomy (GTDB): domain Bacteria; phylum Actinomycetota; class Actinomycetes; order Actinomycetales; family CAWJMD01; genus JBBQSN01. The sequence continues at coordinate 106,950 of CAVVQA010000011.1, read as the reverse complement.
GTGGCGACGACGGCCACGACGTGCACGACCACCCGCATGTCGGCGCTCGCCGGGTCGCCGACCGCGTAGACGCGGTTGAGGGACCCGCCCGTCACCGCGAGGTCGAGCGGACCGAGGACGGCCGGACCGGTCCGGCCGGTGGGCACCACCGACACCGAGTAGCTCTGCGCCGGGACCACCGCGTCGAGGGACTCGCCGTTGGCGACGTTGGCGAACAGCACCTGGCCGTCGACGACGATGTCGGCGGGCGGGACGGCGGCGGTGTGCGTCACGACCAGCCGGCCCTTGTCGGCGGGCACGCCGGTCAGGTCGTTGTCGAACACGGTGACCACCGGGTCGCCGCCGGCGGTGGCGGGCAGGTGGATGACCAGGTCCTTGCTCTCGCCGGCCGCCACCTCGAGCGTGCTGCTGACCAGGCTCCCGCCGGCGTCGCGCACGTCCAGGACGTGACTGCCCGCGGCGAGCTCGAACGGCCCGGCCAGCGTGGCGCCGGCCACCTCCTCGGCGAGGGCGCGGCCGTCGACCGAGACGCTGACCGTCCGGTCGGGCAGCCCCTGCACCACGAACACCTCGGCCGTGCTGTCGGCCTGCGCCACCTGCGGCGCGGCAGCGAGCAGCAGCACGCCGGCGGTCACCAGGATGACGCTGCGTGAGCGTCGCATCGGTCTCATCCTCATCATCTCCCCGAACGGGTGAACACCTTGACCCGATACGGGCACCGTAGTCACGATCGGTGAGAGAGTTCGTTCGGACGTCCGGTTCCCACCCGACCGGGCTAAGCGCACGACCAGGGCTGACGACGCACGGGGAGGGGACCGCTGGTGCGGCTGGACTACGAGGCGCGGCTGCGGCTCCGCCGGTTCGCCGGCGTCGCCGTCCCCGTGCTCCTGGTCCCGCTCGCGGTCTGGTTCTACGCGGTCACGCCGCCCTCCGCGGTCGCCGCTCCTCCCTCGGGCGTCGACGGCGTCGGGGGCCCGCCGGTGGTGCAGGTGGCCGGGGTCGTCGTGCGCGCCACCGCGCTCCCCGACGGGTCGTTCGACGTGGTGGAGACCGTGCGCCTGTCGGACCCCGTGGTGCAGCTGCGGCTCGCGGTGCCCGACCTGACGGCCGCAGGGCCTGCGTTCGGCGACCTCACGGCCACCTACGTCGACGTGCGGGTAACCGTCGCCGACCAGGAGGAGGTGCCCGTGACGGGGCTGCTCACCGCCCTCTCCGTGCCGCTGCCCGCACCGGCCACCGTGCTCGAGGTCCGCTACCGCGTCAGCGGCGTCGCCGTGCGCACGGTGCCGTCCCCGGACGGCCGGGCGCTCGGCGCGCTGGCGCCGCTGGTCGACGTCGACGCCGTGGTCGGCTTCGAGGTCGACGGCACCGCCGTGCGCACCCTGACCTGCCCGCTGCTCCCTGCCGACCGGGCGCTGTGCGCGGTCGACCGCGGTACCGGCTTCGTCGTCGACCCCCAGCCGTTCTCGGACGCGCTGGTGCTCGCCCAGCTGGACCTGGGGGCCTGATGACCGAGGCCACGGACCTCCTCGACGCGCTCTACCGGGTCCTGGCCTGGGTGGGCTACGCCGGCCTCGGCGGCGCGCTCGCCGTCCTGGTCGTGCTCTGGCCCGAGGGGGTGCGGCAGCGTCGCCTGGCGCTGGTCGCCCTCGCCGGGTCGACCCTGACGGCGCTCGCCACCTCGGTGTGGCTCGGGCTCGCACCTGGTCGCGGGGGACCTGCCGCGGGTCGAGGGGGCCGCCGCGATCGCTGCGGCTCGCGGTGCTCGCGGCGATCGGCGGCTTCCTCACCGACCTGCTCGACGCCCCGGTCCGCGCCCGGCGCCGCACCGCCGCCTTCGCGGCGGTCCTCGCCCTGACCCTCACGATGCTCGCCGGTGCGGCCGGAGGGCGTCCGGCGGAGGGCGCGCCCGCCTTCACCGGCGACGTGTTCGTCGCGATCGCGGCCCTGGTGCTCGGGGTGTGCCTCGTCCTGGCGTGCGTCGTGCTGCCCGGCGACGCGCGCCGCGACGCACCGCACCTGCGGGCCCGGGTCGCCCAGACCGGCCCGGCCGCCGTCGGCGCCGCCGCGCTCGCCGGCCGCCGTGCACGCCATCGCGGCCGCGCGCAGCCCGTGGGGCTTCCCCGCCGCGGTCGCGATCGTCGACGTGCTGCTGCTGGTGGCGGTGGCCGGCGCGGTCCTCGGGGTGCACCGGGTGCTGCGCCGCGCGGACAGCAGGCCCGCCGCTGTCGGCCTCTGCCGCCGCCTCGGGCCGCGCCCGGCCGAGCCGGTGGCCCGTCCCTGGTTCGAGCCCGTCGACGTCGGACGGCGACCGGCCGTCGCGCTCTACCAGGGCCCCCGTCCCGTGCCCGACGAGGCCGTGCCCGAGACCGTCCCCGAGGCCGTGCCCGAGACCGTGCCCGACGCCGACCGTGCCCGAGACCGTGCCGGTCGGAGCCGCGGCGACGCAGGTGGTCGTCCTGCCCGACACCGACGCCGCGAGGGCGCACGACCCCGCACCGCACGACGAGGTCCGGCGCCGTCGTCGCGCCGGAGCCGACCGGGCCCGCCGCAGCCGCTACCTGGCCGGCGTCGGACGGCTGGTGCTGCCCGACCCGCACGAGCCCGCCACCCGGACCGACCCCGGCCGGGGCTGACCTCCCGGCGGTCAGGCCGTCCGGAGCGCGCCGAGACGGTCGACCGCCTCGGCCAGGACGTCGTCGCGCTTGCAGAACGCGAACCGCACCAGCGTCCGCACCGGCCCGGGGTCGGAGCAGAACACCTGCACCGGGATGGCGACGACGCCGGCCCGGTGCGGCAGCTCGCGGCACCAGTCGATCGAGTCCTCGCACCCGAGCGGCGCGGCGTCGGCGACCACGAAGTAGCCCGCCTGCGGTGTCGTCGGCTCGAGCCCGACGGACCGCAGCCCGTCGACCAGCAGCCTGCGCCGACGTCCGAGATCGGCTGCGCGGGAGGCGAAGTCGTCGTCCGGCGCACCGAGCGCCGTCGCCACGGCCGGCTGGAAGGGTGCGCCTCCCACGAAGGTGAGGAACTGCTTGACCGTGGTGACGGCCTCGACCAGGTGCGCCGGCCCGGTGACCCAGCCGATCTTCCACCCGGTCACCGAGAAGGTCTTGCCGGCCGACCCGATGGTCAGCGTCCGCTCCGCCATCCCCGGCAGGGTGGCCACGGGGACGTGCGCCAGGCCGTCGAAGACCAGGTGCTCGTAGACCTCGTCGCTCACCACCACGGCGTCGTGCTGCTGCGCCAGCCGGGCGACGGCGGCGAGCTCGTCGGCGTCGAGCACCCGTCCGGTCGGGTTGTGCGGGGTGTTGAGCAGCACCAGGCGGGTGCGGTCCGAGAACGCGGCGGCGAGCGCGGTCGGGGTCGAGCCGGAACCGCGGCGGCAGCAGCGGCACCGGACGCGCCACGGCGCCGGCGAGGGCGATCGTGGCCCGGTAGGAGTCGTACGCCGGGTCGAGGACGACCACCTCGTCGCCGGGTTCGCACAGGGCGAGCACGCTGGCCGCGATCGCCTCGGTGGCCCCGACGGTGACGAGCACCTCACGGTCGGGGTCGGTGGGCAGCCCGTACCAGTGCTCCTGGTGCCGGGCCACCGCCTCGCGCAGCGCCGGGACACCGCGTCCGGGCGGGTACTGGTTGGCACCGCCCCGGATCGCCGCCACGGCGTCGTCGAGCAGCGACGCGGGTCCGTCGGTGTCGGGGAAGCCCTGGCCGAGGTTCACCGCCCCGGTCTGCACCGCCAGGGCCGACATCTCGGCGAAGATCGTGGTGCCGAACCCGCGCATCCGGCGCACCAGCGCCGCCTCGCCCGCTGCTTCACCGGTCATGGCCGCAGGCTGCCACACGAGCACGGGGGAGCGGATTCGCGACCGCGACCCCCGGCGGCGTATCCTGGCCGCACGACCGGCTCGACCGGTCGAATTCGCGTGCCTTCATCACCCTCGCCGAGCGAGGGGGTCGCGCCCCGAGGTCCGGGTCTTCCGGTGGGGACGGTCGCAAGGCACCAGGCGGACCCCACAGCGGGGATCCGGGAACCGAGTTGCGCCGGCAGGGCTGTGCCCGCGGCGCGGAAGGAGTGCGTCGGCATGGCCGTCGTCACGATGCGTCAGCTGCTGGAGAGCGGTGTCCACTTCGGGCACCAGACCCGCCGGTGGAACCCCAAGATGAAGCGCTTCATCTTCACCGAGCGCAACGGCATCTACATCATCGACCTGCAGCAGTCGCTGACCTACATCGACAGCGCCTACGAGTTCGTCCGGGAGACCGTCGCCCACGGCGGCTCGATCCTGTTCGTCGGGACGAAGAAGCAGGCCCAGGAGCCCGTGGCCGAGCAGGCCGCCCGGGTCGGGATGCCCTACGTCAACCAGCGCTGGCTGGGCGGCATGCTCACCAACTTCCAGACCGTGAACAAGCGGCTCCAGCGCCTCAAGGAGCTCGAGCAGATCGACTTCGACGACGTGGCCGCCTCCGGCCGCACGAAGAAGGAGCTGCTGATGATGCGCCGCGAGCACGACAAGCTGCAGCGCACCCTCGGCGGCATCCGCGACATGGCCAAGGTGCCCTCGGCGGTGTGGATCGTCGACACCAAGAAGGAGCACCTCGCGGTCGACGAGGCCAAGAAGCTCCACATCCCGATCGTGGCGATCCTGGACACCAACTGCGACCCGGACGAGGTCGACTACCGGATCCCGGGCAACGACGACGCGATCCGCTCGGTCACCCTGCTGACCCGCGTCATCGCCGACGCCGTCGCGGAGGGCCTGATGGCCCGCTCCGGCGCGCGTGAGGCCGGCGCCGAGCAGGTCGGGGCCGACGAGCCGCTGGCCGAGTGGGAGCGCGAGCTGCTCGAGGGCGCGAAGGCGCAGACCGGCGGCACCGAGGGTGCCAAGGCCGAGACCTCCGCCGAGGCCGCTCCGGTCGAGGCCGCTGCGGGCCAGGAGGCCCAGGCCGCTGCCGAGCAGGCCGACGCCGCCCCCGAGGCCACCGAGGCTCCCGCTGCCGAGGCCACCGAGGCTCCCGCTGCCGAGGCCCCCGCCGCCGAGGCCCCTGCTGCCGAGACCACCGAGGCCCCGGCCGCCGAGGCCCCGGCTGCCGAGGCCCCCGCCGCCGAGGCCGAGGCCCCCGCCGCCGAGGCTCCTGCCGCCGAGGCCGCTCCGGCCGAGAAGGCCTGACCGACTCCGAACCCGCCGCGCGCGCCCTCGTGACCCGAGGGCGCGCGCGACACCACGAGCACGAGAGGTGAGCAACCACCATGGCGAACTTCACCGCCGCTGACATCAAGGCCCTGCGCGAGCAGACCGGGGCCGGCATGCTCGACGTCAAGAAGGCGCTCGACGAGGCCGACGGCGACCGCGCCAAGGCCGTCGAGATCCTGCGCGTCAAGGGCCTCAAGGGCGTCACCAAGCGCGAGGGCCGCAGCGCCTCCGACGGCCTGGTCGCCGCCCACGTCGAGGGCGGCGTCGGCACCCTGGTCGAGATCAACTGCGAGACCGACTTCGTCGCCAAGAACGACAGGTTCGGCGCGCTCGCGCAGCAGGTGCTCGACCAGGCGGTCGCCACCGGCGCTGCCGACGTCCCGTCGCTGCTGGCCTCCAAGGTCGGGGACGAGACCCTGGCCGACGTCGTCACCAACGCGGCTGCCACGCTCGGCGAGAAGGTCGAGGTCCGCCGGGTGGCGCGGGTCGAGGGCGCCCAGGTGTCCTCGTACCTGCACAAGACCAACCCGGACCTGCCGGCGCAGATCGGCGTCCTGGTCGCCACCAGCACCGAGTCCGAGATCGGCCGCGACGTCGCGATGCACGCCGCCGCGATGTCGCCGATCTACCTCTCGCGCGACGAGGTGCCCTCGGACACCGTCGACGCCGAGCGCCGGATCGCCGAGGAGACCGCCCGCGAGGAGGGCAAGCCCGAGCAGGCGCTGCCCAAGATCATCGAGGGCCGGGTCAACTCCTACTTCAAGGACAACGTGCTGCTCGAGCAGCCGTTCGCGAAGGACCCGAAGAAGTCGGTCGCCAAGGTCCTCGAGGAGGCCGGCACCGCGATCACGCAGTTCGCCCGCTTCCGCGTCGGCAGCTGACCCGTGCGCAGGCCCCGTCACCGCCCCGGCGGCGGCGGGGCCTCGCCACGGTGCGGCAGACTGGCCGCACCGACCGGACGACCAGAGGAGCCCCGCCTGTGAGCACGCACGGACGTCCCGCCGACGGGTACCAGCGGGTGCTGCTCAAGCTCTCCGGCGAGACCTTCGGCGGCGGCCGGGTGGGCGTCGACCCCGACGTCGTCGCCGGGCTCGCCAAGGAGATCGCGCACGTCGTCCAGGGCGGCACCCAGGTGGCGATCGTGGTCGGCGGCGGCAACTTCTTCCGCGGCGCCGAGCTCCAGCAGCGCGGCATGGACCGCGCCCGCGCCGACTACATGGGCATGCTCGGCATCGTGATGAACTGCCTGGCGCTGCAGGACTTCCTGGAGAAGGAGGGCGTCGAGACGCGGGTGCAGACCGCGATCACGATGGGCCAGGTCGCCGAGCCCTACATCCCCCGCCGCGCCATCCGGCACCTGGAGAAGGGCCGCGTCGTGATCTTCGGCGCCGGCGCCGGCATGCCGTTCTTCTCCACCGACACGGTCGCCGCGCAGCGCGCGCTCGAGACCAAGTGCGAGGTCGTGCTGATGGGCAAGAACGGCGTGGACGGCGTCTACACCGCCGATCCCCGCACGCACCCCGACGCCACCAAGATCGACGAGATCACCTACGACGAGGCGCTGCGTCAGGACCTGCGGGTCGCCGACGCCACCGCGTTCGCGCTCTGCCGCGAGAACGACATGCCGATGGTGGTGTTCGGGATCGAGGGCACCGGCAACGTGGCGCGAGCGGTGCGAGGTGAGAGGATCGGCACGCTCGTGGTCGCCGGTCCCGCCGCCTAGCCGCACCAGGCCCGACGACGACGCCCCACACGACGAAGGAGCACCCCAGTGATCGACGACACCCTCCTCGAGGCCGAGGAGAAGATGGACAAGGCCGTCGAGGTGGCCAAGGACGACTTCTCCGCGATCCGCACCGGGCGCGCGAACGCCGCGATGTTCTCCAAGGTCACCGTCGACTACTACGGCGCCCCGACCCCGCTGCAGCAGCTCGCCTCGTTCCAGATCCCCGAGGCCCGCACCGTCCTCATCACGCCGTACGACCGCTCGGCGATGGGTGAGATCGAGAAGTCGCTGCGCGAGTCCGACCTCGGCGTCAACCCGTCCAACGACGGCAACGTCATCCGCGCCGTGCTGCCCTCGCTCACCGAGGAGCGCCGCAAGGACTACATCAAGCTCGCCCGCACGAAGGGCGAGGACGCCAAGATCTCGGTGCGCAACATCCGCCGCCGGGCCAAGGAGGAGCTCGACCGCCTGGTCAAGGACGGCGAGGTCGGCGAGGACGAGGGCGGTCGCGCCGAGAAGGACCTCGAGGCCCTGACGAAGAAGCACGTCGACCTCGTCGACGACCTGCTCAAGCACAAGGAAGCCGAGCTGCTGGAGGTCTGAGGACCTCGAGGTGACGCCCACGGTGACGTTCGAGCAGTGACACCCGAGATGGACGACCCGCCCCTGACCCGCCGCGCCAGGCGGCTCGCGGAGGCTGCCGCACGAGCGGAGGCCGACGCGGCCGCCGGGCGCTCCGGCGACCCCACCTCCACCCGGCCGGCGGCGCGGTTCCCGACGGCCGCCCGACTGCTCGACGACGACGTGGAGCCGGAGCAGGAGCCGGACCCCGAGCCGGACCCCGAGCCGGACCCCGAGCCGGACCCCGAGCCCGACCCCGAGCCGGAGCCCGTCGTGCCGATGCCGGTGGCGAGCGGCGCGCGGGCCCGGCGCTCGCGGCGCGAGGTGGCACCGACGCCCGCGCCCTCGCGCGCGGGCCGCAACCTGCCCGCCGCCATCGGGGTGGGCCTGGGTCTGGGTGCGGTCGTCGTCGCCTCGCTGGCCTTCCGCAAGGAGGCCTTCGTCGCCGTCGTCGTGGTCGCCCTGAGCATCGGCGTCTGGGAGCTCACCGGCGCGTTCGCCGCCCGGCGGATCTCGGTGCCGCTCGTCCCCGTGCTCGTGGGCACCGTCGGGATGAGCGTGTCCGCCTACGCGGGCGGGGCCGAGGCGCTGCTGGTCGCCTTCGTGCTCACCACGCTCGCCGTCCTGGTGTGGCGGGTGCTCGACCAGCCCGAGGGGGCGGTGCGCGACGTCGCCGCCGGGGTGTTCACCGCCGCCTACGGCCCGTTCCTGGCCGGCTTCGCGGTGCTGATGCTCGCGGAGCCGGACGGTGTCTGGCGGATCGTCACCTTCATCCTGGTGGCGATCTGCAGCGACATCGGCGGCTACGTGTTCGGGGTGCTGTGGGGCAGGCACCCGATGGCGCCGTCGGTGAGCCCGAAGAAGTCGTGGGAGGGGCTGGCCGGGTCGGTGGTGTTCAGCGTCGTCGGCGGCGTCTGCGCGGTCGCGTTCTTCCTCGACGGGCCCTGGTACGCCGGCGTCCCGATCGGCGTCGCCGCCGTGGTCACCGCCACCGTCGGCGACCTGTCCGAGTCGCTGCTCAAGCGCGACCTCGGCATCAAGGACATGGGCTCGATCCTGCCCGGCCACGGCGGCGTGATGGACCGGATCGACTCCCTGCTCCCCACCGCGCCGGTGCTGTACCTGCTGCTGGCCACCCTCGTCCCGGCCGGAGGCTGACGTGCCCGACCCGATGCCCGATCCGATGCCCGATCCTGTCGCAGCTGACCACTCCCACCACCCGACCCGCTCCCGGGCAGCTGCTGATGGCCGCCCCGCGCCGCGGCAAGCCGCCCCAGCACCTGGCCGACCTCACCCTGGACGAGCGGGTCGCCGCGGTCTCCGCGCTGGGCGAGCGCGGCTACCGGGCCAAGCAGCTGTCCACCCACTACTTCGAGCACCTGGTCACCGACCCCGAGCAGATGACCGACCTGCCGAAGGGCACCCGCGACAGCCTCGTCGCCGGGCTGCTGCCGTCCCTGCTCACCGTGGTCACCGAGCGCGAGGCCGATCGCGGCGCCACCGTCAAGACGCTGTGGCGGCTGCACGACGGCGCGCTGGTCGAGAGCGTCCTGATGCACTACCGGAACCGCTCGACGGTGTGCATCTCCAGCCAGGCGGGCTGCGGCATGAACTGCCCGTTCTGCGCCACCGGGCAGGCCGGTCTCACCCGCAACATGTCGACCGGCGAGATCGTCGACCAGGTCGTGCGCGCGATGGGCCAGGTCACCGAGCGGCACGACGGCGACCGCCGCTCGCTCAACGTCGTCTTCATGGGCATGGGCGAGGCGCTGGCCAACTACAAGGCGGCGATCGGGGCGATCCGCCGGTTCGTCGACCCGGCGCCGGAGGGCCTCGGCATGTCGGCGCGCGGCATCACGATGTCGACCGTCGGGCTGGTGCCGGCGATCGACAAGCTGGCCGCCGAGGGCGTGCCGGTGACGCTGGCACTGAGCCTGCACGCCCCCGACGACGAGCTGCGCGACGAGCTGGTGCCGATCAACACCCGGTGGAAGGTGGGCGAGGCGCTCGACGCCGCGCGACGCTACTTCGACGCCACGGGGCGCCGGGTCAGCATCGAGTACGCGCTCATCCGCGACGTCAACGACCACGCCTGGCGGGCCGACCTGCTCGGCACCGAGCTCAACCGGCGCGGCCGCGGGTGGGTGCACGTCAACCCGATCCCTCTCAACCCGACCCCCGGCTCGAGGTGGACGGCGTCCGACCCGCAGGTCGAGCGCACGTTCGTCGAGCGGCTCCGGGCGCACGGCATCCCCACCACGGTGCGCGACACGCGCGGCCGTGAGATCGACGGCGCCTGCGGCCAGCTGGCCGCCACAGGGCAGGATTGACCCGTGCCACCCCCCTCGAGCCAGTTCACCCGGGCGCCCCGGACGTCCAAGGGCTACGTCCCGGCCGAGGTCGACGAGTTCTTCGCTCGCGCCAAGGTCGCCTACGAGCGCGAGCGGCAGCGCGGTGCGGGCGCGCCGAAGACGGTGACGCCGCAGGACGGCGAGGTGCGTCCGCTGCGGTCGTGGGAGGTGCGCACCGCCGCCTTCCGGCTCGGCTGGGGCGGGTACGTCATCCAGGAGGTCGACGCCGCGCTCGACCGGCTCGAGGACGCCGTGGCGTCCCGGGAGCGCAACCACCTCGTGCGCGACGGCGGCGAGGACGCGCTGATGGACGAGCTCGCCCGGCGGGCCCGCGGCCTCCAGGGCCGCCTCGACCGTCCGGCCGGAGAGCGGTTCGCCGCACCGAAGGGCCGGTTCGAGCGCGGCTACGACGTCGCCGCCGTCGACGAGCTGTGCGACAAGCTGAACAGCTACTTCAACGACGGCCGCCCGATGTCGGCCGACGAGGTGCGACGGGCCGTGTTCCGCTCCCGCCGCGGTGCGGGCGCCTACCGCGAGCCGGAGGTCGACGCGTTCCTCGACCGCGCCGTCGCCATCATGGTCACCGTCGACTGAGACCGAGGTCCACGACGACCCCGGCGTGGTCCGACGGCCACACCGCGTCGCCCCCGAGGTCGACGGGGCGCTCGCCCACCAGACCCACGTCGGTCACCACCGCGCGCAGGCCCACGAGCACGTGGTCGATCCGGGCGTCCGGGTTGCCGGTCGCGAGGTAGGCGTTCTCCCGCCGCCAGGTCCAGCCGGGGTCGTCGTCGCGGCGCATCCGCCAGGCGTCCACCAGCACCTGGCCGGGGACGGGTGGTGCGGTGAGAAGCCCTGATATCAGGCGCATCTCGTCCGAGTCCGGCTCCGCGTTGAAGTCCCCGGCGACCAGACCGGGGAGAGCCTGCGGTCCGGCCTGCGCGGTGAGGTCGGCGAGCACCCGTGCCACGCCGCGCACCTGCTCCACCCGGACCGCCGAGTGCGCCGGGTCGGAGGACAGGTGCGTGGTGACGACCGGCCACGGACCGTCCGGGTGCTCGACCACCACGGCCAGCGCGGTGCGGCCCTCGTCCGCGGCGTCGCCGGGCGGCAGCGCGTGCTCCTGCACCACCCGCAGCGGCCAGCGGCTCAGCACCGCGTTGCCCACGTCGATCCCCTCGGCGCCGTCGGGGAGGCGCCGGCGCCACCGTCCGGGCAGCCGGTTCGGCGACCACGCCACGTGCTCCAGACCGAGCGCCGCGGCCAGCTGCTCGGCCTGGTGCGCCTCGCCGGTGGCCCACACCTCCTGCAGGAGCACGACGTCCGGGGCCGCCGCGACCAGCGCCGCCTCGATCGCCGGTCCGCGCCGCTCCCACGGGCCGTAGCGCCACCACAGGTTCCAGGTGACGAGGCGCGTGGTCACTGCTCGTCCTGCGCGCCGGGCCAGGTCCCGCCGAGCACGCGGTCGACGTCGATCACCAGCACCACCCGCTGCGGGTTCTCGCGCGGCGTCCGGTACCGCTCGGCGTAGCGGCGCTCGGCGTCGCGGACGGCGGTCGGCTCGTCGACGACGCGCGCGGGTCCCTCCAGCGTCAGCCACCGGCGGCCGTCGACCTGGCTGACCGCGGCCCGTCCGCCGCGGCGGGCGTTGCGCGCCTTCACCGAGCCGCCCGAGGTGATCACCCGGACGACGTGCTCGTGCTCGTCCCAGGTGAAGCCCACGGGCACCAGGTGGGGCGAGCCGTCGGCCCGCTGGGTGACCAGGTGGGCGAGGTGCCGCTCGCGCAGCATCGCCAGCACGCCGGGCGGCAGGGCGTCGGGTCGCAGGGCCACGAGCACAGGGTCCCAGCCCGGCACTGGCACGCCGCGTCCGGGGCGGCCAGGATGCAGGACATGGCTGATGACGTCCGCACCGGCGCGTGGGCCGCGGCCCACCGCGCCTCCCTGGAGGACCCGGACGCGTTCTGGGGCGAGGCGGCGGGCGGCGTCGACTGGATCACCCGCCCGCAGCGGGTGCTCGACGACGACCGGCCGCCGTTCTACCGCTGGTACACCGGCGGCACGCTCAACACCTGCTTCAACGCGCTCGACCGGCACGTGGTGCACGGCCGGGCCGACCAGCTCGCGCTCGTGCACGACTCGCCCGTCACGGGCACGACGCGGACGTTCACCTACGCCGAGCTGCTCGACCAGGTGGCCCGCTTCGGCGGAGTGCTGCGCACCCTGGGGGTCGAGCAGGGCGACCGCGTCGTGATCTACCTGCCGATGGTGCCCGAGGCCGTGATCGCGATGCTGGCCTGCGCCCGGATCGGCGCCGTGCACTCGGTGGTGTTCGGCGGCTTCGCGCCGGCCGAGCTCGCCGCCCGCATCGACGACGCGCGACCCGTGGTCGTGGTCACCGCGTCCTGCGGCATCGAGCCCAGCCGCGTGGTGGAGTACAAGCCGATGCTCGACGCCGCGATCGAGCGTGCCGAGCACCGGCCCCGGCACGTCGTGGTGCTGCAGCGCCCGCAGGCCGTGGCGTCGATGGACGACGAGCGCGACGTCGACTGGGACGTGCTGATGCGTCCGGGCGCGGTGACGCCGGCCGAGTGCGTCGCGGTGCAGGCGACCGACCCGCTCTACGTCCTGTACACCTCCGGCACCACCGGTCGACCGAAGGGGATCGTCCGCGACAACGGCGGCCACGCCGTGGCCCTCACCTGGTCGATGCGCAACGTCTTCGGTCTCGACCCCGGCGCGCACGATGTTCACGGCCAGCGACGTCGGCTGGGTCGTCGGGCACTCGTACATCGTCTACGGGCCGCTGTTCAACGGGTCGACGACCGTTCTCTACGAAGGCAAACCGATCGGCACGCCGGACGCCGGCGCCTTCTGGCGCGTCGTCGCCGACCACGACGTGCAGGTCATGTTCACCGCACCCACCGCGATCCGGGCGATCAAGAAGACCGACCCGGACGGCGAGCTCGCCCGCAGCACGACCTGTCGTCGCTGGACACGCTGTTCCTGGCGGGGGAGCGGCTCGACCCCGACACCTACGAGTGGGCCTCGCAGCTGCTCGGCGTGCCGGTCGTCGACAACTGGTGGCAGACCGAGACGGGCTGGCCGATCGCCGCGAACCCCCGCGGGCTGCAACGGCTCCCGATCAAGCCGGGGTCGCCGTCGGTGCCGGTGCCGGGCTACGACGTGCGCATCCTCGCGCCGGACGGCACCGAGGTCCCGGCCGGGACGGAGGGGGCCGTCTGCCTGCGGCTCCCGCTGCCGCCCGGCACGCTCCCGACCCTGTGGGGCGACGACGACCGCTACGTGGCGGGGTACCTGTCCGCGTTCGACGGCTACTACCTCACCGGCGACGGCGGCTACCTCGACGAGGACGGCTACCTGTTCGTGCTGGGCCGCACCGACGACGTCATCAACGTCGCCGGGCACCGGCTCTCGACCGGCACGATCGAGGCGGCGCTGGCCGGGCACCCGGCGGTCGCTGAGTGCGCCGTCATCGGCGTCGCCGACGACCTGAAGGGTCAGGTGCCGCGAGCCCTGGTGGTGCTCAAGGGGAACCAGGACGTCGACGAGGACGCGCTCCGCGCCGAGCTGCTGGCGCGGGTGCGCTCCGAGGTCGGCGCGATCGCCTCGCTCGCGCGCGTCGACGTCGTCGCCGCCCTGCCGAAGACGCGGTCGCGGCAAGATCCTGCGGAAGACGATGCGCGAGCTGGCCGACGGCAAGGACCCGGTGGTGCCGTCGACGATCGAGGACGCCGGTGTGCTCGACGACCTCGGCCCGGTGCTGCGAGGTCAGACCGGCGCGTAGCGCAGCAGCGCGACGCCGTTGCGGAACGCCCTGGTCTCCAGCAGGTCGAGCCGCGGCACCTCGTAGCCGTCGGGGAAGAGCCGCCGGCCGCGGCCCTGCACCGACGGGTAGACGAACAGCCGGTACTCGTCGACGAGACCAGCCCGGATCAGGGTGTGCGTCAGCGTGATGCTGCCGGTGACGACGATGTCGGCGCCCTCGGCCCGCTTCAGGGCGCCGACGGTCTCCACCGGGTCGCCGTCGAGCACCGTCGTGTTCTCCCACCGCGGGTCGGTGAGGGTCGAGGACACGACGTACTTGGCCACCTGGTCCAGGTAGGCCGTGATGCCTGAGGTGTCGTCGGTCTGCTGCGGCCAGTAGCTCCTCAGGTCCTCGAACGTCTGTCGGCCGGTGAGGAACGCGTCGGAGCGGCTGTCCTGCCGGTGGATCTCCTCGAGCACGTCGTCCGCGCCGTCCTGGTCCTGCGGGTCGAACCAGTCGCCGAGCATCTCGATCGAGCCGTCGAGGGTGATGTTCTGGGTGATCGCGAGGGTGCGCATGCAGGGTCGACCCCGCGGACGAACCGGACTCATCGGTCAGGGGATGGAGGCGAGCCACCCGGGGAGCTCCGCCGCCAGCCACGTCTGCACCTCGACGAGCCGGGCGTCGTCGCGGTCCTCGGCCAGCAGCTCGACGCAGGTCCACGCCTTCACGACCAGCAGGCCGCGGGTGAGCTGCGCCGGCGACCACGCGACGTGGTCGCGGTCCTGCACCGCCAGGTAGGCGGCGGCGACCAGCTCCACCTGGTCGCGCCGGGGCAGACCGGGGACGGTGATCGCGACGTCGACGGCCGCCGTGGCGAGACCGACGCGCTCCCAGTCGAACAGCACGAGGCTCCCGTCGTCGCGCACGCCCCAGTTCGACGGGTTCGGGTCGGCCGAGACGAGGACGTCGCCGTCGAGCCAGTGCTGCGCCTCGGACCGCAGCCGTCCGAGGGCGCGGCGGGTGGTCTCGCGCTGCATCTGCGAGACCCGCCGGAGCGCGGCGTCGGTGAGGTCGGGCCCCCAGGCGGGCCGGAACGGGTCGACCAGCAGGGCGGCGGCGGTGTGGGAGCGGTGCACCGCGGCGAGCGCGCGCATCACCGACGGGTCGGCGAGCCACCGCTCGCGCGGGAGCAGCTCGGGCAGGTGCTCCAGGACGAGCCAGCCGTCCTGAGCCAGCAGGGCCAGCGGCACCGTGACGCCCGGTTCGAGCGCCCCGGCCACCTCCCGGTAGAACGACACCTCACGGGCGTGCGCCGGGTGCTTCACCACGACCGCCCCGCGCGGGCCCGCAGCGTGCACGACGTCGCGGCCGCTGAGCCCGCCCAGCGGCTCGGTCGTCACCGGCGTGCCGACCTCGTCCTCGACGGTCCGCAGGACCGTCTGCGGCCACGCGGTCGCCATCTCAGTCGTCCGCACCCGTGAGCGCCCGCAGGAGGCGGCGGAACGAGTCCAGCCGGGCAGGTCCGTTGTCACCGGCAGCCGCCCGACGCGACGAAGGCGTCCAGGCCGCAGTCCGCCTCGTCGTGGGTGCAGCCGCGGGGGCAGTCCGCCTCGCCGGGCGCGAGGTCGCCGAAGGCGCGCAGCAAGCCGTCCGGGCCCGACGTGGGCCAGCCCGAACGAGCGCACCCCCGGGGTGTCGGTCACCCAGCCGACCGTGCCGCCGTCGTCGTCCTGGAGCGGGAAGGCGACCGCGGACGAGGAGGTGTGCCGGCCCCGCCCGGTGACCGCGTTGACGATGCCGGTGGCGCGGTGGGCGGTCGGGACCAGCGCGTTGACGAGCGTGGACTTGCCGACCCCGGAGTGGCCGATCAGCACGCTGTCGCGCCCCGCCAGCCGCTCGCGCACCGCCTCCACGCCGTGCACCGCGCGGTCCGGGTCGCGCGAGGTGACCACGGCCGGGCACGCCCAGCGCCTCGTACAGCGCGAGGAACGGCGCGGCGTCGGCGAGGTCGGCCTTGGTGAGGCACAGCAGCGGGTCGAGCCCCGCGTCGTAGGCCGCGACGAGGCAGCGGTCGACCATCCGCGGGCGCGGCTCCGGGTCGGCCAGGGCGGTGACGATGACGAGCTGGTCGACGCCGGTGACGACCACGCGCTCCACCGGGTCGGTGTCGTCGGCCGTGCGCCGCAGCGTGCCCGTCCGCTCCGCGACCCGCACGACCCGGGCGAGCGTGTCCGGCTCGCCGGAGGTGTCGCCGACGACGGAGACCCGGTCGCCGACGACGATGCCGGCGCGGCCGAGCTCGCGGGCCTTCATCGCCATCACGACGCGGTCGGGGGACCCGGGCACCAGCACGGTGTAGCGGCCGCGGTCGACGGTGAGGACGCGGCCGCCGACGGCGTCGGAGTGGCTGGGGCGGTCCTTCGTCCGCGGGCGGGACCCCTTGGGGTTGGGGCGTACCCGCACGTCGCTCTCGTCGTACCGCCGCGGAGTCACAGCACCCTCACGCCGCCCTCACGCCCGGACCGAGCCGAGCAGCTGCGTCCACATGCCGGGGAAGTCGGGCAGCGTCTTGGCCGTCGTCCCGACGTCCTCGACCTGGGTGCCGGCCACGCGCAGACCGACCACCGCTCCCGCCTGCGCCATCCGGTGGTCGTGGTACGAGCGGAAGACCTTGGCCCGCAACGGCTTCGGGCGGATCGTCAGTCCGTCCTCGAGCTCGATCACCTCGCAGCCGAGCTCGCCGAGCTCGGTGGCCAGCGCGGCCAGCCGGTCGGTCTCGTGCCCGCGCAGGTGCGCGATGCCGCGCAGCGTGGACGGCGAGTCGGCCAGCGCGCAGAGCGCCGCCACCACCGGTGCCAGCTCGCCGGCCTCGTGCAGGTCGGCGTCGACGCCGTAGAGCTCGCCCGTGCCCTCGACGGTGAGGCCGTCGCGGTCGAGCCCGACCTCGGCGCCCATCTGGTCGAGCAGGTCGCGCAGGTGGTCACCGGCCTGCGTCGTGCGCTGCGGCCAGTCCGGCACGTGCACGCGTCCGCCGCACACGAGCGCCGCGGCCAGGAAGGGCGCGGCGTTCGACAGGTCCGGCTCGACCTGCACGTCGAGCGCGCCGATCGTGCCCGGCTCGACCCGCCAGGTGCCGCGCACGGAGTCGTCGACCTCGACGCCGCAGTCGCGCAGGGTCTCGACGGTCATCTCCAGGTGCGGCTCGCTCGGCACCCGCGGGCCGTCGTTGACCACCGTCACGCCCTGCTCGTAGCGGGCACCGGACAGCAGCAGCGCGGAGACGAACTGGCTCGAGCCGGACGCGTCGATCGCGGTGGTGCCGCCGGGGACGCGACCGGACCGGCCGCGGACGGTGAACGGCAGCGTCCCGCGGCCGCCGTCGTCGACCTCGACGCCGAGCGAGCGCAGCGCACCGAGCACGGGCCCCATCGGCCGCACCCGCGCCTGCGGGTCGCCGTCGAAGCGCACGTCGCCGTCGGCGAGGGCCGCCACCGGCGGCACGAACCGCATCACCGTGCCGGCCAGCCCGCACGCCACCTCGGTGCCGCCCTCGACCGACGAGCCGGGCACCACGTGCCAGTCGTCGGACCCGTAGTCGTCCTCGACGGCGACGCCGAGGTCGCGCAGCGCCTGGGCCATCAGCAGGGTGTCGCGCGAGCGCAGCGGCGCGCGCAGCCGCGACGGGCCGTCGGCGAGCGCGGCCAGCACCAGGTAGCGGTTGGTGAGCGACTTCGACCCGGGCAGGCGGACGGTGGCGTCGAGGGGCCCGGGGGAGGCGGGCGCCGGCCAGAGCTCGGTCACCCGCGCCAGCCTAGTGACCGCTCAGGAGACGGCGGCCTCGACCTTGGCGCGCGCCAGGCGCGCCTCGCGACGGGCGCTGCGACCCGCGCGCTTGGCGTCCTTCTTCGCGTGGCCCGCCGCCCGCTTCGCGTCCTTGGCCGCGCGCTCGGAGCGCCAGGCCAGGCCGGGCCGGCCGTCGGTGTCGACGCTGGCGATGAGCACCCCGCCGAGCAGACCGAGGTTGGTGAGGAAGCGGGTGCGCTGGGCCGCCTTCTCCTGCGGGTCCTTCTCGGTCCAGAACGGGTGGTCGACGTAGGTGGCGGGCACCAGGCTCGCGGCGAGCACGGCGGCCGACAGCCGGGGGAGGCGTCCGATCGCCAGCAGCGACCCCGCGACCGCCATCGCGGCGCCGTTGGCGCGCACCAGCAGCTCGGGGTCGTCGGGCAGGCGCAGCGGCCCGGACAGGGTGCTGACCAGCGGCCGGGCGCTGTCGACGCGGGGCCCGGGGTGGCGGACGTGGTCGAGCCCCTCGATCACGAAGTTGGCGGCCAGCAGGGGACGGGCCAGGCGGCGCACGATGCTCATGACTCTTTCGTAGCGCATCCGGGCCGTCGGTGCCCACGTGGCAGAGTGGGGGCATGTGCGGACGCTATGCAGCCAGCGCCGACCCCGACCAGCTGGTCGAGGAGTTCGAGATCGAGGACGACGAGACCGGCGGCCTCGAGCCGGACTGGAACGTGGCGCCCACCAAGTCGGCGCCGGTCGTCGTCCAGCGGGTGCGGCGCGAGGACCGCCGGGCGGCCGAGGACGACGCCGGACGCAGAGCCCGAGCCGGTGCGCCAGCTGCGGTCGCTGGTGTGGGGGCTGGTGCCGTCGTGGTCCAAGGACCGCTCCGGCGGGGCGCGGATGATCAACGCCCGGGCCGACTCCCTGCTCACCAAGCCGGCCTTCAAGCGGGCTGCCGCGACCCGGCGGGCGATCGTGCCGGCCGACGGGTGGTACGAGTGGCAGAAGAGCCCGACCGCGCTCGACGCCAAGGGCCGTCCGCGCAAGCAGCCGTTCCTGATGACCCGTCGCGACGGCGGACGCGTCGCGCTGGCCGGGATCTACGAGTTCTGGAAGGACCCGTCGGTCGACCCCGACGACGCCGGGCGCCTGGCTGACGACGTTCGCGGTGGTGACCACCGAGGCCGAGGCCGGGGCTCGACCGGATCCACGACCGGATGCCCGTGGTGCTCGACCCCGACCGCTGGGCGGCCTGGCTCGACCCCGCGCTCAACGACCCGTCGGCGATCGGCGAGCTGCTCGAGCCGCCCGCCGCCGGCCGGTTCCTGTGCGTGCCGGTGGGCACGATGGTGAGCAACGCGAACAACAACGGGCCCGACCTGGTCCGGCCGCTGCCGGTCGACGAGCTGGTGGGCGTCGTCGACCCCCTCACCGGCGAGCTCCTCGGCCGCACCGAGGAGCAGCAGGCGCTCGACGTCTGAGCAGGCGCCGGCTAGAGCATCCCGCCCGCCGCCGTCGGCGCGGACGCGTCGGCACCCTCGTCGCCCACGGTCTCGCGGGCGAGGTAGTCCTCGAGGTGGAACAGGTTGTCGCCGGCGCGCTCGGCCACCGCGAGCAGCGTGGTCATCGAGGCGACCTCCTCGACCTGCTCCTTGAGGAACCAGAGCATGAACTGCTCGCCGAGGGCGTCGTCCTCGGCCCGCGCGGCGCGGAACAGCGCCTCGATCTGACGGGTCACCCCGCGCTCCTGCTCCAGCGCGAGCTTGATCGGCGCGGTGACCGACCCGAACTCGGTCTCGACGGCGTCGACGCCGGGGATGCGCACCTTCACGTCCCGGTCGAGCAGGTACTGCACCAGCATCATGGCGTGGTTCCGCTCCTCGACCGACTGGCGGTAGAAGTGGGTGGCCAGCTGCGGGAGGTCCTGGTCGTCGAACCACACGGCCAGCGCGATGTACTGCTGGCTGGCGGAGAACTCGTTGCGGACCTGGTCCTGCATGAGGGCCATGAAGGTGGGCTTCGACATGGTCCAACGCTATCGCCCGCGACCGGCCCGGGATCCGGGCGGACCGGGCAGCGGAATCAGGGCGGCGGCGGACGCGTTCACCCTCGTGTGCCGACCATGACCGCGTCCCCCCGCTGCGCGTACCGCGCCGTCCGGCGGCCCGTCCGGCAGCCTGCCACCGGGCGACTAGACTCGAGGGTGATGACAGAACCCACGTCGGCCACCGGCTCCGAGGTCGAGATCGACCTCGGCGAGCCCGGCGCCACCCGCGCCCCCGAGGACGAGAGCCAGAGCGATCGCGTCGCCCGGTTCGAGGCCGAGGCGCTGCAGTACCTCGACCAGCTGTACTCGGCCGCGATGCGGATGACCCGCAACCCCGCCGACGCCGAGGACCTCGTCCAGGAGGCGTACACCAAGGCGTTCGCCTCCTTCCACCAGTACCGGCCGGGGACGAACCTCAAGGCCTGGCTGTACCGGATCCTGACGAACACCTACATCAACTCCTACCGCAAGAAGCAGCGCCAGCCGCTGCAGTCCGGCGCGGAGGACATCGAGGACTGGCAGCTCGCCCGGGCGGAGTCCCACACGTCCACCGGGCTGCGTTCGGCCGAGCACGAGGCGCTCGACCGGCTGCCCGACTCCGACGTCAAGGAGGCGCTGCAGGCCCTGCCGGAGGAGTTCCGGATGGCGGTCTACTACGCCGACGTCGAGGGCTTCGCGTACAAGGAGATCGCCGAGATCATGGGCACGCCCATCGGCACCGTGATGTCGCGGCTGCACCGCGGCCGGCGCCAGCTGCGCGTCCTGCTCGAGGACTACGCCCGCGACCGCGGGCTGGTCGCCGCGACGAGCGGCGAGTCTGCACCGGAGGTCAGGTCATGAGCTGCGGCGACCCGCACGACGAGGACTGTCGCGAGGTCCTCGACGAGGTCTACACCTACCTGGACAAGGAGGTGACCCGGCTCGACGTGGAGCGGATCAAGCACCACCTCGCCGAGTGCTCCCCCTGCCTGCAGCAGTACGACCTGGAGGAGGCGCTCAAGGCGCTGGTCCGCCGGTCGTGCCACGAGCCGGCGCCGGACACCCTGCGGGTGCGGATCATGACCCAGATCACCACCATCCGGGTGCAGATGGAGGGCTGACCTGCCCGCACCGCGCGCACGACGAAGGCCCCGACCGTCCCGGTCGGGGCCTTCGTGCTGCGTGCGGTACGTCTGGGCCAGGGCTCAGGCGTTGGGACGCTTGCCGTGGTTGGCGCCGCTGCCCTTGCGGGAGCGACGCTTGCGGGCGCGCTTGCTCATGGGTGCTCCTCCGGTGGGTGGGATCGGGGTCCATCGTCCCACACCCGCGGGAGCAGCCGGTGACGGTGCTCGGGTGACGGTGCTCAGGCGACGCGGGGCAGGTCGCGGTAGGGGCGCTCGGGCGCCTGCTCCGCGGTCGTCCACTGGTGGACGCGCGGTGCGGGGGCCGAGCCCCCTCCGCCCCGGACGAGCTTGACGAGGGCGACCAGGAGGACGGCGGTGGCGATGACGGCTGCGACGATCAGGAAGATGTCCATGGCAGAAAGCATGCGCCCATCGACTCTCTGCCACCAGTGGCAGGAAAGACAGCTGTCCGTCGAATTCCCGCCACGAGTGTGGCATGCTGTCGGCGTGCTCCGATCCGTCGCCGTCGTCGCCCTGCCGGGGGTCGCCCCGTTCGAGCTGGGAGTGCTCTGCGAGGTGTTCGGCGTCGACCGCACCGACCAGGGCGTCCCCGCGCGTCGACTTCCGGGTCGTGACCCCCGACCCCGGTCCCGTCCCCACCAGCACCCCGGCGTTCTCCGTCGACGTGCCTCTCGGGCTCGACGCCGCCGAGGACGTCGACCTCGTCGCGGTCCCGGCCTGGGCGGGCAGCGACGCCTGCGGCACCGGGGGGCCCGGCACCGACGTCCGCGTGCTGGAGCTGCTCCGCCGGGCCGACGAGCGCGGCGCCTGGATCCTCAGCGTCTGCACCGGGGCCTTCGTCCTCGGCGAGGCCGGCCTGCTGGACGGCCGGCGCTGCACCACGCACTGGCGGCACACCGACCGCCTGGCGCGCGTGTACCCCCGGGCCGAGCTCGATCCCGGGGTGCTCTACGTGCAGGACGGCAACCTCGTCACCAGCGCCGGCACCGCCGCCGGCATCGACGCGAGCCTGCACGTCGTGCGCGAGGAGCACGGTGCCGCCGTCGCCGGCACCATCGCGCGCCGGATGGTGGTGCCGCCGCACCGCGACGGCGGCCAGGCGCAGTTCGTCGACACCCCCGTCCCGGCGTGCGACGACCCCGGCATGTCCCCGGTGGTCCAGTGGGCGCTGGAGCACCTGCACGAGGACCTGCCGGTGTCGCGGCTGGCCCGCGAGGCGCAGATGTCCGAACGCACCTTCGCCCGCCGGTTCCGCGCCACCACGGGGGTCAGCCCCGCGTCCTGGGTCAACGCCCAGCGGCTCGACCGGGCCCGCAGCCTGCTGGAGGAGACCGAGCTGTCGGTGGAGGAGGTGGCCCGCCACGCAGGCTTCGGCTCCGCCCCGGTGCTGAGGGCCCATTTCGCCCGGATCGGGACATCTCCGATGGCCTACCGGCGGACGTTCACGGGTGGCTCAAGGAACCAGGCCGCGCTGCCGACAACAGGCACGTGACCACTGCACCCGCGACCGTGCCCGAGCAGGCCGTCGAGCCGCTGTCCGTCAAGCCGTTCCTGCGTGCGCTGTCCGAGCTCACCGGGTCCGACCTGCACTGCAAGGTCGGCTCCGCGCCGCGGATCCGGATCGACGGCCGGCTGCGCAAGCTGCGCTCGCGCGACCTGCTGCCCACGGACACCCAGGCGATGCTGGACGAGATCATCCGCCCGGACCTCAAGGAGGTCTTCGCGCGGACCAACGAGGCCGACTTCGGCTACTCGATCCCCGGCGTCGGCCGGTTCCGGGTCAACGCCTTCCGGTCCCGCGGCTCGGTCGGCCTGGTCTTCCGCCGGGTCGCCATCGGCGCGATGTCCCTCGACGAGCTGGGCATGCCGCCGGCCCTGGCCGCGCTCGCCCTCGAGCCCCGCGGCCTGGTCCTGGTCACCGGCCCCACCGGCTCCGGCAAGACGACCACGCTCGCGGCGATGGTGGATCACATCAACACCAACCGCGAGGTCCACATCGTCACGATCGAGGACCCGATCGAGGTCCTGCACCAGGACAAGTCCGCGATGATCAACCAGCGCGAGGTGCGGATCGACACCGACAACTTCGCGGTGGCCCTGCGCGCCGCGATGCGCCAGGACCCCGACGTCGTCCTGGTCGGCGAGATGCGCGACTCCGAGACCGTCGGCGCGGCCCTGTCGGCCTCCGAGACCGGCCACTTCGTGATGTCGACGCTGCACACCACCGACGCCGCCGAGACCATCACCCGCGTCATCGACTTCTTCCCGCCGCACGAGCAGAAGCAGGTCCGGCTCTCGCTGGCCGCCTCGCTGCGCGGCATCATCTGCCAGCGGCTGGTGCCCCGCTCCGACGGCCAGGGCCGCACCGTGGTGATGGAGATCTGCATCAACACCGGCCGGATCGCCGACGCCATCGCCGACCCGGACAAGACCTCCTCGATCACCGAGCTGATCTCCGAGGGCGCGTTCTACGGGATGCAGACCTTCGACCAGCACCTGGTCTCGCTCTTCCGCGACGGCATCGTCTCGCTCGAGGACGCCATGGGCGCCTCGTCCAACCCGCACGACCTCACCGTCGAGCTGCGCCGGCTGGGGCTGCTGAGCTGACCTCCGCCGCGCTGACCTTCACGGTCGGGCCCGACGACACCGCCGTCGCGCTCGGCAGCGGAGACCTGCCCGTGCTGGCCACGCCGCGGGTGCTGGCGTGGTGCGAGGCCGCCACCTGCGCCGTCGAGGTGCCCGGCGCCGAGGGCCGCACGTCGGTGGGCACCCGGGTGCGGCTCGACCACCTCGCCGCGAGCGCCGTGGGTGCCGAGGTCACCGTCACCGCCACCCTGGAGAGCCAGGACGGCCGGCTGCTGAAGTTCGCCGTCCAGGCCCAGGACGTCGGCGAGCGGCTGCTCGCCACCGGCGAGATCACCCGCGTGCTGGTCGACCCGGAGCGCTTCCTGGCGCGGGTGGGAACCTGAGCTCGTAGGCGATCAGCTCGACCCCCGGCACCGGCGACCAGTCGCGCTCGGGATCGCGGACGAACCCGAACCGCTCGTAGACCCGGTGCGCGGACGTCATCGTGTCCTGGGTGCACAGCACCACGCCGTCGCGGTCGGCGTCGCGCGCGCGGTCGAGGCAGGCCTGCACCAGCGCGGCGCCCACGCCTCTCCCCTGGGCGGCGGGGGTCACGCCCAGCATCCGGAACTCGGCCTCGTCCGGGCGGCTCAGCTCCGCCAGCGGGGACGGCGGCAGCACGAACGTCACGCTCCCGAGCAGCGCCCCGCCGTCGTCGACCGCCACCAGCACCTCGCCGTCGGCGGCGCGCGCCCGGGCGTCGGCCACCACGTCGAGGTAGTGGTCCGGGGTGCCCTCGCCGGCGCGGTACGCCTCGGCGACCACGCGTCCGGCCTCGTCGAGCTCGTCCTCGCGCGCCCGGCGCACGCTGACCACGACCACGTCAGATCCCGGTGGTGGTGCGCGGGTAGGCGGCGGCCGGGTCGGTCACGACGTTGACCAGGTACGGCACGCCGGAGGCGAACGCGCGGTCCATCGCCGGCCCGACCTCCTCCGGCGAGGTCACCATCTCGCCGCCGCCGCCGAGCGCGGTGACGACCTGGTCGTAGCGGGTCTGCGGCGTGAGGTCGGCGACCACGTCGTAGCCGTAGAGCATGTTCATCGGGCCCTTCTCCAGCCCCCAGGCGCCGTTGTTGCCCATCACCATCACCACCGGCAGGTCGTGCCGCACGAGGGTGTCGACGTCGGTGAGCGAGAAGCCTGCCGCGCCGTCGCCGAGCAGCAGCACCACCTGGGCGTCCGGGGTGCGCCAGGCGCGCGCCGATCGCGTAGCCGAGGCCGGTGCCGAGGCAGCCGAACGGGCCGGGGTCGAGCCAGCGCCCGGGACGGCGCGGCTCGACGAACCGCCCCGCGAACGAGACGAAGTCGCCGCCGTCGCCGATGACCACGGCGTCGGGGTCGAGCCGCTTGTTCAGCTCGCCGTAGATCCGGGCCGGGTGCACCGGGTCGGACGTGGACGCGAGCTGGTCGGCGTCCTGCGCCACCGCCGCCCGCGCGTGGTCGGCGAGGTCGGCCACCCAGCGGTCGGTCTCGCCGCGGTGCGGCTGCTGCGGGGCGACCTCGGCCGCGAACCGGTCGAGCACCGCGCTGAGGTCGCCGACCACGCCGGCGGCCAGGGTGGCGTGGGTCGCGAGCTGGTCGGCCCCGTCGACGACGTGCACCACCGCCGCGGGCGCGGCGCCGTCCTTGCCGCCGAACTGGCCGTAGCCGAGCCGGAAGTCGAGCGGCGTGCCGACCACCACGACGAGGTCGGCCTCGCCGAACGCTCGGCCCCTGGCCCGGGTGACGAGCTGCGGGTGCCCGCCCGGGACGACCCCGCGTCCCATCCCGTTCGTGATGACCGCGCAGCCCAGCGCCTCCGCGCACCGGGCGGCGGCCTCCTCGGCGCCGACCCGTCCACACGTCCGAGCCGAGCACGAGCACCGGGTGGTGCGCCTCGCGCAGCGCCCGCACCGCCGCGGCGACCTGCTCCTCGTCCGGGTCGGGGTGCGCGCGTCGGCCGCACCACCGGCACGTCCGGCATCGGGCAGCGGGAGAACAGCACGTCCATCGGGACGTCGACGAACACGGGTCCGCGGTGGGGTGCGGTGGCGAGCGAGAACGCCTCGTGCACACCGGAGGTGATCGCGTCGACCTGCCCGATGGTGGTGGAGTGCTTGGTGACCGGCGCGAGCAGCGGGACGTGGTCCATCTCCTGCAGGCTGCCGCTGCCCCAGCGCCACGCCGGCGCCCGTCCGCCGAGGAGCACGACGGGGGAGCCGTTGAAGTGCGCGGTCGTCATCGCCGAGACGGTGTTGGTGACACCGGGTCCCGCGGTGGCCACGGCGAACCCCGGCCTGCGCGTCAGCTTCGCCGTGGCCTCGGCGGCGAAGACCGCGGTCTGCTCGTGCCGCACGTCGAGCAGCCGGAGCGCGGGCTCGAACTTCACGGCGGCGTCGTACACCGGGAACACGTGCGCCCCGGAGAGGGTGAACACCGTGTCGACCCCGTGCGCCGCAGCCACCCTCGTGACCTGCTGCCCGCCGTGCCCCTCGGTGCCCTGGTGGTCGGCCTCGTCGCTCATGGGGCCGACCCTAGGACACCGAGGGGCGGGGTGCTCCTACGTGTCGGCCGGGGTGCCGGGGGCGCCGGCGTGGTCGAGGTCGAGGTCCTTGACCCGCGGGTCGCCCTGGTCGGCGGTGTAGTCGTTCTCGCGGGTCCGGTCGGTGCCCTCGGCCACCTTCATCGCGCGCAGCACCAGCGTGGCCACGACGGCCACGAGCAGGTTGAGCGCCACGGCGATGAAGCCGGCGTAGACGACGAGCTTGGTGTCCAGGCCGAGGTTCGCCAGCGGGAACGCCGAGCCGCCGAAGTGCGGACGGATGACCGCGCCCCACTCGCCGGTCACCGGGTCGAGCCCGATCTGCTTGATCGTGTACAGCATCCAGAAGCCGGAGCCCATGCCCGCGACCCAGCCGGCGATCAGGCCGCCGCGGTGGAACCAGCTGGTGTACAGGCCCAGCGCCAGCGCGGGCAGGGTCTGCAGGATGATCACGCCGCCGATGAGCTGCAGGTCGATGGAGAACTGCGGGTCGAGCGAGACGATCACCAGCAGGGCGCCGACCTTGACCACCAGCGAGGTGAGCTTGGAGACCTTCGCCTCCTGCGCCGGGGTGGCGTCCTTCCTCATGTACTCCTTGTAGATGTTGCGGGTGAACAGGTTCGCCGCGGCGATCGACATGATCGCGGCCGGCACGAGCGCCCCGATCGCGACCGCGGCGAAGGCCACGCCCGCGAACCAGTCCGGGAACATCTTGTCGAACAGCAGCGGGACGACGGTGTTCGCGTCGACCTTGCCGGTCTCCTCGTTGACGATCGGCGTGATCTCGGCGGCGATCGCCATGAACCCGAGCAGGGCGAGCAGGCCGAGGACGAACGAGTAGGCCGGCAGCGCCGCCATGTTGCGGCGGATCGTGTGCCGGTCCTTGGCCGCGAGCACGCTGGTGAGCGAGTGCGGGTAGAGGAACAGCGCCATCGCCGAGCCGAGCGCCAGCGTCGCGTACTGCAGCTGCGCCGGACCCGAGGTCAGCAGCACGCCGTCACCGGGGTTGGGGGAGGCCTCGAACTTGGCGTCGGCCGCGGCGAAGATGCCGTCCCAGCCGCCGAGCTGGCTCGGGATGTAGATCACCGCGACGATGATGACGAGGTAGATCAGCGCGTCCTTGACGAACGCGATCAGCGCCGGCGCACGCAGCCCGCTGCTGTAGGTGTACGCGGCGAGGATCGCGAACGCGATCAGGATCGGCAGGTGCGAGACGAAGCCGGTGCCGGTGAGCCCCATCGCCTTCAGGACGGCCTCGATGCCGACCAGCTGCAGCGCGATGTACGGCATCGTCGCGACGATGCCCGTGATGGCGACGAGCAGCGCCATCGTGGGGGAGTCGAACCGGGCGCGGACGAAGTCGGCCGGCGTCACGAAGCCGTGGACGTGGCTGACCGACCACAGCCGGACCAGGAACAGCAGCACCAGCGGGTACACGATGATCGTGTACGGGACGGCGAAGAACCCGGCCGCGCCGGCGCCGAACATCAGCGCCGGGACGGCGACGAAGGTGTACGCGGTGTACAGGTCGCCGCCGAGCAGGAACCAGGTGATCCAGCCGCCGAAGCTGCGCCCGCCGAGCCCCCACTCGTCGAGGTGCTCCATCGAGTCGGCCTTGCGCCAGTTGGCCGCGTAGAACCCCATCACGGTCACCAGCAGGAAGAGCAGGACGAAGACCGTCATCTCCACGATGTTGATGTCCATCAGCGACCACCCCTCACGTTGCGGCGGTGCGCGCGGTAGACGATCACGGTGCAGGCCACGCCGATCGGGATGATCGCGAGCTGGAACCAGTAGAAGAACGGCAGGCCGAACAGCGACGGCTCGTCCTTGTTGAAGAACGGCACGGCGAGGCAGATGACGATCGGGACCAGCAGCAGCCAGTTGAGGGGCGTCTTGTCGTCGTCCGCCCGGCTGCGGCCGACGGGGTCCTCGCGTCCGGGTGGCGACTGGTCCTGCAGGGGGGACTTGCTCAGATCGGACATCGGTGACCTCTCTGCTCGGGGGCGACTCTGCTCGGGGGCGACCAGGAACCTACTCCCGATCAGGGCAGAAGCGGCGCAACGGGCGCCGGACGCGCGAGAGCCGGGACGCCTCGTCGGCGTCCCGGCTCCCGGGTGGTGCGGTCAGGCCCGTCGTCGAGCCGTGGTCAGGCCTTCTTGGTCTCGGCGAAGATCTCGGCGATCTCGTCGATCTTGGCCAGCAGCTGGTCGGCGACCGTGGCGTCGAGGCTGCCCTTGGCGCCGCTGGCGCCGGCGAGCTTGGTGGCCTCGTTGAACAGCGTGTGCAGGTTCGGGTACTTCTCGAAGTGCGGCGGCTTGAAGTAGTCGGTCCACAGCACCCACAGGTGGTGCTTGACCAGCTCGGCCCGCTGCTCCTTGATGATGATCGCGCGGGTGCGGAAGTCGGGGTCGTCGTTGTCGGCGACCTTGCCGATGATCATCTTGATCGACTCCGCCTCGATGCGGGCCTGCGCCGGGTCGTAGACCCCGCACGGAAGGTCGCAGTGGGCGCTGACGTCGGTGACGAGCTGTCGGAACAGGCGCATGTCCGTCCTCTCTCGGGGCCCTCTCCGGGCCTCTGGGGATCTGCTTGCGGTGTGCTTGCGACACTACTCGCCGTGGCCCACGACCCGCACGCCGAGCACCCCTGGCCCTGGTGGCTGGTGCTCCCGGTGCTGCGCGTGCGCGGCCGCTCGATGCTGCCGACGCTCCGCGAGGGCGACCTGCTGGTCGCCCGTCGCGCCCGCCGTGCCCGGCCGGGGCAGGTGGTCGTGGTCACCTGGCGCGACCACCGGCCGCTGTCGGTGAAGCGGCTGCTGCGGCCCGACCCGGACGGCTGGTGGGTCGAGCGGGACAACCCGGCGGAGGGCGTCGACTCCTGGTCGGCCGGTGCCGTCCCGTCCGACGGTCTGCTCGCCGTGGTGCTGGCGCGGCTGTGGCCGCGCCCCGGCCGCGTCCGGCCGGTGTCCTCCGCGACCGAGTAGCCCGCGTCACACCGGGTCGCGGAGGCGTGACGCCGCGGCACCGGTCTGGCAGGGTGGGCGGTAGGCGGGTGACCCCCGCCGACGCACGGCGACGACCTCGGCCCCGACCCCGGCCGGCAGGTGCGCACCCCATCGAGGGCTGCGCCCGCCGTGCACGCCGACTCTCGACGTCCACCAGGGGTTCTCACCATGTCCGCACTGCTCTCGTCCGCACCCGTCCAGCCGTCCGCCCATCTCGACCCGGTGCTCGCCGCCCACCTCGGCGGCAAGCTCGAGGTCGTCCCCGTCCGGCCGCTGCGCGACCGCCGCGACCTGTCGATCGCCTACACGCCGGGCGTCGCCGAGGTCTCCCGCGCGATCGCGGCCGACCGCTCGCTCGTCGACACCTACACCGGACGCGCCCACACCGTCGCCGTCGTGTCGGACGGCACCGCCGTGCTGGGGCTCGGTGACGTCGGCCCGGAGGCCGCGATGCCGGTGATGGAGGGGAAGGCGTTGCTGTTCAAGCACTTCGCGAACATCGACGCCGTCCCGCTGTGCCTGGCCACCACCGACGTCGACCTGCTGGTCGAGATCGTGGCCGCGCTGGCGCCGACGTTCGGCGGGATCAACCTCGAGGACATCAGCGCACCTCGCTGCTTCGAGGTGGAGCGCCGGTTGCAGGAGCGGCTCGACCTGCCGGTGTTCCACGACGACCAGCACGGCACCGCCGTCGTGACGCTCGCCGCGCTCGTCAACGGCGCCCAGGTGGTGGGCAAGGACCTCGACGGGCTCCGGGTGGTGATCAGCGGCGCGGGCGCAGCGGGCGTGGCGATCGCCGCGATCCTGCGTCGTGCAGGGGTCCGCGACGTCGTGGTGTGCGACTCGCGGGGCGTGGTCGAGCCGTCCCGGCCCGACCTGCCCGACCACAAGCGCCGGCTCGCCGCGACCACCAACCCACGGGTGCTGCGCGGGACGATCGAGGACGCGCTGGCCGACGCGGACGTGTTCGTCGGGGTCTCCGGCGGGCAGGTCGACGAGGCGGCGATCGCGTCGATGGCACCTCGCTCGATGGTCTTCGCGATGGCGAACCCCGACCCCGAGGTCGACCCTGTCGTGGCCGCCCGGCACGCTGCGGTCGTCGCGACCGGTCGCAGCGACTTCCCCAACCAGATCAACAACGTGCTCGCCTTCCCCGGCATCTTCCGGGGTGCGCTCGACGTGCGCGCCACGAGGGTGACGGAGGGGATGAAGCTCGCTGCGGCAGAGGCGATCGCGGCGTGCGTGCCGAAGCCGACGGCCGGCGAGATCGTGCCGTCGGTCTTCGACGAGCGGCGTGGTGCCGGCGGTGGCCGCGGCGGTGGCGGCCGCTGCGCGCCGGGACGGGGTGGTGCGTGCCTAGGCGCGCCGTGGGGGTCTAGCCGCGCTGCGGCGTGAGCTGCTCGGTGAGGGTGCGCTCCAGCACCTGCTCGCCGCCGCGCACGTGCGCGTGGTCGATCTCGACGACGGCCTCGCGCCCGCTGAAGACGACGGTCATCACGCCGTTGTCGAACCACATCCCGTGGTCGACCTCCCACTCGACGTCGACGTCCGGCACGCCGGCCCACCGCGCGAGCCGGTGCAGCACCGCGCGCACCGGTCGCATGTTGAGCAGGTGGTTGGCCACGCGGATCGGCGGCTCGAGCGGGTTGCGGAAGGGCGACATGGTCAGCTGGTGGAACCCGGTGCGGGCCGGGTCGATCCCGTCCAGCCGTCCCGATGCGGTGTACGAGCAGTGCACGTCGCCGCTGAGGATCAGGACGCTCGACGGCGGCCGCTCCTGACGTCCCACCCGGGCGATGAGATCGGTGAGGCGGTGGAACGAGGTGCGGAACGCCGCCCAGTGCTCGAGGTCGACCTTCTGCCGCAACCACTCCGCGAACCGCTGCCCGCGCCGGCCCCACCTCCCGCGGGCGAGGGCCTCGTCCCAGCCCTCGAGGTGGTGGATCCCCGGCAGCAGCAGCACCGGGAGCGTGGCGCCGATCATCACGTGGTCGAGCCTCGTGCCGTCGGTGGGCAGCACCTGCTCGCTGAACCAGGCCCACTCGGCGTCGTCGACCATCGCGCGCCGCTCGGGGTCGAGCACCCGCGAGCAGCGCGCGTCGACGACGACGAGCCGGATGCCGTGCTGCTCGGTGCCGAAGTCGCGGAAGAAGCTCCAACGCGCGCTGTCCGGCGTCGCGTCCGCCTGCCAGGCGAAGTCGTCGAGCAGACGGGTGCGGGCGTCGTCGTCGGTCTCCGCGCGGATCCGGCGGTACAGGACGTCCCGCTCCAGCTCGGTCGGCGAGAGGTTCCCGAGGTGCTGGTACACCCAGTACGAGGCGAACGCGCCGACGACCCGCTCGCGCCACCACGGTGTCCTCGTCACGCGATCACGCCACTCCTGCGAGGTGTTCCAGTCGTCACGCAGGTCGTGGTCGTCGAGGATCATCGCGGTCGGCACGGTCGACAGCAGCCAGCGGACGCGCGGCTCCATCCACGTGTCGTGGTAGAGCCAGGTGTACTCCTCGAAGTTCTGGATCTCCGCGGCCACCTCGGTCATCGGGTCGTCCGGGTCGAGCTGGTCCTCGTCCGCCACGCCGTGCTGGGCCAGCAGCCGGGCGCGCTGCTCGGGCGAGGGGATGTCGGCGTACACCTGGTCGCCGGCCAGGAAGAGCGCGTCGGGCCAGCGCTCGTGACCGCCGTCCATCATGCGGTGCGCGAGCGCCACCAGGGCGTCGGCCCCGACCTTCTTCAGGTTCGCCTGGTCCATCGGCGCCGAGCGGCGGCACGACCCGAACGACAGCCGGAACGACTCGTCGTGGCTGAAGGTGCGGATCACGCTCGGCGGGAACCTGCTGCCGGCCTCCGGCCAGACCTGGTGGTCGTCGAGGTGCACGGTGTACTCGTGCTCGCTGGCGGTCTCGAGGCCGTCGAGGCTCACCAGCGCGAAGTGGTGGTCGTGCACGGTCCACGTCGGCTCGGTCCGGGTCTCGGCACCCGCGACGCGCACCTCGACGGTGCAGGGACGGTCGGTCTCGACCCAGACCGTGGCGCGCGTGGTGTCGACGAAGCGCAGCAGGGGTCCGAGGAGCAGGGTCGGGATCTGCCTCCGGGCTCATGGCCGCAGGCTACCCACGGACCCTGGAGGTCGGCTGGATGAGCCCTGAGGACCCCGGCTGCCTAGGGTGAGGTCATGTTCGCCGTCTACGCCGCCCGTCAGTCCGCCGACGACCCGCTGAGCGCGCTGGAGGTGGGGGAGCGTCAGTCCCCCGAGGTGCCCGAGGGCTGGGCCCGCGTGCGGGTGCGTGCCGCGAGCCTGAACCACCACGACCTGTGGAGCCTGCGCGGGGTGGGGCTGCCGGCCGACCGGCTGCCGATGGTGCTCGGGTGCGACGCCGCGGGCCTCGACGACGACGGCAACGAGGTCGTCGTCCACGCCGTGGTGTCCTCGGCCGACTGGGCGGGCGACGAGACCGAGGACCCGAAGCGGTCGCTGCTCTCGGAGGTGCACCAGGGCACGTTCGCCGACGAGGTGGTCGTGCCGCGGCGGAACCTGGTGCCCAAGCCGGCCGAGCTGTCCTTCGAGGAGGCCGCGTGCCTGCCGACCGCGTGGCTCACGGCGTACCGGATGCTGTTCACCAAGTCGAAGGTGCAGCCCGGCGGCACCGTGCTGGTGCAGGGCGCCGGCGGCGGCGTCGCGACCGCCGCCATCGCGCTGGGACGCGCTGCGGGACTGCGGGTCTGGGCCACCAGCCGCGACGAGGCGAAGCGGGCCAAGGCGGTCGAGCTCGGCGCCGACCAGGCGTTCGAGTCCGGCGCCCGGCTGCCCGAGCGGGTCGACGCCGTGCTCGAGACGGTGGGCAAGGCCACCTGGTCGCACAGCCTGAAGTCGCTGCGCCCGGGCGGGACGGTGGTCGTGTCCGGCGCCACGTCGGGGCCCGACCCCTCTGCCGACCTCAGCCGGGTGTTCTTCCTGCAGCTCAACGTGGTCGGCTCGACGATGGGCACCCGCTCCGAGCTCGACCACCTGGTGCGGTTCTGCCGCACCACCGGTGTGCGCCCGGTGATCGAGCGGACCCTCCCCATGGAGGACGCCCGCGAGGGCTTCGCCGCGATGGAGTCCGGCGAGCTGTTCGGCAAGGTGGTCCTCACCCGACCCTGACGGTCGTGCACGTCGATGTCTGCGCGCGTACATGTGTACGACAAACGCACGAGACTCGTTGTCAGTGGTGGCATCTAACCTTGTTCCATGAGGTCGGGGGACGGTGCGGAGGCGCAGGGCGCGGCGTTGGTCGCGAACCTGCGCGCGCACTCCCTGGCCGGGTTCGCGCACCAGGCCGAGCACCTGCGGCGGGTGTGGGCGATCACCCGGCACGTGCACGCGCAGGAGTCCTACCGCCTGGGTGACTCCTCGCGAGGTGACGCCTTGGGGTGCGGGCGGATCACCGAGCACGATCTCGACGTGCAGGCCGCGTCCGAGGTCGCGGCCGCGACCGGGCTGAGCAGCTACTGGGCCGAGCAGGACGTCGTGCTGGCCCGGGCGCTGTGCACCAGGCTGAACGGCACCCTGGGCGCGTTGGAGACCGGGCGGATCGACCTCGTGCGGGCGCGGACGATGGCCGAGCACACCGCCGACCTGACCGACCGGCAGGCCGGCAAGGTCGAGGCCGTCGTGCTGGACGGGCTGCCGTCGCCGGTGCTGGACGGCACCGGCACCGTCGGGCCGTGGGACGGGCCGACCCCGGAGCGGTTCACCCGCCGGGTCACCACCGCGGTCGCCGCCGTCCGCCGCGACCACGAGGAGCAGGTCAGGGACGAGGTCCGCCGCCGCACCGGCGTCTCGGTGTGGACGCACCCGGAGAACCCGGCACTGTCCACGATGACCGTCACCGGACCGACCGAGATGGTCCAGACCATCGCCGCCACCTGCCGGGCCCGCGTCCGCGGTCTGACCCGCGACGAGCTGGCCGGCCGCACCCGCGGCATGGCCGAGCTCGACCTGCTCTTCGATGCCGTCTGCGACGACGGCACCGGCCCGGCCGGTACTGGAGGCAGGGCCGGGGGTCGGGTGCAGCGCGAGGTCGGCGTCGTGATCACCCTGGACACCCTCACCAGCGACGACCCGACCAGCCACACCACCGGCGAGGTCCGCGGCAACGGTGTCCCCGTGCCCGTGACCGCCGCCGTCGCGCGCGTCGTCGCCGACCAGGCACTGGACCGCGGCGCGAGCACCTGCGTCCTGCTCGCCGACCGTGACGGGTACCTCATCCGGCTGCTGCGCATCGGCCGTGATCCTGAGACCGGCTGGACCCGAGAGGCTCTCGTCGGCGCAGCGCGGCGCGCGATCGCGAAGCAGCCCGAACCCCGGCACCAGACCGACGCCTACACCCCGACCGTCGAGATCGCCGACTTCGTCCGCGCCCGCGACCCCGTCTGCACCTTCCCCGGCTGCGCCGTCCCCGCCTCACGCTGCGACCTCGACCACACCATCCCCCACCCCAGAGGACCCACCTCGGTCCAGAACCTGTCCCCCAGATCGCGCCGGTGCCACCGCTACAAGACCGCCGCCCTCTGGCACTGCCGCACGCTCACCAACGCATCCGGCACCGTGACCGCCCACGAATGGACCAGCCCCCTCGGCACCCGCCAGGTCGTCGAGGTCGAACCCCTGCCCTGCTGACGCGCAGCAGCGCCGCCCGGTCGGACCGGGCGGCGCTGGTGGTGCTGGGCGTTCGGGACTCAGCCGGCGTGCAGGGCCCGCTCGAGGTGGTCGTCGGCGGTGAGGTGCCGGCGGCGGGCCTTCTGCTGGCCGCGCAGGGCGCGGGCCAGGCGGGTGGTGGCGGCGGAGGTGATGTCCTCGCGGTGCCTCTGGGCGATCATGCGCTCGTCGACGTACATGGCGTGCTCCTTCGCTTCTCGTTCACTGGCGGGGCTGCGACAGGACGTCGCGGATGGTGGTGACGGCCTGGACGAGCGCCGCCTCGATCTGGTCGGCCTGGTCGGTCGTCACGCCGTGACGCCTTGCCAGGGAACGGATCTCGCTGCGGGCGCGGGCCACGGCCGACTCGGCGCGGCCGAGACCGTCCTTGGACCGCTTGCCCGGGTCGGGCGTCCAGTCGTCGCCCCACCCGGTGGTGGCCTCGTGGGTGGCCTGCCGCGAGGCGGTGCGGGCCGCCTTGGCCGCGGCCTTGAGCTCGTCGCGCAGGCTCATGCTCGCCGAGCGCACCTGGTCGCGGACCTCCGCGGCCAGCCGGCGCACCGACTCGCTGATCTCGGCGTCGAGGTCGTCCAGGTCCGCTGTGCGGGAACGGACCTCGGCGCGACCGGCCTCGGTGATGCGGTACACCGTCTTGCGACCCTCGTCCTCCCGCTCGACCAGGCCCTCCTCCTCCAGCCGGGCGAGCCGCGGGTACACGGTGCCGGCGCTGGGGGAGTACATGCCGTCGAACCGCTCCTCGAGCGCCCGGATCACCTCGTACCCGTGGCGGGGGGCCTCGTCGAGCAGGCTGAGCAGGTAGAGCCGCAGCTGACCGTGCCCGAAGACGGGGCTCACAGGAACTTCCCGGCGGAGGGCTGGGCGTCGCGCTCGGGGGCGCGCAGCACGGTGACGTCGCCCGACACGGTCTGCGCCACGAGCTTGATGTCGGGGTGGCCGTCGCGCAGGACGCCCTCGACCTTGCCCGGCCGGCGCGAGACCTGCTCGGAGCCGGCGGTGACGCGTCCGGACACCGACTTGGCGGTGACCTCGTAGCCGGCGTCGGCCGGGATGCGCACCACGACGTCGCCGGAGACGGACTTGGTGAGCAGCGTGCTCGGCCCGGACTGCAGGTCGACCGTCAGCGAGCCGCTCACGGTGTTGGCCCGCAGGTGCTCCATCGTCACGGCCTGCACCGTGAGCGAGCCGGAGACCGTGTTGCCCGACAGCGGGCCCTCCTGGTGGCGCACCTCGATCGAGCCCGAGACGGTCTTGGCGTCGACGTGGCCGCGCACGTGGTCGACCACGATGGTGCCGGAGACCGTCTGCACCTTGGCGTCGGCGGTGGTGCCGCTGACCAGGCCCTCGGCCGAGACGGTGCCGAGGTGCACGGTCACCCCGCGCGGGACGGCGATGCTGATCTCGGCGCGGTCGTCGGAGCGGAAGACCGCCCCGGAGACGATGCCGTCGAGCATCCCCTCCCACCTCAGCTTCGGGTGGGCCACCTCGAGCCGCCCGTTGCTCCAGCTGATCTCCAGCGGGCGACCGCTGATCCGGCTGACCTCGACGGTGATCGTGTCCAGGTCGTCGTGGGCCACGACGTCGACCTGCCCCGACAGCAGGCGGACGCCCACGTGCTGGGGGACCTCGTCCGGCCCGCCGACCTCGATCACCCTCGGACCGTCCACGCTCCACTGCTCCGACATCGTCCCTGCTCCTCAGATTCGCGTTATATCGCGTTGGCGAGAGTCACGTTATATCGCGAGTTCGCGAGAGTCAAGATATATCGCGAGTGGGTTCCCCGGCTGGGGACGACGAGCCGGGCCAGGCCGCGCAGGACGGCAGACTGACCACCGTGCAGCAACCTCCCCGCCCCACGACGACGCTGGGCGGTGGCGTCCGCGTGCTCGCGGGCGTGGTGGTCCTGATCGGGTCGCTGGTCGGGACGGTGCTGTCGTTCTCCGCGATCGGGGCCGTGGTCGACCTGCTCGTCGACCGCGGCACGGTGGTGTGCGGCGAGACGGTCGGGTGCGGTATCGGGGTGGGGTTCCTGCTGGTCCTCACCGGCGTCGCGGTGGTGGCCCTCGGCGCCGTGGCCGCCCTCGTGCTGCCGTTCGTCCTGCCCGCCCGCTGGAGCACCGCCCGCGCGCTGGGCTGCGCCGCGGCGGTCACCGGTGTGGTCGTCCTGCTCGCGACGGTCGCGATGGTGCTGGTGTGGCTCAGCGGCGCCGGCGGCGACCCGCCCGCGGCCTGACGCGGGCTTCGCCGCAGGAACCGGCCCCGCCCGCCCACCGTCCGACCGGCATGGACCTGCGAAGAGCTGCCGTCGTGCTCGCCGCCTCGTCAGTCGGCCTCGCGGCCTGCGGGCCGACCTCGCCCACGTCCTCCGGCCCGTCGTCGCCCTCTACCGCCTCCGAGCGCGCTCTGCCCGCCTCCTACGAGTACGTGCTGACCTCCGCCTGCGGGCTGCGGAGCCTGCTCGGCGAGTACCGGGTGGTGGTCCGCGACGGCGAGGTGACCGAGGTGGTCGGGCTCGACGAGTCCCCGTACGAGCCGGACCTGGAGGACGTGCCCACCCTGGCGGACCTGCTGGAGCTGGCCGGCTCGGCGGGGCCGGACGCGGTGGTGGACCTCGAGGTCGACGCCGACGGCGTGCCGGTCTCGCTGAGCATCGACCGCCTGCCGACCGCGGTCGACGACGAGGAGTGCTACGCCGTCAGCCAGCTGCAGGTCACGGCCCCGTGAGACCCGACCCGGGCCGTGATCAGGCCTGGGGGACGCCCAGCCAGGCGTGCCAGCCGCCGTGCAGCACCAGCCAGGCGACCAGCCCGTACCCGGCCTGCCCGGGGTGGGTGCCGTCGCCGGCCGCGAGGTCGGCGAACCACTGCTCGTGCGACGAGAGCGGGCCGTAGCAGTCGACGTACGGCACCGACCGGCGGTCGCACACGTCGGCGAACGCGGTCGACAGGTCGGCGACGCGCTCGTTGCGGGCGGCGTCCTGGCCCGGCTGCGGCCCGACCACGAAGGTGCGCACCGAGCGCGACATCGCGTCGTCCAGGACGTTGGCCAGGTTCAACCGGCTGCGCGCCAGGCTCGTGCCGGCGTCGAGGTCGGCGGTGCCGAGCCCGACGACGAGCCGGTTGTCGGCGGCGTCGTCGAAGCGGCGCGCGGTCTCGGTCTGCCACCGCTCGACCAGGCCGGGCGTCCCCTCGCCGGGCACGCCGAGCGGGAACACCGCCAGACCGCCGGCCGGGTGGGGGGTGCGCGCCGCGACCCGACCGGTCCAGCCGAGCGACTTGGGGTCGCCGACCCCCGCGACGAGGTCGTCGCCGACGACGCAGATCCGCAGTCCGCCGGGAGAGCTCTCGTCCGTCACACCCCTTGTCTACCAGTCAGTCCTCGTCGTCGTCGCCGAGGCGCGCGAGCCAGGTGGCCAGCCGTTCGACGGGCGTCTCGAACTCCGGGTTCAGGTCGACGAACACCCGCAGCTGCTCGGCCACCCAGGCGAGGGTGACCTCGTCGTCGCCGCGCCGGTGCTCGAGCTCCTCGATGCCGCGGTCGGTGAAGTACACGTCAGCCGTCCCGTCAGCGGGCGAAGGCCTTCTCGACCAGCGTCTGCTGCTCGAGCGCGTGCTTCTTCGACGAGCCGGTGGCCGGCGACGCGGACGCCTTGCGGGCGACGTGCCGCACCGTGCGGCCGATGACGTCGGGCAGGTTGAGCGCCACGAAGGGCCAGGCACCCTGGTTCGCCGGCTCCTCCTGCACCCACACCAGCTCGGCGTCGCCGAACGGCGCGAGCGCCTCGCTCCAGGCGTCGACGTCGAACGGGTACAGCTGCTCGGCGCGGACGATCGCGGTGCGGGTGTCGCCCGACTGCACCCGGTGCGCGATGAGGTCCCAGTAGACCTTGCCGGTGCACAGCAGGACGCGGTCGACGCCGCGGGCCTGCTCGGCGTCGGCGAACGGCTCGCCGATCACGGGGCGGAAGCCGCCGGTGGTGAAGTCCTCGACGTCGGAGGTGGCCGCCTTCAGCCGCAGCATCGACTTCGGCGTGAACACCACCAGCGGCCGGCGCGGCCGCTGGTACGCCTGCCGCCGCAGCAGGTGGAAGTACGACGCGGGCGTGGACGGCATCGCCACCGTCATGTTGTCCTCGGCGCACATCTGCAGGTAGCGCTCGATCCGGGCCGAGGAGTGGTCCGGGCCCTGGCCCTCGTACCCGTGCGGCAGCAGGAGGGTGACCGAGGAGTTCTGGCCCCACTTCTGCTCCGAGGACGAGATGAACTCGTCGACGACGACCTGCGCGCCGTTGGCGAAGTCGCCGAACTGCGCCTCCCACAGCACCAGGGCGTCGGGCCGCTCCACGGAGTAGCCGTACTCGAAGCCCACGGCGGCGAACTCCGACAGCAGCGAGTCGTAGACCCAGAACCGCGCCTGGTCGTTCGACAGGTACAGCAGCGGGGTCCACTCCTCGCCGCTGGAGCGGTCGGTGAGCACCGCGTGGCGCTGCACGAACGTGCCGCGGCGTGAGTCCTGCCCGGCGAGACGGACGGGGGTGCCCTCGAGCAGCAGCGAGCCGAAGGCGAGCAGCTCGCCGTAGCCCCAGTCGACCCCGCCCTCGCGGGACATCTGCGACCGCTTCTCGAGCAGCTGGCGCAGCTTCGGGTGCACGGTGAAGGTCTCCGGCGGCGACACGTACGCGTCGCCGATCCGCTTGAGCACCTCGAGCGAGACCGCTGTCTCGCGCTGCGGCGGGGCGGCGGCGTCGTCGCGCTGCTGGGCGATGGGCTGCTCGAGACCACCGGGGGTGTCCGAGCCGTCGGCGGCCCGCGGGTCCGGCGCGGGCGAGGACTCGCGGGTCTCGGCGAACACGCGCTCCAGCTGCTGCTGGTAGTCCTTGAGCGCCGCCTCGGCCTCCTCGACGGTGATGTCGCCGCGGCCGATGAGCGACTCGGTGTAGATCTTGCGCACCGAGCGCTTGCCCTCGATCAGCGAGTACATCAGCGGCTGGGTCATCGACGGGTCGTCGCCCTCGTTGTGGCCGCGACGGCGGTAGCAGACCATGTCGATGACGACGTCCTTCTCGAACTCCTGCCGGAAGTCGAACGCCAGCTTGGCGACCCGGGCGCAGGCCTCGGGGTCGTCGCCGTTCACGTGGAAGATCGGCGCCTGGATCATCTTGCCGACGTCGGTGCAGTAGAACGACGAGCGGCTCGACGTGGGCGAGGTGGTGAAGCCGACCTGGTTGTTCACCACCACGTGGACCGAGCCGCCGGTGCGGTAGCCGCGCAGCTGCGACAGGTTGAGCGTCTCGGCCACCACGCCCTGGCCCGCGAAGGCGGCGTCGCCGTGCATCAGGACGGGCAGCACCGGGAACGACTCGCCGGCCTTGTTCAGCCGGTCCTGCTTGGCGCGCACCACGCCCTCGAGCACCGGGTTGACCGCCTCCAGGTGCGAGGGGTTGGCCGCCAGGTACACCTTGGTGGACGCACCGGACTCGGCGGTGAACTCGCCCTCGGTGCCCAGGTGGTACTTGACGTCGCCGGACCCCTGCACCGAGCGGGGGTCCTGGGTGCCCTCGAACTCGCGGAAGATCTGCCCGTAGGACTTGCCCGCGATGTTGGCCAGGACGTTGAGCCGGCCGCGGTGCGGCATGCCGATGCAGACCTCGTCGAGGTCGGCGTCGGCGGCGGCCGACAGCAGGGCGTCGAGCAGGGGGATGACCGACTCCCCGCCCTCGAGGCTGAACCGCTTCTGCCCCACGTACTTGGTCTGCAGGAAGGTCTCGAACGCCTCGGCGGCGTTGAGGCGACCCAGGATGCGCAGCTGGTCCTCGCGGGAGGGCTTGGCGTACTTGCGCTCGACGCGGGCCTGGATCCAGCGCCGTTGGTCGGGGTCCTGGATGTGCATGTACTCGATGCCCGTGGTGCGGCAGTAGGAGTCGCGCAGCACGCCGAGGATGTGGCGCAGCTTCATCACGTTCTGGCCGCCGAACCCGCCGGTGGGGAACTCGCGGTCGAGGTCCCACAGCGACAGCCCGTGGGTCTGGACGTCGAGGTCCGGGTGGCGGCGCTGGCGGTACTCCAGCGGGTCGGTGTCGGCCATCAGGTGCCCGCGGACGCGGTAGGCGTGGATCAGCTCGATCACGCGGGCGGTCTTGTTGACCTCGTCCTCGTCGGAGAACGACTTGTCGACCACCCAGCGCACGGGCTCGTACGGGATCCGCAGCGACCGGAAGATGCGGTCGTAGAAACCGTCCTCGCCGAGCAGCTTGGCGTGCACGATCCGCAGGAAGTCGCCGGACTGCGCGCCCTGGATGATCCGGTGGTCGTAGGTGGAGGTCAGCGTCATGGTCTTGCTGACCGCCAGCCGGGCGAGGGTCTCCTCGCTGGCGCCGGCGTACTCGGCCGGGTACTCCATGGCCCCCACGCCGATGATCGCGCCCTGGCCCGCCATCAGCCGCGGGACGGA
This sequence comes from uncultured Actinomycetota bacterium, assembly GCA_963750285.1. Taxonomy (GTDB): domain Bacteria; phylum Actinomycetota; class Actinomycetes; order Actinomycetales; family CAWJMD01; genus JBBQSN01. The sequence goes on along the minus strand of CAVVQA010000011.1, from coordinate 66,027 downwards.
GTGGACGGTGCCGATCGTGCCCGGGTTGGTGAGCGAGATCGTGGTGCCCTGGAAGTCCTCGACGCCGAGCTTGCCCGTGCGGGCGCGGCGCACGACGTCCTCGTAGGCGGCCCAGAACTGGGCGAAGTCCATGTCCTGCGCGCCCTTGATCGAGGGCACGAGCAGCTGGCGGCTGCCGTCGTCCTTGGCGAGGTCGATCGCGATGCCGAGGTTGACGCCGTTGGGCTTGATCACCGCCGGCTTGCCGTCGACCTCGGTGTAGCCGTTGTTCATCTCGGGCATGTGCGCGAGGGCCTCGACCAGCGCGAACCCGATGAGGTGCGTGAACGAGACCTTGCCGCCGCGGGCGCGGGCGAGGTTGGAGTTGATGACGATCCGGTTGTCGACCAGCAGCTTGGCCGGCACCGCGCGCACCGACGTGGCGGTGGGGACGGTGAGGCTCGCCTCCATGTTGGTGACGACCCGCGCCGCCGCGCCCCTGAGCCGCACGGCCTCGGGCGCACCGGGCTTCTGGGCGGCGTCACGGGCCGGCGCCTTGGCGGGCGGGACGTCGCGCGAGCGCGCGGGCCCGGCCCCGGCCGGCTTGTCGTAGGCGGTGACGCTGCCGGCGGCGTCCGGGCCGGCGGCGGGGGAGGCGGTGGAACGGTGCGCGATCCCGGCCCGGGCCGCCGGGCCCGTGGGGGCCGACGCCGCCGGCTTCTCGGCCGCCTGCTCGGCCGCCTTCTCGGCCGGCTTCTCGGGGGCCTTCTGCGCCGGCTCGTCGGGAGCCTTCTCGACCTCCTGCGGCACCTGCGCGGACGCGCTGACGGAGGGGTCCTCGGCCTGCACGGCGGACGCATCCGGGCGGGGCGTCACGTCGGAGTCGTCCTTCGAGCCCGCCGCGTCGTCCGCTGCGGCAGTCGCCGTTCTCGGAGGCCTCGGCGGGGGTGTAGTCGGCGAAGAACTCCCACCAGGCGGGGTCCACCGACTCCTTGTCCTCCAGGTACTGCTGGTACATCTCGTCGACCAACCACTCGTTGGCTCCGAAGCCGGCAGGCATGGGGGACTGGGAGGCTGACACGGCGCTGATCGCCCTCTTCCGCTCAAACGGTGGCCGCAACTGTGCGTACAACCCTAGTCCCCCGCACCGGGGACGAGCAGGCGGGACGGACGGGTCCGGGCCGGTGTCGTCGTGAACCCGATCACGGCCGCGTCCTCACCCGGCCGAGAGCGCCTTCAGGACGTACCGGTCGACGTGGTGGGGGAGCAGGACCTCCTCGACGACGGTGGTCACCGCCCCGCGGATGCCTGCGTCGTCACCGAGCCTGGCCGGCTCGACCCGAACGTGCTGGGTGGCGGCCGGCACCCCGTACCGGTAGAGGCTCTCGCGCAGCCCCGCGAACAGCTGGTCGCCCGCGTCGGCGAGGTAGCCCCACACGACCACGACGTCCGGGTTCAGCAGGTTGATCGCGCCCGCGAGCACCTCCCCGACGAGCCGCCCGGACTCGCGGACGGCCTGCGCCGCCGGCACCACGCCGCGCAGGGCGAGCTGGGCCACCTCGCGGGCCGAGGACACCTGGAGGCCCTGCTCGGTGAGGGCTCGGACCAGGGCCGCCCCGCCGGCGACCGCGTTGAGGCACCCGCGGTTGCCGCACACGCACAGCACGTCGTGCCCGGCGACCGCCGTGTGACCGATCTCGCCCGCCAGCCCCGACCCGCCACCCACGACCCGGCCGCCGACGACCACGCCGCACTCCACCACGGTGCCGACCTTGACCCCGAGCACCACCGAGGCGTCCGGGTAGACGGCGCGGTGCTCGGCCGTCGTGAGCAGCGCGACGCCGCGGTCCAGCAGGACGGGCACGCCGTAGGTGGCCGCGAGGTGCTGCTCGAGCGGGTAGTCCACCCACGGCCTCGAGGTCCCCGCGCCGAGGTCGGCGGTGGTCTCGAGCTCGATCCGTCCGGGCACGCCGACGCCGACGCCGAGCACGTCGGAGCGGGTCCTGCTCGACCTCCGCCATGGCGAGGTCGAGCTCCTCCTCGAGCAGCTGCAGCACGGTCTGCGGCCCCTGGCCGATCGCGACGTCGGCGGACCGGGTGGCGAGGATGTCGCCCGCGAGGTCACCCACGGCGACGCGCATGCCGCTCATGCCGACCTGGGCGCCCAGCACGACACCGGCTCCCGGGTGGAAGGCGTACGCGGTGGCCGGTCGGCCGCGCCCGGCCACGACGTCGGCGTGCGCCCGCAGCAGCCCGAGGGCGACCAGGGCGTCGACCCGCTCGCTGACCGTGGACCGTGCCATCCCCATCGCGACCGACAGCTCGGAGATGGTGGTCGCCTGCCCGCGCCGGACGAGGTCCAGCACCTCACCGGCGCGGACCAGCCGGGCCGGGCTCTGCGTCACCGCGGTCGACACGACGGCCCTCCCCGCACTGCGCGCTCCGCCTGATGGATTAACTCGACCGCCGACGATAGCAGCGGACCTTGACATCGGTCATCAACGAATTTACGTTGACGATCGACTTAATGGCAGCGTGGCCGAAGGAGCACAGATGTCCCTTTCCAGTCGTAGGTCGGTGGCCGTCGGCGCCGCTCTGGTGGGGAGCCTCCTCCTCGCCGCGTGCGGTGGGGAAGACCCCTCCGACGACACCGCGTCCGGCGGAGGCGACCGCACCCTCACGGTGTGGACGTACTACGTCGCAGGTGGCCAGAACGACGCCCTCGAGAAGCAGAACGCGATGTTCGAGGACGCCAACCCCGGGGTCACGATCGAGACCGTGCAGATCCCCTTCGACCAGCTGCCGTCCAAGCTGCTCGCCACGGCGACGACCCAGGACGGCCCGGACGTCATCCTCGACAACGTGGTGGTCGACTTCCCGTCCCTGGCCTCGGCCGGCGTCTTCGCCGACATCACCGACTACTGGGAGGGCTACGAGGACAAGGACCTCTTCTCCGAGGGCTCGGTGCGCCGGTTCGACGACAAGGTCTACAACGTCATGTCGTACACGAACCTGCTGGGCCTCTACTACAACGCGGACGCACTGGACGCCCTCGGTATCGCACCACCGGAGACGATGGAGGAGTTCGACACGGCGCTGAGGCGGTGGCGGCCGACGGCACCTACGTCCCGCTGGCGCAGTCCGGTGCGCCGACCGTCGAGGGGGCGTGGATGTTCATGCCGCAGCTGCTCGGCGAGGGCGTCGACTACTGCAACCTGTCCGAGGACGCCCTGCAGACCGGCATGGAGCGGATCCAGGGCTGGGCCGAGGCGGGCATCACCCCCCGCGAGACGGCGACGTGGGACCAGGCCGACGCGTGGTCGGCCTTCACCAGCGGCAAGTACGCCTTCGGCATCAACGGCAACTGGAACCTCGGTGACGCCAAGGCCGCCTCCTTCACGGTCGGCACCACCCGGTTCCCCGCCGGGCCGCAGGGCAGCCACGTCTTCCCCGGGGGCGAGGGCATCGGTGTGGGTGCCTTCGCCGAGGACCCGGACCTGGCCTGGCAGTACGTCGAGGAGGCGTGGATGTCCCAGGACGCCAGCCTGATCAACTTCAAGGCGTCGGGTCAGATCCCGACTCGCTCCGACCTCGCCGACGACGAGGCCCTCACCGTCAGACGAGCTGGTCCAGCCGTTCGTGGCGGCCGCCGGCGACACCGGCGACTGGCCGGCGAATGAGCAGACCGCGGCCATGCAGACCGCGATCGGGCAGGCCAGCAGCTCGGTGCTGTCGGGCGAGAAGGACGCCGCCACCGCGGCGGCCGACGCCCTCGCCGGTGTCGAGGCCGCCAAGGAGGAAGGCGGGGGATCCTGCTGACCGTCCCCACGTCGGACCGCGCGTCCCGGACGGTTGAGACGCCGTCCGGGACGCGCCCGGTCCGGCCGCGTGCCGCGGGCACGCGTCGCGCCCTACCTGGTTCCGGCCCTGCTGCTGAGCGCCGCGCTCTGCGTCTTCCCGCTGGTGCAGATGGTCCGGATGGCCCTCAGCGACGTCGGCCCGGCCACGCTGATCGGCGAGTGGGACTTCACCGGGCTGGAGAACGTCCGGGAGGTGCTGGCCGAGCCCGGGTTCTGGCAGGCGACCCGGGCGACCGCGGTGTTCACCGTCGTGGTCCTCGTCGTCGACCTGGTCGTGGGGTACGTGGCCGCGACGGTGCTCGCTCAGCGAGGTCGGCTCGCCTCGGCGGTGCTCTCGCTCCTCGTGCTGGTGTGGGCGCTGCCCCCGCTGGTGAGCGGCAGCGTGTGGAAGTTCATCCTGGCCGGCGACGGCGCCGTGAACTCGGTGCTGGGCCTGGTGGGCGTCGACAAGGTCGACTGGCTGAGCGACCCGGACCTGGCGCTCTGGTCGGTCAGCCTCGTGGCCGCGTGGGCCAGCCTGCCGTTCGCCATCCTGATCCTGCGCGGGGGACTCATGTCGATCCCGCAGGAAGTGTTCGAGGCGGCGGCGATCGACGGTGCCGGACCGTTCCGGCTCGCGTTCCGGGTGGTGCTCCCACTGCTGCGCCCGACCCTGATGGTGCTGGTGATCCTGGTCGTCCTCTACGCGTTCCGCAGCTTCGACTTCGTGTACGTGATGACCAGCGGCGGACCGGGCACCGTCACGACGACGCTGCCGTTCCTGGCCTACCAGGAGGCGTTCAAGACCTACTCGTTCGGGATCGGCGCTGCCGTGGCGATGCTGTCGATGGCGGCGGTGGCGCTGCTCGCGATCCCGTACGTGCGCGGCGTGCTGCGCGAGGAGGACCAGGCGTGAGGGGCGGTCGGCAGGGTCCGGGCGCCCGCGCGTTCACGATCGCCCTCGGCCTGGTGTACCTGCTGCCGCTGCTGTGGATCGCCCTGACCGCGTTCAAGTCCGACCGCGACGTCCTGTCCCGGCCGAACGCCGTGGTCTTCACGCCGACCCTCGCGGCGTTCAGCGACGTTCTCGACATCGCGAGCACCTCGGTGCTGACGTCCCTGAAGATCTCGGTCGCCACCACGCTGCTCGTCCTCGTCGTGGCCGTGCCGGCCGCCTACGCGCTCGCGCGCCGGGTGAGCGACGGCTGGGCACGGGTGAGCGCGCTCGTGCTGGGGCTGTTCCTGGTGCTGCAGATGGTGCCTCAGCCGATGGCGGTGATCCCGCTCTACGGGATCCTCGCCGACTGGCGGCTGGTCGGGAGCCTCACCGGTCTCGTCCTCGCCGACGTCGCGCTGCTGGTGCCGTTCGGGTTGCTCCTGCTGCGACCCTTCGTGCTGGCGATCCCCAGGGAGGTGTTCGAGGCCGCACAGATCGACGGCGCCGGCGGCGTCAGGACGTTCCTCGGCATCGTCGTCCCCCTGCTGGTGAACGGCATCGCCACCGTCGGGCGCGATCGTCTTCATCATCACCTGGGGCGAGTTCATCTACGCCACCACGCTGCTCACCGACCCGCGCGAGCTGCCGGTCAGCGGGCTGCTCGCCCAGCAGACCTCGCTGTACTCCGTGAGCTGGAACCGGCTGATGGGCCTGGCCCTGCTCACGTCCCTGCCGCTGCTCGCCGTCTTCCTCGTGGCCAAGCGCCGCCTGGTCGAGGGCCTGTCCGTGGGTGCCGTGAAGTGACGACCTGTCCGAGGAGACCGACGTGCACCGCATGACCATCCTGTACGGCCGCCCGACCGACCCAGAGGCGTTCGACACCTACTACCGCGACGTGCACCTGCCGATCGCCCGCCGGATGCGCGGCCTGACCGGGTGGGACCTCACCTGGGTCCGCGCCCAGGAGGGCGACGTCGGTCCGCCGCTGCACCTCGTGGTCGACCTCTACGCCGAGGACGAGGAGGCGATGGACCGCGTGCTCGCCTCCGAGGCGGGGCAGGCTGCCTCGGCCGACGTCCCGAACTTCGCGACCGGCGGGGTCACCTTCCTGCGCGGTACCCCCGAGCCCGTGGAGACCTCGTGACCCGCCGGTCGACGGTCGACGTCGCGGTCGTCGGGCTGGGGTTCGGCGAGGACTTCCTCCCCGTCTACCGCGCGCACCCCGGTGTCGGGGAGATCGCCGTCGTCGACGCGTCACCGGAGCGGCTCGACGCCGTCGCCGGCCGGCACTCGATCACGCACCGGTACACCGCCTTCCACGAGATGCTGCTGGACGACCGCTGGCAGGCCGTGCACGTGCTGGCGCCGGTGCGGTTCCACGCGGACTACTCGGTGGCAGCCCTGGAGGCGGGCCGTCACGTCGCCTGCGCGGTGCCGATGGCGACCGAGCTGGCCGACGTCGACCGGGTGGTCGCGGCCCAGCGGGAGTCGGGCACGACGTACACGATGATGGAGACCGCCGTGTACGGCCGCGAGTTCCGGTTCGTGCAGCAGCTGGCCGACGACGGCCGCCTCGGTGCGCTGACGATGTACCGCGGGTTCCACCTCCAGAACCTCGACGGCTACCCCGAGTACTGGCGCGGCTACCCGCCGATGAAGTACGCGACGCACGCCCTGGCACCGCTGCTCGCGCTGACCGGGAGCCAGGTCGCGACGGTCACGGCGCTCGGTTCCGGGACGCTGACGCCCGAGCGGATCGGCGCTTACGACAACCCGTTCCCGGCGCAGACCGGGGTGTTCCGCCTCACCGACAGCGACGTCAGCGCGGTCCTCAGCTGTCGTTCTTCCAGACCGCGCGGTCGTACGTCGAGGGCTTCGACACCTACGGCGACCGCGGCGGCGTCGAGTGGCCGCTGCAGGACGGCGACCCGCTGCGGGTGTACGACCTGCAGCCGCTCGCCGACGACCTGCCCGACACCGGCCTGCGCGGGCGGCGCTCGACGGTCGAGCTCGTGCACCCCTCGGACCGTCCGGGCGACCTGCCCGCGGAGCTGGTGCCGTACCTGCAGGAGGTCCTGATGCCCCCGCTGCCGGACGGCACCCCCGAGGTCCGGCGCGCAGAGCACGGAGGCGCGCACCCCTACCTCGTCGACGCCTTCGTGCGGGCTGCCGTCGGAGGGCCGGCCCCGTGGGTCGACGTCCGCCGGTCCGCCGCCTGGACGGCCCCGGGCATCTGCGCCCACGACTCATCCCTGGCCGGGGGCGTCCCGGTCCAGGTCCCGCAGTACTGAGCTCCGCAGGAAGGACGACACATGTTCACCCGAGACGACGTGCTGCGCCGGCTGCGCGCCGAGGTCGCGGCCGGTCGGCCCGTCCTCGGCGCGGGCGCCGGGACCGGCATCTCCGCGAAGTTCGCCGAACGGGGCGGGGCCGACCTGGTCCTCATCTACAACTCCGGCCGCTACCGGATGGGCGGGCACGGCTCCAACGCCGGGCTGCTCGCCATCGGCGACGCCAACGCGATCGTCCTCGAGATGGGCGAGCGCGAGGTGCTGCCGGTGGTCCAGGACACCCCGGTGATCGCCGGCGTCAACGGCACCGACCCGACGCGGGTGATGGGACGGTTCCTGGAGACCCTGACCCGGGCCGGCTTCTCTGGCGTCATCAACTTCCCGAGCCACGGGATCATCGACGGCCGGTGGCGGGAGAGCCTGGAGGCCACCGGGTTCGGGTACGACCGCGAGGTCGCGATGATCCGCGAGGCGTCGGCGCAGGGCCTGTTCACGATGGCCTACGTGTTCACGCCCGAGGAGGCGACCTGGATGACCGAGGCCGGTGCCGACGTCGTCGTCGCCCACATGGGTCTCACGCTGGGGGGCTCGATCGGCGCCGGCAGCTCGTACACCAAGACCCTGGACGACTGCGTCACCCTGATCGAGGAGATCGCGGTGGCGGCGCGCACGGTCCGTGACGACGTGATCGTGGTCAGCCACGGCGGACCGATCGCGACCCCGCAGGACGCCGCCTACGTCCTGGCCCGCACCTCCACCGTGGGCTTCGTCGGCGCGTCGAGCATCGAGCGGCTCCCGGTGGAGGAGCCGATCCGCGAGGTCGTGGAGCAGTTCAAGGCGCAGGACCTCGGCCCGGTCCGCTGATGGCCACCGGCGAGCCACGACCGGGGCCGCGGGTCGTCCTGGCCGGCGCGTTCGACACCAAGCCCGAGCCGCTCGGGCTCCTGCGCGACGAGCTGGCCCGGCACGGCTGCCGGGTGCACCGGGTCGACTTCGCGACCACGCCGCATGGCGCGGTCTGCGAGACCACGGCCGACCGGGTCGCCGCGGCGGCCGGGACGACCGTGCAGGCCGCGCACGCCGCGGGCCGGGCGGACGCCGTCGCGACGATGGCGGTCGGTGTGCGCCGGACCCTGGAGCAGCTGCACGCAGCCGACCCGGTCGACGCGGTCGTGATGTGCGGCGGGTCGGGCGCCGGCACCGTCTTCGCCGCCGCCGCCACGGTCCTGCCCTTCGGCGTCACCAAGGTCCTGGTGTCCACCGTCGTCGCGGGGGACACCCGTCCCTACCTGCAGGGCCTCGACGCGCTCCTGTTCCACCCCGTGGTCGACATCGAGGGCGAGAACGACCTGCTCGCGGACGTGCTGCGACGGGCCGCCGCCGCCACCGCCGGTGCCGCCGGGGAGTCGGCCGCCGCGCGGCGGTCGTCCGGGCCGGCTGTTCCCGCCGCCGTCGCCGTCACCATGTTCGGCATCACCACTCCCTGCGTCTCGGCTGTGCGGCACCTGCTGGAGGCCGGGGGGACCGGTGCGGTCGCGTTCCACGCCAACGGCACCGGGGGTGCGACCCTCGAGCGGCTCGTCGCCGAGGGCCGGTTCGCCGCCGTGGTCGACGTCACGACCACAGAGCTCGCCGACCTGGTCGCCGGCGGCACGCTCTCGGCGGGCCAGGACAGGCTCACGGCCGCTGGACGGGCGGCCGTCCCCCAGGTCGTGGTCCCCGGCGCGCTGGACACCGTCAACTTCGGTCCCCCTGAGACCGTCCCGGAGCGACTGCGCGACAGGCGTTTCCACACCCACAACGCCCACGTGACCCTGATGCGCACCGACGCCGACGAGAACAGGCGCCTCGGGCGGCTGGTCGCCCAGCGCGTCTCGGGTGCACCTGCCACCACGGCGGTGGTGCTGCCGATGGGTGGCTTCAGCGAGCTCGACCGTCCCGACGGACCGTTCTGGTGGCCGGAGGCCGACGCCGCCTTCCGCGACGCGCTCGTCGCCGACCTGCACCCCGACGTGCGGCTGGTCGAGTCCGACCTGCACGTGAACGACCCGGCGTTCGCCCGTCTGCTCGTCGAGGAGCTCGCGCTGCTCGGGGTCCCACGGTGACCGACATGGACCCGGTCCCCACCTGGTACCCGGGTCCTGCCGAGCTGGGGCGCTCGCGGCTCCTCGACCTCTGCCGGTCCGCCGACGTCGCGGACCGGGCGGGGCTGGACGAGCTGGCACGGCAGGACCCCTTCGGGTTCTGGGACCGCGTCGTCGCCTGGATCGGCCTGCGGTGGCAGCAGGTCCCGCGGTCCGTGGCCGACCTCCCGCACGCCGGCCCGCGGGTGCGCTGGTTCCCGGGTGGGGCCGCCAACGTCGTCGACAGCGCCCTGCTCCGATGGCTGGACGAGGGGCGTGGCGACGAGGCCGCGCTCGTGTGGGAGGCCGAGGTGGGCGACGCCGGGAGCCTGACCTACCGGGAGCTCGTCGACGAGGTGTCAGCTGTCGCAGCCGGCCTGCGCCGCAACGGGATCGACGCCGGGGACCGGGTGGGTGTCCAGCTGTCCATGTGCCCTGAGGCAGCCGTCGTCCAGCTCGCGCTGGCCTGGCTCGGGGCCGTCGCCGTCCCGGTCTTCTCCGGCTTCGGTCCCACCGCCGTGGCGGACCGGCTCCGGCTCTCCGGCGCCGCCGCGCTGGTCGTCGCCGACGGCGTCGTACGGCGCGGCCGCGTGCTCGACCTGAGGGCGACCACCGCCGAGGTGCTCGCGGCCGTACCGGGGGTGACCCTGTGCGTCTCCGTCCCTGTGCCCGGCGCCGACGACACCGTGCCGGAGGTGGCGCTGCGGGCTGAGGTGCGCTGGGGCGCGGTGCGTTCGGCGGGCCGTGGGCACGAGCGCCCTCCGGCCACGTGCGCCTCGGACCACCCGCTGATGGTGGCGTACACGTCCGGGACCACGGGTCGGCCGAAGGGCGTGGTGCTCGGCCACGTCGGGTTCGCGCTCAAGGCCGGCTCCGACGTCGCGATGCTGTTCGACGCCGGTCCCGGCGACGTCGTGGCGTGGGTGACCGACCCGGGCTGGGTGATGCACCCGATCACGCTGATCGGGGGACTGGTCGCAGGCGCCGCGGTGGCCCTGGTCGACGGCGCACCGGACTGGCCGCGTCCGGATCGGTTGTGGGACACCGCCGATCGGCTCGGCATCACCGTGCTCGGCGTCTCTCCGACGCTGGTGAGGACCCTCATGGCCCAGTCCGGTGCCCCTGCGGCGCGCCCGCCGGCGCTGCGCGTGCTCGCGTCCAGCGGTGAGCCGTGGACCCGCGACGCCTATGCCTGGTTGCACCTGTGCGTCGGCGGCGGCGAGCTGCCGGTCATCAACTACTCCGGCGGCACCGAGGTCAGCGGCGCGATCCTCAGCAACACCGTGACCGAGCCGATCGTGCCGTGCGCGTTCGCGGGTCCCGTGCCCGGCATGGCCGCGGCCGTCGTCGACGACGGCGGCCACCGGATCGAGGCAGGCGTCGGTGAGCTCGCCCTGCTGGCGCCCTCGCCGGGGATGCCCCTCGGCTTCTGGGGCGAGCCGGGCCGTTACGAGCGCACGTACTGGAGCCGCTGGCCCGGTGTCTGGGCGCACGGCGACTGGGTGGAGCAGGCGGCCGAGGGACACTGGTTCGTCCACGGCCGCAGCGACGACACCCTCAAGGTGGCGGGCAAGCGGCTCGGCCCGGCCGAGGTCGAGGACGTCGTCAACCAGGTCGACGGGGTGCTGGAGTCGGCCGCCGTCGGCGTCGCCGACCCGGTCAAGGGCTCGGCCCTCGTGGTGTTCGCGCGGACCGGTGCCGATACCGACGCGGACGCGGTCCGGCGGGCCGTGACCGAGCGGGTGCAGGCGGCGCTCGGTCGCCCGCTGCGCCCGTCCGCCGTGCACGTCGTCGACGACCTCCCGCGCACCCGCAGCGGCAAGATCCTGCGCCGGCTCGTCCTGCAGGTCCATCTCGGGCAGGACGCGAGCGGCTCGGACGCCAGCCTGGCCAACCCGGCCTCGCTCGACTCCGTGCGCAGGCCGCGGTGAGCCTGCGCGGGCGGGCGGCGCTGGTCGCCGTCGCGGAGCTGCCGAACCGTCGCGACGCGCCCGGCCGCGGCACCCTCGACCTGATCGGGGAGGTGGCGGCCGCGGCCCTGGCCGACGCCGGGCTGGAGCCCGGGCAGGTCGACGGCCTGCTGGTGGGCGTCCAGGTCGGCGAGACGCCGCAGCACGTGGCGGCGACGGTCGCGGAGTACCTGGGTCTGCGGGTCTCCTACGCCGACGTCGTCGACCTGGGTGGGGCCTCCGGCCCGGGGATGGTCTGGCGTGCCGCCGCCGCGATCCAGGCCGGCATGTGCGGCACCGTGCTGTGCGTCCTGGCCGCCGCCCGCGACCGCACCGCACCGGCTCCCCGGTCGCCCAACCGCAACCCGATCCGCGAGTTCGACGTGCCGCACGGCGCCAGCGGGGCCAACACGTCGTACGCGCTGCTGGCGCAGCGGTACCTGCACGAGTTCGGGCGGCGGCCGGAGGACCTCGCGACCGTCCCGGTCGTCGAGCGTGCCAACGGCCACCTCAACCCGCACGCGGTCTTCCAGGGCGTCCCGCTCACCGTCGAGGACGTGCTGGCGTCGCCGGTGGTGGCCGAGCCGCTGCACCTGCTCGACATCGTGATGCCGGTGGCGGGCGGCACGGCGGTGGTGGTGACGGCGGCGGACCGGTCAGGACGTCTTCCGCACCGGCCGGTGCTCCTGCGCGGAGCGGGCGAGCAGGTGACCCACCGGGCCGTGTCGGGTGCGCGGTCGCTGACGACGACACCGCTGAGGGAGGCGATCGCCCGCGCCTGCACGACGGCCGGCGTCCGCGCCGGCGAGGTCGACGTCCTGGCGCTCTACGACTGCTACAGCATCCTGGTGCTGCTCACGCTCGAGGACGCCGGCCTGTGCGCCCCCGGCACGGCGGCCGACTGGATCCGCGACCGCGACCTGTCGCACCGGGGCGAGGTCAGCCTCAACCCCCACGGCGGCCAGCTCGCCTGCGGGCAGGCCGACCTGTCGGGTGGCATGTCGCACGTGGTCGAGGCGGTGCACCAGCTGCGGGGCACTGCCGCCGGCCGGCAGATGAGCGATCCCCGGCTCGCTCTGGTCACCGGCAACGGGGCGACCGCGGGCGAGCAGGTCGCCCTGGTACTGGAGGCGGGGCCGTGAGCGGGCCCACCCGGCTGCCGCGCCCCGGCCCGCCGCCGAACCCGGTCACGGCGCCGTTCTGGGAGGCCCTGGCCGCGGGTCGGCTGCTCCTGCAGCGCTGCCGCGCCTGCGGTCACGTGCAGCACCACCCGCGATCGCTGTGCACCTCGTGCTGGGCGGCCGACCCGGCGTGGGTGCCCACGCCGGGTCGCGGCACCGTGTGGACCTGGACCGTCGTGCACCGCGCCGGTCACCCCGGCTGGGCCGACGCGACGCCGTACGCCGTGGTGGTGGTCGAGCTCGAGGAGGGCCCGCGCCTGGTCACCTCCTGGTCGGGCTCCCTGGACGACCTCGCCCTCGGCCTGGACGTCCGGGTCGGCGGGCGCGAGGAGGACGGCCACAGCGTCCTGGTGGCCGCACCGGTCCGCGCGGGGCAGCGGTGAGCGCCGCGCCGGTGCCGGCCGCCGACGGCGCGGTGGCGCGCCGCCAGCTCCGGCTGGTTGCCGCCGCCCAGGTCCTCGCGATGGCCACCTGGTTCGCCGCCACCGCCGTCGCACCTGCACTGCGCGAGCAGTGGTCGCTCGGACCGGTCGGCGCGACGCTCCTCATCTCGGCCGTGCAGGTCGGCTTCGTGGTCGGCGCCCTGGTCTCCGCCGCCGTCAACCTCCCCGACCGCGTGCACCCGCCGCTGCTGATGGCCGTCGGGGCGCTGGTCGCCGCGGCGACCACGGCCGCCCTCGCCCTGCTCCCCACCGGGTTCGGCGGCGCTGTCGCGCTGCGGATGGTCACCGGCATGGCGCTCGCGGCCGTGTACCCGGTCGGCATGAAGCTCGCCATCAGCTGGTTCGAGCGCGGCCGTGGCCTGGCCGTCGGCGTCCTGGTCGGAGCCCTCACCGTCGGCAGCACGCTGCCGCTTCTCGTGTCGGGCCTGCTGGGGGACGCCTGGCGGCAGGCGATGCTCGTGGCCGCGGCGCTGGCGGTCGTCTCGGTGCTGGTGCTGCGCGGCGTCCGGGTGGGCCCGCTCGTGGCGTCGGCGACGACGCTCGACCCCCGGGCCGCGCTGCAGGTCCTGCGCCGGCGCGACTCCCGCCTGGCCGTCCTCGGGTACCTCGGGCACATGTGGGAGCTCTACGCGGTCTGGGTCTGGCTGCCGGCGTTCGTCACGGCCAGCCTGCGCGCCGCCGGCGACGACCCGTCCGGCCTGCAGGTCGGCGTCCTGTGCTTCGTGGCGCTCGGGGTCTGCGGGCTGCTCGGTTGCGTCGGTGCCGGCCGGCTCGGTGACCGGGTCGGCCGGGCCCGCACCGCCGCCGGGGCGATGGTCCTCAGCGGGGCGTGCTGCCTGCTGGCCGCGCTGACCTTCGGCGCGCCGGCCTGGATCACCGTTCCCCTCCTGCTGGTGTGGGGCGCCGCGGTGATCGCCGACTCCGCCCTGTTCTCGGCGTGCCTCGGCTCGGTCGTGCCGCGCGACCACGTGGGCACCGCGCTGACCCTCCAGACCGCCCTGGGGTTCCTGCTCACCGTCGTCAGCATCCAGCTCGTACCGGTCGTCGAGGCCGGACCGGGCTGGCCGGCGGCCGTGGCGCTGCTGGCCGTCGGGCCGCTCGCCGGCGCGGTGGCGATGCTGAGGCTGCCCGACCCCGCACGCACCCCCACCCTCCGCACACCGACCGAGGAGACCGCATGAGCACCTGGACGAACCGGCAGCCGCAGGTGGGCGACACCGCCCGGCTGACCCGCACGGTCACCGAGCAGGACATCGGCCTGTTCACCGAGATCTCCGGCGACCGCAACCCCCTGCACTACGACCTCGAGGCTCGCACGGCGCACGAGGTTCGGGGAGATCGTCGTCCAGGGCGGGGTCACCAGCGCCGTCCTCAACGCCGTGGTGGCCGAGGAGCTCCCCGGTCCGGGGACGGTCTTCCTCGAGGTCGCCTGGCGGTTCACCGCACCGGTGCGTCCGGGCGACACCATCACCGGCGAGGTCGAGGTGACGTCGGTCCGCGACGACAAGCCGATCACGACGCTGGCGACCCGGGTGGTGCGCGACGACGGCGTGGTCGCGCTCGAGGGCACCGCCGTCTGCTACACGATGGCGCTGGGCTGAGCGATGACGACGACGGGCGCCACGACCGACGACGCGGTCGTCCTGCTCGGCGGTGCGCGCACCACCATCGGCCGTTACGGCGGCCGGTGGGCGGACGTGCCGGCGACGGTGCTGGGCGGACGCGCGGTCGCGGGGGCGTTGGAGCGTACCGGCCACCCCGACGTCGACCAGGTGCTGCTGGCCAACGTCGTCCAGGCCGGCAACGGGCAGAACCCGGCGCGCCGGGCGGCCCAGCTCGGCGGGGTACCACGCACCGTCCCGGGCACGACGCTGAACGACGTCTGCCTCGGCAGCCTCACCGCGGTGGCGCACGCCACGCTGCTCCTGCGCGCGGGCGAGGCGCACAGCGTCCTGGTCGGCGGTTTCGACTCCATGTCGACGGCCCCGCGGGAGCCGCAGGACCTGCTGGTCCGCGACGGCTTGTGGTGCAGCCTCGACGACGTCGGCATGGGTCCGGTGAGCGACCGGGCGAACCGCGACCTCGGGATCTCCCGGCACGACCAGGACGAGTACTCCGTCGAGAGCCACCGCCGTGCTGCTGCCGCGACCGACGCCCGACGACTGGCCGACGAGCTCGTACCGGCGGAGGAGCACGACGGCGCCGACGAGGGCATCCGCCGCGACAGCACCCTCGAGAAGGTGCGACGGCTGCAGCCCGCGTTCGCCGAGGACGGCACGATCACGGCCGCCAGCGCCTCGCAGATGTCGGACGCCGGCGCGGCGGGTGTCGTCACCACCCGCGGCCGCGCGCTGGGGGCCGGGTGGCCGGTGCTCGCGGAGGTGGTGGGCAGCGCCGTCGTCGCCGGCGTGGACTCGAGCCTGCACCTGCGGCCGGCGGAGGCGGCCGAGAAGCTGCTGGCCTCGCACGGCCTCGGCGTACGCGACGTCGGGCTGTGGGAGGTGAACGAGGCGTTCGCCGGGGTCGTCCTGGCCTCCCAGCGGCGGCTCGGCATCGACCTCGACCGGGTGAACGTCAACGGCGGAGCCATCTCGCTGGGACACCCGCTGGGCGCCAGCGGTTTCCGGCTCGTCCTCACCCTCGCGTTCGAGCTGCGGCGCCAGGGGGAGGAGATCGGCGTGGCCACCATGTGCGGTGGTGGGGGGCAGGGGCGCGCCGTGCTCCTGCGGACGGCGTGACCGACAGGACGGAGGCACCGGTGGACGCGGTGGACGTGGTGGTCGTGGGGGCCGGGATGGGTGGGCTGGCTTGTGCGCGGTGGCTCACCGCCCACGGGCTCGAGGTCGTGGTCCTGGAGGGTCACGACCACCTCGGAGGGCAGTGGGACGCCACCAACCCCCGCAGCGGCGTCTGGCCGCAGATGCGGACCAACACCGCCCGCTTCCTGACGCGTTTCTCCGACACGCACTACCCCGACGCCGTGCGGATGTTCCCCCGCAACGGCGAGGTGCTGGCCGTGCTGGAGGGTTACGCCGACGAGTTCGACCTGCTGCGACGGATCCGGTTCGGAGCAGAGGTGACCCGGGTCGCCCGGGCGGCCGGGGGCGGGTACGACGTGGAGTGGAACGAGAGCGGCCGACCCCGGTCGCTCCGGGTCCCGCGTGTCGTCGTCGCCAGCGGGCGCTACAACCGGCCGGAGGTGCCGCCGGTTCCCGGCCTCGACCGGTTCACCGGCGTGGGCGGCGTCCGGCACGCGTTCGCCTACGACGGGCCGCAGGAGCTGCGCGGGCTGCGGGTCCTGGTCTGCGGAGGAAGCATCTCGGCGCTCGAGGTGGCGAGCGACCTGGCGCTCGGTGGGGCCGCGGAGGTCCACCTCGCGCAGCGGCGGCAGCGCTACGTGATGCCGAAGATGATCGCGGGCACACCGATCGAGTCGTACGTCTTCACCCGCCAGGACGCCTTGGCGCTGGCGTCCTCCTCCTCGGCCGAGCTGCTGGCGGCCACGGCCGAGCGCGTCCTCGACCTCGCGGGCGACCCGGCCCGCTACGGCGCTCCCGCACCGCACGCCGACGTCGCGCGGGCCGGGGTCACCGGCAGCGCGCACTACCTCAACCTGGTCGCGGAGGACCGGATCGCCGTGCACCCGTGGGTGGGCTCGGTGGACGGGGACACGGTGGAGTTCACCGACGGGACCCGGGTGAAGGTCGACGCCGTCGTGCCGGCGACGGGCTTCGACCTGCACCTGCCGTTCCTCGACGACGAGCTGGCGTCGGCGGTGCGGCTCACGCGCACCTCGATGGATCTCGCCGACTTCACCTTCCACCCCGACCTGGACGGACTGGCGTTCGTCGGTCTGTGGGCCCAGCTCGGGCCCTACGCCGTCCCGCTGGAGCAGCAGGCCCGCTGGATCGCCTACACCTGGGCCGGGGTGCTCCCGGCGCCCTCGCACGACGAGCTGTGCGCGGCGCTGCGCAGGTGCGTCGACCAGCAGCACAACACCGGTTACCGCGAGCAGCACGAGATGGCCGTCCGG
Source organism: uncultured Actinomycetota bacterium (assembly GCA_963750285.1). Taxonomy (GTDB): domain Bacteria; phylum Actinomycetota; class Actinomycetes; order Actinomycetales; family CAWJMD01; genus JBBQSN01. Next base: position 49,252 of record CAVVQA010000011.1, on the reverse strand, counting down.
TTCGGACGGCTGGCGGGCGTCGACCCGGGCGCCCACGTCGTCGACGACGACCGCGAGCTCGCTGCCGTGCTGCCGCGGGCAACGGTGACGGCGGACACGTTCCGGCTCGGCGGACCCGATCGCGATCCCGCCGCGCGCGACCGCGTCCTCGCCGACTTCTGGGCGCACGCGCCCCGCACGGTGGCCGCGCAGGTGCGCACCATCCTCGGCTGACGCGCGGGCCCGCCAGGTCAGGTCAGGTCACGTCGCGGCGCAGGGTGAGCGCGGCACCGATCCCGGCCGTCACGGCCGCGTAGCCGACGAGGACGATGAGGGCGAGCCACCACGGCAGCACCTCGATCACCGGCCCGCCCGGACCGGTGTCCGTCGTCGGCTGGAGCATCGCGTTCGTGGCCGCGCTCGGCAGCCACTTCACCAGGTCGGGTCCCCACGAGACGAAGCCCAGGGCGACCTGGGCGATGAACTCCACGACGATGAAGCCGATGCCGACCAGGATCGCGACGATCTGGTTGCCGACGAGCGTCCCGACACCGACGCCGATCAGCCCCCACAGCACGAACGCGAGCAGCGCCATCAGCATGGCCCGGGCCAGGCCGTCGGCACCGAGGTTCAGCTCGACCCCGCGCGCCGACAGGATCCCGACGGTGACGAGGAAGGCGGCCCCGAGGCCGACCACGCCGTACAGCGCGCCGTACAGCGCCGTGACCACCCACTTGGCCATCACCAGCCGCGGCCGGCGCGGGACGGCGAGGATCGTCGGGGTGATGGTCTGGTGCCGGTACTCGGTGCTCACCACGAGGACGCCGAGGATCAGCACGAAGACGTAGCCGAACGACGTGAGCCCGCCGGTGTAGAACGACCGCGCCACCGAGTCGTCGGTGGCAGGCGTCGGCGCCACGGCGCCGGGCGCGAACTCGATGCCGGCGGTGAACGCGTTGGGCAGGGCCCAGACCGAGGCCCAGACGAGCAGGCCGATCAGCATGCCCCACCACACCTTGGTGGTGCGGACCTTCAGCAGCTCCGCCGAGACGGCGCTCATCGTCCGACCTCCTTGTTCGTGACCTGTGCTTGCTGGACGGGCTCCGCGGCGCCGGGGGTGTGGCCGACGTACTCGGGCGAGACCAGCTGGAAGAACATCGACTCCAGGTCCGAGCCGATCGACTGCAGCTCGTGCAGCTCGAGGCCGGCGGCGAACGCGTGGTGGCCGACCTCGGGGGCCGGGACGCCGCGGACCAGGGTCGCGCCGTCGGGGTGCAGGTCGGCGTCCCACTGCGAGCGCTGGACCAGCGAGGCGAGCGCGGCCGGGTCGGCGGCGCGGACGAGGACGCCGGAGCGGGCTTCGGCCTCGAGCTCGGCCAGCGTCGACTGCTTGACCGCACGGCCCTGGCTGATGATGACGACGTCGTCGACGGTCTGCTGGACCTCGGACAGCATGTGGCTGGAGACCAGGATGGTCCGGCCCTCGGCGGCCAGGGCGCGCAGGAAGCCGCGCAGCCAGCGGATGCCCTCGGGGTCCAGGCCGTTGGCCGGCTCGTCGAGGATCAGCACCGACGGGTCGCCGACCAGCGCGCCGGCCAGGCCGAGACGCTGCCGCATGCCCATCGAGAACCCGCCGACGCGGCGCTTGGCGGCCGCGCTGAGCCCCACCAGCTCGAGCAGCTGGTCGGCCCGGTCGGCGCCCGTCCCGCAGGTCTGACCGAGCACGCGCAGGTGGTTGCGGGCGTTGCGGCCCGGGTGGAAGCTGCTGGCCTCCAGAGCGGCACCGACCACCCGCTGCGGCTGCGGCCAGGTCGGCGTAGCGCGTCCCGCCGATGGTCGCCGAGCCCGAGGTGGGCGTCACCAGCGACAGCAGCATCCGCAGCGTGGTGGTCTTCCCGGCCCCGTTCGGTCCGAGGAACCCGGTGATCCGTCCGGGCTCGACCGAGAAGGAGAGGTCCTGCACCGCCGCGACCTTGCCGAAGTGCTTGGTGAGACCCCTCACCTCGATCCGGCTGCCCTCGTGCCCCTGAGTCGTCATGCCGCCATCCAACCGGATGCGGTCAGGCGTCGTCGTCCGCCCCCGGGCGGGCCCGGCGGATCAGCCGGGCGGGGGACGGAGGTGCGGGCGGGCAGCACCACCCGCATCGTGCAGCCGGCCTCCGGAGTCGGCCACCTGGATGCTGCCGCCGTGCAGCTCCACGGCCCAGCGCGCGATCGCCAGGCCGAGCCCCGTGCCGCCGGTCACGGACTGAGCGGCCCCGGCGCGGTGGAACCGCTCGAACACGCGCTCGCGGTCGGCCGGGGCGATGCCCGGCCCCTCGTCGCTCACCTCGAGGGCGACCGCACCCGGACGGGAGGCCACGTGGGCGGCGGTGACCAGCACCCGGCCGCCGGGCGGGCTGTGCCGGGCGGCGTTGTCGAGCAGGTTGGCCACCACCTGGTGCAGCCGCGCCGGGTCGGCGCGCACCGTCAGGTCGGCGGGCTCGACGTCGACCTCCCAGACCACCGTGCGGTCGACGGCGACGTCGACCAGCCGGGCGGCGGCCACCGCCTCGTCGAGGAAGGTCGCCACGGGCAGGTCGGTGACGTCGAGGGGGACCACGCCCGCCTCCAGCCGCGACAGGTCGAGGAGCTGGGCCACCAGCGTGCCCAGCCGCTCGGTCTGCGCGAGGGCGGTGGTGAGGGTGGCGGGGTCCGGGTCGGCCACGCCGTCGACGAGGTTCTCCAGCGTCGCCCGCAGCGCCGTGACGGGCGTGCGCAGCTCGTGGCTGACGTTGGCCACCAGCTCGCGCCGCTGCCGGTCGACCGACCCGAGGTCCTCGGCCATCCGGTTGAAGGCGACGGCCAGCTCGCCGACCTCGTCGTGGCTCGTGGCCTGCACCCGGCGGCTGTAGTCGCCGGTGGCCATCGACCGCGCGGCGGCCGTCATCTCCCGCAGGGGAGAGGTCATCCCGCGGGCGAGCAGCTGGGTGACGACCAGCGAGAGCGCGATCGCGGCCGGCAGCGTGTACAGCGTCCGCACCCCGTTGTTGAGGCCGAACCACACCAGCAGCGCCGCCACGGTCACCGTGGCGGTCACCAGCACCCCGAGCTTGATCTTGATCGAGCGCACCCGGTCGAGCGGGCGCACGTCGGGCCACGACCGCTCGCCGGCCCTCACGGGTCCACCGGCTCCAGCGCGTAGCCCACGCCGTGCACCGTGCGGATGAGGTCGGCGCCGAGCTTGCGCCGCAGCGCCTTGACGTGCGAGTCGACGGTGCGGGTGCCGGACGCGTCGACCCAGTCCCACACCTCGGCGAGCAGGCGCTCGCGGGTGAGCACCACCTTCGGCTCGGCGGCCAGGCAGAGCAGCAGGTCGAACTCGGTGGGGGTGAGGTGCACCAGCTCGCCCTTGCGGCGCACCCGGCGCTCGGCCCGGTCGACCTCGAGGTCGCCGAGGCGCAGCACGGCGTCGGCACCGGTCGCGGGCGCGTCGGTCATCGCCGCGGCGCGCTCCACCCGGCGCAGCAGGGCCTTGACCCGCGCCACCAGCTCGCGCATGGAGAACGGCTTGGTCATGTAGTCGTCGGCGCCGACCCCGAGCCCGACCAGCATGTCGGTCTCGTCGTCGCGCGCGGTGAGCATCAGGACCGGGACGGGGCGCTGCGCCTGGATCCGCCGGCAGACCTCGTGGCCGTCGAGCCCGGGGAGCATCACGTCGAGGACGACGACGTCGGGGCGCAGCTCCTCGGCGGCGCCCACCGCCGCCATCCCGTCGTGCACGACGGCGGTCTCCCAGCCCTCGCTGCGCAGCCGGGTGACCACCGCCTGGGCGATCGCGGGCTCGTCCTCGACGACGAGGACCTTCACCGGGGGCGCACCGTTGGTCGGCATGCGGACAGCGTAGGCGGCGGCCGTATCGTGGTCCGACGTGCGATTCCTCGACGGCCAGCGCCCCGCGTACGACCTCACCTACTCCGACGTCTTCCTGACGCCCTCGCGCTCGGACGTGCCCTCCCGGCTCGACGTCGACCTCGCCAGCACCGACGGCACCGGCACCACGGTCCCGGTCGTCGTGGCGAACATGACCGCGGTCAGCGGACGCCGGATGGCCGAGACGGTCGCCCGCCGCGGCGCGATGGCCGTCCTGCCGCAGGACCTGCCGCTCGACGTCGTGCGCGAGGTGGTGGGGTGGGTCAAGGGTCGCCACCCCGTCCTCGACACCGCCCTGACGCTGCGGCCCACCGACACCGTCACCGACGCCCTGCACCTGGTGCCCAAGCGCTCGCACGGCGGCGTCGTCGTGGTCGACGCGCAGGGCGCACCCGTCGGCGTCGTCACGGCGTCGGACTGCCAGGGCGTGGACCGCTTCACCCCGCTGCACGAGGTGATGTCGGCCGCCCCGCTGACGCTGGACGCCGACGACGTCTCCGCCGAGGGCGGCCTGCACCGGGCCTTCGACGCCCTGCACGTGGCCCGCCGTCCGATGGCCCCGGTGGTGCGCGGCGGCGCCCTCGTGGGCGTGCTGACCCGCACCGGCGCCCTGCGCTCCACCCTCTACGCCCCGGCGCTCGACGCCGACGGCCGGCTGCGGATCGCGGTCGCGGTGGGCATCAACGGCGACGTCGCCGCCAACGCGGCGGCCGCGCTGGAGGCCGGCGCCGACACCCTCGTCGTCGACACCGCGCACGGGCACCAGGAGAAGATGCTGACCGCCCTGCGCGCCGTGCGCGCCCTCGACCCGCAGGTGCCGGTCGTCGCCGGCAACGTCGTGACCCCCGAGGGCGTGCGCGACCTGGTCGAGGCGGGCGCCGACGTCGTCAAGGTCGGCGTCGGTCCGGGCGCGATGTGCACCACCCGGATGATGACCTCGGTCGGCCGTCCGCAGTTCTCGGCGGTGCTCGAGTGCGCCTCCGCCGCACGGGATCTCGGCAAGCACGTGTGGGCCGACGGGGGAGTGCGCTACCCCCGCGACGTCGCCCTCGCGCTGGCGGCCGGGCGCCAGCCAGGTGATGGTCGGCTCGTGGTTCGCCGGTACCCACGAGAGCCCTGGCGACCTGATGACCGACGAGCGCGGACGGCTGTACAAGGAGAGCTTCGGCATGGCCTCGGCGCGCGCCGTGGCCGCCCGCACCAGCCGCGACGACGCGTTCGAGCGGGCCCGCAAGGGCCTGTTCGAGGAGGGCATCTCCTCGTCCCGGATGCTGCTCGACCCGGCCCGTCCCGGCGTCGAGGACCTGCTCGACCACATCACCTCCGGCGTGCGCAGCGCCTGCACCTACGCCGGGGCGCGCAGCCTGGCCGAGCTGCACGAGCGGGCCGTGGTCGGCGTCCAGAGCGCCGCGGGGTACGAGGAGGGCCGCCCGCTGCCCGCCGGGTGGTGAGTACGATCGGGGCACGATGAACGACCCCGCGAGTACCAGCCCGCCGCCGGACCCCGAACCGCAACGAACGTGGCACCGCCCGTCCCCGGGGAGGGATGAGCGGTGCTGACCGAGTGGCTGCTGCTCGCGCTGGGCGGCCTGCTGACCCTGGGCACCGGCGTGTTCGTCGCGGCCGAGTTCTCCCTCATCACCCTCGACCGGCCCGACGTCGAGCGCGAGGCCGCCTCCGGCAGCCGCTCCGCCGGCTCGGTCCTCAAGGGTCTGCGCACGCTGTCGACCCAGCTGTCCGGGGCGCAGGTGGGCATCACGCTCACCACCCTGCTCGTCGGGTACCTGGTCGAGCCGTCGCTGTCGCGCCTGCTCGAGGGGCCGCTCACCGGCGTCGGGATCCCCGAGGGCGCGGTCGACCCGGTGTCGATCGGCCTCGGCATGTTCCTCGCCACCATCGTGTCGATGCTGCTGGGCGAGCTGGTCCCCAAGAACCTCGCGATCTCGGTCCCGATGGCCACCGCCCGCTGGTCGGTGCCGCTGCAGCGGGGCTTCACCTGGGCGGTGACGCCGCTGATCTTGGTGCTCAACGGCAGCGCCAACAAGATCCTGCGCAGCGCCGGCATCGAGCCGCGCGAGGAGCTCACCAGCGGCCGCTCGAACACCGAGCTGGCCTTCCTGGTCAAGCGGTCGGCCGAGGCCGGGACGCTCGACGAGGGCACGGCGACCCTGCTCACGCGCTCGCTGGGCTTCTCCCAGCACACCGCGGCCGACGTCATGACCGACCGGCTGCGGATGCGCTGCCTGCGGCTCGCAGGAGTCCGCGCAGGACGTGATCGAGGCCGCGCGCGCCACCGGCTTCTCGCGGTTCCCGGTCACCGACGGCTCCCCCGACGACGTCGTCGGCGTCGTGCACGTCAAGAAGGCCGTCGCCGTGCCCAGGGAGCGCCGCTCCGAGGTGCCCGTGGGCGCGCTGATGACCGAGGTCGTGCACGTCCCCGAGACGGTCCGGCTCGACCCGCTGCTGGTCGACCTGCGCAGCCAGGGGATGCAGATGGCCGTCGTCACCGACGAGTACGGCGGCACCGCAGGCGTGGTGACCCTCGAGGACGTCGTGGAGGAGCTCGTGGGCGAGGTCGCCGACGAGCACGACCGCGACCGTCCGCGGGTGCTGCCGCAGCGCGACGGCTCCTACCTCGTACCCGGCCAGATGCGGCCCGACCAGGTGCGTGAGCTGCTCGACCTGCAGGTGCCCGACGACATGGCCTACGAGACCCTGGCCGGGTTCGTGATCTCCCGGCTCGGACGCCTCGCACGCACCGGTGACGAGGTGGTCGTCGACGACGGCGTGCTGCGGGTGGAGCGGCTGGCAGGACGCCGCGTGGAGCGGCTGCGGTACGTGCCGGACGAGGTCACCTCATGACCACTGGTGCGGCGCTGGGCCTGGGCCTGTTCCTGCTGCTGCTCAACGCCTTCTTCGTCGGGGCCGAGTTCGCGGTCATGTCCGCCCGGCGCTCGCAGATCGAGCCGCGGGCCGCCGAGGGCAGCCGCGCCGCGCGCACCGCGCTCGGCGCGATGGAGAACGTCTCGCTGATGCTGGCCTGCTGCCAGCTCGGCATCACCATCTCCTCGCTCGGCCTCGGTGCCGTGGCCGAGCCGGCGCTCGCCCACCTGCTGGAGGTGCCGTTCGAGGCGGTGGGCCTCCCCGAGGGCCTCGTGCACCCGATCGCGTTCACCCTCGCGCTCGCCGTCGTGGTCTACCTGCACGTCGTCATCGGCGAGATGGTGCCGAAGAACATCGCCATCGCGGCCCCGGAGCGCTCGGCGCTGCTGCTGGCCACCCCGCTGGTGTGGGTCGCCCGCGGGCTGCGCCCGGTGATCGTGGCGCTCAACGCCGTGGCCAACGCGGTGCTGCGCCTGCTGCGGGTCGAGCCCAAGGACGAGGTCAGCTCCACCTACACGGTCGAGCAGGTGCAGTCGATCGTCGACGAGTCGCGCCGCGAGGGGCTGCTGGAGGACGGCGGGCTGCTCGCGGGAGCGCTGGAGTTCAGCGACCTCACCGCGCGCGACGTGATGGTCCCGCTGGCCGAGCTCATCACCGTGCCCGGCACCGGCACGGCCGACGACGTGGAGCGGCTGGTGAGCCAGACCGGCTTCAGCCGCTACCCGGTGACGGCCGAGGACGGCTCCCTGCTGGGGTACCTGCACCTCAAGGACGTGCTGGTGGGGTCCGACGGCACCGACGGCACGGCGCTGTCGACGGTGGCCCGGGGCCTGGAGGAGGTCACCGGCGACGCCGAGGTGGAGGACGTGCTGGCCGCGATGCAGCGCAGCGGCCTGCACGTGGGTCGCGTGGTGGACGGCGACGGCACGGTCGGTGCGGTGTTCCTCGAGGACATCATCGAGGAGCTGGTGGGCGAGATCCGCGACGGCACGAGCCGGGTCCGGGCCGCGCGGCGCGAGTAGCACGTCCCGGGCGGTCCGGCGAGCCGGATTTGCCATCGCCCCCCGACCTCCCGTTACTATCTCGTGACCTCACCCGCAACCGTGGGTGCTCCACCGACGTCACTCCCTCCGCGTGGGCCCCCTCCCCGCATCCGGAGCCGGCTGCGGACGGTGCGACGAGGTCTGGTGTCCTTGGCAGGACGACGTCCTGGCGCGCGAGCGCGCCCCGAAGCCGTGCCGGAGGTTCGATCCGTGGGTTCTCACCGCGCGCAGGGTCCCGCCCTGCGTCGATCTCGTGACGTCCCCACCCCGCTCGCCGGTCCGCGCAGCCACCGCGCCCCCACCGGTCGGGCCGCCCGCCGCGCCGCGGTCGAGGAGGCCCCCAGGGGCTACCTCGCCGTGGTCCTGGCCCAGCCGGCCGACCTCTCCGCCCCGATCGAGCCCGTCGTCGCCATCGGCGAGCGGCGCGCCCGCCGCGAGAGCGAGCGCCTCGCCGCCGACCACCGCGCCGTCTCCCCCCGCCGGGCCGCCCAGCGCCAGCGCGCCGCGGCCGCGCCCGCCCGTGGCTCCTCGTTCGTCAAGGTCGGCGGCAGCCTGCCGCGCGTCGGCATCGCCGCCGCCCTGGGCCTGGCCACGATCGTGACCCCCGTCGTCGGCAGCATGGGCTCCACCGCCGACGCCTCCTCGAGCACCACCCCCGTCGCCGCGCCCGCGCACGGTGAGCCGGGCGGCCACCACGATCGCGCTGGCCCCCGCGATGGCCGAGAGCTTCCGGGTCGTGCCGCAGTCCTCCTCCGAGGCGGCCGTGGCGCCGGCCGCGCTGGCCGCCGCCGCCGCCGCGCTCAGCCCCGAGCAGCTCGCCGCGATGCGCGACCAGGCCGCCCAGGCGAGCCGCAACCAGGAGCGTGCCGCGCTGCCCGGCTGCGACCGGCAAGCCGGTCGACATCGCCGCCGGCAACGGGCGGATCGACCGCGACGACCTGTGCGAGCTGTGGTCGGGGGAGTACCTGCGGTCCGACGCCGCGGTCGCCCTGGCCCGGCTCAACGCCGAGTTCGTCACCGAGTTCGGCCGCGACCTGTGCATCACCGACGGCTACCGCTCCTACAGCGAGCAGGTCAGCGTCCGCTGGCGCAAGCCCGGGCTGGCCGCCCGTCCCGGCACCAGCCAGCACGGCTGGGGCCTCGCGGTCGACCTGTGCAAGGGCGAGGCGAGCGCGCGCGCCAAGGAGCACACCTGGCTCGAGGACAACGCTCCCGACTTCGGCTGGGACAACCCGGACTGGGCCCGCAGCGGCGGCTCCGGACCGTACGAGCCGTGGCACTGGGAGTACGTCGCGGGCCAGGACGACCGGTCCTGACCGTCGCCGGAACCCGGTCGGGGAGCGCGCTTTCCGGCTGGTAGCCTGATCGACTGCTGAGCCCCCGTAGCTCAGGGGATAGAGCACCGCCCTCCGGAGGCGGGGGCGCAGGTTCGAATCCTGCCGGGGGCACGTGAGTGACGAAGGGTCCACGCGAGAGCGTGGGCCCTCTGTCGTCCCCCCTGCCGTGACGCCTGGCGCACCCCGCGTGCTGGTGGTCGACGACACCCCCCAGATCCGGATGCTGATCCGGCTCAACCTGGAGCTGGAGGGGTTCGACGTCGACGAGGCGGCCGACGGCGCCGAGGCGCTGGCCCGGCTGCGGGCCGACGTCGCCGCCGGGCGAGCCGCTCCCCGACGTCGTGACCCTCGACGCCGTGATGGAGCCGATGGACGGCTGGGCCACCGTCGCCGCGATGCGTCGCGACCCCGGGCTGGCCGCGGTCAAGGTCGTGATGGTGACGGCCTCGGTGCAGGCCCACCACCGGCAGCGGGCCGAACGCGGCGGGGTCGACGCCTTCGTCACCAAGCCGTTCGAGCCGCAGGCGCTGGTCGACGTCGTGCGCGGGTTATCCGGTTCGGGTGCCTGAGAGCCCGCCACTACGCTTGTCCGGGTGACACCCGCCGAGCTCACCACCACGATCGTGTCCTGCCTGTCCGAGGCCGTCGCCGCCGGCGAGGTCGCCCTGGACGTGCCCGAGACCGTCACGGTGGAGCGCCCCCGCAACCGCGACCACGGCGACTGGGCCACGAACGTCGCGCTGCAGCTGGCGAAGAGCGCCGGGATGCCCCCGCGGGCGCTGGCCGAGGTGCTGGCCGCCCGGCTCGCCGCCGCCCCGGGCGTCGCGCGCGTCGACGTCGCCGGCCCCGGCTTCCTCAACATCACCGTCGACGCGGCGGCCGCGGGCGAGCTCGCGCGCACCGTGGTCGAGGCGGGCACCGCCTACGGCACCGGCACCAGCGAGGTGGGCCAGAGGGTCAACCTCGAGTTCGTCTCCGCCAACCCGACCGGCCCGATCCACATCGGCGGGGTGCGCTGGGCGGCGGTCGGCGACTCGCTCGCGCGGGTGCTGCAGGCCACCGGCGCCGAGGTGGCGCGGGAGTACTACTTCAACGACCACGGCGCCCAGATCGACCGGTTCGCGCGCTCGCTGCTCGCCCGCGCGAAGGGCGAGGCGGTGCCGGAGGACGGCTACGGCGGCTCGTACATCGACGAGATCGCCGCCCAGGTGCTCGCCCGGGTGCCGGACGCGCTGGAGCAGGACGACCCGCAGGAGGTCTTCCGGCGCGAGGGCGTCGACCTGATGTTCGGGGAGATCAAGGGCAAGCTGCACGACTTCGGCGTCGACTTCGACGTGTACTTCCACGAGAACGACGTGCACACCTCGGGCGCGGTCGAGCGCGCGATCGAGCGGCTGCGCGAGCAGGGCCGGATGTTCGAGCAGGACGGCGCGCAGTGGCTGCGCACGTCCGAGTTCGGCGACGACCGCGACCGGGTGGTGGTCCGCAGCGACGGCGAGCCCACCTACTTCGCCGGCGACCTGGCGTACTACCTGAACAAGCGGGAGCGGGGCTTCGACCGCAACATCATCATGCTCGGCGCCGACCACCACGGGTACGTCGGCCGGATGATGGCGATGTGCGCGGCCTTCGGCGACGAGCCGGGGGTCAACCTCGAGATCCTCATCGGCCAGATGGTCAACCTGGTGTCCGGCGGCGAGCCGGTGCGGATGTCCAAGCGGGCCGGGACGATCGTGTCGATGGACGACCTGGTCGACGCCGTGGGCGTCGACGCCGGCCGGTACGCGCTGGTGCGGTCGTCGTCGGACTCCAACATCGACGTCGACCTCGACCTGCTGCGCAAGCACACCAACGACAACCCGGTGTACTACGTGCAGTACGCCCACGCCCGCACGGCCGGGGTGGCGCGCAACGCCCGCGACCTCGGTGTGCGCACCGAGGACGGGTTCGAGCCCTCGCTGCTGTCGCACGAGACCGAGGCCCGGCTGCTGGCCGCGATCGGCGAGTACCCGCGGGTCGTGGCGCAGGCGGCCGAGCTGCGCGAGCCGCACCGGGTGGCCCGGTACCTCGAGCAGCTCGCCTCGCTGTTCCACAAGTGGTACGACGCCTGCCGGGTCACCCCGCAGGGCGACGACCCCGTCACCGACACCCACCGCACCCGGCTCTGGCTGGCCGAGGCCACGCGCCAGGTGCTCGCGAACGGCCTGACGCTGTGCGGCGTCTCGGCGCCGGACCGGATGTGACATGAGGGCGCACGAGGCCGGTGCCCTGCACGCCGAGGGGTACGGCGCGCCGCCCTGGCTCGCCGTCCCGACCGACCCGAACCGGCTGGTGCCGCACCTGTGGTCCTCGGGGGTCGAGCGGGGACCGGACGGGTCGCTGACCGTCGCCGGGCTCGACGTCCGGGAGATCGCCCGCGACCACGGCACGCCGGTCTACGTGCTCGACGAGGACGACTTCCGTTCCCGCGCGCGGGATTTCGCGACGGCCTTCGACGCGGCGTTCACGGACCTGTGCGGCGGCGCCGACGTCTACTACGCCGGCAAGGCGTTCCTGTGCACCGAGGTGGCGCGCTGGGTGGCGCAGGAGGGCCTGCGGCTCGACACCTGCACCGGCACCGAGCTCGCCGTCGCCCTGCGGGCGGGGCTCGACCCGGCCGCGATCGGGCTGCACGGCAACAACAAGTCCCGCGCCGAGCTGGAGCGCGCGGTCGACGCCGGCATCGGCCGCGTCGTGGTCGACTCGCTGGCCGAGATCGACCGGCTGGCCGACGGTGGCCGCGGAGCGCGGCGCGGTCGCGCCCGTGCTGCTGCGGGTGACGGTCGGCGTCGAGGCGCACACGCACTCCTACATCGCCACCGCGCACGAGGACCAGAAGTTCGGGCTCTCGCTCTCCGAGGGCGTCGCAGCCGAGGCGGTCTCGCGGGTGCTCGCGCACCCGTCGCTGCGGCTGCTCGGGCTGCACTCGCACATCGGGTCGCAGATCTTCGACACCTCCGGGTTCGAGGTCGCGGCGCGTCGCGTGCTCGGCCTGCACGCCCAGGTGCAGCGCGACCACGACGTCGTGCTGCCCGAGCTCGACCTCGGCGGCGGCTTCGGCGTCGCGTACACGACCCAGCACGACCCGATGCCGCCGTCCGAGCTGGCCGCGGGCATCGCCGACATCGTCGGCAAGGAGTGCGCCGACCTCGGCGTCGAGGTGCCGCGCATCTCGGTCGAGCCCGGACGGGCGATCGCCGGCCCGAGCACGCTTCACCCTCTACGAGGTGGGCACGGTCAAGGACGTCGGCCTCGACGGCGGCGGCGTGCGCCGGTACGTGGCCGTCGACGGCGGCATGAGCGACAACATCCGCACGGCGCTGTACGACGCCGACTACTCCTGCACCCTGGCCTCCCGGGCGTCCGACGCCCCGCCGGTGCTCTCGCGGCTGGTCGGCAAGCACTGCGAGAGCGGCGACGTCGTGGTCAAGGACGAGTACCTGCCCGGCGACGTCGGCGCGGGCGACCTCGTGGCCGTCCCCGGCACCGGGGCGTACTGCCGCAGCATGGCGAGCAACTACAACCACGTGCCGCGTCCGCCGGTGGTCGCCGTGCGCGACGGCGTGGCGCGGGTGCTGGTGCGCCGCGAGACCGAGGACGACCTGCTCGCGCTCGACGTCGGCTGACGCACGGTCCACAGGCGGTGTCGCGGCGGGTCGCGGGCGCGGTCTGAGAGGGTTGGTCCCATGAGCACGAGTCCCGGGTGGTACCCCGACCCCGCGCCCGAGTCCGCCCCCGGAGCCCTGCGGTGGTGGGACGGCGGGAGCTGGACCGAGCAGACCCAGCAGGCGCAGCAGGTGCAGCAGGTGCAGCTGACCAAGCCGACCGGGTACCAGGGGACCACCGGGTACCAGGGGACCACCGGGTACCAGGGGCCGGTCGCCGCGCCGGTCCCGCCGGTGCAGCTCACGCACACCCCGGACGGCCAGGCGATCGCCAACCCGTGGAAGCGGCTGGGCGCGCAGGTGATCGACGCGCTGATCATGTTCGTGATCATCATCGTGGTCGAGCTGCTGTTCTTCGCGATCTTCGCCGGGGCCGGCGCGCTGTTCTTCGGCACGGGCGGTTCGAGCGACGCCGCCTCGGGTGCGGCCACCGCCGGGGTGACGGTCGCGATGATCTTCGGCATCCTGCTCTTCGTGGTCGGCCTGCTCGCCTTCCAGTACTGGTACTACATCCACCGGGTGCGCAAGGTCGGCGCCACCTTCGGCAAGCAGGTCCTCGGGCTGCGGATCCGCACGTTCCACACCGACGGCCAGCTCACCTGGGCCCAGGTGTGGGGCCGGTTCGGTCTGGTGCAGCTCGCGAGCTCGTTCACCGGCGGCATCCTCGGCATCGTCGACGCCCTGTGGCTGCTGTGGGACAAGCACTGCCAGACCCTGCACGACAAGACCGTCGGCACGATCGTCGTCGACACCTCGCTGCCCCGGGTGCCGCAGGACCACCCGGCGGTGCAGTACGCCCGCGCGTACCCGGCGCCGCGGGGCTGGGTGGCCGACGGCCCCAACCCGCAGACGCCGGCGACCTACCCGCGCTGACCCAGGGCGTCGAGCTCCTCCAGCGGGTCGAGCACGCCGCAGCAGCCGAACGAGGCCCAGAGCGAGCGCACCACATGCGCCTGGTCCTCGGTGAGGGCCTCGAGCCCGGCGGACAGCGCCGTCGCGTCGCGCTGCTCGAGCACCTCGGCGACGTCCTCCTGCGTCGCGCCCGCGGCGGCCGCGTGCGTCGCCAGCAGGACGTTGGCCACGCCGTGGGTCGTGCCGCCCGTCACCGGGTCGGGCCCGCGCACCGCGTGGTGCAGACCCGCCGTGAGCTTGAACGGCAGGACGCGGGTCGCGCACCCGACGAGGAAGGCCGTCAGCAGACCGGTGGGTGCCACAGCCGCGGCGTCGGTGCCTCCGGTGCGGAGCTTCGCACCTCCTGATCCCGGTCCGGGCAGGGCGGCGGCGACGGCGTCCAGCTGCTCGGCGAGCGGCAGGTCGCGGTCCAGCTCCCACCACACCGCGACGCCGCCGCGCCCGAGCTCGCGCCAGGCACCGGCGAGGTCGTCCCCGGCCGTCCCCAGCGGCAGCTCGACCGCGACCACGCGCGTCCGGCCGTCGTCGGTCAGACGTCGCGCCGCCTCGAGCGCCGCGGCAGGACCGGGACGGCTGACCAGGCCGACCTCGAGCCCGTCCGGCGCGTCCGCGTCGTCCAGCGCCGCGAGGAACCCGTCGACGCCGTCGACGGGGACGAGCAGCGGGCCGATCTCGGCCGCTCGCGCCGAGGCGCGGTACCCGAGGTGCTCGGCCACGGCGCGCGGCCACGGCGCGAGACCCGGTGGGAACACGGCGGCGTCGTCGACGAGGCGGGCCAGCAGCCCGGTCGGCAGTCCACCGCGTGACATGCTGGGGACCCTACCCGCGTGCCCGCACCCACCCACCCTGCGCAGAGAGGTCACGATGGCGTACTACCGCAGCGTCGGAGAGATCCCGCCCAAGCGGCACACGCAGTTCCGCCGCCCGGACGGACGGCTGTACAGCGAGGAGCTGATGGGGGAGGAGGGCTTCTCGTCCGACTCGTCCCTGCTGTACCACCGCGAGGTGCCCTCGGCGATCACCGACTCCCGGCCCTGGGACGTGGGCGACCTGAAGACCCAGGCGAACTACCCGCTGAAGCCGTTCCACTTCCGGTTGCACGACCTGTTCCCGCAGAGCTCGGACGGGTCCGACGCCGCGTGGCAGGGCGTCGACGTCGTCCGCGGCCGCCGGCTGGTGCTCGGCAACGGCGACGTGCGCATCGCCTACGCGGTCTCCGACACGCCGAGCCCGTTGTACCGCAACGCGATCGGTGACGAGTGCGTCTACGTCGAGTCCGGCGAGGGCGTGGTCGAGACGATGTTCGGGGTGCTGCCGTACCGCACCGGCGACTACGTGATCCTGCCCCGCGCCACGGTGCACCGGTGGGTGCCGTCCGGCGAGCAGCCGACCCGCGCGTACTGCATCGAGGCGAACAGCCACATCGCGCCGCCGAAGCGCTACCTGTCGAAGTACGGCCAGCTGCTCGAGCACGCGCCGTACTGCGAGCGCGACCTGCACGCCCCCACCGAGCCGCTGCTGGCCGAGGGCACCGACGTCGAGGTCTACACCAAGCACCGGGGGCCGGGCCCGTCCGGCGTCGTGGGGTCGGTCGTGGTGCACGCGACGCACCCGTTCGACGTCGTGGGCTGGGACGGCTGCATGTACCCGTACACGTTCAACGTCAGCGACTACGAGCCGATCACCGGTCGCATCCACCAGCCGCCGCCGGTGCACCAGGTCTTCGAGGCCTGGAACTTCGTCGTCTGCAACTTCGTGCCGCGCAAGGTCGACTACCACCCGCTCGCGGTGCCGGTGCCGTACTACCACTCCAACGTCGACAGCGACGAGGTGATGTTCTACTGCGGCGGCGACTACGAGGCACGCAAGGGGAGCGGCATCGGGCAGGGCTCGATCTCGCTGCACCCGGGCGGCCACAGCCACGGGCCGCAGCCCGGTGCGGTGGAGCGGGCGCTGGGCAAGGACTACTTCGACGAGCTGGCCGTCATGGTCGACACCTTCAAGCCGCTCGAGCTCGGCGAGGCGGCCGCGGCGAGCGACGACGGGAGGTACGCGTGGTCGTGGGCCGGCGGCAGCCCGACCGAGGGCGCCGCGGGCTGAGGCACGCGGTCGGTCCGAGTCAGTCCAGGGCGTCGTGCCGGTCCGGCGCCCAGGCGCCGTGGTAGACGTGCCCACGGGCGTGGTGGTCGGTGCGCTGGCAGTCCAGGGCGCCGAGTCGCGGGCAGCGTTGCGCGGGGACCTGCGCCAGTCCGGGGGCCGGCGCCTGCGCGCGGACGTCCGTGACGGTGGTCGGTACGGCCATGATCGCCTCCTCTGACGCCTACGACGGTGCCGGCGCCCTCTGACAGTTCATCGGTAGGACGCGGCACGGACCTGAGCGGTTGCACCGTGTCGCAGATACCTGCTGGCGCGACCACTCCGACGGCCTAGTAGGTTGGACGGTCCGTCAGGGGTGGTGGGGGAGGCAGCTGGATGGTCGCGGAGCACGACGGGGCGCTCGAGCGCGAGCTGCGCGCGGAGCAGGCCGTGGTCACCGCGCTGTACGAGCGGCTCGACGCGTTGAGGGCGCGCACGGCGTCCGACCTCGCCCAGGTCCGCCGCGCACGCAGCGAGGGCACCCACCAGGCCCGGTCCGAGCGCGACGCCTACGCGACGCTGTACGAGAACCGCCTGGCCCAGCTGTGGGCGGTCGAGGACCGGCTGGCGTTCGGCCGCCTCGACCTGTCCGACCCCGACCGTCCACCACGGCCCGCGCTACGTCGGTCGGATCGGTCTCACCGACGAGGACCAGGCCCGCCTGCTGGTCGACTGGCGCGCCGAGGCGGCGCTGCCGTTCTACCAGGCCACGGCGGGCGACCCGAAGGGCGTCGTGCGCCGTCGGCACCTCGTCACCCGCTCCCGCGAGGTCACCGGCCTCGAGGACGAGGTGCTCGACATCGACGCCCTCGACGACGGGCTCACCGAGGGCCTCTCCGGCGAGGGCGCGCTGATGGCCGCGGTCAACGCCCAGCGCACCGGGCGCATGGGCGACATCGTCGCCACCATCCAGGCCGAGCAGGACCGGATCATCCGCTCCGAGCTGCGGGGGATCCTCGTGGTGCAGGGCGGCCCGGGCACGGGGAAGACCGCCGTCGCCCTGCACCGGGCGGCGTTCCTGCTCTACAGCCACCGCGACCGGCTGGCCAACGGCGGGGTGCTCGTCGTCGGGCCGAGCCCGGTGTTCCTGCGCTACATCGAGCAGGTCCTGCCGTCCCTCGGCGAGACCGGCGTGGTGATGGTCACCCCCGGCGAGCTGCTGCCGGGCGTGCGCGCCACCCGGCACGACCCGCCCGAGGTCGCTCGGCTCAAGGGCGACCTGCGGATGGCGCAGGCCGTCGCCCGCGCGGTGCGCGCCCGGCAGCGGGTGCCCGACGGCGACACGGTGCTCGACGTCGAGGGCGCGCGGGTGGTGCTCACCCCGCGGATGGTGGCCTCGGCGCGCGACCGCGCCCGCCGCACCGGTCGCCCGCACAACCTCGCCCGCGCCACCTTCGTCAAGGACGTGCTGGGCCAGCTCGCCGACCGGCTCGCCGACGAGATCGCCCGTCGCGCGGGGCACGCCATCGACCCGGAGGACCGGTTCGACCTGGTGGCCGACCTGCGGGCGTCGGTCGACGTCCGGCGCGCGGTGAACCTGGCGTGGATGCCGCTCACCCCGCAGTTCGTCGTGTCGCGGCTGCTGTCCGACCGCGACCGGCTCGAGGACGCCGCCCCGTGGCTGCGTCCGCACGAGGTCGACGCCCTGCTGCGCGAGCGCGACGCCGAGGTCACCGTCGAGGACGTGCCCCTGCTCGACGAGGCGGCCGAGCTGCTGGGCGAGGACGACGCGGCCGCGCAGGCCGAGGCCGAGCGGGCCGCGCAGCAGCAGCGCGAGGTCACCGAGTACGCGCGCGGTGTGCTGCAGATGACCGGAGCCGGCGACATGCTCACCGCCGACGACCTGCTCGCGCGGATGGGCGACGACGGCGACGTGCTCACCCAGGCCGAGCGCGCCTCGGCCGACCGCACCTGGGCGTTCCAGCACGTGGTGGTCGACGAGGCGCAGGAGCTGTCGCCCATGGCGTGGCGGGTGCTGGCGCGACGCAACCCGATGCGGTCGATGACGGTAGTCGGCGATCTCGCCCAGACCCGTTCTGCCGCAGGCGTCGACGAGTGGGGAGCGGTGCTCGACCCGCTCGCCTCCGGTCGCTGGCGCGTGGAGGACCTCACCGTCTCGTACCGCACGCCCGAGCAGATCATGTCCGTCGCCGCCTCGGTGCTGCAGGCCGGCGGCTCCACCGCGGTCGTCCCGCGCTCCGTCCGGGACGGGCGGTGGCCGCCGGCGGCCACCCAGGTGGCGCCCGGCGAGCTCACCGACGCCGTCGTCCGCACCGTCCGGTCGCAGCTGTCCGACCTCGCCGGAGGCCGGGTCGCCGTGATCGGCACCGCGGCCGACGTCGCGAAGGTGCTGCCCGCGCTGGTGGCCGACCTCGGCGTCGAGCGGGTCGGCACCGGCGGTCGCGCGCTCGACCGCGAGGTGGCCGCGCTCGCCGTCGAGGACGCCAAGGGCCTCGAGTTCGACGGCGTCGTGCTGATCGAGCCGGCGGCGCTCGTGGCCGACGGTCCCCGCGGCCTCAACGACCTCTACGTCGCGATGACGCGTCCGACCCAGCAGCTGCACGTGGTGCACACCGGCGTGCTGCCGCCCGGCATGGAGAAGCTCACCGAGCACTCGGACGTCTAGGCCTGCACCACGGGCTCGCCGACGAGCTCGACACCGGCAGAACGCATCTCGTCGAGCGCGGCGGTGGTCGTGGCTGCTGCGACGCCGGCGGTGAGGTCGAGCAGCACCCGGGTCCGCAGGCCGGCGCGGACGGCGTCCAGGGCGGTGGCGCGCACGCAGTGGTCGGTGGCGATGCCGACGACGTCGACCTCGTCGACGCCGCGGTCGCGCAGCCACGCGGCGAGGCCGGTGCCGTCCTCGTCCGCGCCCTCGAAGCCGGAGTACGCGGCGGCGTGGGCGCCCTTGCGGAACCACGCCTGCACCAGCGAGGTGTCGACGGCCGGGTGCGGCTCGGCGCCGTGCGTGCCGGCCTCGCAGTGGCGCGGCCAGGAGTCGACGTAGTCGGGGGTGTCGCTGAAGTGCGCGCCCGGGTCGAGGTGGTGGTCGAGCGTGCCGACGACCGCGGCGTACGCCTCGCCCTGCTCGCGCACGTGGGCGGTGATCGCGGCGGCGACGTCGGCACCGCCGCCGACACCGAGCGAGCCGCCCTCGCAGAAGTCGTTCTGCACGTCGACGACGACGAGTCCCTTGCTGGTCATCACTTCTCCTCGAGGTAGCGGGTGGGGATCGCGGCCTCGCCGCGCTGCAGCTGGAGCGCCTTGCGGGGCAGCTCGTCCCGGCTGGCGCGGTGCCGCTCGGCGGCCGCGGTGACGGCGGCCGGGCCGACGTGCTCGGCGACGACCTCGCCGTCGACCACCAGCGGCACGAGCAGGGCGCGGTCGTCGCCGTCGTCGGCGGGCGGGTGGCCGATGCCGACGACCTCCTCGGTGGCGGTGCCGCCGGCGTCGCGGCGTCGCAGCGCCCACTTGCGCCCGCCGACGCTCACCTTGTCCTTGCTCGCCTTCGCCACCGAGCGCATCGTGCCGTCGTCGTCCTCGCGCGCCACCAGCTTGTAGACCAGACCGGCGGTGGGGGCGCCGCTGCCGGTGACCAGCGAGGTGCCGACCCCGTAGGCGTCGACCGGGGCCGACGGCCAGGGCGGCGATCGCGTGCTCGTCGAGGTCGGAGGTGACCGTGATCCGGGTGCCGGTGGCCCCGAGCCCGTCGAGCTGGGCGCGGACCTCCCCGGCCAGTGCGAGCAGGTCGCCGGAGTCGAGCCGGACGCCGCCGAGCCCGGTGCCCGCCACCTCGACGGCGGTCTCGACGCCGCGGGCGACGTCGTAGGTGTCGACCAGCAGCGTCGTCCCGGGGCCGAGCGAGGCGACCTGCGCGGCGAACGCGGCGCGCTCGTCGTCGTGCAGGAGGGTGAAGGAGTGGGCGGCGGTGCCGATCGTCGGCACGCCGTAGCGGCGGCCCGCCTCGAGGTTCGAGGTGCCGACGAACCCGGCCACCACGGCGGCACGGGCGGCGGCGACGGCGGCGTCCTCCTGGGTGCGGCGTGAGCCCATCTCGAGGCAGGGCCGGTCGCCCGCCGCTGCCGTCATCCGCGACGCCGCGGCGGCGACGGCGCAGTCGTGGTTGAGCACCGACAGCGCGAGGGTCTCGAGCAGGACCGCCTCGGCGAAGGTGCCCTCCACGACGAGCACGGGGGAACCGGGGAAGAAGCACTCGCCCTCGGCGTACCCCCACGCCGAGCCGGTGAACTCGTAGTCGGCCAGCCAGGCGAGGGTGGCGCCGTCGACGACCTCGTTCTCCTCGAGCCAGGCCAGGTCGTGGTCGTCGAACCGGAAGTCCGCGAGGTCCTCCAGCAGCCGTCCGGTGCCCGCCACCACGCCGTACCGGCGGCCCTCGGGAAGCCGCCGGGCGAACACCTCGAACACGCTGCGCCGGTGCGCGGCGCCGCTGCGCAGCGCGGCCTGGAGCATGGTCAGCTCGTACCGGTCGGTGAGGAGCGAGGTCGTCATGGCGATACTCTATCGTCACTCTGACAGGGAATGCACGTCGGTCGTGGACCCGTACAGTTGTCGGGTGCTGGTCGCGAGCGTGTCACCCGTGGAGGTGGAGCAGCCGCAGACCGGCGAGCAGGTCCGTCCCGACACCCCCTGGGTCACGATCGTGTGGAACGACCCGGTCAACCTGATGTCGTACGTCACCTACGTGTTCCAGGAGTACTTCGGGTACCCGCGCACCACCGCCGAGAAGCTGATGAAGGACGTGCACGAGAAGGGTCGCGCGGTCGTCTCCTCCGGCACGATGGAGGAGATGGAGCGCGACACCGAGGCGCTGCACGCGTACGGGCTGTGGGCCACGTTCTCGCAGGACTCCACCACGTGAGCGGGCGCAGCTGATGGCCAAGCGGTTCAAGCGGCGGCGGGACGGTCGCGTGGTGGCGCGCCTCGAAGAGACCGAGATCGCCCTGCTGGCAAGGCTGTTCGCCGACGTCGAGACCCTCCTGGAGCCGGACGCGGTCTCCTCGGCGCCCTCCTGGGCGGCCGACCTCGGACTCGCCGACCTGGCCGGCGACCCGGACCGCCCGGTGCCGCCGCCGGAGGACCCCGGTCTGGCCCGGCTGCTGCCGGACGCGCGCCGCGACGACCCGGCCGCCGCCGCCGACTTCCGCCGCCTCACCGAGCGGTCGCTGCGCGAGCGCAAGCGGGAGGCGCACCGCACCGCGCTGGACGTCCTGACCACGTGGTCGGACGACCCCGGTGCGACGCAGTCGATGACGACGGTCCAGGGCCGCGCCTTCACGGCGGCGCTCACCGACGTCCGCCTGGTGCTCGCCGACCGGATCGGGATCGAGACCGACGAGGACGCCGAGGCGCTGCACGGCCTGGAGGGCGACCCCGCCGACCCGGGGGTGTGGCTGGCGATGGTCTACGACTTCACGACGTGGGTGCAGGAGTCGCTCACCGAGGTGCTGCTCGACGCCCTCCCGGAGGAGGGCGACGGCCGCCGGACCCCGCCCGGGGAC
The DNA here is from genome assembly GCA_963750285.1 of uncultured Actinomycetota bacterium. Lineage (GTDB taxonomy): Bacteria > Actinomycetota > Actinomycetes > Actinomycetales > CAWJMD01 > JBBQSN01. The sequence continues at coordinate 27,827 of CAVVQA010000011.1, read as the reverse complement.
GGCGCGCCCCCGCCCCCGGTGTGACGAACCACGCCGCGCGGTGGCGCGGGTCCGGTCGGTGCCCCGCCCTAGGCTCGTTCCCGTGACGGACGCGCCCATCGGGATCTTCGACTCAGGCTTCGGCGGCCTGACGGTGGCGCGCGCCGTCATCGACCAGCTGCCGCACGAGCAGGTCCTCTACCTCGGCGACACCGCCCACCAGCCGTACGGCCCGCGTCCGATCGCCGAGGTGCGCGAGCTCGCCCTCGAGAGCCTCGACGCGCTCGTCGAGCGCGGCGTCAAGCTGCTCGTGATCGCCTGCAACTCCGCGAGCGCGGCGGTGCTGCACGACGCGCGCGAGCGGTACGCGGTGCCCGTCGTCGAGGTGATCCGCCCGGCGGTGCGCCGGGCGGCGGCGGTCACCCGCAACCGGGTCGTCGGCGTCATCTCGACGCAGGCCACCGCCACCTCGCGCGCCTACCCGGACGCCTTCGCCGCCGCTCCCGACGTCAGGGTCGTCAGCCAGGCCTGCCCGCGGTTCGTCGAGCTGGTCGAGGCCGGCGTCACGTCCGGGTCCGAGCTGCTCGAGGTGGCCCACGAGTACCTCGACCCGGTGGTCGACGCCGGGGTCGACACCCTCGTGCTGGGCTGCACGCACTACCCGCTGCTCACCGGCCCCATCGCGTACGTGATGGGGCCGGGCGTCACGCTGGTGTCGAGCGCGGAGGAGACGGCGCAGGAGGTGTACCGCAGCCTCGCGGGAGCGCAGGCGATCCGTCCGGACGACGCCCCGCCGCCGGAGCACCACTTCATCACCACCGGCGACCCCGAGGCCTTCTCGGCGCTCGCCCGCCGCTTCCTCGGCCCCGAGGTCGCCGGTGCCGAGCCGTGGCAGCCGAGGGTGGCGGTCCAGCAGGTGGGTGCGCCGTGAGGCTGCGCGTCGTCGGCTGCTCGGGGTCGCTGCCCGGACCCACCTCCCCGGCGTCCTGCTACCTGCTGGAGGCCGAGCACCCCGAGGTCGACGGCGGCCGCACCTGGCGCCTGCTCCTCGATCTCGGCAGCGGCGCCCTCGGCCCGCTGCACCGCTACGTCGAGCCGACGAGGGTCGACGCCGTGGCGCTCTCGCACCTGCACGCCGACCACTGCCTCGACCTCACCGGCCTGTACGTGGCGCTGCGGTACCACCCCGACGGTCCCCGGCCGGAGCGGCTGCCCGTGCACGGCCCCACCGGCACCGCCGCGCGGCTGGCGCGCGCGTACGACCTCGATCCCGACCCCGGTATGGCCGCCGAGTACGCGGTGCACGAGTGGACGGCGGGCACCCCGGTGACGATCGGCCCCTTCACCGTCACGCCGCACCCGGCCGAGCACCCGGTCGAGGCCTACGCCCTGCGGGTGGAGGGCCCGGCCGAGGACGACGTCTCCCGCCGCGTCGTCCTCACCTACTCCGGCGACACCGACGCCTGCGACGGCCTGCAGGCCGCGGCTGCCGGCGCCGACCTGCTGCTGGCCGAGGCCGCCTTCCAGGAGGGCCGCGACACCACCCGCGGCATCCACCTCACCGGTCGCCGTGCGGGCGAGGCGGCCCGCGACGCCGGCGTGGCCCGGCTGGTGCTCACCCACCTGCCGCCGTGGAACGACCCCGACGTCGTCCTGGCCCAGGCGCGCGAGGTCTGGGACGGCCCGCTGTCGCTCGCCGAGCCGGACCTGCTGATCGGGCTCTGACCGCCGTCGCTAGCGTGACGGCATGACCTCTCGCCCTGACGGCCGCACCCCCGACCAGCTCCGCGACGTCCGCATCACCCGCGGCTGGCTCGACCACGCCGAGGGGAGCGTCCTGGTGGAGTTCGGCAGCACCCGGGTGCTGTGCGCGGCCTCCCTCACCGAGGGCGTGCCGCGCTGGCTGAAGGGCAAGGGCCGCGGGTGGGTCACCGCCGAGTACGCCATGCTGCCGCGTGCCACCAACACGCGCTCCGACCGCGAGGCCGTCAAGGGCCGGGTCGGCGGGCGCACGCACGAGATCTCGCGGCTCATCGGGCGCTCGCTGCGCGCCGTGATCGACACCAGGAAGCTGGGGGAGAACACCCTCGTGCTCGACTGCGACGTGCTGCAGGCCGACGGCGGCACCCGCACCGCGGCCATCACCGGGGCGTACGTGGCGATGGCCGACGCGATCGCGTGGGCGAAGGCGAAGGGCGTCGTCAAGGGCGACCCGCTGATCGACTCGGTCGCGGCCGTGAGCGTCGGGATCGCCGACGGCACACCGGTTCTCGATCTCTGCTACGAGGAGGACGTCCGCGCCGAGACCGACATGAACGTGGTCGCCACGGGCCGCGGGCTGTTCGTCGAGGTGCAGGGCACCGCCGAGGGCGCGCCGTTCGACCGCCGCGAGCTGGACGCGCTGCTCGAGCTGGCCACGGCCGGGTGCGCCGATCTCACCCGGCTGCAGGCCGAGGCCCTGGCCGCCGAGCCCGCGGGGTACCCGCGGTGACGGCCAGGCTCGTCCTCGCCACCCGCAACGAGCACAAGGTGGTCGAGCTGCGGCAGATCCTCGCCGCGGAGCTCGGCGCCGTCCCGGGCCTCGACCTCGACGCCGCGGTCGTCGGCCTGGACGACGCGAGCCCGGACGTCGTCGAGTCCGGTGTCACGTTCGCCGCCAACGCCCTGCTCAAGGCGCGCGCCGCGGCCGCGCACAGCGGGCTGCCCGCCGTCGCCGACGACTCCGGGCTGGCCGTCGACGTCCTGGGCGGCTCGCCGGGCGTCTTCTCGGCGCGCTGGTCGGGGCGGTCCGGTGCACGGGCCGACGTCGACCGCGCGAACGTCGACCTGCTGCTGGCCCAGGTGTCGGACGTGCCGGATGAGCACCGCGGCGCGGGCTTCGTCTGCGCCGTGGCGCTGGTGCTGCCCGACGGCACCGAGGTGGTCGAGCACGGCGAGGTGCGGGGGACCCTCGAGCGGGCGCCGCGGGGGAGCGGCGGCTTCGGCTACGACCCGGTGCTGCGGGTGGACGGCGGCGACCGGACGCTCGCCGAGTACGCCGCCGAGGAGAAGAACGCGATCAGCCACCGCGGGCGGGCGGTCCGCCGGCTGCTCCCGGCGATGCTCCCGCTGCTGCGGGGCTGACGGGCTGAGGGGACCTACGCCACCAGCACGGCGCGCGGGCGCGTGGCGGGCACCGGAGGCCCGAACTCGGTGTGCACGCCGTCGCTGAACACCACGTGGTCGGGCGCGCGGTCCGCGAGGCCCGGGAGCCCGGCGGCGGCCACCAGGCCGTCGTCGAGCTCCACCTCCGCCCGGCGCAGGTCCCAGGTCACGTGCTGGTTGGGCACGTACCAGGTGCGGCCGAGGTGCCGCACGTGCAGCCCCCAGCGCGCGGTGAGGAACGTGTCGAGGGCGGTGGGCGCCACCGCCTCGTGCGCGCGGACCGTGACCCTGCTCGTGACCTGCGACCGCCGCCCCCGCAGACGGGTCTCGTAGTCGTGGCGGGTGCCGCCCCCGGCCAGCGGCACCGTGCGGTGCCGCATCCGTGACCACCGGTACGGCAGGCCGAACACCGCCTGCGCGCCGGCGACCACCGCCAGCCGGTCGGCGTCCAGGCTGAGGAAGACGATGCCGCGGCGCCCGGTGCGGTCGACGGAGTACAGCCGGACGTTGGTCTCCAGGAAGGTGCCGAGGTAGGGCACCGCGGGGCCGTGGGCGAACCCGGCGTCGACCATCCGGAACGGGATGAGGCCGACGTAGGTGCGTCCCTCGTGCTCGTCGGGGCGCACGCCCGGCGGCAGGAAGCGCTGCACGAGCCGCGGGTCGCACGCCCAGTGCACGAACGTCAGGTCGCGCCAGTCCTGCCGCATCAGCCGCGGACGGGCGAGGGCGGGCGCCGACGGGGCGAGGTCCTCGACGGTCCGCCCGGGCTGCATGTGCCCAGCGTCCCATCCGTCGACCTGCCCGCACCGAAGACCCTGCATGAGCACCGAGCGCACGCCCCGGTCCACCCGGCTCCTGGCTGCGCTGGCGGGCCTGGTCGCCGGCGGAGTCACCCTCGGCGTCGCCGAGGCCGTCGCGGCGGTGATCTCGCCGTCGTCGGCCCCCGTGCTGGCCGTCGGGTCGGCGTTCGTCGACCTCACCCCGCGTCCGCTCAAGGACTTCGCGATCGAGAACTTCGGCACCAACGACAAGCTCGTCCTGCTCATCGGCATGGGCGTCGTGATCGCTCTGCTCGCGGCAGCAGCCGGTGCGCTGGCACTGCGCCGCCCGTGGGTCGGCCGTGCGCTGGTCGTGCTGCTGGGCCTGGTCGCGGTCGTCGCGGCGGTCACCCGTCCGTCCGCCGGTCCGCTCGACGCCCTCCCGAGCCTGGTGGGCACGGGCGCCGGCGTGTTCGCGCTCGACCAGCTGCTCGGCCGGCTGCGCCGCACCCTGCCCGCGAGCGAAGGCGGCAGCACCAGCCGTCGCGGCTTCCTCGTCGCCACCGGCATCGCCGCGGCGGTCGCCGTGGTCGCCGGCGCCGGTGCCCGGCTGCTCGGTGCGGGTGCCCGCAACGCCGAGGCGGCGCGCGCCGACCTGGCGCTGCCCCAGCCCAGCGCCGCGGCGGCGACGCCGCCCGCGGGCGTGCAGGTCGACGCCGACGGCATGACGCCGTTCGTCACCCCGAACGAGGACTTCTACCGGATCGACACCGCCCTGAGCGTCCCCCGGATCAACCCGGACGAGTGGACCCTGCGCGTGCACGGTCTGGTCGACAACGAGATCGAGATCACCTGGGCCGAGCTGCTCGAGCGCGACCTGGTGGAGACCTGGCTGACCCTGACCTGCGTGAGCAACGAGATCGGTGGCGACCTGGTCGGCAACGCCAAGTGGCTCGGCCTGCCGCTGCGCGAGCTGCTGCGCGAGGCCGGCCCGCAGGAGGGCGCCGACATGGTGCTGTCGACCAGCCAGGACGGTTGGACCGCGGGCACCCCGCTCGAGGTGCTGCTCGAGGACGACCGCGACTGCCTGCTCGCCATCGGCATGAACGGCGAGCCCCTCCCGCTGGAGCACGGCTTCCCGGTGCGGATGGTCGTCCCGGGTCTGTACGGGTACGTCTCGGCCACCAAGTGGGTGGTCGACCTCGAGGTCACGACGTTCGCGGAGAAGACCGCGTACTGGACCGACCGCGAGTGGGACCCGATGGGCCCGATCAAGACCGCGTCGCGCATCGACGTGCCGCGCTCGTTCGCGAAGGTGCCTGCGGGAGAGGTGGTCGTGGCCGGGACGGCCTGGGCCCAGACCCGTGGCATCGCGACGGTCGAGGTGCAGGTCGACTCCGGCGACTGGCAGGAGGCCACTCTCGCCGAGGAGGCCGGACCCGACACGTGGCGGCAGTGGTCGTTCGTGTGGGACGCCCCTGCCGGGGGGCACACGCTGCGCGTGCGTTCCACGGACACGGAGGGTGAGGGCCAGAACGAGGAGCGCGTGCGCCCGTTCCCGAACGGCGCAGAGGGCTGGCACTCCGTGAACGTCACCGTGACCTGATCGAGACGAAAAAGATTGTCCCGCAAGGCATCCGGTTCGACGGCTGGACCGAATCACCTATGACAGAACGACACCGATGAAGGGAACTACCGTGAAGAACCGCATCGCACTGTTCGCCGTGATGGGCACGCTCACCCTCGGCCTGGCTGCTTGCGGCGGCGACGACCCGGCGACCACCCCGGCCGCCGGCGACACGTCCAGCTCCTCCAGCAGCTCCGACTCGTCGATGACCGAGACCGAGACCGAGGAGGCCATGGCCGGACCGGTCGGCCCCGGCTGCGCCGACTACGCGGCCGCCGTCCCGGACGGCGGCGGCTCCATCGACGGCATGGCGCAGGACCCGGTCGCCACCGCGGCGTCCAACAACCCGCTCCTGACGACGCTCGTCGCCACCGTGTCGGGTGCCTACAACCCGGACGTGAACCTGGTCGACACCCTGAACGGTGACGAGTTCACCGTGTTCGCCCCCGTCGACGACGCGTTCGCCAAGATCGACGCCGCCACCCTGGAGAGCCTGAAGACCGACGCCCCCACCCTGTCGTCGATCCTCACCTACCACGTGGTGCCCGGCCAGCTCTCCCCGGAGGAGGTCATCGGTACCCAGACGACCGTCCAGGGCGGCACCGTCGAGGTCACCGGCGAGCCGGACGCGCTGAAGGTCAACGACGCCAACGTGATCTGCGGCGGCGTCCAGACCGCCAACGCCACCGTGTACCTCATCGACTCGGTGCTGATGCCGACGATGTGACCCGGTCAGCCGGCGACCTGAGGGGGACGCCGGCACGCGAAAGGCACGAGGCGCTGCGGGATCCACCCCCGCGGCGCCTCGTGCTGTTTCCGTCGCCTGCGTGCTCGCTGGTGCGGGAGGCGGGACTCGAACCCGCACGTCCGAGGACACAGGAACCTAAATCCTGGGCGTCTACCAGTTCCGCCACTCCCGCCGTGCTGCCGGACCAGCGTAGAGCGCGACCTCAGTCCAGGCCGAGGTCCTTTCGCAGCTTCGCGACGTGGCCGGTGGCCTTGACGTTGTACGCGGCGTGCTCGACCGCACCGTCGGGCCCGACCACCACGGTGGAGCGGATCGTCCCCTGCACGACCTTGCCGTAGTTCTTCTTCTCGCCGAAGGCGCCCCAGGCGGTCATCACGGCCTTGTCCCGGTCGCCGGCGAGGGGGAAGGTCAGCGACTCCTTCTCGACGAACCTCTCGAGCTTGTCGGTGCTGTCGGGGGAGACGCCGACCACCGTGTAGCCGGCCGCCTGCAGCGAGGCCAGGTTGTCGCGGAAGTCGCACGCCTGGGTGGTGCAGCCCGACGTCATCGCGGCCGGGTAGAAGTACACGATCACGTGCTCCCCGCGGTGCTCGGACAGCGTGAAGCTGCCGCCACCGGCGGTCGGGAGGGTGAAGTCGGGGGCCTGGTCTCCCACGGCGAGGCGGGTCGGTGCATCGGTCATGGCGCCAGGCTAGGTCACCGCCCCCAGTTGTCCCGTACTAGTTGCGATCGAGTCGCAACAACCCGAGGATGGCGACGTGCACGTACCGGACGGCTTCCTGGACCTGCCCACCTCCATCGCGACCGGCGCGGTCGCCGCGGGCGCCGTCGGCCTGGCGATGCAGCGCAGCCGCACCGAGCTCGCGGAGGCAGGCGCCCCGCTCGCCGGTCTCACCTCGGTGTTCGTCTTCGCGGTGCAGATGATCAACTTCCCGGTCGGTGCCGGCACCAGCGGGCACCTGATGGGCGGGATGCTCGCCGCGGCGCTGGTCGGGCCGTGGACCGCGGTGCTCTGCCTCGCGGTGGTCCTGCTCGTGCAGGGGCTGTTCTTCGCCGACGGCGGTCTCAGCGCGCTGGGCACGAACATCACCCTGATCGGCGTCGTCACCGTGCTCGTGGGCTTCGTCGTCGCGCGCGCTCTCCTGGCGGTGCTGCCGAAGCGATCCGGCAGCGTCGTGCCGGCCGTGGCGGTGGGCGGGCTGGTGTCGGTCCCCGTCGCGGCGCTGGTGTTCGTCGGGCTCTACGCGATCGGCGGCGCCGTGCCGATCCCGCTGGGGACGCTCGCCGCGACCATGCTCGGCTGGCACACCCTGATCGGGATCGGCGAGGGCGTCATCACCGCCGCCGTCGTCGGGGCGGTGCTGGCCACCCGGCCCGATCTGGTGCACCTCGCCCGGCACCTGCGCCCCGACCTCGTGCTCGTCGACGCCGACGGGCGGGCCGTCCCGGCCCAGCAGCGCCCGACCTCGGCACCGGTCCCGGCCCGACGTCCCGCCGGCCGCGTGCTCGGCGGCCTGGCCGCGGCGTCGCTGGTGGTCGCCGGTGCGGTGAGCCTGTACGCCTCGTCGCACCCGGACGGGCTGGAGTTCGTGGGCGACCGCCTCGGCTTCCTCGGCAGCGCGCAGGACTCCGCCACCGCGGGCTCGCCGCTGGCCGACTACGGCCTCAGCGGCGTCGACGGTGCGTGGGCCACCGGGGTGGCGGGCGTCGTCGGGGTGGTGCTCACCGCGCTGGTGGCGTTCGCCCTGCTGTCGCTGCTGGCGCGTCGTGGGCGGGGCGCGGCCGTCGAGCGCGACACCGTCGGCTCCCCGGCCCCGTGAGCGCCGACGGCCTCCACCTGCCGGGCGACTCGGTGGTCCACCGGCTGCCCGCGCACGTCAAGGTCGTCGCGGCCGTCCTGCTGGTCGTGGTCGCGGTCGCGACCCCGGTGCGGGCCTGGCCGGCGCTGGTGGCCTTCCCGCTCGTCGTGCTGGGCCTGGCTGCGGTCGCCCGCCTCCCGTGGCGCACGCTGGTCCGGCGGATGGTCGTGGAGGTGCCGTTCGTGGTCTTCGCGCTGCTGCTGCCGGTCGTCGCCGCCGGGGAGCGGGTCGACGTGCTCGGCGTCCCTCTCGCGGTCGCCGGCCTGGTCGGCGGCGCCACGCTCCTGCTCAAGGCCACCACCGGCGTGCTCGTCGGCATCGTGCTCGCCTCGACCACCCGCTCCCGCGACCTGCTCGCGGGGCTCGAGCGCCTGCACCTGCCGCAGCCGCTGGTGGCGATCGCGGGCTTCATGCTCCGCTACACCGACGTCGTGACGTCCGACCTGGGGCGGATGCGGCTGGCGCGGACAGCGCGCGCCTACACCGGCGGCCGGCTGGGCCACCTGCGGATCGAGGCCGCCGGCGCGGGGACGCTGTTCGTCCGCAGCTACGAGCGCGGCGAGCGGGTGCACCGGGCGATGCTGGCGCGCGGCTACACCGGCCGGATGCCCGCCCTGGGCGCCGGACCCGCCTCCGTCAGGGAGTGGACGCTGGGCGTCGGCGTGCCCGTCGCCGCGGCCGCGATGACCGCCGCGTGCCTGGTGGCGACCCGGTGACCGCCGCCGTCGAGATCGAGCGGCTCACCTTCGCCTACCCGGACGGCCGGCAGGTGCTGTTCGGGGTCGACCTGCGGGTGGAGCCGGGGGAGCGGGTGGCCGTGCTCGGGCCGAACGGCGCCGGCAAGACCACGCTCGTGCTGCACCTCAACGGCCTCCTCGGCGACGGCACCGGCGGCTACGGCACCGGCACGGTGGCCGTCGGCGGGCTGCCCGTCGCGGGCCGCGACCTGCTCGAGGTGCGGCGCTCGGTCGGGATGGTCTTCCAGGACCCCGACGACCAGCTCTTCATGCCGACGGTGGGCGACGACGTCGCCTTCGGCCCGACGAACCTCGGCCTGCCGCCCGAGGAGGTCGCGGTCCGCGTGCGGCGCGCGCTCGAGCAGGTGGGGCTGCCGGACGTGGCCGACCGCCCGCCGCACCACCTCTCGTTCGGGCAGCGCCGACGCGTCGCCGTGGCCACCGTGCTCGCGATGGAGCCGTCCGTCCTGGTGCTCGACGAGCCCACCAGCAACCTCGACCCGGCCAGCCGGCGCGAGCTGCTCGACGTGCTCACCGCGCTCACCGACCGCGAGGGCCGTCCGGTGACGACGCTCGTGGTGACCCACGACCTGCCCTACGCCCTGCAGCTGTGCCCGCGCTCGGTGCTGCTCGACGACGGCCGGGTGGTGGCGGACGGACGCACCCGCGACCTGCTCGCCGACGCCGACCTGATGAGCGGCCACCGGCTCGAGCTGCCGTACGGGTTCGACCCGCTCTCCGTCGCGGGCCCGGCGACCCCGCGATAGCGTGGCCGCACACGCACGGACGAGCACGACGAGCACCCGAGGAGGGCACGATGAGCCGCACCGACGCGACCGCCGGGGACGACAGCCACGTGGTCCCCTCCACCGAGGCCGACGAGCTCCAGCGCGACATCGAGCAGCGGCAGGCGCGCCTGGCGGCCACCGTCGACGAGCTCACCACCCGGGTGCACCCGAAGACGCTCGTACGCTCCGGCCAGGACTCCGTGCAGCGCAAGGCCCGTGCGGCCGCGTTCACCGACGACGGCCAGCCGCGGGTCGAGCGGATCGTCGCCGTCGGCTCGGCGGCGCTCGCCCTGGTCGGCGCCGTGCTGTGGCGCAGCGGCAGGTCCCGGCGCGGGTGAGCAGCGCGCGCCTGCCGATCCGGATGCTGCACGACCGGGTCCTGGTGTCCACCGCCGACGAGGCCGGCGAGCGCCGGACCGGCGCGGGCATCGTCATCCCCGCCACCGCGGCGGTCGGCAAGCGGCTCGCGTGGGGCGCGGTGGTCGCCGCCGGTCAGCACGTGCGCCAGGTGCAGGTCGGCGACCGCGTCCTGTTCGATCCCGAGGACCGCGGCGAGGTCGAGCTCGGCGGGCAGGCGTACGTGCTGCTGCGCGAGCGCGACCTGCACGCGGTGGCCGCCGCGCGGGTCGAGGACGAGCAGACCGGCCTCTACCTCTGAGCGGTCCCGTGGGCGGTCCCGCGACCCGGCGCAACGCCCGGTACACCCCGCTCGACGTCGACGGCCCGCTGCCTGCCGAGATGGTGCGGGCGGTCCCGGCGATCCGGCGCGACCCCCTCGGCTTCCTCGTCGCGGTGCAGCGGCGGCACGGCCCGCACGTCGCGTTCCCCATGCCCCGCACGCCCGTCCTGCTCGTGGGCACGGCGGCCGGTGCGCGCGACGTGCTCGTGGCGGGCGCCGCGTCGTGGGGCAAGGCGACTCCGCAGTACGGCGCGCTCGCGGCGGTCACCGGCACCGGGCTGCTCACCAGCGACGGCGCGCACTGGCGCGAGCGGCGGCGGACGGTGCAGCCGGCCTTCGCGCACGGCGCGCTCGCCGGCGTCGCCCGCGAGTCGGTGGCGGCCGGTGCGCGGCTGGCGGGGCTCGTGCCGGCGACCGGGACGGTGCGCGTCGACGCCGAGGCCGTGCTGCTGCGATCGACCCTCGAGGTCGTCGGCCGCACCCTGTTCGGCACCGATGTCGCCGACGACGGCGAGCGGCTGGTGCAGGCCGTCCTCGGGGCGCTGGAGCAGGTCGTCGACCGGGTGCGGCTGCCGCTGCCCGGCTGGCTGCCCACGCCCGGACGGGCGCGGCTGCGGCGGGCCGTCGCCGACCTGGACGCGGCGGCGGACCGCGTGGTCGCCCACCGGCGCGCTGCGGGACGCGGGAGCGGCGACGACCTGCTCGGGCTGCTGCTCGACGCGGTCGACGCCGGGTCGCTGGACCCCCGCGGGCTGCGCGACGAGCTGGTGACGATGGTCATCGCCGGCCACGAGACGGTGGCGTCGTCGCTGTCGTGGACGGTGGCCCTGCTGGCCGCGCACCCGGCCCACCAGGAGCGGCTGCACGCCGAGCTCGACGACGTGCTCGGCGGCCCGGGCGGCCGCGACCCGGGGTGGGACGACCTGGCCCTGCTGCCCTGGACCCGAGCCGTCGTCGACGAGGCGCTGCGGCTCTACCCGCCGGCGTGGGTGCTGAGCCGCCGGGCGACGGCGGCGTCGGTGGTCGACGGCGTCGAGGTGCCCGCCGGGACGCTGGCGGTGATCAGCCCGTGGCTGCTGCACCGGCACGAGGAGACGTTCGCCGACCCGGAGGCGTTCGAGCCGGCGCGCTTCCTCGGCTCGCCCCGGCTGGAGGGCTACCTGCCGTTCGGGACGGGGGCGCGGATGTGCGTCGGCCGCGACTTCGCCCTGGTGGAGTCGGTGCTGCTGCTGGCGCGGTGGCTGCGCGAGGTGCGGGTGCACCCGGTGGCCGCGGGGGCGGCGCTGCCGCGCCCGGACGCGCTGGTGACGGTGCGCCCGCAAGGCGGCGTGCCGCTGCTGCTGCAGCGGCGCTGATCACCCGTGCGGGACGACGGCCCAGACGGGGGAGTCGGCCAGCTGGCGCGGGATGGGGAGCGCGCCCTCCATCTGGCGCAGCGCGTGGCACGGGCACTGGCACGCGTGCGCGCCGGCCGGTGCGTCCCACGAGGGGACGCTGCCCTGGCACGCTCCGTGCATCGCCGCGGCGCAGTCGCTCGCGACGTCCTTGCTGCTCATGGTCCCGGCCTCCATCGTCCTCACACCGGTGTATCGGCAGGGGTGCCGCAGGGTTGAGGGACGCCACCGGCGGTGTCCCAGGATGCGGACACCGCCGGAGCGCAGGGCGGGCGTGCGAGGGGCCGATCAGGCCTTGGCGGCGATGTTCTGCCGCACCTCGTCCATGTCGAGGCCGCGGACGGCGTCGATGACCTGGTTGAGGCCGGACGCGGGCAGGGCGCCGGGCTGGCTGAACACCAGGATGCCCTCGCGGAAGGCCATCAGGGTCGGGATCGAGGTGATGCCGGCGGCACCGGCGAGCTCGCGCTCCGCCTCGGTGTCGACCTTGCCGAAGACGATGTCGGCGTGCTCGCCGGAGGCCTGCTCGAACACCGGGGCGAAGGCGCGGCACGGGCCGCACCAGTCGGCCCAGAAGTCGACCAGGACGATGTCGTTGTCCGTCACCGTGGTCTGGAAGTCGGCGGCGGTCAGGGTCTTGGTGCTCACGGGGATCCTCTCCTGGGGGTGCTGTCCCTCTGTGCAACCACACGCCCGGCGCAGACCTTCCTGCCCCCACGGCGTGCGGACGTGACCTTCACCGCACCAGGCGCCGCAGGGCCCACCACGCGACCGGGAGGTAGCCCGCCACCACCGGCGCCGGGCCGTGCACGCGCAGCACGGTGGTGGTCCCGCCCGCGTGCCGCCGCTGACGGCCGCACGACGTGCACCAGCCGCAGCCGGGCGCCGGCCGGCAGACCCGCCACCCACGTCCACGACCGGTCGGTGGGGTCGCGGACGTCGACGTCGAGCACCTCGAACGGCACCCGCAGCCCACCGAGCGCGTGCACCACGCCGCGGCTGCCGGCGGTGACCACGGCGCCGTCGTGGTCGACGGACCGGATCTGCGGGGACCAGCCCGGCCACCGGGCGGGCCGCAGGTACCGGTCCCACACCTCGTCGGGCGCGCACGGCCCCTGCACGGTGAGGGTCCACGGTCCGTCGGCAGGCACCCGCCCATCCTGCGCCCGGACCGTCGGCCGCGCGCGCAGGACCGTCAGGCGAAGGCGGGCATCACCTCGTCGTGGATCAGCTGGAGCTGCTCGGTCACCGACCCGACGCCCGGGATCTCGCGTCCGGTGAAGGTCTTGACGATCGAGCGGTCGGTGATGGCGGCGATCAGGTGGTTGACGCCGGCCGGCTCGATCTCCTTCACCTTCGCGACGACCTCCTCGGGGGTGCCGGCGAACGACAGCCTCTCGGCGATCTCGGGCGTCGTCAGCTCGATGCCCTTGGCGAGGTCGCCGGCGCCGATCGCCTCGATGACCGGCTTCAGCTCGTCCGGGTCGACGCCGTTGCGCTCCAGCTGCTCCGGCGGCATCGACGACGCGTAGATGCCGACCATGCTGCGGGCGGCGTCCTTGGCCGCGGCGGAGTCGCGGCCGACGGACACGACGACCCAGGCGCCGAAGTCCAGCGTGGTCCAGTCCTTCCCGGCCTTCTCGGCACCGACCTTCAGGTGCTCCGCGGCGTAGTCGTACGCCTCGCGGGTGTAGCTGAGCGCGTGGTGGCAGCCGTCGGAGTGCTCGGCCGAGGCCACGAACGACTTGGGTCCGCGCATCGCCCCCATCTTCACCGGCACCCGCTCCTGCACGGGGCGCGCGAAGGTGAACAGCCCCTCGTACTGGAAGAACTCGCCGTCGAAGGTGATCGCGCCGTCGTCCAGGAACGTCCGGATCACCTTGACGCCCTCGATCACCCGCGACAGGGGCTTGGTCTTGGTCCAGTCGATCTTGTACTGCGACAGCAGACCGAAGTTCCCGCTGGACAGCACGACCTCGGCGCGCCCGCCGGTCAGCTCGTCGAGCGTCGCGGCGGCCTGGGCGATGAGGGTGGGCTCGCGCAGGGTCACGGCGGAGACACTGGGGCCCATCCGGATCTGCTGGGTCTGGGCGGCGGCCGCGGCGAACAGCAGCCAGAGGTCCTTGTGCCAGGTCTCGTCGGCCGCGTAGACGGCGTAGTAGCCCAGCTCGTCGGCCAGGCGGATGGCCGCCAGGCACTCCTCGAGCGAGTAGTCGGGCAGCATCGCGTAGCTGAACCTCATCGGATCTCCTTCTCGGTGGCGACGTCGCCGCCTCGGCGGATGGTCTGGAGCTGCTGGGCGACCTCGAGGGCGTCGCCCTCGGGGACGTGCGAGGAGTGCCGGTCCGGCCGTGCGAGCAGCAGGTACAGCAGCCCGCTGCCGGCGACGACCGCGAGCCCGATCGCGACGATCCAGCGGTCGAGGAACGTCTCGGTGCCGGGCGGGGGCTTGATGAGCAGCACGATCGCGAAGACCCCGTAGGCGAGCGCCAGGACGTTCACGACGAAGCCGGCCGTCCCGAGCGTCCACACCCCTGCGGGGCGCCAGCCCCGGAGCCGCTGGCGCAGCGCGGCCAGCACCACGGCCTGGAACGACACGTAGATGCCGAGCACCGCGAACGCCGTGACGCGGGCGAGCACGCCCTCCTCGAGGAACACGAACACGGCGATCACCGCGGGCACGACGCACACGACCAGCAGCGCGTTGGTGGGCACGGCGTGCCGCGGCGAGACGTGCCCCAGCCAGCCGCTCGCGGGCAGCATGCGGTCGCGGGCGAACGCGTAGAGCAACCGGCTGCCGGCCGCCTGCAGCGACAGCACGCAGGACAGGAACGCCGTGACGATCACGACCAGGAAGACCTTGGAACCCGCTGTGCCGAGCGAGCTCTCGAGGATCGCCGTGATCGGGTCGGCCTCCTCGCCGGACATGATCGCCGGCAGGTCCGGCGCCGCGAGCACGTACCCGGCGTAGGACAGCAGGCCGGAGACGCCGCCGACCAGGACGGTCAGGACCATCGCGCGGGGGATCTGGCGCGCCGGGTCGGCGACCTCCTCGGCGACGTCGCCGCACGCCTCGAAGCCGTAGAACAGGAACAGCCCCGACAGCGAGGCGGCCAGGAACGCCCCGGCGTACCCGTCGGACCCACCGGCGCCGAGGGGGTCGAAGAAGATCGAGAACGGCTGCTCGCGCTGGAAGAGCAGGAGGTACAGGCCGAGTGCGATGACGCCGACGAGCTCGGCGGCCAGCCCGATGCGGGCGATCCGCGCCAGCGTCCGGGTGCCGCTGTAGTTGGCGGCGAAGGAGACGACGAGCAGCGCGATCGTCGCGAGCAGCACGACCGGGCCGGTGGCCTCCACCCCGATCAGCGCGGCGACGAACCCTGCGCCGAACTCGGCGACGGCCGTGATGGTGACGATCACGGCCCAGATGTAGATCCACGAGACCAGCCACGCGTACCGCCGGTTCCAGAGCCGGCGCGTCCACGGGTAGATGCCGCCGGCGAGCGGGTACTGCGACACCACCTCACCGAAGACCAGGGCCACGAGCAGCTGCCCGGCCCCGGCGATCACGATCCACCAGATCGACGGCGGACCACCGATGCTCAGGCTGTACGCGAACAGCGAGTACACGCCGACGAGGGGGGACAGGTAGGTGAAGCCGAGGGCCATGTTCGCCCACAGCCCCATGCCGCGGTGGAACTCTCCTGAGTACCCGAGGGCGGCGAGCTGCTCCTCGTCCGCGGTGCGACCCGCGTCCGGTCCGGCGGTGGTCACCAGGCGCCTCCTCGCGCGCGTGTGGCCGGTCGGTCGGCGGCCGCCGGTGCGTGGCGGGCCACAGCGTGCGGGAAAACCTATAGATGCAGAGTTCAGAGGACAAGACCCGTCACGGTGACGGTGGTGGCGCCGTCAGGCGGTCAGCACGCTCGTGACCGTCGTGGCCAGCAGCCGCCACGGCGTGCCCGCGACGTCGGCGGCCGGACCGGGGGAGACCTCGCCCGGCACCACCAGCTCACCCACCAGCCACTGCGGCGCGGTGGACAGCACCACCCGGTCCTCGTCGTTGACGAGCACGAACGTCCCGGGCGCCGGCCCGAGCAGCCGCAGCAGGTGCGTCTCGAACCGCCGGACCGACACGTCGGCGCCGGCCACCCCGACGAACTCGCCGTCGACGACGACGGGTTCGGTGAGCGTGAGCAGGTACCGGCCGGTCCCGTGGACGTCGACGTACGGGCCGACCACGTGCCGCCGGCCGGTGCGGCGCGGGACGTCGAACCACTCGGTCGCGGTGTAGTCGTAGTAGCCCATGCTCGTGGGACGCAGGTCGGGCTCGAGCGTGCGGAGCCGGCCGCCGTCGGGGTCGACCTGCCACCACTCCAGCCGCAGCGGCCGCTCGGCCCGCGGGGCGACGACCAGCCCGAGGCCGACGGCGAGCTGCTCGGGGTGGAGCAGGAGGTCGCGGACGTCGGGACCCAGCACGGTGCGACCTGCCGCGAAGTCGTCGCGGGCCTCGCGGCGCAGGGCCGCCGTCCGCACGGCGACCACGGTGGCGAACACCCGCTCGACCACCTCCGCCACGGCGGCACCCACCTGCACCGCGTCGACCTGGCCCGTACCGGGGGTGGTCCGCGTCGTCCGGCGGGTCACGAGACCTCCTGGCGAGGTAGGGCGTCGGGGTCGGCCGCGGGCAGGCCCAGGCGCAGCTCGATCGACCAGTGCGTCCGCCGGTCGATGTGCTCCTCGGTGAGGGCACGGGCGCGAGCCGGGTCGCGCGCCTCGATCGCGCCGACGACCGCCCGGTGGTCGCCGACCATCACCTCGAGCAGCCCGGGGGCGTGCGCCGGCGGCCACGGCAGCTGCCCCAGCTCCAGGTGCAGGTCCATCTCCTGCATCGTCAGGCGGACCGACTGGGCGCACGCCGCCAGCTCGATGTAGAACCGGCCCTCCGCCCGGCGCTGCCCGGTCACCGAGTCCGCCCGTGCCAGCCGGTCGACGACGTCGCGCAGCCGGGCGATCTCCGTGCGCGAGGCGCGCGCGGCGGCCAGCCTGGCCGCAGCTGCCGCCACGGCCGCGTGGGTGTCGCCGAGCTCGCGCAGGTCGGTGGTGCCGAGCTCGGACAGCCGCGCCTCGGCGAGCCCGGCCAGCACGTCGTCGCGGGCCCGCACGAAGCTCCCGCCGCCCCGGCCCCGGCGGGTCTCGACCAGCCCGAGCTTGCGCAGCTCGGCCAGCGCCTCCCGCAGCGTCATCGTCGAGACGTTGAGCATGGTGGCCAGGTCGGCCTCGGTGGGGAGCTGCTCGCCGTCGCCGAGCAGGCCGAGCGCGATCGCGCTGCCCACCCGCCGGACGACGGCCTCGCTGCGCAGGGCCCCGTCGTCGAGCGGGGCGAAGACGGCGCGTCGCGCGTCACCGCTGAGCAGCTGCACCCTCGCCCTCCTCCAGAACCGGTGCACCAGTGTCGCACCCACGCCGACGGACTTAACCATTGAGTCCATAGGTTTTTCTGGCTAGCGTGGCCGGACGCCCCGCCCCCTGGACCGAGGAGCACCCGTGACACAGGTCGATCCCGCACCGGCGCCGGGGTCGAGCCCCCGGGTCGACGCCCTCTCCGGACCGTTCACGCCCGGCGCACCGTCCAACCCGCCCGAGGTCGCGTCCTTCCCCGAGACGCTGGCCGGGCCGCTGCCGCCGCCGGTGCAGGACGCGAGAACCGCTGAGTTCGTGGAGAAGTGGCGCAACGCGTCGTACAACTGCTTCTCCTCGGGGCACAAGTTCTGCCGCGAGGTGTGCCCGGTCACGCAGGTCGAGCGGAACGAGTCGTGGACGCCCACGGCCTTCCACGCCAACGTCGTGGCGATGGAGCGCGGCGAGCTCGAGATCGCCGACGTGGCCGCCGACTACGTCAACTGCACCCAGTGCGGGGCGTGCGAGCTGCGCTGCCCGAACACGCTGTTCACCGGTGACTTCTACCGGTTCCGCACGCGCACGGTCGACGTCGTCAAGGCGGTGCGGACGCTCGCGGTCGAGAGCGGGGTGCACCAGCCGGGGTGGAAGAGCTGGAACGAGCGCACCGACCTGCGCACGCACGAGCCGGTTCTCGGCGAGACGCCGGTGAGCCAGGAGAAGGTGCGCGACTGGGCCGACGGCCTCGACCTCCCGGTGGGAGGCGAGACGATCCTGTTCGTCGACTGCGAGGCGGCGTTCTACCGCACGTCCGTCCCGCGGGCCGTGGCGCAGATGCTGCAGCTGGCGGGCTACGAGTTCGGCCTGATGCGCGAGCAGTGGTGCTGCGGCGGGCCGGCGGCCGAGATGGGGTACGCGGAGCAGGCGCAGCGGTTCGCCCGGCACAACCTCGACGACTGGCGGGCCACCGGAACGAAGCGGGTGCTCGTCCTCGACCCGCACGACTACATCAGCTTCACCGAGGACTACCCGCGCTACTTCGGCGAGGAGTTCGACATCGAGGTCGTGCTGGTGATCGAGGTGCTGGCGCAGCTGCTGCGCGAGGGGCGGCTGACGCCGAGAGTGCCTGTGGACCGGGCGATCACGTACCACGACCCGTGCAGGCTCAACAAGCGCAAAGGCATCTGGGAGGAGCCGCGCGAGCTGCTCCGGGCGATCCCCGGGCTGCGGTTCGAGGACGTCGACCGGGTCACGCAGTGGTCGTACTGCTCCGGCGGCGGCGGCGGGCTTCCGGTGGAGAAGCCCGAGCTGACGGCGAAGATCAGCGCGATGCGGCTCGAGCGGGCGGCCGAGCTCGACGTCGACACCCTGGTGAGCGCCTGCCCGTGGTCGGAGCGGCCGCTGTCGGAGGCGGGCGACGCCGAGGACATCGACGTCGTGGACCTGCACGAGCTGTTCGCGCAGTCGCTCGGGATCGCCGTGGGCGGCTCGCGCGGCGACGTGGGCGACCGCCGGCTGGCGCAGGAGCGCACCGGCGTCGCGGGTCGGGCCCGGCGGACGCGCGGCACCGGCTGCGGCGCAGGTGGCGGGTGCGGTGGCGGGGGCTGCGGGAGCGGGTCCGACGGCTGCGGCTGCGGGGGGCACTGACGATGACCACCACCGAACCGGCCCGGCCGATCGGCACCGCCGCCTTCACCACCGAGCCGCTCGGCGACGAGCGCCTCGCCCGGCTGGTGGGGGCGCTGCGCACGGTGCTGGTCGACGAGCAGATCCTGCTGGGCAAGACCGACCGGTGGAACCGTGCGCGGGTGCCTGCGCCGTTCCCGGTGCACCGCTGGTCCGAGCGGGTGCCCGACGTCGTGGTGATGCCGACCTCCACCGAGCAGGTGGCTGCCGTGGTGCGGATCGCCAACGAGATGCGGATCCCGGTGGTCCCGCGCGACGGCGGGACCGGCCTGACCGACGGCGCCGTGCCGCACCACCGCGGCATCGTCGTCGACGTCAAGAAGATGAACGAGATCCACGAGCTCGACCTGGAGAACCGCACCGTCACGGTCGGCACCGGCATCAACATGCTCAAGCTCAACGAGCGGCTGGCGCCGGCACGGCCTGTTCTACCCGGACGACCCGGCGTCGTACCCGTGCTCCCTGGTCGGCGGCCGGATCGGCACCAGCGGGTGGTCGCTCATCGGCGCCCGGTACGGCCACTCGCGCGACCTGGTGCTGAGCTTCGACCACGTGCTGCCCACCGGCGAGGTGCTGCACGTCGGCGACGGCATCGGACGCAAGATCAGCAAGTCCTCCAGCGGCTACTCGCTGAAGCACCTGTTCATGGGCCACCAGGGCACCCTCGGCATCGCCACCCGCGCGACCCTGAAGCTGTACCCGAAGCCCGAGGCCGAGCTCTCCCCGTTCTGGGCGTTCGACGACGTACGACGCGGCCCACGCCTGCACCGGCGCGCTGGCCCGCGCGGGGGTGGCGACGTTCGCGGGCGCCGTGCTGTTCGACGAGCACAAGGTCGCCTACCTGCGACGTGACGACGAGGCCTACATCCCGCAGCCGGCCGACGTCCGCGCCCTGGTGTGCGCGGTGATGTACGGCTACGAGGACGAGGTCGCGGCCGGCGGGAAGCGGCTGTTCCGGATCGCCAAGGAGCACGGCGCCCGGTACCTCGGTGACGAGATCTCCGAGGGCGACTGGGCCGCCCGCCACGACCGGTACGCCACCCCGCTGCACGGCCGCACCAAGGACGGGCAGGTCATCCCGATGTCGTGGCACTGCGAGGACGCGGCGGTGAACTTCACCGCGGTGCCGGCGGTGAGCAGGGCCTGGCACGAGATCGTCGCCGACCTGCGGCGCAGGACCGACGTGTTCGACGACTGGGGGATGTTCGCCTACACCTCGGCCGACACCGGGGTCGACTACCTGACCGAGATCGACATCGGCATCTGGGAGCAGCGTCTCGACGACGCGGCGTGGGCCGCGTGGGTGCGGGCCAAGCGCGAGATCGCGGCGGTCGCGCTGGCCCACGGCGGCTCGATGAGCGCCTGCCACGGCTCGTGCCGCGAGGGCGAGGTCGACCTGCTGCCGCAGGAGCTCGGCCGCGGGTTCGACGTCATGCTCGACGTCAAGCGCGCGCTGGACCCGAACAACATCATGAACCCGGGCAAGTACCTGCTCGACCGCGCGTACGAGGAGGGGAGCACCCCGTGAGCACCGGTGACCAGCCCGCCGGGCCGGCCGCGACCGCGCCGTACCGCTACGCCGAGCAGCACACGCCGCCGGAACCGCAGCGGGTGAGCGAGGTGGCGCAGACGACCTTCGAGCACGTCTACGAGGTCGACCCGCGGCTGATGGAGGTGCACGTGCTCCAGCAGCAGTTCCCCAACTGGGACACGCTGCGGATCATGCGCAGCCGGCACGACCACCTGGAGTGGATGCACCGGCACTTCGCCGAGAAGGTCGTCACGGGCTCGGCGATCCTGGCGGAGGTGGAGCGGGAGCAGGCGGCGCCGGCCCCGCAGTAGGTCGGACCCCGCGCCATGGCAGCCACGAAGGCCCCCCTCCGGCGACCGGCGGGGGGCCTTCGCGTGTCGGTCAACGGGTCCGCGGGTGTGCGGGCCCCGTGGTGGTCAGCCCCCGGCGCCGGCGCGGGCGACGGTCTGCTGGAAGGCGACGAGCCGGTCGCCGGTCAGGGTCCAGTCGACGCCGGCGCGGTTGTTGACGCTGGAGTTGAAGATCGCGGCGAAGACGAACCGGTCGTCGGCGAGGATGGCGTCACCGGCGGCGGTGATGGACGCTGCGTCCACGCCGTTGTACTCGCCGAGACCGAGGCGCTCGACACCGACGCGGTCGGCCCAGGAGGACATCCGGGTGATCTTGACGCCTGCGTTCTCGCCGGGGTTGGCGGTGGTGCCGCCCTGGTAGGTGTCGGCGGCCACGACCTCGGAGACGGCGAGCACGTCGGCGGGCAGCCAGGCGGCGATCTCGGCGTCGGTCAGACCCTGCGCGCCCTTGCTCCACCAGAAACCGTTCACGATCGGGCCGGCGTCGACGTTGTCGGGTGCGCCGAGGATCGGCAGCGTGTGCCGCATCATCGCGGCGTAGTCCGCGGCCGTCCCGTCGCCGGTGGGCTCGTGGTGCAGGGTGACGAAGACCTGGCCGTCGACGGCGTCGAGACGGGCGGTCAGCGCTCGGAGCTGGCTGTCGTAGACCCCGCGGCCGGCGCCGGCCCAGTCGTTGCCGGGCACCTTGAAGGACACGATCGCCATCCGGCCGGCGGCAGCCTCCGTGGTCGCCAGGTTCACGGCGAAGTCGGGGCTGTCCAGGTTGTCGAAGACCCGGCGGCTCTGGATGTCGCCGACCTGGCCGAGGCGCTCGGCCCACTCCGCCTTCGGGGTGGACATCCCGATCCGCACGGCTGTGGGAACGGGGTCCGGGTCGGGCACGGTCACCGTGTAGGTGAGCAGCAGACGCGGGCCGGTGGTCGTGCTGCCCTCGGCGGAGACGAACTCGGCGGTGCCGGCCGGGGTGCTGATGCCGAAGTCCTGGGTCGTGCCGGGGGTGACGGCGGTGCGCACGTCGAAGGACAGTCGCCTTGGCGCCTGCCGTGGGGGAGACCGAGGCGACGGTGGTGGTGGCCCGACGCCGGTGTTGTAGGTGACGGTGCCCTCGGTCCAGGTCGACGAGGACAGCCGGCGCAGGTCGAGGCGGGCGGGTAGCCCGAGCGGGCTGGACAGGTCGATCTGGGCGCTGGCCAGGACCCCGCCCTCGGGCGCCGGCGGGAGGGTGAACCTCAGCAGCGCGAGCTTGCTGCTGGTGCCGACCTGGCTGGCCACGAGCTTGGGGTTGCTGCCGTGGTTCATCTTGGGGAACGCCGACACCACGTGGGCGTCGTCACCGGGCAGGACGGTGACCGAGGTGGTGGTGGTCGTGCCGGTGACGGTCGAGGGCGCCGCCGTCGCTGGGACGGCGACGAGGAACGCACCGCCCATCGCGCTGGACAGGGTCAGGGCGGACAGCGCCAGAGCGCTGCGGGACGTGCGTGAGCGGGACATCTGAGGGGACTCCAGGGGATAGGTGCCAGGTGAGGGAACCTGACTGGGTCCGAGGTCGTCCCCGCGGCGCGGCCCCTTGAGCGAGGGCGCCGCGCGGCACACCACATGCCGCGCCCGCCTACAGAGGGTGTGTGCGGACGGGAGCGGTCGTGGCACAGTGCGGTGCCCGTGGGCACGCGACGCAGGCGCAGAGCCCGTCGACCTGCCCGAGTGCAGCCGGTCTCAGGCCCTGAGGCGCCTTCTCGCACCCGGTCTCGGGCGCCGGTCGCGCGCCGTGACCAGCTGGCAGGACGTGCCGGGCGCACTGCGTGCGGCCACCTGCGCTGCCATGATGCGCGCATGACCGTCGACGGGCACGTCCCGGTACCGCGTGTCGACGGCACCGACGGACGTGACGGCCTGGCGGGCCGGCTGACCCGGCTCGCCCGGGTGACCACCTCGTTGGCCCGCGCGGCTGACGTCGCGTCGGTCGCGCAGGTCGTCGTCGCGCAGGGCGCGGACGCCGCAGGAGCGAGCGTCGCCTGGCTGACCCTGCGCGAGGGCGAGGACCGCTGCCGGTTGGTCGGCGTGCGCGGCGGGGTGGACGGCGACGAGCAGCGGTGGGAGACCTACCCGCTCTTGATGCCCGCGCCGGGCAGCGACGCGATCCGCACCGGCCGGCGCGTGGTGGTCGGCGGACAGGCCGCGGTCGCCGACCGCTACCCGCAGCTGGCGGACGCCGGGCTCGTCGCGCGGTCGGTCGTCGCCCTGCCCCTCGCCGTCGCCGGCACCACCATCGGGGCCATCGGGTTCGTGTTCTCCGACGAACGCAGGCTGGACGCCGCCGAGCTGGAGCTGCTCGAGATCCTGGCCGACACCTGCGCCCAGGCCCTGCAGCGCGTGGCCGCGCAGGAGGCGGCCGAGCAGCAGGGCGCACGGCTCGCGTTCCTCGCCGACGCCTCCACCGAGCTCGCGAGCAGCCTGGACTACGAGACGACGTTGACGAACGTGGCTCGCCTCGCAGTGCCCACCTTCGCGGACTGGTGCAGCATCGACCTGGTGGTCGACGGCCGCCTGCACCGGCTGGCGGTGGAGCACGTCGACCCGTCCAAGGTGCAGCTGGCGCGCGACCTGGCCGAGCGGTACCCGCCGGACCCGGACGCGTCCGCCGGTGCCTGGCACGTGATGCGCACCGGGCGCAGCCAGCTGATCCCCGAGGTCACCGACGAGATGCTGGTCGCCGGCGCGATCGACGAGGAGCACCTGCAGATCGCCCGCGACCTGCACCTGCGCAGCGTCGTCACGGTGCCGCTGGTCGCCCGCGACCGGGTGCTCGGCGTCATGACGTGGGTGTCGGCGGAGTCGGAGCGGCTCTACACCGCCTCCGACCTCGCGCTCGCCGAGGACCTCGCCAAGCGCGCCGCGGTCGCGATCGACAACGCCGAGCTGCACAGCGAGACCCTGGCGACCGCCGTCCAGCTGCAGCACGCGGTGCTGCCCGAGGCGATGCCCCAGCTGCCCGGGTGGGAGATCGCCACCTCGTACAGCCCGGCCGGCCGCACCGACGTCGGCGGCGACTTCTACGACGCCGTCCCGCTGGGGGACGGCAGGCTGGCGCTGTTCGTCGGCGACGTCATGGGGCGCGGCGTGGCGGCCGCCGCGGCGATGGCGCAGATGCGGGCCGCCGTCCGCGCGTACACCGCGATCGACCCGACACCGAGCGCCGTGATGGCCAACCTCGACCTGATGTTCGCCCAGTACCCCACCGACCAGCTGGTGACGCTCGTGCACCTCGTGATCGACCCCGCCCGCGACCAGCTCGTGGTGAGCAACGCCGGCCACCCGCCGCCGGTGCTGCTGCGGGCCGACCTCTCGACCGAGCAGCTGCCTCTCGCCGACGGCCCACCGCTCGGGGCGTCGTCCTCGCCGCGGCAGCAGACGGTCGTCCCCTTCGGTGTGGGCGACACGCTCCTGGCGTTCACCGACGGCCTGATCGAGCGCCGCGACGAGGACATCAGCCAGGGCCAGCAGCGGGTCCTGGACGAGGTCCCCGCGCTCGCCGCGCCGGACCTCGCAGCCGCGCTGCTCGAGGCGGTGCAGCGGCTTCGCGACCCCGCCCGCGACGACGACGTCGCAGCGCTCGCGGTGCGCCGGACTCGCTGAGACACGCTGCCCGGGCAGGACGAAGGCCCCCGTCCGGCGTCTGCCGGTCAGGGGCCTCGCGTGCGGTGCGCCATCAGGGACTCGAACCCCGAACCCGCTGATTAAGAGTCAGCTGCTCTGCCAATTGAGCTAATGGCGCGTGCGCCCCGGCGTGCCGGAGCGACGAGCAAGAACGGTAGCAGCGCCACCGTGCGGTCGAGAAATCGGATCAGGCGTCGTCGTCCGACGGGTCCGCGAAGCCAGACGGCTTCTCGTCGGCAGCGGTGAGGTCGACGCCCTCCTGGACCCACCAGGCGTCCTCGGGCGTGCCCTCGGACTGCAGGATCTCGTCGGACGCGGGGCCGTCGGGGTCGGCGAGGTCGACGAGCAGGCTGAGGGGGACGTGCTCGGAGAGCAGCCCCATCACGCGCTGGTCACCCTCGTCGGTGATCGCGGCCTCGTTCGCCGTGTCGCCGGCCTGGGTCTGGTCGCTCATCGGTTCCTCCATCGGTCCCTCCGTCCACCCCGGGGACGTCGTGACGCACAGTATGCCCTGATCCGCGAGCGGATCGGCCGTTCCGTCGGACGAACCATCCGTCTGCGAACCGGTCGTCGAGCGGGCGGCCGATGAGGTCCGGTGCCGGTGACGGTCTGCAGACCAGGAAGAAGCTCGACGAGGAGGAGGACGCCATGCAGACCATCAACCTGGGCGTCGCCGACGGGTTGCCGCCGGTCGACTGGGCAGAGATCGCGGACACGCTCGAGGCGGGCACGGCGCCCGCTCCGGACGACCACAACGCACGCAGCACGTGGCTGACCACGCTCAACGACGACGGCAGCCCGCACGTCACACCCGTCGGAGCCCTCTGGCTGGACCGCACCTTCTGGTTCCAGACCGGGCCCGGCACCCGCAAGCACGCCAACCTCGAGCGTGACCCGCGGTGCAGCGTCGCGGTGGCGATCCGCTCCGCCGACGTCGTTCTCGAGGGACGGGCCGAGCGTGTGAGCGATCCCGACGGACTCGCACGCGCGGCGGCCGGCTGGGCGGAGCACGGGTGGCCGGCCGAGCCCGATCCGAGCGGGGAGGGGATCACCGCCCCGTTCAACGCACCCGCCCAGGGTCCGCCGCCGTGGCACGTCTACCGCGTCGTCCCCGTCTCGGCGGTGGTCGCGCTCGGGACCGACCCCGGCGGGCTCACCCGCTTCCGGTTCTGACCGGCTGAGGCGGGGACGACGAAGCCCCTGACCCGCGTTCGCGCAGGTCAGGGGCTCGTGGGCCTGGGGTGAGTGACGGGACTTGAACCCGCGACATCCGCGACCACAACGCGGCGCTCTACCGGCTGAGCTACACCCACCATCGCCGCACGCACGCGCACGGCACCGGGAAGTGTAACGGCATCACGGCGGCAGTCCGAACCGGTCGGTTCAGGACAACGTGTGCCGTGCGCCGATGGCCTTGGCCGTGGCCGAGTCGGGCCCGGGCTCGGGGACGAAGACGGCCTCGCGGTAGTACCGCAGCTCGGCGATGCTCTCGCGGATGTCGGCCAGCGCCCGGTGCCCACCGGCCTTCTTGGGCGAGTTGAAGTACGCGCGGGGGAACCAGCGGCGGGCCAGCTCCTTGATGCTGGAGACGTCGATGATCCGGTAGTGCAGGTGCTCGTCGAGCACGGGCAGGTCGCGCGCGATGAAGCCGCGGTCGGTGCCGACGCTGTTGCCGGCGAGCGGGGCCTTGCGGGGGCTCGGCACGTACTCACGGATGTACGCCATCACCTGCTCCTGCGCGTCCTCGAGCGTGGTGCCGGCGGCGAGCTCCTCGATCAGGCCGGAGGTGGTGTGCATCGTCCGGACGATCTCGTTCATCTGGTCGATCGCCTCCTGCGGGGGGCGGATCACCAGGTCGACCCCCTCGCCGAGGACGTTGAGCTGGGAGTCGGTGACCAGGGCCGCGACCTCCACCAGCGCGTCGGCACCGAGGTCGAGACCGGTCATCTCGCAGTCGATCCAGACGATCCGGTCGGAGGAGCGGTCGGCGGCGTTGTCGGCAGGCACGGGCGTCAGGGTACGCGGGGGTGGTCGTCCGGGCCCGCGCGCGTCGTCGGGCGGCCGCGCGCGGACGGCCGGCCCGGCGACAGCACCATCGCCGCGGCCACCCCGCCGAGGCCGACGAGCACGGTGGCGCCCACCCCCAGCACGACCAGCCACGGGACGCCGAACCACAGCAGCGCCACGACGACGAGGACCAGGGTGAACGCGCCCCACCCGAGCACCTCGGCCACGCCGGGTCCGCGCGCGACGGGTGCTGCTCCCGAGTGCCGACCCACCGTCTCCCCCTGCCGCTCAACGGATCCCACCGGAAGTCTAGGAGCCGCGTCCCGGATCCGGCGGCGACTCGCGGCTACCCTCGCGCCATGTCCGTCGCCCCCGGCGCCGAGCCGGCCGCGCCCGTCCACGTCCGCCACCCCTCCCGGCCCGGTGCCGGCCGGGTCGTGCTGTGGGTGGTGATCGCGTTCGTCCTCGGCGTCTGCGCGCTCGCCACGCTCGTCGTCATCGGCCTGAGCACCGGGCCTGCCGGCGCGCTGGTGGGCCTGCTGCTCGCGCTGCTGCCGGTGTACCCGGTGGCCGCGACGCTGCTGTGGCTCGACCGGCTGGAGAACGAGCCGCGGTCGCTGATCCTGTTCGCCGCGGCGTGGGGTGCGACGGCGGCCGTGGTGATCTCGCTGGTGCTCAGCATCGGGACGATGGTCGTCACCGGCGCCTCGGAGGAGACGAGCACGGTGCTCGTGGCGCCGGTGGTGGAGGAGATCGCGAAGGGGCTGGCCGTGGTCGGCGTCCTGCTGATCCGCCGTCGTGAGTTCGACGGCGTGGTCGACGGCATCGTCTACGCCGGGCTGGCCGGGCTGGGGTTCGCGTTCGCGGAGAACATCCTCTACCTGGGCAGCGCCTTCCTCGACGGCGGTCTGCCGGCTGCGATCGGCACCTTCGTCGGGCGCGGGGTGATGGGTCCGTTCGCCCACCCGATGTTCACCGCCGCGTTCGGGATCGGCGTCGGGTTCGCTGTCCGCACCCGCAACCCGCTCGGACGGTTCGCGTTCCCGCTCGCCGGCCTGCTCGTCGCCATCGGCCTGCACGCGCTCTGGAACGCCCTCGCGCTCAGCACCTCGTTCCTGCTCGGCTACGCGGTGCTCCAGGTGCCGATCTTCGCGGCCTTCGTGGTGTTCGCGGTGGCAGCCAGGCGCCGCGAGGAGCGCCTCATCGGCACCCACCTGCAGGCGTACGTCACGAGCGGGTGGCTCACCCCGGGCGAGCTGACGATGCTGTCGTCGTCCGGCACCCGGCGGCAGGCGCGCGACTGGGCGGCCCGGACGGCCGGACCCGCGGGCAAGAAGTCGATGCGCGACTTCCAGGCGCTCGGCAGCGAGCTGGCGTTCCTGCGCGAGCGGATGGAGCACCGCGCCGCGCCGGCCGACGCGCAGGCGACCGAGCTCGACCTGCTGCGGACGATGTGGCAGCTGCGCCAGGGGTACCTGCCCGCCGTCGC
>CAVVQA010000010.1:0-177057 GCA_963750285.1 uncultured Actinomycetota bacterium | reverse complement strand
CCTATGCTTCGTCAAGCCGTGGCCGGGGCCTCGAGTAGGCGGTAGAGGTCGCGGGCGACGTAGCGGGCCAGGCAGCGTTTGATCTCTCGGCCGGTCTTGCCCTCGGCGGTGCGGCGGGCGACGTAGTCGCGGGTGGTCTGCTGGTACTGGATCCGGCTCTGGACCACGGTGTGCAGGGCGTTGTTGAGCTGGCGGTCGCCGTAGCGGTTGAGCCGGTACCGGGTGGTGACCTGGCCGCTGTTCGCAGGGATCGGCGCCACGCCGGCGAGCATCGCGAACGCGGCCTCGGAGTGGACCCGGCCAGGGTGAGACCACGCGCACAGCACCGTCGCGGCCACGATCGGCCCGACACCGAACTGCTCGAGCAGGTCCGGGCGCCAGCTGCGGATGATCGCCACGATCGCCTTCTGCAGCTCGCGTGCTTCCTTCAGCATCGCGTGCGCCCGACGGGCCAGGGTCCGCAGCGCCACCACCGTGCTGGTCGTCTCGACGTCCCAGGACGGGTGCACGCGTAGCTTCGCGGCGGTGTTCAGCATCGCGGCGAGCTTCTGCCCGCGGAACCGGACACCTGACGGGTTCGGGTGCTGCCACGATCAGACCAAACAGCTGCTGCTGGGCCTCGGTGGAGGCGTTGACCGCCGAGCGTCGAGCGGCCAACAGCACTGACAATGCTTGACGTTCACCGCCCGAGCGTGGTGTCCCCAGCCGCGGGCGGGCCAGCGCCTCACGCGCGGCGCGGATCGCGTCGAGCGCGTCGGACTTCGCGCCGTGGCGACGCGCGACCCGCTTCGGGCGGTCCAGTTCGATGACCAGCTCGGACATGCTCAGCAGGTGACGACTCAGGCCGGCGCCATGACTGCCGGTCCCCTCGATCGCCCACGCCCGCAACCTCGGGTGGTTGTCGGCGAACGCGACCAGCTCGGCGTAGCCGCGGGCTGTCGCCTCGACGGTGATCTCGTCCAGGACGGCACCGGTCGCGGCGTCGACCACGGCCGCGGAGTGGGTCCCGACGTGGGTGTCGACGCCGATGACGACATCGACGACCTCGCGCAGATCGGTCAGACTGTTCATGCGTTCTCTCCTTCGCCGGACGGGACGTGGTTCCGGTCCGGGACGGAGGCTCGGCAGGACTGTGATGAGACACATCCGGCGCCGCTAACGCCGCATGGTCAAGCTCCTGATCAGGCCAGCTCCTCCAACCGGGCCGGGGCCGGCGACCACGAGCGGACAGGTCGCAGCAAGGCACGAAGCCAGTCATACCGGGGGTCACGCTCGCGGTCACCGACCACAGCCCAGCACCTTCAGACTGCGTTGGCGATCCTCACAGTCCTACCGCCGCGAGCGGCGTAGGCGCGCGGTCATGTATCCCCATGATATCGTCAGATATCTGGAGGTGGTCCCATGGCTGACGTTCTGATCCGAGACCTGTCCGACGCGGTCCTTGCGGGCGTGGACGCGCACGCAGCGAGGTTGGGCCTGTCCCGCGTTGAGTACATCCGCCGGCGGCTGGCAGCCGACGCCGCTTCCACTGGCGACTCCGTCTCGGTGGACGACCTGTCGAGCTTCGGAGATCTGGCTGGCGACTTAAGCGAGCCCAAGGTGATGGGCGACGCGTGGCGGTGACGCAATGGCTCGCCGACAAGTCCGCCCTGGTACGGCTCGGCGCCAGCCCGGACGCAGCAACCTGGGCCGAGCGGATCGAAAGGGGCCTCGTCCGAGTCACCACCGTAACGCGACTCGAGGTCGGCTACTCCGCCCGTAGCTGGCAGGACGCCCACACGCTGCTCACCCGCCCGCCGATGTCGTCGATGCCGGTCGAGTACCTCACCCCCTCCACCGAGGACCGCGCTGTGCAAGTCCAGCTGCTGCTAGCCAAGGAAGGTCACCACCGCGCGCCATCAATCCCCGACCTGGTCATCGCCGCCGTCGCCGAGCTCGCAGGACTCACCGTGCTGCACCAGGACAAAGACTTCGAGCTCATCGCGGGCATCACCGGACAACCGCTTGAGCGGCTGACCGCCTGAACCTCGCTCCCCCACCTACCCCCTTCCGCCGCCTGCAGAGCGTGCGGCGAGGTTGCGGCCGTCTAGCGTCGTGCGTTCCAGGTGCCAGCCGCGTCAGCGGCGAGCGTGGTCTGAGCCCGGCCCAGGTCGCCGCGCGAGGTGACCCCATGTCCACGACCACGCTGCTGCCGTACGAGCCGGCGACGATGTCGACCGCTCAGCTGGCGGCGGTCTCCTACCTGGCCCGGTACGCCGGGCGCACCCACCACCTGTACAGCTTCCAGCTCGCTCGGTGGTTCACCTGGTGCCAGACCCACGGCCTGGACCCGCTGGTCGGGATCCAGCGAGCCCACGTCGAGCTCTACATCCGCCACCTCGGCGAGGCGGGGTTGATGGACTCCTCCGTCGTCACCTCCATGCACGCCGTCCGCGGCTACTTCCGGTTCGCCCACATCGACGGCCTCATCCCCTCCGACCCGGCCGTCTACGCCCGCCTGCCGAAGGTCCACCGCGACGAGTCCCGCACCCAGGGCCTGGACCGGCTCGAGCTGATCCGGTTCCTTCAGGTCGCCCAGACCCTGACCGTGCACCACGGCGCCCTGGCGTACCTGCTCGGCATCAACGCCCTGCGCGCCTCCGAGGCGTGCGCCGTGCGGATCGAGGACTACGCCGACACCCTGCGCGGGCACCGCGTCCTGCACCTGGTCGGCAAGGGCAACAAGCCCGCCACCATGCCGATCACGGTGCCGGTCCTGCGCGTCCTGGAGGCCTGCCGCGGCCAGCGCGCCACCGGCCCGCTGGTCCTGCGGCCGCTGTCGGGCAAGCCGATCGATCGCCGCGACGCCTACCGCATGGTCACCCGGATCGCGAAGGCCGCCGCCATCCCCCGGCACATCAGCCCCCACTCACTTCGGCACGCCGCCATCACCAACGCCCTTGACGCCGGCGTCCCCCTGCGCGACGCCCAGATCCTCGCCCGCCACGCCGACCCCCGCACCACCCAGCACTACGACCGCGCCCGCGGCAACCTCGACCGACACGGCGTCCACTTCCTGACCGCCTACGTCGCCGGCGTCTGACGAACTTTCGCCTGTCAGGCGCCCTGAGTCATACGAGGAGCACCACCAAGACCTTCTGTAGACGATTCGGTCTACACGAGTTACGGTTGGTGCATGGCCGAGACAACGACGATCCGCGTCAGCAGGGATACCCACGCACGCGTGACCCGATTGGCGGCCGCACGGCACGAAACGATCGATGCGACGGTTCGCAACGCTCTGCGCGCGCTCCGCCAGGACGACATGGCCAGCGACCTCGCCGACGCACTCACGGAGGAAGAGACGGCCTGGCTCGATGCTGACGCCGGGTGACGTCGTCGAGCTCGACCTCGGCCCACCGGCCGGAAGCGAAGCCGGGATGCATCGCCCGGCCATCGTCGTCACCGCTGCGCGAGTACTCAACGGTGGCCCCAACGTCGTGCAGGTCGTGCCGCTGACCAGAACGATCCGCAAGAGCAGCACGGAGATTGCGGTCGACCCCGATCCAAGCAATCGCCTGACGGCCAGGTCTGCGGCGCAGTGTCAGCACGTGCGCTCGGTAGCCACGACACGCATTCATCAGCGCCTAGGCAATGTGGGCCCCGTCATCCTCGGCGAGGTCCGCGAGACTCTGGCGCTGCTCTTGGACCTCTAGCGGCGACCGCCATGCCTGCAAGGCATCGTGGTGCTTCGACCAAGGCACGCGGGGGCCCACGTTGAGCACGTCCAGCACAGTCCGGGCTTTGGTCGGGGCACGTCCATCCGCCGCCTGCTTGCCACTCTGATCTTGGCCATCAAGTTCGTCCGGGAGACCCGTTATGCGAGCCACCGAGGTAGGGTTCTGCCCGCCTGCAGCACTGCGACGTTGTCTGCCGACGGGACCAGTCGCCCGTCCTCGGAGTCGCCCATCACGACCTCCACGCGGCCACGCTCACCGCGAAATGTGATCCGCGAACACCACAGGCTCCCTTGATCGGCGTCCCAAGGGCGGTAGTGCAAGTCAAGACCAGTAATCGCGGTCCCCACCAAGTGCGCCCAAGTGCCGGAGCGGTCCTCCACCGACCAAGTCGCTACGTCCGCATCACTACGGACGCCGGTTCCGAGCAAGGGAACCGGCTGCAAGCCGATGCCTTCGCGATCGCCCGGGGGATCCCAGGTCAACGAGAAGACAGCACCTGAGCCAGTCACGATCTCGAGTCCGTAGTCCAGGGCATCGAAGCCATCGTTGAACCATGTCGCCTCCGTCCATTCCCCACCTTCCTCGACGCTGCGGGGGCCGCGGACGATCAGGTCCGGGTGCAGAAGATGGCGTTCGTAGTCGATCGTGAAGTAGCGCACTGCCACGATGCGCTCGCCAACCAGCTGCTCTGCGTCGCGGCGACGATCGTCGGCCTCGGCACGCGAGGCGGCCCATGACCAGCGCCGGCCGTTGTCGATCTGCTCGACCTCCGTGGCTGCAGTGTCCTCGTCCTCTGACTAGAGGCACTCAGCTTGTTGGACGCCCCCGCGGATCCCAGATACGAGAGGGTGAGGCGTGCGTCTATCCGTGGCCTGCCGGCGCACCAGCCGCCGCTTATGGACAAACCAAGTCCGCCGACTGCCAGGCTCGCCGGGCCTGGCAACTTGTTTGGCGCAAGACCGCCTAGTTCTGGTCGTACAGGTTGAGTCGCACCTCGCCAGTCCAGGCCGGGCCGAGCATGAGTGTGTCAACGTCGATCCGGCTCTGGCCCGACGTTCCCGCGTTGGTGACCTTTACGGTGTGCGTACCGGCGCCGAGGGTCCGTTGCCAGACGATGACGCGGTTCATCGTGGTGGTGGCGTTCGTGTTCACGGCTTGTGCTGTCGCGCCGTCCACGCTGATGTTCATAACCCCGCGGGTGCTGCTCTTGGGAGCGACGATCGCGATGGTGCGTCCGGGCTTGTCGACCGTGATCGTGTAGGTGATCGAGGCGTTTCTCGCGGTGGTGTAGCTCGTGGACCCGAAGTTGGCGCAGGCGCACCGCGACGTCGACCACGTACCGGTCCGGGTCGTCGCCAGATCGCCGTGCCGCTCTGAGTACGAGGTCCCGGTGTCGTCCCAGACGTCCAGGGCTCCTGCGATCGTGGAGGACGTGGCGGTTGCTCCGCGGAAGTCGCGGGCGGTGACCCACCACAGGTCGGGTTCCCAGCCGCCGCCGCAGGCTCCGTCGTAGGAGCTCGTGAGGACGTCGATGGTGTTGCTTCTGGTGTGGTCGAGGAGTAGTTCCGAGCCGTTTTCGCCGCCGTTTCCTGCCTCGTAGACATCAAAAGAAGAGACGCCAGCGGTGCTGTCGGTCGCGTCCCACCTGAGCTTCACCGGCACCTGCTGGTAGCCGTACTGGCCGCCGAAGCATGAGTCATAAGCGGAGTCGATGCTTGTACCAATGGAGAACTGCGCCGGCTGAACGATGAGCGACGGCGTGGTGCCGTCGAAGACCGCGGGGTTCTGGTCGGAGCCGACCACTGCCGCGACGGCCGGTACCCCGACGAAGACCGTGGCGCAGACGGCGCCGGCGAGGAAGGACGGCAGTGATGGGCGTCGGAGGAGGCGCACAGGTGACTCCAGTCTTGAGTTGGCAATTCGGACCAGGACCATCAGTCGATGCTGACGATCGCGTCGAGGTCGACACGTCCCGAGACAACCTCGAGCTCGATCGTGTGCGTGCCGTAGTCAGGCCACCGCTGAGCGAAGATGACCGTGCGGTTGACGGTGGGTCCCTTGAGGTCGAGCGTCGTGACGGCTCTGCCGTCCACCCAGATCCGCACCTTGCCCCGGTTGGCCGCCGTGTTCCCGACGATGGCGACGCCGGAGTTGACGGTCGACGTGAAGCGGGCCCGGGCGCCGGGCTGGCTGGACGTCATCACGGCGCCGTCCGTCCAGCACGCACATCGCGCGGACGTCCACGAGCCGGTCGTCGTGAAGTCGCGGTACGGCCGGTTCGGGCCCCACTCCGGCGACCACTCGTACGGGTAGTACGCCCAATTCGCGCTCGTCACGTTGCCCGCGCAGTCGCTGACGCGAAGTCGGACCAGGTACTGGTAGTACTCCAGCCCGAATCTGACTGTGGCTTGCCGGGCAGCCGCGGTCAGCGGGGGCCTCTCGACGATGCCAGGATCATCGCCGTCGTCACTACCGTCGGTGTAGTACTTAATGAGTTCCATCGACTGTTCGCAGATGCCGGACGGGTCGGAGGTCTTCCACGTGATGTTCGCCGGCAAGGACCGGTTAGCGTCGGTGCCGATCGCCGCGCCCTTCTTCACGAACGCAGCCGCAGCCAGCTTCACCTGCGGCGCGGTGGTGTCCGGCGTCGAGTACGCCGGCCCCACGACGGCTACTCCTGAGACGAGCAGCATCGATGCGACCGCGACAGCGAACGGTCGAACTTTCACGGCTGCCTCATAGTGGTTGACCAATTGGAGGCCCGTGCCCCCGCGACGAGCAGGCTACGTGCGGCGCCGCTGACGCAGATCAGCCGAACGGTCCATGCGGAACCTGTCAGGCTCTAGAAGCCGCGGTGTCGCGGTCAGACCATGACCATGAGCGCGTCTGCGACCCGCCTCGTCCGGCTCCACGACGATCTGCTCGCACCCAGCTCGGCGGTGATACTTACCCGGCAGGGATCGCAGCGCTGCGACGCTCCGCCGCTATCGCGGCGGCATGATCACCACATCGAACGTGTGCGGTAACCGGGGTCAAGCTCCACCCGTGTCCCGGCCACGCGCGGCGCGGCTTGCCTACCGCGTCGAGACGGATGCGGGCGCGAGAAGCGTTGTCAGCGGATACGGTCCGGACGGTCGGCTGTCCGAGCGCGCACCAGCCGTACGCCGGTCGCCAGCAGCCACACCAGCCAGGCGGCGAGGCCGGGCAGCCCCACGAGCAACAACGCCGAGCCGTCCGCGATCGCGAGGCTGGCCACCCCGGCGGCGAGCAGCAGGCCTCCCCCAGCCACGCCGAGCAGACGCTGCCACGGCGGCGTCAGCCGGCTCGCATGCGCTGCCAGCGCAACGCCGATCAGGGTGGTGCCGAGCGCCGGCAGCGCCAAGGCGAACGCTGCTGCATGCAGCTGCCAGGCGAGCTCGAACGTCGGGCTCGGCTCGGCGAGCCCGCCGGCGGACAGCACGACCCCGATCCACAGAACGGCGTAGAGCGCGTAGACCGCCGAGAGAGTCGCGCCCGCGGCCACTGCGAGGCGCGACCAGTCCGCACCCGCACCCCCGCGACGCCCGATGATCCCGTGGAGACCGGTCACGAACCCGAGCAGCAACGGCAGGTGCAGGGCCTCCTGACCGACGGCGATCGCGACCACGACCCGGTTCTGCGCGTGCCAGGCGAGCACCTCCTCGATCGGGTCCCCGTAGCCAGGAGCATCGACACCGACGAACATCGCGTTCTGGATCGCTATCGACGCTGCGAGCGCGATCGCCGTCGCGCCGACGACGCGCATCGTCGCCGCCCCGGCCGGATCCGCTCCTGGCACGACCCGTGCTCCGGCCTTCGATCGCTGTTCGGTTCCCACAGGAGCCTCCTCAGATCCGAGCCGGCGACCATCGCCTGCTCGTTCACCGCACGCTCGTACGCCGTACGACCGAGTTCGTACGCCGTACTATGGGCGTACGCTGTACGACTGTCAACATGCCCAGGCAACGAGGAGACCGGTGTCTGCGAGGGAACAACCCCAGGTCGGGTCTGGCGCAGGGCTGAGCAAGCAGCGGGTGGTGCTCGAGGCACTGCGTCTCGCCGACCGCGAGGGCGTCGACGGGCTGAGCATGCGCCGACTGGCCGGCGAGCTCGGTGCGGGCGCGATGTCGCTCTACCACTACGTGGCGAACAAGGAGGAGCTGCTGGACGCGATGATCGACGTCGTGTTCGAGGAGATCGAGCTCCCGGCCGAGGGGACCGACTGGCGGTCGGCGATGCGACAGCGTTCGGCGTCCGCCCGAGAGGTTCTCGCACGCCACCCGTGGGCGATCGGCCTGATGGAGTCGCGGACGTCGCCGGGGCCCGCGCACCTCCGCCACCGCGAAGCGGTCACCGCCTGCCTGCGACGGGCCGGCTTCTCGGTCGTGATGGCGACGCACGCCAACTGGTTGCTCGACGCCTACGTCTACGGGTTCGCCCTCCAGGCAGCCAGCCTGCCGTTCGACACCGCCGATGAGTTCGCGGACATGGCCGAGGGCGTCTTCCTGCCGCAGCTTCCTCCTGACGAGTACCCCTACCTCAACGAGTCGGCCGCGGCGCTCGTCGCTGCCGACTACGACCCGGCAGAGGAGTTCGCCTTCGGCCTCGACCTCGTCCTCGACGCGCTCGAGCCCCTGAGAGACCCCGACTGACGACTAGCGTGCCTGCCTGTCGCCGCTCGACAGAGGAGACCTCCATGAGCGATCCACTCCAGGATCCGCCGTCCAGCTGTCGCGCGTGCGCGTCCGCCGACGTGTTCGGACCGCTGCGCCTTATCCGGAGACCGGGATGGGCGAGGGCAACGTGCTCGTCTCCACGATGCGGTCGCGTCCGCTCGGGCGTCCGAGGACCACGCCGCTGGCGGCATGGGTCTGCAGACGTTGCGGACACGTCGATCTGTTCGCCACCGAGCCGGAGGTGCTGTTCGAGCACTGGTCCGCCGAGAACCGCTAGCCGAACGGGAGCCGTTGCCCTACAACGCGTTCTTCTCGAACGACGCCTTGAGTGCCTCCATGGTGGCGGTGCGCTCCTTGAGGGCGATCCGCCGGAACATCGGCGTGGCCAGGCGAGAGAGGCCGTACGTGTGCATCTTCGCGTGGTGCCGCACGAGCGTCGTGCCGTCGGAGACGCTCTGCAGCGAGTAGCCCGGCCAGCCCTCGGCCTTGAGCCGGCCGGACCTCGTCCGGTCCCACCAGTGGTGGACCACCGTGTGGGGCCGCTGGCGGCCAGCCGCGCGAACACCGCCTCGACGGGCGCCTCGATGGTGCGTTCGAGGTCGAGCTCGATGACGCCCATGGGATCAAGGATGAACCTGCGCACGGCGGCCATCAACCCTGTGTCACTGAGGAGAACGAGCAGCGAGCCGTGGGACGTTTGGTCCCGTGAGCGACTTCTACGATGTGCTCGTCATCGGCGGCGGGCCCGCGGGCACGGCGGCTGCCCTGCGCGCCGCCGAGCTCGGCGCCACCGTGGCCGTGGCCGAGCAGTCACGCACGGGCGGCAGCTGCGTCAACAGCGGCTGCGTGCCGACGCGGGTGCTGGCGAAGACGGCGCGGCTGATGCGGGAGGTGCGCACCGCCGACACCTACGGCATCTCGGTGTCCGAGCAGGCCGTGGACTGGCCGGTCACGGTCGCCCGGGTTCGTGCCACGGTCGAGCGGGTGCAACAGGCGAAGGCCGAGCCGCAGAAGCTGGCCGCCGCGGGCGTCGACCTGCTGATGGAGGGCCGAGCCCGTTTCACCGGCCCGCACGAGGTCGAGCTCGCCGCCACCGGCCGCCGGGTGCGCGCCGACTCGGTCATCATCTGCGTCGGCGGGCGGTCGCGACGGTTGCCGATCCCCGGAGCCGAGCTCGCGACCCTGCCCGAGCAGATCCTCGACCTGCCCTCCGTGCCACGGCGACTCGCCGTCGTGGGCGCCGGCAACACGGGCGCACAGCTGGTCACCGTCTTCGGGGCGCTCGGCGCGGACGTCACGCTGCTCGACAAGGAGCCGCGGATCCTGGCGCACACGGACGCCGCGGTGTCCGCCGCTGTGGCCCAGGCGTTCGTCGAGCAGGGTGTCCGGGTGGAGACCTCGGTGGACGCCGTCGTCTCCCTGGTGCGCTCGGACGACGGGATCGAGCTGACCTGGCGCCGCGGCGGCGAGGAGCGCCGATCGACCTACGACGCGGTGATCACCGCCACCGGCTGGCCTGCGTCCATCGGAGGCCTCGGGCTGGAGGCCGCCGGGGTGACGGCGTCGAGAGGCGGCATCCCCGTCGACGAGCACCTCCGTACCGACGTGCCGCACATCTACGCCGCGGGCGACGTCAACCAGCAGGCCATGCTCGTCCAGGCGGCGCACTTCGAGGCCGAGGCCGCGGCCCTCAACGCCGTCCTCGGGGCCAGGACCCGCGCCCCGCACCACCTGCTGCCCGCAGGAGGATTCACCGACCCGGACTACGCGGGAGTGGGTCTCACCGAGGAGCAGGCCCGGGACCGGGGCATGGCGTACGGCGTCGCCCACATCGACTACGCCAGCATGGAACGGCCGGTCATCGACGACCGCACGCGCGGGTTCCTCAAGCTGATCACCGACAGCCGGCGCGAGCTGCTCCTCGGCGCGCACGCGGTGGGCGAGCAGGCGATCGAGGTCGTGTCGGCGGTGACCGCCTCGATGGCAGCGGGGGTCGACGTGGCGACGCTCGCGCGGGTGGAGTTCGCCTACCCGACCTACAGCGCCGTCATCGGAGTCGCAGCGCGCCAGCTGATGACCGGTTCACGATCGACGTACGAGCACGCCACCCAGTAGGCGGGAGACAGCAGAAACCCTGCGCCGCTGTCCGCGGCGCAGGGTTCGTCCTGCGTGACTGTGGAGGTGGGGAGAATCGAACTCCCGTCCGTCGTCGTACCCCTAGGGCTTCTCCGGGTGCAGCTCGCTACGGCTTTTCTCGGCCCCGGCGCTCACGCGAGCATGTCCGCCGACGGGCCCAGTCGCCTAGAAGTCCCGTCAGCACCGACGACGAGTGCTGACAGCAGTGGCTCTCTAGCTGACGCCAGCTACCGGGTCGAGAGCACTCCCGGGCTGACGGACTATCGCGGCTCGCTCAGGCGGCGAGGGCGAAGTCGGTGCGATTGGAATCGGCACCTGTGTTTTGCGGAGGGCGTTTACGAGATAACCCCGCGTCCTCGACCCGCTTCCCCTAGTTCGACATCCGACGTCGAAACCAGTCACCCCCTGTGCAGTTGTACCTGCAGCCGGGCGGCGAACCGTCCGGACGACCTCAGGCTACCTGGTGCAACGGACGTCGTGCGCCGGTGATTCCGCGTGACCGCTCCACTGCCACCTGCCGCGGCGGTGGTGGCGGCGGGTGCAGCCCCACCGCCACCACGCCCCCACCGCCACCGCCCGTCAGCCCGTGGGCCGGCCGATCTCGATCACCACGGTGCCGCCGGCCTCGCCGGCCGCCTGGGCCAGCCGCAGCCGGGCCAGGTCGGGGTGATCGGCCAGCACCCGCGCGCCGTTGGCCATCGCCCGCAGCGCGGCCGTCTCCGACCGCGCCCGCTCGAGGGCCACCTGGCCCTCCTGCCGTGCCGTCGCGAGGGCGAGCACCGCCCGCCGGATCTCGCCCGGGACGACGACGTCGCGCACCGCGACCTCCTCGACCTCGATCCCGACGTCGGCGACCGCGGCCCGCACGGACGCCGTCAGCGGTCCCGTGGCCGC
Source organism: uncultured Actinomycetota bacterium (assembly GCA_963750285.1). Classification (GTDB taxonomy): domain Bacteria; phylum Actinomycetota; class Actinomycetes; order Actinomycetales; family CAWJMD01; genus JBBQSN01. Next base: position 165,614 of record CAVVQA010000010.1, on the reverse strand, counting down.
GGCCCGGTCGGCCACCGCCACCTCGAGCGGCACCGACGCCGCCCAGTCCCGCACCGCGAGCTGGACGGCGAGCCGGAGCTGCTCCTCCGGCAGCTGCGCCCGGTCGAGGAAGGCGACCGCGTCGGCCACCCGCCACCGGGCGAGCACCGACACCTTCGCGCCCGGCACGTCGGCCGTCGCGACCTCCTGGCCGGTCACCAGGAGCAGCGCCTGCCGCTGGTCGACGAGGTCGACCCGCCGCCGCCACACCGGCCGGGGCAGCCGGTGCCGGCCCGCCCCGAGGACGGCGAGCACCCGCGCGTCGCGCCGCACCACCGCCACCCATCCCTCGTGCACCGTGATCCGTGCCATCGTGCCCACCTCCTCGCTCGTCGGTCTGATGTGTTCGTCGCTCGGGTGCGACGGCCGCCGCACCGGCAGCAGCCACGGGGACGACGCCCACCTGGGCGCGCCCGCAGGGCGGCTGCCGCCACCCCGCGAGGGGCACGGTGCGGCGACCGTCGCTTGTGTGATGCGGAGTTGAACCGCGCTCGAGATCCGAGGTCCCGTGGCTGTGACAGAGCCGGGCCGCCGCTCACACGCGGGACGAGGACCGGCGACCGCCGGCTCGCCGCTCACGACGACCGCCACCAAGGGTGGAGCCCGGACCGCCCTGCGGTCCAACGCATTTCGCGAGGGACGGACGCGCGAGCTCAGGGCGTGGTGGTCCCGGTGCCCGTCGGGTCGGTCGGCGGCGCCGTCGTCGGCACGGTGCACGTCGGGCTCGGCGTCGGGCCGCCCGTCGGGTCGGTCGTGGGCGTGCCGGTCGGGTCGGCGGTGGGGCACGGGTCGCACGGCGGCAGCGTCGGCGGGTCCGTCGGCGACGTGGTCGGCGGTGTCGTCGGCGGGCTGGTCGTCGGCGGGCTGGTCGTCGTCGTCGGCGACCCGGTGGGGTCGGGCGCCGGCGTGCAGGTGGGCACCGGGTCGGTCGGCGACGTCGTGGGCGAGGTCGTCGGCGGCGTGGTGGTCGGCGCGGCCGTCGGCGAGGTCGTCGGCGGCGGGGTCGTGGTGGGCACCGGTGCCGAGGTCGTCGGCGCGGGCGCGGTGCGCGTCCCCGACCGGGAGCACCGGCGTCGTGCCGGTCGCGTACGCGCGACCGATCGCCAGCACCAGGTCGACGTAGGCGTCGCTGTGGTTGTAGCGGAACACCGCCGACCGCAGGCCGTCCTCGGTGGACAGGTCGGCGCCGCCGCCGCACAGGTACCGGCCGGCCGCCAGGGCCGCGTCGTGACGTCGTGCGGGTCGGCCCGGCCGTCGCCGTCGCCGTCGGCCTGCCAGCCGGCCCAGGTCGTGGGGATGAACTGCATCGGGCCGACGGCCCGGTCGTAGGTGGTGTCGCCGTCGAGCAGGCCGTCGTCGGAGTCGGTGATCAGCGCGACGCCCTCGCGGCCGTCGAGCGGGATGCCGATCACCGGCGGGGACGACGTGCCGTCCGCGAGCAGCACCGCGCCGGCGAACCGCCCGTGGTTCGACTCGACCCGCCCGATCCCGGCGAGCAGCCACCACGGCAGCGCGCAGCCCGGGTCCGACTGCGCGAGCGCGGACTCGGCCGCCTCGTAGGCGCGCAGCGCGACCTCGGGGATGCCGGACGCCGCCAGCGCCGAGGGGTCGAGCACGCGTGCCGGGCTCGCTGAGTCCGGGTGGCGTGATCTTCAGCAGCGCCGCGCTCACCTGGTCGACGACGAGCCCGTCGTCGGCGGTGACGGTCCCGGCGCCGCCGGGGCCGTACGCGACGCCGAGGTCGGCGGTGTCGTCGTCCTGCACGAGCCGCACCTGGTCCGGACCGGCCCCGGCCAGCGGGGCGAGGACCAGGAAGGGCCACAGCAGCGAGGCGACGACCAGGACCGCGGCGGCCGGGACGGACGGCGAGGCGCCGCACCCGGCGGGTCCGACCGCCCGGACGGTGCGCGTCGTCAGCGGCCGCGCGCGGGCGCGGTCCGAGCCGGATCACCCGCGGCTGGCCGTGGGTGGGGGACGCCACCGTGGTGCTCCTCGTCGTGCCTGGTCCGGCGCCGTCGACGGACGGCGCTGCCCTGACCTTGCCACGCGGCGCGCGGGCGATCCACCCCGGGTCTCACGAAACGCGGACGATCGGCGCAGCTCGCCACGTGCCCGTCGTCGCGCCCGCCTGCTCGTCACCCGAGGACGAGCCGCGGACCCCCTGCCCCGATACCTGCCTGTGAGGACCGAGAGCCAGGTCAGCGGCGGCGCTTGCGCAGCGAGTCCGACATCGCGCGGGCCGCCTCGCGGCTGTCCTGCTGCTCGCGCAGGGTGTGCCGCTTGTCGTACTCCTTCTTGCCCCGCGCCATCGCGATCTCGACCTTGGCCCGGCCGTCCTTGAAGTACAGCGACAGCGGCACGATCGTGTAGCCCTTGTCGTTGGCGCGCGAGGCCAGCTTCACGATCTCCTCGCGGTGCAGCAGCAGCTTGCGCTTGCGCCGCGGCGCGTGGTTGGTCCAGGTGCCGTTGAGGTACTCCGGGATGTGCACGCCCTCGAGCCAGGCCTCGCCGCCGCCGTCGACGCTCGCCCAGCCGTCGACGAGCGAGGCACGGCCCATGCGCAGCGCCTTGACCTCCGTGCCGGTCAGCACCAGGCCGGCCTCGAAGGTGTCGTCGATGTGGTAGTCGTGCCGCGCCTTGCGGTTGCTCGCGACGAGCTTGCGGCCTTGCTCCTTGGGCATCGGACGAGTCTACGGACTCCTCTAGAGGTAACCCATCGGATTGACCGGCGTCCCGTTGATCCGGACCTCGAAGTGCAGGTGGCACCCGGTGGACGACCCGGTGGTGCCGACGTAGCCGATCACCTGGCCGCGCGACACCGAGCCGCCTCGCACCGCGTACCGCGACAGGTGGTTGTAGGTGGTGGCCATGCCGCTGCCGTGGGACACGATGATCCGGTTGCCGTACCCGCCGCCCCAGCCGGCCGAGACCACCGATCCCGGCGCCGCTGCCCGGACCGGCGTGCCGCACGGCGACCCGAAGTCGGTGCCGGCGTGCAGGCGGCGGGTGCCGTAGATCGGGTGGATCCGGTAGCCGAAGCCCGAGGTGATGTAGCCGTCCACCGGGCGCGACAGGCTCCCGTTGCCCGAGGCGGCGGCCGGGACCCGGCGGCCGGCCTCGCGCGCCTTGCGCGCCTCCTCGGCGGCCCGGCGACGCTCCTCCTCGGCGATCCGCCGCAGCTCGGCCGCGAGCGCGGCCTGCTCGGCCTCGTAGGCCGCGAGCTTGGTCTCCTCCTCGGCCTTGCGGGCAGCGATCTGGGCCGTCGCCGCCTGCTGGGCGGCCAGCAGGCCGTCGAGCTCGGTGCGCCGCGCGGCGGCGTCGGCCCGGGCCTGCTCGGCGGCGGCGAGCGCGTCGGCGGCCTGCTGACGCAGGTCGGCGACCTCCACCTCGACGGCGTCGACCCGTGCCTGCGCGTTGGCCTGCACCGCCTTCCGCTCGCCCAGCGAGGTCAGGGTGCCGATCCGGGCCCGCAGCACGGTGTCGGCCATGGTGTAGCGGGTGGCGAAGTCGTCCGGGCTCTGCGCCCCGAGCACGATGCTCAGCTGCGGCGAGGCCACGCCCGAGCGGTAGACCTCGCCGGCCATCCGCCCGATGTCGGTGCGGGTGCGCTCGATCTCGGCGCTGCTCTCGTCCAGCTCGGCCTGCGCCTGCTCCTGCGTCGTGCGGGCGGCCTCGAGCCGCACCGCCAGCTCGGCGTCGAGCTGCTCGGCGGCGGCCTCGGCCGACAGCGCCGTGTCCAGCGCCGCCTGCGCGACCGGGATCTGCGCCTGGGTGCTCGCCAGCGCCGCGTACGCCGCCTGCAGCTCCTTCGACGTGCCGCTCAGGGCCTCCTGGAGCTCCTCGATCGAGCTGTCGACCTCCCGCTTGCGCTCGCGCGGGTCGGCCGAGGCGGCCGACGCCGCTGACCAGGACGGCCAGCACGACGGCACCGGCGACGAGCGCCCGACCGAGCGGTCGGGCGACGTCCCGTCGCGGACGGGTCGGGGTGGCGCATGGGGCTGGCTCCTGAGGGGAAGTCGGGACCGGGCCTGGTGGGAGGTGTCTGGTGGAGGTGGTGGCGCCCCTACACCTTGAGGTACCGGGACAGCGTGACCAAGGACGACACGCTGGCCAGGAGCACTCCGAGCGCGAACAGCCAGGGCGCCATCGCCCAGACCGCACCCGTGCCGATGTAGTTGAACAGGGGCAGGTCCGAGACCAGCACGCCCTGCACGACGTACTTGACGACCACCCACCACCCCGCGACGGCCAGCGCCGCCCCGAGGGCGACGGTGATGATGCCCTCGAGCATGAACGGCAGCTGGAGCAGCGTCTTGGAGGCACCGACCAGCCGCATGATCTCGGTCTCGCGGCGACGGCTCACCGCCGCCAGCCGGATCGTCGTGGCCACGAGCAGCGTCGCCGCGACGAGCATGAAGACGGCCAGCACCACCGCCCCCGCCGTCAGCAGGTTGAGGAACTTGAAGAAGGTGTCGAGCAGCTCGCGCTGGTCGACGACCTCCTCGACCCCGGACCGGCCGGAGAAGAACTGCGAGACCACCTCGTACTTCTCGGGATCCTTGAGCTTGACCCGGAACGACTCCGGCATCTGCTCGGCCGTGACGTTCTCGGTGATCGCCGGGGTGTCCTCGAACTGCTCCTGGAACCGGTCGAACGCCTCGTCCTTGTTCTCGTAGAAGACCTCGTCGACGTAGGTCTCCAGCGCCGGCGACTCCAGGTCGGACTCGATCTGGTCGCGGACGGCGTCGTCGGCCGCGCCCGCGGTGCACGTGGGCGCCTCGCTGCCCTCGCTGCACAGGAAGATCGAGACCTGGACCCGGTCGTACCAGTAGTCCTTCATGGTGTCGATCTGCTGCTGGAACAGCAGGGCGCCGCCGACGAAGAACAGCGACATCGACGTCACGATGACGACCGACACGACCATGGCGATGTTGCGCGCCAGGCCCTTCCACAGCTGTTCGAGGATGAACTGCACACGCATGGGGTCAGGAGCTCCGCTTCATGCCGTAGACGCCGCTGGACTCGTCGCGCGTGACGCGGCCGTCGTCGAGCTCGATCACGCGCTTGCGCATCTGGTCGACGATCTCGTCGTCGTGGGTGGCCATCACGATCGTGGTGCCGGTGCGGTTGATCCGGTCCAGCAGCTTCATGATGCCGACGCTGGTGGTGGGGTCGAGGTTGCCGGTGGGCTCGTCGGCGAGCAGGATCGCGGGCCGGTTCACGAACGCGCGGGCGATCGCCACCCGCTGCTGCTCACCGCCGGACAGCTCGTGCGGCCGCCGCTTCTCCTTGCCGCCCAGACCGACCAGCTCGAGGGTCTCGGGGACGGTCTGCCGGATCGCGTGCCGCGACCGTCCGATCACCTGCAGCGCGAACGCGACGTTCTCGTAGACGTTCTTGTTCGGCAGCAGCCGGAAGTCCTGGAACACCGCGCCGATCTGGCGCCGCAGGTGCGGCACCTTCCACGACGACAGGTGCGCGAGGTCGCGCCCGGCCACGTGCACCGAGCCCGACGTGGCCTTCTCCTCGCGCAGCACCAGACGCAGGAAGGTGGACTTGCCCGACCCCGAGGCACCGACCAGGAAGACGAACTCGCCGCGGTCGACCTCGATCGAGACGTCCTCGAGGGCAGCACGCGTCCGCACGTCGTACACCTTGGACACGGAGTCGAAGCGGATCACGAGGGTCGAGCATACGTCCGGTTCCTGAGGGTTCCCGGGACCGCCGGGAGGGTGCGTGTCCCCCTGCGTCGTCAGCCGGCGGCGTCAGCCGGCGGCGGCCGCCGCGGCCTGCTCGCCGTGCTTGCGCCAGCGGATCCCGGCCTCGAGGAAGTCGTCGATGTCGCCGTCGAAGACGCCGGAGGTGTTGCCCACCTCGTGCTCGGTGCGCAGGTCCTTGACCATCTGGTACGGGTGCAGGACGTAGGAGCGCATCTGGTTGCCCCACGAGCCGGAGTCGTCGCCCTTGAGGGCGTCGAGCTCGGCCTGGCGCTCCTTGCGCGCCCGCTCCAGCAGCTTGGCCTGCATCACCCGCATCGCCGCGGCCTTGTTCTGCAGCTGCGACTTCTCGTTCTGGCAGGACACCACGATGCCGCTCGGGATGTGGGTGAGCCGCACCGCCGAGTCGGTGGTGTTGACGCTCTGCCCGCCCGGGCCCGAGGAGCGGAACACGTCGATCCGCAGGTCGTTCTCGGGGATCTCGATGTGATCGGTCTCGGCGACGTCGGGGAGCACCTCGACGCCCGCGAAGGAGGTCTGGCGGCGGCCCTGGTTGTCGAACGGGGAGATCCGCACCAGGCGGTGGGTGCCCTGCTCGACCGACAGCGTCCCGTAGGCGTACGGGGCGCTGACCCGGAAGGTGGCGGACTTGATGCCCGCCTCCTCGGCGTAGGAGGTGTCGAAGACGTCGGTGGGGTACCCGCGGCGCTCGGCCCAGCGCAGGTACATCCGCAGCAGCATCTCGGCGAAGTCGGCGGCGTCGACGCCGCCGGCCTCGGCCCGGATCGTCACCAGCGCCTCGCGCTCGTCGTACTCGCCGGACAGCAGGGTGCGGACCTCGAGCTCGCCGAGCTGCTTGCGCACCGCCCCGAGCTCGACCAGCGACTCCTCGAGCACGGCGGCGTCGGACTCCTCGGCGGCCATCTCGGCCAGCACCTCGAGGTCGTCGATCCGCGCGCCCATGTTCTCGACCCGGTCGAGCTCGGACTGCTGGTGCGACAGGGCGCTGGTGACCTTCTGCGCGGCCTCGGGGTCGTCCCACAGGTTGGGGGCGGACGCCTGGTCGGACAGCTCCTGGATCCGGGCGCGCAGGCCGACGAGGTCGGAGACCTCCACGATCGACTCGTAGGTCGTGCGCAGGCTCTTGATCTCGGCGGGGAAGTCGACGGCAGCCACGATCCACGAGCCTACCCGGGGCGTACCGGTCGAGTAGGACTGGCCCCGACCGACACTGGTGTGCTTTCGTCAGGTCCGGACCGGCCCTGCCGACCGCCCGGGGCCCCGGCACGGAAGGCTCCCCCATGAGCCACCGCTCCCCCCGCAGGACCCGCTCCGCCCTCCTCGTCGCCCTCCTCGCCGTCGCGCTCGGCCTGGGTCTCGTCCCCGCCGCCCAGGCCGGCGGCGGCCACCACCGCTCCCAGGTCCTGCGCGACCTGGACGCCGCCACCATCCCCGCTCATCCAGCAGGAGATGCGCCAGGGCCGGCTCACCTCCGTCGACCTCACCGCCGCGTACCTGCAGCGCATCAAGCGCCTGGACGGCCGGCTGAACGCCGTCCTCGAGGTGAACCCCCTCGCGCAGAAGGAGGCCGCTGCCAGCGACAAGCAGCGCCGCCACCACGGCGCGCGCAGCTCGCTCGAGGGCGTCCCGGTGCTGCTCAAGGACAACATCGACACCGAGGCGCAGGGCGCCACCGCCGGCTCGCGCGCCCTGCTCGGCGGCCGCCCGGACGACGCCACCATCGTGCGGAAGCTGCACGAGGCGGGCGCCGTCGTCATCGGCAAGGCGAACCTGTCGGAGTGGGCGAACTTCCGGTCCACGACGTCCACCAGCGGCTGGTCGGCGGTCGGTGGCCTGACCTCGAACGCCTACGTGCTGGACCGCAACCCGTGCGGCTCCTCGTCCGGCTCGGCCGCCGGCGTCGCGGCGTCCCTCGCCCAGGTCGCGGTCGGCACCGAGACCGACGGCTCGATCGTGTGCCCCTCGGCCGCGAACGGGCTCGTCGGGGTCAAGCCGACCCTCGGCCTGGTCAGCCGCGACGGCATCGTGCCGATCTCGGCCGACCAGGACACCGCCGGCCCGATGGCCCGGCACGCGATCGACGCCGCCCTGATGCTGAACGTGCTGCAGGGGCGCGACCGCAAGGACCCCGCGACCGGTGCGATCCCCGCGGACCAGACCCGCAACTACGCCAAGGCCCTGGACGCCGACTCCCTCGACGGTGCCCGCATCGGCGTCTGGCTGCGCGGCGCCACCGGCTCGCCGGAGACCGACGCGATCACCGAGCAGGCGGTGGCCGCCATCGAGGCCGCCGGGGGCACCGCGGTCGACGTCGAGCTGCCGTACCAGGACGTCATCGACGAGAACGAGTTCCCGGCGCTGCTCTCGGAGTTCGAGCGCGACGTCGAGAAGTACCTCCGCTCCACCCCGGGGCGCCACCCGGGCACCCTCGAGGGCCTGATCCGCTTCAACGAGCGCGACCCGGTGGAGCTGCAGTACTTCGGCCAGGAGATCTTCCAGCTGGCCGTCGACGCACCGCCGGCCGGCTCCGCCGAGGCCCGGGCCGCCCGGACCGCGGCCACCGGCGCCGCCCGCGCCTCGATCGACGAGACGCTGGCGACGTACGACCTCGACGCGATCATGGCGCCGACGAACAGCCCGGCGTGGGTCAGCACCCTGGGTGAGGGCGACGCCTTCGTGTTCGGCTCGTCCGGGCCGGCCGCCGTGGCCGGGTACCCGAACGTCACCGTCCCGGCGGGCTACTCCGGCCCGCTCCCGGTCGGAGTGAGCTTCTTCGGTGCTCGGTGGTCGGACGCCGAGATGCTCTCCCTCGCCTACTCGTTCGAGCAGCACACCGACGTCCGCGTGGCGCCGCAGCTGATCCCGACGATCGGCGACTGACCGACCCTCCGACCCGGTCCCCTCGGGAACGGTGGTGGGTCAGGTGCCGGCGAGCCGGGCGACCAGGTCGTCCAGCTCGCCCACCTGGCCCACCATCACCGAGCTGATGCCGAGCTCCTCGCGGCACCGCTGGAGCTTGTCGGCCAGCGCGCCGACCGACCCCACGAACACGTGCGGGCTGTCGGCGAGCATCTCGGGCGTCACGTGCTGGTCGGCCCGCGCGGCCAGGCTCGCGGCGAGCTCCTCCAGGTGCGGGGCCGGGTCGTCGGTCACCGTCACCGGGTACATCGACGGGTAGACGTTGAGCTCGATCTCCTCGAACCGGTCCCCCGCCGCGGCCCGCACCCAGCCGACCTTCTCGGCCGTCCCGGCGAAGGTGACGCTCGCCGGGTCGGCGACCGGGCCGCCGTCCAGCGCCGAGCGCAGCAGCCGCGGCGCCAGACCCACGGTCTGCGCGTGCCGGGCGGCCAGCTCGAGGGTGCGCCGTCCGCCGCCGCCGACGAAGAACGGCGGGTGCGGACGCTGCACCGGCTTGGGCATCGCGTCGTAGCCCTCGATCCGGTAGTGCTCGCCGGCGTAGGAGAACTCGCCGTCGGCGAAGCAGCCCGCGAGCACCTCCAGCGCCTCGGCCAGCCGCGCCTGCCGCACCGGGGTGCGGTCGAACGGCAGCCCGATCGCGTCGTACTCCGGACGGTTCCAGCCCGCGCCGATCGCGATCTCGAGCCGGCCCTCGCTCAGCACGTCGAGGCTGGCGAGGTCCTGCGCGAGCACGGCCGGGTGCCGCAGGTCGTTGTTGAGGACGAACGGCGCCACCCGCAGCGTGGTGGTCGCCACCGCGGCGGCCGTCATCGCCGGCACGGGCGAGAGCTGGTCGATCAGGTGGTCGGGGAAGACCAGGACGTCGATCCCGGACGCCTCGGCGCGGCGCGCGGTCTCGCCCAGCTCCCTCGCCGAGGCCGCGGACCTGGCCTCGGCGAGGAACCGGAACGGCTTCACCACGATCGGACGCTCAGCCGAACAGGGCGCCGATGCCGCCACCACCGCCGCCGCCCGCCGGGGCGGGCGCGCCCTCGCTGGGCTGGACGATCGCGAAGCCGGGACCGTGGAACGCCAGCTGGAACGCCTCGCCCGAGCCGCGGCCGATCAGCGCCCCGAGCCCGGCGGAGCGGACCACGCCGGGGACCAGGTTCGCCGACCAGCCGAGGATCGCCTGCGGGTCGACGAAGACCGGCTGCTGCGAGCAGTCCATCAGCATCGGGGGGCCGTCGGAGGTGATCGCCACGGTGCCGCGGCCCTCGATCACGGTGTTGAACAGACCGGCCGAGGCCATCGCCCCGATGCCCTGCACCCGCTTGATGTCCCAGTTGAGCGAGGCGTCGAAGGCGAGCAGGTTCGACCCGCCGATGCTGATCGAGTCGCCCTCGAGCTCGATCATGAAGATGTCCTCGGCCAGCCGGGCGAAGTAGCACAGGCCCTGGCCCGCGACCCGCATCAGCGGTGCGTCGTCGGAGCTGATCATCCGGCGCACCAGGCGGCCCATCGAGCCCGCGCCCTCGTGCGCGAAGGTGAGCTGGCCGGTGTAGGCGACCATCGCGCCCTTGGCGGCGAGCACGTCCGGTCCGAGGCCCACGCGGAGCATCTTCGAGCTCTGGGTGGCCCAGCGCTCCTGGGAGGTCAGGGGGGCGGTGTGCTGGGCGTCGAACAGCTGGCTACGCAACGCGGGTCTCCCTCGAGATCGTCTGGGTCCGTCCGGGTGGGCGCAGAGCCGCGCTCACCACCACTCCTCGTCGAGCTTGCCCTCGATGCTGCGCATGTTCTCGCGAGCGCACTGCTCGCAGACCCACCTCGTGCGTCCGCGCTCGATCCCGGGCGACCACCCCAGGGGCGGCGGTTCGGAGGGCGAGCGCGTGCCGCACCGCTGGCACACCACGTCGGGCACGGCCGCGAGCCTAGACCGGGCCGACGGCGCCCGTCCTGGAAAGCAGCCAGACCCGCCCGAGAGTCTCGGACGGGTCTGGCTGTGGGGGTGGTGGCGGTCAGACGGCCACCAGCCGGGCGGCACGGCCGGCCCGGGCCAGCGCCTGGTCGGCGCGACGCTCGAGCCGGCGCGCCCGGCGCTGGGTGAGCAGCGCCAGCACGAGGCGGTGCTGCTCCGCGGATCGCTGGTCCTCGCGCTGTCGCGCGAGGGCCAGCTGGTGCTCGCTGTACACGGTGGTGCTCCTGTCGGTGAGGCGTTCACGGATGCGGTGGTCACAGGCGGTCAGCCGGTCAGGCGACGAGCTCGTCGCCGGAGTCCCGCTGCCGCGGGACCGGCGAGATCTCGAACCCGGCGGCCTGCACGAGCTGCAGGGCGGCGTCGTGCGCCGACCGGGCGGCCGAGGCCGGCTCGGTGTAGCGCGGGTCGTCCTTGCGGGGCCGGCCCCGGGGCCGCTTGCGCGCGACCACGACGCCGTTCTCGAAGAGCTGACCGCCCCAGACGCCCCACGGCTCACGCCGCTCGAGGGCGCCGGCGAGGCACGCGGTGACGGCCGGGCAGGTCTCGCAGAGAGCCTTGGCCGCCTCGACGTCCTTCGGGGCGTCGGCGAACCAGAGCTCGCCGTCGCCCTGCTGGCACGGGGTCGCGGAGGCCGAGGTGGCCACCTGGTGGTCCGGCTCGAGCTCGTCGAGCGAGTCGTGGAGCCGGTCGAGCAGTGCCGCGAGCTGCATCGCGGGCACCTCCTGGAGGTCGGGCCACGGGTGGTGGCCTGGAGCGGGTCGTCGGTCAGACGTTGCGTGCTGGCCCGTTCTGGGCCGGTGCAGCGCTCCTGTGCCGGAGCGCCTCGTGGGGGACGAGAAAGGCCGCGGTATCCCTCTCGGGGATCCGCGGCCTGGTGGCTCCGGTGGGTCGACCTCGGTCGACTCGGGGTCGACCTACGTCTCGAACCGGTGGCCTCCAGGCGGGACGGAGCCCGTGAGCTGGGTGGCGGGGATCGGGAAGGCGGCGGGGCGGATGCGGACCGGGAAACCGGCGACGGCACCCTGGATCGGGCGCACCTGTCCCCTGGTCACGAGCAGATCGCCCTGGACGCACCGCTTGCCCAGGTCCGCGGAGGGGACCTGGTACCCGGCGCGCGACAGCGCGACCAGCTGCATCGACTTCGTGCTCTCCATCAGGTGTCCCCTCCTCTCCCTCGGTCGCCGGTCCGTGTGCCACGCACGGCCGGTAGCTGCGACAACCCGCTCCGGGCTGCGTCGATCAGGTTAGACGGCCCGGCTCGCGCGGGGCAACGACATTAACGAGGACGTCACGAAGAACTTCTGGCGACGACGTCGAGGACCGCCTCGCCGTACCGCTCCACCTTGGTGCGGCCGATCCCGGAGATCTTCAGGAGTCCTTGTGCGTCAACGGGTTTGGCGAACGAGAGCGCCTCGAGCGTGGCGTCGGTGAAGACGACGTACGCCGGCACCTTCTGCTCCTTGGCGATCTCGGCCCGCCACCCGCGCAGCGCCTCGAACAGCTGCTCGTCGTGGTCGGGCGGGCAGGTCGAGCAGCGCCCGGTCTTGCGCTCGACCGCGGTGGACAGGGCCGCGCCGCACCCGCGGCAGGTGGTGTGCAGCGACGACGCGCGCCGCTTGCGGCTGCTCCGGGCGGCCGGCGGCGCCTGACGGCCGGCTGCCCGGCACCAGGCCGTCGAGGAACCGCGAGGGCCGCCGCGAGCCGCGTCCGCCGGGGGTGCGCGAGCGCGACCAGGACAGCAGCAGCCGCTCGCGCGCGCGGGTGACGCCGACGTACAGCAGCCGGCGCTCCTCCTCCACGGCGTCGGCCGAGTCGGCGGCGAACGAGATCGGCACGAGCCCCTCGGACAGCCCGACGATCGCGACGACGTCCCACTCCAGGCCCTTGGCGGCGTGCAGGGAGGCGAGGGTGACGCCCTCGACGGCCGGCGCGTGCTGGGCGGCGGCCCGCTCCTCGAGCTCGGCCACCAGGTCGGGCAGGCGCACCCCGGGCCGGGCCCGGTCGAGGTCGTCGGCGAGCGCGGCCAGCGCCTGCAGCGACTCCCAGCGCTCGCGCACCGCGCCGGTGCCGGCGGGCGGCTCGTGCGACCAGCCCGCCCCGGCCGAGGACGGCGCGGGCGGCCTCGCCGAGGGAGGACGAGCCGTCGTCGCCGCGCGCGGCGCCGCGCAGCAGCAGCACCGCCTCGCGCACCTCGGGACGCTGGAAGAACCGCTCGCCGCCGCGCAGGAGGTAGCCGACGCCCTTGTTCGGCGAGCGCCTGCTCGAGCGGCTCGGACTGGCCGTTGGTGCGGTACAGCACCGCGATCTCGCGGGCGGGCACGCCGCCGTCGACCAGCGCGCGGATGCGGGTGGCGACCTGCTCGGCCTCGTCGACGTCGTCGGCGTGCTCGAGCAGCTCGGGCTCCGGCCCGGCGGGCCGCTGGGCCACCAGCTCGACCCGCGCGGTGCGGGCGGAGGCGGGGGCGCGGTCGAGCAGCCGGTTGGCCAGGCCCACCACCTGCGGGGTGGAGCGGTAGTCGCGCACCAGCTGCACCAGGGCGGCCTGCGGGTAGCGCCGGCGGAAGCCGAGCAGGTGCTGCGGGTCGGCGCCCGCGAAGGAGTAGATGGTCTGGCTGGCGTCGCCGACCACGCACAGGTCGTCGCGGTCGCCGAGCCACAGGTCGAGCAGCCGCTGCTGGAGGCCGGAGACGTCCTGGTACTCGTCGACCACGAAGTGCCGGTACTGCCCGCGCACGGTGGCGGCGACGTCGGGCCGCTCCTCCAGCACGCCGGCGGTGAGCAGCAGGACGTCCTCGAAGTCGATCACGCCGCGGTCGGTCTTGACGTCCTCGTAGCCGCGCAGCACCCGCGCCACGGCGACGGGTGCCATGCCGGCGACGCCGCTGCGGCCGGCCCGCTCGGCCGCCGCCGGGTAGTCGTCGGGCTCGACCATGGAGACCTTGGCCCACTCGATCTCGGCGGCGAGGTCGCGCACGGCGGCGCGGTCGACCTGGATCCGCAGCCGCGAGGCGGCGGCACCGACCAGCGGCGCCTTCTGCGTGACCAGCGACGGCACGCGCCCCGCCGACCACCTGCGGCCAGAAGAACTGCAGCTGGCGCAGCGCGGCGGAGTGGAAGGTGCGCGCCTGCACGCCGCCGACGCCGAGCTCGCGCAGCCGGGTGCGCATCTCCCCCGCGGCGCGGGCGGTGAAGGTGACGGCCAGCACGGTCTGCGGGACGTAGATGCCCGAGTGCACCCCGTAGGCGATGCGGTGGGTGATGGCGCGGGTCTTGCCGGTGCCGGCCCCCGCGAGCACGCAGAGGGGACCGCGCAGGCTGGTGGCCACCTCGCGCTGCTCGGGGTCGAGCGCCTCGAGGACGGCGTCGGCCGACGAGGGGGTGGTGGGCAGGAGCGTCATCGGCACCCATCCTGCCCCGGCCCGCCGACACCCGACGGAATGGGCGGTCGAGACGGGTGGTTGGGTCCTGGTATGACGACACCCGCGACGCCGTCCGCCGGCACCGTGACGATGTTCAGCACCACCTGGTGCGGCTACTGCCGCGTGCTGAAGCAGGCCCTGGACCGCGAGGGCATCGCGTACTCCGAGGTGAACATCGAGAACGAGCCCGGTGCGGCCGACTTCGTGATGCAGGTCAACGGCGGCAACCAGACCGTCCCCACGGTCCTGTTCCCGGACGGCAGCGCGCTGACCAACCCCTCGCTCGGGCAGGTCAAGGCGGCGCTGGCCTGACCCCGGCCGGGCCGCACGTCCGACCGGTCACCCCGGCGGGGCTCGCCGCGCTCGTGGCCGACCGGGCCCGCGACCTGCTGGCCTCCGGCCGCGGCTGCGTCCGGGTGGCGGTCGACGCCGCCGTCCCCGCGGACGCCCGCTCGCTGGCCGACCTCGTCGCCGCCGACCTGGCGGCGCAGGGGCAGCCGGTGCTGCGGGTGCACGCCGAGGACTTCCTGCGCCCCCGCTCGGTGCGGCTGGAGCACGGCCCGCACGACGCCGACGCCGGCTACGAGCGCTGGGTCGACCACCTGGCGCTGCGCCGCGAGGTGCTCGACCCCCTCGGCCCGGACGGCGACCTGCGCTGGCTGCCCACCCTGTGGGACCCCGTGACCGACCGGGCCACCCGGGCGCCGCGCGAGCAGGCCGCACCCGGCAGCACGCTGGTCGTCGACGGGCCGTTCCTGCTGCGCTGGGAGACCGCCGACGCCGTCGACGTGGGCGTGCACCTGGTGGCCGGCGACGCCGCGCTCGCCCGGCGGCTGGCGCCCGAGGACCTCGAGCGGGTGCGCGGCGCCTGGGCCCGCTACACCGAGGAGACCTGGCCCGCCGACCGCGCCGACCTGGTGGCCCGGGTGCGAGCACCCGGACCGCCCCGCGCTGGTGACCTCCCTGCCGACCTGACGCCGCTAGCGCCAGGTGCCCTCCGTCGGGCAGCGGGCCGCCGTACCAGTGCTCCACCAGCCGGCGGGCGATCGAGATGCCGGACGGCAGCTGCACCTCGCCCGACGCCGCGGCCTCGCGCAGCTCGTCGCGGGAGAACCAGCGCGCCTCGGTGACCTCGACGCCGTCGACCGTGATCGTCGGGTCGAGGGCCGTCGGCGCAGCACCCGATCATCAGCGACGCCGGGAACGGCCACGGCTGGCTGCCGAGGTAGGTGACCTCGCCGACCGACGACGCCGGCCTCCTCGCCCACCTCGCGGCGGACGGCGTCCTCGATCGACTCCCCCGGCTCGACGAAGCCGGCCAGGGTCGAGAACCGTCCGGCCGGCCACTGCACGCCGTGGCCGAGCAGGATCCGGTCCTGCGTCGTCGCGCACCGCCATGATCATCGCGGCGTCGGTGCGCGGGTAGTGCTCGGAGCCGTCGGCCGTGCAGGTGCGGGTCCAGCCGGCGCTCGTGGGCTCGGTGGACTCCCCGCAGCGCGGGCAGCGGGGGTGGGTGTGGTGCCAGTTCGCCAGCGCCTGCGCGGTGGTGAACAGCCCGGCGTCGCGGTCGCCCAGGCTCGCCCCGACCTCGCGCAGGGTGCGCCAGTCGTCCGGCTCCTCACCCGCCGGGCCGTCCGCCGGGGCGGGCTCCCAGGAGGCCAGGTGCTCGCGGCCGCCCGGCTCGCGCCCGAGGTAGAGCCACAGCGCGTCCGGGTGGGCGGTCGGGCCGGCGTCGAGGTCGAGGGCGTCGGCCGACGTGGTGAGCGCGCGCTCGCCGCGCAGCCGCAGCACGGCGGTGCCGGGGTCCTCGCGCAGCCGGCGCCACCAGGTCGGGGTCGGAGCGGTGGTGGGCCTCGCGCTCCACGCCCGAGCGGGCCAGCAGCAGGTGGCCCAGCGGGCCGACGTCCGGGCGCACGCTCGTCACCCTACGGGCCGCCCGGCGGGGCAGCAGGCCGGGCGGTGGCCCGGCCCGTACGGTGGACGTCGTGCCTCGTTCGCCCCTCGTCCTCGCCGCGCTCGCCAGCGCCGCGGAGCCCGGCCTCGTCCCCGTGTCCACCCGTCCGACGGCGGGCGAGGGCGGCGACTACGACACCGCCGTGGTCACCGACACCCAGCACCGGCACTGGATCGTGCGCGCCCCGCGCCGCCCGAGCGCCGGCGCCGCGCTGGAGTCCGAGCTGACCCTGCTGGCCCGGATGCGCGAGCAGGACCTGCCCTTCGCCGTGCCCGACCCGCGCCGCACCGTGGCCCTGCCCGAGGGCGGCCACGCGATGGTCTACCCCTACCTCGCCGGGCACCCGCTGCACCCGGGCGACCTCGGCCCCGGCCCGGGGCTGGCCGCCGCGTTCGGCCGCGCCCTCGCCGCGCTGCACGAGGTGCCGCCGTCGGTGGTCGAGGACGCCGGCCTGCCCTCCTACGGCGCCGACGAGTACCGCACCCGCCGGATGGGCGAGCTCGACGCCGCGGCGGCGACCGGCCACGTCCCGCGCGGCCTGCTCACGCGGTGGGAGAAGGCGCTCGAGGACGTCGGCCGGTGGCGGTTCCAGCCCACCGTGGTGCACGGCGACCTCGCCCCTGCGCACGTCCTGGTGGAGGACAACGAGGTGGTCGGCCTGCTCGACTTCGGCGACGCCAAGGTGGCCGACCCGGCCGACGACCTCGCCTTCGTGGCCGTCGGTGCCGACGAGCGGGCGCTCGACGCCGTGCTGGAGTCGTACGCCGTGGCCCGGTTCGAGCAGCCTGACCGGCACCTGGCCGACCGCGCCCGGCTGGCCGGCGAGCTGGCGCTCGCGCGCTGGCTGATGCACGGGGTGCGCACCGAGGACCGCACCGTCGTCGACGACGCGGTCGGCATGCTGCGCGAGCTGGACGCCGACGTCGGCGAGGAAGCGCTGTAGCGGTTCGCCGCTCAGGCCGTCGGCAGCGAGCCCAGCACCTGCTCGAGCCGCTCCTGGTCGGTCTCGCCGTCGTCGAGCCACACCGTGCGGCCCGACGCCACGTGGAAGAACGCCGCGCGCACGTCCTGCGGCGGCACGCCGTGCAGCCGCGACCACGCGAGCCGGTACACCGCGAGCTGCACCTGGGCCGCCACGGCGTCGTCGCCGGTCGGCACCGCGCCGGTCTTCCAGTCCACCACCACGTAGCGGCGTCGGCCGTCCGGACCGTCGTCGTCGCGCACGACGGCGTCGATGCGACCGCGCAGCACGGTGCCGCCGACCGAGGTCTCGAGGTCGACCTCGACGTCGACGACCTCGCGCCGCGACCACTCGCTGGCCAGGAACGCGTCCTGGAGCGGCTCCAGGCCCGGCGCCGGCGGCTCGTCGGCGTCGCCGGCGCCCGCGACGTCGTCGAGGTCGAGCAGCGCCTGCGAGCGCAGGTGGTGCTCCACCCACTCGTGGAAGGTCGTGCCGAGCCGGGTCTGCGCGCGCGGCTCGGTGGGCACCGGCCGGCGCAGGGCCAGCGCCAGCTCGGCGGGGTCGCGCGCCAGCCGGACGGTGCGCGAGGCCGACAGGTGCGACGGCAGCACCACCTCGGACGCGGTGCGCCGCAACGCCTCCCGCTCGGCGAGCAGACGGTCCACCTCGTCCTCGAGCGCGGCCACCACCGGGCTCGCCGGCACCAGCGCCAGCTGGCCGTGCGGCCTCCGCCCGCGGCGCGGACGGCCGCGGCGGCGACCTCCAGCGGCGCCCCGGCAGCCGTGACCGGCTCCGGCCACGGGTGCACCCGCTGCTCGGCCTGGAGCGGGTTCTCGCCGTCCGGCACCTGGTCGAGCAGCGAGCGCCCGACCAGCTCCGCGCGCGGGTCACCGGCCAGCAGCTCGACCGCGCGGACGAGGAACCGGGACGGCTTCATCGGCTTCTTCCGGGTGCTCCACCACGCGCCGCTGAGCAGCAGCCGGTGCCGCGCGCGGGTCACCGCGACGTAGGCGAGCCGCCGCTCCTCGTCGACCTCGTGGGCGCCGCAGGCCAGCTTGTGCTCCTCCACCGACGCGGCGGCGTCCTTGACGTGCACGACCGAGCGCCAGCGCCAGGACGGCAGCGAGCCGGCGTCGCCGCGCAGCTCGTACGGCAGCGACCCGATCGGCGTGAGCCAGCCCGACGCGGTGTCCTGCTCGGCCTTGGTGCGGCCCGAGGGGAACCGCTCCTCGAGCAGCCCGGGCACCGCCACGACGTCCCACTCCAGGCCCTTGGCCGCGTGCACGGTGAGCACCTGCACGGCGTGCGGGTTGACCTGCACCTCGTCGGGGACGACCGCGGCGTCGGCGTCGTGGCCGGTGACGTCGTCGGCCTGCTCCAGGCCGCGCTCGCGGGTCTCGGCCGCCTTCAGCCAGGACAGGAACGCGCCCAGGGTCGGGCGGTCGGAGGTGTCGTGGAACCGGGCGGCGACGTCGGTGAAGGCGTCGAGCTGGGCGCGCGCCAGCACGGCGTCGGTGCCGCCCGGCGCGCCCGCCCCGGCCGCGAGCTCGACGTCGAGCAGCAGCGCGCGCTCGACCTCCAGCACCAGCTCGGGCAGCGACAGGTCGGTGGAGGCGCGCAGCCGGGCCAGCTCGCGCGCGAGCCGCTCGAGCCGGTGCCGCGCCGGCTCGGACAGCCCGTGGCCGGCCGAGCTGGTCCAGCCCGCGGGGCGGCAGGTCGTCGAGCGCGGCGACGACCGAGGCCTCGTCGACGGCGTCGGGGTCGTGCACGGCGTCGGCCTCGGCGGCGGGTGCGTCGGCCGCCGGCGCGGCGGCCGGGCCAGGTGCCGCGCCCACGCCCCGAGCGCGACCAGGTCGCGGGGGCCGAGGTTCCAGCGCGGACCGGTG
This sequence comes from uncultured Actinomycetota bacterium, assembly GCA_963750285.1. Classification (GTDB taxonomy): domain Bacteria; phylum Actinomycetota; class Actinomycetes; order Actinomycetales; family CAWJMD01; genus JBBQSN01. Next base: position 146,741 of record CAVVQA010000010.1, on the reverse strand, counting down.
AGCAGCCGCACCAGCGCGTCGCCACGCAGCGGGTCGTGCAGCACGCGCAGCGTGGCGACGACGTCGGCGACCTCGGGGCGGTGCAGCAGCCCGCCGAGGCCCACGACCTCGACCGGCACCCCGCGCTCGCGCAGCGCCTTCTCGACGGCGGGGAACTGGGCCCGCTGCCGGCACAGCACGGCGACCGTCGGGTGGCCCTCGCCCGCCCGCAGCCGCGCCACCTCGTCGGCGAGGTCGGCCACCTCGTCGTCGACGGTGGCGTGCCAGGCGACCCGCACCGTGCCGTCCGGCGCGTCGTCGCGCGGGCGCAGCGCGCGCACCGGGCACGCCGCCGCGCTCGACGAGCGGCTGCGGCGAGCGCGTTGGCGAGGTCGAGCACCACCCGCGGGTTGCGCCACGAGGTGGACAGCCCGTCGACCCGGGCGGTGGCGCCGGCGGGGTCGCGGAAGGTGTCGCGGAAGGCGTCGAGGTTGCCGGCGCTGGCACCGCGCCAGCCGTAGATCGACTGGTGCGGGTCGCCGACCGCGGTGACGGCGTGGCCGTCGCCGAACAGCCGCGACAGCAGCTCGAGCTGGGCGTGCGAGGTGTCCTGGTACTCGTCGAGCAGCACCACGCCGTACTGGGCGCGCTCGGCCGCCGCGACCTCGGGCAGCGCGGCCAGCCGCGCCGCGATCGCCACCTGGTCGCCGAAGTCGAGCACCCCGAGGTCGCGCTTGCGGGCGGCGTACGCGTGCAGCAGCGGGACCAGGGCACGCCGGGTACGCAGCGACCGCAACGCCTTTCCGACGTCGGACGACGCCGTGGGTCCCACCGCGGCACCGCCGCTCGCGTCCTTGGGCAGGCCGGTGAGCCGCCCCTCGACGGCGTCGACGAGGCCGACGACGTCGTCCGGGTCGAGCAGGTGCTCGGCGCACTGGCCCGCCAGCGCCAGCACCGCGCCGACGAGGGTGTCGAGCGCGTAGTCGAGCGACTCCAGCGCCGTGGCGTCCCAGGCCTCCACGACGTCGTGCGCGACCTGCCAGGTGGCCGCCTCGCCCAGCAGCCGCGCGCCGGGCTCGATGCCGAGCCGCAGCCCGTGGTCGGCCACCAGCGACGCGGCGTACGCGTTGTAGGTGCCGACCCGCGGGAACGCCTCGAGCGCCGCCGGTCCGTCGGCGCCCCGGGCCGGCCGCACCCGCCGCAGCGTCCGGAGCCGGCGGGTGACCCGCTCCGCGAGCTCGCCCGCGGCCTTGCGGGTGAAGGTGAGCCCGAGCACGGCGTCGGGCGCGACGAGGTCGTTGGCCACCAGCCACACCACCCGGGCCGCCATCGTCTCGGTCTTGCCCGAGCCCGCCCCGGCCACGACCAGCTGCGGGCCGAGCGGCGCCTCGACGACCTGGGCCTGCTCGTCGCGTGGGCGCCGGCAGCCCGAGCAGCTGCGGCGACCTCGACCGCCGTCAGGCGTGCTCACGACTCGTCTCCCGCGCTTCGCTCCCGGCGGCTCGAGCCGGCCGCCCTCGGGCTGGGCCGGGCACGACGACCGCACCGGGCACCGGTCGCAGTCGGCGCTCACCCGGGCGGGGAACGCCGCGGCGGCCATGCCGTCGGCCGCCCGCGCCACCATCGCGGCCGCCCACCCGGGGTCGGCGGCCTGCGCCAGCGGCGGCTGCGGCTGGACCCGCGGGCTCGCGGCACCGTGGCCGAGGTGCACCAGCGCGGCACCGCCGGGCTCGTTCTCCCGCACGGCGTCGAGCCGCTCGAAGGCACCGTGCTCCACGGCGAGCTGGTAGGCACCGAGCTGGGCGTTCTGGGCCACGGTGTCGTTGGTGGGCGGGTACTTGGTGGTCTTGAGGTCGACCACGACCGGGCGGCCCGAGGAGTCGACCTCGAGCCGGTCGACGCGTCCGGTGAGCACCGCCCGGCCGATCTCGACCCGCACGTCGAGCTCGGTGCCCACCAGCCCCGGCGCACCCTGCTGCAGGTACCCCGTGAGCAGCCGCACCATCGCCCGCGCCCGGGCCTGCTCCTTGCGGCCCACCCACCCCTCCAGACCGAGCGACGGCCAGCGCCGCTCGAGCTCGCGCTCGAGCTCGGCCTGGAGCGCGACGCCGTCCAGCTCGGCGGCGCGCGGCGCGAGCTCGTGGGCGAGGTCGTGCAGCAGCGAGCCGATGCCCGCCGCCGTGCCCGCGGAGCCGTCGCGTCCGCCGCTGGTCTCCAGCAGCCACCGCAGGGCGCAGCCCTCGAACTTCTCGATCGCGGACGGCGACACGGTGACCGGGACGCCCTCGGGCTGCAGCGGGCGGTCGTCGGACAGCGGCGCCGTGCCGTACCACTGGCCGGGGTCGGCACCCGGCACGTCCTCCTCCGCCAGCCGGGCCAGCAGCGCCGCGAGCTCTCCGACGAGGGCGTCGTTCCCGGACGAGATCGCTTGCAGCAGGCGGGATCTCAGGTCGGACACCACGGCTCGCAGGGTGGTTGGCCTCGGCACCCGCGACGTCGGCCGCTCGTCGACGCCGTCGGGCAGGGGGTCGACCAGGTCGAGGTAGGGCGACGGCACCTCGTCGGCGTCGCGCACGGCCGTGACGACGAGCCGCTCGGTGGCGCGCGTGACCGCGACGTGCAGCATCCGCAGCTCGTCGTGCTGCACCGCGAGCCGTGCCGCGCGCACCCTCGCGCCCGGGTCGTGGTCGATCCCGGCCACGGCGTCGACGAGGTCGGGCGCGCCCAGCACCGACCCGCGCAGCCGGGTGTCGGGCCACACGCCGTCCTGCACGTCGGCGACCACGACCAGCCGCCACTCGCGGCCCACCGCGGCCTGGGGGGTGAGCAGCGCGACGGTGTCGTGCTGCGGCGCCCGCTCGGCGAGGGTGTCGGCCGGGACCTCCTGCTGCGCGAGGGTCTCGACGAACGCGGCGGCGCCCGAGCCGGGCAGCCGCTCGACGAACCGGGCCGCGGCCTCGAACAGCGCCACCACGGCGTCGAGGTCGCGGTCGGACCGCCGGCCGCGCCGCCCACCGGCGAGCGCGCTGCGGCGCCATCGCTCGGCGAGCCCGGAGGCCGACCAGATCGCCCAGAGCAGCTCCTCGGCCGACGGGCCGGACGCGGCGGTCGACGCCGCGACCACCGCACGCCCGGCGGCGAGGGTGGCCGCGGCGCGCTGCAGCGGCTCCGGCCCGCCGCGCCCGCGCACGGCCTCGGTGGGGTCGAGGAGGGCGTCGACGAGCAGGGCGTCGCTGGCTCGCGCTCCCCCGGCCGCGCGCTCGGCGGCGAGCAGGTCCTGGCGCAGCCGGCGCAGCCCGAGGGCGTCGGCCCCGCCGACGGGCGAGGTGATGAGGTCGGCCGCGGCGGCGGCGTCGAGCAGCTCGGGCCGCAGGCAGGCCTGGACGGCGAGCAGCAGCGGGCGCACGGCGGGCTCGTCGCGCACCGGCGCCTCGGCGGTGGCCGCCCCCACGGGCACCCCGGCGGCGGACAGCGCCCGGCGCAGCCCGACGGTGCGGCCGCCGCTGCGCACGAGCACCGCCATCTCGCCCCACGGCACGCCCTCGGTGACGTGCGCCCGGCGCAGCAGCCCGGCGACGTAGGCCGACTGGGCGTTCGCGGAGCCGAGCACCTTCACCTCGACGGCGTCGCGCTCGCGGCCCGGGGCCGCGCCGCGCCGGGCCACCACCTCGCCGCCCGACCCGCCGATCGACGCCGCGACCCGTTGCGACACGACGGTCGTCGCGGGTCCGGACCGCCAGCGGGTGGGCAGCACGCGCACCGGCGCGGGCGCCCCGTCGCGCTGCGGGTGGCGGTCCGCGGCGAGGGTGAGCGCCGCCGGGTCGGCGCCGCGGAACGAGCCGGTGGTGGCGTCGGGGTCGCCGGTGACGAGCAGGTCCGAGCCCGTCCCGCAGAGCTGGTCGAGCAGGCGCGAGGTCGCCTCCACCGACTCGTGGTGGTCGTCGACGGCGACCAGCCGCCACCGTGAGCGCTCCGCGGCGAGCAGGTCGGCGTCGCCGGCCAGCAGCGACGCCGCCTCGTCGACGATGCCGGCGGGGTCGAACGCGCCCGGCGTGCGCAGCGCCGTGACGTCGAGGTACTCGCGCATCACCTCGGCCGCGGCCACCCACTCCTGCCGCCCGCGCTCGCGCCCCATCCGGGCGAGGTCCTCGGGGTCGAGCCCGCGCTCCAGCGCGCGCATGAGCAGCTCGCGCAGCTCGGCCCGTAACCCGCTGAGCCGCAACGCAGGTCGGATCTGCTCGGGCCAGTCGGGCACGGCGCCCTCGCCCGCGAGGTGGCCCTCGACCAGCTCGCGCAGCACGGTGTCCTGCTCCGGCCCGGAGATCAGCCGCGGGCTGGGCTCGCCCGCGAGCACCGCGGCGCGGCGGATCAGCCCGAAGGCGTACGAGGCCGGGGTGCGGGCGAGCGGCTCGCCGACCGCGAGCGGCCCGACCTGCGCCAGCCGGGCGGTGACGCGCTCGCGCAGCACGGCTGCGGCGACGCGGGACGGCGCCAGCACCAGCACGTTCGAGGGGTCGAGCCCGTCGCGGGCGACCCGCGCCACCACGGACTCGACCAGCGTCGTGGTCTTGCCGGTGCCGGGCGCACCCACCAGCACCAGCGGACCGCTGCCTGCGCGCCGGGCCACGACCTCGGCCTGGACGGCGTCGAGCTCCGGCGGCTCCACGGCACCCGCCGGGCGACGCACGAGGCGCAGCGGCGGGGTGGAGGACGGCACGGACCGATCCCACCACAGCGCCCCGACAGCGCCTCCTAGGAGCCGCCGTCCCAGCGAGCGCGGGTCAGGTCGACCCGCAGACCGTCCGGGCGCAGCGGGGTGCGCTCGGCCCGGTAGCGGCGCAGCGCCTCCGCCTCGTGCCCCTGCGGCGGCAGGCCCCCGGCCCGCAGCACCCGCCACCACGGGACGTCCGACCCGTAGGCCGCCATCACCGAACCGACGCCGCGCGGGCCGCCGCGGCCCACGAGCTCCGCGACGTCGCCGTAGGTGAGCACGTGCCCCGGCGGGATCTGCTCCACCAGGTCGAGCACCGCCTCGGCGAGCTCGCTCGGGATCCTCACGGGCGCACCCTCACGGGTACGGCCAGGAGTTCACGGCGCAGCCGTCCAGACCCTTCGTCTGCTGCATCATCACCGGCGCGAGCGCGCCGCTGCCGGGGCACGAGACGTGGCCCTTGCCGAGGAAGTGGCCGACCTCGTGGTTCACCAGGTAGCGGCGGTACGCGGTGAGGTCGTCGGCGTACTCCTGGATGCCGTTCACCCACCGGTAGAAGGTGAGCACGGAGCGGTTCCCGTTGCGGCAGGACAGCTTTCCGTAGGTGACCAGCGGCTTGCACAGGCGGTCGGTGAGCGCCGGGCTGGCGAGCACGACCGTGACGTCGGCGGCGTCGCCGTCGTCGGTGCGGGCGAAGGTGTACCCCTCGTGCGGCCAGCTGCGCGGGTCGTTCAGGGTGGTGAGGACGAAGGCCGCGAACGCCTCGCCGTCCGCGGGGACGCCGCCCTCGACCGCCACGGCGACGGTGATCTCGTCGGTGCCGGGTCCGGGGGCGGGTGCGCTGCCGGGCACGACCACCGGCTCTCCGTCGCCGGAGTCGGGGACCTCGTGCGAGAGCAGGCCCGCGAGCTGGTCGGGGGTCGGCTCGGCGGGCGCTGTCGTCGTGGGGGCGGCGGTCGTGGTCGGCGCGGCGGTGGTCGCCGGCGGGGCCGCTGCCGACGTGGCGCCGTCACCGAGCGGGCCCGTGGGCGTGGAGGTGACCGCGGCGGAGGTCGGGGAGCCTCCGGACGCCGGTCCGCACGCGGCGAGAGCCGCGGCGACGGCCACCAGGAGCGCCGCCGCCGGCGCGGCCGACCCCCTCCGTCCCCTCACGCGCCGAGCATGGCACGGGCACCCCGGCGGACGCCGCAGCGACGTGCGGCCCCGTCGGCCTGCGGGCCGGCTACCGATGGGTATGGTTCGGACCATGCCGGCCCAGCCCAGCACGCAGGACGCGCGGTCCCGCTCCGCGCGGCTGCCGCGCAGCGCCCGCCGCGCCCAGCTGCTGCTCGCCGCGCAGGAGGTCTTCGTCGAGAACGGCTACCACGCGGCGGCCATGGACGACATCGCCGACCGCGCCGGCGTGAGCAAGCCCGTGCTCTACCAGCACTTCCCCGGCAAGCTCGAGCTGTACCTGGCGATCCTCGACCTGCACAACGGCGAGCTGGTGCAGAGCGTGCGCGCGGCGATGCAGTCGCACGACGACAACAAGGACCGCGTGGCCGCGGCGATCAACGCCTACTACGAGTTCGTCGACCGCGACGACGCCGCGTTCCGGCTCGTCTTCGAGTCCGACCTCACCAACGACCGGCTCGTGCGCGACCGGGTGGACCTGGTCGAGCGCACCGTGTCCGAGGCCATCGCCGACATCATCACCGAGGACGCCGGTCTCGACCGCGCCGAGGCCGAGCTGCTCGGGGTGGCCCTCACCGGCATGGCCCAGGTGAGCGCGCGCGCCTGGCTGCAGGGCGAGCGCCGGATCCCGCGCGAGCAGGCCGCCGCCCTGATCGCCCAGCTCGGCTGGCGCGGCATCAGGGCGTTCCCCCGGACGGGTCGGGACGAGGAACAGCAGGGCTGACGTCCGACGTTGGACCGGACGAGAGCATCGCACGACGAGCGCATCGCACGACGAACGCATCGCAGACGAACCGGAAGGAAGTGCCGTGGAGGTCAAGATCGGGGTCCAGCACGTGACCCGCGAGCTGGTGCTGGAGTCCAGCCAGTCCGCCGCCGAGGTCCAGGCCGCCGTCGCGGCGGCCGTGGGGGGCTCCCCGACGCTGGAGCTCACCGACGACAAGGGCCGGGTCCTGGTGGTCCCGTCCGCGTCCATCGCCTACGTCGAGATCGGCGTCGAGGAGTCGCGCCGGGTCGGCTTCGGCTCCTGACCGTCCCGCGCGTCGAGATGCGCGCGGCCACCGGCGGTGGGAACGTTCCACCGCACGAGCCACGGACCACGACACCCGCGTCGGGTCCATTCGCCAGCGGGGGATCATCCTCCCGCGAGAAGGGATGCGCAGTGGGCACCATCATCGGCACCATCATCTTCGGGGCGGTCATCGGGGCGCTGGCACGGCTGGTGCTCCCCGGAAAGCAGAACATCAGCATCGTCATGACGATCGTCCTCGGCATCATCGGGGCGCTGATCGGCTACTTCCTCTGGGGCCTCATCAGCGGTGACGGCTTCACGATCGACAGCACGACCGGCGGCATCGACTGGATCCGCTGGATCATCTCGATCGTGGTCGCGGCGATCCTGGTCTCCGTGTACGCGGGCACCGCGGGGCGTCGCTCCATCCGCTGACACCCTCACGACCCTGACGGCCGCGACCCCCACGGGGGGCGCGGCCGTCAGTCGTCCGGGCGGTCAGTCGTCTCGGGCCTCACTCGTCGACGGAGCCGCGCAGCCGCTTGTCCTGGCCGCGGCGCCGCTTGGCGTCGAGCCGGCGCTCGGTGGAGCCGCGCGTGGGCCGGGTGGCGCGACGGGTGGGCGGCGGCGGGGCCAGCAGCTCGCGCAGGCGCTCGGCCAGCCGGTCGCGGGCGGCCACCCGGTTGCGGCGCTGGGCGCGGTGCTCGGACGCGGTGGCGACCAGCACCGGGTCGGGGGCACGCCGCAGCGCGCGCTCGCGCTGGGCGTCGGTCAGCCCCGTGACCGAGCGCAGGTCGAGCTCCAGCTCGACCCGGCTGTCGGCGGTGTTCACCGACTGCCCGCCGGGTCCGGACGAGCGGGAGAACCGCTCCACCAGGTCGGACCCGGGCACCACCAGCCCGTCCGACAGCCCCGGACCGCTCGGCACGACCAGGTCCACGGCGCGCCTCTCAGGCCGTGAGCCCCAGGCGGGCCATCCGCGCGGTGTGCGCCTCGGTGAGCCGGCTGAACATCCGTCCGATCTCGAGCAGGTCGGCCCCGCCGCCGCCCTCGCCGCGCACGAGCAGGTCGGCGAGCGCGTCGCGGTCGGCCGCGACCCGCTGGGCCTGGCTGAGCGCCTCGCCGACGAGCCGGCGTCCCCACAGCGCGAGCCGGCCCGCCACCCGCGGGTCGCGCTCGATCGCGGCGGTCACGGCCCGCTCCACGAAGTCCGCGTGGCCGGTGTCGTCGAGCACCTCGTGCACGAGGTCGCGGGTGCCGGCGTCGACGTACTGCGCGACCTCGCGGTAGAAGTCGGTCGACATCCCCTCACCGACGTAGGCCTTCACCAGGCCCTCCAGCCAGTCGGCCGGGGCGGTGCGGGCGTGGAAGGCGTCGACCGCGTGGACGAACGGCGCCATCGCCTCCTCGGGGTCGGCGCCGATCTCCTTCAGCCGTGCCACGAGGGTCTCGAAGTGCGCGAACTCGGTGACGGCGATGCGCCCGAGCCGGGCCTTGTCGCGCACCGTCGGCGCCAGCTCGGCGTCCTCCGCGACCCGGACGAAGGCGGTGAGCGCGCCGTAGGCGAGCACCCCCAGCAGGTCGGTGACGGACGGGTCCGGGGTCTGCTCGCTCACCTGCCGAACCCTAGCGACGACGGCACCGGGCTACACTGGCACCGTTCAACGGTTGACCGGTCGTGGGAAGCGTCCGGCTACCGACCGATGCGGAGCGGCCCGCTCTCGACCCCGGTCACGTCCGGACGAGTGTGCGTGAGGCCCCGCCAGATACCGATGAGGTATGCGTGACCCTCTCTGACCCCACCCTGTCCTCCCTCGAGCCCACCGCCGAGGAGATCGCCGCGGCGACCGACGCGATCGAGACCATCGACGTCGCCGACGTCGAGCCCGTCGCCCCCGACAAGACCTTCGCCGACTTCGGCGTCGAGGCGAGCATCTGCGAGGCGCTGGCCGAGGCCGGCATCGTGCACCCGTTCCCGATCCAGGCCATGACCCTGCCGGTGGCCCTGCAGGCCCACGACATCATCGGCCAGGCCAAGACGGGCACCGGCAAGACGCTCGGCTTCGGCATCCCCGCCCTGATGGCCGTCCGCGGCCCGGGCGAGGACGGCTGGGACCAGCTCTCCGATCCCGGCAAGCCGCAGGCCCTGGTCGTCGTCCCGACCCGCGAGCTCGCCGTCCAGGTGGCCGGCGACCTCGACCGCGCCTCCTCCAAGCGCGCGGCCCGCGTGCTCACCGTCTACGGCGGCCGCGCCTACGAGCCGCAGGTCGACGCGCTGAAGCGCGGCGTCGAGGTGGTCGTCGGCACCCCCGGCCGGCTGCTCGACCTCGCCCAGCAGGGCCACCTCCAGCTCGGCCACGCCCGCACCGTCGTGCTCGACGAGGCCGACGAGATGCTCGACCTCGGCTTCCTGCCGGACGTCGAGCGGCTGCTGTCGATGACCCCGGCCGGTCGCCACACGATGCTGTTCTCGGCCACCATGCCGGGCGCCGTCGTCGCGCTGGCCCGGCGCTACATGACCCAGCCGACCCACATCCGCGCCTCCGAGCCGGACGACGCGGGCGCCATCGTCAAGGCGATCACCCAGCACGTCTACCGCGCGCACGCGATGGACAAGGTCGAGGTGCTCGCGCGCATCCTGCAGGCCGAGGGCCGCGGGCTGTCCATCGTCTTCACCCGCACCAAGCGCACCGCCGCCAAGGTGTCCGACGACCTCATCGACCGCGGCTTCGCGGCCGGCGCGATCCACGGCGACCTCGGCCAGGGCGCCCGCGAGCAGGCCCTGCGCGCGTTCCGCAACGGCAAGGTCGACGTGCTCGTCGCCACCGACGTCGCCGCCCGCGGCATCGACGTCGACGACGTCACCCACGTCGTGAACTACCAGTGCCCCGAGGACGAGAAGATCTACGTCCACCGGATCGGCCGCACCGGCCGCGCCGGCAAGAAGGGCGTGGCGGTCACGTTCGTCGACTGGGACGACGTGCCGCGCTGGGGCCTGATCAGCAAGGCGCACGACCTCGGCAAGGCCGACCCGGTCGAGACGTACTCCACGTCGCCGCACCTGTACGCCGACCTCGACATCCCCGAGGGCACCACCGGCCGCCTGCCCCGCAGCAAGCGCACCCGCGCCGGGCTCGACGCCGAGGTGCTCGAGGACCTCGGCGAGACCGGCGGCAAGGGCCGTGACGGCGGCCGCGACGCCCGTGGCGGCCGCGACTCCGGTCGCGGTGGCCGCGACGGCGGTCGTGACAGCGGCCGCGGTGGTCGGGACGGCAGCCGCGAGGGCGGCCGTGACGGCGGTCGCGACAACGCCCGGGACGGCGAGCGTCCCGCGCGCACCCGCAACCGGCGCCGCACCCACGGCGGCGAGCCCGTCGAGGCCGGCGCCGGCGCTCCCGCCGCGACCGGCGAGGCGAACGGATCCGGCCCGTCCGCCCCGGCCGGCGAGGCGGGCGAGGGCGTCAGCGCCGTCGTCGCCGTCGTCGTCGCTCCGGCGGCTCCGCCGCGTCGGCCGGATCGGCCCCCGCGGCCGACTGACCGCACGCTCCACGCACGACGGAAGGTCCGACCCCCTGCGAGGGGTCGGACCTTCGGTCGTCGCGCCGGTGTCGTTCAGGCGCTCCGTGAGCCCTGTGCCGCCCGGCGGGAGGCGCGCCGCGCAAGCACCGCCACCACGACGATCGGCGCGATGACGGCAGCGACCAGCAGGCCGATCGCGAGCCAGTCGGGTCCGCCGGCACCGGTGCACTGCTCGGCCGCCAGTCCGGCGGCGGTCTGGGTGCTCACGCACGACTCGACCCGCGCGACGACGACGGTCAGCGCGCCGCCGACCAGCACCGGTGTGGCGAGACCGCCCGGCCAGACCAACGTCGCCCACAGCTTCTCGCGCAGGGTCCACGTCGGGGAGGTCCAGAGCAGCACGACCCCGACGACCCAGCCGATCCCGAGGAGGAAGCCACCGATCAGCACCAGGCCCAGTGCCGCGGCGTCACGTCCACCGTTCCCACGCGGTGGGTCGGGCCTCGCGACCTGGCCCGCGGAGCCCGGCGCGCCGGCCTCGTCGGCCGCGGCAGCGACGATCTCCTCGGGCTCGCCGAGGCGGGCCAGGGCTGCGACGACCGGGTCGACTCCCGCCGGCGTCTGGTCCGCGTCGGCGAGGCGGGTCGCGATGTGGTCGCGGATCTCGGCCAACAGCTCGGCACGGTGCTCGGGTCGCAGTCCGGCGGCGGCCTCCTCGAGACGCTCGAGGTAGGCAGCGACACGCGGGTCGGTCGTCGTCATCATGACGTTCCTCTCGGGTGGACGAGCTGGTCGACCGAGTCGCGGAACCGCGCCCAGTCCTCGGCGAACCCGGCGAGCGCCTGCGCACCCGCCGTGGTCAGCCGGTAGTACCGCCGCGGCGGCCCCTGCTCCGACTCGCGCCAGCTGGTCGCCACCAGCTCGTCGCGCCGGAGCCTGGACAGCAGCGGGTAGATCGTGCCCTCGCTCGTCACGAGGCCGTCCTTCGCGCCGAGCTCCTCGACGATGTCGTAGGCATAGCGCTCCTGGTCGCCGATCAGGGCCAGCACGCAGAACTCGATGACGCCCCGCCGCAGCTGCGGGAGCGCGGTGCGATCGGCCGGTGCCATGTGTCACAAGGTACCTTGCTGAGCCGAACCGTGGCAATGCCCCTGGGTCCCGCGGTCAGCGGGTGAGCCCCCACGCCGTGATCAGGACGCTCGCGACGTCCCGGTACGCCTGGGCGCCCTTCGACGTGCGCGCGGTCTGCAGGATCGAGCGGCCCACGGCCGGGGCCTCGGCGAACCGCACCGACTTCGGGATCGGCGGCTCGAGCACGGGCACGCCGTACCGCTCGCCGACGTCAGCGAGCACCGCACGAGCGTGCGAGGTGCGGCCGTCGTACAGCGTCGGCAGGATCCCGCGGACCACCAGGGCCGGGTTGAGGATGCGCTGCACGTCGGCGACGGTGTCGAGCAGCTGGCCCACGCCGCGGTGGCTGAGCATCTCGCACTGCAGCGGCACCAGGACCTCGTCGGCGGCGGTGAGCGCGGCCAGGGTCAGCACCCCGAGCGAGGGCGAGCAGTCGAGCAGGACGACGTCGTAGGCGTCGACGCACCGGCTCGAGCGCGGTGCGCAGCACGTACTCGCGGCCGGGACGCGACAGCAGCTGCGACTCGGTGCCGGCGAGGTCGATGGTGGCCGGCAGCAGGTCGACGCCGTCGCCGACCTCGGTGAGCACGTCGGCGGCGGCGAGGGTGCCGACGAGCACCTCGTGCATCCCGGCCTCGACGACGTCGGGGTCGATGCCGAGGCTGAAGGTCAGGCACGCCTGGGCGTCGAGGTCGACGAGCAGCACGCGGTGGCCGCGCTCGGCCAGGGCCGCCCCGATCGAGGCGACCGAGGTGGTCTTGGCGACGCCGCCCTTCTGGTTGGCGACGGCCAGGACGACGCTCACGCGGTCATCATGCCCCGTCCGGGTGACGGCCCGACGAGCCGGTCACCCGGACGGACGTCCCGGGGTGCGAGAATCCCCGGCGTGGAGCTGATCGCCGAGCTCGGGTCGGGCCCCCGCGAGGTCAGCCGCGCCCGCAGGGCGCTGGCGCGCGCCCTCACCGGGTGGGGGTGGACCGGCGACGCCGTCGACGTCGCGGTGCTGCTCACCAGCGAGCTCGTGACGAACGCGATCCGGCACGGCGCCGCGCCGGTGCGGCTGTCGGCGGGGCTGCTCCACCTGGCCGTCCTGCGGGTCGAGGTGCACGACAGCACCGTCCCGTCCGCCGACCCGGACGACCTGGCCGTACGGCACGCGGCCGACGACGACGAGGGCGGCCGCGGCCTGCAGCTGGTCGACGTGCTCGCCGACACCTGGGGGTGGCGGGCGGCCGACGCCGGCGGCAAGCGGGTGTGGTTCGAGCTCGGCGCGCGGCACGGCTGACCGCCTCCGCTCACGCCTGCTCGATGAAGGCCTTCACCGCGTCGGCCACCAGCTGCACCGCGATCGCCGAGAGCAGCAGGCCGGCGATCCGGGTGACGAGGAGCACCCCGCTCTCGCCGAGCAACCGGTGGATCTGCCCGGCGAACCGCATCGCCAGGTAGAGCGCCACGTGCACCAGCACGATGCCGACCGCGATCGCGACCACGTCGGGCGCGCCCTCGGCCTGCTGGACGAACACCATCGTCGCGACGATCGCGCCCGGCCCGGCCAGCAGCGGTGTGCCGAGCGGCACCAGCGCGACGTTCACGTCCGCCGTCGCCGAGGGGTCGTCGGCCTTGCCGGTGAGCAGCTCGAGCGCCACGAGCAGCAGGAGCAGGCCACCCGCTGCCTGCAGCGCGGGCAGCGAGATGTGCAGGTACGACAGGATCCCCTGGCCGAAGATCGCGAACAGCACGATCACCAGGAGGGCCACCAGCACGGCCTGGCGCGCGGCCCGCGAGCGCGCCGGGCCGTCCATCTTCGAGGTCAGCGCCGAGGAAGATCGGCACGGTGCCGGGCGGGTCCATGATCACGAACAGCGTGACGAACGTGGCCCCGAGCAGCTGGAGGTTCACCACCGCGTCGACGCTCACGGGAGCAGCACCTCCAGCCGTCCGGCCGCCTCGATCCGTTCGAGCTGGTCGGGACGGGTCGCGTTCTCCCCCAGCCGGTTCTGCTTGCCCGCGCCGTGGTAGTCGCTCGAGCCGGTGACCAGCAGGTCGTGCGCGGCGGCGATCTCGCGCAGCCGCCGGCGGGCGTCGTCGTCGTGGTCGCGGTGGTCGACCTCGAGCCCCATCAGACCCACCTCGACCAGCTCCTCGACCGTCTCGTCGTCCAGCACCCGCCCGCGGGTGTGCGCGAACGGGTGGGCGAGCACCGGGACGCCACCGGCCTCCAGCACGAGCCGCACGGCGTCGGCGGGGTCCGGCGCGTAGTGCGCCACGTGGTAGCCCGACGACCGGTGCAGCGCGGTCGCGAAGGCGGCGTCGCGGTCGGGGAACGAGCCACCGGCGACGAGCGCGTCGGCCAGGTGCGGCCGCCCGATCGTGGCGCCGTCCTCGACCTGCTCCAGGACGTCGTCCCAGGTGATCGGGTAGTCGCGTCCGAGCCGCTCGGTCATCTTCCGCGCGCGGCTCTCGCGGGAGCCGCGCGAGCGCTCCATCTCGGCGAGCAGACCGGGCGAGGCGGGGTCGAACAGGTAGCCGAGCAGGTGCACGCTCGTGCCCCAGCGGGCGCAGGAGATCTCGACGCCGCGCACGAGCGCCACGCCGTGCTCGGCCGCCGCGGCCGCCGCGTCGTCCCAGCCCGCGGTGCTGTCGTGGTCGGTCAGCGCCACGACGTCGACGCCGGCCGCCGCCGCCTCCGCCACCACCACGGCCGGCGGCTGCGTGCCGTCCGACACCGTGGAGTGGGTGTGGAGGTCGATGAGCACGCCGCTCAGGGTAGGGGTGCGCTCAGGGCGTGGGCTCGGGCGGCTCGGGCGCGGCGCCGGGCGGCTCGGTGGGCTCCGGGTCGACCGGCGGCTCGGTGGTCGGCGGCGTCGTGGGGTGCGTGGGCGGGGTGGTGGTCGGCGGCGCCGTCGGGTGCGGGGTCGGACGGCGACGTCGGGGCGACCGGCACGGCGGGGGTTCCCGGTGCGGGCACCACCGGCACCACGGGCAGCGGCCCGATGGTGCCGTCCTGGCCGGGGACGGCCACGGCGCGGTCGCGGTACGACGTGCCCCAGGCGATCACCGCGTCGGCGTACTCGTCGGAGCCGTTGTAGCGGAGCACCGCTGCGCGCATCTGGTCCGGGTCGGTCATGCTCCCGCCGCCGCGGCAGAGGTAGACGCCGGCGGTCGCGGCCGCGTCGTCCACGTCGTGCGGGTCGGCCGTGCCGTTGCGGTCGGCGTCGGTGCCCACGGTCCGCCAGGTGCCCGGCAGGAACTGCATCGGCCCGACGGCGCGGTCGAAGGCGGTGTCGCCGTCCATCACGCCGCGGTCGGTGTCCTCGACCACCATCGTCCCGGCGAGGCTGCCGTCGAGCAGCGGTCCGAGCACCTCGCCCCGGGTCCGGCCGTGACGGTCCACCCGGCCGCCGCTGGCGTGGCCGGACTCGACCTTGCCGATGCCCGCGAGCAGCCACCACGGCATCGCGCAGCCGGGACGGGTGCGGGCCAGCAGCACCTCGGCCGAGTGGTACGCGGTGAGCACCCGGTCGGGCACGCCGAGCGGGCCGGTGCTGCCGGGCGGACCCGTGAGCCCGGGCGGCAGGACCGAGGCGGCGGTCGGGTCGGTCGTGAGGCCCTCGACCGACCCCGGTGCCGCGACCCGTGACGAGCGGCTCGCGTCGTCGGCCTCGGCCCGCACGCGCAGCACCACGTCGGCCGCGCGTGAGGGCGCGGATCGTGGGGACCTCGGCCGCGGCCCGGGTAGCGGAAGCCGCGCCGGTCGGCCCGGGCGCGGGCACGCCGACGGCGCCGAGCACGGCGGCGCCCAGCACGCAGCCTGCCGTCAGACGGCCCCACCCCGGTGCACGCACCTCGACAGCGTCGGGCCGATCGCGCTCGTGCTTGACCCGTTCGGCCCCCGCTCCCCCGCTCGCCCGGACGGGTCACGGTCCGGTGGACGCCGTCACCCGACCGGCGCAGGTAGCCTCGCCGCGTGCACCGCATCTTCACCACCAGCGTCGCCGACGTGTACCGGCTGTACGTCACCAAGGTCGAGCGCAAGGGCCGCACGGCCGACGAGGTCGACGAGGTGATCCGCTGGCTCACCGGCTTCGACGACGCCACGCTGCGCTCCCACCTCGACGCCGGCACCACCTTCGAGGACTTCTTCGCCGCGGCCGAGCTCAACCCGCGCGCCTCGCTCGATCACGGGCAGCGTCTGCGGCGTCAAGGTGCAGGAGGTCGAGGACCCGCTGATGCGCCGGATCCGCTACCTCGACAAGCTCGTCGACGAGCTCGCCAAGGGCCGTCCGATGGCCAAGGTGCTGCGCGCCTGACAGAACCTCCGGGGCGCCGACCTGCGTACTCCAGTCATGAGCCCGGACGAGCAGTTCACCGCGTTCGCGGCCGCCGCGACGCCGGCGCTGTGGCGCACCGCGTACCTGCTGACCGGCGACACCGCCCGCGGCGAGGACCTCGTGCAGCAGGCGCTGGTGCGCACCTACCTGGCCTGGTCGCGGGTGCGGGTCGAGGACGCCACGGCGTACGCCCGGCGGGTCCTGGTGAATGCCCACACCGACACCTGGCGCCGGACGCGGCGCGAGGACCTCGTCGACGAGCCTCCCGAGCCGACCGGCCCGCCGGACGAGCGCGCGCTCGAGGCGCTGGTCGACCGCCGCACCGTGCTCCCGGCGCTCGCCGTGCTGACCGAGCGCGAGCGGGCCGTCGTCGTGCTGCGCTACCTCGCCGAGCTGTCCGAGCGCGAGATCGCCGACGAGCTCGGCATCGCCCCCGGCACCGTGAAGTCCACCGCCCACCGCGCCCTGCGGCGGATGCGCGCCGCCCTCACCGACACCGCCTCTTCCACGAACGGGAGCCCGCGATGAGCACCGACCTGCACGAGCGCCTGCACGAGGCGCTGTCGACCGCCGAGATCCCCTCGTACCGAGCGACTCTCGCTGCCGAGGTCGTGCTGTTGGGTCGCCGCGCGCGGCGCCGCCGCCGCACCCTCGGCGCGCTCGCCGGCGTCGCCGCGGTGGCTGCGTCCGTGGTCGCAGCCGCCGTGGTCCTCGGCCCGGAGCCGCAGGCGGAGCGCTCCGTCCCGCGCCACGACCGTGCCGGTGACAGAGCAGACCGGACCGACCGAGGCGCCCGAGCCGCCGGACGCGCAGACCGAGGTCGTCGACGGCCGGCTCCAGGTGGCCACCGGCCTCCAGGTCGACGGCGTGCCCGTGGTCCTCGTCCCCGAGGTCTACTCCCCCGACGGGAACAGCGTGGTCGAGCTCGTGGCCGAGCAGTCGCCCCGGCCCGACCTGTCCGCGACCGGCCTGGCGGGCTCCTCGGTGGTCGTCACCGCCGACGACGCCACGCCGGGGTGGACGGTGGCCGCCGTCGTCCGGCCCGACGGGACGTACACCGGGCAGGTGATCGTGTACGGCGTGCTGCCTCCCGGCGCGAGCGAGGTCAAGGCGACGCTGCCGGACGCCCCGGACATCGGTCCGATCCGGCTCGTCCGGGTCGATGGCTCCGCGATCCCGGAGGCTCCGGAGGCGTGGGGCCCGACCAGGGACCTGTTCGTCCTGAGTGCGACGGCGCCGGAGCTGGCCGACGCCTACGTCGATACGACCGCGTTCGACGTCGAGGTCGGCGTCCGGGTCCGGATCGACGGCGAGTGGGTCGACCTGCCGCGGTGAGGGTTCAGGCCCCGGCAGGCTCCGGCCGGCCGGGCTGGTCGCCGCCGCGGGCGTCCAGGTAGCTCTGCTTGGGGACCATCACGGCGCGGGTGAAGACGCAGACGAGCGTGCCGTCCTGGTTGTAGCCGCGGGTCTCGACCGTCACGACGCCGCGGTCGTCCTTCGAGGTCGACGCGCGCTTGTCGAGCACGGTGGTCTCGCCGTAGAGGGTGTCGCCGTGGAACGTCGGGGCCACGTGCTTGAGGCTCTTCACCTCGAGGTTGGCGATCGCCTTGCCGGAGACGTCGGGGACGCTCATGCCGAGCAGCAGCGAGTACACGTAGTTGCCCACGACCACGTTCTTCCCCTGCACCGTGGTGCCCGCGTAGTTCGCGTCCAGGTGCAGCGGGTGGTGGTTCATCGTCAGCAGGCAGAACAGGTGGTCGTCGTACTCGGTGACGGTCTTGCCGGGCCAGTGCTTGTAGACCGCGCCGACCTCGAACTCCTCGAAGGTGCGTCCGAACTGCATGCGCCACATCCTGCCCGCGGCGGGCGGCCCGGGGTACGGCCGGGACGAGTGGGCTCGGTCACGTGCGCCGCGCCGTGCGAGGATGCCCGGCATGTCCGAGCACGTCGACACGCCCGAGACCGCCCCCGCCGACCTGGCGGCCGACGAGCAGCCGCTCGAGGAGCGGGTGAGCAACCGCAGCCAGCGACCCACGTCCGAGGCGTTCAAGGCGTTCATCGCCGACCGCTGGGGCGCGCGTCCCGACACCCTGCCCGAGCAGGCGGAGGTCGCGCCGTTCGCGGCGGCCCGGCGCGAGGCCGTGAGCGAGAGGTTCCCCGGCGACCGGCTGGTGCTGCCGGCCGGCGGGCTGAAGGTGCGCTCGAACGACAGCGACTTCCGGTTCCGGCCGCACTCGGCGTTCGCCCACCTCACCGGCCTCGGCACCGACCGCGAGCCCGACGCCGTGCTGGTGCTGCACCCGCGCACCGCCGAGGACGGCTCCCCCGACGGCCACGACGCCGTCCTGTACTTCCGGCCGCGGGCCGAGCGCGACACCGAGGAGTTCTACGCCGACGCGCGGTACGGCGAGCTGTGGGTCGGCGTGCGGCCGTCGCTCGAGGAGGTGGAGGCCGAGCTCGGCCTGGCCACCGCCCACATCGACGAGCTGGGCGACGCGCTGCGCAAGGACGTCGGGGCCGACGGCGTCCGCGTGCGGGTCGTGCCGGGTGCCGACGCGCTGGTCGAGGCCGAGGTCGCCGAGGCGCGGGCGTCCGCAGGACTGACCGACCAGGAGTACACCGAGATCGACGAGGCCCTGGCCGAGGCGCTGTCGGAGCTGCGGCTGGTCAAGGACGCCTGGGAGATCGAGCAGATGCGCGCGGCGGTGGCCGCGAGCGCGGCCGGGTTCGAGGACATCGTCCGGGCGCTGCCGGACGCCGTGGCGCACCACCGCGGCGAGCGCGTCGTCGAGACCGTGTTCAACCTCAGCGCGCGGCGCGAGGGCAACGGCCCCGGCTACGACACCATCGCCGCCTCGGGCGACCACGCGAACACGCTGCACTGGATCCGCAACGACGGCGAGGTGCACGAGGGCGACCTGATCCTCGTCGACGCCGGGGTCGAGGTCGACTCGCTCTACACCGCCGACGTCACCCGCACCCTGCCCGTCGACGGCACCTTCACCGACGCCCAGCGCCAGGTCTACGACGCCGTCTGCGAGGCCGCCGACGCCGCGTTCGCGGTCGCCAGGCCGGGGACGCGGTTCCGCGACCTGCACGGCGCCGCGATGGAGGTGATCGCCGCCCGGCTCGCCGAGTGGGGGCTGCTGCCGGTGAGCGCCGAGGAGTCGCTCGACCCCGAGGAGGGCGGCTACCACCGGCGCTGGATGGTGCACGGCACCTCGCACCACCTCGGCATCGACGTCCACGACTGCGCCCAGGCGCGGCGCGAGATGTACCTCGACGCCGAGCTCGAGCCGGGCATGGTCTTCACCATCGAGCCGGGCCTGTACTTCCGCGCCGACGACCTGGCCGTCCCCGAGCACCTGCGGGGCATCGGCGTGCGGATCGAGGACGACGTGCTGGTCACGCAGGACGGCTGCGAGAACCTCTCTGGCATGCTGCCCCGGTCGTCGGGGGACGTCGAGGCGTGGATGGCCGACCTGCGGGACGGACGCCGAGACGGCTGAGCCCGGGCTGAGGAGCAGGTGATGAGCCAGCAGGACGCGCTGGTCGCCGCGCGCGTGCGCGCGCGCCGGCGCAACACCGGCGATCGCGATGGGCTTCGGCCTGCTGCTCTGCCTGGCCGGTGCCGTGTGGGCGTTCAACACCCTCGGCCAGGTCGGCGACCGGGCCGCGGTCGAGCTGGTGCCGGAGACGACGCTGCCGTCGATCCCCGACCCGGCCGCCACCCCGGTCGACGGCACGACGCCGCCCCCGGCGGAGGGCACCACCGCCCCACCGGCGCCGGCCGTCCCGATCACCCGGTTCGTCTCCCCGTCCGGCAACATCGCCTGCATCATCAGCGAGCAGTTCGCCCGCTGCGACGTCGCGGAGAAGACCTGGGACGCGGGTGCCCCGCCGGCGGCCTGCACCCTCGTCTACGGGGCGGGCGTGGTCGTCGACGCCGCCGGGCCGCGCGTCACCTGCGCGGCCGAGTCGCTCGTGGGTACCGGCGGCGGCACGCTCGCGTACGGCCGCGACGTCACGGTCGGCGACTTCAGCTGCTCCTCCAGCGAGGCGGGCATGCGCTGCGCGCAGGCGAGCACCGGGCTCGGCTTCTCGGTGTCGCGCCGGGCGTACACCTTCTTCTAGACCCTTCGGGGCGAACCACCCGTCCAGACGTCAACCCGGGGCCGTCTCGCGCCGATGGGTCACCATGAGGACCTCCCGCCCGGGGCTGAGCTCGGGGACCCGGCTGTTCGCCACGTACGCCGTGGCGAGCCTGGTCCCCGTCCTCGCGCTGGGCGCGGTGCTCGCCCACGGCAACCGGCAGGACGGCGTCCAGCGCGGCCTGGAGTCCGCGCGCGCGCAGGCCGCGGTCATCGAGGAGATGGCCATCGCCCCCGCCCTGTCCGGCGAGCTGCTCGACGGCGAAGGGCTGAGCACGGCCGAGGAGCGGCGGATGCAGGCCGCCACCGACCTGGCGATCTTCCGCGGCTCGGTCGTGCGGCTGCGGCTGCGCGCGTTCGACGGCGCGGTGGTCTTCTCCGACGACAACTCGGTCCGGGGCGCGCTGCCGGCGGCCGACCCCGACTTCGTCGCCGCCACCGAGGGCTCGACCAGGGTCGAGGTGATCGACCGCGCCGGGACCAGCAGCATCCGGGTGGTGCAGCCCGTCATCGCCGGCGCCTCCGGCCGGGCCGTCGGCGTGCTGGAGCTGGAGCTGCCGTACGACGCGATCGCCCAGGAGGTGGCCGCGGCCACGACCCGCACCTTCCAGCGGCTCGGCGTCGGGCTGGGCGCGCTGTACGTCGTCCTCGCCCTGATCTCCTGGTCCACCACCCGGCGGCTGCGGGCCGACGCCGCCCAGGCGGCGCACGCCGCCGTCCACGACCCGCTCACCGGGCTCGGCAACCGCGAGCTGTTCCGGCACCGCGTGGAGGCCGCCACCCGGGCCGACGAGGAGCTCGCGGTCGTGCTGGTCGACCTGGACCGGTTCAAGCAGGTCAACGACACCCTCGGCCACCACGCCGGTGACGAGCTGCTGCAGACGGTGGCCCGCCGGCTCACCGACTCCCTGCGCACCGACGACGTCGTCACCCGGCTCGGCGGCGACGAGTTCGGCCTCGTCCTGCCGGGCATCACCAGCGCCGAGGAGGTGCACTCCCTGCTCGTGCGGGTCAGCCTCGCGCTCGGCGAGAGCGTCGAGCTGGACGGCGTGCCCGTCGCCGTGGAGGCCAGCTTCGGCGTGGCCCTGCACCCGCGCGACGGCCACGACACCGAGTCGCTGCTGCGCGCCGCCGACGCCGCGATGTACCAGGGCAAGCGCGGCACGAGCAGCATCGTCGTCTACGACCCGCGGATCGAGTCCGCGCCTGCCGGGGGCCTGGCCGTGCAGTCCGAGCTGCGCCGGGCCCTGGACCACGACGAGCTGGTGCTGCACTACCAGCCGGTCGTCGACCTCGTCACCGGCGAGGTGACCCGGCTCGAGGCGCTGGTGCGCTGGCAGCACCCCGAGCGCGGCCTGGTGTACCCGGCCGACTTCGTCCCGGCCGTCGAGCAGTCGAGCCTGGTGCAGCCCTTCACCCGCTGGGTGCTGGCCCGCGCGCTGGAGGACTGCGCCACGTGGACGGCGGCCGGCGCGCCCTGGGAGGTCTCGGTCAACGTCTCGGTGCGCAACCTCGACGACGCCTTCCCCGACGAGGTGCTCAGCCGCCTGGACGCCAGCGGCGTGCCCCGCTCGCGGCTGCACCTGGAGGTCACCGAGACCGCCCTCGGGATCGACCCCGTGGGCGCCGGCACCGTGCTCGACCGGCTCGCCGGCTACGGCGTGCGCTCGGCCCTGGACGACTTCGGCGTCGGCTACGCGAGCCTGGCGCACCTGCGCACCCTGGCCGTCGACGAGGTGAAGATCGACCGCGGCTTCGTCGCCGGCGTCGAGGGGAACGAGGCCGACCGCGAGGTGGTCCGCTCGCTCGTCGCGCTGGCCCACGGCCTCGGGCTCACCGTCACCGCGGAGGGCGTCGAGACCGCGGAGGCCGCCGACTGGCTCTCCGGCATCGGCTGCGACGCCGCGCAGGGCTACTGGTACGCCCGCCCCACCCGGTGGGAAGAGCTGCTCGACCACCCCGTCCTCGGACCCCGCTCCCGCACCTCGTCGGAGGCCATGCCGTGAACCGTCCCGTCCTGCTGGTCGTGGCTGCCGCCGCCCTCCTGGTGGCCGGCTGCGCGCCCGCCGACCCCGGCTCGGAGGCCGGCGCGGCCCCCTCGGCCACCGTCGACGCCGGCCTGCACGCCCTCCTCCCGGACGACGTCCGCGAGGCCGGGGTGCTGCACGTGGCCACCGACGCCTCCTACGCGCCGGCGTCGTTCTTCGCACCGGACGGCCGCACCGTCACCGGCTTCGAGCCCGACCTGGCCGCGGTGATGGGCGAGCTGCTCGGCGTCGAGATCGAGCTGGAGGTCACCGACTTCGACACGATCCTCGGCGACGTGCAGGCGCACGAGTTCGACATCGCCATCGCGGCGATCACGGACACCAAGGAGCGCCAGGGCACCGTCGACTTCGTCAACTACTTCTCGGCCGGCACCTCGATCGTGGTGCAGCGCGGCAACCCGACCGGCATCAGCGACCTCGACGACCTGTGCGGCAAGGTGGTCGCGGTCGAGGAGGGCACCGTCCAGGTCGACCTCGTCGGCAGGACGCAGGCCAGCTGCCCGGACGGGAGGCCGATCGACGTCCGGCTGTACGACACCAACGACGACGCGCTGGTGGAGGTCCGCACGGGTCGGGCCGCCGCGGTGCTGAACGACTACCCACCGGCCGCCTACCTCGCGACGGCGCAGCGGACGCAGGCCGACTACCAGCTGGCCTCCGACGTCCAGTACGAGCCGGGCCTGTACGGCATCGCCGTCGCCCGGGACCGCGAGCAGCTGCGTGACGCCCTGCAGGCCACGCTGGAGACGATGGTCGCCTCGGGCGCGTACGAGAAGGTGCTGGAGGACTGGGACGTCGCCGACGGCGCCGTCCGCACCGTGTCGGTGAACGCCGGCGCTCGGTCGGACCACTGAACCCGTTCTGCCGCGGCCGTTCTCAGTAGACGAACAGCGGGAGCCACTGCCGGTTGTGCGCGTGCACGAGCACGAGGAACAGCACCAGGTCGAACAGCAGGTGCACGCACACGATGTAGGTGAGCGACCTCGTCAGCCGGAAGATCCAGCCCTGCACCAGCGCGAACGGGTAGATCGAGCAGCGGTCCCCAGGCGTGGAACCCCAGCTCCCACAGGAACGACGTGAACAGCACCGCCTGGACGAGGTTCGCCAGCCAGTCCGGGTAGTGCCGGCGCAGCAGCGCGAAGCAGGTGCAGATGAAGAACAGCTCGTCCCAGATGCCCAGGGCGTTGGTGCCGACGAACAGCCGGGCGATCGTGCTCGACGTCGGACGCGGCGGGCCAGTTCCGGTAGACGCCGGAGCCGATCATGTAGACCGGCAGGATCGCCCAGCCGAGCACGAGGACGGCGACGAGGTACGAGCGTTCGGCTGGGGACCACGGGTGGCCGCGTCGGATCGGGAACCGGATCGGCGTGGTCGCCGTACAGGTGACGTGACACCAGGTACGGCACGGCGACGGCGACGGTGAGGGCGAGGCCCATCTCGAGCATGTGGCCCACCGAGATGTCGGTGTTCACGCGCACCAGGCTGATGGTGACGAGGCCGAAGGCGATCAGGGCGAGGTCGCGCGCCAGCCTCCGGTCGACGACGAGGGCGGAGGCGACGGCCGCCGCGAGCACCACGTACCCGCCCGGACGCCAGTGCAGACCGAACAGCGACAGGCCCGAGGCGGCGATCAGGATCGCGGGCACCAGGCGCCAGGACAGCGCGGGCGGCGCGGCGACGTCCGGGCCGGCATCGGTGTCGGTCGCCACCTCACGAACCGTACCGGCACCGGCCCGGTGGCACGACGGGTCGGTGGCACGATGGGCCGGTGATCACCGAGGTGACCGGCGTCCGGGTGGGCCACGCGCAGCGCACCGGGGACGGCTGGCTGACGGGGGTGACCGTGGTCGTGCCGCCGCCCGGCACGGTCGGTGCCGTCGACGTGCGGGGTGGCGGTCCGGGCACGCACGAGACCGACGCCCTCGCCCCCGGCACGCTCGTCGACACGGTCGACGCCGTGGTGCTGACCGGCGGGTCGGCGTACGGGCTGGTGGCGGCGCACGGCGTGCAGCGGTGGTGCGAGGAGCAGGGTCTGGGCTTCCCGGTCGGCGTCCGCGACGACGGGCGTCCGGTCGTGGTGCCGATCGTCCCCGCGGCGTGCATCTTCGACCTCGGGCGCGGTGGTGACTGGGACGCGCGACCCGATGCCGAGATGGGTCACGCCGCAGCCGCTTCGGCTGTCTCGGGCTCGCTCCCGCGGGGTGCGGTCGGCGCCGGGACGGGTGCGCGGACGGCTCGCGGGTCGGCGCCCGGCGGCGTCGGGAACGGGCTCGTGCGGCTCCCGGGCGGCGTGCTGGTGGCTGCGCTGGCCGTGGTGAACGCGGCGGGGGTGGTGGGGGGTGGTGCTGCTCCTCCGGCTGGCGACGCGGCGCTGAACACGACCCTGGCCGTGGTGGTGACGAACGCCCGGCTCGACGTCGCCGAGGCGACCCGGGCCGCCGGCGCCGGCCACGACGGGCTCGCGCGGTCGATCGACCCGGTGCACACGCTGAGCGACGGCGACACCGTCTTCGTCCTCGCGACCGGCGAGATCGACTCTGCCGCAGCGGCTCCCGAGGTCGGAGGCCGGCTGGCCCGGCGCCCAGCGGGTGATGGGCGTGGCGACCGTGCAGGCCGCCGCCGCCGAGGCGGTGCGGCTCGCCGTCCTGGACGCGGTCCGCGTCACCGGCTGATCCGCAGCTCGCTGCCCTCGTCCTCGGTCGGCACCTCGAGCAACAGGGCCAGGTGCCGGACCGCCGCAGCGTCGAGGTCGTGGTGGCGGCCGCCGCTCTCCCGCTGCGCGGCGCGCGCGATCGCCGTCTCCACCGGCACCGGCAGGTAGTGGACGACCACCGCGTGCCCCTGCGCGTCCGCCCGGTCGCGCCAGTGGTCGCGCCGCTTCCGGCTCCACTGGTTCCAGTCCAGGACGACATCGGTCCCGGCAGCCAGAACCTGGCACGCGAGGTCCCAGATGAGGTCCTGGCACCGCTGAGCCTGCTCGGGGTAGCCGGGGTGGTCGTAGGCGGTGCCGAACAGACGCAGCACCCACTCGTCGAGCGTGAACCGGACGGCCGGCTCCTGCTCCTGCAGCCGCTCGGCGTGCGTCGTCTTGCCGGACGCGTTGAGCCCGACCAACAGGTGCACTGTCGCCATCGGCTCATCATCTCGTGTTGGACGTCGACAGGCATCCGACGGCAAACAACTGTCAGTGGTGGCGTCTAGCCTTTCTCCATGAGGTCGGGGGATCACGGATCGGGGCGCGGTGCGGCGCTGGTCGCGGACCTGCGGGCGCACTCGCTGGCCGGGTTCGCGCACCAGGCCGAGCACCTGCGGCGGGTCTGGGCGATCACCCGGCACGTGCACGCGCAGGAGTCCTACCGGCTGGGTGACGCCTCGCGGGGTGATGCGTTGGGGTGCGGGCGGATCACCGAGCACGACCTCGACGTGCAGGCCGCGGCTGAGGTCGCGGCCGCGACCGGGCTGAGCACCTACTGGGCCGAGCAGGACGTGATCCTGGCCCGGGCGCTGTGCACCAGGCTGACCGCGCACCCTGGGCGCGTTGGAGGCCGGGCGGATCGACGTCGCCCGTGCCCGGACGATGGCCGAGCACACCTCCGACCTGACCGACCGGCAGGCCCGCAAGGTCGAGGCCGTCGTGCTGGACGGGCTGCCGGCGCCGGTGCTGGACGGGACCGGCACCGTGGGGCCGTGGGACGGGCCGACCCCGGAGCGGTTCACCCGCCGGGTCACCACCGCCGTCGCCGCGCTCCGCCGTGACGACGAGGAGCAGGTCAGGGACGAGGTCCGCCGCCGCACGGGGATCTCGGTGTGGACGCACCCGGAGAACCCGGCCCTGTCCACGATGACCGTCACCGGACCCACCGAGCTGGTCCAGACCATCGCCGCCACCTGCCAGGCCCGCGTCAGCGGGCTGAGCCGCGACGAGCTGGCCGGACGCACCCGCGGCATGGCCGAGCTCGACCTGCTGTTCGACGCCGTCTGCGACGACGGCACCGGCCCGGCCGGCCGGGCCGGGGGTCGGGTGCAGCGCGAGGTCGGCGTCGTGATCACCCTGGACACCCTGACCAGCGACGACGCGACCAGCCACAGCACCGGCGAGGTCCGCGGCAACGGGTCACCGGTGCCCGTGACCGCCGCCGTCGCCCGCGTCGTCGCCGACCAGGCACTGGACCGCGGCGCGAGCACCTGCGTCCTGCTCACCGACCGCGACGGGCGCCTCACCCGGTTCCTCCGCATCGGTCGGGTGCCCGAGAACGGTTGGACCAGAACCGCTCTGCTCGCAAGTGACCCGGCGTGCACTGCAGAAGCAACCCGAGCCGCGGCACCACACCGACGCCTACACGCCCACGGTCGAGATCGCGGACTTCGTCCGAGCTCGCGACCCCGTCTGCACCTTCCCCGGCTGCTCCGTCCCCGCCTCACGCTGCGACCTCGACCACACCATCCCCCACCCCCGCGGACCGACGTCGGTCCAGAACCTGTCCCCCAGATCGCGCCGGTGCCACCGCTACAAGACCGCCGCCCTCTGGCACTGCCGCACGCTCACCAACAGCACCGGCACCGTGACCGCCCACGAGTGGACCAGCCCCCTCGGCACCCGCCAGGTCGTCGAGGTCGAACCCCTGCCCGGGGGCTAACCCGAGGCTCCCTAGTTCGACAGCACCGCGTCCAGGTCGATCCTCGGATGCCCAGCAGTCGCGAGGTTGACCACCTTGACCGTGTGGGTGCCGGCCGTCATCCACCGGTCGAACACGATGACCCGGTTCGTGTTGACCCTGGCGTTGGTATCGACGGTGGCGACCTTGACGCCATCGACGTACACAGCCGCTTTGCCGCGGCCCGGACCCTTGGCCATCACCAGGGCGACGTGGTCGTCGCGGTCGTACGTGCGGGTGAACGTGACGCTCGCGTTCTTCGCCGACGTGTTGCGCATCGCGCCCCACGACGCGCAGGTGCATGACGTCGTGCCCCACGCGCCGCCGTAGGAGATCGTCCCAGGATCCACGAGCTCGCTGGAGTCGCGCCCGTCCTCCTGGGTGACGACCGTCTCGTACTTCGTCCGGATGTCGATCGTTGTGGTGTTTCCGGTGCAGTCCTGGGCTTTCAGGTGCCACCCCTGGTGCGAGTCGTCGCTGCCACCGAGTGCACCGTCGTACTCCATGACCGAGTCGACGACCTGGTCCGCGTAGGGAGTCGCCCGCGGCGCTTGGACGGAGAGCAGGAGGCGTCCGTACTCCTCTGGCTCGAACGTCGCCTCGGAGCTCGTCAAGGCGTAGATCTGGAAGGCGCAGATCCTGCTGCTGTTGTCCGTAACCGTCCACCTCACGACCATGGGGATCGTGCTGTAGCGGTCGAAGTCGTCGCTGGCGACGGTCTGACTGATCACCCCGCCCGTCAAGAACGCCGCTGCCGCGTTCGTCCTGATCACCGGAGCTGTGACGTCGGCAGCCGCTGCCGCAGGACCGGCGAGCGCGCCGACGAGGACGGTGCCCGCTCCGAGGAGTGCCGCCACAGTCGCGGCCATGATGCGACGAGATGGCTTCGAGAACTGACTCGTTGAGAACAACACGCAGATCTCCCGGACGCTGGCTCGACTCGATGAACCTGCAGGATCTGCGACTTTCATTCGCTCCGCATCCTCCGTTCGCCCTAGTTGCAACTCCCGAAGAGCGTCGGCGGGCCGTCGAGGGCGGCCAGCTCGATCTCGTCGTCCAGGACGCCGGCGGCGGCGTGGAGCACCACGTCGCCGGCCAGGTGGACCTCGCTGACGAGCCCGGTGTCGACGTCGGAGACGGTCCAGGTCTCGTCGAGCAGCTCGCCGTCCGGCGCGTCGTGCCGGACCGCACCCGAGCCGGGCGACCCGCAACCGCACCCGCAGACCGGCGAGCGCGTCGGGCCCGAACCGCAGCACCTCGAGGTCGGCCGCGGCTGCGACCTCACCGGGCGGGGAGACCGACCGCAGCAGCGCCACCACAGACCCGGGCGACGCGGTGAGCACGCCCGTGGCAGCGGTGGTGCGCTCGGCGCCGGGGTCGTCGGAGGGAGCCCAGACCAGGACCGGCGCGCCGTCGTCCAGCCGCAGCCCACCACCGCGCACGGACCGGCCGCCCTCGCCGGTCACGACGAACCGCACGGCGCGGAAGGCGCTGTCGCAGGCCAGGTCCAGCGTCGAGGAGACGTAACGCCAACCGGCCGGTCCCGGGGCGCAGGAGAACGCCTCGGGCCGGCCGGCCAGGTGGTAGGTGCCGCGTGGCACAGGATCAGCGAGCGATCAGTACCGGTAGTGCTCCGGCTTGTACGGACCCGCGACGTCGACGCCGAGGTACTCCGCCTGCTCCTTGGTCAGCTCGGTCAGCCGCGACGCCGAGGGCGTCGAGGTGCAGCCGGGCGACCTTCTCGTCCAGGTGCTTGGGCAGCGTGCAGACCTGGTTCTCGTACTCGCCCGGCTTCGTCCAGATCTCGATCTGGGCGATGGTCTGGTTCGCGAACGAGTTGCTCATCACGAACGACGGGTGACCGGTGGCGTTGCCCAGGTTCAGCAGCCGCCCCTCGGACAGCACGATGATCGACTTCTCCGCGGCGTCGTCCGAGGCCGGGAAGGTCCACTCGTGGACCTGCGGCTTGATCTCGGTCTTGGTGACGCCGGCGACCTTGGCCAGGCCGGCCATGTCGATCTCGTTGTCGAAGTGGCCGATGTTGCCGACGATCGCCTTGTCCTTCATCCTCGCCATGTCGTCGGCGGTGATCACGTCGTTGTTCCCGGTCGTGGTGATGAAGAAGTCGGCCTGGTCTCGACGACGTCCTCGAGCCGCGCCACCTGGTACCCGTCCATCGCCGCCTGCAGCGCGCAGATCGGGTCGACCTCGGTCACGATCACGCGGGCGCCCTGGCCACGCAGCGCCTCCGCCGCGCCCTTGCCCACGTCGCCGTAGCCGCCGACGACCGCGACCTTGCCGCCGATGAGGACGTCGGTGGCGCGGTTGATGCCGTCCAGCAGCGAGTGCCGGCATGCCGTACTTGTTGTCGAACTTCGACTTGGTCACCGAGTCGTTGACGTTGATCGCCGGGAAGAGCAGGTGGCCCGCCTCGGCGAGCTGGTACAGCCGGTGCACGCCGGTCGTGGTCTCCTCGGTGACGCCCTTGATGCCGGCGGCCATCTTCTGGAACCGCTCGGGCGGGCAGGCGAGCGACGCGCGCAGCACGTCGAGGATGACGACGTACTCCTCGGAGTCGGTCCTCGGCGGTCGGACGGGACGGCGCCGGCGCGCTCGTACTCGACGCCCTTGTGCACCAGCAGCGTGCGTCGCCGCCGTCGTCGAGGATCATGTTCGGGCCGTCGTGACCGGGCCAGCGCGAGGATCTGCTCGGTGCACTCCCAGTACTCCTCGAGCGTCTCGCCCTTCCAGGCGAACACGGGCACGCCGGCCGGCGCGTCGGCGGTGCCCGGTGCCCACGACGACGGCCGCCGCGGCCTCGTCCTGCGTGGAGAAGATGTTGCAGCACGCCCAGCGCACCTCGGCGCCGAGCGCGACCAGCGTCTCGATGAGGACGGCGGTCTGCACGGTCATGTGCAGCGAGCCGGCGATGCGCGCGCCGGCCAGCGGCTGCGCTCGGCGTACTCGGTCGCGCAGAGCCATCAGGCCGGGCATCTCGTGCTCCGCGAGGCGGATCTGGTGGCGACCGGCCTCGGCCAGAGCCAGGTCGCGGACGTGGTGCTCGTTGTGCGGCGTCGTGGTCATCGTTCTCTCCGTGGGTGTCGGCTACAGAGGACTACCCGGCCCTCCTCCTCTTCTCTTCTTATATTATCGACGCTGGAACTGTCTTATCGGCTCGCTATCTCGGACCTGTCCTACCCAGAATCTTTCCCC
The DNA here is from genome assembly GCA_963750285.1 of uncultured Actinomycetota bacterium. Lineage (GTDB taxonomy): Bacteria > Actinomycetota > Actinomycetes > Actinomycetales > CAWJMD01 > JBBQSN01. The sequence goes on along the minus strand of CAVVQA010000010.1, from coordinate 116,817 downwards.
CCCCCCCCCCCCCCCCCCCCCCCCCCCCCCCCCCCCCCCCCCCCCCCCCCCCCCCCCCCCCCCCCCCCCCCCCCCCCCCCCCCCCCCCCCCCCCCCCCCCCCCCCCCCCCCCCCCCCCCCCCCCCCCCCCCCCCCCCCCCCCCCCCCCCCCCTTTTTTTTTTTTTTTTTTTTTCTGTCGTCGTCCTCTTTCTCGCGTGGTCTCCTTCGACGCCGTCCTCCTCGGCTGCTCAGCACCCTCGCCTACCGCTCGCGACCAGCCTTGACCGGCCCGTCAACATCGGCTGATCTCGTCGTCCAGGACGCCAGCGGTGGCGTGCAGCACGACGTCGCCGGCCAGGTGGATCTCGCTGACCAGGCCGGTGTCGACGTCGGAGACGGTCCAGGTCTCGTCGAGCAGCTCGCCGTCCGGCGCGTCGTGCCGGACGCGCACCGACCCGGGCGACCCGCAACCGCACCCGCAGGCCGGCGAGCGCGTCGGGCCCGAACCGCAGCACCTCGAGGTCGGCGCCGGCCGCGGCCTCACCGGGCGGCGAGACCGACCGCAGCAGCGCCACCACCGACCCGGGCGACGCGGTGAGCACACCCGTGGCCGCGGTGGTGCGCTCGGCGCCGGGGTCGTCGGGGGAGCCCAGACCAGGACCGGCGCGCCGTCGTCCAGCCGGAGCCCACCACCGCGCACGGACCGCCCGCCCTCACCGGTCACGACGAACCGGACGGCGCGGAAGGCGCTGTCGCAGGCCAGGTCCAGCGTCGAGGAGACGTAACGCCAACCGGCCGGTCCCGGGGCGCAGGAGAACGCCTCGGGCCGGCCGGCCAGGTGGTAGGTGCCGCGTGGCACAGGATCAGCGAGCGATCAGTACCGGTAGTGCTCCGGCTTGTACGGACCCGCGACGTCGACGCCGAGGTACTCCGCCTGCTCCTTGGTGAGCTCGGTCAGCCGCGCACCGAGGGCGTCGAGGTGCAGCCGCGCCACCTTCTCGTCCAGGTGCTTCGGCAGCGTGTAGACCTGGTTCTCGTACTCGCCCGGCTTCGTCCAGATCTCGATCTGGGCGATGGTCTGGTTCGAGAACGAGTTGCTCATCACGAACGACGGGTGACCGGTGGCGTTGCCCAGGTTCAGCAGCCGCCCCTCGGACAGCACGATGATCGACTTCTCCGCGGCGTCGTCCGAGGCCGGGAAGGTCCACTCGTGGACCTGCGGCTTGATCTCGGTCTTGGTGACGCCGGCGAGCTTGGCCAGGCCGGCCATGTCGATCTCGTTGTCGAAGTGGCCGATGTTGCCGACGATCGCCTTGTTCTTCATCCTCGCCATGTCGTCGGCGGTGATGACGTCGTAGCACCCGGTGGTGGTGATGAAGATGTCGGCGGTCTCGACGACGTCCTCGAGCCGGGCCACCTGGTAGCCCTCCATCGCCGCCTGCAGCGCGCAGATCGGGTCGACCTCGGTGACGATCACGCGGGCGCCCTGGCCCCGCAGCGACTCCGCCGAGCCCTTGCCGACGTCGCCGTAGCCGCACACGACCGCGACCTTGCCGCCGATGAGGACGTCGGTGGCGCGGTTCAGGCCGTCGATGAGCGAGTGCCGGCAGCCGTACTTGTTGTCGAACTTCGACTTGGTCACCGAGTCGTTGACGTTGATCGCCGGGAACAGCAGGTCGCCGGCGGCGGCGAACTGGTACAGCCGGTGCACGCCGGTCGTGGTCTCCTCGGTGACGCCCTTGATGCCGGCCGCCATCTTCTGGAACCGGTCGGGCGAGGAGGCGAGCGACGCGCGCAGCACGTCGAGGATGACGCCGTACTCCTCGGAGTCGGTCTCGGCGGTGGACGGCACGGCGCCGGCGATCTCGAACTCGCGGCCCTTGTGCACCAGCAGCGTGGCGTCGCCGCCGTCGTCGAGGATCATGTTCGGGCCGTCGTGACCGGGCCAGCTGAGGATCTGCTCGGTGCACCACCAGTACTCCGGCAGCGTCTCGCCCTTCCAGGCGAAGACGGGCACGCCGGCCGGCGCCTCGGGGGTGCCGGTGCCCACCACGACGGCGGCCGCGGCCTCGTCCTGGGTGGAGAAGATGTTGCAGGACGCCCAGCGCACCTCGGCGCCGAGCGCGACCAGCGTCTCGATCAGCACGGCGGTCTGGACGGTCATGTGCAGCGAACCGGCGATCCGGGCGCCCTTCAGCGGCTGCGCCTCGGCGTACTCGGTACGCAGGGCCATCAGGCCGGGCATCTCGTGCTCGGCCAGGCGGATCTGGTGGCGGCCGGCCTCGGCCAGCGTCAGGTCGCGGACGCGGTGCTCGTTCTGGGTCAGGGTGCTCAAGGAACTCTCCACAAGGGTCGACGAAAGAGGACGACCCGGCGTGGCCCCTCTGGGCCAGCGGCATCACCGACGCCGGAACAGCCCTATCGTACCGCTCGCTCCGACCCGACCGACCCCGACCGACCCGACCCGAAGGCCCCTGGTGACCGACCCCTTCGCCCCGCCCGGTCTGCCGGTGCCTCCGCCCGTGCCTCCCCCCGCGCCGCTGCCCGCGCCACCGCAGCAGGCCTACGGCCAGCCGTACCCCCAGCAGCCGTACGTCCAGCAGCCGTACTTCGCCCCCGCGCCGCCGGCCCCGCGCCGGACCTGGGTCGTCGTGCTCGTCACGGCGCTGGTCGCCGGTCTGGTCGGCGTGCTCCTCGGCGTCGCCGGCACCCTGGCCGTCCAGTCCCTCGACGAGCCCGGTGACAGCGGCACCGACGACGGTCGGCAGGCGGCGGACGTCGTGCCGGAGCGGCTGCCCGAGCTGGTCTCCTGGATCGAGGACCGCACCGGTCGCGAGTTCGACTCCGTCCCCGAGGTCGTCGTGCTCGCGGACGAGGAGTTCGAGGAGGCGCTGCTCGCACCGGTGCCCGAGGGCACCGTGGAGCCGGAGTCGCTGCCCACCGACGACTGGACCGCGACGGTCACCGCCCTCGGTCTGGTGACCGACCCGGACGCGTTCGACGCCTACGCCGAGGACGGCTTCGCCGACGGCGTCGTCGGCTTCTACGACGCCACCGACGGCATCGTCCGCGTCCGCGGCACGCAGTGGAACCCGATGGTCGAGGTCACGCTGCTGCACGAGCTCGTGCACGCGCTGCAGGACCAGGTGGTCGACCTGGACGCCGTCACGGCCAGGACCGCCTACTACGACGAGACCTACCAGGCCCTGAGCGCGGTGATCGAGGGCCAGGCGACCGTGGTGGAGCAGGACTGGCTCCTGGAGCAGGGGGCCGACTACACCGCGCGGTACTACGAGAGCGGTCCAGCGGGGGGCGCCTACGAGCCGTTCGGCGCCGCCATGTCGTGGTTGCCCTACGACCTGGGTGGCTGGGCGGTCAGCGTGCTCGAGGGCAGCGAGGGTCCGCAGGCCGGCTTCGACGCCATGACCTCGCCCCCGACGTCGCTCGAGCAGCTGTGGGACATGGAGGGCTGGCGCGACGGCGACGCCGAGGAGGCCGATCCGGTCGACGTCCCCGACCCCGCCCAGGACGCCGGCACCGACGTGCTCGACCGCGGGTCCCTCGGCGTGCACGTGCTGAGCCTGCTCACGATCGAGGACCCGGACGAGTACACCGAGCTGCCCTACGAGGAGGAGCTGCCGCTCGAGGGCTGGGCCGGCGACGAGTACGTCACCTGGGCCGACGGCGACCGGGCCTGCACCCGGGTCACGGTCGCGACCGACTCGGCGCAGGACGCCTCGGCGATGGTCGACGACCTGCGGGACTGGGCGGCCGACGGCGCGAGCGTCGGGGCGGACGGCTCGCAGGTGCTGATCCAGCGCTGCGCCGACTACTGACGGGTCCGCGACCGCTGACGGGTGTCGGACCCCGGGCGTAGCGTCCCGGGCCATGGACAGCGCACCCGCACCGAGCCGTGAACGTCCCGCCATGCCCGAGGGCTACGGCCTGCCCACCTCCAGCAAGGGCCTGCTGCAGTGGTCCGCCGTGGAGGAGCGGCTGGAGGCCTCGCTCCACTACTGGCTCAGCACCGTCCGCCCCGACGGCACGCCGCACGCGGTGCCGCGCTGGGGCGTCTGGCTGGAGGGCCGGTTCTGGTACGACGGCGCACCCACCACCCGGCACGCGCTGAACCTGCGCACCAACCCGGCGGTCACGCTCACGCTCGAGAGCGGCACCGAGGTGGTGATCGTCGAGGGCACCAGCGAGCCCACCCGGGCCGACGCCGACGGGCTCGGCGCCCGGATCAGCACCGCGTTCGCCAAGTACCACGACCAGGGCTACTCCCCCGGTCCGGACGCCTGGGCCGGCGAGCAGGGCGGCGGCCTGCGCGTCATCACACCCGAAGCGGGCGGTCGCGTGGTTCTCGTTCCCGACGGACGCCACCCGGTTCCGGTTCTAGCGGCTCACTCGCGCAGGTCGGGCTCCAGGTAGATCACCCGGGCGATCGGCACGGCCTCGCGCACCCGCTTCTCCGCGCCGTCGATCGCGTCGGCCACCTCGGCCGCGGTCGCACCGGCGGGGACGGCGATCTTCGCTGCCACCAGCAGCTCCTCGGGCCCGAGGTGCAGCGTCTTCATGTGGATGATGCTGTCCACCCCGCCGCCGGGCAGCGCCTTCTCGATCGCGCGGACGTTCTCCGGCGTCGCCCCCTCGCCGAGCAGCAGCGACTTCATCTCCACCGCCAGGATCGCGGCGATGACGATGAGGAGCACGCCGATGCAGGCGGTGCCGGCGGCGTCCCACAGGCCGTTGTCGGTGAGCAGGGTCAGGCTCACGCCGATCAGGGCGAGGACGAGGCCGACGAGCGCGCCGAGGTCCTCCAGCAGGATGACGGGGAGCTCGGGCTCCTTCGCGGTGCGGATGAAGTCCTTCCACGACCGCCCGCCGCGGACGTGGTTCGACTCGACGATCGCCGTGCGGAACGAGAACGACTCCATCGCGATCGCGGCGACCAGCACGACGACCGGCACCCAGTGCCAGGCCTCGATCGGGTGCGGGTCCTGGTACTTGTGCCACGCCTCGTACAGCGCGAACAGGCCACCGACGCTGAACAGCACGATCGAGACGATGAACGCGTAGACGTAGCGCTCCCGCCCGTACCCGAAGGGGTGCTCCGGCGTGGCCGCCCGCCGGGCCCTCTTGCCGCCGACGAGCAGGAGCACCTGGTTGCCCGAGTCGGCGACCGAGTGGATCGCCTCGGCCAGCATCGAGGACGACCCCGTCAGCACCCAGGCGACGAACTTGGTCACCGCGATCCCGAGGTTGGCCACCAGGGCCGCCATGATCGCCTTCGTCCCACCACCGCTCGCCATGGCCGGAACCCTAGAGGGTGCCCCCGCGGGCGCGCCTCTCAGCGCAGCGAGTCGCGCAGCTCCGCGACGTGCGGCGAGACCGCGGGGTCGAGCCCGGTGGCCAGCGCGAGGTACGTGGCGGCGAAGTCGATCCGGGCCACCACGCGGGCGAACCGCTGCATCGGCGTCTCGGCCGGTCCGGCCGACCGCGACCGGCCGTCGTCGGCGTACAGGTCGTCGTCACCGAGCTCGGTGTGGGCGCGCACGTCGCTGACCCGCACCCCCGACCGCTCGGCCAGGTCGCGCACGGCATCGAAGCCGATGCCGTCGCCGACGTCGAGGAGCAGCAGCCGCAGCCGGGTCGCGGCCGGGCCGTCGAGGAACGGGTCGGCGAACACCTCGTCGGAGGGGTCGGAGGCGAACGGCCCGCCGAAGGTGGCGACGACGTCGCCGGCGTCGTCCGGGAGCATGCCGTGCACCGCCGGCACCCGGGCCGTGCGGGCCAGCACCGACGCGGCGCGGCGCCCGGCGACCCCCGCCAGCGGGCTGTCGCCCAGGATCACCGGCACCGAGCCGTCGACCTCGAGCGCGAGCACCTTGGCCGGGTTGACGAAGGACTCCGACGACGGGCGGCACGCCTCGGCCTCGGCGTCGAGCGCGTCGGCGAGCGCGGCGAGGTCGTGCTCGCCGCCGGAGGCGTCCGCGGGCAGCAGGCCGAGCCGGTCGCAGGCCAGCAGGGGCGGGGTGAGCAGCGACCACAGCGCGGTGCGCGAGGTGGGGGTCGTGGTGGCGGACCGGTCGACCGGCAGCGGGACGTGCACACCGCGGAACCGGCCGCTGACCTGCTCGAGCACCGACCCGGCGGCGCCGACGGTGAGCAGCTGGGCGCCGCGACGGCCGGCCTCGGTGGCCACGGCCACCGCGCCCTCGGCCCGGCCGGACAGCGAGATGGCCACGACGACGTCCATCGACCCGACCCACGACGGCAGCCGCGAGCCGGACAGGGCCATCACCGGGACGGGACCGGCGCCCCCCACGACGGCGGCGAGCGCGTCACCGACCACCGCGGCGCCACCGCGCGCGGCCACGACGACCGCGCGGGGACGGTCGCCGTCGGACCAGCCGGGGGTGAGGGCCTCCTGGGTCAGGGCGAGGGCCTGACGCACCTGCGCACCGGCGCCCGCGAGCGAGCGGAGCACGGAGCGGGGATCGGCGGCCGCCAGGGCCGCGGTGTCGTCGAGGAGCTGCTCGTCGAGGGGCATCGTCAGGCCCGGGGGGTGCGTGCCTCGTCGACCAGGAGGACGGGGACGCCGTCGTCGACGCGGTAGGCCAGCCCGCACGTCGGGTCCTGGCAGACCAGCTCGGGGCCGCCGTCGGGGCCGGTGCTGTCGGCGAGCTCGGAGCGGCACTGCGGGCAGCGGAGGATCTCGCGCAGCCAGGGCTCGATCGCGGACGTCTCGGCCTGGCTCATGCGGTGGAGCCTAGTGGAGCCGGCTCTCGTCAGGCGGGCTTGCGGGTGCGGCCGAGCACGTCCTGGACGGACAGCGACACGCCCTCGTGCTCCCAGCGCCGGGCCTCGCAGCCGCGGCAGGAGGTGAAGTCGACCGGGGTGCCGTCGGTGAGGCGCATCGCCAGGCGGGTCACCTGGTGGGAGCCGCAGGAGTGGCAGGTCCGCGCCTCGCGCACCTGGGTCAGCGAGCCGAGCGGAGCCATCGGGGCGGCGGCGCGGGTCCGGCGACGGGGGGCGGTGGCGGTGGCGGTCATCTGCGGTACACACCCTCTTCTGAGCCTGACGAGCGGACGCCCAACTCATCGGCGATACGCGCAGATGGCTGAAGCATCACCGATTTGCGGTAGGCCGAAGGGGTGATGGCCCGGCGTGTCGTGCCTCGCTCGGCCTACTGAGGGCTTGAGAAGGAACCCATGGCGTCACCGTCGGTGACGGACGACCCCGGCAGACCCGACAGATCAGACAGATCAGACCTGTGGGTCGCGCAGCACCCGCAGGTGACCACGGCGACCGACCTCCACGGCCGGCCCCGCTGACCCGATCGACCCCGCCGACCCGGCGGTGGTCGTGGCGCCCGGACCGGCCTGGACGGGGCGGGCGGCCTCGCGGACGGCGTCGGCCAGGGCGAGCAGGTCGTCGTCGCTCGGCTGGTAGTGCGTCTCGGACGGCGCCAGCCGCACGACCTCCCACCCGCGAGGAGCGGTGAGGCGCTGGGAGTGGGCGGCGCACAGGTCGTAGCAGTGCGGCTCGGCCACCGTCGCCAGCGGCCCGAGGACCGCGGTGGAGTCGGAGTAGACGTAGGTGAAGGTCGCCACGGCCGGCTGGGTGCAGCCGCTGCGGCTGCAGCGACGGACCCCGGGGCGCACGGTGCTCACCGCCGCACGGTAGCCCCCGGATAGCCTGCCGACGTGCCCGCCACGCCGCCTCCCCGTCGCCGCGACCGGCGCGGCCGCGGCCTGCGCGGCGCCCTGATGCCGTCCTCGGTCCCCGCCTCGCGGACCCGCGCCGAGCGCTTCGACGACCTGGTGCTCGACGCCGTCGACGACCTGGACCCGCGCTGGCGTGATCCGCTGGCGAAGGTCGAGGTCGCGGTCGAGGACGTGCCGCCGGCCGACCCGTCGCCGTGGGAGGCGGGCGAGGTGCCGCTCGGCCGGGTGTTCCCGGCGGACCGCGGCCTGCCCGCCCGCGTGGTGGTCTACCGGCGGCCGGTGGAGGCCAGGTCGCAGGGCGCGGCCGACCTCGCCGACCTGGTGCGCACCGTGGTCGTCGAGCAGCTCGCGCACGTGCTCGAGGTGAGCCCCCGGGAGCTGGACCCCGGCTACGAGGACCAGGGCTAGCGGAGCAGGTCCTCCGGCAGCGGCGCCACGGTGACCTCGTCGGTGGTGCGCGGCGGCACCTGCACGGGCACCACCGAGAAGAACGTGTTCGGCTGCGCCGCAGGGGCGTCCGCGGTGAGCGCGGTGGACGCGTGCACGCTCCCCGACACCACCCGGATCCGTACGGCCGCGACCCCGGGGTCCAGCTCGGGGTCGATGGCGCGGGTGAGCGTGGTGCCGGGGGCGACGTCGAGGGCCAGCTCGTCGTCGACCAGCTCGCCGTCGGCGTCGAGCTGCTGCACCAGCACGTCGGCACCGCCCTCGCTGACCAGGCTCAGGAAGGTGCTGACCTCCTGCGGCCCGACCAGGGCCATCGCCTCGTCGGTGATCTCGGGAGCCGGTGCGGCCCAGGCCCTTTCGGACTCCCCGCCGGCCCGGCCCCAGGTCATCTGCACCGCGCCGACCACCGGGCTGTCGGACCCGACCTGCACGGCGACCAGGCCGCCGACGGGCGCGCCGTCCGGCCCGGTGAGCGCGAGCGGCACGTCGACGGCTCCCCCCGCGGGCACCGTGACGACGGTCTCGCCGGCCGCCGGCAGGACACCGGCGTCGCCCATCACCTGCCAGCCGACCGCGGCGGCCTCGCTGCCGGGGTTGGCGACGCGCAGCGTGGCCGTCCGGGCCCCGGTGAGCACCCCCGGGACGGTGAACGAGGTGGCGGCCTGCTGGGCCACCACCTGCTCGACGCCCTGCGGCCGGACGCCGGTGAGGTGCGTCTCGACCAGGTGGGCCGCGATCTCGGCGCCACGGGCGCTGACGCCCACGGCCACGGTCGTGGTGGCGGGCAGCAGGCTCTCCAGCAGCACCTCGCGGCTGGTGCCGGCGGCCACGGACAGGCCCTGCCCCGCCGGCGGTCGCACCGCCCCCTCCGGCGTCAGCACGGTGAGGTCGACCGTTGCGGTGGTGCGCGAGGGGTTGGCCAGCACGATCCGGCCGCTGCGGCCGGGCTCGACCGCCCCGCCGACCAGCCAGCCGGTCACGGCGGGCGCCGTGCAGGTGCTCGCCGCCAGCCCGGCGAGGTCGCCCTCGTCGGTGCGGGTGAGCTGAAGGCCGGCGAGCAGCTGCGAGCGGTCGGCCTCGACCACCAGCGGGAGCTCGGACCGGGTCGAGACCGCCGCCAGCGCCGCGCCCTCGACCGCGAGGTCGGCGGGCTCGGCCCCCTCGGGCGGCAGCGTGCGTCCGGTGATGGCCGCCGTCCCCTTCGCCGAGAAGGAGCGGATCAGCGTGCTCGACGTGGTCTCGCCACCGGCCGCGAAGTCGACGTCGGAGTCCTCGGCCCCCGCCCCCAGCACCGGTCCCGGCGGGCAGACCAGCGTGGACGGCAGCCGGCCCAGCCCCACCTGGCTGGCCCCCGGTTGGTCGGCCGCGACCAGCCCGGCCCCTGCGGCCAGCGCGCCGGGGTCGACCAGGCCGGCCGCGAGCGCGCCCGTGGCGGCGACCGCCAGGGCGGTGGTGACGACCCGTCCGGCGAGGTTCACGACCGCACCCCCCGCGTCGGCCGCACCGGTACCGCGAGCAGGACGGTGACGAGCAGCACGAGCAGCTGCCACCCCAGCAGCACGGGGCCGGACGCCGGTCCTTGCCGGACCACGAGGTGGCCGTCCCCGGCGGGCAGGACGAATCCCTGGGCCCAGCCGTCGACGAGCAGCGGTTCGAGCGGGACCCCGTCGAGGGTGGCGGTCCACGACGGGTGGGCGCGCTCGGCCAGCGTGAGGAGCCGGCCCGCCGGGCCGTCGCCCACCCGGGCGTCGATCCCGCGCACGCCGGACGGCACCGCCGTCCAGGTCAGCGCCCCGGACGCCTCCAGCAGCCGCGCCGCAGCGGGCCGGTCCGGTGCCGTGGCGGAGGCGCCGGAGGCCGGCTGGACCCGCCAGGCGCGGGCGGTGGGCGTCTCACCCGCCGCCGTCAGCCCGTCGACGGCGTCGAGCCGGGCCGCGACCGTGGCGGCACCGGGGTCCTGCGGGTCGTCGGGCAGCAGCAGCACGACGGCGCCGACGCCGAACGGCGCCAGCGCGATCCGGGCGTCACCCCGGCCCGTGACCAGGTTGCCGACCGCGAGGTCGAGGGTGGCCGTGGCGGGGTCGTCGGCGGCCGGGCGGTAGGTCTGGCGCACCTGGGCGGCGGCGGCCGCGCGGTCGAGAGCGGGCCCGGTGCCGCGCACCACGGCCACCTCGAGCGCGGGCAGCCCGTCGGGACCGTCGTCGCCCCGGCCGGCGCGCACCACCAGGGAGCGGACCTGGTCGGGCGAGGTCGCGGCGTCCGCGACCACCGCAGGCACGGTGCTGCCGGTGCGGCGCTCGAGGTCGCCCGCCGCGGGCTCCCGGACCTGGTCGGCCACCCAGCCGGTGGTGGCGGCCACCGGGGCGAGCACGAGCAGGACGAGGGCCACCGGGGTGCCGACCCGCAGCGCGGTGCGCGCGCGGCTCGGCGCGGCGGCGGGGTCGGGAGCACCGCCCAGCCCACCGAGCCCGGCGACGAGGAGGCCGAGCAGCGCCAGGCTCGTACCCGGACCGGCCCAGCCGGTGACCGGCTCGCCGTCGGCGCCGACGCCCACGACGACCGCGGCGGTCACGACGGCGGCCACGGCGCCGAACAGCGTGACGACCAGGCCGACGCGCACCGCCAGACCACGGCGGTCGGCGGTCCAGGACCGGCTGAGCGCCACGACGGCCAGGACGGCCGGCGCAGCACCCACGAGCAGCAGCAGCGCGGACGGGAGCCCGGCCGCGACCAGCGACCCGGACGCCGGGGCCGACGGCCACCCCAGCAGCACCTGCCACGCGGCCGGTGGCACGGAGCCGGCCGGGGTGCCCGGCGAGGCGAGCAGCACGGCGGGCAGGCGGAGGGCCTCGCCGAGGGTGGGGAGCAGCAGCACCGCGGACGGCACGGCGACCAGGGCCGGCGCCAGCCGGACCGAGCCGATGGCCGCGGCGAGACCGGCGAGCGCCGCGGGGACGAGCAGCACCGGGGCGCCGGTGACCACCGGCACGAGCGCGAGGGCGGCGCCGGCGGACCACGCCCACGCGAGCCGGCGGTGCGGGGTGCCGGCGCCGTGCGCGAGCAGGCGAGCGGCCACCGGGAGCGCCACGTGCGCCATCACCGCGCCGTACCGGCCGGACGAGGTCGACAGCAGCAGCACGGGGGCGGCCGCCCAGGCCAGCGCGGCGAGCGCGCGCCACCACGGCGAGCGGGTGAGGGCGCCCGAGCCCCACCAGGCGGCCAGCGCCGCCAGCGGCGGGCTCGCGAGGAGCAGGACGGTGACGGCGAGCGCGGGCGAGGTGAAGGGGACCGACACCGCCAGCAGCGGCCAGAGCGCGGCGTCGGCGGCACCGGGCGAGCCGAGACCGGCCGGCACCCAGTCGGCGGCGAGGGCGTCGACGAGGGACCCGAGCGTGCCCGGCACCGGCGGCAGCGCCGCCGAGGACACCGAGCCGGGACCGATCAGGCGCCACAGGGCCAGCGCCGAGGCGGCGCCGAGCACGAGCGCGAGCGTGGCGGCTCCGGCGATCCGGCCGCGGCCGTCGTCGGCCGGGAGCGCGCGGACACCGACCGGGTCGACGAGCGCGCGGCGGGCGCCGGGGCGCCCGTCGGCCGAGCCGCCCGGACGGGTGCGGTGCCAGCGGTCGCGGTGCCAGCGCCAGGTCTCGCGACGGTCCGCGAGCAGCGGCTGCAGCTGGGCGCGCGGCACCGCGGCGGTGCGGCGGGCCGCCCGCCGCGCGCGCCAGACCAGGTCGGGACGAAGGACCGCCGCGAGCACCTGCCGGGCCGCGCGCAGGCCGGAGAGCGGCTCCTTGGCGGCGAGCCCGAGCAGCACCCGCACGAGCGCGCCGACCAGGAGCTGGACGGTGACGACGGGGAGGGCGAGCGGGGCGGCGCCGGTGAGCCGCAGGTGCGCGGTGCTGCGGCGGTCGGTGGGGGCCGTGGTGCCGTCGGCCGGCGGACGGACCATCACGGCGCCGGGGACGACCTCGACCCGGTGGCCCGCGAGCCGGGCGCGGCGGCACAGGTCGACCTCGGCCCCGGTGCGTCCCGGGGCGAGCAGCGCGGCGTCCGGGCCGCCCAGGGACTGCCAGGTGCCGGCGTGCACGAGCATGCCGCCGAGCCCGACGGCGAGGACGTCGCTGGTGGCGTCGCGCTGGCCCTGGTCGACCTCGCCGGCGTCGACCCGGGTCAGCCGGCGGCCGCCGCGGGTGGTGGTGAACCCGGCGTCGACGAGCACGGCGCCGTCGGGACCGCCGCGGTGCTTGGCGCCGACCACGCGGACGTTGTCGCTGCGGCGGACGCGGTCGACCAGCCGCTCCAGCGCGCGCATCGACGGGCGGTCGCGGTCGTCGAGCACCCAGACCCAGTCGCTGGTCGCGGCGTCGGCCGGGCCGTCCGGGTCGTCGGCACCCGGGTGCAGGCCGGCGGCGCCGCGGTGCACCAGCACGGCCGTGACGGCGTCGGCGAGGGTGGCCGACGGCGCGAGCCGCAGCACCTCGTCGGCGTGCGCCCGCAGCATGTCCGAGACCCGCTCGCCCGCCTCGTCGTCGGCGCCGGAGTCGACGCCCACCAGGACGTCGGGGCGCACGGTCTGGGCGGCGACGGCGGCCAGGACGGCGGCCAGGTGCTCGGGGTCGCGGCCGTGCACCACGGCGACCACGTGGGGTCGTCCGGGGTGTCGTCGGCCGGGGACCGGCGGACGGGCTGCCACGGCGGGGACCCGCTCGATCCGCAGGTCCTGGTCCAGGGACAAGAGCTAGACGGCCTGCTTCTTCAGGCGCCGGCGCTCGCGCTCGGACAGCCCGCCCCAGATGCCGAACCGCTCGTCGTTCGCGAGGGCGTACTCCAGGCACTGCGGGCGCACCTCGCACCCGACGCAGACCTTCTTGGCCTCACGGGTGGAGCCGCCCTTCTCCGGGAAGAACGCCTCCGGGTCGGTCTGCGCGCACAGGGCCCGCTCCTGCCACCCGAGCGCGCCCTCGTCCCCCTCCTCGAGCTCCCAGCCTCGCTGGGACGGGACCAACGACAGCACTGCGAATTCGTCCATGGCTCCCACGCCTCGACCTCATTCCGGTGTTTCCCCGGTGGCGCCGCCACCGGCCGCGATGCGGTGGACGACACTGGTGGAATTACACGCGTGTCGCACCACTCCCGTCAAGCCCGTCGGTGCTATCCGTCACCGACTTGAGCCCTGGGACCGGACGGGTTCCCGACGGGCCCGGGCGATGGGCGAGGATGTCGCCATGCGGATCACGGCGGTGTCGGGCGGTGTCGGCGGGGCCCGGTTCGTCTCCGGGCTGGTGCACCACCTCGCCTCGCGACCCCTCGCCGAGGGCGAGCGCGAGCACGAGGTGGTGGTCGTCGGCAACACCGCCGACGACATCACCCTGCACGGGCTGCGGGTCTGCCCCGACCTCGACACCGTCATGTACACCCTCGGCGGCGGCATCCACCCCGCTCAGGGCTGGGGTCGCGCCGACGAGACCTTCGGGGTGGCCGCCGAGCTCGCCGACTACGACGCCGGTCCGGACTGGTTCACCCTCGGTGACAAGGACCTCGCCACGCACCTGGTGCGCTCGCGGATGCTGGGTCTCGGGTACCCGCTGAGCCAGGTGACGGCGGCGCTCTGCGCGCGCTGGGGCCTGCCGGCGCGCGGCGTGCGCCTGCTGCCGATGACCGACGACCCGGTCGAGACCCACGTCGTGGTCGACGCCGACCCCTCCGACGAGGGCGCGGAGGGCGGTCAGCGCGCGATGCACTTCCAGGAGTGGTGGGTGCGCCACCACGCCGCGCTGCCGGCCCGCCGGATCCTCGCTGTGGGCGCCGAGCAGGCCCGACCGGGTCCCGGCGTCCTGGAGGCGCTGCGCGACGCCGACGTCGTGCTGCTGCCGCCGAGCAACCCGGTGGTCTCGATCGGGCCGGTGCTCGCGGTGCCCGGCGTCCGCGACGCCCTGCGCGGCACCCGCGCCCCCGTCGTCGGCCTGTCCCCCATCGTCGGCGGCGCACCGGTGCGCGGCATGGCCGACGCCTGCCTGCGCGCGATCGGCGTGGCGACCACGGCCCGCGCCGTCGGCGGCCTGTACGCCGACCTCCTCGACGCCTGGCTGGTGGACACCTCCGACGCCGAGCTCGACGGCAGCACCGTGCCCGGCGGCCGGGCCCGCGTGCACGCCGTCCCGCTGATGATGACCGACGTCGACGCGAGCGCCGAGATGGCCCGCACCGCACTGGATCTCGCCGTCACGCTCACCGGTGGACGCTCCGCCGGACGCAGCGCGTGAGCGCACCTCCCGGGCTGCGGGTCGTCGCGGTCCCCGGCATCGGCCCCGTGTCGGCGGGCGACGACCTCGGCGCGCTGGTGGCGCAGGCGCTCCGGGCCGCCGGCACGGTCCTGCGCGACGACGACGTCGTCGTGGTCGCCTCGAAGGTGGTCGCCAAGGCCGAGGGCCGCACGGTCCCCGCCGCGGACCGCGAGCGCGCGCTCGACGCCGCGTCGGTCTCCCAGGTGGCGGCCCGAACCCTCCCCGACGGCCGGCGCACCCGCGTCGTGCGCACCCGGGTGGGGCCCGTCCTGGCCGCCGCCGGCATCGACGCCTCCGACGTCCCCGAGGGCGTCGTGCTGCTGCTCCCGTCCGACCCCGACGCCTCCGCCCGGGCGCTGCGGGCCCGGCTGCACGAGCTCACCGGCGCGCGCCCCGCGGTTCTCGTCACCGACACCAGCAGCCGTCCGTGGCGTGACGGAGTCAGCGACTTCGCTCTGGGCGCAGCGGGTCTCGCGGTCCTGGACGACGTCCGCGGCCGCGTCGACCTGGCCGGCCGCACCCTCGAGGTCACCGTCCGCGGGGTGGCCGACGAGACCGCCGCGGCGGCCGACCTGGTCAAGGGCAAGGCCGCAGGCACGCCCGTCGCCGTCGTCAGCGGGCTCGGCGCGCACGTCACCGCCGACGACGGGCCGGGCGCCGCGGTCCTGGTCCGCGACACCCGCGGCGACTGGTTCCGGCACGGGCACGTCGAGGCGGCCTGGCTCGCGCTCGGGCACGGCTCCGACGAGTCACCGTCGATCGACCCCGGCAGCGAGGACCTGGACCACCGCGTCGCGCGGGCGGTGCGGATCGCGCTCGCGCCCCTCGCCGACGAGGTGGGCGTCGAGGTGTCGGTGGTGGACGGCGCGACCCGCGAGGTGCTGCTGCGCGCAGAGGGCTTCGCGCTCGGCCGCGCGGTGGAGCGCCTGCGCGTCGCCGCCTGGGCGGAGGACCTGGTCACGGAGGTGGGGACCCCCGGCGGATCCGAGGTCGGAGTGCGGATGGCCTACGGTGTCGCGCATGTCTGACCGGGTGGCCGACGTGCTCGTCTCGCAGCGCCCCTGGGGCAGGTTCGAGCAGTTCGTCGCCAACGAACCCGTCACGGTCAAGACCATCACGGTCGAACCCGGGTGCCGGCTGAGCCTGCAGCGACACACCCACCGGGAGGAGCTGTGGCACGTCCTGGACGGCCGGGCCGACGCGCACGTCGACGGCGCCGACCTCGTGCTCGGCCCGGGCGACCGCGTGCTGGTCCCCCAGGGTGCGGTGCACCGGCTGGGCAACTCCGGCACCGTCCCGCTGCGCGTGCTCGAGATCGCTTTCGGCCACTTCGACGAGAACGACATCGAGCGGCTCGAGGACGACTACTCCCGCTAGCGCCCGCGCAGGAACCGGGCGGGGGTGTGCGTCGGCAGCGTCATCCGCGGCGCCCGCCGCGGCCGCTGGACGCCGGCGAGCTCGAGCAGCCGCTGCACCCGGTACCGGTGCCCCGCGTAGACCTGCACCACCTCGGCGCAGGCGTCGTCGTCCATCACCTCGCCGGTGAGCGCGAACGAGACGTTGCGCGCGACGTGGAAGTCGCCGAAGGACATCGCGTCGGGGTCGCCGTGCGCGCGCTGGCGCACCTCGGCCGAGGTCCACCGACCGACCCCGGGCAGGGTCTGCAGGGCCCGGTCGGCCTCGGCGTGCGGGAGGGCGAGGGTGCGCTCGAGGCCGTGCGGGGCGCCGGCGCCGGCGAGCAGCGGGGCGCGCCGGTGCTGGTCGACCCCGGCCCGCAGCCACTCCCAGCTCGGCACCCGACGCCACGCCGAGCCGGTGGGCGCCGCGCGCATCCCGTGCGCGGGTCCCCCGACCTCGGCCGGCGCTCCGGGTGCGGGCTCGCCGTACGCCCGGACCAGCATCCGCCAGCCCGCGATCGCCTCCCCGCCGGTGACGCGCTGGCCGATGCAGGCGAACGCGAAGACGTCGAGGACGCGCCGGGCCCGCGGCACCCGCCAGCCCGGCCGCGCGCGCCACGCGCGCACGAGCACGGGGTGCTCGGGCAGCGGACGGAAGTCGTCCGGGGCGTCGTGGTGACCCAGCAGGTCGGGGACGCCGTCGAGGAGCCAGCCGGCGCCGGGGCCCCACGCCGAGGTCTCGACCACGCCCAGCGCGGGCCGGGAGCGCAGCCGCAGCAGGCCGGGACCGTCCGGGGTCACCGTGGTCCACCAGTGGGTGCCGTCGGGCTCGCGGCGCCACGACGGGTCCGGCGCACCGGCCCGCAACGAGGCCAGGGTGGCACCGAGGTCGAGCAGGTGACCGGGCCGGTACTCCCTGTCGCCCTGCACCTCGACCTGCACCCCTCCAGGGTGCCACCCGGGCCCGACGACCGGAGGCCCCCCGTGGCTCACCTACTCTTGGCCCGTGGCGAAGAAGAACAACATCGCGGCCGAGCGGGCCGCCAAGGTCGAGCAGATGCGCGCGGCGCAGGTCGCCAAGGAGCGTCGGCGCAACCTGCTCGTGGCGGCCGCGGCCGCCGTCGTGGTCGCCGTGCTGGTGGTCCTGGTCGTGGTGGTGGTGCGCGACTACCGCGCGGACAACCCCGACCAGCTCCGCCTCGTCGGCGTCCCGGAGGGCGATGCCGGCTGCGACGACGTGACGACCGACGACGGTGGCGGCGACGACGTCGCCAACCACGTCGAGGGCACCGTCGAGTACGAGACCGTGCCGCCCTCGTTCGGACCCCACTTCGCCTCACCGGTCTACCCGGCCGCGCCGTTCTACCCGGCCGACGACCGCCCGCCGATGGAGCAGCTCGTGCACAACCTCGAGCACGGCTACACCGTGCTCTGGTACTCCTCGGAGCTCCCGCAGGCGCAGGTCGACGAGCTCGAGCAGATCTCCGGCATCGCCCGCGACGTCGACGAGACCGCGGGCAAGTTCATCGTCAGCCCCTGGGACGACGCCTACGGCGACCTGCCGGACGGCAAGTCCGTCGCCATGTCGCACTGGGGCGCCGAGCAGAGCCACCGCCAGCTGTGCGGCAGCGTCTCGGGCGAGGTCGTGGAGCAGTTCGTCCAGGACTACCCCTCGAGCGACTCCCCCGAGCCGAACGGGCAGTGAGCCCGGTGGCCGGCCCGGCCGCCGCCCGTGACGTCCCGGCGCTGCTGGCGGCGCTGCAGGCGAGCGACCCCGGCCGTCCTCGCGTCACCTGGTACGGCGAGGGCGAACGGATCGAGCTGTCCGCCCGGGTGCTGACGAACTGGGTGGCCAAGACCGCCAACCTCCTGGTCGAGGAGCTCGACGCCGGTCCGGGGACCTCGGTGGCGCTGGACCTGCCGCCGCACTGGAAGCACCTGGTGTGGGCGCTGGCCGTGTGGTCGGTCGGCGCGCAGCCGGTGGCGGGCGACGACCAGGCCGACGTCCTCGTCTCCGCGAGCCCGGACGACTCGCCGTCGACCACCCGGTCCGGGCCGCTGCTGGTGGCCGTGGCGCTGCCGAGCCTGGCCCGCCGGTTCGACCCCGCTCCCCCGTCGGGCTGGCTGGACTGGGCGGCCGAGGTGGCCGGGTTCGGCGACGTGCTGCCTCCGGTCGGCCCGCTCGACCACGCCGACCTGCTCGCGACCGCCCGTGCCCGCGGGCTGCCCGCCGGCGCCCGCGTGCTGGCCGACGGCC
This sequence comes from uncultured Actinomycetota bacterium, assembly GCA_963750285.1. Lineage (GTDB taxonomy): Bacteria > Actinomycetota > Actinomycetes > Actinomycetales > CAWJMD01 > JBBQSN01. Next base: position 98,722 of record CAVVQA010000010.1, on the reverse strand, counting down.
CGTACGACCTGCTCGCGGCGCTGGTCGCCGACGGCTCGGTGGTGGCAGCAGGACGCCCGCTCACCGAGGGCGAGCGGGCGTCCGAGCTGCTGTCCGGCTGACCGGACGCGACCTGCGGGTCAGTTGGCGAGCGTGATCGCTCCCCAGCCCTTGCCGACGAGCGCCGCGGTGCCGAACCCGCCCGCGCCGTCGCCCGGGAACAGGGTCAGGCGGCCCGACGACGAGGTCGTCAGCAGGTCGGCCTTGCCGTCGCCGGAGAAGTCGCCGGTGCCGACCACGGCGAGCTGGCCGCCCCAGCCGGTCCCGATCACCTCGGGGCTGCCCAGGCCGCCCCGGCCGTCGCCGGCGCGCAGCTGCAGCTCGCCGGTGGCGCGGACGCGGGTCAGGACGTCGGGCAGGCCGTCGCCGTCCCAGTCGCCCACCGCGCGCACCAGGTCGTTCGCCGAGGTGTCGGCCACCACGGTGCCGGCCAGCAGGCTGCCGGTGCCGTTGCCGCGGTAGAGCAGCAGGGCGCCGTCGGCGGAGCGGCGGGCGAGCACGTCGACCACGCCGTCCTGGTCGAGGTCGCTGGCACCCAGGATGGTGTCCATCCCGCCCCAGCCGCGGCCGAGCGCCGTCGACCCGAGGAAGCTGCCCGCGCCGTCGCCGCGGTAGAGCACGAGGTAGCCGTCCGCCCGGCGCGCGAGCAGGTCGCGGCGGCCGTCGCGGTCGAGGTCGCCGACCCCGGTGACCGCCGACATCGTCTGCCAGCCCTTGCCGATCGCGTAGCCGGTGCGCAGCCCGCCCGCCCCCGTGCCGGGGTAGAGCAGGAGGCGGCCGTCGGCGCCGGTGGCCACGACGTCAGCCGTGGCGTCGGCGTCCCAGCGCTTCGGGAAGGCCGTGCCCGGGCGGTACCTCGGGGTGGGGCACCGGTCGTAGTGCGGGCCGGCCTCGACCGGCTCCCCGATCCAGATCTGGCAGGGGCCGTAGTCGTACCGGGAGGTCGCGACGCCGGTCCAGAACGAGGTGCGCTTCAGGGCGCCGTCCCAGCTCAGCGAGATGTGGATGTGGTCGGTGTGCGGGTTGGCGCCGGTGTAGGGCACCCACGTCGGGTTCTTGTCGTAGGCGTTCCAGGAGTGCTTGTTCCAGATGACGTACATGACGCCGAGCCGGCGCGCGTTGCCGCCGGCGACGCCCTGGGCGTCCGCACCGAGCAGCCAGCCGAGGAAGGCGTTGGCGACGTTGCGGTCCGCCGGGTCGTTGACGTCGAGCGCCCAGTCCAGCGCGCGACCGTCCTTGTGCTCGCTCTTGCCACCGGACGAGCAGGCGCGGGTGGTGCCGATCGACTGGGCGCCGTAGACCGCGTAGGTGCTCTTGATGACCGAGGCCAGCGCGGTGGTGCCCGGCTGCGCGGTCGAGGTGCAGATCACCTGGCCCGAGTACCTCGCCCACGGCTCCGGGGCCGTCGTGTACGCCGTCACCGGTGCGGGCACCGGGATCGCGGCGGCGGCCGGAGCCAGCCCCACTCCGAGGCACACGGCGGCCACCGCGGCGACCGTCCCCGTGCACCGGGCGAGCAGTCGGGATCCGCGGCGACGCGGCAGGGACGGGTGGTTCACGTGGTGCTCCTGGTGCTCGGGGGTGAGGCTGTGACGCAGGGGACAACCTGTAGTGGGTCGGCGGAGCCGTCCACCCCCTTGACCAAACCCCACGGATCGGATGAATGACATGTGTGGGACTCATACGGACCGTCACCGGACGGCCTCCTAGACTCCCTGGCATGGACAAGGTGGTCACCAGCGCCGCGGACGCCGTGGCGGACATCTCGGACGGCGCGAGCCTGGCGGTCGGCGGTTTCGGCCTGTGCGGCATCCCGAGCGTGCTGATCGGGGCACTGCACGACCGGGGCACCCGCGACCTGGAGGTGTTCTCCAACAACTGCGGGGTCGACGGGTGGGGCCTCGGGGTCCTGCTGGAGAGCGGCCAGGTGCGCCGGGTGGTGGCCTCCTACGTCGGGGAGAACAAGGAGTTCGCTCGCCAGTACCTGTCCGGCGAGCTCGAGGTCGAGCTGACGCCGCAGGGCACCCTGGCCGAGCGGCTGCGCGCCGGCGGCAGCGGCATCCCCGCCTTCTACACCGCCACCGGCGTCGGCACCCAGGTCGCCGAGGGCGGTCTGCCGTGGCGCTACGACGCCGACGGCGCCGTGGTGCTGGCCTCCCCGCCCAAGCCCACCGCGACGTTCACCGTCCGCGGCGAGGAGCGCACGTTCGTCCTGGAGGAGGCCGTCCACGCCGACTTCGGGGTGGTGCGGGCGTGGAAGGGCGACCGGCACGGGAACCTGGTGTTCCGTTCCGCCGCAAGGAACTTCAACCCCCTGTGCGCGATGGCCGGCCAGGTCGCGATCGCCGAGGTCGAGCACCTGGTGGAGCCGGGCGAGCTCGACCCCGACAACGTCCACCTGCCCGGGGTGTACGTCCAGCGGGTCGTCCCCCTGACCCCCGAGCAGGCCGCCGACAAGCGGATCGAGAAGAGGACGGTGCGCTGATGGCGCTCACCCGTGAGCAGATGGCGGCGCGTGCGGCGGCCGAGCTCCAGGACGGCGACTACGTCAACCTCGGGATCGGGCTGCCGACGCTGGTGCCGGGCTTCGTCCCGGACGACGTCGAGATCGTGCTGCAGTCCGAGAACGGCATCCTCGGGTTCGGCCCCTACCCGCTCGAGGGCGAGGAGGACGCCGACCTCATCAACGCCGGCAAGGAGACCGTGACGCTGCGCCGGGGCGCGTCGATCTTCGACTCGGCCACCAGCTTCGGGATGATCCGCGGCGGCAAGGTCGACGCCGCGATCCTCGGGGCGATGCAGGTCTCGGCCACCGGCGACATCGCCAACTGGATGATCCCCGGGAAGATGGTCAAGGGCATGGGCGGCGCGATGGACCTGGTCCACGGTGCCAAGAAGGTGGTCGTGCTGATGGAGCACGTCGCCAAGGACGGCTCGCACAAGATCGTCCGGGAGTGCACCCTCCCCTTCACCGGCAAGGGCGTGGTGCAGCGGATCATCACCGACCTCGCGGTCGTCGACGTCACCCCGGACGGCCTCGTGCTGCGCGAGCTGGCCGAGGGGGTCACGCTCGAGGAGGTCCGCGAGAAGACCGGTCCCGAGCTCGCGGACGGACGGACCCCGCAGGGCTAGCGGGCCAGCCGCAGCGACGACGCCTTCGTGCCGATCGTCCGCGACCCGGCGAAGCCGCCGGTGCCGTCGGACCGGTACGACCGCAGCTCGCCCGTGGCCAGGATGGCCAGCAGGTCGGGACGGTCGTCGCCGTCCCAGTCGCCGGGGCCGACGAGCTGGGTCACCGCGCCCCACCTCGTGCCGATCACCTGCGGCACACCGAATCCGCCGGTGCCGTCGCCGGGGAACATCACGAGCCGCGCCGACGCGTCGCGTCCCGCGAGGTCCTGCGCCCCGTCGCCGTCCCAGTCGCCGAGGACGGTCAGGACCCCGACCCCGTCCCAGCGGGTGCCGATCACGCGGGCGGGGCGCACGGCGCCGGTCGCCGAGCCCGCGAAGAGCAGGAGCGCGCCGTCCGAGGAGCGCCGGGCCACCAGGTCCGGGTAGCCGTCGCCGTCCCAGTCCGAGGGCGACAGCAGGGTGTCGATCCCGCCCCAGCGGGTGCCGATGACGCGGGTGCCGAGCCAACCGCCCGCGCCGTTCCCGCGGTACAGGACGAGCGCGGCGTCCGAGCGCCGCCGGGCCACCAGGTCCTGGTGCCCGTCGCCGTCCCAGTCGCCCACGGCGGTCACCAGGTCGACGGTCTGCCAGCCGCGGCCGGCGACGGTGCTGCCGGCGAGCCCGCCGGTGCCGTCCGCGCGGTAGCGCAGCAGGGTGCCGTCCGAGGCGACGGCGACCAGCTCGGTCCGGCCGTCGGCGTCCAGGTCGCGGGGCAGACCCGGCCAGGCGACGGGCGTGCCGGGGACCGCCACCGGTGCCGCGCCGAGCGCGCGCAGCGCGGCCACCGGCTGCACGGCGCCGGCGCCGGTGGAGCGGTCGGTGCCCACCGGGGCGATGTCGGCCGCGGTGGCCATCAGCGTCGAGCGCACCTGGGCGGGCGTGAGCCCGGGCTGCACGGCCAGCATCGCCGCCACGACGGCGGACACGTGCGGCGCCGCCATCGACGTGCCGGACGTGGAGGCCCACCCGCCCGGCACGGTCGACAGGATGTCGGTGCCCGGCGCGGCGACGGCCATGTTCGTGGTGGTGGAGGAGTACGGCGCCACCAGGCCGGTGCGGCCGGTGGCGGCCACGGCCACGACCCCCGGCTGGCTCGCCGGGTACGTCGTCGGGTCGCCGTCGAGGCGGGCGTTGCCGCTCGCGACCACGACGGTGACGCCCTGGTCGAGCGCGTACTGCACCGCGTTCGCCACCGCCGTGCTGCGCTGGGGGCTGCCGAGGGACAGGTTGACGACGTCGGCGCCGTCGTCGACCGCGAGCGTGATGCCCTGGGCCACGTGCGAGGCGAACCCGTCGCCGTTCTCGTCCAGCACCCGCACCGGGAGCACCGCCGTGCCGGGCCGCAGCCCGGCGATGCCGACGCCGTCGTCCTGGCCGGCGGCGATCACGCCGGCGACGTGGGTGCCGTGCCCGTTGAGGTCGGCGCTGCCGTCGCCGCCGGGCGAGACCAGGTCGTGCCCCGGGAGCACCGAGCCCGCCAGGTCGGGGTGACCGGCGTCCACGCCGCTGTCGACGACCGCCACGGTCACCCCGGACGCGCCCGGCACGCTCCAGAGGGCGGGGGCGCCGAGGCCGCGCAGCTCCCACTGCCGCGGGCGCAGCGGGTCGCCGCCCACGTCGGTGGCGTGCAGCACGGAGTCGATCTCGACCGCCATCGTCGCCGGGCGCCTGGCCGCGGCGACGAGCAGCTGCTCGGCGGCGCCCGGGTCGGCCACGGTGACGTCGGTGCGCGGGCGCCCGCCGGCCTCGAGGGTCTGGACGACGACCCGGACCCGGCTGTCGGTGGCGTGGACCTGCTCGAGCGCGTCCTGCAGCCCCGGCGCGGCCTGAGCCGGTGCGGGACCTGCGGTGGCGGCGCCGGCCGCGCCGGCGGGCACCAGGAGGGCGGCCCCGAGCGCGACGGCGAGGGCTCCGACGGCGCGGGTCACGACAGCACCGAACCCTGCGGGAGACCCATGACGGTGATGGTGGCTCCGAAGCCGCCGGTGCCGTCACCGAGGTAGACCTGGTCGGTGCCGTTGGCGCGCACCAGCAGGTCGGCGGCGCCGTCGCCGTCGTGGTCGCCGATGCCCACGACGTCGGTGATCGCGCCCCAGCGGCTGCCGATCTGCCGCGGGCCGGTCAGCCGGCCGGTCGACGTCCCGCTGTAGAGGAGCAGCGCGTTGTCGGAGGACCGGCGGACCAGGACGTCGGTCCACTGGTCGTCGTCCCAGGGGCCCGTGCCCACCAGCAGGTCCATGCCGTTCCAGCCGGACCCGAGCTCGACCGTCGCGCTGATGTCGCCCGCCTTCGTGAAGGTGTAGAGGTACAGCTTCCCGACCGCGCGGCTGCGCGCCACCAGGTCGGGCACGCCGTCGCCGGACAGGTCGCCCACGCCGGTGATCAGGTCCATCGCGCCCCAGCGCGAGCCGATCTGCCGGGTGGCGCCCACGCCGGCGCCGGCCGCGCCGCGGGTGAGCAGCAGGTCGCCGCCGGTGGTGCGGCTGACGATCTCGGGGTGGGTGTCGCCGTCCAGGTCGCCGACCACCACGACGGTGTCAGCAGGCGTCGCGGAGGGGATGGCCAGCGTCCGCGGGGACGCGAAGTCGCGGGCGCCCGTGCCCCGGTAGAGCAGCAGCGAGCTGTCGGCGCGCGAGACCGCGAGCAGGTCGGCCTTGCCGTCGCCGTCCCAGTCGCCTGGCGCGGCCACGGCGCGCAGGCCGTCCCAGCCGTTGCCCCACCGCACCGGCTGCTCCAGCGCCGGCGCGGCGGCGGTGCCGGTGCCGAAGCGGGTCGCGATCCGGCCGTCCTCGCCGACGCCCATGACGTCGGCGCGTCCGTCGCGGTCCCAGTCGCCGACACCGAGCACGGGGACGTCGCCCCAGGCCGCGTCCAGCACGACCGGCGCGGTCGACCCGCCCTTGCCGTTGCCGGGGTACACCAGCAGGGCGCCGCCGGCGTCGACCGCGAGCAGGTCGTTGCGGGCGTCGCCGGTGAGGTCGCGACCGGCGGTGATCGAGGACATCGAGCCCCAGCCGCGGCCGACCGACCGGCCCGCGGCGAGCAGCCCGCCCGGCTGCCCCGGGTAGAGCCACAGCGTGCCGTCCGAGGCCACGGCCAGCACGTCCGAGAGCCGGTCGCCGGTGATGTCGCCGGGGGCGAGCACGTGCTTCAGCCGGCCCCACCCGCGGCCGAGGACGTGGACCCCCGAGAAGCCGCCGCGGCCGTCGCCCGCGTACACCGCGAGCTGTCCGGTGGCCGAGCTGCGGGTCAGCAGGTCCGACCTGCCGTCACCGGTGAGGTCGGGGCTGCCCACGACGAGGTCGATGGCCGACCAGCGCGAGCCGATCGTCACCGAGGAGCGCACCGGCACGGGGACGCGCGCGGACACGGCCACGGCGCCGGTGCTGGTGCGGCTCAGCACGTCGGCGATCCCGTCGCCGTCCAGGTCGCGGTCGATCGGCTTCGCCGGCACGGCCGCCGGCGGCGGGGCCGGGGCGGGCGGCGGGGTGCTCGCGCCGCCGTCGAGCTGGATCGTGCGGGCGCGGGTGCGGATGGCGCCGAGCCGGTCGTAGAACGCCTGCCCGGGGCACGCGGTCTGGCCGAGGTCGCGGTGGCCGACCACGGCCGGGATCGTCTTGCCCGCCAGCGAGGTGGTCGAGGTGGCGGAGACGCCGTAGAGCGAGAGCTTCCAGGCCAGGACCTGGGCGACCGCCTCCTGGGTGGCGGCAGGAGGCGCCGCGGTCTCGAAGGTGCCCATCACCGAGACCCCGAACGAGCCGGTGTTGTACCCGGCCACGTGCGCGCCGACGACGCCCTTGCTCACCCCGCCGTAGCGGCCCTCCCAGAGCCGCCCGTAGCGGTCGGCCAGCACGTTGTACCCGATGTCGGACCAGCCGCGGCCGCTGGTGTGGAAGGCGTAGATCCCCCGCAGCACCGCGGGGACCTCGGCGGCGGTGTAGGTGTTCGAGCCCGCGGTGTGGTGCACGACCGCCGCCCGGACCACCGCGTAGGACGGCGAGCCGGTGCGCAGCGACTCGTCGGCGCCCCACGCGGCGCGGCTCGAGATGGCCGGGGCGTCCACGGCGGTGGCCGAGAAACCCTGCGCGTCGGCCCGCACGTCGGCCTGCACGTCGGCGGGCGAGGTGCCCGGGTCGACCACGAGCAGGCGCACGCCGGACGGCAGGGCCGACGCCGTCCCGCTGAGCCGGCCCTGGACCTGGTCGGCGCCGGTGACGACGAACGGCTCGGTGCCCCCGCGACCGTCCTCCTCGGAGACCTCGACCTCGACCGGCGCCCAGGCGCCCCAGCCGGCGGCGGTGTGCTGGCGCAGCTCGGCCCGGGCCGTCAGCGCGGCGGTGCCGTCCCAGGTCAGCCCGACCACGGCCACCGGGATGGTCAGCGCGGTCGGCTCGCTCTGCAGCACGGCCTCGGAGGTCGTGCCGGAGATGCTGCTCGCGGCGGTCGCGACCGGCTGGAGCGCGACCTCCTGCAGCCGCGGGGCGACGGGGTGCGGATCGCCCGCCTCGCCCTGGGCGGTGCCGGCGACGAGCAGGAGGGGTGCCGCGACGAGCGCGGCGCACAGGACACGGAGAGGACGCACGTCGGCCTCATCGGCGCGGGGCCGTCCCCCCTTGACCCTTTCCGGTCGGAGGAACCCCACGGGCCACTCCCGTCACAGGGGGTGATCGGGGTGCCTGCGGTCAGGCGATGAAGCGCATCCCCGCCCAGCCGGTGCCGAACGGCGTCGCGTGGCTGAACGCGCCGGCCGTGGTGCCGTGCCACAGCGCCACCGTGCCGTCCGGGCGGCGCGCCAGCAGGTCCGGTCCGCCGGTGCCGTCCATGTCGCCGACGCCGACCAGGAGGTCGAACTCCTGCCAGCCGTTGCCGATCTGGACGGCGTTCCCGAAGCCGCCGGCGCCGTTGCCGCTGATCCGGTACAGCGTGCCGTCGGATCCCCTGCGCACCACCAGGTCGGGGTCGCCGCCGTCGTCCAGGTCGCCGACCGCGGTGATCTGGTCGAACGCCGCCATCGACTTCGACAGCTGGGTGGCCCCGGTCTGGAAGCCACCGACGGCGTCGCCCCGGTAGAGCCACAGGGTCTGGTCGGAGGCGCGCCGGGCCACCAGGTCGCGGTCGCCGTCGCGGTCCATGTCGCCGACGCCCAGCATCAGGTCGATCCCGCGCCAGTTGTTGCCGATCTGCACGCCGTTGCCGGGCGTGGTGCCGGTGCCCGCGTAGAGGTAGAGGTCGCCGCTGGCCGGCTCGCGCGCCAGCACGTCGGGCAGGCCGTCGCGGTTCCAGTCCCCGACGTTGGCCGTGAGGTCCTTGGTGCCCCAGCCGCGCCCGATCTGGGCGGCGCGGCCGACGGTGCCGTCGCCCCTGCCCACGTAGAGGTTCAGCCGTCCCGAGGGGTTGATCACGAGCAGGTCGGTCTGGCGGTCCCCGGTGACGTCCTTGGGGAAGGCGTCGACCAGGTTGGGCGTCGTCCGCGCGGCCAGCTGGCCCGCCGCCACCCGCAGCGAGGGCAGCAGCGAGTAGAGGCTGCCCGGGCACGAGGTCTTGCCGACGTCCTTGTGGCCCAGCACGTTGTTGACGGTCACCGCCGTCCCCGCCGGCCACCGGGAGGTGCCGCCGCCCGCCGAGACGAGCCTGGAGGTGCCCCGCGGGTCGGTGCCGTACTGGCCGAGCTTCCAGCCGATCACCTTGTTCAGCGCGGTGGTGACCGCCGCCGGCGCGGTGGCGCCGACGAAGTTGCCCATCACCGAGACGCCGTAGGTGTCGCGGTTGAACCCGCCCGCGTGCGCGCCCTTCGGCGCGCTGGTGACGCTGCCGCGCCGGCCCTCGTAGATCGTGCCGTAGCGGTCGACCACGAGGTTGTAGCCGATGTCGGACCAGCCCAGCGACTGGGTGTGGTACGCGTACACGCCGCGCAGCTGGGTCACCGCCTGCGCCTGGGTGTAGCTGTTCGAGCCGGCGGTGTGGTGCAGCACCAGGGCCTTGACCGTGGTGTTCGCAGCAGCCGTGGTGGCCAGGCTCTCGTCGGCCCCCCACTGCGCGCGGCTGACGACCCGCGGCGCGGTGAGCGCGGCGTCGGCCGAGCCGGCCGGCTCCGCCTGGCCGGCCGCGGTGGCGTCGGCGGCCGAGGTGCCCGGGTCGATCAGGCTGACCTGCACACCCTGCGGCGCCGTCCCCTTCGGGGTGTCGACCCGCACCTGGACGCCGTCGGCGCCGTCGGTGGTGAGGGGGGTGGTGCCGGTGCGGGCCGACGACGCCTCGTACTCGGGGGTGCCGGCGTCCGGGCCCTCGTCGACCTGCTGGAGCGTGGACCAGGCCGACCAGGTGCCGCTCTCGCGCACCCGCACCTGCACCCGCTGCACGGCCTGCTCGGTCGGCCAGGTGACGCCGACGACGGTGAACGGCCGGGTCGTGGTCTGCGGGACAGCACCTCGGGGGCGTCCGCCGCCGGTCCCGCGGCGGTGGTCCGCGCCCCGCCGGCCGAGACGCCGGCGACGTCGAGGGTCTGGACCGACGGCGGCACCGGGCGGGCTCGGCCGCCGGCGCCGAGACCACCGGGAGGCCGACCAGCGCCGGGACGACGGCGGCGGTCAGGACGAGGCGGCGGACGGTGTGCACGGGGCGCTCCCGGGGCTGGGTGGGCGGACGCTCCGTCCCACGAGTCACATCCGTCACACCATCCGCGTTCCGGGCGTCCGGTCAACCCCGGCCGCGGCGTCAGCCGACCAGCCGCACCCCGGTCCAGCCGGGGCCAGGGTGCCGGCGCCCGTCAGCACCGCCCCGGTCCAGGTGTAGCGCCGCAGCCCGCCGGCGGAGTCGACCGCGACCAGGTCGCCCGCGCCGTCCGAGCCGAGGTCGCCCGGTCCCGACAGCGCCGCAGCGACCCGCGCGGATGCCGATCGTGGTGCCGGCGGCGAGCGACCCGCCCGGCGGCCGCGGTACAGCAGCAGGGCGCCGGTGCCGACGGACGCCCACCAGGTCCGGGCGACCGTCGCGGTCCAGGTCGCCGACCGCGGTGACCAGGTCGACCCCGCCCCAGCCGCGGCCGAGGTCTCCGCACCGGCGAACGCGCCGCGGCCGTCACCGCGGTAGAGGCACAGGGTCTCGTCCGCCGCGCCGCGCCAGCAGGTCGGCGGCGCCGTCGCCGTCCAGGTCGCCGACGCCGACCAGCTCGGAGATCGCCGTCCAGCCCGTGCCGATCGCGAGGTGGCCGCCGAGCGTGGTGCCGCAGGTGCCGGCCACGCCGCGGTAGAGCAGCAGCCGGCCGTCGGCGCCGCTGGCCATCACGTCGGCGACGCCGTCGCCGTCCCAGTCGCCGACCTGGGTGATCAGCCGCATCGCGCCCCAGCCGCGGCCGAGCTCGGTCGCAGCGCCGAGGTCCCGGCACCTCCCGGCGCCCAGCCCGGGAGAGCACGAGCCGGCCGGCGGTGCTCACCGCGAGCACGTCGGCGTCGCCGTCGCGGCTGAGGTCGCGCGGGTGAGCGGCCAGGCCGGTCCGGATCCACGCCGACCGCAGGCCGAGCGCCGACCGCAGCGCGTCGCCGGTGACGGTGACCGACCCGGCGCTGCCGCTGACCCGGACCGAGGTGGCCCGCCCGCCCCACTCCCCCACGCCGGTGCGCGCGAGGACGGTGACCGAGCGGAAGGTGCCGATCGAGGAGTACGCCCGCTCGATCGTCGCGACGGGCACCGAGGCGGTCCAGGCGTGCGCGGTGCTCGGGATCCGTCCGTCGTAGGGGTCGACCTTGGCGACCTGGTACGGCACCGAGCCGGCGGCGGTCGCGCCGCCGTTCGCGGCGCTGAACTCGGTGAAGGCCACCGACGTGGTGCCGCCGGAGGTCCAGGTCAGCACGGTGCCGCGGTCGCGGCGATCGCGGCGTCGGTGCGCGGGTGCTCGAAGGACGCCAGCAGCGTGCCGTCGGCCGAGTACGTCCCGGCGCCCTTGAAGGTCTGGCAGGACGAGGTGTCGCACAGGTCCCACGCCTTGGCCGCGTTCGCGGCCCGCAGCCGGGCCGCGTACGACCGGGCCGCCACCGACTGCGCCCGCAGCGCCTGCTCGTGCCACGACGCCGGCATCTCCGCGGGGACGACGCCGCGCAGGTAGGCCTCCATGTCGAGCACCGCGACGCTGCGCAGGCCGGTCGTGCCCTCGGGCACCGCCCGCACCTCGCCGCGGTACCCGGCGGTGGCGCCGGACGGGAGCACCAGCCGCACGTTGCCGCCGGGGACGACGAACCCGGTGTCGCCGGAGATCGGCACGGGCGGCGTCACCGTCGCCCAGACGCCGGCGTCGAGCCGCTGCAGCGCCGGGCCCGCCCCGGGCCGGAGCGCACCAGCCGCCAGCCGTCGTAGTGCGACCCGGTCGGGAGCGCGGCGGTCTGCCCGCCGCTGCGCAGCGCGAGGCCGGGCGCCGCCTGCACGTGCACGTCGGCACCGGTGTCGGCGGACAGCAGCACCCGGACCTGCCCGCTGCCCGTGGCGGCGCGGGTGGTGCCCGGGTAGTAGAAGTCGAGGATCCGGGTCCAGTCCAGGCCGGCGTCGGCGGCGCCGTAGGCGCCCCACTGCGACATCCCGCGGCCGTGGCCGTACCCACGGCCCTCCACGTGCAGCGCCGGTCGCGGCCTGGGCGGGCGCCGCGACCAGGGCGGGCGGCGGCGGCGACCAGGGCGGCGCGGTCGCGACGAGGCGGTGGCGCAGCGGGGAGCGGGGACGGGGCTCACGGGCCAGCATCGGCACGCGGGACGGTGTGAACCGGGACGGGCCGGTCACGGGCGATCGGCCGACCTGCAGCGCGGCGCGCCAGCCCCGGACCCGGTCCCAGACTCCTGCGTCGCGGGCTCGGGCAGGAACAGCCACATCAGGTGGGCGTAGGTGGGGTCGCCGGCGATCGAGGTCGCGGGCACGAACGGCACGTCGTCGACGACGTGGTACATCGTGTAGCCGAACGGCGCGAAGGCGTCCTGCAGGTCCTGCTCGCTGCGCCGTGCAGCACCTCGCACAGCACCCACGGGCGCAGCTCGGCGAGGGTGCGGGTGGCGCCGCGCAGCACCGCCGGCTCGGTCGTCTCGGTGTCGATCTTGATCACCGCGGGCCGCCAGCCCTCCCGCGCCACCAGGTCGTCCAGGGTCTCGACCCGGACGTCGATCTGGTGCCGGAGGGCCGGAACCCCGCCGCGAGCGAGCTGGAGCTGTCGGTGTTGTCGGAGAGGTAGAAGGTGGCGATCGTGCGCTCGTCGCCGAGCGCCTCGGCGCGCACCTGCACCGGCAGCCCGTTCAGCCGGGCGGCGGCCGCCGCCTCCGGGCGATCCAGGGGGTGGGCTCGAACGCCACCACCTCGCGCTCGGTGACGGCGCCGGCGAGCAGGCCGTACACGCCGATGTTGGCGCCGATGTCGAGGACGTGACCGCGCGGGCCGGCGTCGGTGATCGCGAGGAAGCACGCCAGCGCCTCGACCTCGTACCCGCCGAAACCGTTCTCCACCAGCGTCTTCAGGACGTACATCTGCTCGGGCGCCTCGAACACGAGCTCGCGGCGCCGGGGCGGCGGCCGTCCGGCGGGGCCGGCAGGTCGCAGCGTGCGCCGCGTGCGCGGGCCGGCCCGGGGCCCGGCGCGGGGTCGTCCCGAGGCCGAGCGGCGGCGCAGGTCCCAGACCCGCAGCCGCAGCCCGGGCCGCCGGCCAGCTCGGCCCGCACCCGGCCCCGCAGCCACCCGCGCCGCGGGGTCATCCCCGCGGACCGCCGATGACGAGTCGTCGGACGCCGGGCCACCGCGCCGGCGTCGGTGACCCGGCGGCCGTCGACCAGGACCTTGACGCCGGGCAGGTCGTCGGCGGAGAGCTCGCGGTACTCGGCGTGGTCGGCCTGCACGACCGCGGCGTCGACCGGCTCGCCCAGCTCGTACGGCTCGAAGCCGAGCGCGCGCAGCTCGTCGGCGGTGTACATCGGGTCGTGCACGAGCGCGGTGGCGCCGGCGGCGCTGCAGCGCCTCGACGGTCGGGAAGACGCCGGAGAACGCCGTCTCCTTCACCCCGCCGCGGTAGGCGGCGCCGAGCACGGCCACCGGGCGCCGGTCAGGTCGCCGTAGGCGCCCGCGAGCAGGCCGACCGTGTACTCCGGCATGGCGGCGTTGGCCTCGCGGGCCGCGCGCACGACCGTGGCCTCGGGGTCGTTCCACAGGTACAGCCGCGGGTAGACCGGGATGCAGTGGCCGCCGACCGCGATGCCGGGCAGGTGGATGTGGCTGTACGGCTGGGAGTTGCTAGGCCTCGATGACCTGCATGACGTCGATGCCGTCGGTGCCGGCGAACCGGGCGAACTGGTTGGCCAGGCCGATGTTGACGTCGCGGTAGGTGGTCTCGGCGAGCTTGGCCAGCTCGGCCGCCTCGGCGCTGCCGAGGTCCCACACGCCGTTGCCGCGCGCGAGGTCGGGGCGGTCGTCGAAGTCGAGCACCTGCTCGTAGAACGCGATGGCCCGGCGGGCGCCCTCCTCGCTCGAGCCCGCCGACCAGCTTCGGGTACTTGCGCAGGTCGGCGAAGACCCGGCCGGTGAGCACCCGCTCGGGGGAGAAGACCAGGTGGAAGTCGGTGCCCTCGACCAGGCCGGAGCCCTCCTCGAGCATCGGCTTCCAGCGGTCGCGGGTGGTGCCGACCGGCAGCGTCGTCTCGTAGGAGACCAGCGTGCCGGGCGTCAGGTGCTCGGCGAGCGAGCGCGGTCGCCGACTCCATCCAGCCGAAGTCGGGGACGCCGTCGGCGTCGACGAACAGCGGCACGACCAGCACGACGGCCTCGGCACCGGGGACCGCCTCGGCGTAGTCGGTGGTGGCGCGCAGCCGGCCGGCGGCCACGGCGGCTCGACAGCTTCTCCTGCAGGTGCGCCTCGCCGGGGAACGGCTCGCGCCCGGCGTTGACGCTGTCGACGACGGCTCGGCGTTGACGTCGACGCCGACGACCTCGTGGCCCTTGTCGGCGAACTGGACGGCCAGCGGCAGGCCGATCTTGCCGAGGGCGACGACGGCGATCTTCACGGGATGAGCACCTCAGACAGGGGGTCGGGGTCGGGACGGTGGGAAACGATAGCGCCCGCTAGCGGGCCTCGGCCGGGCCCTGCCCGCGCAGGACGAAGGCGTCGGCGAGCACCTGGCCGGAGCGGTGGCCGTCGTGCACGCGGCCCACGAAGTCCAGGCCGCGCAGGGCGGCGGCGCGGGCGCCGTCGGGGTCGGCGAGCAGGCCGCGCAGCACGTCCTCGAGGTCGTCCGGCGTGGCCTGCACCAGCGGCGGGTCCTCCCCCACCAGGTCGCGCACGCGGTCGCGCACCCGCCCGCCGACGTTGCCGACCACCACCCGTCCGGCGGCCATCGCCTCGCAGGCGAGCACGCCGTAGCTGCCGAGGGAGAACTGGTCGAGAACGACGTCGGCCTCCGCGAGCAGGGCCGGCATCGCCTCGGGCGCGACGCCGCGGGCGGCGCGGTACCGGATCACCCCCTGCTCGGCGAGCCGGTGCAGCAGCGGCTCGACCAGGGCGGTGCCCTTCGCGACCGCCTTGGAGGGTGCGTGCAGCACGACCGGCGGACCCCCGCCCGACAGCGGCGGCGCACCCTGCGGACGGTCCGGGTCGACCACGACCGGCAGCCACAGCGCGGTGGGCACGTCGTCGAGCAGGTCGGGCGTGGAGACGAAGACGGGACCGTCGAAGGACGCCAGCATCGCGGTGGTGCGGTCGACCAGCCCCTGCGCCCACTCGCGGTACGCGACGGCGGCCTGGCTGTCGTCGCGGAACGGGGAGAACGGTTCGAGCTCGGCGTGGCGGGACGGGTCGCGGACCTCCGAGCCGTGCAGGGCGACGGCGACGTCGATCCCGTGCCGCTGCAGCAAGGCGATGTCGGCCGTCGCGTCGTCGCAGAGCAGTCCGCCGAGCAGGGGGCGGTTGGCCTCCGCGAGCAGGTGCGTGAAGGTGCGCAGCAGGTGCTCGGCCTCGTCGAGCCGACCGCGCAGGGTGCCGACCCGGTCGACCGGTACGACCCGGTCGGACGGGAAGGTCAGCGTGCCCTGCGGCCGGGCGAAGACCTCGACCTGCAGCCCGGGCACGACCTTCTCGACCGCCCTGCCCCAGGCCCAACCCTGGCCGGCGAAGTTCGCGGGGCCGATTCCGAGGCGTCGCGGCAGCGGCGAGACGCGCGACTCGCGCAGCGCGGTGGCCGGGGTCGCCGTGACCGGGGCGGAGCGGGCGGGCTGCGCCGCGACGTCCCGGCCGAGCACGTCCAGCACCTCGACGCCCTCGGTGCCGGGCGTGGCGTCCGGCGGCACGTGGCCGAGCCCCAGGACACGGTCGACCGCCGCGGCCAGCGCGGTGGCGTCGGACAGGTCGACCACCTCGGCCCCGGCGTCGGTGGCCGCCGCCCGGGTCACTGGTGCCGTGGCCTGCGCCAGGACGGGCAACCCGTCGGCGCGCAGCCGCAGGTAGGACGACGGCAGCTGGACCGAGGACTCGACCGGGTCGGCCGCGAGCGCGATGCCCACCGCCGCGGTGGCCAGGCTGGTCGCCAGCCAGCCGTCCGGTTCCTCGTCGACGAAGTGCACCTGTCCGCCCACGCCGGCCGCGGCGGCGGCGTCGCGCAGCGGGTGGCGGCCGTGACCGCGCCCGGCGGTGACCACCAGCAGCTGGACTCGGGCCGGTCGAGCAGCAGCGGGAACAGCTGCTGGAGGTCGTGAGCGGCCCTGCCGACGACGGGGTCGGTGGCCACGAGCACCTGGTGGTGGCCCTCGACCCGCTCGGCCAGGTCGGTGAGGGTCGGGGAGACCGGGCGGTCCGGGACGGGGCCGGCGACCCGGTCGGGGACCAGGACCGGTGTGCCGCCGTGCCGTGCGCGAGCCGCCTGCGCCGCCTCGGGCGAGCCGACCACGACCTGGTCGACCCGGGCGGCCAGGTGCCGCTCCCGTCGGGCCCGCGCCCCCGCGACGGGCACCCGCACCCGGCGGCGCAGCCGCGCCTCCTGCGAGGTCAGGTCGGTGCGCAGGTCGTACACCACCCGGCGGCCGGAGCGGTCGGGCAGGCTCATCACGGCGCCGAGCGGCTCGTCGCCGACGACCCACACGACGTCGGCCTGCGCCGCCGCACCCTCCAGCCGCCGGCCCCACTCGAGCTCGAGCGCGTCGAGCCGGCCGATCTCGTGCACCTGGCGACGGACGCTGGTGCGGGTCGGCTCGGGAGCGTCGTCCAGCAGACCGTGCAGGGCCGTGCGCGTGCCGCTGCGCAGCCGGGCCGCGGCCAGCGCGGCGGTCGTGGTGGCGCGGTCGCCTCGGGCGGGGGCGCTGCGGCTGCGGCGGGCGGCCAGCGCGACCCGGTCGGCCGGGGCGGCGGCGTCGTCGTGGAACGCCGGCGGCCGCGAGCGCAGCTGGGGCATCGGCTCGGGCCACGGCCAGCGCACCACGCGGACCGGTCCGATCCGGCTGACGAGCTCGCCCTGCGGCCCCACCGGACCGTGCCCGGACGCGCCGGCGCGGCCGACCAGCGTGACGTCCCACCCGCCGGCGGACGCGTCGAGGGCCACGGTCGCCGCCCGCAGGTCGGCGACCGGGTCGGACGCGGTGAGGACGAGGAGCCTCGGCGTGCGGTGGATCCCGTCGCTCAGGGCCGGCCCACCTCCACCGTGGTCCCCGACCGGGAGGACTCGATCATCGCCTCGGCGACCGCCACCGTCGCCAGGCCCTGGCGCATCGTGACGATGTCGGCCTCCTTGCCGAGGACGGCGTCGCGGAAGGCCTCGTGCTCGGTGCGCAGCGGCTCCGGCTTGGCGATCGCGTACCGCACGACGTCGCCCTCGGAGACCCCGCGGAACTCCGCCAGCGAGGACCACGTGGTCGGCACGTGGCCGTTGGCGTGGAAGGTGAGGTCGGCGGTCAGGGTGTCGGCGGTGAACGCCCCCTTCTCGCCGGTGACGATGGTGATGCGCTCCTTCATCGGCGACAGCCAGTTCACCAGGTGGCTGGTGACGGTGCCGTCGGCGAGCGTGCCCACCGCGGCCACGAGGTCCTCGTGCTCGCGACCGCTCTTGAACGCGGTGCGGGCCGAGACCGAGACGAACGGCTGCTGGGTGACCCACGCGGTCAGGTCGATGTCGTGGGTGCCGAGGTCCTTGACCACGCCGACGTCGGCGATCCGGGCCGGGAACGGGCCCTGCCGGCGGGTGACCACCTGGTACACCGCGCCGAGCTCGCCCTCCTCCAGGCGCCGGCGCAGGTTCTGCAGCGCCGGGTTGTAGCGCTCGATGTGGCCGACGGCACCGACCAGCCCCGCGGCCTCGAACGCCTCGACCAGCCGGGACGACCCGGCGGTGTCCTTGGCCAGCGGCTTCTCGACCAGCGCGTGCACGCCGGCGCCGGCCAGGGCCAGGCCGATCTCCTCGTGGAACTGGGTGGGGGCGGCCACCATGCAGTAGTCGACGCCGGCGTCGATGATCCGCTGGACGTCGCTGAGGACCTCGAGGTCGCCGGCCACGCCGTGCGGGTCGCCGGCGGGGTCGGCGACGGCGACCAGGTCGACGCCGTCGAGAGCCCGCAGCACCCGGCCGTGGTGGCGGCCCATCATCCCCAGGCCGATCAGGCCCGCGCGCAGGTTCGCCATCTCACGCACCGGCCTTCGCGAGGGTGTTGACGGCCTCGACGACGCGCTCGAGGTCGCCCTGCGACAGCGACGGGTGCACCGGCAGCGACAGCGCCTCGGCGGCGGCGCGCTCGGTCTCGGGCAGGTCGAGGGTGAGCCGGAACGAGGGCAGCCGGTGGTTCGGGATCGGGTAGTACACCCCGGTGCCGATGCCGTGCTCGTCGGCGAGCGCCTTGGCGAAGCCGTCGCGGTCGTCGGTGACCCGGATCGTGTACTGGTGGTAGACGTGCGTGGCGCCCTCGGCCACCGGCGGGACGACGACGCCCTGCAGGTGCTCGGACAGGAACGCGCCGTTGCTCTGGCGGGTCGCGGTCCAGCCGTCGAGCTTGCCGAGCTGCACCCGGCCGATCGCGGCGTGCACGTCGGTCATCCGGGCGTTGAAGCCGACGACCTCGTTCTCGTACCGCTTCTCCATGCCCTGGTTGCGCAGCAGCCGCATCATCCGCGCGATGTCCTCGTCGGCGCAGCTCACCATGCCGCCCTCGCCGGAGGTCATGTTCTTGGTCGGGTACAGGCTGAACATCGCGAAGGTGCCGAAGGTGCCGACCTGCGCGCCCTGCCAGGTGGCGCCGTGCGCCTGCGCGGCGTCCTCGTAGATCTTGATCGAGTGCTTCTCGGCGACCGCGCCCAGGCCGGTCATGTCGGCCGGGTGCCCGTACAGGTGCACCGGCATGACGCCGACCGTGCGCTCGGTGACGGCGGCCTCGACGGCGGCCGGGTCGAGGCAGAAGAAGTCGGGCTCGATGTCGACGAACACCGGGGTGGCGCCGGTGAGCGCCACCGAGTTCGCGGTGGCCGCGAAGGTGAAGGACGGGACGATGACCTCGTCGCCGGGGCCGACGCCCGCGGCCAGCAGGCCGAGGTGCTGGCCGGCGGTGCCGGAGTTGACGGCCACGCAGGTGCGGCCGCCGGCGAGGTGGGCGCCGAACTCCTGCTCGAAGGTCGCGACCTCCGGGCCCTGGGCGATCATGCCGCTGCGCAGCACGCGGTCGACCGCGGCGCGCTCGTCGTCGCCGATGATCGGCTTCGCGGCGGGGATCATGTCGGTCATCAGCTTCCAGCCTCCGTGAGCTGTCCGTCGGTCTCGGTGTAGGTCTCGCCCGTCTGCGGGCACCGCCAGGTGCCGCCGCCCTGGTCCTCCAGCGGGATCCCGGCGCGGCCGACCCAGCGGATCCGCCGCGCCGGCACGCCGGCGACGAGCGCGAAGTCGGGGACGTCCTTGGTGACCACCGCGCCGGCGGCGACCATCGCCCAGCGCCCGATCGTCACCGGGGCGACGCAGGTCGCGCGCGCCCCGATGGAGGAGCCCTCGCGGCAGGTGACGCCGACCGGCTCCCAGTCGTCCCCGCGCTTCAGCGTGCCGTCGGGCGCGACCGAGCGGGGGAAGTGGTCGTTGGTGAACACCACCGCCGGGCCGACGAACACGCCGTCCTCCAGGACGGCCGGCTCGTAGACCAGCGCGTAGTTCTGCACCTTGCAGTTGCGGCCCATCCGCACCCCGGTGCCGATGTACGCGCCCCGCCCGACGATGCACCCCTCGCCCAGCACCGCTCCCTCGCGGACCTGGGCCAGGTGCCACACCGAGCTGCCGTCTCCGATGCTGGCGCCGGGGTCGACGTCGGCGCTGTCGACGATGCGTGTGGGCACGGCCTAGACCCTAGCGCGGTGCGGTCGTGCCCTCGACGCCGCCGGACCGGGCCCGGCGTCCCGCCCGTTAGGATCGTGGCCCGGTGCGCGGCCACGAGGCGCCACCCCGGGCCCGACGTCGACGGCGTGGGCCGACCCGATCCGTCGAGAGGACCGCCGCGTGGTGTCCACGCCCAGGCCCGAGCACGTGCTGTACGTGGCGTGGGGGTTTCCCCCGTGCCGCGGTGGAGGCGTCTACCGCGCCCTCGCCACGGCGAACGCCTTCGCGCAGAGGGGCGCCCGCGTCAGCGTCCTGACCGCAGATCGCGAGACCTTCGAGCGCTTCACGGGAACCGACCCCTCGCTCGAGGAGCGGATCCACCCCGGCGTCAGCGTGCACCGCGTGCCGTTCGACTGGCCCGCGGTCGAGACCGACGTGCGGCGCTGGAGCACCTACCGCGCGCTCGCCGCCGGGAGCGTGGCGGCGCACCCGCAACAGGATCGACACCGTCGCGTTCCCCGAGGTCGGCTACGGCCCGTGGGCGCGGCGGCTCGCCCACGGCCGCGCGCGAGCTGCACCGCCGCGATCCGGTCGACCTCGTGATCGGGCAGCGCGAACCCCAACGTCGACTTCGTGCCCGGGCAGGTCCTGCACGAGGAGGCCGGCGTGCCGTACGTCATGGACTACCGCGACGCGTGGCTGCTCGACGTCTTCGACGGCCACCAGCTGCACTCCGACCGCAGCAGGGCGGCCCGGATCGAGCGGCGGCTGGTGTCGTCGGCCCAGGAGATCTGGTTCGTCAACGAGGGCATCCGCACCTGGCACGCCGAGCGGTACCCGGACGCCGCCGACCGCATGCACGTGGTGATGAACGGGCACGACCCCGGCCTGGCGCCGGCCCCGCGCGCCGAGGGCCCGCCCGACGGCCGTCCGCTCGTCTTCGGCTACATCGGCACCATCTCGCCGAAGGTGCCGCTGCGAGGAGTTCGTCCAGGCGTGGACCTCCGCGCGTCAGGCCGGTGGCGACCTCCGGGACGCCCGCGCCGAGCTGCACGGGTACCTCGGGCTACTACTCGATGCCACGGCCGGAGATGGTGCGCACCATCGACGAGGGCGCCGAGCACGGCCTCAGCTACGAGGGTCCGGTGGCCAAGGCGAGCATCGCCGCGACCTACGACCGGTTCGACGCGCTGCTGCTGATCCTCGGCACCGGGCGCTACGTCACCAGCGGCAAGGTGTTCGAGTACATGTCCTCGGCGCCTCCCCGTGGTGTCGGTCCACGACCCGGGCAACGCCGCCACCGACGTCCTGCGCGGGTACCCGCTGTGGTTCCCCGCCGCCAGCCTCGCCCCGGCCGACATCGCCGCCGCGATCACCGCAGGTGCGCAGGCGGCCCGGACGGCCACGCCCGAGGTGCGGGCGCAGGCGGCACGGTTCGCCGACCGCTACGCCCGCGACAACCAGCTGCTGCCGCGGGTGGACGCCCTCCTGGGGGTCGCGCACGAGCGGGTCGAGCAGGAGAGCACGGAGGAGGCGCGGAGGGGCACGATGAAGGCGGTGCTCGTGGTCGGCGGACGGGGGCTGCGATCGCAGTGGGTGCGGTCGGCCCACGACGACCTCGCCGTCGGCGGCGCGCCGGTCGACATCACCCTGGTGAGCTGGCACCTTCCCGCGGAGCCGCTGCCGGTGCGCGAGCACTGGGTGATCGGACCCCGCCTGGGCCGGGCCCGCCGGCACGAGGTGGCGCCCCCCGGGGCGCTGGGTGCGGTCGAACCGCACCGCGACGACGAGACCGCCGCCCAGGCGGACATGTCCCCGGCCGACAGCGAGCAGGGCGGCGCACCGGTGCCCGCTCCGCCGGAGACACCCGACACCTCGTTCGTCGACGACGAGACGACCGACCAGCGGTCCGCGGCGACGCCTGACTCCGCGTGGAGCGCCCGGCGGGTCCGGCACGGCCTCACCTGGCGCGCCAAGAGGGTGCGGCTCACCGGCCGGCGGCTCTACCGCGGCACCTACGGCGACGACCCCGTCAGCCGCGCCATGCGGACGGTGCACGCGACCGGTCTGGTGCAGCGGCTGCGCGCCAACAGCGTCTCGATCAAGTTCGCGATCGGCGTCGGCACCGTCCCGGGCGTCCTGGCGGCCGTGCGCGAGGCCGACGTGCTCGTCGGCGTCGACGGCAACTCGCACCGGGCCGTGTGGGCTCTGGCGCGCAAGGTCCACGGTCCACCCGTGGTGGTCGGCCTGCCGTCCGCGCGCAAGGTGCTGCAGGGCCGCGCGCAGCGCTGAGGCCGGGCGCGGTGCAGGTCACCGCGGCGTCAGCCACCGGCCGAGGGCGTCCGCCGAGAGACGGCCGTCGTGCACCTGCTCGACGAACGCAGGGCCGTCCGCCGCGACGGCGCGCGCGGCGTCGCGGTCCTCGAGCACGCGGCCCATCGTCTCCTCGAACGTGCCCGGCACCGCCTGCAGGACGGGGAGGACGGCCCCGGCGGCGGCCAGCACGTGCTCGCGCACCTGGAGGCCGACGTGGCCGACGACGACCCGACCGGCCGCCATCGCCTCGCAGGCCGCCACCCCGTACGCGCCGAGCCGGAGCTGGTCGACGACGACGTCGGCGGTGCGCACGAGCTCGGCCAGCTCCACGGCGGGGATCCCGGTGATCCGCCGGTACTCGATCGCGCCGGCGGCGTCGAGCCGGCCGAGCACCTCGTCGACGACCTCGCTGCCCTTGAGGGCGGCGTTGGTGGGCGCGTGCAGCACCACGGGCCTGCGCCGCTGCAGCAGCGGCGCCGGCGAGGCCCACCCGGCCGGGTCGACGACCACCGGCAGCCACGTGGCGCGGGGGACGTCGAGCAGCAGGTCGGGGGTCGAGACGTAGACCGGGCCGTCGTGCTCCTCGAACAGCTGCTCGTTGCTGCGGGCGCGCGCCTCCAGCACCCGCGTGTACTCCGGCTCGGTGCGCCCGAACGGCGACTCCGGCTCGCGCTCGAGGTGACGGCTCGGACGACGCACGTCGGAGCCGTGGGCCACCAGCGCGACGGACAGACCGGCGGCGGCGAGCGCGCGGGCGTCTCCGGCCGAGGTGCTGCCGAACCGGAGGCCGAGCACCGGACGTCCGGCCTCGAGCAGGACGTGGGTGAACCCGGCGAGCACGTGCCGGTGGTGCGCGTGCCCGAAGCGCGGGTGCCGGAAGGTGTCGCCGTCGACGCCGTACGCGCTCGGGTACCCGAACGGCCCGGACACCACCTGGAACGCCTGCGCGCCCACGCCGTCCAGGTGGCGCTCCGCGCACCGGGCCCACGCCGCCCCCTGCCCGGCGAAGTTCGCCGGCCCCACCAGCAGCCGGACCGGCGCGTCCGGGGGCGGCGGCAGGACCGGCAGCGTGATCGGCCGCCGCAGCTGCGCGGTCGCGCGCACCGCCCAGGCGCGAGCGGACCGCATCCCGCTCCGCGACCGGCGCGGGGACGCGCGTGAGGGCGCTGCGCCGGATCGTCTGCCAGCGCCGCGGCAGCGAGGCGCTCACCGGGCCGCTCCGGCCAGCGCCACGACGGCCCGCCCCCAGGCGTCGTAGGCGTCGTCGTCCAGGTGCTCGCGCGCCCAGGCCGCCGCGCGGTCGCCCAGCGCCGCCACCGCGGCCGGGTCGTCCGACCATGCCCGCAGCGCCGCGCCGGCCTGCTCGGCGTCGGCGACCACGACCCCGGCGCCGCTGTCGCGCACCAGCCCGGCCTGACGCGGCAGGTCGGTGGTGAGCACCGCCATCGCGCACCACAGGTACTCGTGCACCTTGCTCGGCAGGGCGTCGCGGAAGGCGGGGGTGTCCTCGAGCAGCAGCATCCCCACCCAGGCACCGGCGGCGACCTCCCAGGCGGCCCGCGGCGCGAGGCGGCCGTGCAGCCGGACCCGTTCGGACAGGTCGTCCTGCGCGAGGAGCCGGTCGAGCCGCCCCCGGTCGGCGGCGCTGACCGGCCCGACGAGGTCGAGCGTCCAGCCCGGCGCCTGCCGGACCGCCTCGACCATGGCGAACAAACCCCGGCTGGCGCGCAGGTCGCCCACGTACGCCGCACGCGGGCGCGCGTCCCGTGCAGGCGGGCCGGCCGGCAGCAGCCGGGTGTCGGGCAGGTTGCGCAGCACCCAGCGGCGTCGCGGTGCGTGCGGAGGGAGGTGGTCGTCGGCGACGGTGGTGAGGTCGGCCCCGGCGGCGGCCCGGACCGCGAGCGCGGCGACCGCCTCCGCCACGCGCCGCGAAGCGGGGCCGATCCACGGCCGGTCGCGCAGGAGGCGCAGGTAGTCCTCGTGGACGTCGGCCACCAGGCGCCGGCCCCGACCGGCGCGCCGCCACCACCGCGCGCTCAGGGCGAGCTCGGGGTCGAGGGTGACCACCACGCTGCCGCTCGCGCGCCACGGCAGCGTCAGCGCGTGGACCGCGCGGGCCGGCAGCGAGCCGCGCCGCCAGGTGCGGACGCGGGCGCCGTCAGGGGCGTCGTCCGCAGACCCCAGGCCCAGCACCTCGACCCGCGCGCCGGCGCGCTGGAGCGCCCCGACCTCGCGGTGCAGCCGGGCGTCGGCGACGTCGTGCCCCGAGGTGAGGACCGACACCGTGACAGGCCGGGCCGGCACGTGCGGTGTCGGCACCGGTCAGAGGTCCTCGAGGGTGAAGGCGTCCTCGCCCACCTTGAGGAACTTCGTGTAGGCCGCGATCACCTCGTCCGGCGGCCCCTGCAGCATGAGCTGACCCTTGTGCATCCAGATCACCGTGTCGCACAGCTCCTTGATGCTGCCCAGCGAGTGGCTCACGAGGAACATCGCCCGGGCCGACGACATCAGCTCGTGCATCTTGGCGGCGGCCTTCGCCTTGAAGCTGGCGTCGCCGGCCGACAGGGCCTCGTCGATGAGCAGGATGTCGGGCTCCATGTGCACCGACACGGCGAAGGCGAGCCGGCTGCGCATCCCCGACGAGTAGGTGCGCAGCGGCAGGTCCATGAAGTCGCCGATCTCGGCGAAGGCGGCGATGTCGGCGGCGCGTTCCTCGACCTGCTTGCGGGACAGTCCGCCGGCCAGCCCCCCGAGCAGCACGTTCTCGCGCCCGGACAGGTTGTTGTTGAAGCCGACGCCGAGGGCCAGCAGCGCGCTGATCCGGCCGTGGACCTCGATCCGGCCGCTGGTCGGAGGCAGCACACCGGACAGCGCACGCATCAGGGTGGACTTGC
The DNA here is from genome assembly GCA_963750285.1 of uncultured Actinomycetota bacterium. Classification (GTDB taxonomy): domain Bacteria; phylum Actinomycetota; class Actinomycetes; order Actinomycetales; family CAWJMD01; genus JBBQSN01. The sequence continues at coordinate 74,020 of CAVVQA010000010.1, read as the reverse complement.
CGGCACCGTTGGCCCCGATGATGCCCAGCGCGGTGTGCTCGGGGACGTCGAACGTGACGTTCCTGACGGCGTGCACCTCGCGCACCGCGCGCTCCCCGCGGCCGAACCGGACGATGGCGCTCTTGAACGTCGGCGTCCGCTCGAAGGTGGTGCGGTAGGTGATGCTGACGTCCTGCACCCGGACGGCGGGCGGCGCGGTGCCGGCCGCGACCGGCGGCGTCGGCTCAGAGGCGGACAGCGAAATCACGCTCCCTCGACATGAAGAACAGGGCGCCGACCACGGCAGCTGCCACGCTCCACCCGGCGGCGGCGAGCCACAGCCCGGGCGACGGCAGCTGGCCGCGCACCAGCAGATCGCTCCAGCCGCCGAGCAGGCTGTACAGCGGGTTGAGGACCATGAACGGCCGCAGCCGCTCGGGGACGTCCTCGGCGAACCACAGCACCGGGGACAGGTACAGCCAGATGCGGATCAGGTACGGCAGGAAGCTGGCGGTGTCGCGGAAGTACACCTGCACGGCCGCCACGACGGCGGCCATCCCGGCCGCGAACACCACCATCATCGCCAGGAACACCAGCGCCAGCAGCATCGTGAACGACCACGGCGCACCGGCGAGCAGGTGGATGATCAGGTACACCACGAGCGTCGGCAGGAACCGGAAGAACGCCGTGCGCACGGCCGACAGCGGCATCAGCAGCCGTGGGAACGACATGTTCATCACCAGGCTGCCGCCGCCGGTGACCGAGCCGGCGCCGGCGCTGATGCAGCCGGTGACGAAGTAGTAGGCGAACAGGCCGGCGACCAGGTGGACCATGTAGTCCAGGCCGCCCCGGTCGGCCAGGATGCTGACCAGCAGGTAGTAGACGGCGGCCAGCAGGAGCGGGTTCAGCACCAACCAGATCTGGCCGAAGAACGTGCGGGTGTTGGCCGCGCGCATCCCCGAGCGCGACAGCTCGGCGGCGAACTCGCGCCGGCGCCACAGCTCGGTGAAGTAGGGGCGCAGCGGCGGCAGCCCGACCCGGTGCGGCTCGTACACCTGGTACTCGGTGACGTACCCCGAGTCCACGCCGGGAGTCTTTGCCATCGCGGTGGGTCGTCCTTCGGGTCGATCGTCGGGGGCAGGGCTGGGCAAGGGTATCCCCCGCGGTCACGCGGCCGGGGTCGCCCCGCGGCCGTCCCGGCCGAGATCGCGGTACACCTGCCGCAGCACCTGCTCGTCGTGCGACCAGCCCAGCGCCGCGGCGGCGGACGCGACCTGCTCCGAGAGCTCGGCGTACCGGTCGGCGAGCTCGTCGACGGCGCGGACGAGCCCGTCGGCGTCGCCAGGGTCGTAGAGGGTGCCGAGCCCGTGCTCGCGGACCGTGGCAGCCAGCTCCCCGACGTCGGTGGCCACCACCGGCACGCCGACGCTGACCGCGTGGAACAGCTTGTTCGGCAGGGCGAGACGGTGGTTGACCCACCGGTCGGAGTGGGTCACCAGGGCCGCACCCGCCTCGCGCAGGAGGTCGTCGACCTCCTCGACCGGGAGCGCGGCGCCGACCGTGGCGTCGCCGGGGTCGAAGCCCGACAGCCAGTCGGCGTCAGCGGGTCCGACCAGCCGGACCGGCAGGGCGAGCCGGCGGCTGGCGCGCGCGATCACCTCGAGCTCGCGGTCGGCGGCGAGCCGCCCGGCGTACACCAGGCCGCGCAGCCGCGCGGGCAGCCGCGGCGCCGGAGGGCGCCGGCCCGGGGAAGGTGTTGCGCACGACGACGACGTGGTCCCAGCCGTACGCGCTGCGCAGCGCGCGGGCGACTCCGTCGCCGACGGTGACCACCGCGTCGGCGAGCCGCCCGAGCCGGGCCTCCGCCGCCGCCTCCCGCCGTCGGCCGAGGGGGGTCGGCCGACCGACGCGGGGCCGCCCGGTCCAGAACTCGTGGCTGTCGTAGACCAGGGCCGCGCCCTTGCGGCGGGCGACCTCGGCGCCGAGCGCGAGGGTGTTGTAGTCGTGGGCGTGCACGGCGTCCGCCGGCAGGTCCTCCACCAGGCGGGCGGCGGACCGCGACCAGGCGCCCTCGACCCGGCGGCGGTGCTCGGGCAGCAACCCCCACCGCGCCACCCGCACCAGCCGGCCGCTCAGGCCGGAGCGGACCCGCGCGGCGCTGCCGAGCCCCTGGGAGCGTCCGACCGACAGGACGCGCAGACCGTCCGGCTCGAACCCCTGCGGGACGTCGCGTCCGACGACGGTCACGCGGTGGCCGTCGGCGACCAGCGACGCCGCCTCACGCAGGATCCGGGTGTCGCCGGCGACCGGTGACTGCGCCAGCATCAGGATCTCCACGGCCCGTACGTTACGGGTCAGGTGCCCAGCCGCCGGGGGCTGGTGAGGAAGCCGACGCCCCACGCCCAGTGCATCACCGTCAGGGCGACCGGGACGAGCGCGCGCACGGCCCACGGCTCCCCCCGCCCCACCACCACGCCACCGACGGCCACCGCGCCCAGGTAGCCCAGAGGGACCAGCCCCGCGGGCGGGAACCACGGGACGAGCAGCGCGCCCGCGGTGACGGCCAGCACCATGGCGGGCGGTGCGAGGTACCGGCGGTTGATGGTCCCGGCGTGCCGACGCGCCACGACCCGGCGCCACCGGCCGTAGTGGAGGTACTGGCGGGCGAGGGTCGGCACGGTGCGTCGCGGCCGGTAGACGACCCTCAGCCGCGGCGAGAACCAGACCAGGCCGCCATCCTCACGGATCCGGTGGTTGAGCTCCCAGTCCTGGGCGCGCGCGAACCGCGCGTCGAAGCCACCGAGCCGCGCGAGCGTGGCCCGCCGGAACACCCCGAGGTACACGGTGTCGGCCGGACCGGCCCCGCCGCCGACGTGGAAGCGGGCGTTGCCGACCCCGATCCGGCTGCGCATCGCGCAGCCGACCGCCCTCTGGAACGGGGTGATCCCTCGGGCGTCCATGATGCCGCCGACGTTGTCGGCGCCGACGCGGACCAGCTCGCTGACCGCGACGCGCACGTAGTCGTCGGCGAGCTCGGCGTGCCCGTCGACCCGGACCACGACGTCACCGGTGGCGGCCGCGAGCGCGGCGTTCAACCCGTCCGGGGTGCGCCCGCTGGGATTCGGCACGGTGCGGACGCGGCGGTCGGAGGCCACCAGCTCCCTCGCGACGCGGTCCGTGCCGTCCGTCGACGGGCCGAGCGCGATGACGACGTCGAGCTCACCGGGGTAGTCCTGCCCGAGCGCCGTCGCGACGGCGTCGGCGAGGTACCGCTCCTCGTCGAGCACGGGCAGGATCACCGTCACCGGAGGCCAGCCACCCACGGGTTCGGCTGCACCGCTCCGGTCGTCCACCACGAGGGAGCACCCTACCGACGGCCCGACCTGGTCAGGTCCGCGGGAACTCCGCGGGAGCTCCGCGGGAACTCCGCGGGAACACGGTGCACGCGGCGCCGTCGGCGCGCATACTCGCGCGATGAGGACGGTGTGGGTCCAGCTCGCCGGCGTGACCGCCGTCCTGGCGGCCGCCGGTGGCGCCGTGGCGCTGGTCGAGACCGCGGACCTGACCGGACCGGCCGGCGGCGGGTCGACCTTCTACCCGCGGTGGACCGCGCTCGTGCTCGCGGGGTGCGCCCTCGCCGGGGTCCTGCTGACCGCCCTCCCGCTCGGCGCCGTCCGGCGCTGGGCCGCCTCGGTGGCGCTGGTGGGCGGGCTCCAGGTGCTCGGCACCGGCGTGGTGGGCGTCCGGCACCTGCGACCGGCCAGCGGGATGGGGGCGGTGAACGGCGACCTCTACGACCTCGTCCCCCTCGCAGCCGGGCTGGCGGTGGCGGGCGCCGTGCTCGCGGGCGCGGGCGGCCTGGTGCTGCGCCGGGAGCTGGCCGAGACGGGTGACCGGCTACCCGGGTGGGCGCGGGTCGCGCTGGTGGCGCTGGCTGTGGCCGCGGCGGTGATCGGCCCCGCCCTTCTCGCGCTCCCGCACGAGGACGTGATGTCCTGGGGCGCAGCGGGTCTCATGCACGTCGGTCCGTGGGCCGTCGGCTTGGTCCTCGCGGCCTCGGGCCCGCGACGCGTGGCGAGGGCGCTGTGCGTGGTGGTCCTGGTTCTCACCGTCCTGACGGTGATCGGTCCGAACATGGCCGGCCTCGGGCTGGACGGCCCCCGCAAGTGGGCGCCGGCCCTGCTCGTCGCCCTGGCCGCCACCGCGGTGGCCGGCGTCGCGGCTCACCGCGTCCGGCGGCAGCCGGCGAGAGCCGCTGCTGGCTGAGCTCGCCCTGATCGACCGCGCGGTTCTGCCTACTTGAGCAGCTGGCGGGCCATCACCAGGCGCTGGATCTGGTTCGTGCCCTCGTAGATCTGGGTGATCTTGGCGTCGCGCAGCATCCGCTCCAGCGGGAAGTCCTTGACGTAGCCCGCGCCGCCGAGCAGCTGGACGGCGTCGGTGGTCACCTGCATCGCGACGTCGGAGGCGAAGCACTTGGCCGCGGCGCCGAAGAAGCGCAGGTCCTCGTCGTTCGCGCTCGGACTTGGACGCCGCCACGTAGACCATCTGACGGGCCGCCTCGAGCTGCATCGCCATGTCGGCGAGCATGAACTGGATGCCCTGGAACTCGGCGATCCGCTTGCCGAACTGCCGGCGCTCCTTGACGTAGGCCAGCGCGTGGTCGAGCGCTCCCTGGGCGATGCCGACGGCCTGGGCGCCGATCGTGACCCGGGTGTGGTCGAGCGTGCGCAGGGCGATCTTCAGACCGTCGCCGACGTCGCCGACGCGGCGGTCGTCGCCGATCCGCACGTCGTCGAGGTGCAGCTCGCGGGTGGGCGAGCCCTTGATGCCGAGCTTGCGCTCCAGCTCGCCGTAGCCGAAGCCCTGGTCGCCGTCCTCCAGCACGAACGCGGTGACGTTGCCACCGCGCGGGCCGTTCGGGTCGGTCACCGCGAGCACGGTGTAGTACTTCGAGACGCCGGCGTTGGTGATCCAGGACTTCTGCCCGCTCAGCACCCAGTCGTCGCCGTGGCGCACCGCGCGGGTGCGCATCGAGGCGGTGTCGGAGCCGGCCTCCCGCTCGGACAGTCCGTAGGAGAACATCGCCTCGCCGCGGGCCACCGGCGGCAGGTAGCGCTGCTTGACCTCGTCCGAGGCGGCGAGCACCAGCGGCATCGTGCCGAGCTTGTTCACCGCCGGGATCAGCGACGACGACGCGCAGACGCGGGCGACCTCCTCGATCACGATGCAGGTGGCGAGCGCGTCGGCGCCGACGCCGTCGTACTCCTCGGCGATGTGCGGCGCGTGGAAGTCGCTGGCCACCAACGCGTCCAGCGCCTCCTGCGGGAAGCGCGCCTCCTCGTCGACCGCGGCCGCGTGACGGCGCGATCTTGTTCTCGGCGACGGCGCGGACGGCGGCCCGCAGCTCCTCGTGGTCGTCGGAGATGCGGAACAGGTCGAAGTCGGTGCTCACGGCACCGATGTTACCGGCGGGTCGCGAACCCCTCGCTCCCTACGGTGTGGCGATCCACACGGCAGGGCCGACGGTGCCCGCGCTCTGGCCGTTCGCGTCGATCCCGCCGGGCTTGTACGCCCGCACCCAGTACCCCGCGGCGTCGGGAGCGTCCCAGACCACCGTGTACCGCCCGTTGGCCCGGACCGACCCCGACGCCTCGGTGCGCCAGGTGCGCCCGACGAGGCGCTGCAGGTGGACGGTCGGGTTCGCGGCGCGGTAGATCGACGGCGCCGGCCAGGCGTTGCCGCTCATCGTGACGACGTCACCCGCGCCGGCCGAGAAGGACGACTTCGCCTGCCACTTCACCACCAGCGGCGGGAATCCCTCCGCCATCAGCGTGTGGTAGCGCGAGCTGCTGCCCCACGCCGCCACGGCGGCCATCGCCGGGTTCCGGCTCAGGGGGTACGCCGCGGGGAGCGTGAGGACGCCGTCCGACCCGGTGAGGTACGGGAACGCGGAGGGGGTGGGCTGGGCCGTGCCCGCCGGGTAGACCAGGACGTACTGCTGCGGGACGACGTCCTGGAACGGGACGCCCTCGGCGTAGACCCTCGCCCCGGCCACCGGCGCACCGCCACGGGTCGTCAGCCGCACCGAGGGGTACCACCTCTCGTCGCCCGTCACCACCCGCACCGAGCCGTTAGCCGCGAAGACCCACGGAGCGCTCGCGGCGTTCGTCTCGACGTCGACCGTCAGCGGGGACGGGAACGGCAGCGTGGTGGTCTCCTGCGTCGAGTCCGTGACCGTCGCCCGGTCGACGGTCACGGCTCCGGTGGCCACGCTGCTGACGGCGACGGTCCCGCGCCAGGTGCCGTCCGTGGCCGTGCCCGTGACGCGTCGCAGCCGGTCCCAGCTCACCACGTCCACGAGCAGGTCGGTCGGCGTCTCGACGACGAAACCCTCGTGGTCGATGGACCCGTTGGCCACCGGGTAGAGCTCGGTCTCGAAGTTGACCAGCTCGTCCGGCAGCCCGTCCGGGTCGGCGAGGTCCAGCTCGAGCGTGAGCACCGTGTAGCGGTACCCGCCGAGCAACCCGGGACCCGAGTCGGTCAGCCGGGCTGCGTCGAGCGTCGTCGGCGCTGCCGCAGCGGGCGCCACCGGCGCGAGGCCACCGGCCACCAGCGTCGCGAGGGCCACGAACCCCAGCCGGGTCCGCCGGGTCCGCAGCGTCACGGGGTCACCAGCGGCGTGGCGGCGAGGGTGGTGCCGATGCTGTCGGCGCACGGCGTGCCCGGCACACCACCGCCCGTGCCGCCCGGCTTCCAGACCCGCAGGTCGTGGGTTCCTGCCGAGGGTGCCGTCGACGATCCCCCGCGAAGCTGCTCTGCTCCCCATCTGCGGATGGTCCACCCGCAGGGTCCGCCTGTCCAGGGTCAGCCGGCCAGCGCGGGCACGACCTCCTGCTCGAACAGCTCGAGGTTGCTGCGGTCGTAGGCGGCGTCGGCGAAGTAGCAGATCGTGTACGCCAGACCGTTCGACCCGGCCGCCTGCAGCCGCTCCACCACCTGCTCGGGCGTCCCGACGGCGAGCCCGCCGCGGTAGGCGCCGAGCAGGTCGCCCTCGCGCTGCGGCATCAGCCGCCGGAGGCGGTCCTCGATCTGCGCGAGACGGTCGGCCACCTCGGCCTCGTCGCGTCCGACCACCACGTTGACGTTGCCGGAGCGGGTGATCTCGCCGAAGTCGCGCCCCAGGTCGCGGCAGTGCTGCTCCAGCACGGACGACTTGTGCGCCCACGTCTCCGGCGTCACGTCGAAGTTCGTGTACTGGGCGTGCTGCGCGGCGATCCGGAGCGTCTTCTTCTCGCCGCCGCCGGCGATCCACAGCGGGATCCCGTTCTCCTGCAACGGCTTCGGTTGGCAGATCGCGTCGTCGACCTGGTAGTGCTCGCCCTGGAACGAGACCCGGCCGTCACGCCAGGCCTGCTGGAAGACCTGCACGCCCTCGTCGAGCATCGCCAGCCGCACGCCGGCGCGCGGGAACCCGTAGCCGTAGGCGCGCCACTCGTGCTCGTACCACCCGCCGCCGATGCCCATCTCGAGCCGGCCGCCGCTGACGACGTCGACGGTGGCGGCGACCTTCGCCAGGTACACCGGGTTCCGGTACGCCATGCAGGTGCACATCTGACCGAGCCGCACGCGCGTGCTCGACGCCGCGAACGCGGCCATCAGGGTCCACGCCTCGTGGGTCGCCTCGTCGGTGGGCTCCGGCGTGGTGTGGAAGTGGTCGTACACCCACACCGACTCCCAGGCGGTGCCGTCGTCCGCGTGCTGCACCAGGTCGTGCATGGTGCGCCACTGGTCGGCGGGGTCGATGCCGGCGAGGTCGAGACGCCAGCCCTGGGGCACGAACACTCCGAAGCGCATACCCCGACACTAGGGACCGGTCCCGGGACGGACCACCCGGACGCAGGACCCGGCGGCGCGTGGCGGTCCGGGCAGCAGGCCGCGCCGGGGTTACCGTTCTCCCCATGCCTGAGCAGGACGAGCCCCGCTGGGGGCCCGCCTCCACCTACCGAGCCAAGCCGGCCGTCCGGCGGCGTACGGCCGCTGCCGCGCCCCCCGGCCGTGCGCAGACCCGGTACGACGAGCGCCCGGTCGCGCTCCCACGACGGCTACGACGACGGCTACGACGACGGCTACGACGACGGCTACGACGAGCGGCCCGGGCACGACGTACGGACGGCAGCGCCCGTCGCGACCTCCTCGCCGACGCCGCCGGGGGCGCACCGTGGCCCTGGTCGTCGTGCTCCTGCTGGTCGCGGCCGTCGCCTACCCGGTGCTGCTGGCGCGCACCGCGATGTCGAACGTCCACCGGGTCGACGCGCTGTCCGGCTCCACCGTCGCCGACACCCCCGGCCGCACGATCCTCGTCGTCGGGATCGGACTCGCGCGACGGCACGAGCATCGGTGGCGCGCAGGAGACCTCGCGCACCGACACGATCCTGCTGCTGCACCGGCCCCGCAACGGCCCGACCGTGCTGCTCAGCATCCCGCGCGACTCCTACGTCGACGTCCCCGGTCAGGGCGAGAACAAGGTCAACGCCGCCTACGCGATCGGCGGACCGCCGCTGCTGGTGGCGACGGTCGAGCAGGCCACGGGCCTGCACGTCGACAGCTACGTCGAGACCGGCCTGGCCGGCTTCGGCGAGGTGGTCGACGCCGTCGGCGGCGTGACGATCTGCCCGAAGGAGGCGATGCAGGACCCGCTCGCCGACCACCTCGACATCCAGGCCGGTTGCCAGGAGGCCGACGGCAAGGTCGCCCTCGGCTACGCGCGCAGCCGCAAGCTCGACGTGCGCGGTGACCTCGGTCGGGTCGAGCGGCAGCGCGAGGTCATGGCGGCCATCGCCAAGAAGGGCTTCGCCCCCGCGACGGTGCTGAACCCGTTCAACGCCTTCCCGCTCGCCCGGGCCGGCGGCGACGCCCTCACCATGGACGAGCAGGACGGCCTCACCGACCTCGCGTGGTTCCTGCTCGCCATGCGCGACAGCGCCGGCGGCAACGGGATCTCGCTGACCGTCCCGGTGGCCGACACCACCCGCCGCACCGAGCACGGCGTCGTCGTCGACTGGGACGAGGCCACGGCCGATCAGGTGTTCCAGGCGCTGCGCGACTCCTCCACCGAGAGCATCCGCACCATCGCCGACGAGCAGGCCGCGCAGGCCGGCGGCTAGAGCGGGCGGAGGGTCACTCGCCCTCGGACCGCTTGCGCCGCAGCGCTTCTCCCTTGGCGACGGCCACCTCGCGCAGCCCGTCCTGGAACCGGAGCATCTCCTCGCGCAGGCGCGCCGCCTCGGGGCCCTCACCGGCGGCGAGGACGCGCACCGCCAGCAGACCCGCGTTGCGCGCACCGCCGATCGACACCGTCGCCACCGGGACGCCCGCGGGCATCTGCACGATCGACAGCAGCGAGTCCATGCCGTCGAGGTGCTTCAGCGGGACCGGCACGCCGATGACCGGCAGCGGCGTCACCGACGCGAGCATCCCCGGCAGGTGCGCCGCGCCACCGGCACCGGCGACCACGACGCGCAGCCCGCGCGCGGCGGCGGTGCGGCCGTACTCGACCATCTCGGTGGGCATCCGGTGCGCCGAGACGACGTCGACCTCGTGCGGCACGCCGAACTCCTCCAGCACCTCGGCGGCGGCCTGCATCACCGGCCAGTCCGAGTCGGAGCCCATGACGATGCCGACGAGCGGCGCTGCAGCAGAACCGTTCTCGGTCACGAGTCGATCACTCCCCTGATGAAGTCGGCGGCGTGGCGGGCGCGGGCGCGCACGTCGTCCAGGTCGTCACCCCAGGCGGTGACGTGCCCGACCTTGCGTCCCGGGCGCACGCCCTTGCCGTACAGGTGCACCTTGACCGCCGGGTCGTGCGCCATCACGTGCAGGTACGACCGGTACAGGTCCTCGTAGCGACCGCCGAGCACGTTGGCCATCACCGTCCACCGAGCGCGCGGTCGCACGTCGCCGAGCGGGAGGTCGAGCACCGCCCGCAGGTGCTGCTCGAACTGCGACGTGGTCGAGCCGTCGATCGTCCAGTGCCCGCTGTTGTGCGGGCGCATCGCCAGCTCGTTGACGACGAACCGCCCGTCGGTGGTCTCGAAGCCCTCGACGGCCAGCACGCCGGTGACGCCGAGCTCGCCGGCGACGTGGAGCGCCGAGCGGGTGGCCGAGGCCGCGAGCCCGGGGTCCAGACCCGGTGCGGGCGCGATCACCTCGTCGCACACGCCGTCGACCTGGATGGTCTCCACCACCGGCCACGCGGCGGCCTGGCCCGACGGGCTGCGGGCGACCAGGACGGCGAGCTCGCGGACGAAGTCGACCTTCTCCTCCACCAGCAGACCCTCCGGGAAGGCCGCGAACCACTCGGCCACCCGCTCGAGCCCGTCCGGGCCGTCGAGCACCGCGACGCCCTTGCCGTCGTAGCCGCCGCGCGGGGTCTTCACGACCACCGGCCAGCCGGAGTCGTCGCCGAACGCGCGCACGGCGTCGGGCGAGGCCGCCCGCGCCCACCGGGGCGCGTCGGTGCCGAGGGCGGCGAGTCGCTCCCGCATCACCAGCTTGTCCTGGGCGTGCACCAGGGCCTGCGGAGGCGGGCCGACGGCGACGCCCGCGTCCTGCAGCTCGTGCAGCAGGGCGGTCGGCACGTGCTCGTGGTCGAAGGTCAGCACCGCGACGCCGTCGGTGAGGGCGCGCACGGCGTCGGCGTCGGTGTGGTGCCCCACCCGGGTGTCGCTGATCACCTGCGCGGCGCTGTCGTCGGGGTCGGTGGCCAGCAGCCGCAGCCGCACGCCCAGCCCGATCGCCGCCTGCTGCATCATCCGCGCCAGCTGGCCCCCGCCGACCACGGCCACCGTGGGGAAGCCGCCGGGGACGGTGACGAGGTCGCTCGACACGGGCCTACTGACGCCTACTGACGGCTGCTGACGGACTGCTGACGGCCGCACGCCGCCGGACCAGGCTGCTGGGATGCTTGCTCCGAACCCGACTCAGGATCACCCGACCAGGACCGACCAGCACCCGGCAGCGAGGAGGACGCGTGGCACCGTTCCGGCTCGTCGAGCGCGTGCTCGACCGGGCGCGCGGCGCGCTGCACGTGCTGGTCCGCGAGGTGATCAAGTTCGGCGTCGTGGGCGCCGTCGCGTTCGTCGTCGACGCCGGGCTGTTCAACCTGCTCCGGTTCGGCCCCGGCGAGGTGCTGGGCGACAAGCCCCTCACCGCCAAGGTGGTCTCGGTGGCCGTGGCCACCTGCGTCGCCTGGTACGGCAACCGGCAGTGGACGTTCCGCCGCCGCCGCACCGCGACCCCGGTGCGCGAGCTGCTCCAGTTCGCCGTCATCAACGTGGTCGGGCTGGGGATCGGACTCGCGTGCCTGTTCACCTCGCACTACCTGCTCGGCCTGCGCAGCCCGCTGGCCGACAACGTGTCGGCGAACGGGGTCGGCCTGGTGCTGTCGACGCTGTTCCGGTTCTGGGCGTACCGGCGGTTCGTCTTCACCGTCGAGCTCGCCGACGACCCGGTGCTGGCCGTCGCCGAGCCCGAGCCCGCGCCTACCGCAGGGTCGCGACCCGCCTCCGCAGGCTGACCACGTCGCGCACCCGCGCCTCGTACCGCGCACCGAGCGCGAGCAGCACCAGGCCCACCAGCGCCAGGCTCGCCCACCGCGGCACCGCCTGGTAGGCCAGCGCCACGAACGGCGAGAGCTGGACCACCGCGTGGACGGCGAGCACGGTCGCCGCCACCAGCACCGGCGCCTGCCAGCGCCGCCGCACCCCCTCGACCAGGACGACCGCGGCGCCGACCGTCAGCAGCGCCGTCCGCGCCGCCGGGCCTGCGGTGGTGGCGAGCAGCAGGCTCGGCACCAGCGCCGGCGCAGCGGCCGGGCCGATCCACGGCCACGACCCGAGCGCCGGGCTGCGGCGCATCGTCGACGCACCGGCCAGCGCGAGCGCCGCGGCCGCCGGCAGGGTGATCAGCTCGACCGGTCCGTCCAGCCCGCCTGTCGCGCCGAGCACCGTCGCGAGCGCCAGCAGCGGCCGTCGCACCCCAGCCCAGCGGACCGGGCCGGTCGCTGCGCGAGCGGACCACCAGCACCGCACCCGCCAGGACGACGACCCCGAGGTGCCGGGCCAGGGGCAGCCCTCCCTCCCCGGCGCCGACCGCCAGCGACGGCACCGTGCCGACGACGAGCGCCACCAGCCCCGCCCACGGCACCAGCCCGATCGCGCCCGAACCGGACCACGCGGGCCGCGAGAGCACGACCGCGAGCGCCGCCAGGACGAGCGCGGACGGCACCGACCACACCTCCACCTGCGTGCCGACGAACGCCCGCAGGGCCGGTCCGGCCAGCACCGCCACCGCCGCCGCCCCCAGCAGCAGCGTGGCGGCGTCGCGCCGGCCGGACCGGCCCTCCCCGCTCCCCCCGAGCACCTGGTGCGCCACGAGCACGGCCGCCGCGGCGCCCGCGAGCAGCACCGCCGGACGCACCCACGGTCCCCCGACCGACGCGACCGCCGACGGCAGCACGAGCAGCACCAGCCCGGTGACGGTGCTCGGACGCGCCACCACCCCGTCGCGGCGCGTCGTCACCGCCCCGGCGAGCAGCAGGACCAGCGCCGGCGGGACGCTGAACGCCTCGACCGACCCCACCTCGGCCGCGGCGAGCCGGTCCCACAGCGCGCCGCTGGCGAGCGCCAGGGCCACCCAGGCCACCCACCGCCGCGACGGCACGCTCGCCAGCGCGGCGGCGCCGACGGCCAGGACCACCAGCAGCGGCCAGGACGCCTCGTCGCGGGCTCCGGCGAGACCGGCGAGCGCGGCCAGCAGCACCGTGCCACCGACGAGTCCACCGGACAGCTCGACCACCGGCGCCAGGACCCGCCGGCCGCGGTGCAGCGTGGCGGCCGAGGCCAGCGCGGCGGCGACCACGACGGCCGCGGCCAGCACCGGGTCGACGCCCGCGAGCCCCCGCACGCCCTCGACCCCTGCGAGGTGCACGGCCGTCGCCGCGGTGAGCGCCGCCAGCGGCACCAGCACGCCGGCGCCGAACGCGCGCTCGGCGCCGGACCAGACCCGGCGCGGGTCGGCAGCGAGCAGGGCGGCGAGCACCGTCGCGGTCGCGAGCACCGCCAGCAGGCGCGGCTCGCGCACGGCGGGCACCACGGCGAGGGCGGGCACCAGCGCGAGCACGACGGCAGCGGCGCCGGTCCCCCCGACGGCGCGGCGATCCCACTGCGGGAGAACGGGAACCAGCGACGCGAGCACGACGGCGGCCAGCCCGGCGAGGGTCGCGACGAGCGCGGCGTCGGCGAGCGGGCGCCCGGTCCACGCGACGGCTCCGCCGACGGCGACGAGCGAGGCGGCGGTGGCGGGCACCCCGAGCACCGTCCAGCCGCTCGCCCGCCGGGCCAGCACGAGGCCCGCCACACCCACCAGGGTCACCGGCACGGACAGCGGCTCCACCGTCCACGCGGCGACCACGCCGAGAGCACCCGCCACGGCGCCGGCCACGAGCTGGGTCGTCCCCTCCACGACCCAGTCCGGCCGGCGCCGCAGCGCGTGCCCGGCTGCGGCGGCCCCCACCGCCAGCAGCAGCGCCGTGGCGACCACGTGCAGGACGCTGAGGTCGAGCTGCCAGGGCAGGCAGACGACCAGCACGCCCAGCACGAGCGCCGCGGCGCGACGGGCGAGCAGCGCGCCCCCCACGCGCCACCAGCCCGCCAGCACACCGGCCACGGCCAGGACGGCGACGAACGACGCCGTCCTCTCCGTGCCCGGGACCCAGTCCCCCGCACCGACGCCCACCGCATCGGCCCACGGCGCGGCCAGCGGCGACGACCACGGCTGCAGCGCCCCCGCGAGCACCGTCACCGGGTGCAGGGCCACCACGAGCGCCGCCGGCGCCGCGGCCACCGCCAGCACGGTGAGCGCGGCGCGGGCCGCGACCCGCAGGTCCGGCCCGGCCGACGACGGGTGGGCGGAGGCCAGCTGGCGCAGGGCCAGCGCCACCAGGCCCACCCCCATCGGCGCGCCGAGCAGGGCCCAGGTGTCGAGCAGGTGGACGGCGGCGAGCGCGACGGAGAGCGCGGCCGACGCGCCGGCAGACGGCGGACCAGACGGCGCGGGCGCGTCCGCCGGGGACGACCGCGTGCAGCAGGCCCAGCACCGCCCCTCCTGCGGCGAGCAGCGCCCCCTGCCACGGCACCCAGGGCCCGACCACGAGCACGAGCAGGCCGGCGCAGACGGCCGCCAGGCCGCCGGCCCAGGTCAGGACCGCCGCCTCGGCGCGCGCTCCGCGGGCGGCGAGGGGTCCGGCCACGAGCCCGGCAGTCGCGGCCACCAGCAACCCGGCCGCCAGCCAGGAGAGCGCGTCGGGCACCTCGGCCCGCAGCGCGAGGTGGCCACCGACCAGTGCCGGCGCGAGCGGCAGCAGCGCTGCGGCGGTGACGCCGAGCGAGCGCAGCCGGCCCAGCCGGGCCACGCCGGCCATGACGGCGGCGCAGACGAGGGCGGCGGCCGCCGCGTAGGTCAGGCGGCCCATCCCCTCGCCGGCCAGCCCGGTGACCCGCACCGCGACCGCGTCGAGCAGGACGAGCACGGCGCCGAGCGCCCCGACCGCCTCGGCGGTCAGCCCCATCCTGGCCCGGCGCGCCAGCACGGCGGCGCCGAGGACGGTGACGGTCAGGGTGGCGACGACGACCGAGCGGCCGGTGATGCCGAGCCGGTCCCACGAGAAGGCCAGGAAGACGACGGACGCCACGGCGAGCAGCAGGGCGCCGAGCCCGACCAGCAGGCTCTGGACGCTGAGCACGGGCCGGCGGCGCTGGGGGACCGGCGGCTGCGCCTGCTGGGGCGCCGGCGGCGCCCACCCGCGGGGCTGGACCGGCGGGACGGCGGCGGGGACGGGCTGGCGGCGGGACGCGGGGAGACCCACCGGGCCCGGCGGGCGGTGGCCTCCTCGCGCAGCACCTGCACCAGGCGGACCCGCTCAGCCAGCCAGCGGTCGGCCTGCCTGCTCGCCTCCAGGAGCCGGACGGCGGTGGGCCCGACCAGCTCGAGCGCGCAGCGGGGGCAGGTGGAGCCGGGCAGGGAGGACCCGCACGCGGGGCACACGTCGGTGCGGGAGAGGGCGGGCGCCGGGGACGTCATGGCGTCAGCGTGGCCGCCTGGGTGGCACCGCCCGCAGCGTGCCCCTACTCAGGTCCGGCGCCCGCCTTGGGGCCGGGTACTCAGGCTGAGCGGGTACTCAGGTGAGCGGCTGCTCGCCCGGCCAGACCGGGCGCCGCTTCTCGGCGAAGGCGGCGACCCCCTCGGCGCGGTCGGCGCTGAACGCCGTCGCGCGCCAGGCGCCGTCCTCGATCAGCAGACCGGCTGCCAGCGGCGCGTCCATGCCCTGGCGCATCGCGCGCTTGGCGTTGCGCACACCGACGGGCGAGTTGGCCGCGATCTGCTGGGCGAGCGAGAGCGCCTCCGCCGCAGCCGTTCCGGCGTCGACGAGCCGGTCGACCAGCCCGAGGCGGTAGGCCTCCTCGGCGTCGACCTTGCGGGCGGTGAGGACCAGGTCGGCGGCGCGCGACCAGCCGAGCCGGCGCGTCAGCAGCTGCGTCCCGCCCCCGCCGGGGATCACCCCCACGGACACCTCGGGCAGGCCCAGCACCGCCGACCGGCCGGCGACGACGAGGTCGCAGGCCAGGGCGATCTCGCAGCCGCCACCGAGCGCGAAGCCGTCGACCGCCGCCACCACCGGCACCTCGAGGTCGAGCACCCCGCGGTACGCCGGGGCGGTCACGAGCCGCTGCCGGCGCAGCTCGTCGTCGGTGAGGGTGTTGCGCTCCTTGAGGTCGGCGCCCACGCAGAACGCCTTCGGGTGGCTCGAGCTGACGACCACCGCCCGGACCGCGCGGGTCCGCGGCGATCTCGGCCGTCGCGGCCGACAGGGCGCGGGCCATGGCGGTCGACACGGCGTTGAGGGCCGACGGCCGGTCGAGCACGAGCCCCACCACGCCGTCGTCGTGCCGCTCCAGCCGGACCAGGGTCTCCTCGCTGCCGATCGTTCACGGGCGCAGGCTATCCGGGCGTCGTCGTCGTCGGCCGGGTCCGGCGGGCCGGCGCCGAGGGGCTGCGCCGAGGGCAGGGTGCCCGGGGCCGCGGCGCGCGGGCCGCCACGGACGGCGGTGCGCGTCACCAGCCACGGCGACACCGGCCCGATGCCCTTGAGCGTGCGGCGCCGCAGCGGGGCGCAGGCGAACCCGGACGTCGCACCGAGGCTCGAGGCCGTGGGGTCGTCGGCGAGCACGGTGCCGGGAGCGGCGATCGAGGTGAGGCGGCTGGCCCGGTTGACGGTGGTGCCGAACACGTCGCCCATCCGCGCCAGCACCTGCCCGCTGGCGAGCCCGACCCGCACCTCCGGCAGCAGCGGGTCGGCCTCCATCTCGGCGGCCAGGTCGAGCGCGATCCCGGCGGCGGCGGCCGGGGGCCAGGCCACGAACAGCACCTCGTCGCCCACGGTCTTGATGATGCGACCCCCGTGCGAGGCGACGACGTCGGACGCCGTGGCCTCGAACCGCTGCACCAGCCGGGCGAGCTCGCGCTCGGACAGCCGGCGCACCACGCGGGTGAACGAGACCAGGTCGGCGAAGCCGATGGTGCGCCGCATCGTGGTGGTGCCGGGGTCGTGCTCCTCGCTGCGGTAGCGGATCAGGGCCGAGGCCAGGTGCCGCCGCCAGGCGTAGACGACGAGCGGCTCGAACAGGTCGGCCAGACCCGCGGCGAGGTCGCCGACGTCGCCGCCGTCACCCTCCTCGGCCTGCACCTCGCCGAGCAGCTGGACCTGCCACGACGCGAGCCGGTCGACCGAGCGGCCGACCGCGCGGGTGAGGCCGAGCGCGGTCTCCTCGTCGAGCACGCCGTCGCGCACGAGCGCGGAGATCCGTTGCAGCGCAGCGACATCGGACTCAGTGAACGCGTCGAGCTCCTCGTCCACCTCCGGGAAGCCCAGCGCGCGCCAGAACTTGCGCGCCGACCGCAGCGACACGCCGGCCTCGTTCGACACCTGCCGCGAGCGCAGGTGGGGCCGGCCGCCGAGGACGCGGTCCTCGCCGTCCAGCTCGTCGCCGCTCACGACGGCGCCCCGTCCCGCAGGTGCACGACGTCGCCGGCGGCGACGGCCTCGAGCCCGCCGGCCCGGGTGCGCACCAGCAGCCGGCCGTCGTCGTCGATCCCCTCGGCCACGCCCTCGGGCCCGCCGCCCTGACGCTCGACCCGCACCGGCAGGCCCAGGGTCAGGCAGACCTCGCGGGTGGCGGCGGCCAGCCCGCAGGCGACGGCGTCGCCGTCGGCGTCCTCCCACGACGCCAGCCCCGTGGCGAGCTCGCGCACGACGGCGCGCAGGAGCGTGTCGCGGTCGGTCGTCGCCGAGCCGGCCTCGCGCAGCGAGGTGCCGCCGTCGGGCAGCTCGTCGCGGGAGGTGGTGACGTTGAGGCCGATGCCGACCACGACCGCGTCGCCGCTCACCTCGGCCAGCAGCCCGGCGACCTTGCCCGCGCCGTGCGGGCCGTCGGCGCTCTCCCCCGGCCGGGGCGGCAGCAGCACGTCGTTCGGCCACTTGAGCCCGGCCTGCACGCCCGCGACCTCGCGCAGCGCCCGCACGACGGCGACCCCGGCGAGCAGCGGCAGCCAGGACCAGCGCTCGCGCGGCGCGCTCGGGCGCAGCAGGACCGACGTCGTCAGCGCGGCCCGCGGCGGGGTCTGCCACACCCGGCCCAGCCGCCCGCGCCCGGCCTGCTGGTGCTCGGCGACCAGGAGGGTGAGGTGCGGCGCGGCGCCGGGGTCGGCGGCGGCGGCCACCAGGTCGGCGTTGGTCGAGGCGGTCGCCGCCACGACGTCGAGGCGCTGCAGCGGGCCGGCCGGCGCGAGCAGGGCGCGTCGCAGCGCGTCGACCCGCAGGGGCGGACGGTCGAGGTCGCCCCACGGGGACCCGCCCGCTGCCGGCATGTGACCAACCCTACGGCTCCGCGACGGCCCGGCGGCACGGCTCCGGACTAGGCTCCGCCCGTGACCTCGCCGCAGCCGGAGGGCGCCGACGCCGCTCCCGCGACCACCGACGCCGGACCCGACATCCACACCACCGCAGGCAAGCTGGCCGACCTGCGGCGGCGGGTCGACGAGGTCGCCCACGCCGGCTCGCAGCGGGCGGTCGACAAGCAGCACGCCCGGGGCAAGAAGACCGCGCGCGAGCGGATCGCGCTGCTGCTCGACGAGGGCAGCTTCATCGAGATGGACAAGTACGCCCGGCACCGCAGCACCGCCTTCGGCCAGGAGGCCGACCGCCCGTACGGCGACGGCGTGGTCACCGGCTACGGCACCGTCGACGGCCGCCAGGTCTGCGTCTTCGCCCAGGACTTCACCGTGTTCGGCGGCTCCCTGGGCGAGGTCTTCGGCGAGAAGATCGTCAAGGTCATGGACCTCGCGATGAAGATCGGCTGCCCCGTCATCGGTCTCAACGACTCCGGCGGCGCGCGGATCCAGGAGGGCGTGGTCTCGCTCGGCCTCTACGGCGAGATCTTCCGTCGCAACGTGCACGCGTCCGGCGTGATCCCGCAGATCTCGCTCGTGATGGGGCCCTGCGCGGGCGGCGCCGTCTACTCGCCCGCGATCACCGACTTCACCGTGATGGTCGACCAGACCTCCCACATGTTCATCACCGGGCCCGACGTCATCAAGACCGTCACCGGCGAGGACGTCGCGTTCGAGGACCTCGGCGGCGCGCGGACGCACAACACCCGCTCCGGCGTCGCGCACTACATGGCCTCGGACGAGGAGGACGCGCTCGAGTACGTCAAGGCCCTGCTGTCGTACCTGCCGTCGAACAACCTCGAGGTGCCCCCCGCCCTCGAGGGCGGCGGCGACCTCGCGAAGACGCCCGACGACGAGTGGCTCGACACCGTCGTCCCCGACTCGGCGAACGTCCCGTACGACATGGTCCAGGTGATCGAGCACGTCGTCGACGACGGCGAGTTCCTCGAGGTGCACCCGCTGTTCGCGCCGAACATCGTCTGCGGCTTCGCCCGGGTCGACGGCATGAGCGTCGGCGTCGTGGCCAACCAGCCGACCCAGCTCGCCGGCTGCCTGGACATCGACGCGTCCGAGAAGGCAGCGCGTTTCGTCCGCACGTGCGACGCGTTCAACGTCCCCGTCCTCACCTTCGTCGACGTGCCCGGCTTCCTGCCCGGCACCGACCAGGAGTGGGACGGCATCATCCGTCGCGGCGCGAAGCTCATCTACGCCTACGCCGAGGCCACCGTCCCGAAGGTCACGGTGATCACGCGCAAGGCCTACGGCGGCGCGTACGACGTGATGGGCTCCAAGCACCTCGGCGCCGACATCAACCTGGCCTGGCCCACCGCGCAGATCGCGGTGATGGGCGCGCAGGGTGCGGTGAACATCCTGTACCGCAAGCAGATCCAGGCCGCCACCGACGCCGGCGAGGACGTCGACGCCGTCCGCCAGGAGTTCATCACCCAGTACGAGGACACCCTCGCCAACCCGTACGTGGCGGCCGAGCGCGGGTACGTCGACAGCGTCATCACGCCGTCGAACACCCGGATGAACGTCACCCGGGCGCTGCGGGCGCTGCGCACCAAGCGGGAGACCCTGCCGCCCAAGAAGCACGGGAACATCCCCCTGTGAGCGAGGAAGCCGACGCGGAGGTGTCTGCCACCGTCCTGCGCGTCGTGCGGGGCGACGCGACGCCCGAGGAGGTCGCTGCGCTCGTCGCCGTCGTGCAGGCGGCCGCCGCCGTCGCCCCGGCCGACGTCACCGGCCGCGAGCGAGTGGGGCAGCCCGCGCCGGGCCGTCCGGGCACCGCTGATGGCGGGCCGCGATGGCTGGCGCGCGAGCGCCCTGCCGGGCTGATCCGGAGCCCGCCCGGAGGCTAGGGTCGGCGCCATGACCGACGCCAACGCTGCCGTCAGGACCCCGTCCGAGGTCGACCGCGTCGCCGACGCCTTCGTCGACACGATGTGCCGGCTCGACCCGGTGCTCGCCACCTACCTCGGTGTCGCCGGCCACGACGACCGCGTCACTGACCTGTCGCCGGACGGGCACGACGAGCGCGCCGAGGTCGGCCGCGGCGTGCTGCGCGAGCTCGACGCCCTGACCCCGCGCGACGACGTCGACGTCGTGACCGTCGCGGCGATGCGCGAGCGGCTGGGGCTCGAGCTCGAGATCCACGACGCCGGGCTGGCGTACGGCGACCTGGACGTCATCTCCTCGCCGCCGCAGGCCGTCCGCGACGTCTTCGACCTGATGCCCACCGCCACGGCCGACGACTGGTCGGTCGTCGCCACCCGGATGACGCGCCTGCCGGCGCGCCCTCGACGGCTACGTGGAGGGCCTGCGCCGCGCGGTGGCGGACGGGCACCCGCCCGCGCGCCGGCAGGTCGAGGCCGTCGCCGCCCAGTGCGACAAGGTCGCCGACCCGTCGAAGGGCTTCTTCGCCGCGCTCGCGGCCGGGGCGCGGCCGGACGGCGCGGAGCCCTCGTCGTCGCTCGCGGCCGACCTCGCGGCCGGGGCCGAGGCCGCGGGCGGTGCGTACGCGCGCCTGGCCGGCGTCCTGCGCGACGAGCTGCACGCGCAGGCGCGCGAGGAGGACGCCTGCGGGCGGGACGCCTACGCGCTGTGGTCGCGCAGCTTCCTCGGCGCCACGGTCGACCTGGACGAGACCTACGCCTGGGGCCGCGAGGAGCTGGCCCGGGTCGAGGCGGAGATGGCGCGGGTCAGCGACCGGATCGTGCCCGGCGGCTCGATCGAGGACGCCGTCGCGGCGCTGGACGCCGACCCCGCCCGCAACGTCGAGGGCACCGACGCGCTCAAGGCGTGGATGCAGCAGCTGTCCGACGCCGCCGTCGACTCCCTGGCCGACGTGCACTTCGACGTCCCGGACCAGATCCGGCGGCTCGAGTGCATGATCGCCCCGACCCAGAC
The DNA here is from genome assembly GCA_963750285.1 of uncultured Actinomycetota bacterium. Classification (GTDB taxonomy): domain Bacteria; phylum Actinomycetota; class Actinomycetes; order Actinomycetales; family CAWJMD01; genus JBBQSN01. The sequence goes on along the minus strand of CAVVQA010000010.1, from coordinate 53,065 downwards.
CGGCGGCATCTACTACACCGGCCCGAGCGAGGACTTCACCCGGCCGGGCCGGATGTGGTGGTCGGTGCCCGAGGGCGTCACCACGTTCAGCACCTGGCGCGAGACCACGACCGTCTACCACGAGGGCGTCCCGGGCCACCACCTCCAGGTCGGCCAGACGCTGGTGCGCTCGGAGCTGCTGAACCGGTGGCGCCGGCTGATGAGCTGGTCGTCCGGCCACGGCGAGGGCTGGGCGCTGTACGCGGAGCGGCTGATGGCCGACCTGGGCTACCTCGACGACCCGGGCGACCGGCTCGGGATGCTCGACGGGTCGGCGCTGCGCGCGCTGCGCGTCGTGGTCGACATCGGCACCCACTGCCGGATGGAGGCGCCCGACGAGGTCGGCGGCGGCACGTGGGACGCCGACAAGATGTGGTCGTTCATGCAGGCGCACAGCCGGATGGACCGCGAGTTCCTCGCGTTCGAGCACTCGCGCTACCTCGGCTGGCCGGGCCAGGCGCCGTCGTACAAGGTCGGCGAGCGGCTCTGGCTCCAGGCCCGCGACGCCGTGCGCGACCAGCAGGGCGACGCGTTCGACCTCAAGGACTTCCACCGCCGGGCGCTCGACCTCGGCTCGCTCGGTCTCGACGTCCTGCGCGACGCGCTGCTGCGCTGACCCTGAGGTGACGCCGAGGGAATAGACGCGGGGCCTCCACCGATTGTCCCCCTCGTGAGCTCTCCCCTGCCCGCGGCGCGCACCTCGGTGCTGACCCGGCGTCTGCACGTCGACCTGCGCCGGATCGACAGCGCGGTCTGTCCGGCCTGACGCCTGCCCTCCCGCACCCGTCAGCCGACCACGCACCACCCCCTGAGACCTCATCCCGGAGCCACTCCCGTGCTTGCTGCCCTTCGTCGCGTCCCCTTCGGCGCGCAGATCCTCCTGTCCCTCGTCCTCGGCGTCGTCCTCGGGCTCGTCGCCGTCCAGATCGGCGACGTCCGGACGGCCGACGGCCCGGCCCCCAACTGGCTCGAGTCCACCCTCGGCACGGTCGGCAGCGCGTTCGTCACGCTGCTGCGCACGATCGTCCCGCCGCTGGTGTTCCTCGCGATCGTCGCCTCGATCGCGAACCTGCGGCAGGTCACCAACGCCGCCCGCCTGGCCGGCCAGACCCTGCTGTGGTTCGCGATCACCGCCCTGGTCGCGGTGGGCATCGGCATCACCCTCGGCCTGGTGCTGCAGCCCGGCCGCCACACCGACGTCAGCGCCGACTCTGCGGGCTTCGAGGGCACGGCCGGGTCGTGGACCGACTTCCTCACCGGCCTGATCCCGTCGAACGCGCTGGGGCTCAGCGCCTCCGACAACGGCGACGGCACGATCGGCCTGTCGTTCGACGTCCTGCAGATCATCGTCGTCGCCATCGCGATCGGCATCGCCGCGCTCAAGCTCGGGGAGAAGGCGGAGCCGTTCCTGGCCTTCAACCGCTCGGCCCTCGACGTCGTGCAGAAGGTGCTGTGGTGGGTCATCCGGCTCGCCCCGATCGGCACCGTCGGACTGATCGGGCGCGCCGTGTCGGCGTACGGCTGGGACGCGCTCGGCTCGCTCGCCACGTTCTCGGTCGCCGTGTACGTCGGCCTCGCGCTCGTGCTGTTCGTGGTCTACCCGATCGTGCTGCGAGCCAACGGCCTGAACCCGCTGCGCTTCTTCGCCGGTGCGTGGCCCGCGATCCAGCTCGCCTTCGTGTCGCGGTCGTCGATCGGCACCCTCCCCGTGACCGAGCAGGTCGTGGAGCGCCGCCTCGGCGTCCCGCGCTCGTACGCCTCGTTCGCCGTCCCGTTCGGCGCCACCACCAAGATGGACGGCTGCGCCGCGATCTACCCGGCGCTGGCGGCGATCTTCGTCGCGCAGTTCTTCGGCCTGCAGCTCGGCGTCACCGACTACGTGCTGATCGCGTTCGTCTCGGTCATCGGCTCGGCCGCCACCGCGGGAGTCACCGGCGCCACCGTCATGCTGACGCTGACGCTGTCGACCCTCGGCCTGCCGCTCGAGGGGGTGGGCCTGCTGCTGGCGATCGACCCGATCCTCGACATGGGCCGCACCGCGGTGAACGTCGCGGGCCAGGCGCTGGTGCCCACGGTGGTCGCCAAGCGCGAGGGCATCCTCGACCAGTCGGTGTTCGACTCCACCTCGCCCGTCGACGTCTTCGCCGACGAGCCGGCGAGCCGCGACGACGAGGTCGTCGACCTCAGCCGTGAGGAAGCAGTCGCCACACCAGCAGCGTCAGCGCGCTGACGGAGGCCGACAGCACCGTCCCCCACGCCATGTCGATCGGCACCAGCCGCACCGGGAAGTCCCGGATCGTGGCCAGGTTCGTGAGGTCCCACGTGGCGTAGGTGACGAACCCGAAGAAGGCGCCGAGCACGAGCGCCTTGACCATCGAGTCCTGCTCGGCCGCGGGGTGGATCACGAACACCACGAGGCCGAGCAGGAAGATGGCGTAGAAGACGACGGCGGCACCCACCCGCGGCTTGTCGGCCAGCAGGTCGCCGAGCAGGTCGCGGTACAGCGACGCGGCGACGAACTTCAGCCAGACGTAGTCGAGGACGCAGAAGACGACCACCGCGATCGCGTACTGGATCGCACCGGCTCGAAGGTCCATGCCGGCCAGCCTATGCTCGCCGGGTGCCCCGACTCGTCCTGGCGTCCGCCTCACCCGCCCGGTTGAGGACCTTGCGCTCCGCGGGGATCGAGCCCGTGGTGGTGGTCTCGTCCGTCGACGAGGACGCCGTCGTGGCCCGGTACGGGGTCACCGACGCGCACGACGTCGCGCTGGTGCTCGCCCGCGCGAAGGCCGAGGACGTCGCGGCCCTGGACGAGGCCGACGACGCGCTCGTGGTCGGGTGCGACTCGGTGCTGGAGCTCGACGGCGAGGTGCACGGCAAACCGGTCGACGCGGCCGAGGCGGTCGCCCGCTGGGGCCGGATGCGGGGCCGGTCCGGTGTCCTGCACACCGGCCACTGGGTGGTCGACACCCGTGAGGACGGCGGTACGGGCGCGACCCTCGGGGCCGTCGCGAGCACCACGGTGCACTTCGCCGACGTGACCGACGTCGAGATCGACGCGTACGTGGCCACCGGCGAACCGCTCGCGGTCGCGGGCGCCTTCACCACCGACGGGCTCGGCGGGGCGTTCGTCCGCGGCATCGAGGGCGACCACCACACCGTGGTGGGCATCAGCCTGCCGCTGCTGCGCGAGCTGCTCGGCGAGGTCGACGTCGGGTGGACCTCCCTCTGGACCTGACGGTCACGGCGTCGGCATGACCGCCAGCAGCGTCGTCACCACCAGGTCGAGGTCGGCACGGTCGGCGTCGCTCAGCCTGACCCCCTCGTCCCTGTTGTACGAGAGCTCCACCACGACGCCGCCCTCCACCGCCACCAGCCCGACGTCGGTGACGCTGCCGGGCGCGGTGAGACCGCCGCTGCACGACAGCTCGCCCGGGCCCGCGTCGGTGACCTCACGCTCGATGCACCGGTCGGCGAGGAGGTCCCGCGGGTCGGTCCCCTCGGGCACGACGGTCGACTGGGCCGTGGCCACCAGGGTGCCGGTCGGCCCGTCGGACCCCTGGCTCGTCCAGCTGCACTCCACGAAGGCGTAGCTCTCCCCCGTGGTGCGGTCGTCCACCAGCTCGGGACCTGCCAGCAGCCTGGCCACGGCGGCGGGGTCGACCGACCCGCACACCTCGGCGACCGGGACGTCCTCGAGCGGTGCGGTCGGGCTGGGCTCCGCGGTCGACGTCGGCCCCGGCGAGACCTCGTCCGGCGACGTGCACGCGGTGAGTGCGAGGACCATCGCCAGGCCGGCCCACAGGGTACGGCGCACGCGAGACCCCTTCCGCCGCAGTGCAGATCAGAGCAGTGCCGATCAGAGCGGTGCAGATCAGACCGGTGGGACCCCGTGCCGACGCTCGCTGAAGCGGCGGTCCTTGCCGGCAGCGTAACGCAGCCGGGTGGCCACCTCCCGGCGCAGCTCGGCGGGCTGGACGATGCCGTCGAGCACCAGCTCGCTCGCGAGCCGCTCGAGGTCGATGTCGGCCTCGTACTCCTCGCGCCGGGCGGCCACGAACGCCGCGCGCTCGTCGTCGTCCTCGATCGCGTTGATCTTGTTGGCGTACACGGCGTTCACCGCGGCCTCGGGGCCCATCACCGCGATCCGGGCGGTGGGCAGGGCGAGCGTGGCGTCGGGGCCGAAGCCGGGTCCGGCCATCGCGTAGAGGCCTGCCCCGTACGACTTGCGCAGGATCACGCACACCTGCGGCACCGTGGCCTCGGAGACGGCGGTGATCATCTTCGCGCCGTGCCGGATGATGCCGGCCCGCTCGACCTCCGACCCGATCATGAAGCCGGGGACGTCGGACAGGTAGACCAGCGGGATGCTGAAGGCGTCGCACCACCAGATGAAACGCGCTGCCTTGTCGGCCGAGTCGCCGAACAGCACGCCGCCCTTGACCGCGGAGTTGTTGGCGACGACACCCACCGACGCGCCGTCGATCCGGCCGAAGCCGACCACCAGCTCCGGCGCGAACAGCGGCTTGACCTCGAAGAACGAGTCGTCGTCGACCAGGCCGTCGATCACCTCGTGCACGTCGAACGGCTGGCTCTCCACCTCGGGGACGGTCGTGTCGTCGAGCTCGACGGCCGGGGGCTCGGGCGCGTAGGTGGGCGCCTCGGACCGCCAGCTCGACGGCAGGTAGGAGAACAGCAGCCGGGCCTGCTCGATCGCGTCGGCGTCGTCGTGCGCGAGCAGGTCGCCGCAGCCGCTGACGGTGCAGTGCATCCGCGCGCCGCCCATCTCCTCGAGCGAGACGCGTTCTCCCACCACCATCTCCGCCATCCGCGGGCTGCCGAGGTACATCGAGGCGTTGCCCTCGACCATGATCACGCAGTCGGTGAACGCCGGGATGTACGCGCCGCCGGCGGCGGACGGGCCGAACAGGCAGCAGATCTGCGGCACCTTGCCCGAGAGCATCACCTGGTTGTGGAAGATCCGGCCGGCGCCGCGGCGTCCCGGGAACAGGTCGACCTGGTCGGTGATCCGGGCACCGGCCGAGTCGATCAGCCAGAACACCGGGAGCTCCTCGCGCAGCGCCGTCTCGGTGGCCCGGATGATCTTCTCGACCGTCCGCGCGCCCCACGACCCCGCCTTGACGGTGGGGTCGTTGGCCACGACCACCACGGCCCGGCCGTCGACCGTGCCGCGGCCGGTGACCACGCCGTCGGCAGGCAGGCCCGTGGCGAGCGCGTTGGCGTAGCGGCCGTCCTCGACGAACGAGCCGTCGTCGACCAGCAGCGCGATCCGGTCGCGGACGTAGAGCTTGTCCTGCCCGGCCAGCTTCGCCGCCGCCGCCTCGGTGGGCGCGGCCGAGGCCCGGTGGGCGGCCACGAGCCGCTCGCGCAGCTCCTGCACCTTGGGGTCGGTGGGGTGGGTGCTCACAGGACCAACCATGTCAGGCGACCGGCAGGCCGAGGCCGCGGGCGATGACCAGGCGCTGCACCTCGGAGGTGCCCTCGCCGATCTCGAGGATCTTCGCGTCGCGGTAGAACCGCGCGACCGGGTACTCCTCCATGAAGCCGTTGCCGCCGAACACCTGGGTGGCGACCCGTGCGGCCGTCACCGCCGCCTCGGTGGAGTACAGCTTCGCCACGGCAGCGGCCTGCTTGACCTCGGCGAGGGAGCGGCGTCCGGCGTGCAGCTCGTCCTTGAGCCAGGCGGCCTTGTAGGTGAGCGCCCGCGCGGCCTCCACCGACACCGCGAGGTCGGCGACGGCGAACGACACGCCCTGGTTGGCCCCGATCGGGCGGCCGAAGGCGATCCGCGTCCTCGCGTACTCCGTCGAGAGCTCGAGGCACGCCTGGGCCAGGCCGACGGCGAGCGCCGAGATGGCGATCCGGCCGTCGTCCAGGATCGCGAGGAACTGGCCGAAGCCCCGGCCGCGCTCGCCCAGCAGGTTCTCCTGCGGCACGCGGCAGCCGTCGAAGGACAGCCCGTGGGTGTCGGAGGCGTGCCAGCCGAGCTTGCGGTACGCCGGCTCGACGGTGAAGCCCTCGGTGCCGGACGGCACCATGATCGAGCTGATCTCGGCGCGGCCGTCGTCGCGGGTGCCGGTGCGCGCGGTGACGGTGACCACCGAGGTGAGGTCGGTGCCCGAGTTGGTGATGAACGCCTTGGCGCCGTCGACGACCCACTCGCCGGTGGACTCGTCCAGGCGGGCGCGGGTGCGGGTGGCACCGGCGTCCGAGCCCGGCCTCGGGCTCGGTCAGGCCGAACCCGGCGAGCGCGCGGCCGGCGACGAGGTCGGGGAGCCAGCGCTCCTTCTGCTCCTGCGTGCCGAAGCTGAGGACGGGGTTGATGCCCAGCCCGACGCCCGCGCTGAGGGTGATGCCGACGCTCTGGTCGACCCGGCCGAGCTCCTCGATCGCGACGCAGAGGCTGGTGAAGGCGTCCTCGTCGAGCCCGGCCCCGCCGAACTCCTCGGGGGCCACCAGGCCGAACAGCCCGAGGTCGCCCATCTTCGGCACGAGGTGCGCGGGGAAGTGGCTGTCGCGGTCCCACTGCTCGATGTGCGGAGCCACCTCGGCCTCGGCGAACTCTCGGACGGAGGCTCGGAAGTCCTCGAGCTCCTTGGACAGCTCGAACATGGCGGTGGTCCCTTCGCTGGCGGTCGCCGCCCGGGGATCGCCCGGCGGTGGACTCCTCGATCATGCTTGACGTTGACGTCAACGTCAAGCACGATAGCGGGATGGTCACCGACACGCGCGCCGAGACCCGCACCGAGACCCGCAGAACCCACCGAGACCCGCACCGACCCGCGGACGTGGACCATCGCGGAGGTGGCCGAGGAGTTCGGCATCACCCACCGCACGGTGCGCTACTACGAGCAGCAGGGCCTGGTGTCCCCCGAGCGACGCGGCACGACCCGGGTGTTCCACCCGCGCGACCGCGTCCGGCTGGCGCTGGTGCTGCGCGGCAAGCGGATCGGGTTCGACCTGGAGAAGATCCGCACCATCGTCGACATGTACGACGACGTGCCGGGCGAGTCGGGCCAGCTGGAGTACCTGCTCGACCAGGTCGAGGGCCGGCGCGCGGAGCTGCAGGCCCGTCGGGCCGACATCGACGCCGTGCTGGGCGAGCTGGACGAGCTGGAGCGGCGCTGCCGCGACGACCTGCGCGCCCTGCGTCCGTGAGCAGCGCCACGTCGAGCGCCCGGCCGTCGGCCCACGGCGCGCCGATAGGCTCCGGACGGCCGACGACGGCGCAGGACGACGCACCAGGACCGACCACGACGAGCGAGGCAGACGTGACCGAGAGCGCGACCCCCACCCGGACGATCACGAAGGTGCTGATCGCGAACCGCGGCGAGATCGCCGTGCGGATCGCGCGGGCCTGCAAGGACTCCGGCCTCGGCTCGGTCGCCGTCTACGCCGAGCCGGACGCCGACGCGCTGCACGTGAAGGTCGCCGACGAGGCGTACGCGCTCGGCGGCTCGACGCCGGGCGACTCCTACCTGGTGGTCGACAAGCTGCTCGACGTCGCGGCCCGCTCCGGCGCCGACGCCGTGCACCCCGGCTACGGGTTCCTCGCCGAGAACGCCGGCTTCGCCCAGTCCGTCATCGACGCCGGGCTGGTCTGGATCGGCCCCTCCCCCGCCGCCATCGACTCGCTCGGCGACAAGGTCAAGGCGCGGCACATCGCCGAGCGCGCCGGCGCTCCGCTCGTGGCCGGCACCAAGGAGCCGGTCGAGGGCGCCGACGAGGTGATCGCGTTCGCCGACGAGCACGGCCTCCCGATCGCGATCAAGGCCGCGTACGGCGGCGGCGGCCGGGGCCTCAAGGTCGCCCGCGAGCGCGACGAGATCGCCGAGCTGTTCGACTCCGCTGTGCGAGAGGCGGTCTCGGCCTTCGGTCGCGGCGAGTGCTTCGTCGAGAAGTACCTCGACAAGCCGCGCCACGTCGAGACCCAGTGCCTCGCCGACGAGCACGGCAACGTCGTCGTGGTGTCCACGCGCGACTGCTCGCTGCAGCGCCGGCACCAGAAGCTGGTCGAGGAGGCGCCCGCGCCGTTCCTGTCCGACGAGCAGGTCGCCGAGCTCTACCGCGCGTCCAAGGCGATCCTGCGCGAGGCCGCCTACACCGGCGCCGGCACCTGCGAGTTCCTCGTGGGCCAGGACGGCACCATCTCGTTCCTCGAGGTGAACACCCGCCTCCAGGTCGAGCACCCGGTGTCCGAGGAGGTCACCGGCATCGACCTCGTCCGCGAGCAGTTCCGGATCGCCGCCGGCGAGCCGCTCGGCTACGACGACCCCGAGATCCGCGGCCACTCCTTCGAGTTCAGGATCAACGGCGAGGACGCCGGCCGGGGCTTCCTCCCGGCGCCGGGTGCGGTGTCGTCGTTCCTGCCGCCGTCCGGCCCGGGCGTGCGGCTCGACTCCGGCGTCGTCACGGGCGACGTCGTGGCCGGCGCGTTCGACTCGATGCTCGCCAAGCTCGTCGTCACCGGCGCCACCCGGCAGCAGGCGCTCGAGCGCTCCCGCCGCGCGCTCGACGAGATGGTCGTCGAGGGCATGCCCACCGTGCTGCCGTTCCACCGCGTGGTCGTCCGCGACCCCGCGTTCGCGCCCGCCGGCGACGAGCCGTTCTCGGTGCACACCCGCTGGATCGAGACCGAGTTCGACAACACCATCGAGCCCTGGTCCGGCGAGGCCGGCGACACCCCCGAGGCCGAGGAGAAGCAGCGCGTGGTCGTCGAGGTCGGCGGCAAGCGGCTCGAGGTCGTCCTTCCCGCCGGCCTGTCCCTCGGCGGCGGTGCCGGCGGCGTCCGTCCCAAGGCGCCCAAGCGGTCCGCCGGCAAGCGCTCCGGCGCCGCCGTCTCCGGCGACTCCCTCACCTCGCCCATGCAGGGCACCATCGTCAAGGTCGCCGTCGCCGAGGGCGACACCGTCGCCGCCGGCGACCTCGTCGTCGTCCTCGAGGCGATGAAGATGGAGCAGCCCCTCCTGGCCCACAAGGCCGGCACCGTCACCGGCCTGACCGCCGAGGTCGGCGCCACCGTGACCTCCGGCGCCGTCGTCTGCACCATCGCCGACGCCTGACGCGCGAACGATGGAGCCTCCGGGCCCCTCGGAGGGCCACGAGTCTCCATCGCCGACGGGCGACGCGGACTGACCGGGCCGTCCACAGGCGGCGGGCGACGACGGCCGTCCACAGCCGGGCCCTGGTGACCGCCTGAGTGATTCGTCGCGGGCCCACGGTGTCCCGGTGCCCACCACCGACGACGTCGTCCGGCGCCTGGCACGTCGCCAGGGTGGCGCGGTCGGGCGCGCCCAGCTGCTCTCGCTCGGGGCGACGGCGAAGTGGGTGCGGGTGAGGGCGGCCCGCGACTGGCAGCGTGCTCATCCGGGGGTCTACGTCACGCACACCGGCCCGTTGACCTGGCGGAACACCGCCTGGGCTGCCCTGGTGTACGCGGGTGACGGCGCGGTGCTCGGGTTCGACGCCGCCGCTCACGAGCAGGGGTGGGTGCATCGGCCGCCGAGGACGGTGGACGTGTGGGTCCCCTCGACCAGACGGGTCCGCGACCAGCCCACGCTGCGCGTGCACCGCAGGATCGACCTGCTGGACCTGCGGGTGCTGACGGACCCGCCCACCACGCGACGCGAGATCACGGCCCTCGACCTGGTGACCCGCTGCCACGACCGGGACGGCCTCGTCGACGTCGTCACGCGCGCCGTCCGGGCGGGGACGTCACCGGCCGCCGTCCTCCAGGTCCTTGCCACCCGGCCGTCCCAGAGGTGGCGGTCCCTGCTCGTCGACGTCCTGGCAGAGGCGGAGGAGGGCGTGGAGTCGCCGTTGGAGTGGCACTACCACCACGACGTCGAGCGCGCCCACGGCCTGCCCCGATCGGCGCTGCAGGTCCGGCGCAAGGTCGGCGGGTGGTGGATCCGGGTGGACCGCCGGTGCGAGGCGTACCGGATGCGCGTCGAGCTCGACGGCGAGCTGGCTCACCCCGGGGGCCGCACGGACGACGACACGTGGCGCGACAACGAGGCGGTGATCGGCACCGAGGAGATCACCCTCCGGTACCGCTGGAGCCACGTCGTCGGCGCGAACTGCGAGACCGCTGCCCAGGTGGCCCGGGCCGCGGTCGCCCGCGGCTGGTCCGGACGTCCGAGACCGTGCGGGCCGACGTGCCGCGTCCTCCAGGCGATGGAGGATCCTGGCCCGCCCAGGGGCCGCAAGGCTCCGACCCCTACGAGTGGTGCAGCCTCCGGGCGGCCTCGGCGATCGAGCCGGACAGGGACGGGTAGACCGTGAAGGCGTGGGCGACGTCGTCGACGGTCAGGCGGTGCTCGACGGCGAGGGTGACGGCGTGGATCAGCTCGGACGCGCGGGGGGCGACCACGACGCCGCCGATCACGGTGCCGGAGCCGGTGCGGCAGAACAGCTTCACGAAGCCGTCGTGGATGCCCTGCATCTTGGCGCGCGGGTTGCCGGCCAGCGGGAGCTTGACCACCTCGCCCTGGGCCTCGCCGGCCTCGATCTGCGCCTGGGTCCAGCCCACGGTGGCGATCTCGGGGGCGGTGAAGATGTTGGCCGACACCGTCCGCAGGTCGAGCGGGGTGACGGCGTCGCCGAGCGCGTGCCACATCGCGATCCGGCCCTGCATCGCCGCCACGGACGCGAGCGGGAGCACGCCGGTGCAGTCGCCCGCCGCGTAGACCCCGCGGGCGGACGTGCGCGAGACGCGGTCGACCTCCACGTGGCCGGACGACGTCAGCCGGACGCCGGCGTCCTCCAGCCCGAGGCCCGCGGTGTTCGGGACCGACCCGACGGCCATCAGGCAGTGCGAGCCCTCGACCGTGCCGCCGTCGGCGAGGTGCACGACGACGCCGTCACCCGAGCGCACGACCGAGGCGGCCCGCGAGCGCGACAGGACGGTCATGCCGCGGCGCTGGAAGACGTCCTCGATCACCTCGGCGGCGTCGCCGTCCTCGCCCGGGAGCACGCGGTCGCGCGAGGAGACCAGGACGACGTCGACCCCGAGTGCGTCGTAGGCGGAGGCGAACTCGGCGCCGGTGACGCCGGAACCGACGACCACGAGCCGCTCCGGCAGCGCGTCGAGGTCGTACAGCTGGGTCCAGCTGAGGATGCGCTCGCCGTCCGGGCGGGCGTCGGGCAGCGTCCGCGGGTGCGCACCGGTGGCGAGCAGGACGACGTCGGCGTCCACCGTCTCGGGGCTGCCGTCGTGCGGCTCGACGTGCACGCGCTGGGGCGACAGCAGCCGCCCGGTGCCGCGCACGATCCGCACGCCCTCCTTCTCCAGCCGCCGGTGCACGTCCTCGGACTGCGCCACGGCGAGCGCGCGCACCCGCTCGTTGACCCGCCCGAGGTCGACGCTCAGCCCCCGCGACGGGTCCGGGTCGCCGCCGCCGGGGAACCGCACGCCCAGCTCGTGGGCGCCGTCGACGAGCGTCATCACCTCGGCGGTGGCGATCAGCGTCTTGGACGGGACGACGTCGGTGAGCACGGCCGAGCCACCCAGACCCGCCCGCTCGACCACGGTGACGTCGGCGCCGAGCTGCGCGGCCACCAGCGCCGCCTCGTAGCCGCCGGGGCCGCCGCCCACGACGACGACGCGGGTGCCGGGACGCACCTCGCCGGCCTCGTCGGGCGTGGGCGCGCCGGCAGGGGTCTGCGGCGGGGACGTCGTCTGGTCGCTCATCGAGACCCATTGTGACGGGTGCGAGCCGCTGCCGTGTCGCGGGACGTGCGGGACGTCGGGCTCGCTACCCTCGTGCTCCGTGGCTCTCTACGCGGCCTACGCCTCCAACCTGCACCCCGAGCAGATGGTCCGGCGCGCCCCCCACTCCCCGCTCCAGGGCACCGGCTGGCTGCGCGGCTGGCGGCTGACCTTCGGCGGGGAGGACCGCGGCTGGGACGGCGCCCTCGCCACCGTGGTGCCGGACCCCGACCAGGCGGTGTACGTCGCGATCTACGACCTCACCCCCGCCGACGAGAAGCACCTGGACGAGTGGGAGGGCGGCGGCCTCGGGCTGTACCGCAAGGTCCGGGTGCGGGTCGACCTGCTGACGGGCCAGACGCTGGCGTGGGTCTACGTCCTCGACGCCTACGAGGGCGGCATGCCGAGCGCCCACTACCTGGGCGTGCTCGCCGACGCCGCCGAGGCGGCCGGAGCGCCCGACGACTACGTGACCGCGGTGCGGGCGATGCCCTGCCGGACGGTCGGCGGCACCCGGGACGACTGACCCGCCGGGTGAGCGGGCCGGGTGGGTAGTCTGCGCCGGTGAGCAGCGCACCCACCCCCACCGACGACCCGTTCGAGGCCGCCCGCGCGGCCGCCGCCGTCCTCGCGGACCGCACCGGGGCCGAGCGGCACGACGTCGCCCTCGTCCTCGGCTCGGGCTGGGCGCCGGCCGCCGACCTGCTCGGCGAGACCCTCGCCGACGTCCCCGCCGACGAGGTACCGGGCTTCCACAAGCCGGCCGTCACCGGCCACGTCGGCAGCCTGCGCTCCGTGCGGATCGGCGAGACCGACTCGCGCGCACTGGTTCTCGGGGCTCGCACCCACCTGTACGAAGGTCGGGGCGTGCGTCAGGTCGTCCACGGCATCCGCACCGCGGCCGCGGCGGGCTGCCACACCGTGGTCATCACCAACGGCTGCGGCGGGCTGCGGCCCGAGTGGGGGCCCGGCACACCGGTGCTGATCAGCGACCACCTCAACCTCACCGCCACCTCGCCGCTCGAGGGCGCCACCTTCGTCGACCTCACCGACCTCTACTCGGCGCGGCTGCGGGCCGTGGCGCGCGAGGTCGACGCCTCGCTCGACGAGGGCGTCTACGCCCAGTTCCCCGGCCCCCACTACGAGACGCCGGCCGAGGTGCGGATGGCCAAGGTCATCGGGGCCGACCTGGTGGGCATGTCCACGACGCTCGAGGCGATCGCGGCGCGCCAGGCGGGCATGGAGGTGCTCGGCATCTCGCTGGTCACCAACCTCGCCGCCGGCATCAGCCCCGAGCCGCTCGACCACGCCGAGGTGCTCGAGGCCGGACGGGCCGCCGGGCCGCGGATCGGTGCCCTGCTGGCCGAGGTGACCCGCCGCATCGCCGCGCGTCCCACCGCCCCGGACGCGTGATGACCGAGCCGGCGCTGGTCGCCGCGGCCCGCACCTGGGCCGCCGCCGACCCGGACGCGCAGACCGCCGCCGAGCTGCTCGAGGTCGTCGAGGCGGCGCAGGCCGGGGACGCCGCGGCGGCCGCCGACCTCGCGGACCGGTTCGACGGCACGCTGCAGTTCGGCACCGCCGGCCTGCGCGGCGCGCTCGGCGCCGGCCCGAACCGGATGAACCGCGTCGTCGTGATCCGCGCCGCCGCCGGGCTCGCCGCCTACCTGCTGCACCGCGGCCCGAGCACGGGCCTGCCCCGTCCCCGCGTGGTGATCGGGTACGACGCGCGCCGCAACTCCGACGTCTTCGCGCGCGACACCGCGGCGGTGATGACCGGCGCCGGCATCGAGGCGCTGCTGCTGCCGTCCGCGCTGCCCACCCCGGTGCTCGCCTTCGCCGTCCGCGAGCTCGAGGCCGACGCCGGCGTGATGGTCACCGCGAGCCACAACCCGCCGGAGGACAACGGCTACAAGGTCTACCTCGGCGGCCCGGGCGAGGAGGGCGCGCAGATCGTCCCGCCCGCGGACGCCGCGATCGCGAGCCGGATCGCCGCCGTCGGCGAGGTCGCCGACGTGCCCCGCCCGGACGACGGCTGGACCGTCCTCGGCGACGACGTGCACGACCGCTACCTCGACGCCGCGGCAGCGGTCGCGACCCCGGGCACCTCGCGGGACCTGTCCGTCGTCCTCACGCCGCTGCACGGAGTCGGTGGTGAGACGACGCGAGAGGCGTTGCGGCGGGCGGGTTTCGAGGACGTCTACCTCGTCCCGGAGCAGGCGGCTCCGGACGCCGCCTTCCCCACCGTCGCGTTCCCCAACCCGGAGGAGCCCGGCGCGATCGACCTCGCGCTGGCCGCCGCCCGCCGGCGCGGCGCCGACGTCGTCATCGCGAACGACCCGGACGCCGACCGCTGCGCCGTCGCCGTCCGCGACCCGCTGGGCCCGGCGGAGACCGACGGCTGGCGGATGCTGCGCGGCGACGAGGTCGGCGCGCTGCTCGGCGAGTACCTCGTCACCCGTCCCGGCGCCCCCACCGAGGGCACGCTCGCGTGCTCGATCGTGTCGTCGCAGCTGCTCGGCCGGATCGCCGCCGCCCACGGGCTGCAGCACGCCCAGACCCTCACCGGCTTCAAGTGGATCTCGCGGGCGCCCGGCCTGGTGTTCGGCTACGAGGAGGCGCTCGGGTACTGCGTCGCCCCCGGCGCCGTGCGCGACAAGGACGGCGTCAGCGCGGCGGTGCTCGTCGCGTCGCTCGCCGGCTGGCTGAAGGCGCAGGGACGCACCCTGCTCGACGTCCTCGACGACCTCGCGCTCGAGCACGGCCTGCACGCCACCGACCAGCTGTCCGTGCGGGTCGAGGACCTGTCCGTCATCGCGACGGCGATGCAGACCCTGCGCGGCCGCCCGCCGACCGAGCTCGCGGGATCGCGGGTCGAGTCGGCCGAGGACCTGAGCCACGGGACGCCGGACCTGCCTCCCACCGACGGCCTGCGGTACCGCACCAGCGGCGGCGACCGCGTGGTGGTGCGCCCGTCCGGCACCGAGCCGAAGCTGAAGGCCTACCTGGAGTCGGTGGTGCCGGTGGGCGCCGACGGCGACGTCGTGGCCGCCCGCGAGGTGGCCGCGGCCCGGCTGGCGCGGCTGCGCACCGACCTCGCGGCCGCGATGGGCCTCGAGGCCTGATCAGAGCACGGCGGCGAGCGCGCTCAGCGCCCCCAGCACGGCCAGCGCCGCACAGCACCGGGACGTCCCAGGTGCGCGTGATGCGTCCGTCGTCGAGGGGCTCGGACGAGCCGCCGTGCTCGCGCCAGACGTCCCAGCGGTGCCGCACCAGCAGCGCCGCGGCGCCCGAGTCGGTGTTGGGTGCGGCGCTCGCGCTCACGCCCTGGTCGGTCGGCTGGCCGAGCGCCTCGAGCCCCTTGGACTCGCGGCGCGACAACGACATCGCGCTGGTGCGACCCGGCGCCGGTGACGACCAGCTGGTGAAGGTGCCCTCCACCGTCTCGAGGGTGAGGGCGAAGCGGGTGCGGACGTCCTCCAGCCGCGCGAACGGCACCCGGGTGTCGCGCACGACGTTCGCCAGGGTGACGCCGTCGGCGTCGACCTTCACGGCCGGGCGCCAGAACACCGCGTAGACGACGAGCGCCAGCAGTCCGGCGAACGGCGTGAACTTCAGCGCCGCCGCCGCGTCGGTGCGCACGGTGAGGACGAGGAACACCGCGAGCAGGACCCAGGTGGTGGCCGCCAGGATGCGCACGCCGTTGGGGCGCAGGGTGATCGGCTCGGGGACGAACCCGGTCGTCCGGCCGGTCGGCTGGGTGCTCACGTCGTCCATCGTCGCACGCGCCCGACTCGCACCACTGGTCACGCCAGCAGGACGCCGGCGACCAGCGCCGCCGCACCCGCTGCCGTCAGGGCGAGCCCGACCCACGACCACCCGGCGCGGACGTCGGACGCCGCCGCCGGTCCGCGCGCCCACCGCTCGCGCGCCTGCCGGACGACGAGCAGCGCCGGGGCCATCGAGGTCGAGGCGGCGCTCTCCGCGTCGCGGTGGAGCACCCCGGTCTCGCCGGCGGAGCGCTGGTACAGCGCCAGCATGCTGGCCGGTCCGGGTGCGGCGGCCGCCCGCACCAGTCGGCCGCTCCCGCGCGGGCGCAGCCAGAGCGACCACCCGAAGCCGACGTCGTCGAGCGCGCCCCAGCCGATCCGCCAGGTGCGCCACGGGTTGCGCACGAGCACGCCCCGCTCGTCCACGCGCACCAGCGGGAGCGCGCCGAGCACCCCCACGAGCGCGAGCACGCCGGCCCCGCGCAGCGCGCCCGCGAGCGCCTCGTCAGCCGGTCCGGTGACGACGAGCAGCGCCGCCGCCACCGCGCACACCAGCGTGACGACGACGCCGAGCCCGTGCCGCAGACGTGTGACCACGAGCACGAGGATCGCAGTTGAACGCGTTCAAGATCAGCGGTACGGTCTACTTGAACACGTTCAAGAGCCCATTCCGATGGGCCCGACCCGAGGAGAGACCGTGGACCCCGTCGTCCTGACCTACCTGATCTACGTCCCGTTGAGCGTCGCGCTCACGTTCTGGGTGGCCCGCACCCTGAGCCGCAACGGCGCGCTGTTCCTGCGCGACGTCTTCGCCGGCGACGAGCGGATGGCCGGTGCCGTCAACCACCTGCTGGTGGTCGGCTTCTGGCTCATCAACCTCGGCTACGTCTCCCTCGCGCTGCGCACCCGCGCCGACGTCCCCGGCGCCCGGGCCGCGATCGAGACGCTGTCGACCAAGATCGGCACGGTGCTGCTCGTGCTCGGCGCGATGCACTTCCTCAACCTGTTCGTGCTGTCGCGGATGCGCCGCCGCTGGCACCGCCAGAACGACCCGGTCCCGCCCGTCCCGCCGATGCACCCGGCGGCGCGCGCCGCCGTGGGCACCCCAGCCGCCCCCGCCGCCGCCGGCGCGATGAGGTCGCTGACCGTCCTGTACGACGCGGACTGCGGCCTGTGCCGCTGGGTCCGCGGCTGGCTCGAGGCGACCCCGCAGCTGGTGCCCCTGTCGTGGGTGCCCTGCGGGTCGCCGCAGGCCCGCTCGTGGTTCCCGTGGCTCGACCACGACCGCACCCGCGAGGAGGTGACGGTCGTCGCCGACGACGGGTCGGTGTGGACCGCGGAGGGCGCCTGGATCATGTGCCTGTGGGCCACCGCCGCCCACCGCGACCTCGCCGTCTGGCTCTCCGGCCCGGGCCGGCGGCCGCTCGCCCGGGCCACCGCGCTGTCGGTGGCGGCGGTGGTGCAGGGACGGCCCGCGCCGCCGGCGTGCCGGTAGCGTCGCCGCCGTGACCAGCGAGCCGGCCAGCCCGTCGTCGAGCCCGGCGTCGAGCAAGGGCGAGCAGACCCGGACCCGCATCGTCGACGCCGCGATGGCGCTGCTCGAGGAGCGCGGCTACGACGGCACGACGATGCGGGCGGTGGCCGACGCCGCCGGGGTCAGCCTCGGCAACGCGTACTACTACTTCGCGTCCAAGGAGCACCTCGTCCAGGGCTTCTACGACCGGCTGCAGCAGCTGCACGCGGCGGCCGCGGCCGAGCGCCTCGCGGACGCCGAGGGGCTGGCCGCCCGGTTCGCGGCGTCCGAGCTGGCCTTCCTCGACGTCGCCGCCCCCTACCGGCCGTTCGCGGGCAAGCTGTTCGCCGTCGCGGCCGACCCCGGCAGCCCGCTCAACCCGCTGAGCGAGGCGAGCACCCCGGCCCGCGAGGCGTCCACCCGGATCATGCGCGACGTCGTGGGGGGCGCGTCGGTGAAGGCGGACCCCCGGGTGCTGCGCGAGCTGCCCGACCTGCTGTGGCTGGCGCACCTCGGCGTGGTGCTGTTCTGGGTCTACGACCGCAGCCCGGAGCAGGCGCGTACCCGCACCCTGGTGACGAAGGCCTCACCGGTGCTCGAACGCGTCGTCGGTCTCAGCCGGTGGCGCGCGCTGCGGCCGACCGTCGACCAGCTGATGGACCTGCTCGCCGAGCTGGGGGCGGGCTCGGGGGAGCGCGACGGCGGTAGAGTCCCGCGGTGACGACTTCCACGAGGACCGCCGCCGCGGCCGGTCTCCCGTCGGCCTCGGCGGTGATCGGCGGCGAGGTCACCGACTCCTCGCTGCGCCGCTTCCTGCACGGCCTGCCCGGCGTCGACGCCGTCGGTGCCGACCAGCGCGCCGCCGGTCTCGGCAGCCGGTCGATCAAGACGACGTCGAAGGCCTGGGCGCTCGACGCCGTGATCTCGATGATCGACCTCACCACGCTCGAGGGCGCCGACACCCACGGCAAGGTGCGGACGTTGTGCGCCAAGGCCGTCCGGCCCGACCCGTCCTCCCCCGACTGCCCCCCGGTCGCCGCGGTCTGCGTGTACAACGACCTCGTGCCGGTCGCCGTCGAGGCGCTGCGCGGCACCGGTGTGCACGTCGCCGCCGTGGCGACGGCGTTCCCGTCCGGCCGGGCCGCGATGGACATCAAGCTCGCCGACACCACCGACGCCGTCGAGGCCGGGGCCGACGAGATCGACATGGTCATCGACCGCGGCGCCTTCCTCTCGGGCCGCTACCTGCAGGTGTTCGAGGAGATCGTCGCGACCCGCGAGGCCTGCAACGCCGGCGGTCACGCCGCGCACCTCAAGGTCATCCTCGAGACCGGCGAGCTCGTCACCTACGACAACGCCCGCCGCGCCTCGTGGCTGGCGATGCTCGCCGGTGCCGACTTCATCAAGACCAGCACCGGCAAGGTCCAGCCGGCCGCGACGATGCCGGTCACGCTGGTCATGCTCGAGGCCGTCCGCGACTGGATGGCCCAGACGGGGCGGCAGGTCGGCGTGAAGCCGGCCGGCGGCATCCGGCACGCCAAGGACGCGCTGAAGTACCTCGTGATGGTCAGCGAGGTCGCCGGCGAGGACTGGCTCGACCCCGACTGGTTCCGCTTCGGCGCGTCGACGCTGCTCAACGACGTGCTGCTGCAGCGCCAGAAGCTCACGACGGGCGCCTACAGCGGCCCCGACTACGTCACCCTCGACTGAAGGCTGGTCCGCAACCGTCATGGCGAAGATGGGCACGTTCGAGTACGCACCGGCGCCGGAGTCGCGCGCCGTCGTCGACCTGCAGCCGTCCTACGGGCTGTTCGTCGACGGCGAGTTCGTCGACGGCGCGGGCACGTCGTTCAAGACGATCAACCCGGCCACCGAGGAGGTCCTCGCCGAGGTGGCGGAGGCCGACGAGGCCGACGTCGACCGCGCGATCGCCGCCGCCCGGCGCGCGTACACCCGGGTGTGGTCGCGGATGTCCGGCGCCGAGCGCGGCAAGTACCTGTACCGGATCGCGCGGATCATGCAGGAGCGCTCGCGCGAGCTGGCCGTCCTCGAGACGCTCGACAACGGCAAGCCGATCAAGGAGTCGCGCGACGTCGACGTGCCCACCGCGGCGGCGCACTTCTTCTACTACGCCGGCTGGGCCGACAAGCTCGAGCACGCCGGCTTCGGCCCGTCGCCGCAGCCGCTGGGGGTCGCCGCGCAGGTGATCCCGTGGAACTTCCCGCTGCTCATGCTCGCGTGGAAGATCGCGCCCGCGCTCGCCTGCGGCAACACCGTGGTGCTGAAGCCGGCCGAGACCACGCCGCTCACCGCGCTGCTGTTCGCGGAGATCTGCCAGCAGGCCGACCTGCCGCCGGGGGTGGTCAACATCGTCACCGGCGCGGGCGCCACCGGGCGCGCGCTGGTCGAGCACGACGGCGTCGACAAGGTGGCGTTCACCGGCTCCACCGCGGTCGGTCGCGGCATCGCCCGGCAGGTGGCCGGCTCGCGCAAGAAGGTCACCCTCGAGCTCGGCGGCAAGGCCGCCAACATCGTCTTCTCGGACGCCCCGCTCGACCAGGCGGTCGAGGGCATCGTCAACGGGATCTTCTTCAACCAGGGCCAGGTCTGCTGCGCCGGTTCGCGCCTGCTGGTGCAGGAGGACATCGCGACCGAGCTGGTCGAGCGGCTCGAGCGCCGGCTCGGCACGCTGCGGCTCGGCGACCCGATGGACAAGAACACCGACGTCGGCGCGATCAACTCCCGCGCGCAGCTCGACCGCATCACCGAGCTCGCCGCGGCGGGCGACGCCGAGGGTGCCGAGCGCTGGACCGCTCCGTGCGAGATCCCGTCCAAGGGCTTCTGGTTCCCGCCCACCGTGTTCACCGGCGTCTCCAACGCGCACCGGATCGCGCGCGAGGAGATCTTCGGCCCGGTCCTGTCGGTGCTGACCTTCCGCACCCCGGACGAGGCGATCGCCAAGGCGAACAACACCCCGTACGGCCTGTCGGCCGGCGTCTGGACGGAGAAGGGCTCGCTGATCCTCTGGGCGGCGGACCGGCTGCGGGCCGGCGTGGTGTGGGCGAACACCTTCAACCGGTTCGACCCGACCAGCCCGTTCGGCGGGTACAAGGAGTCGGGCTACGGCCGCGAGGGCGGCCGCCACGGCCTCGAGGCCTACCTGCACACCGAGGGAGAGCATGCTGTGAGCCCGCGCACCGCGACCCGGGCACCGGCCCGGGCCGAGATCCGCAAGACGTACAAGCTCTACATCGGCGGGAAGTTCCCCCGCTCGGAGTCGGGCCGCAGCTACGAGGTCACCGACGCGCGAGGTCGGTTCTGGGCCAACGCGTCCCAGGGTTCGCGCAAGGACGTCCGCGACGCCGTCGTGGCCGCGCGCGGCGCGTTCTCCGGCTGGGCCGGCGCCACGGCGTTCAACCGCGGCCAGGTGCTGTACCGGGTGGCCGAGCTGATGGAGGGCCGCCGGGCGCAGTTCGTCGACGAGGTGTCGCGCGGCGAGGGCCTGACCCGCGCGCAGGCCGAGCGCGACGTCTCCGCCGCGATCGACCGGTGGGTCTGGTACGCCGGCTGGACCGACAAGGTCGCGCAGGTGGCCGGCAACGCCAACCCGGTCGCGGGCCCGTACTTCAACCTGTCGGTGCCCGAGCCCACCGGCGTGGTCGGCGTCCTCGCACCGCAGGACTCCTCGCTGCTCGGGCTGGTCTCGGTGATCGCCCCTCCCCTGGTGACGGGCAACACCGTCGTGGTGGTGAGCAGCCACGAGCGCCCGCTGCCGGCCGTGACGCTGTCCGAGGTGCTCGCCACGTCCGACGTGCCAGGTGGCGTCGTCAACGTCGTCACCGGTGACGCGGGCGAGGTCGCCTCGTGGCTGGCGTCGCACTCCGACGTCAACGCGATCGACCTGGCCGGTGCGGCCGACCTCGACTGG
The DNA here is from genome assembly GCA_963750285.1 of uncultured Actinomycetota bacterium. Taxonomy (GTDB): domain Bacteria; phylum Actinomycetota; class Actinomycetes; order Actinomycetales; family CAWJMD01; genus JBBQSN01. Next base: position 32,084 of record CAVVQA010000010.1, on the reverse strand, counting down.
GCCGCGCTCGAGGCGGCAGCGGCCGGCACGCTGAAGCGGGTGCTGCGACCGCGCGACGGCGAGGTCGACTGGGCGACGACGCCTCCCGGTCCGGCGCGCATCCTGTACTTCACCGAGACCAAGACCGTCTGGCACCCCAAGGGCCGGTGAGCGCGCGAGTCGTCCTGCTCTGCGGGCCGTCGGGGTCGGGCAAGACCTCGCTGGTGCGCCGGCTCGGGCTGCCCGTGCTGGCGCTCGACGAGTTCTACCGCGACGTCGACGACGAGCGCACCGACCCGCCGATGCCGCACCGGTTCGGCATCGTCGACTGGGACGACCCGGACTCCTGGGACGGGGGCGCGGCGCTCGAGGTGCTGGTGCGGCTGTGCGTCGAGGGCTCGGCCGACGTCCCGGTGTACGACATCCCGACGTCGCGGCGCACCGGCACGTCGCGGCTCGACCTCGCCGGTGCACCCGTCGTGGTGGCCGAGGGCATCTTCGCCGCGCAGCTGGTCGAGCGGTGCCGCGAGGCCGGCGTGCTGGCCGACGCTCTCTGCCTGCGGCTGCGGCCGATGGTGACGTTCTGGCGGCGGCTCGCGCGAGACCTCTCGGAGTCGCGCAAGCCGCCGCTCACGCTGGTGCGGCGCGGGCTCGGCCTGATGCGCGACGAGCCCCGGCTGGTCGCGCAGTGGGTCGCGCTCGGCTGCCGTCCGGTGTCCCCCGCCGAGGCCGAGGAGGCCGTCCGCTCGCTCGCGCGGACCTGACCGTCAGGGCGTCATCCCCGAGTCGATGCAGAGGATGTTGCCCTCGCTGTCCTTGAACCACGCTGCCTTGCCCATGCCCTCCATGCTCGCGACGCCGTCCTGCCACTGCGCGCCCGGCATGTCGTAGGTCTCGAACGTCACGCCCTTGGCCTGCAGGTCGCGCACCTCGGCCTCGACGTCGTCGACGTGCCACTGCGCGAGCGTGTGGCCCGCGGTCCCGGCGAAGTCGGTGCGGTAGACGGAGAACGGCGTGCCGCCCTGCGTCGCGTACATGAGGACCTCGCCGGCGATCTCCGACGTGGGTTCCAGCCCGAGCTTGTCGGCGTAGAAGGCGCGGGCGCGGTCGAGGTCGGCCGCGGGGATGTTCGCGGTGACCGTTCCGTTGGTGAGCATGGTTCCTCCCGGTTCGGGGCTCTGCGCACGGGAGACGCGCTCACCGACGCTAGACCCGCTCCGGACGGCCGACAATGGCCCGTCCGGGCCCTTACTCGCTGCCCTCGGTCGGGGCGTCGGGGACGAGCGCGGACAGAACGGCGCGAGCCGCGTCGCGGGGTGCGAGGTCCGAGACGTCGACGACCGCGTCGTCGAGGTGCGCCGCGTCCAGGATCGCCGCGAGCTCGCGCGCCCGGTCGAGGTGCCAGGCGAGGGAGGCGGCGTCGTGCGGTCCGTCGTGACGCCGGCGCAACCGGCGCTCCACCACCTCGGGACGGGCGGTGAGACGCACCACGACCAGTCGGCTGCCCAGGGCGGCCTCGTACGCCGGCCGATCGACGGCGCGCTCCAGGACGCCGGCGACCGCCACCGCGCGGCCGGACGGCGCGGGGTCGTTGGAGCGCACCGCCCGTAGGTTGGCGAGCTCGAGGGCCAGGTTGAACGGGTCGCCGTCCGGCGCGGGCCAGGTGCGGCGGAGGTGGTCGAGGTCGAACACCGCGTACGGCTGCTCCGCCTCCTGCCAGAGGTCGGCGACGTGGTCCAGGACGGTCGACTTGCCGACGCCGACCGTGCCGTTGAGGAAGATCACTGGTGGGTTGTCCACACCCAGGACGGTACTGCCCAGCAGGCTGTGGACGCGAAACCCGTTGTCGTACCTCGGTTCTAGACTTGGTGCATGAGGTCGGGGGACGGTTCGGAGGGCGCGGGTGCGGCGCTGGTCGCGGGCCTGCGGGCGCACTCGCTGGCCGGGTTCGCGCACCAGGCCGAGCACCTGCGGCAGGTGTGGGCGATCACGAAGCTCGTGCACGCGCAGGAGGGGTGGCGGGTCGGTGAAGCCTCCCGGGGTGACGCGTTGGGGTGCGGGCGGATCACCGAGCACGACCTGGACGTGCTGGCCGCGGCGGAGGTCGCGGCCGCGACCGGGCTGTCGCAGTTCGAGGCCGAGCGCGACGTGGTGGTCGCCCGGGCGCTGTGCACTGTGCTGACCGCGACGCTTGGCGCGTTGGAGAGCGGGCCGGGTCGACGCGCGCGCGGGCGCGGGTGCTGGCCGAGCGAGACCACCGGCCTGACCGACCGGCAGGCCCGCAAGGTCGAGGCCACTGTGCTGGACGGGCTGCCCGCGACGCCGTTGGACGGCACCGGCCCGGTCGGGCCGTGGGACGGGCCGACACCGGCGCGCGTTCGCCCGCCGGGTCAGGACCGCGGTGGCGAAGGTGCGGACGCGACGTCGAGGAGCACGTCCGCCGCGACGTGCGCGAGCGGACCGGGATCCGGACCTGGACGCACCCGGAGAACCCGGCCCTGTCGACGATGACGGTCACCGGCCCGACCGACCTGGTCCAGACGATCGCCGCGACCTGCCGGGCCCGCGCGCACGGGCCCTGAGCCGCGACGAGCTGGGCGGGCGGACCCGCGGCATGGCCGAGCTCGACCTGCTCGTGCGACGCCGTCTGCGGCGACGGCACGCCCAGCCGAGGTCGCGGCGGTGCAGCGCGAGCTCGGCCTGGTCATGACCGCCGACACGTTCTTCGACGAAGGACCCGCCAAGGACGCCGTCGGCGAGGTCCGCGGCAACGGCGTCCCCGTGCCCGTTCACCGCCGGCGTCGCCCGCGTCGTCGCCGAGCAGGCGCTCGACCGCGGCGCGAGCACCTGCGTCCTGCTCACCGACCGCGACGGACACCTCACCCGGCTGCTCCGGATCGGCCAAGCTCCCAAGACCGGCTGGACCAGAAGCGCTCTCGTCGATGCCGTGCGGCGCGCGATCGGCAAGAACCCAGAACCGCGCCACGAGACATCGACGCCTACGTACCCCACCGTCGAGATCGCTGACATCGTCCGAGCCCGCGACCCCGTCTGCACCTTCCCCGGCTGCTCCGTCCCCGCCTCACGCTGCGACCTCGACCACACCACCCCCCACCCCCGCGGACCCAGCTCGGTCCAGAACCTGTCCCCCAGATCGCGCCGGTGCCACCGCTACAAGACCGCCGCCCTCTGGCGCTGCCGCACGCTCACGTCCGTCTCGGGGGCCGTGATCGCGCACGAATGGACCAGCCCCCTCGGCACCCGCCAGGTCGTCGAGGTCGAACCCCTGCCCGGGTGACGGAGTACGTTGCCGGCATGCCTGGCTTCACGATCAGGGAGCTCACCCCCGCGACGTTCGAGGACTTCGCCGCTCTCCTGGAGCGGAACGGGGGGATGTTCGCCAGCTGCTGGTGCACGAAGTTCCATCCCGAGTGCGCCGAGAAGTGGCAGAGCTACGAGGGCAACCGCGCTCTGAAGGAGCGGCTGGTGGCCGAGGGGGCCGCGCACGCGGCGCTGGTCTACGACGGTGACCGTGCCGTCGCCTGGGCGCAGTACGGAACACCCGAGGAGCTGCCGAGCATCCAGCACCGCAAGGAGTACCTCGCCACCACCGAGCGGTGGCCCGACTACCGCGTGACCTGCATCCAGGTCGAGCGCGGCCGCCGCGGTCAGGGCCTGGCCGCGGTGGCCCTGCGTGGAGCCGTCGAGCTGATCGCGCAGGTCGGCGGAGGTCGGGTCGAGGGCTACCCGCACGACACCGGCGGGGTCCGGAAGAAGAACTCCTCGTTCCTCTACAACGGCACCCGCACCCTGTACGAGCGCGAGGGCTTCACCTACGACCGGCCCAAGGGCCAGGTCAACTGCGTGATGGTGCGCGAGGTGGCACCGAGAACCCCCGACCACGCCGGCTGAGCCTCACGCCACCCCGGTGGCCGCGGCCCGGCGCGGATCGGCGGCGGCGAGCAGGCCGCCGTCCCGGCCGCGCAGGGCCACGCCGACGCCGCCGAAGTACATGTGCCGCACCGGGTGCTCGCGAGCGGACAGACCGGCACCGGCTGCCAGCTCGGCCGCACCGACCAGGTCGGCCTCGTGCTCCACCGTGACGTCGTCGCCCTCCACCCTCAGGTGCAGCCGGGGGGCGTCGATCGCCTCCTGCAGCCGGGCGTCGTCGAGGCAGAACGGGCCGAGCACCTGCAGCAGCGCGGTGGTGATCCGGTCGGCACCGGGGCTGCCGGCGGCCAGCACGGCGCCGTCGTCCGAGCGGCCTGTGGTGGGCGCCATGTTCGACGCCAGCCGCGTGCCGGGCTCGAGGGCGTGGAGGCCGCGACGGTTCAGCTCCGGCTCCCCCAGCGCGTTGTTGAGCAGCATCCCCGTCCCGGGAACGGTGGCACCTGAGCCGTAGCCCGACGAGCAGGTCAGCGCGCAGGCGTTGCCGTCACCGTCCACGGCGGAGACGTGCGCGGTCGACGCCGGTCCGGTGAGGCCGCGCCACCCCTGGGCTTCCACCAGCGCGAGCAGCTCCACTCCCGCTGTCGACAGGTCCTCGGCGCTGTCGAGGTGCGCGGCGCGGTACCCGAGCACCACGCGCTGCGCCTCGAGCAGCGACGCGCCGTCGGCCAGCAGCCGCAGCATCGTCGCCAGCACCGGACCGCCGATCGCCGGCGGGGGGTTCGTCGACAGCGTCCACGTGCCCAGGCGCACCTCGAGACCCGGACGCACCTGCGCCTGGTACGCGGCGAGGTCGTCGGCGGTGACGAGCCCGTCGCGCGAGGCCATGTCGGCCACCAGCACCTCGGCCAGCGCACCGGTGTAGAGCGTGGACGAACCCTCGGCGGCCAGCACGTCGAGCGCGTCGGCCAGGTCGGGTGCCAGCAGCAGGTCACCGGTGCGGGCGACCTCGCCGTCGGGTCCGCGCAGGGCGGTCCGGGTCTGCGGGTCCCAGCCGAACACGGTCTCGCCGACGAGCGCGAGGTAGCTGCCGGCAGCGCTGCCGAGCCGGTAGCCGCGCCGGCACACCTCCGCCGCCGGTGCGAGCACCTCCGCCCACGGCGCCCGCCCGTACTGCTCGTGCGCCAGGCCCAGCGCCGCGAACGCGCCGGGCGTGGCCGCCGAGCCGTGGCCCACGTGCATGGTCAGGCCGCCGCCGTACTGCGTCCGCACCTCACGCAGCCCGGCTCCGAACCGTTCGGGCGCCACGCCGCGCCCTGGCATCTCGACGTTGCCGTCGACCACCACGGGTGCGCCGCCCACCGGGTCGACCGCCACGAACGCCCCACCCAGGGGCGAGACCACACCCGGCTCGGTGACCATCGCGACGACGGCCGCCGCCAGGCACGCGTCGACGGCGTTGCCGCCGGCCAGCGCGACCTCGGTGGCCGCCGCCACCGCGTCCGCGTTCGGCGCCGCCACCGCCACCCGGCCCGCACTCACGTCAGCACCGCGCTCACAGCCGCACCACGGTCATCCCCGCTCCCGGTCCGTCCATCGACGCCAGCGCCTCGCCCGCGTCGTCGAGCCCGACCACCCGTCCCACCAGGCGGGCCGGGTCGAGCCTGCCGGCCGCGACCAGCCCGAGCATCCGCGCGTACCCGGTCGCCGCCATGCCGTGCGAGCCGTACAGCTCCAGCTCCTGCGCGATCACCCGGTCCATCGGCAGAGGTGGCGTCGCTGCCGCACCGTGCAGCAGCCCCACCTGCACGTGCCTGCCCCGACGACGCAACGACAGCACCGACGCCCGCGCGGTGGCAGCCGAGCCCAGCGCGTCGACCGACACGTGCGCACCCTCGGAGGTGAGGTCACGCACGGCAGAACCGGTCTCGTCTGCTGAGCCGTCCGCCGAGACCTGGAGCACCGCCTCGGCCCCCAGGTCGGACGCCAGCGCGAGCGCGGACGACGACACGTCGACGGCCACCACCCGCGCACCGAGCGCGACCCCGGTCATCACCGCCGACAGCCCCACGCCCCCGCACCCGTGGACCGCCAGCCACTGGCCCTCGCCGAGCCGGCCGTGGTCGACCACCGCGCGGAACGCGGTGGCGAACCGGCAGCCCAGCGACGCGGCAGCCACGTCGTCGAGCCCGTCGGGCAGCGCCACCAGGTTGAGGTCGGCCGCGTGCACGGCCACCAGCTCGGCGAACGAGCCCCAGCCGGTGAACCCCGGCTGGGTCTGGTCCGGGCACACCTGCGGCTCACCGGCCGCGCACCACGAGCACCGTCCGCACCCGCAGACGAACGGCAGCGTGACCCGTTGCGCCGACAGCCCATCTCGTCACCGCCGGGCCGACCGACTCCACCACCCCGGCGAGCTCGTGGCCCGGCACGTGCGGCAGCGCGACCTCCTCGTGGCCCTGCCAGGCGTGCCAGTCCGAGCGGCACACGCCCGTGGCCCCGACCCGCAGCACGGCGCCGTCGTCCGGGCACACGGGGTCCGGCACCTCGCGGACCGCCAGCGGCCCGCCGACCTCGTCGAACACCACGGCACGCACGGCGTCTCAGGCCCCGAGCTCGGCGTAGGCCGGCTTGATGACCTCCTCGATGAGAGCGAGCCGCTCGTCGAACGGGATGAACGCGCTCTTCATCGCGTTGACGGTGACCCAGCGCAGGTCGGCCACCGTCCACCCCGCCTGCTCGACCAGCAGCGTCATCTCGCGCGTCATCGTGGTGTCGGACATCAGGCGGTTGTCGGTGTTGAGCGTGACCCGGAAGCGCAGGTCCTTGAGCATCGAGATCGGGTGCTCGGCGATCGTCGAGGCCGCCCCGGTCTGCAGGTTCGACGACGGGCACATCTCCAGCGGGATCCGCTTGTCGCGCACCCACCCGGCCAGCCGTCCGAGCGTGCGGGTCTGCAGGTCGATGTCGTCGACGATCCGCACGCCGTGACCCAGCCGGTCGGCGCCGCACACCTGCACCGCCTCCCAGATCGACGGCAGCCCGAACGCCTCGCCGGCGTGGATCGTGAAGGGGAAGTTCTCGCGGTGCAGGAAGTCGAACGCGTCGAGGTGCCGCGAGGGCGGGTAGCCGGCCTCGGCGCCGGCGATGTCGAAGCCCACCACGCCGGAGTCGCGGTGCCGCACCGCCAGCTCGGCGATCTCGCGCCCGCGGGCTGCGTGCCGCATCGCGGTGACGAGCGTGCCCCACCGCACCGGTGTCCCGGCCGCGGCCGCCTCGGCGGCGCCGTCGACCATCCCGGCGTGCACCGCCTCGACCACCTCGTCGAGGCCCAGGCCCGACATCAGGTGCTGCTCCGGGGCGTACCGCGCCTCGGCGTAGACGACGCCGTCGGCGGCCTGGTCGAGCAGCCACTCGCGCGCCACCCGGTGCAGGCCGTCGACGGTCTGCATCACCGCGATGGTGTGGTCGAAGGTCTCCAGGTAGCGCACCAGCGAGCCGGAGTCGGCCGACTCGACGAACCAGCGCCCGAGCGACGTCCGGCTCGGTGGCCGGCAGCTCGTGGCCCACCGCGTCGGCGAGCTCGACGACCGTGGCCGGACGCAGGCCGCCGTCGAGGTGGTCGTGCAACGAGACCTTCGGCGCGCGGGCCACCTGCTCGCGGGTGGGGGTGCTCATGCCCATCACGCTAGTGGGCCGCCGCGACCCGCTCGATCACGAGGGGCAGCAGGTCCGGGCGCGAGCCCTCGGGAGCGATCGTGAAGGCGTCTTCGAGCGCCGCGGTGGCCCGCTCGAACCGCTCGGGGGTGTCGGTGTGCAGCGTCATCAGCGGCTCGCCGGCCCGCACCAGCGCCCCGGGCTTCGCGTGCAGCTCGACCCCCGCGCCCGCCTGCACCGGGTCCTCCTTGCGGGCGCGCCCGGCGCCGAGCCGCCACGCCGCCACGCCGACGGCGAGGGCGTCGAGCCGGGTCAGCACGCCGTCGGCCGGCGCCAGCACCTGCTGCTGCTCCTTCGAGGTCGGCAGCGTGGCGTCCGGGTCGCCGCCCTGGGCGCGGATCATCGCCTTCCACGCGTCCATCGCGGACCCGTCGGCGAGCCGGTCGGCCGGGTCGACGTCGTCGACGCCTGCGGCGCGCGAGCATCTCGCGCGCCAGCGCCAGGGTGAGCTCGACGACGTCCTGCGGGCCACCGCCTGCGAGCACCTCGACCGACTCGCGCACCTCGAGCGCGTTGCCGGCGGTGAGACCGAGCGGGACGTCCATGTTCGTCAGCAGCGCGACCGTGGTGACGCCGGCGTCGGTGCCGAGGTCGACCATCGTCCGGGCCAGCTCGCGGGCGTCGTCGAGGTTCTTCATGAACGCGCCCGAGCCGACCTTGACGTCGAGCACCAGCGCGCCCGTGCCCTCGGCGATCTTCTTGCTCATGATCGACGACGCGATCAGCGGGATCGCCTCGACCGTGCCCGTGACGTCGCGGAGCGCGTACAGCTTCTTGTCGGCCGGAGCGAGGCCGTCGCCGGCCGCGCAGATGACGGCGCCGACGTCCTCGAGCTGCTGCATCATCTCGTCGTTGGAGAGCGCGGCCCGCCACCCCGGCACCGACTCGAGCTTGTCGAGCGTGCCGCCGGTGTGGCCCAGGCCGCGGCCGGACAGCTGCGGCACCGCGACCCCGCACGCGGCCACCAGGGGTGCCAGCGGCAGGGTGATCTTGTCGCCCACCCCGCCGGTCGAGTGCTTGTCGGCGGTGCGCCGCGACAGCGACGAGAAGTCCATCCGCTCGCCGGAGGCGATCATCGCGGCGGTCCAGCGGGAGATCTCGCGCCGGTCCATGCCGTTGAGCAGGATCGCCATCGCCAGCGCCGACATCTGCTCGTCGGCCACGCACCCCGCGGGTGTAGGCGTCGACCACCCAGTCGATCTGGGCGTCGGACAGCTCGCCGCCGTCGCGCTTGGTGCGGATCACGTCCACCGCGTCGTGCGTCTCGGCAGCACGCTCACTCATGCTCGCTCCTCCAGGTCGGTGGGGCCGAACGCGTCCGGCAGGACCTCGGCCATCGTCCGCAGCCCGCTGACGGTCTCGAGGACCAGCCCGGGGCCCCCGTGCTCGAACAGCAGCTGGCGGCACCGGCCGCACGGCATCAGCACGTTGCCGTGGCCGTCGACGCAGGTGAACGCCACCAGGCGCCCGCCGCCGCCGGCGACGAGGTCGCTGACCAGACCGCACTCGGCGCACAGCGCGACGCCGTAGGCCGCGTTCTCGACGTTGCACCCCGCGACCACCCGGCCGTCGTCGACCAGCGCCGCGGCGCCGACCTTGAAGCGCGAGTACGGCGCGTAGGCGCGGTGCATCACCTCGGTGGCGCGCGCCCGCAGCGCGTCCCAGTCGACGCCACCGGCGTCGGGGGCCGCGCTCACTTGACGTACGGCGTGCCCTCGGCCGCCGGCGGTCGGACCCGGCCCACGAGCCCCGCGACGGCGAAGATCGTTGCCAGATAAGGGGTCATCAGCAGCAGCTGGCTCGGGATCGGCGAACCGATGCTGCCGAACAGCACCTGCAGGTTGGTGGCGAAGCCGAACAGCAGCGCCGCCATCAGCGCGCCCTTCGGCGTCCAGCGACCGAGGATCATCGCCGCCAGGGCGATGAAGCCCTGACCGGCGGTCATCTCCTTGCCGAACGCCAGGCCCTGGGCGATGGTGAAGAACGCCCCGCCGAGCCCGGCCACCGCGCCGCCGAGGATGGTGTTGCGCACCCGGGTGCGGTTGACCTTGATGCCGACGGTGTCGGCCGCCTTGGGGTGCTCGCCGACGGCGCGGACCCGCAGGCCCCAGCGCGAGCGGAACAGCATCACCTGGAGCACCGCGACGACCACGTACATCAGGTAGACCAGCACGTTCTGCCGGAACAGCACCGGACCCAGCACCGGGATCTCCGAGAGCAGCGGGATCGCGATGGTGGGCAGCCGCGGCACGCCCCCGAAGGTGTCGGGGTTGTCCGAGAGCAGCGTCGAGAACAGGTAGCTGGTGAGTCCGATGACCAGGACGTTCAGCACCACGCCGACGATGATCTGGTCGACGAGGTAGCGCACCGCGAAGAACACGAGCAGCGCGCCCACGAGCGCCCCTGCGATCGGCGCCGCGACCAGCCCGAGGTAGGCGCTGCCGGTGACCGCGCCGATCGCCGCGGCCATGAACGCCCCGCCGAGCAGCTGCCCCTCGATCGCGACGTTGATGATGCCCGACCGCTCGCAGAGCAGGCCGGCCAGCGAGCCGAACACCAGCGGGATCGACAGGAACAGCGCGCCCTGCAGCAGCCCCGTCAGCGTCACCGAGCCGCGGTCGGCCGCGCCCCAGGTGATGAGGGCGAGGATGAACAGCACCGCGAAGACGGCCGGCAGCCAGAGGCCGACCTTGCGCCGGTTCGCGGTGAGCCAGGTGGCCAGACCAGCGAGCACCAGCGCGAGCAGGGACAGCACGATCGCGGTGGGCTTGGACGGCAACGTCAGGGCGGGGATCTGGAGCAGGTCGCTCGCCGTGGAGAACCGGTAGGTGGTGGACCGGCCGCCCGGTGCCAGCAGGCCGAACGCCACCAGGGCGACCAGGCCGAGGACACCCAGGGCGATCGGAGTCTTCCAGCTGATCGGGCGCAGCGTGCGCGGCGCCTCGATCTTGGCCGGAACGGCTTCCGGGACGGCGGTGCCCGTGCTGGTGCCGGGGCCGGCGCTCACGCGGCCACCCCCTTCCGCCGGCTCTCGGCCGGCAGCCGGAACAGCCCCCGCACGAGCGGCGGCGCGGCGATGAACAGCACGATGAGCGACTGCACGACGAGGATCAGGTCCACCGGGATGCCCTCGCGGCCCTGCATCGAGAACCCGCCGGCGCGCAGCGCGCCGAACAGGATGGCAGCCAGCACCGTGCCCACCGGCCGGGAGCGCCCGAGCAGGGCGACGGTGATGGCGTCGAAGCCGAACGAGGCCGCGATGCCGCCGGTGAGCGCCGACTGGGTGCCGAGGATCTGGGCCGAGCCACCGAGGCCCGCGAGGCCGCCGGCCAGCGCCATCGCCCAGAAGTAGCCGTTCTCGACGTCCATCCCGGCCGTGCGGGCCGCGTGCGGGTTGCTGCCGAGCGCGCGGAACTGGAACCCGAGCGTGGACCGCTCCATCAACCACCACACGGCCGCCGCCGCTGCGAGGGCCAGCAGGAAGCCGGTGTGCAGCCGGAAGTCGCTGCCCAGCAGCAGCGGGTACTTCGCGCTGCTCGGGATCGGCGGGCTGATCGGCTGGTTGTTCGACCCGCCCTGGAACAGGTCGGTGGTGAGCAGGTAACCGATCAGGTACAGCGCCACCGAGTTGAGCATGATCGTGACGATGACCTCGTTGGCGCCGGTGCGGGCCTTGAGGAAGCCGGCGATGCCGCCCCACACGGCGCCGCCGACGAAGGCGCCGATGACCGCGAGCAGCAGGTGCAGCCCGGGCGGCAGGTCCATCCCGAAGCCGACGAAGCCGCCGACGACCGCGCCCAGGATGATCTGACCCTGGGCGCCGATGTTGAACAGGCCGGCGCGGAAGCCGATGCCGAGCCCGAGCCCGGCGAAGATCAGCGGGGTCGAGAACGTCAGCGTCTCGGTGATCGGCCGGAACCGGGCGACCGCGGTGCTGGCCTCGGGGTTGAAGACCGACCCGTAGAACAACGCGGTGAAGCCGTCGCCGACCGAGTGGGTCAGGTAGTAGAGGAAGTCGTTGGGCTGGCTGAACAGGTAGCCCGCCGAGCGCTGGACGTCCTCGTCGGCGGCGGCGATCAGCACCGCCGCGGCGAGCAGCGCCAGCAGCACGGCCAGCACCACGACGAGCGTCGACGACGCGAGGATCTCGCGCAGCACGCCGGCCTGCCGCGGCGGTGCCGGGGCCGGGCTCGCCGGCTCCGGGGTGCTCTTCTCGAGCGAGGGGGCGGTCACGACAGCTCCTTGGTCGCCTGCGTCGTGGTGCCGACGTCCTGGCCTGCGGACGGGTCGGCGCCGCCGAGCGTGGTGTGGTGCGCCTTCGCCTGCTTCTCGGCCTCGTCCTGGGGCACGCCCGCCATCATCAGTCCGAGCACGTCGCGATCCGTCCCGCCCGGGACGATGCCGACGATGCGTCCGCGGTACATCACGGCGATCCGGTCGCCGAGCTCGAGCACCTCGTCGAGCTCGGTGGACACGATGATCACCGGGGTGCCGTTGTCGCGCTCGGCCACGATCCTCTTGTGCAGGAACTCGATCGACCCGACGTCGACGCCGCGGGTGGGCTGGCTCGCGACGAACAGCTTCAGCGAGCGCGACAGCTCGCGCGCCATCACGACCTTCTGCTGGTTGCCGCCGCTGAGCCGGCCGGCGGGGTGCTCCGGGCCCTGGGTGCGGATGTCGAACTCGTCGATGCGGTCGTCGGCGTTGGCGCGGATCGCCTTCAGGTCCATCGAGAACCGACCACCGAAGGCCTTGTCCCCGAACCGGTCGAGCACGAGGTTCTCGGCGACGCTGAAGTCGCCGACGATGCCGTCGACGCTGCGGTCCTCCGGCACGAAGCCGACGCCCGCGTGCAGCACCTGGCCGACGTCGCGCCCGACCAGCTCGGTGCCGTCGAGCCGGATCGAGCCGCGCACCGGCCTGGTGAGGCCGAGGATGCACTCGGTGATCTCGGTCTGGCCGTTGCCCTGCACGCCCGCCACCACGAGGATCTCGCCGCGCGCGACGTCGAAGCTGACGTCGTCGACGTGGGTGACGCCGGTGGCGTCGACCACCGTCAGGCCCTGGACGGAGAACGTGGTCTCGCCCGGCTGCGCCGGCGACTTGTCGACGCCGAGGTCCACGGTGCGACCGACCATGAGCGAGGCGAGCTCGGTCTCGGTGGAGCTCGGCTGGGCCTCCCCCACGACCTTGCCGCGGCGGATGACGGTGATCCGGTCGGCGACGGCGCGCACCTCGCGCAGCTTGTGGGTGATGAACACGATCGAGGTGCCGGACGCCTTGAGCTGGCGCATGATCTCGATCAGCTCGTCGGTCTCCTGCGGCGTCAGCACCGCGGTGGGCTCGTCGAGGATGAGGACCTCGGCCTCGCGCGACAGCGCCTTGATGATCTCGACCCGCTGCTGCGCGCCGACCGAGAGGTCCTCGACCAGCGCGTCGGGGTCGATGTGGAACCCGAACCGGTCGGAGATCTCGCGCACCTGCGCGCGGGCGCGCTGCAGGTCGATGATCCCGCCGGGGCCGGTGGGCTCGTGCCCGAGCACCACGTTCTCGGCCACGGTGAACACCGGCACGAGCATGAAGTGCTGGTGGACCATGCCGATGCCGGCCGCCATCGCCTCGCCGGGGCCCCGGAAGGTGACCGGCGCGCCGTCGACGAGGATCTCGCCGCCGTCCGGGTCGTAGAACCCGTACAGGACGTTCATCAGCGTGCTCTTGCCGGCGCCGTTCTCCCCGAGCAGCGCGTGGATCTCCCCGGGTTCGACGACCAGGTCGATGTGGTCGTTGGCGACCAGGGACCCGAAGACCTTCGTGATCCCTCGCAGCTCGAGCCTCACGACGCGTCCTCCATCGGTTCGTCAGCGGTCCGTCCAGCGGTCGGTAGCGGCACCCTAGTGCCGCCCGCCCGGGCCCCGGCAGGGGCCGGACGGACGACGACCCGGGCGAGAGGTGCTCGCCCGGGCCGTCGGTCGGTCAGGTGCTGGTCCTCACGGGGAGTTCGGGGACTCCACGACGAGCTCACCGGAGATGATCTGCTCCTTCAGCGCGTCGATCTCGCCCTTGAGCTCGTCCGACACCTCGCCCTCGAAGTCGTGGAACGGCGCCAGGCCGATGCCCTCGTTCTCCAGCGTGCCGACGTACGGCTCGGAGGAGTAGCCGCCCTCGGCGGCCACCTTGACGGTGTCGAGGACGGCCGGGCCCATGTTCTTCATCACCGAGGTGATGATGATGTCGCCGTACTCGGTGGTCTCGTAGCCGTCCGAGTCGACCCAGATGATCTTGGCGCTGCCGCTCTCCTTGGCCGCCGCGGCCGCACCGAGGCCGACCGGACCGGCGACGGGCAGGATGATGTCGGCGCCCTGGCCGATGAACGTGGTGGCCTGGTTGGTGCCGTTGCTCTGGTTCTCGAAGTCACCGGTGAAGGCGCCCGTCTGGGTCGCCTTGTCCCAGCCGAGGAGCTTGACGTCGGTGCCCTTGGCCTCGTTGTAGGCCATGATGCCGTCGCTGAAGCCGTCCATGAAGATCTGGACCGACGGGATCGGCAGGCCGCCGAAGGTGGCGACGGTGCCGGTCTCGCTCATGCCGGCCGCCAGGTAGCCCGCCAGGTAGGCGGCCTCGGCGGTGTTGAACAGCAGCGGCTTGCCGTTCTCCAGCTCCAGCGGGCTGAAGTCGTCGTTCGAGAACGCGGAGTCGATCAGCGCGAAGTCGGTGTCCGGGTTGGCCTCGGCGGCCTGCTGGATCGCGGTCTCGAGCAGGAAGCCGACACCGATGATCAGGTTGCAGTCCTGCGAGACGAGCTGGTCGACGTTCGGGGTGAAGTCGGTCTCGGCGGCGGACTCGACCTCGGCGATCTCGACGCCGACCTCGGTCTCGGCCTGGTCGAGACCCTCCTTGGCCGCCTGGTTGAACGACTTGTCGTCGAAGCCGCCCGAGTCGGAGACCATGCAGGCCTTGTAGTCGACGCTCGGGGCGGAGCTCTCGCTCCCCGAGGTGGTGGTCTCTCCGGGTGCCTCACCGCACGCCGCGAGCGCGAGGGCGGCGACGCTGAGCACCGCCGCACCGTGCACGATCCGCTTCACTGTGGTCCTCCATGATCCGACCGGCGCCCGCTGCGCCACATCGCTCGGGGAACTATAGGAGCGCCCTGGAGCGACTCGGGACGCATCCGCCCTCCGGGGCCGGACTGTGACGTTTCCGTGACTCAGGCGCCGTGGTCGCGGAGGTCAGGCGCGCGCCGGGTCCCAGGGCGAGGCGAGCGCGGCGGCCACCAGCAGCCGCACGCCGACGCCGATCGCGTCCTCGTCCGGCTCGAAGTCGCCGCGGTGCAGGTCGTAGGTGTGCCCGCCGGGCCGCCGGGTGCCGAGCCGGGCGAGCGCGCCCTGGATCGCCTCCAGGTACCAGCCGAAGTCCTCGCCGCCGAGGCTCTGCTCGGTGGGCGCGACGGCCTGCGGACCGAGCTCGGTGCGGGTGGCGTGCTCGAGCAGGTGCACCGAGGTGGCCTCGTTCACCGTCGGCGGCACGCCGCGCGAGTGCAGCAGCTTGGCGTGCACCCCGAGCGGGGCCACCAGGTGCTCCAGCACCTCGGCGAGCACCTCGCCCGCCCGCTGCCAGGCGCCGACGTCGAGCACCCGCAGGGTGCCCTCGACCTCGCCGCTGCGCGGGATGGCGTTGGCGACGCCGCCTGCGGCAGCGCGTCCCCAGACCAGGCTGGCACCGGCCCGCGGGTCCATCCGGCGCCCGAGCGCCGTGGGGAGGCCGGTGATGACCTGCCCGAGGGCGAACACCAGGTCGCCGGTGAGGTGCGGCCGCGAGGTGTGCCCGCCGTCCCCGCTGAGCACGACCTTGACGTGGTCGGACGCGGACGTGATCGGGCCGACCCGCAGGCCCACCTGGCCGGTGTCGAGGTGCGGGTCGCAGTGCAGCGCCAGGATCCGGTCGACCCCGGACAGGGCGCCCGCGGCCATGACGTCGAGGGCGCCGCCGGGGTTGGTCTCCTCGGCGGGCTGGAACAGCAGCCGCACGCGGCAGCGCAGGTGCCCCTGGTCGCGGAGCCGGGCGAGCACCAGCCCGGCGCCGAGGACGATCGTGGTGTGGACGTCGTGCCCGCAGGCGTGCGCCACGCCGGGGACGGTGGACGCCCACGCGGTGCCGGTCTCGTCCGGGAGCGGGAGGGCGTCGAGGTCGGCGCGCAGCGCCAGGGTGTGCACCCGCTCGTCCTCGGCCGGTCCTCACCGTCGCGCGGGCGCGGACGGCTCGATGTCGCACACCAGCCCGGTGCCGTTGAGCAGCACCGGCTCGAGCCCGGCCGCACGCAGCCGGTCGGCCACCAGCGCCGTGCTGCGCACCTCGAGCCGTCCGGTCTCGGGGTGGGCGTGCAGGTCGCGACGGACGGCGACGAGCTCGTCGGCGAGTGCGGCGACGAGCGGGACCAGGTCGGGTCCGGTGGCGGGGAGGGCTGCGGTGGTGTCCACGGTGACCGCCAGGGTATCGGGCGCGGTCAGCCGAACGCGTCCAGGAGGGCGCGCGCGGCGAGGGTGGGGGTCAGCTCGGCCGACCGCACCTGCTCGGTGAGGGCGGGCAGCCGCTCGCGCACCGCCGGGTCGGTGAGCAGGCGGTCCATCAGCCCGTCGCGCACCATCTGCCACATCCAGTCGACCTGCTGCCCGGCGCGGCGCTCGGCGAGACCGCCGCTGGCCTCCAGCCGCGCCCGGTGCTCGGTGACCTTCTCCCACACCGCGTCCAGCCCGGCACCGGTCTGCGCCGAGCACGCGAGCACCGGCGCCCGCCAGCCGCCGCTCAGCCGGACCCACGAGCCGCAGGGCCCCGGCCAGCTCGCGCGCGGCCGCCCGGGCGTCGGCCTCGTGCGGCCCGTCGGCCTTGTTGACGGCCACCACGTCGGCGAGCTCGAGGATCCCCTTCTTGATGCCCTGCAGGGAGTCGCCCGTGCGCGCGATCGTCAGCAGCAGGAAGGTGTCGACCATCTGCGCGACCGCGGTCTCGGACTGCCCGACGCCGACGGTCTCGACCAGCACGACGTCGTAGCCGGCGGCCTCGACCAGGACCATCGTCTCCCGCGTCCGCCGCGCCACCCCGCCGAGCGTGCCCGCCGTGGGCGAGGGCCGGATGAACGCGGCCGGGTCGTTGGCCAGCGACGACATCCGGGTCTTGTCACCGAGGATCGACCCGCCCGTGCGCGTGGACGAGGGGTCGACCGCGAGCACCGCGACCCGGTGGCCTGCAGCCGGTGAGCCGGGTGCCGAGCGCCTCGATCAGGCTCGACTTCCCGACGCCGGGGACGCCGGAGACGCCGACCCGCACCGCGCCGCCCTGCGGGCCGAGCTCGAGCAGCAGCCGCTGCGCCCGCTCCTGGTGGTCCGGGCGGGTGGACTCGACCAGCGTGATCGCGCGGGCGAGCAGCGTGCGGTCGCCCGCCCGCACCCCGCGGGCCAGCTCCTCGACGTCCGGGACGGGCGGCACCGGCTCAGCGCCCGTGGTGCAGCGCCGTCGCCAGACGCCCCACGAGGTCGGCAGCCGCGTCGGCGATCACGGTGCCGGGCGGGAACACCGCGGCCGCGCCCATCTCGAGCAGGGCGGGCACGTCGGCGGGCGGGATGACGCCGCCGACGACGACCATGATGTCGTCGCGGCCGAGCTCGGCCAGGTGCGCGCGCAGCTCGGGGACGAGCGACAGGTGCCCCGCCGCCAGCGAGCTGGCGCCGACCACGTGCACGTCGGACTCCACCGCCTGCCGCGCGACCTCCTCGGGCGTCTGGAACAGCGGGCCGACGTCGACGTCGAAGCCGAGGTCGGCGAACGCGGTGGCGATCACCTTCTGGCCGCGGTCGTGGCCGTCCTGGCCCATCTTCGCGACCAGGATCCGGGGCTGGCGCCCCTCCTGCTCCGCGAACTCGGCGACCAGCCGGCGGGCGCTGCTCGACGGCGGGGTGCTGACCTGCTTCGTCGGAGTACACACCGGAGATGATGCGCACCTGACCCGCGTGGCGCCCGAACACCGTCTCCAGCGCGTCGGAGATCTCGCCGACGGTGGCCTTCGCCCGGGCGGCGTCGATCGACAGCGCGAGCAGGTTCTGCTCCTGCGTGCGCTCGCGCCCCTCGGCGATCGCGGCGGCGGCGCCGGTGAGCGCCCGCAGGGCGTCGTCGACCGCGGCCTGGTCGCGGTCGGCCCGCAGCACCCGCAGCTTCTCGAGCTGCTCGCGCCGGACCTGCGCGTTGTCGACCCGCAGCACGTCGATCTTCTCGTCGACCTCGACGACGTACTTGTTCACCCCGATCACGGGCTGGCGGCCCGAGTCGATCCGCGCCTGGGTGCGCGCCGCGGCCTCCTCCACCCGCAGCTTCGGGATGCCGGCGTCGATCGCCGCCGCCATGCCGCCGGCGCGCTCGACCTCCTGGATGTGGCCCCACGCGCGACGGGCGAGGTCGTAGGTGAGGCGCTCCACGTAGTGGCTGCCGCCCCACGGGTCGACGACGTCGCAGGTGCCCGACTCCTGCTGCAGCAGCAGCTGGGTGTTGCGGGCGATCCGCGCCGAGAAGTCGGTGGGCAGGGCCAGCGCCTCGTCGAGGGCGTTGGTGTGCAGCGACTGGGTGTGGCCCTGGGTGGCGGCCATCGCCTCGACGCAGGTGCGCACGACGTTGTTGTAGACGTCCTGCGCGGTGAGCGACCAGCCCGAGGTCTGCGAGTGGGTGCGCAGCGACAGCGACTTCGGGTTCGACGGCTCGAACCGGTGCACCAGCTTCGACCAGAGCAGGCGCGCGGCCCGCAGCTTGGCGACCTCCATGAAGAAGTTCATGCCGATCGCCCAGAAGAAGCTGAGGCGCGGCGCGAACGCGTCGACCGCGAGCCCGGTGTCGACGCCGGCCTGCAGGTACTCCACGCCGTCCGCGAGCGTGTACGCCAGCTCGAGGTCGTTCGTCGCCCCGGCCTCCTGGATGTGGTACCCGGAGATCGAGATCGAGTTGAAGCGAGGCATCTTCGCGCTCGTGAAGGCGAAGATGTCGGAGATGATCCGCATCGAGGGCTGCGGCGGGTAGATGTAGGTGTTGCGGACCATGAACTCCTTGAGGATGTCGTTCTGGATCGTCCCGGTGAGCTGCTCCGGGGACACCCCCTGCTCCTCGGCCGCCACCACGTAGAGCGCCAGCACCGGCAGCACCGCGCCGTTCATCGTCATCGACACCGACATCTTGTCGAGCGGGATGCCGTCGAAGAGCTGGCGCATGTCGAGGATCGAGTCGATGGCCACCCCGGCCATGCCGACGTCGCCCGACACGCGCGGGTGGTCGGAGTCGTAGCCGCGGTGGGTGGCCAGGTCGAAGGCGATCGACAGCCCCTTCTGGCCGCCCGCGAGGTTGCGCCGGTAGAAGGCGTTCGACTCCGCCGCGGTGGAGAAGCCCGCGTACTGGCGCACCGTCCACGGCTGCGTCGTGTACATCGTCGGGTAGGGCCCGCGCAGGTACGGCGTGAGGCCCGGGTAGGTGCGCAGGAAGTCGATGCCGGCCAGGTCGTCGGCCGTGTAGAGCGGCTTGACGCCGATCCCCTCGGGCGCCTCCCACGGCGGCGGCGGGGCGGCGCCGCCGAGGGCGGCGGACCAGTCGGTGCCCGGCGCCGTGGCGGAGCCCAGCGGCAGGTCGGTGAAGTCCGGGATGCCGGTCACGCCGTTCCCTCCAGGGTGCGGTGGACGGACTCGAGCACGGCGAGCGCGTCGCAGCCGGCGAACAGGTGGCCGTCGGGCGTCGTCGGGTCGCCGGCCCTGCCTCGGTGCGGCCTGCCGGCGAGCAGGACGAGCCGTGCGCCCGCGGAGCGCAGCGCCGCGACCGTCTCAGCGGCGCGCTCGGCGTAGAGCGCGTCGGTGGAGCAGAGCACCGCCACCGGCGTCGCGGACGCGTCGTAGGCGGCGAGCACGTCGTCGACGCCGTGGGTGGCGCCGGCCTCGACCGCGTCGATCCCCCCGGCGCGCAACAGGTTCCGGGCGAAGCCAGCTCGCGCGGCGTGGGCCGGGAGCGGCCCGAGCGTGGCCAGGAACGCGGTGGGGCGCGCGCCGTCGCGCGCGGCGTGGGCGTCGGCGCGGTCGCGCAGCGCCTCGTAGGGAGCGGACGGCCGGTGCAGCGGCAGACCGACGCGCGGATGGTGCGGCAGCGGCTCACGGTCGAGGGGACGCTCGTCGAGGTCGGCGAACTCGCTGACCCCCGTGATCGGCGTCGCGCGGGTGGCGACGTCGCGCTCCCGCTGCGCGCGGACGGTCGCGACGGCGTCGGCGACGAAGCCGCCGTCGAGGGCGGCCACCGCGCCGCCCTGGCGCTCGACCTGCTGGAAGAAGTCCCACGCCGCCCGGGCGAGGTCGTCGGTCAGCTTCTCCACCGCGTACGAGCCGCCGGCCGGGTCGACCACCTTGGCGACGTGCGACTCCTCCATCAGCAGCACCTGGGTGTTGCGCGCGATCCGTCGCGAGAACGCCTGCGGCGCACCGACTGCCGCATCGAACGGCGGGACGGTGACCGCGTCGGCGCCGCCGACGCCGGCCGAGAAGGCGGCCACCGTGCCGCGGAGCATGTTGACCCACGGGTCGCGGCGGGTGAGCAGCGCCTCCGGCAGGACGGCGTGCTGGCGCTGCGGCACCTCGGTGGTGCCGCTGGCGTCGAGCACGCGCGCCCAGGTGCGGCGGGCCGCGCGCAGCAGCGCGATGGTCGGCAGCTGCTGCACCGAGACGCTGTACCGGAACTCGAGCAGGCGTGCCGCCGTGGCGACGTCGAGCCCGCCGTCGACCAGGGCCCGCAGGTACGCGACGCCGGCGGCGAGCGAGAAGCCGAGCTGCTGGGCGTCCGAGCCGCCGGCGTCGCGCACCGGGGTGGCATCCACGGTGACGGCGGTCAGGCCGCGGGTGCGACGCCGCGACCCGGACGGCGAGGGGGACGACGTCGTCGATCGCGGTGCCGTCCGCGTCGGCGCCGTCGCGGGCGCGGACCCCGACGGGGTCGAGCCCGAGCGAGCCGAGCAGGTCGGCGTCGGCGACCCCGCGGTCGGCCGCGAGCGCGAGGAACGCCTCGGCCGCCTCCACGGCGAGCGGCCCGGCGTCGAGCGCCACCGGCGCGAGGTCGAGCAGGACGCCGTCGAGCACCTGGGGCAGGTCCGCGACGGTCGCGCCGCCCTCGCCCACCGCCAGCCAGACCGAGGTGACGCCGCGCTCCAGGTCGGCGAGCACGGCCTCGCGCAGCGCGGACGGGTCGGTGCCCACGTGGCGCTGCCGCACGTCCCAGCCGCCGGGCCGGGGCGCCGGGTGCGCGCCGCGGGTGAACGGCCACGCGCCGGGGACGCCCGTGGGCGGGAGGTCGGCGACGTCGTCGGCGGTGAGCAGCGGCGGCACGGCGATGCCGTCCGGCGAGGTCCGGGTGAGGGCCGCGACGCCGGCGCCCTCGGGGGCGTCCTGCGCCGACCAGCCCGGCCTTGCGCGCCACGACGTCGACCGCGGCGAGCCACTGCTCGCGGGTGGCCGCGGTGAACTCGCCCGCCAGCACGAGCTCGTCGGGGGGCGGCGGCGGGGCCTGCACGTCGTCGGGGGCCGTCACGCCGTGGAGTCTAGGAGCGCGTCGCCCCGTCACGGCACGGCGCTGTGACCCATCCGATGCGGGGTCGGCACTTCCTCCGATCAGATCAGCTCGGTGGCGCCGGTCTCGCGCAGGCGCTCGACGACGTCCTTGACCTGCTGGGCCTGCGACCCGTGCGCCACCAGCAGGGCGTCCGGGGTGTCGACCACGATGACGTCGGCGAGGCCCACCACCGCGACCGTCCGGCCCGAGGCGGGGACGACGAGGCCGGACGAGCCCAGCGACAGCACCCGCGAGCCGTCGCCGATCACCGTCGGCACGCCCTCGATCGCGGGCAGCAGCGTGCGCAGCGACGCCCAGTCGCCGACGTCGTCCCAGCCGAACCCGCCGGGGACCACCGCGACGCCGCCGGCTGCTGCGACCGGCTCGGCGACGGCGTGGTCGATCGCGATCCGGGTCAAGCCCGGCCAGACCCGGTCGAGGACGCTCTCGTCCCCCGCCTCCAGGCCGGCGGCGGCCTCCACGAGGCCGTCGTGGAGCTCCGGCAGCCGCATCCGGAGGTGACCGAGCAGCGTCGCGGCGCGGACGACGAACATGCCTGCGTTCCAACGGAAACCGCCGCTGCTCAGGTACTCGGCCGCGGTCTCGGCGTCAGGCTTCTCCACGAACTCGTCGACCGCGAGCGCTCCGGGGGCGCCCTCGATCTCCAGCGCCGCTCCCGAGCGGATGTACCCGAAGCCCGTGGCGGCGTGGGTCGGGGTGATGCCGATCGTGCAGACCCAGCCCTCCCGCGCGACCGCGACCGCGTGCCGCACGGTCTCGTGGAACGCGGCGACGTCGCCGATGACGTGGTCGGCGGCGAAGGAGCCGATCACGACGTCGGGGTCGCGGCGCACGAGCACGGCGGCCGCCAGGCCGATCGCGGCCATCGAGTCGCGCGGCGACGGCTCGGCGAGCAGGTCGTCCGCGCGCAGGGCGGGCAGCTGGTCGCGCACCGCGGCGGCGTGCGCGCGGCCGGTGACGACGACGACGCCGTCCTCGCCGGCGAGCGGGACGAGCCGGTCCCACGTGGACTGCAGCAGCGTGCGGCCCGAACCGGTGAGGTCGTGCAGGAACTTCGGTGCGCCCGAGCGCGACAGCGGCCACAACCGCGTCCCTGCGCCCCCGGCCGGCACGACGGCGACGAACCCCGGGACCCGGACCTCTGCTGCTGCCTGCTGCACGCTCGCAGGGTTCCACACGTCATCGCCCCGACACCGGACACCAGGACGCACGTCACCAGCGCGACACCTGCCCGCGCGACGGTCGTGCCGTGCGCGTCCTCGTCGTCACCGAGTCCTTCCTGCCCAGCGCCAACGGCGTCACGACCAGCGTGCTGCGGGTGCTCGACCACCTGCGCTCCCGCGGGCACGACGCCCTGGTCGTGTGCCCGGGCCCCGCGCCGGACACCTACGCCGGCTTCCCCGTCCACGCCGTGCCGTCGGTGCCGGTGCGCGGCGCGCCGCGCTCCGGATGCATCCGGATGCATCATCGCGGATGCATCTCGCGTGAGGGAAAGGTCACCCCTGGCCCGCAGGCGACCCCCGCGCACGCGTCATTAGACTGACCGCGATCCGGGACGACCCCTGCCTGGCGGCATCGGTCGCACGACGAGCGACAGGAGGCGGGTCCGTGGCCAGTGTCACGACCGGCAGCGACGCCACCGGCACCACCGCAGGCTCGGGGAAGGTCGCCGCGGGGTCCGGGAAGCTCCGACCCGCCGGCAGCCTCTACCGCGGCCGCGAGGGCATGTGGTCGTGGGTGGCGCACCGCGTCACCGGCTTCGCGATCTTCATGTTCCTGCTGGTGCACGTGCTCGACACCGCGCTGGTCCGGGTCTCCCCCGAGGCGTACAACGACGTCATCGCCACGTACAAGAACCCGATCATGGGGCTCGGCGAGGCCGGCCTGGTCGCCGCGATCCTGTTCCACGCCTTCAACGGCCTGCGCATCGTCCTGGTCGACTTCTGGTCCCAGGGACCGAGGTACCAGCGACAGCTGCTCTGGGGCGTGATGGTGATCTGGGTCGTGCTCCTGGTGCCCTTCCTGATCCGCCACCTCGGCCACGTGTTCGGAGGCTGACCCGATGACCTCTCCCGCCCCCGCGCTCGGCGCCCCGCGCTCGCCGTACCGCCGCTCGCCCGCCGGTCGCCCGACCACGGAGATGATCACCTGGGTGTTCATGCGGATGTCCGGCGTGCTGCTGGTCGTCCTCGTGCTCGGCCACCTGCTGGTCAACCTGGTGCTCGGCGAGGGCGTCAACGCGGTCGACTTCGCCTTCGTCGGCGGCAAGTGGGCCAACCCGTTCTGGCAGGTGTGGGACCTCGCGATGCTGTGGCTCGCGATGCTGCACGGGGCCAACGGCGTCCGCACGATCATCAACGACTACGCCGAGCGCGACGGCACGCGGCTGTTCCTCAAGGGCCTGCTGCTCGTGTCGACGGCGGTCGTCATCGTCCTCGGCACGCTGGTGATCTTCACCTTCGACCCGTGCCCGGCCGGCGCGGACGCCGAGCTGCTGCCGTCGTTCTGCACCGCCTGACCTGACGAGCGAGGAGATCCTGATGCAGGTCCACAGCTACGACGTCGTCATCGTCGGCGCCGGCGGCGCCGGCATGCGCGCCGCCCTCGAGTCGGGCGCGCGGGCGCGCACCGCGGTGCTGACCAAGCTCTACCCGACCCGCTCCCACACCGGCGCCGCCCAGGGCGGCATGTGCGCCGCCCTCGCGAACGTCGAGGAGGACAACTGGGAGTGGCACACCTTCGACACGGTCAAGGGCGGCGACTACCTCGTCGACCAGGACGCCGCCGAGATCATGTGCAAGGAGGCGATCGACGCCGTCCTCGACCTGGAGAAGATGGGCCTGCCGTTCAACCGCACGCCCGAGGGCAAGATCGACCAGCGCCGGTTCGGCGGGCACACCCGCAACCACGGCGAGGCCGCGGTGCGCCGCTCGTGCTTCGCGGCCGACCGCACCGGCCACATGATCCTGCAGACGCTCTACCAGAACTGCGTGAAGCAGAACGTGGAGTTCTACAACGAGTTCTACGTCCTCGACCTGCTGATGAGCGAGGTCGACGGCGAGGAGCGCGCCGCCGGCGTGGTCGCCTACGAGCTGGCCACCGGCGAGCTGCACGTCTTCAGCGCCAAGTCGGTGGTGCTCGCCACCGGCGGCACCGGCAAGGTCTACAAGACCACCTCCAACGCGCACACCCTCACCGGTGACGGCATGGGCATCGTCTACCGCCGCGGCCTGCCCCTGGAGGACATGGAGTTCTTCCAGTTCCACCCGACCGGGCTGGCCGGCCTCGGGATCCTGCTCTCCGAGGCCGCGCGCGGCGAGGGCGGCATCCTGCGCAACGGCGAGGGCGAGCGGTTCATGGAGCGCTACGCCCCCACCATCAAGGACCTGGCGCCGCGCGACATCGTCGCCCGCTCGATGGCCAACGAGGTGCGCGAGGGCCGCGGCGCGGGTCCGAACAAGGACTACGTGCTGCTCGACCTCACCCACCTCGAGCCGGCGCACATCGACGCCAAGCTCCCCGACATCACCGAGTTCGCCCGCACCTACCTCGGCATCGAGCCGTACACCGAGCCGGTGCCGGTGTACCCCACCGCGCACTACGCGATGGGTGGCGTGCCCACCAACATCGACACCGAGGTGCTGCGCGACAACACCACCGTCGTCCCGGGGCTCTACGCCGCCGGCGAGGTGGCGTGCGTGTCGGTGCACGGGTCGAACCGGCTGGGCACCAACTCGCTGCTCGACATCAACGTGTTCGGCAAGCGCGCCGGCATCGCCGCCGCGGAGTACGCGCTGACGGTCGACCACGCCCCGCTGCCCGAGCACGGCGAGGCCGCCACGATCACCCTGCTCGAGACCATCCGCGACCGCGCCGAGGGCGAGAAGGTCGCGGTGCTGCGCAAGGCAGCTGCAGGACTCGATGGACCTCAACGCGCAGGTGTTCCGCACCGAGGCGTCGCTGAAGCAGGCGCTGGCCGACGTGCAGCAGCTGCAGGAGCGCTACCGCCGGATCACGGTGCAGGACAAGGGCAAGCGCTACAACACCGACCTGCTCGAGGCGGTGGAGCTGGGCTTCCTGCTCGACCTCGCCGAGGTCATCGTGGTGGGCGCCCTGGAGCGCAAGGAGTCGCGCGGCGGGCACTTCCGCGAGGACTACCCCGACCGCGACGACGTCAACTTCATGCGGCACACGATGGCCTACCGGGTCCCGTCCGCCGAGGTCGAGGGCACCGGCGACGTCCGGCTCGACTACAAGCCCGTCGTCACCACCCGCTACCAGCCGATGGAGCGCAAGTACTGATGAGCGCCACCGCCACCGCCCCCACCGAGGCCGACAAGCCCGCGGTCAAGGAGATCCCCTCGTTCGAGGTGACCCTGCGGGTCCGCCGGTTCGACCCCGAGACCGACGCCGAGCCGCACTGGGAGGACTACCGGGTCCAGGTGCACGGCACCGACCGCGTCCTCGACGCCCTGCACACGATCAAGTGGGAGCAGGACGGCTCGCTCACCTTCCGCCGCTCGTGCGCGCACGGCGTGTGCGGTTCGGACGCCATGCGGATCAACGGCCGCAACCGGCTGGCCTGCAAGACGCTGCTCAAGGACCTCAACCCCGACAAGCCGATCACCGTCGAGGCGATCAAGGGCCTGCCGCTGGAGAAGGACCTCGTGGTCGACATGGAGCCGTTCTTCCAGTCCTACCGCGAGGTGATGCCGTTCCTCATCACCACCGGCCACGAGCCCACCCGCGAGCGGATCCAGTCGGCCGCCGACCGCGAGCGCTTCGACGACACCACCAAGTGCATCCTGTGCGCCGCGTGCACGTCGTCGTGCCCGGTGTTCTGGACCGACGGCCAGTACTTCGGCCCGGCCGCGATCGTCAACGCGCACCGCTTCATCTTCGACAGCCGCGACGAGGGCGGCGACCTGCGGCTGGAGGTGCTGAACGACCGCGAGGGCGTGTGGCGCTGCCGCACCACGTTCAACTGCACCGAGGCGTGCCCGCGCGGCATCGAGGTCACCAAGGCGATCCGCGAGGTCAAGCAGGCCCTGCTCACGCGCCGGTTCTGAGGGTCGTGGTAGCGCGCAGCAGCCGTCGGGGCGGCTGCGTCCTCCTCCTGCTGGCGCTGCTGGCGGGGCTTCTCGCACCGTCCGCCGCGGCAGTCGCCGTCCGGCACCGACGACGCGCTGTCGGCGCCCGGCGTCCTGGTCGACCCGGCGGTGCCCGCCCCGCCGGTCCCGCAGGCCGCCGGCTGGCTGGTGGCCGACCTCGACTCCGGCGAGGTGTGGGCCGCCTCGGGCGCCCGCACGCCGCTCGCCCCCGCGTCGACGCTCAAGCTGCTCACCGCGCTGGCGCTGTCGCCCGGCCACGACGACGCCGAGCTCTACACCGCCACGACCGCACCCGGCGCCGTGGACGGCTCCAAGGTCGGCATCGTCGCGGCGTCGCGGTACCGGTACACCGACCTCCTGCACGCCCTGCTGATGGCGAGCGGCAACGACGCGGCCGTGGCGATGGCGGAGATCGACGGCGGAACCGAGAACGCCACGGCCAGGATGAACCAGGTGGCCACCGACCTCGGGGCCACCGACACCCTCGCGGTCAACACCTCCGGGCTCGACGCACCCGGCCAGGTCAGCTCGGCCCGCGACCTCGCCCTGCTCGCCGGGCCGGTGCTCGACGACGCCCGGCTGGCCCGGGTCGTGCTGACGCCGCAGTACCCGTTCCCCGGTGCCGGCGAGGGCTTCGGCCGGACCCGCCCCACCTTCATGATCGGCAACCACAACCGGCTGCTCGGCAGCTACGACGGCCTGCTGGGGCTGAAGAACGGCTACACCGACGCCGCCCGCGGCTCGCTGGTCGCGGCCGCCGAGCGCGACGGCCGTCGGCTGGTCGCCGTGGTGCTGCGCGCCGAGGGGTCGGAGGCCGACCAGTGCGCGGCGCTGATGGACTGGGCGTTCGCGCTGCCGGAGACCGCCGAGCCGGTGACGACGCTGCAGGCGTCGGTGGACTCGGCCGGCGTCAGGACGTCGCCGAGCCGGAGCCCGGCGCCGCGCAGCCCGACCAGCGGGTCGAGCCGGTCGCCGACGGCGCCGGTGCCGAGGCGGTCGGGCCGCAGGACGCAGAGCGCTCGATGCCGGTGTGGCTGGTGTCGACGCTGGTGGTCGTCGGGCTGCTGCTCGGCGCCGTCGTCTTCCTCCGGCTCACCCGCGACGTGCGGATCGCACGCCGGCGGGCGCGACGGGCGGCGGCCGCCCCGCGCTGACCCGTGGTGCCGCGCCCGTGCCGGTGCGAGGATCGCGTCGTGCGCACCCTGGTGGTGGTCGTCGCCCACCCCGATGACGAGGCGTACGGGATCGCCGGCACCGTGGCGCTGCACGCCGACGACCCCGGGTTCCGCTTCGTCCTGGTGCACGCCACCTCCGGCGAGGGCGGTGACATCCGACCGGGCTTCCCGGCCACGCGCGAGACGCTGGGCGCGGTCCGCCGGGCCGAGGACGAGGCCGCCTGGCGGGCGGTCGGGCGCCCGCCCGACCGGCACGTCTGGCTCGGCTACCCCGACGGCGGCGTCGCGGACGTCCCCCGCGAGGAGCTCGTCGACGCGGTCTGGGCGGTGCTCGAGCCGGAGCAGCCCACCGTGGTCTTCACCTTCGGACCGGACGGCGTCTTCGGCCACCCCGACCACATCGCGATCGGTGCCGCCACCGACCTGGCCTTCGCACGCGGTGCCGGCACCGGGGGACCCGCCTTCCGCCGGCTGCTGCACGGCGCGGTCCCCGAGTCGGTGCTGACGCGGTGGAACGAGCAGCGCGCCGACCTCGGCCTGTTCACCTGGGACCCGACGCAGGTGTTCCACATGCGAGGGGTGCCGGACGACGAGATCGGCGTCGTCGTCGACTGCCGCCCGGTCGCGCACCGGATCGTGGCGGGGCTGCGCGAGCACCGCAGCCAGCACCACGTCATGTCCGACGACCCGGACGACGTGGCGCGCTGGCAGCGGGTGGTGAGCCGGGAGTGGCACGTGGTGGCGTGGCCGGAGCCCGAGCCGGGCGCACCGCCGCTGCGCGACGTGTTCGAGGGACTGGACTGAGGTCGACCGGTGGGCGTCAGCGACCGCGGACGAGGTCGACGAGCGAGGACGCCCCGCGACGCAGCACGCGCCCGGTGACCACCGCGGCGGCGCCGAGCACGACGCCCGCGGCCAGGGTGGTGCGGTCGGCCGCCCGCTGGCCGTAGGTCGGCTGGGCGGAGGCGAGCCGCGCCGCCCGCTGGGACGGCCGCGGCTCGTCCTTGGTCAGGTCGATCGCCTCCGGCGGGCCGTGGTCGAGGGTCTTCGCGGGGTCCTCGAGCGTCACCATCCAGCACGCGGCCAGGAGCATCACCCGCGACACCAGGTTGAGCAGCACGAGCAGCCCGACCAGCACGGCGCCCGGTGGCCAGCAGCGGGTTGCGCGAACCGGCCGACCCGGCGAGCAGGCCGCCGAGGTGGGTGAGGAGCGCGAGCGCGAGGCCCCCGCCGATCACCGCCGCGCGCATCCGCACCCAGGGCAGGTGCAGCCCGGCGAGCAGCCGGTACACGACGACCAGGATGAGCGTGTCGGCCGCGGCCACGACCAGGAAGGCCGCGACCCGCAGCACCGCGCTGGAGACCGGTCCGCCCCCGAGCCCCACCTGCTGCAGCAGCCACGACGCTGCCGACCCGGTGCCGATGCTCAGCACGGCCGAGGCCAGCACGGCCAGGCCGAACGTGGCCAGGACGCCGACGTCGACCAGCTTGGCCTTGACCACGTTCTGCTCGATCCGCGGCAGCCCGGCCATCGCCCGCACGCCCCCGCGCAGGGCGTCGAGCCAGCCCAGACCGGCCAGGACCGCGGTGACGAACGCGATCGCGCCCGTCCAGCTCACCAGGTTCGGGTCGACCAGCGACGAGGGCTCGATCACGCCGTCACCGGCCGGGACGTCGAGCAGCCCGGGCAGGCTGTCGTCGACGGCCTGCACCACGGCGTCGAACAGCGGGCCGTTCGAGCCGAGCACCAGGCCGAAGACCGAGAAGCCGGCCACGACGGCGCCGAACACCGAGAACAGCCCCGCGTAGGCGATGCCGCCCGCGAGGATCGGCCCCCGGCGCTCGCCGTACGCCTGCCAGGCGCGCCACGCGTGGCTGCGCTTGCAGCCGGGCGAGCAGGTCCTTCACGACCGCGCCCCGAGCTCGTAGACCTCGTCGACCCGCCACACGCCGTCGCCGTCGTGCAGGTAGGCGCTGAACGAGCCCACCTCGAAGGTCGCCTCGTAGTCGGCCAGCGTCTGCGAGGCGCGGTCCAGCGCCTCGTGCGGCAGGTCGTGCGCCACGGTCACGTGCGGGTGGTAGTAGAAGGCGAGGTCGCGCGCGAGCAGCCCGCTGCGCACCTCGCGCTCGATCCGCTCGCACTCGGCGATGCCCTCGGCCACCTGCACGAAGACGACGTCCGAGACCGGCCGGAACGACCCCGTGCCCCGCAGCACCATCGGGAACGGGTCGTGCCGGGCGGCCGCCTCGCGCAGGTGCGCGCGGATCGCGGGGAGGTCGTCGCGCTGCACCGGGGTGGGCGGCAGCAGGGTCACGTGCGCCGGGATCTGCGCGGCCTGCGGGTCGCCGAAGTCGGCCCGCCAGCCCTCGAGCACCGCGGCGTAGGGCGCCGGGACGGCCACCGCGACCCCGAGGGTGACGGTGCCGTCCTCGGGCAGGCTCCGGTCGCGCACGACCGGGATGGCCATCGTGTCGCCGTAGGCGTCGGCCGCGAGGCGGCCGTGGTCGTCAGCCACGACGCCTCGGGAGGAACCCGACCCGGTCGTGCACCCGGGCCAGCGTCGCCGACGCGCGCTCGCCCGCCCGGGCGGCGCCGTCGTCGAGGATCCGGTCGAGCTCGGCGGGGTCGCCGATCAGCTCCAGCGCGCGCTCGCGCACCGGCGCGAGCGCGGTGACGACCACCTCGGCGAGGTCCTTCTTCAGGTCGCCGTAACCCTTGCCCTCGTAGGCGGACTCGAGCTCGGGGATCGTGCGGCCGCCGAGGGCGGAGTAGATCGTCAGCAGGTTCGAGATCCCGGGCTTGGCCTCGGGGTCGAAGCGGATCTCGCGCTCGGTGTCGGTGACGGCCGAGCGGATCCGCTTCGCGGTGACGGCCGGGTCGTCGAGCAGGTCGATGATCCCGTTCGGCGACGACGCGGACTTGCTCATCTTCGCCGTGGGCTCGGTCAGGTCGGTGATCTTCGCCGTCTCGCGGACGATGTGGGGCTGCGGCACGACCAGGGTCTTCCCGAACCGGGAGTTGAACCGCTGCGCGAGGTCGCGGCTCAGCTCCAGGTGCTGGCGCTGGTCCTCGCCCACCGGCACGGCGTCGGCGTCGTGGACGAGGATGTCGGCCGCCTGCAGCACCGGGTAGGTGAACAGCCCGACGGTGGCGCTCTCGCGTCCGTGCCTGATCGACTTGTCCTTGAACTGGGTCATCCGGCCGGCCTCGCCGAACCCGGTGATGCACCCGAGCACCCAGGCGAGCTCGGCGTGCTCGGGCACGTGGCTCTGGACGAACAGCACCGAGCGCTCCGGGTCGACGCCGGCCGCGAGGAACTGGGCGGCCGTGCGGCGGCTGCGCTGCGCGCAGCGCGACCGGGTCGTGCTCGACGGTGATCGCGTGCAGGTCGACGACGCAGTAGGTGGCGTCGTGGGTGTCCTGCAGGGCCACCCAGCTGATCAGCGCACCCAGGTAGTTGCCGAGGTGGAGCGAGTCGCTCGTCGGCTGCATGCCGGAGAAGAGCCGGGGCCTGCTGGTGGGCATGTGCGGCATTCTGCCGGACTCTCAGCTCTCCACTTCGCGCAGGTGCAGGACGAGGGCCTGCTGGGGGTCGATCACCGGCATCGGGAGGCCGGTGGTCCCGAGGAGCGCACCGCCGACCACCACCCCCTCGCCGAGCGCGGCCTCCCACCACCCGGGCGGGCTCACCTGCACCGAGGTCGGCAGCCCGGCCTCGGCGCGCACCCGCACGCGGTAGCGGCGCTGCGGGTCGAGCCCCGGGAGCGGGACCCGCCCGGGCGTCGTGGTGGGTCCGGTGACGAGCCGGACGTAGGCGAGGACGGCCTCGGAGCCGTCCTGCGCCACCACCCCGTGCAGCAAGGCGTCGTCGCCGGGCAGGTCGGCGCGCACCACGGTGCCGGTGTGCAGCACGCCGCGCAGCTCCTTGTAGAGCCCGGCCCACGCGCGCAGGGCGTCGAGCTCGTCCGGGGTGCAGGTGGTGACGTCCCACTCGAGGCCGGCGTGGCCGAACAGCGAGGTGGCCGTGCGCATCGGCAGGGCCACGGCGCGTCCGGTGGTGTGCGCCACCGGCGGGCCGACGTGCGCGCCCAGCAGCTCGGGCGGCAGCAGCAGGGTGGTCCAGCGCTGGATCTGCTGGCGCTCGACGGCGTCGTTGCAGTCCGAGGTCCACACCCGGTCGGTGCGCTCCAGCACCCCGAGGTCGACCCGGGCGCCACCGCTGGAGCACGACTCGACCTCCAGCCCGGGGTGGCGCTCGCGGAGCCGGTCGAGCAGGTCGTACAGCGCGAGCGTCTGCGCGTGCACCGCAGGCGCGTCGATCACGCCCCGCGCGACCCGAGACGGCCTCGAGCAGGTCGCGGTTGTGGTCCCACTTGATGAAGTCGATGCCGTACTCCTCGACCAGCGACCCGATCCGCTCCAGCAGGTGGTCGACCGCCTCCGGACGGGTGAGGTCGAGCAGCTGCTGGTGCCGCGACGGCCGCGGGGGCGGCCCGCCCACCGGGCCCAGGACCCAGTCGGGGTGGGCCCGGACCAGGTCGGAGTCGAGGTTCACCATCTCCGGCTCGAACCACAGCCCCAGCTGCA
>CAVVQA010000009.1:0-170542 GCA_963750285.1 uncultured Actinomycetota bacterium | reverse complement strand
TCAGTCGGCGTCGAGCGCGGCGACCTCGTCGGCGGTGAGGTCGAGATCGGCCGCGGCGGCCGAGTCGGTGATCGACTGCGGGCGCTTGGCGCCGGGGATCGGGATGACGACGGGCGACTGCGCGAGCTCCCAGGCAAGGGCCACCTGCTGCGCGCTGACGCCGCGGTCCTCGGCGATCTTCGCGAACGCCGGGTGCTTTTCGGCCAGCTCCTTGGCGTCGCCCAGCCCGCCGAGCGGGCTCCACGGCAGGAACGCCAGGCCGAGCTCGTCGCAGACGTCGATCTCCGGCCTTGCTGCTGCGGAACTTGGGCGAGAACTGGTTCTGGACGCTGACCAGGTGGTCGCCCAGCACCGCGTGGGCGGCGCGGATCTGCTCCGGGTCGGCGTTCGACAGCCCGACCATCCGCACCTTGCCGGAGTCGGCGATCTCCTTCAGCGTGCCGATCACGTCGTCGTACGGGACGTCGGGGTCGGGACGGTGGTGCTGCCACAGCGCGATCTGCTCGACGCCGAGGCGCGACAGGCTGTCGTCCACCGCCTGCCGCAGGTGCGCGGCGGTGCTGTCGGTGTCCCAGCCGCCGCCGGTCGTGCGCACGTGGCCGCCCTTGGTGGCCAGCAGCACCTGGTCGCGCACGCCGAGCTCGTCGAGCAGCGAGGCGATCAGCCGCTCGTTCTCGCCCTGGGAGTCGGCGCCCTTCTCGTCGCCGGGGCCGTAGGCGTCCGCGGTGTCGAACAGGGTCACGCCGGCGTCGAGCGCGGCGCGCACGGTGGCGGCCAGCTGCTCGCGCGGCTGGGTGCCGCTCTGGTCGAAGGTCATCAGGCCGAGCCCGATGGCACCGACCTCGGTGCGTCCGACGGTTCCGTTGCCGATGCTGCGAGTCCTCATGCGTCCGACCCTACGAACGCGGCGGGGGACGCGCGCGGTGGGGCCGCGACCGGGGTCACCCGCCGAAGGTGATCCGCAGCATCACGCGGTCGCGCGGGCCCGACGACACGACCTTCTCGATGCCCATCATCGCCGTGTACTCCAGCCGGTACTTCGCGCTCATGATCTCGCCGACGCGCTGCTCGCTGGCCGCGTCGTCGAGCACCTCGGCCGTGCCGTGGACGACCGGGGCGTCGTCGGCGACCTTGCCGAACCGGCTGCTCGGACGCAGCTCCACCCGCGCGTCCTCGCGCAGGCGCTTCACCTTGCCGCTGCCCGCCGGGGTCGTCGCGACGAGCGCGTCGCCGTCCCGGGCGATCCAGACGGTGGTCGGGACGGGCTCGCCGGAGGCGCGGAAGGTGGTGAGCGACACGAACTTCTCGTCGCCGAGGGCGAGGCCCGTGGAGGTGGTCGTCATGACCGGAGCCTCACCCACGAGCGCCGGTCCCGCGCGGCGAACCTCAGGCGGACGGCGGTGCGGCAGGTTCTGCAGCCGCAGCTGGCCGCGGGAGACCAGCCGGCCGTCGGCGTCGCGGCTCTCGACGACCCACACCTGCTGGCTGCGTCCCTGGTGGATCGCGGTGGCCGTCGAGGTGATCTCGCCCTCGGTGACGGCGCGGTAGAAGTCGGTGGAGTTGTTGACGCCCACGACCTTGCCGCGCTCGCCGAACCAGATCGCGCCGCCGACGCTGCCGAGGGTCTCGACGACCGTGCAGTGCACCCCGCCGTGGACGATGCCGTACGGCTGCAGCAGGTGCGGGCCCACCGTCCAGGTGGCGACCAGCCGATCGGGCCCGGCCTCGACGAAGCGCAGCCCCACGTGCTCGCCGAAGGCGCCGAGGAAACCGTTCAGCTCGTCCAGCGTGGTGGGCATCGAGGCGTCGGTCATGGCGTCATCCCACCACGGCCGGCTCGCGCGACCCGGCACCCGACGCGGGTGCGGTTCCGGCGGCGCGCTGACGCTCGGCCTCGGCGCCGGTGGCGATCTCGGCACCCAGCCACTCCACCGGGATCCCGAACCCCTCGACCAGCGTCAGGGCGTGCGGGCGCAGCTCGTCGAGGAGTCCGTTCACCAGCGAGGTGACGGTCTTCGCGCGTCCCGGCGTGATCCGGTGGTGGCCCATGAACCAGGCCAGGTCGCGCTCGATCGTCGACAGCACGTGCAGGTGGCAGACCTTCTCCAGCAGCGCCCGCGTCTCGGCGTCCTCGACCTCGGCGATCCCGGCGACGAACGACTCGGCCACCACCCGCTCGACGTGCACGCGGGCCGCCGTGAGCAGGTGGTCCTGGGCGGCGTTGAAGCCCGCGAACGGGTCGGACGAGCGGGCGACCGACCGGAGCCGGTTGGCCAGCCCCTCCAGCACGTGCCGCTCGCGGTCGACCAGCAGCCGCAGCTGCACCGCGCGGTCGCGCAGGTCGCCGTCGCCGACCTTGCCGGGCGCCGCTGCGAGCACCGTGCGCACCACGCCCCGCAGGGCGGAGCGCTCGACCAGCCCGCCGGCCACCTGGCGCGCCACGAACCGCACCGTGCCGAGGGTGTCGAGCGACTCGAACGAGTCCTTGTAGCCGGTGAGCAGGCCCTTGGCCACCAGCTGCAGCAGCACCGTGTTGTCGCCCTCGAAGGTGGTGAAGACGTCGGTGTCGTTCTTCAGCTGCGGCAGCCGGTTCTCGGTGAGGTAGCCGGCGCCGCCGCACGCCTCGCGGCACTCCTGGATCGTCCGGGTCGCGTGCGCCGTCGCGAGCACCTTGACGCCCGCGGCGAGCGACTCGAGCTCGCGCTGGTCGTGCTCGTCCACCTCGCCGTCCGGCTCGGCCAGGACGGTCTGGGCGTCGTGCATCCGCGACACCAGGTCGTTCTGCGCCAGCTGCAGCGCGTACGACGTGGCGATCGCCGGGAGCAGCCGGCGCTGGTGCGCCCGGTAGTCCATCAGGACGACCTCGGTCTGCGACCCGGGAGCAGCGAACTGTCGGCGCTCGAGGGCGTACCGGGTGGCGATGCTGAGGGCCACGCGGGTGGCCGTCCCCGCTGCGCCGGCTACCGAGATGCGGCCGCGCACCAGGGTTCCCAGCATGGTGAAGAAGCGGCGCGTGTCGTTCTCGATCGGGGACGAGTAGGTGCCGTCCTCGGCGACGCTGCCGTACCGGTCGAGCAGGTTCTCGCGCGGCACGCGCACCTGGTCGAACGTGAGCCGACCGTTGTCGACCCCCGCGAGGCCGAGCTTGTCGCCGCAGTCGCCGATCGTGACGCCGTCCGCGTGGGTGCCGTGCTCGTCGCGGATCGGGACGAGCACCGCGTGCACGCCGTGGTTCGTCCCCTGCGTGATCAGCTGGGCGAACACGACGGCCAGCCGGCCGTCGCGCGCCGCGCCGCCGATGTAGTCCTTGCGCGCACCGGGATGCGGTGTGTCGACGACGATCTCGCCGGTCTCGACGTCGTAGGTGGCGGTGGTGCCGATCGACATGACGTCGCTGCCGTGGCCCGTCTCGGTCATCGCGAAGCAGCCGGGCAGCGAGGCGTCGATGATCGACGGGAGGTACGTCTCGTGGTGCGCGCGGGTGCCGAGGTTGGCCACGGCGCCACCGAACAGGCCCCAGTGCACGCCGGCCTTCACCAGCAGCGACAGGTCGCCGTGAGCGAGCATCTCGAACGCCGTCACCGACGCGCCGATGTCGTTCGTCCCACCGAACTCCTCCCTGAAACCCGCTCTGGCGTGGCCGGTCTCGGCGAGCAGCCGCATCTGGTCGGCCACCCGGGCGCGGTGCGCCTCGCGGTCGAGGCCGGTGGCGGGCAGCAGCAGCTCGGCGGGCAGCTCGCTGCGGGCGCGGTCCTTGATGTGGGCCCAGCGGCCGTCGAGGACGGTGCGCAGGGCGTCGGCGGTGGTGGTGGTCACGAGGGCTCCTCGGAGGGTCGGGGCAGGGCGGCGGCGAGGCCGTCCCAGGCCAGATCGACGAGGTGCTCGACGACCTCGTGACGCGGTGCGGGAGAGGGAGAGTCGATCCAGGCGTCGGCGACGGCACGCACCATCCCGACCAGCGCGTGACCCCAGGTCGACGGCGCGATCGGCCGGTGCCCCGGCGGCGGCGAGGGTCTCGCCCACCTGCTGCGCCACCAGCTGCACCAGGCCGCGGACGGGGTCGGTGCCGTCCGGCGACTGACCACCGGCGAGCAGCGGACGCTCGACCACGAACCGGTACACCTCCGGGTCGCGTTCGACGAGGGCCAGGTAGGCGTCGACCGCCGCGGCGACGGCGCCCCTCGCGTCCTGGGCGCCGGCGCGCTCGACGCTGGCCCGCAGGTCGTGCGCGATCAGCCCGTGCACCGCCTCGGTGACGGCGAGGTAGAGCTGGCCCTTGTCGGCGAAGTGCCGGTAGAGCACGGTCTTGGACGTGCCGGCGACGGCCGCGATCTCGTCCATCCCGGCGCCCGACCCGTGCTGGCGCACCGCGCGCAGCGTGGCCTCGACCAGGGACTGCCGGCGCTCGGCGCGGTGGTCGTCCCAGCGCCGGTCGCGGCCGTCCCGGGGCAGCGCCGACCGGGCGGGAGAGTTCATGTGACGGACGGTACCGCATACTCCGGGTACCTGCTAGTGTCGTGGCAGGTCCGCATCCCCTCAGTCCCCGCAGTCCAGCAGCAGGAGAGCACACCGATGGCACGTCAGGCCCCGTCCTCCGCCCCCCGCCGCGCCGCGGTGATCGGCGGCAACCGGATCCCGTTCGCCCGCTCCGGCGGTCCGTACGCCCGGGCGTCCAACCAGGACATGCTCACCGCCACCCTCGACGGCCTGGTCGCGCGGTTCGGGCTGGCCGGCCAGCAGGTCGGCGAGGTCGTCGCCGGTGCGGTGCTCAAGCACAGCCGCGACTTCAACCTCACCCGCGAGGCCGTGCTGGGCTCGCAGCTGTCGGCGGCCACGCCTGCCTACGACATCCAGCAGGCGTGCGGCACCGGTCTCGAGGCCGTGGTGCTGGCCGCCAACAAGATCGCCCTCGGGCAGGTCGACTCGGCCATCGCCGGCGGCGTCGACTCCGCGTCCGACGCGCCGATCGCCGTCAACGAGGACCTGCGCCAGACCCTGCTCGCGCTCAGCCGCGCCAAGACCCCGCAGCAGCGGATCAAGGCGCTGGCGAGCATCCGTCCCGCCCAGGTGGTGCCCGAGATCCCGCGCAACAGCGAGCCGCGCACGGGGATGTCGATGGGCGACCACATGGCCGTCACCGCGCACGAGTGGGGCATCCCCCGCGAGGCGCAGGACGAGATCGCCGCCGCGAGCCACCGCAACCTCGCCGCCTCGTACGACCGCGGGTTCCAGGACGACCTGGTCACCGGCTACCTCGGCCTCACCCGCGACCAGAACCTGCGTCCCGACTCCTCGGTGGAGGCGCTGGCCCGGCTGAAGCCGGTGTTCGGCAAGGACCTCGGCGACGACGCCACGATGACGGCCGGCAACTCCACGCCGCTCACCGACGGCGCCTCGGCCGTGCTGCTCGGCTCCGACGAGTGGGCCGCCGAGCACGGGCTGCCGGTGCTCGCCCACGTGGTCGACGCCCAGACCGCGGCGGTCGACTACGTCCACGGCGGCGAGGGCCTGCTGATGGCGCCGTCGTACGCCGTCCCGAAGATGCTGGCGCGCCAGGGGCTCACGCTGCAGGACTTCGACTTCTACGAGATCCACGAGGCCTTCGCCTCCACCGTCCTGGCGACCCTGAAGGCCTGGGACGACGAGGACTTCTGCCGCGACCGGCTGGGCCTCGAGAAGCCGCTCGGCTCCATCGACCGCACGAAGCTGAACGTCAACGGCTCGAGCCTGGCGGCCGGCCACCCGTTCGCCGCGACCGGCGGGCGGATCGTGGCGAGCCTGGCGAAGGCGCTGCACGAGAAGGGTTCCGGACGCGGACTCATCTCGATCTGCGCCGCCGGCGGCCAGGGCGTCGTCGCCATCCTGGAGGCTGCCAAGTGAGTGCCGCAGCACGCCGACGGGTACACGTCCTTCGTCCGCTCCGGCTTCGGCAAGGCGCTGTCGGCCCGGCTGGGACTGCCCCAGCCGGTCCCGCTGCGCCGGTACGCCCCGGGCGACGCGCTGCTCGACGGACCTGCGCTGGTCGCGTCGGCCGGCCGCACCTCGCCGTTCGACGCGCAGGTCGGCGCGGTGCTGTCCGACGCCCTGGTCGAGGTGCTCACCGAGGTGCCGTCCGACCGCCGGCTGGCCGCCGTCGTCGTCGACGTCAGCGGTGCCCGCACCGTCGCCGACCTCGAGGACCTGCGCGCCGTCCTGGCGCCGGCGCTGAAGCGGCTCGGCCGCTGCGGCCGCGTGGTGCTCGTGGGCCGCGCTCCGGAGACGCTCGAGGAGCCCGAGGCCGCCGCCACCCAGCGCGCGCTGGAGGGCATCACCCGCTCGGTGGCCAAGGAGCTGCGCCAGGGCGCCACCGCCAACACCGTCTACACCCTCGGCGACGACGCCGAGATCGCCTCGACGCTCGAGTTCTTCCTGTCCGGCCGGTCCGCCTACGTCGACGGCCAGCTCGTGCGCGTCGGCTCGGCCGAGGCCGTCGGCACCGACGGCGAGCGGCCGCTGGAGGGCAAGGTCGCCGTCGTCACCGGCGCCGCCCGCGGGCATCGGCGCCTCGATCGTCGACGTCCTGGCCCGCGACGGCGCCTCCGTCATCGCCGTCGACGTCGCGGCCGCCGGGCAGCAGCTCGCCGCCGTGGCCAACCGCGTCGCCGGCACCGCGCTGCAGCTCGACGTCACCTCGGCCGACGCCGGGTCGCGCATCGCCGCGGCCGGCGCCCGTCGCGGAGGCATCGACCTGGTCGTGCACAACGCCGGGATCACCCGCGACAAGCTGCTGGTCAACACCGACGCCGACCGCTGGGGCGCGGTGCTCGAGGTCAACCTGGCCGCCCAGCTGCGGATGGACGACGTGCTGCTCGCGCCGGGCGGCGCGGTCAAGGACGGCGGTCGCGTGGTGGCCGTCTCGTCGCTGAGCGGCATCGCCGGCAACCGCGGCCAGGTGAACTACGCGGCGAGCAAGGCCGGCGTGATCGGCATGGTCGGCGCGCAGTCGCGGCTGCTCGCCCCGCGCGGCATCACCTACAACGCCGTGGCGCCCGGCTTCATCGAGACCGAGATGACCGGCCGGATCCCGTTGGCCACCAGGGAGATCGGACGTCGCGTCAACAGCCTGTCGCAGGGCGGCCTGCCCGTCGACGTCGCCGAGACGATCGCCTGGTTCGCCCGTCCGGGCAGCGCCGGGGTCACCGGCCAGGTCGTGCGGGTCTGCGGCCAGAGCATGCTGGGGGCCTGAGGTGAACACCCGTCCCGCCCTGCGCGACCCCAACCGGGTCGTGCTCTCCGAGCCGCCGGACCTCAAGCGGCTGTTCGTCCGGGCCGCCGTCACCTCGCGCGGTCGCGGTGGCGACCTGCCGGCCACCCGGATCGAGCTCGCGGGGCAGGGCACCGACGTCACCCACCTGGCCCGGTACGCGCGGGTCTGCGGGTTCGCCCTGGCCGACACCCTGCCGCCCACGTACCTGCACGTGCTGGCCTTCCCGCTCCAGGTCGAGCTGATGGCGGCACGCTCGTTCCCGCTGCCGCTGGCCGGGATGGTGCACGTCGCCAACGAGATCGAGGTGGTCCGGCCGGTCGCCACCACCGAGCAGGTCGACCTGCTGGTGTGGGCGCAGGACCTGCGCGAGCACGCCAAGGGCGCGCTCGTCGACCTGCACGGCGAGGCGCGGGTCGACGGCGAGGTGGTGTGGCACGGCCGCAGCACCTACCTCGCCCGCGGTCACCGGCCGCCGCCCGGCGGGTCCACCCTGGGCGACGACGACGCGCCGCCGACCGCGCTGCCCGAGGTGCCCGACCGTCCGTCGTCGGTGCTCCGGGTGCCGGACGACATCGGCCGGCGCTACGCGGCGGTCAGCGGCGACGTCAACCCGATCCACCTGAACCCGTTGGCCGCCAAGGCGTTCGGCTTCCCCAAGGCGATCGCGCACGGCATGTGGACGCACGCCCGCTCGCTCGCCGCGCTGGAGGGTCGGCTGCCCGCCGGTCGGATCACGGTGCGCGCGCAGTTCGCCAAGCCGGTGCTGCTGCCCAGCACGGTGGCGCTGCACACCGCCGTGGACGAGCGCGCCGCCGTCGTCGAGATGCGCCGCACGCGCACGCCCGGCCTGCACGTGCGCACCGAGGTCAGCGGCGCGTCCGCCTGATCCGGGCCAGCAGGAGCCCGAACGGCACCGCGAGGCAGGCCAGCACGAGCCCGCTGAAGACCAGCATCACGGTGCCGAAGATCATCACGTAGCCGTGCGGGTCGACCGTCCCGTACCCGGGCTCGCCGGGTCCGGGCGCGGTGTACGTCGGCACCACGAGCCACAGCAGCAGGACGATGAAGACCACCACGACCGCGCTCAGCACCCCCAGCACCCAGGCGGCCGCCACCGAGGGCTCGCCGGCCTCGGGCGCGGACGGCGCCAGCGGCGCGCGCGCAGGGTGGTGCGTGGTCATGGATCCATCCTCACCCCGCGCGGACGACGCAGACACCGCAGACGGTGCCCGGCGCCCGAACCGACCCCTCATCGTTCCCTCGTCGTGTCCCGACGGTGACCTGGGCTCACGCACGGTGACCGGACCGGACGTCACCGGCTCGTGCGATGCTCCGGACGTGGCCGAGCACCGCACCCGACCGTCCGGCCGGCAGGACCTCGCGTGGTCGCTCGGCTTCCTCGCCGCCCACGCCGTGCCCGGCCTCGAGACCTGGGACGGCGCCACCTACCGGCGGGTCCTGACCGTCGACGGCCGGCCGCGGCCGGTGTCGCTGCGGGTCGACGGCGACGACCTCGTGGTCGGCGGGCCCGCCGCCGCGGTCGAGGTGGCTCGCGACCTGCTCGGGCTCGACGACGACTCCGGGCCGGCCGAGCGGGCCCTGTCGACCCGACCCGCTGCTCGGCCCGCTGGTGCGCCGGCGTCCCGGCCTGCGGGTGCCCGGCAGCCCCGACCACCTCGAGACGCTCGTGCGCACCGTGGTGGGCCAGCAGGTCTCGCTGGCGGCGGCGGCCACCGTCACCGGGCGGATCGTGCGCGAGCACGGACGCCCGCTCGCCGGCACGGATCGGATCGAGGGCGCGGCCCGGCCCGACCCACGCGTTCCCGTCGGCCGAGGTGCTCGCGCAGGTCGACCCCGAGACGCTGCCGATGACGCGGGCGCGCGGGCGCACCGTGGTGGGCGTGGCCCGGGCGCTGGCCGCCGACCCCGGCCTGGTGCACGACGCCGCCGGTCTCCTCGCGCTGCCGGGCATCGGCCCGTGGACGGCCGACTACCTGCGGCTGCGGGTGACCCGTGACCCCGACGTGCTGCTGCCCACCGACCTCGCGGTGCGGCGCCAGGTCGCGCGGCTCAGCGGTCGGGACGACGTGACGGCGCGCGAGGTGACGGCGCTGGCGTCCGGGTGGGCGCCGTTCCGCACCACCGCGATGCTGCAGCTCTGGGCCGACTACCTCGCCGGCGCCTGAGCCGGCGCGCCACCGGGGGCACCGCCCGGTGCGGCGTCCGCCTCGGCCTCGAGGTCGACCGCGGCGCCGCTGAACTGGGCCCGGTAGAGCCGGGCGTAGGCGCCGTCGACCTCGAGCAGCCGCGCGTGCGTGCCCTTCTCGACGATCCGTCCCTGCTCCATCACCAGGATCAGGTCGGCGTCGCGGATGGTCGACAGCCGGTGCGCGATGACGAAGCTGGTGCGGTCGGTGCGCAGCGCCGACATCGCCTGCTGCACCAGCCGCTCGGTGCGGGTGTCGACCGAGGAGGTGGCCTCGTCGAGGATCAGCAGGTCGGGGTCGGACAGGAACGCCCGCGCGATCGTCACCAGCTGCTTCTCGCCCGCGCTGATGTTGCTGCCCTCGTCGTCGATCACCGTGTCGTAGCCGTCCGGCAGCGAGTGCACGAAGCGGTCGACGAAGGTGGCCTCGGCGGCCGCCAGCACCTCCTCCGGCGTGGCGCTCGGCCGGCCGTAGGCGATGTTGTCGCGGATGGTGCCGTTGAACAGCCAGGTGTCCTGCAGCACCATGCCGATCCGCGACCGCAGCTGCTCGCGCGGCATCGCGGTGACGTCGACGCCGTCGAGGGTGATGCGTCCGCCGTCGAGCTCGTAGAACCGCATCACCAGGTTGACCAGCGTGGTCTTGCCCGCGCCGGTGGGACCGACGATGGCGACGGTCTGGCCGGGCTCGACCTGGAGGTCGAGGTGCTCGATCAGCGGCGTGCCGGGGTCGTAGCTGAACGAGACGTCCTCGAACGCGACCCGCCCGTGCGCGTCGTCGATCTCGACCCGCGCCGGCGCCTCGGTGACCTGCTCGGGCGCGTCGAGCACCTCGAACACCCGCTCGGCGGACGCGACCCCGGACTGCATCAGGTTGGCCATCGACGCCACCTGCGTCAGCGGCTGGGTGAACTGGCGGGAGTACTGGATGAACGCCTGCACGTCACCGAGGCTCATCGTCCCGGAGGCGACCCGCAGGCCGCCGACGACCGCGACGACCACGTAGTTGAGGTTCCCGACGAACATCATCGCGGGCATGATGATGCCGCTGATGAACTGGGCGCCGAAGGTGGCGTCGAACAGCTCGGAGTTCTTGCCCCGGAACGACTCCGCCACCTCGTGCTGGCGGCCGAACACCTTGACCAGGCCGTGCCCGGTGTAGGTCTCCTCGATGATCCCGTTCAGCTCGCCGGTGTTCTTCCACTGCTGGACGAACTTCACCTGCGACCGCTTGGCGATCGCGCCGGTGAGCACCATCGAGACCGGGATGGTCACCAGCGCGATGAGCGCCAGCAGCGGCGAGATGTACAGCATCATCGCCACCATCGCGATGACGGTGAGGAGCGAGGTCAGGAGCTGGGACAGCGTCTGCTGCAACGAGGTCGCCACGTTGTCGATGTCGTTGGTGACCCGGCTGAGCAGCTCGCCGCGCGGCTGGTTGTCGAAGTACGGCAGCGGCAGCCGGTGCAGCTTGGCCTCGACGTCGCGGCGCAGCCGGTGGATCGTCCGCTGCACCGCGCCGGCGAGCACGTAGCCCTGCCACCACGACAGCAGCGAGGCGACGACGTAGATCGCCAGGGCGATCAGCAGGACGCGGCCGACACCACCCATGTCGATGCCCTGCCCGGGCACCAGGTCGGGCATGCCCGCGACCATGTCGGCGAACCGGCCCTCGCCGGAGGCTCGCAGCCCGTCGACCGCCTGGTCGCGCGAGACGCCGTCGGGCAGCCGGCTCCCGATGTACCCGGCGAAGATCAGGTCGGTGGCCCGGCCGAGGATCTTCGGCCCGATCGCCGTCAGCACGACGCTGACCACCGCCAGCAGCACGACGAGCAGCACCAGCGGGCGCTCGGGACCCATCAGCCGCAGCAGCCGCTTGGCCGAGGGGCCGAACTGCTGCGACTTCTGCACGGGCGCGCCGATCGGCATGTGGCCGCCGGGGCCGCGCACCTGCGGCCCGCGCCGCTGCTCCGCCGCCTTCTCCTCCTCCGACTTCACACCCTCGCTCATGACTCGTCCCTCGTCATGAGGGGCTCGCTGTGCCGATCGGTTCGCTCGCTCCGCTCGCTCACGCTGCCACCTCCTCGGTGCTCTGCTGCGACTCGACGATCTCCCGGTAGGTGGGGCAGGTCTCGAGCAGCTCGTCGTGCCGGCCCACGCCGACCACCCGGCCGTCCTCGAGCACGACCACCTGGTCGGCGTCGATGATCGTCGAGACCCGTTGGGCCACCACGATCACCGTGGCGTCCCGGGTGACCGGCGCGAGCGCCGAGCGGAGCCGCGCGTCGGTGGACAGGTCCAGGGCCGAGAACGAGTCGTCGAACAGGTACACCGCGGGCCGGCGCACCACGGCGCGCGCGATCGCCAGCCGCTGGCGCTGGCCGCCGGAGACGTTCGTGCCGCCCTGGGCGATCGGCGCGTCGAGCCCGAGCGGCATCTCGCGGACGAAGTCCTCGGCCTGCGAGATCCGCAGCGCCTCCCACAGCTCGTCGTCGGTGGCGTCCGGCTTGCCGTAGCGCAGGTTGGACGCGACCGTGCCGGAGAACAGGTACGGCCGCTGCGGCACCAGGCCCATCAGGTCCCACAGCGCGTCGGGGTCGGCCTCGCGCACGTCGACGCCGCCGACGAGCAGGGACTCCGCCGGTGACGTCGTACAGACGCGGCACCAGGTTGACCAAGGTGGTCTTGCCGGAGCCGGTGGACCCGATGACGGCGGTGGTGGTGCCGGGCCGCGCCGTGAACGAGACGTCGTGCAGCACGGGGACGTCGGCGCCGGGGTAGTGGAAGGAGACGCCGCGGGCCTCGACGGTGACGGAGCCGCCGGGGATCGCCTCGGGGCGGTCGGGCACCCGGACCGAGCTGTCGGTGCGCAGCACCTCGTCGATGCGGCCGGACGACACCGCCGCGCGCGGGATCATCATCGACATGAAGGTGGCCATCATCACCGACATCAGGATCTGCATGAGGTAGCTCATGAAGGCGGTGAGCGCCCCCACCTGCATCTGCCCGTTGCCGACGCGCTCGGCACCGAACCACAGCACCGCCACCGTCGAGGCGTTGAACACCAGCATCACGATCGGGAACGCGAGCGCCATCAG
Source organism: uncultured Actinomycetota bacterium (assembly GCA_963750285.1). GTDB lineage: Bacteria > Actinomycetota > Actinomycetes > Actinomycetales > CAWJMD01 > JBBQSN01. The sequence continues at coordinate 157,992 of CAVVQA010000009.1, read as the reverse complement.
CCGACCGACCGCGAGCGCGGTGCCCGTGTACTGGTCGTTCGCCTCGTTGAAGCGGGCCTCCTCGTGCGGCTCGCGGACGAAGGCACGGACCACCCGTACACCCGTGATCTGCTCGCGCAGAACGCGGTTCACCCAGTCGACCGACTTCTGCATGATCCGGAACTGCGGGATCATCCGCGAGATCACGGCGGCCACGCTGAGGACCAGCACCGGCACGGCGACGGCCACGAGCCAGGACAGCCCGAGGTCCTCGCGGACGGCCATGATGATGCCGCCGACCATCATGATCGGCGCCGAGACGAGCATCGTCAGGCCCATGTTGGTGACCGTCTGCACCTGGGTGACGTCGTTGGTGGTGCGCGAGATCAGCGTCGGCGCACCGAACTTCGTGACCTCCTGCGCCGAGAAGGTGCCCACCCGGTCGAACAGCGACTGGCGCAGGTCGCGGCCCATCAGCGCCGACGACCGCGCGCCGAGGTACGTGGCGGCGATCGTCGCGACCACCTGCACGAGCGAGATCGCCAGCATCCAGCCGCCGGTGCGCATGATGAAGCCGGTGTCGCCGACCGCCACGCCCTCGTCGATGATCCTGGCGTTGAGGCTCGGCAGGTAGAGCGAGGCGATGGTGCCGGCGAGCTGGAGCAGCACCAGCACGACCAGCGCGGCCCGGTAGGGCGACAGGTGCCGTGCGACGAGGCGGAGCAGCATCAGGACTCCCCGAGGGTGGTGGCGGCGGGTGCGAGCGCCCCGTGCAGGACGACGTGGACGAGCTCGGACGGCGGGAAGGGGGTGGTGTCGGTCGACATCGGGTGGATGCTGGCCAGGACCGCACCGCCCATGACGTCGACGAGCCGGTCGGCGCCCACCGAGAGCCGGTCGGCGTCGTCCCCGATCACCCGCAGCATCGCGTCGTGCACCCGCTGGGAGGCCTGCCGACGCTGCTCGTGCGCCTCGGCGGCGTGGGCGGAGTCGTGCGGGCGGGCCCCGGACGCGGCGAGCCGGCCCATCAGCTGCACGAAGCCGGTGAGGTGCGCCTGCACCATCCCGACGGCGAGCTCGAGCCGCTGCTCCAGCGGCAGCGCCGGGTCGACGCCGGCCAGCGCCTGCTCGAGGTGCGACAGGTCGAACGCCCGGGCCACGGCCGCGTGCAGGAGCTCGTCCTTGGAGTCGAAGGCGCGGAAGATGGTGCCCTCGGCGACGCCTGCGGCAGAGGCGATCTGGGCGGTGGTGACCCCGACGCCGTGCTCACGCACCAGCGGCACGGTGGCGGCGACGAGGGCGTCGCGGCGCTCGTCGCGGGAGAGGGCGGGGGCACGAGGGGGCACGAGGGAGGACAGTACGTGAGTGAGCACTCACTCACAAGTCTCTTTCGCCGAGGGCGTGAACCCCGGCCCCGGAACGGCCGGCGCGACGCGGTGTCGGTCCGGGGCGCGATGATGGACCCGTGACCTCCTGGACCGTCGCCGACTCCCCGGTCGGCCCGCTGCTGCTGGCGGCCACCGACGCGGCGGGCGACGAGCCCGCCGGGCTGTGCGCGGTCTGGTTCAGCCCGCACAAGGGCGTCGAGCAGGCCGTGCGTACGGCCGACGACGGCTGGGACCGCGACGACGACCACCCGGTGCTGGTGGCCGCGCGCGAGCAGCTGGCCGAGTACTTCGCCGGAGAGCGCCGGGTCTTCGACCTCCCGCTCGCCCCGCGCGGCACCGACTTCCAGCGCCGGGTCTGGCTGCGGCTGCGCGAGATCCCGTACGGCACCACCCGCTCCTACGGGGCGGTGGCGGCCGAGCTCGGGCTCGAGCCCGGGGCGTCGCGGGCGGTCGGGCTGGCCAACGGCGCCAACCCGTTGTCGATCGTCGTGCCCTGCCACCGGGTGGTCGGGTCCGACGGCTCCCTCACCGGCTTCGGCGGCGGCCTGGGGCGCAAGCGGTTCCTGCTCGACCTCGAGGCCGACCTGCTCTTCTGAGCGGCGTCAGGCGTCCTCGCCCGCCCGTTCGAGGACGTCGCGGGCCGAGCGGACGACCGCCTCGTCGACGATGCGCCCCTCGGCGTCCACCGCGACGCCCGTGCCCGCCGCCGTCGCGTCCTCCAGCGCCGCGACCAGCGCCCGGGCGCGAGCCACCTCCTCGGCCGACGGCGTGAACAGGCGGTTGACCACCTCCACCTGTCGCGGGGTCAGGCAGGTGCGCGCGCGGAAGCCCTGGCGCAGCAGCCGCGACGTCGACCGCTCGAGCAGGTCCTCGTCCCTCAGCGCGGTCTCGACCGGACCCACCGGCCGACCGCAGCCGGCGCGGGTGCACGCCGCGACGAGCTGGGCCCGGTACGGCCACATCTCCTCGCGCTCCGGGCCCGGCAGCACCCCGAGGTCGGCGGCCAGGTCGGCCTCCCCGACCCCCAGCCGGTCGACCCGCGGGTGCGACGCCACGACGGCGGCGTCGTGCAGGCCGCGGGCGGACTCGACCAGGGGGAGCAGCCGCACCGCGCCCGCGACCAGGCCCCGCTCCTGCTCGAGCCGGCCGAGCACGGCGTCGGCGCGGGACACCTGCGCGGCATCGGCCTTGGGCAGGAACAGCCCGGTCAGGCGGGGGCCGACGACGGCGGCCGCGTCGTCCTCCAGCGACGCCGTCGTGACCCGCACCCACACCGACGCTCGCGCGGGGCCGTCCTCGTCCAGGTACGCGCCCACCAGGCGGCGCGCCTCGTCCTTGCGGGCGGCCGCCACCGCGTCCTCGAGGTCGAGCACGAGGGCGTCCGCGCCCCGGCGCGCGGCCCCGGCCAGCCGCTCGGGCTGGTCGCCGGGGACGTAGAGGTAGCTGCGGGCGGGCACCTGCGGTCAGCGCCCGGTGGGGCGCGACAGGTACCGGCCGGTGGGCTCGCCCACGACCTTGCCGTCCTCGAGCACCCGGTGACCGCGCAGGAACGTGTCGGTCACCGCGGCGTGCATCTCGAAGCCCTCGAACGGGGTGTACTCCTGCGTCGACTCGGAGTCCTCGGCGCGCACGGTCCAGGTGACGCCGTCGTCCACCAGGGCGATGTCGGCGTCGAAGCCCTCGGCGAGCGATCCCTTGCTGCGCAGGCCGTACCGCTGGGCCGGGTTCCACGACAGCAGGCGCGCCACGTCGCCCATCGACAGACCGCGCCGGGCACCCTCGCCCACCAGACCGGGCAGCAGGTACTCGGCGCCGCCGAAGCCGCTCCTGGCCAGGAACACGTCGTCGCGGGGCTCGCCGAACTTCTGCTCGTCGCGGCAGCAGGCGTGGTCGCTGACGACCCAGTCGACCTCGCCGGCGAGCACGTGCTCCCACAGGGCCTCGACGTCGTCGCGACCGCGCAGCGGCGGGTTCACCTTCCCGCCGATACCGGACGCGGTGTGGAAGTCGGCGAGCAGGTGGCCGATGGTGACCTCGCGGCGGAAGTCGATGTGCGGGAACGCCGTCTTCATCCGGATCGCGGCGTCCATCGCCTTGGCCGACGACAGGTGCAGCAGGTTGATCGTCGGCAGCCCGGTCTCGTGCGCGAGGTAGGACGCGATCGAGACGGCAAGGCCCTCGGAGTGCTGGGGGCGCGAGGCGCTGTACGCCTCCAGGCCCGACAGCTCGCCGGCCTCCTCGACCAGCTTGGTGTAGGCGGTCATGATCTCGGCGGTCTCGCAGTGCAGCGACAGCGAGATCTCGTCGGCGAGCTCCGGGTGCTGCTCGCGAGCTCGCTGCACGCCGCGCATGACGAACTCGAAGTGCGCCATGTCGTAGCGCTCGTCCTCGGGGATCATCAGGAACGAGCTCTGGTCGGTGGAGCGCCCGTGCAGACCGTGACCACCGTAGAACATGAAGATCTTGAACGACGTGACGCCGTGGTCGGAGACGAGGGAGGGGATCTCGTCGATGTGCTGGCGGCTCATCGGCGCCAGGTGGAACGCGTAGTCGACGAACGCCTCACCCGCGGACTGCGCCAGCACCTCGGGGAAGAAGTCGGCGTACGGACCGCCCTTGTTCAGGTAGTACTGGCCGGTGCGCATGTAGGTGATCGCGCTGGTGACACCGCCCTGCGCGCACGCGCGGCTCTCGGTGCCGGTGTCGACCCGCAGCGGGTTGTAGATGCCCCAGTGCTGGTGCGCGTCGACCGCACCGGGGAACGCCAGGCGCCCGCGGCCCTCGACGACCGTGGCGGCCAGCGAGCGGTCGATGCCCGGTGCCACCTTCGCGATCCGCCCGTCGGTGACGGCGATGTCGCAGGTCGGGGTGTCCGCCGAGTCGTGCGAGACGACGCGGACGTCGGTCAGGAGCAGGTCGTAGCGGTCGCTACCGGACACGTTCTCGGACACGTTCTCGGACAAGGGTCCTCCTCAGTGGGTCGGGGTGGCAGGCAGGGAGACGGAGCGCAGCGGGTGCAGCAGGCCGTGGACGTCGGGCAGCTCGCCGAGCCGGTGCGCGGCCTCGGTCACCGCGGCCGCCACCTCGTCGGGCACGAGACCGGCGCAGTTGACGGCGAACTTGGTCGCGAGCTCGTCGTCGGCGAGGGGACGCTGCGGCCCGCCGCGGTTGGCGAGGACCTCCTCGGTGAGGGTGCGTCCGTCGGTGGTCGTGACCACCACGACCGCCGGGAACTGGTGCGGGAAGATCTCGTCGCACCGGGTGTCGCCCACGACGTCGACCACCTGCATCAGCCGGCGACGCACCGGGTCGGTCGCGAGCTCGTCGGTGTAGTCGGCCAGGCCGACCCCGAGCCCGGAGCCGCTGGAGCACAGGCCCGCCGCGAACGCGTACGGCCCGCTGAACTGGGCCTGGTACCCGGTCTCGGGCGCGCGCTTGGTCCCGATCGGCTCGCCGATGGTGCGCACGACGGCGGACGGCACCCGGACCTCGACCCGGGCGACGTCGTCGGGAACCAGGCCCTGCTCGCGCAGCGCGAGGCCGGCATCGACCACGGCGTGGGTGAAGTGGTTGGCGGGGTAGGGCTTGAAGAAGATGCCGGGCACCGACCAGTCGGTGCCGAGGCCGTCGGTGACGGCGGCGAGGTCGACCCGGCCGTGCAGGAACGCCTCGAAGAAGCCGAACCGGCCCTCGAGCACCGAGGGGGGACCGGTGAGCCCGCGCGCCACGAGCTCGGCGGCGGTGACGCCGGAACGGGCGGCCCAGCCGTTGTGGACGCGCTTGACCGTCCCGCCGGTGCGGTTCGCCTCGATGATCCCGGACGCCATCGACGCGGTGACGCCGAGCACGTCGACGAGCCGGTCGTCGTCCAGGCCGAGGAGCATGCCCGCCGCCACGGCGGCACCCATCGCGCCGCAGATCGAGGTGGCGTGCTGGCCGTGCTCGAAGAAGACCGAGTTGCCGAGGTCGCCGTCGTACCCGGCCATCCCGAGTCGCACCGTCACCTCGAGGCCGACCGCGATGGCCGGCACGACGTCGGCGCCGGAGGCGCCCGCGGCCTGGGCGGCGGCCAGCGCGGCCGGGACGACGGCCGAGCTCGGGTGCAGCACGGACGGCAGGTGGGTGTCGTCGAAGTCGAGCGAGTGCGCGAGCACCCCGTTGACGAACGCCGCCTGCGAGGCCGGGACGGCGACCGGTAGCCCGACGGCCGTCGCCTCCTCGATGCCGCCCTGGTGGGCGACCAGGCCCGAGACCGCGGTGCTGGTCGACAGCGGGACCGCGGCGACGCACAGGCCGAGGACGTCGAGCACCCGCTGCCGCACGCTGCGGGCGACGTCGTCGGGCACACCTGCCCGGGCCTTCCCCGCGAAGGCGGCGAGCTGCTCGGCGAGGTAGGGCGACTCAGCCACCGCCGACCACCGCCAGCGGCCGCACGGGCGAACCGGTCGCGCCGAAGAGAGGCAGCGGGGCCATCACGAAGACGAACTCGTGCACGCCGTCGCGGGCGATCTCGTCCAGGTCCATCGCCTCGATGATGTAGATCCCCCGCTCGACCAGCAGGACGCGGTGGGCGGGCAGCACGGCGTGCCCGGCACCGGGCGCGAGCCGCTCGAACGCGATCGTGTCGGCGCCGGCTGCACGGACGCCGTGGTCGGCGAGCCACACCGCACCTGCCTCGCCGACCCCGGGGACGCCCGAGGCGCCACCGACGTAGTCCGACGGCCGCGGCCCGGCGAAGTGCCGACCCCAGCCGCTGCGCAGCAGCACGACGTCGCCCTCGCGCACAGGGGTGCCCTGGGTGGCGACGGTCGCGCCCAGGTCGGCCGGAGTGATCTCGTACCCCGGCTCCAGGCCCACGGGCACGCCGAGCGCGGCGGCCACGTCGAGCAGCACGCCGCGGCACACCATCGGCTCGATCGTGTGGGCGCCGAGCGCCTCGAACCGCCCTCCTCGACCGGCTTCCTCGGCGTCCGACCCGTCGAGCAGGCGTCCGTCCTGGGAGACGTGCGCGAAGGCGTCGACGTGGGTGCCGACGTGGGTGCCCATCGAGATCATGTCGTTGGCGGCGGACCCGCCGTCGGCGCGCACCATGTCGCCGTGGCGGCGCGGGAGCGCGTGCCAGAACGCCGGGTGGTTCGGCGACTGCGGCATGCCCTGCCGCAGCTCGCGTCCCAGCCCGTAGACGCGGGTGCCGGCCTGCACGGCCGCGAGCAGCGCGGTGGTCGCCTCGTTCATCGGTCCCCCTTCTCAGGCCACGACCCCGCGCGCCCGCAGGTCGGCGAGGTCGTCCTCGCCGCACCCGAGCGCGCCGAGCACGGCGTCGGTGTCGGCCCCGAGGGGGCGGCCGGTGAAGCGGATCGCGCCGGGCGCCTCGCGGGCCCGCCACATCACGTTGTGCATGAGCACCGGTCCGAGGTCGTCGTCCTCGACCTCGACGAGCATCTGCGTCTCCCGCACGTGAGGGTCCTCGACGAGGTCCTGCGCGGTGTACACGGGTGCGACGGCCGCGCCCGCGCGCTCGAACTCGTCCATCACCTCCTGGCGGGTGCGCTGCACGATCCACCCGCCGACCACCTCGTCGAGCCGGTCGGCGTGCTGGGCGCGCAGGGCGCCGGTGGCGAACCACGGCTCCTCGATCATCTCCGGGTGGCCGACGAGGTGCATGACCCGCTCGGCGATCGCCTGCGCACTGGTGGACACCGCGACCCAGCGGCCGTCGGCCGTGCGGTAGGTGTTGCGGGGAGCGTTGTTGCTGGAGCGGTTCCCCTGCCTCGCTCCGACGGCGCCGGTCTGCTGGTAGACGGTCGGCCCGGGCCCGACCGCGTCCATGATCGGTTCGAGCAGGCTCAGGTCGACGACCTCGCCGCGGCCGCCGTTGCGCTCGCGTGCGAGCAGCGCCATCACGGTGGCGCTGGACGCGGCGATGCCGCACAGGCTGTCGGCCAGGCCGAAGGCCGGGAGGGTGGGCGGGCCGTCGGCCTCGCCGGTGAGGTGGGCGAAGCCGCTCATCGCCTCCGCCAGGGTGCCGAAGCCGGCCCGGCCGGCGTACGGACCGGTCTGGCCGAAACCGGTGACGCGGGTGAGAACCAGCCCGGGGTTCACCTCGTGCAGGCGGTCGGGCCCCAGCCCCCAGCGCTCCAGCGTGCCGGGGCGGAAGTTCTCGACCACGACGTCGGCGGTCTCGACCAGGCGCAGGAACAGCGCGGCGCCGTCGGGGTCGGACAGGCTCAGCGCCACGGACAGCTTGTTGCGCGAGATCTCCTTCCACCACAGCGGGACCCCGTCCTTGGACGGGCCGTGGCCGCGCATGCCGTCACCCTTGGTGGGGTGCTCGATCTTGACGACCTCGGCGCCGTGGTCGCCGAGGATCCGGGCGCACAGGGGACCGGCCAGGATGGTCGAGACGTCGAGGACGCGGAAGCCGGTCAACGATCCGCTCACGACGCGACCTCCCCGTCCGCGAGGTGCTCGGCGGCGAGGAACGCCAGGCCCAGCGCCGGCAGCAGGCCGTTGCCAGCGAGGTAGCCCGCCGCGCCGTGGCCCGAGATCCCCTCCGCCGCACCGCCGGACGCGTACAGGCCCGGGATGGGGGTGCCGTCGGGCCGCTCGACGCGGGCGTGCTCGTCGACGACGAGACCGCCCTGGGTGTGGAACAGGGCGGGGACGACGCGGACTGCCGCGAACGGCGGCTGCAGCGGCTCCTCGAAGGACGTGCGCCCGAACCGGTCGGAGGCCTCGCCGCGGGAGACGGCGGAGGCCGCGTCGACCTCCTCGACGAGCGCGTCGGCCGGGACGCCGATCGCCGCCGCGAGCGACGCCAGGTCGTCGGCGTGCACCAGGGCGCCGGACTCCACCGTCTGGCGGAAGTCGGTGAACACCTGGCAGGCGTCGTGGATCCGCTGGTCGAGCACGATCCAGCCGGTGGCGTCGGGCTGCGCGGCGAGCGTCGCCGCGTACTCGCTGTATCCCGTGGTCTCGTCGCCGAAGCGCCGTCCGTCGGTGCCGACCAGCACGGCGCCGTGCATGATCGTGGCCCACCCGACGAGCGTCGCTCCCTTGGCGGCGAGCGCGCCGTGCCCCTGGTACGCGTCCAGGAAGGCGCTGGCCGCCCCCAGGCGCTCGCCGATGCGCAACGCGTCTCCGCGGCTCGCGTCGCTGCCGTGGTAGGTGGCGGAGGCGATCTCGGGCAGATGCTGCGCCACCAGCTCGCTGTCCGCGCCGTAGCCGTTGGTGGCCAGCAGCACGGCCGGCGTCTCGATCTCCTCCCGCGCGCCGTCCGGCGTCTCGACGACGGCGGCGCGCACGCGGCCGTGGTCGTCCAGCAGCACGTCGACGAGCCGGGCGGGGGTGAGCAGGTCGATCCGCGGCTCGCGGCCGACCGCGGCCACCAGGTGGTCGAGCAGGTGCGTGCCGTGCCGGCCCTCGATGGTGTGGCAGCGGTCGTGGGTGTGGCCCGGGTAGTGGAAGTCGGTCACCAGCTGCAGCGGGAGCCCGGTGCCGTCCGCGAGCCACTCGACCAGCCGCGCGCTCACACCGGTGAGGGCGGCGGTGAGCCGCTCGTCCGCCTGGCCCTTCGTCTTGCGGGCGACGTCGGCCGCGAACTGCTCGGCGGAGTCGTCGATCCCGGCCTCGCGCTGGAACCGGGAACCGGCGCCCGGCACCATCGCGGTCGACATCGAGGTGTTGTTGCCGCGGCGGTAGTGCTCGCTGACCTCGACCACGAGGACGTCCAGACCCAGCTCCGCGGCGCGCAGCGCCCCGACGAGGCCGCCGCCGGCGCCCGCGATCACGAGGTCGGGCCCGTTCTCGCTCACGGGGTCTCACCCGCGGCGACCAGGGCGAGGGTGAGCGCCGTCGGGTCGACGACCCGCACCGGCCAGCTCGCGGCGTCGGCCGGCAGCTCGACGGCGCTGCACGCGTTGACCAGGTCGCCGGCGCCGGCGGCGCGGGTACGCCCGACCACCTCGCGCAGCGCGTCGGCCCAGACGGTGCCCGCGTGGATGGCCTCGACGTCGAGGTCGAGCACCTCCACGCCGGTGAACGACGCGGCCAGGCCGTAGGCCGCGACCTGCCGCTCGACCTCGTCGGCGATCGGCCGGTTGCGGGTGACGGCGCCCGCCCGACGTCCGGCGAGCACGCTCCAGGTGAGGGTGCTGCGCAGCAGGCCGAACACCGGTCGCTCCAGGCGCCCCGACAGGTACGGCACGCCCGGGTCGAGGACGCAGTCGGGCATCAACGCGTCGGCCTCGTCCGGCGCCTGCTCGAGCGCCGCGGTGACCAGACCCTCCGACTCGCGCACCTGCTGCTCGGTGTCCAGCGCGCGCGGGGCGTCCGGCCCGACGTCGTGGAGCTCGACGACCAGGCCCGCGGGGCTGAGGAGGTCGTAGCGCGCCTGCCGGCGGGCGAGCTCGGCGCCGTCGACGTGGATCGGGGTGACGGCGTACAGGCGCACGGGACCTCCGGGACGGTGGGTGGTGGTGGTGGTCATGCCAGGCCCCGCAGGAGCGGACCGACGTCGGCGGCGCCGGGCAGCGCGGCGACGGTCCGTCGCACGGCGTCCACGGTCGCGTCGTCCTGGAGCCACCCGGCGAGCAGCTCGACGACCGCCGCCTCGTCGAGCGGGTGGTGGTCGGCGTCCCCGACCGGGTTCGGCACCTCGAGGGAGTGCTCGCCGCCCGCGGTGCGGACGGTGACGCGCGCGGCCCGTTCGTGCGGCAGCCGGGCGTCCAGGTCGGGGGCGCGCCTGACGACGACGCGCGCGGCCAGGGCGAGCACCCGGGCGTCGTCGCGCCGGTCGTCGCCCGAGGCGCTGGGACCCACCTCGCCGTGCACCAGGGCCGCGGCCGCCACGAACGGGATGCTGAACATCGCGGCGAGCCGCGAGTCCCACGCGGGGCGGTCCAGGCCGCTGGCCAGGCGGTGCGTCTCGACGACGACCTCGCGCACCTCCGCGGCGGGGTCGTCGAGCCCGAGCGACCCGCGCAGGTCGAGGACGGCGTCGGCGACCGGGTGCGTGAAGGAGCAGGCGGCGTGGCGCTTGAAGTAGCCCAGCCCGAGGTCCCAGCGCTCGCCGAGCCCGGCCGTCAGCTCGCGCGGGTCGAGCTCGCCGAGCAGCTCGCCGAGGGACCCAGCCGCCGTGCCGGTGCTGCGCGCCTGACCGGCGGCAGCCATCCGCGCCGCCGCCAGGCCCGACGTGTTCGACGCGCCCATCCAGGCGTCGCGCACCGGGTTGCCGTCCAGGGCCGAGGAGAAGTGGCCGGCGACGGGCATCCCGGCACCGGCGTCGACCGCGGCGGCGACCTGGTCGGCGGGCAGGCCCAGCAGCCGCGCGCACCCGGCGGCGGCACCGGCCACGCCCCAGCTGCCGTGCGGGTGGGAACCGGCGCGAAGCCGGGTCGCACGACCGAACCGGGAGGCGACCTCGTAGGCGACGACGAGCGCGGCCAGGGTGTCCGGCCCGGCCGAGCCGAGGTCGGCGGCGAGCGCGAGCACTGCGGGGAACCCGTGCGCGGCAGGGTGTCCCGCCGCGTGCTTGTTGCCCTCGTCGAGCTCGAGCCGCACCAGGGCGGTGGCGTTCAGCCACGCCGCGGCCTCGACCGAGGTGGCGCGACCGCCTCCTACCAGCGGGGACGGGCCCGCGCCCGGGCGCCAGGCCGCGACCAGCGCCTGCTGCTCCGGCTGCCGTGCGCCGAGCACGGTGACCCCGAGCAGGTCGAGCAGGACCAGCGCGAGCCGGGCCTGCGTCGCGCCGGGGACGTGGTCCCACCGCAGCGTCGACGCCCACGCACCCACCCCGTCGGTGGCGTGCCGGGCGGCGTCCTGCCGCGTCGGCGTGGTCACGCTCTACAGCCCCAGGTACGCGGCGCGCACGCGGTCGTCCTCGGCGAGCTCTGCGCCGGACCCGGACAGCACGCACGTCCCGCTCTCCAGCACGTACGCCCGCTCGGCCATCCGCAGGGCCTGCGAGGCGTTCTGCTCCACCAGCAGCACGGCGACGCCGCGGTCGCGGATGGCGCGGACGGCGTCCAGGACGGCCCAGGTGAGCTTGGGGGACAGGCCGGTCGACGGCTCGTCGAGCATGAGCAGCCGAGGCCGCGCCATCAGCGCCCGACCGATCGCCAGCATCTGCTGCTGCCCGCCGCTGAACGTCTCGGCGAGCTGGCGGCGTCGCTCGGCCAGCACGGGGAACAGGTCGAAGACCTCCGACATGCCCTCCTGCAGCGGGCGGGTGCGCTGGGTCCACGCCCCCATCCGCAGGTTCTCCTCGACCGTGAGCGGCCCGAACAGGGCCCGTTCCTCGGGCACGTGCACGAGCCCGCGCTTGACCAGCTCGGCCGTGCGCACACCACCGATCTGCTTGCCCTCGAACGTGATCGAGCCCTCGGTGGGCTTGAGGACGCCCGAGATGGTGCGCAGGGTCGTGGTCTTGCCGGCACCGTTCCCGCCCACCAGCGCGACGATCTCGCCGGCGTCGACGGTCAGGTCGAGCTCGTGCAGGATCTGCAGGCCGTGGTACCCGGCGCACACCTTCTCAAGACGCAGCACCGGTGGGCTCCTCCCCGAGGTAGGCCTCGATCACGCGCGGGTCCGTCGTGACCTCCTGCGGCGAGCCGGAGGTCAGCACACGTCCCTGGTCCAGGACGAGCACGGTGTCGGACAGCCGCATCACGGCGGCCATGATGTGCTCGACGAACACGAGCGTGACGCCGTCCTGCGAGCGCAGCTCCTCGAGCAGCTCCATCACCGGCGTGCGCTCGGCCGGCACGAGGCCGGCGAGCACCTCGTCGAGCAGCAGGACGCGTGGGCGGGTGGCGAGCGCGCGGGCGAGCTCGAGCCGCTTGAGGCCAGCGGTCGGCAGCCCGTCGCTGCGCGCGTCGCGCCAGCGCGACAGGCCGACCCGCTCGATGACGTCACCGGCCGTCCGGTCGGCTTCGCGCCGCCCCGTGCCCGCGGCCATCGCCGCGACGGCGACGTTCTCGAGCACGTTCATCGACCCGAACGGCTTCATCAGCTGGAAGGTGCGCGACATGCCGGCGTGCGCCACCCGGTGGGGGGCGAAGCCGGTGATGTCCTTGCCGTCCAGCACCACCGTGCCCGAGTCCGGCGCGATCGCCCCGGCGACCACGTTGAACAGGGTGGTCTTGCCGGCTCCGTTCGGGCCGATGATGCCTTGGATGGTGCCTTCCTCGACCTCGAAGGACACGTCGTCGACGGCCTTGAGGCCACGGAACGAGCGGCTCACGCCGCGTACCTGGAGGAGCGTCATCGGCGTCGTCCCCACCTTTCGCGCAGAGCCCCGTAGACGCCCTGCGGGAGGACCAGGACGATGACGATGAGCAGGACCGCGTACACGACCACGTCGAGACCCGCTCTGCCCTGGAGGAAGTCGAGCGCCTCAGGAGGGTTGCGCAACAGCGTGGCGGTCACGTCGTTGAGCGGTCCGAGGACCACGGCACCGATGACAGGGCCCCAGATGGTGCCGACCCCGCCGATCACCGCCGGCAGGATCGCCTGGATCGAGACGCTGGAGCCGAAGGCCACGTCCGGGTCGACGAAGAAGTAGTACTGGACGTAGAACGATGCCTGCCACCGAGGTGATGGCGGCAGAGAGCGCCATCGCCGTCACCTTGGTGCGCATGACGGGGATGCCGACGGCGGCCGCGGCCTCCTCGTCGTCGCGCACCGCCACGGTGAACCTGCCTGTGCGCGAGCGCAGGAACAGGATGCTGACGGCGATCGCCGAGACCGTCAGACCCAGCGCGATCCAGAAGTACGACGGCGCGCCCGGCTCGAACTGCATGAACGCCACCGAGCTCTCCGGCCGGATGGGCACGTTGTAGCCGACGGCCCGGTTGACCAGGTCGCTGTTGATCGCGATCAGGCGCAGCATCTCGGCGAACGCGAACGTCGACAGCGCGAAGTAGGCGCCCTTGAGCTTGTACCGCAGGGCGAGGAAGCCGATCAGGGCCGCGAACAGCGCGGCCGCCACGGCGCCGGCCGCCATGCCGATCCAGGGCGAGACGCCCTTCTCGACGAGCAGCCAGACGCTGGTGTACGCGCCGATGCCGAAGTACGCGGCGTGGCCGAAGCTGAACATGCCGCCGAAGCCGCTCATCACGTTCCAGCCCACGGCCATGATCGCGAAGACCAGGACGCGGACGGCCACGGCCTGGGAGGCCGGTGGCAGCAGGAACGGCAGGGGGATCAGCGCCACGGTGAGGACGAGCAGCACCAGCAGGTGGCGGTTCCACGCCGGACGGGGCAGGGCGACGGGCCCGGTCGTCTCCGGGGGCGCGGTGAGGGTCATGAGGAGGACCCGCCGAACAGACCCTGGGGGCGCAGGAAGAGCACGAGCACGAAGACGACGAACACCGACAGCAGGGGGCTCTGCCCGGGCAGGTACAGCGCGCCGAGCTGCTCGGTGAGGCCGATGAGCAGGCCCCCGACGAGGGCGCCGACCACGTTGCCCATGCCGCCCAGGACCACCACGACGAACGCGACGATGTTGAACAGCTCGCCGGTCGTGGGCTCGATCGTCACGAGGGGGGCGACGAGCACGCCGGCCGCGCCGGCGCAGGCGGTGCCGATGGCGAAGACGGCCATGTAGATGCGGCGGGTGTCGATGCCGACGTGCTGGGCCCCGGAGTCGTTGGCCGCCACGGCGCGGATCGCCGTCCCGAGCCGGGTGCGCTGGAGGAGCACGTAGAGCACCGCGGCGAGCAGGAGGGCGACGACGAACGCCATCAGCCGCGAGGTGCTGGTGACGGCGCCGAGGATGCGCACGCCGGTGTCACCGGGCAGCGAGACCGACCGCGGGTTCGGGCCGAAGAACAGCAGCAGCAGGTTGTCGATCAGCAGCGACAGGCCGAGGGTGATGAGCAGCTGGTTCTCGAGCGGCTTGCCCATCGCCCCGGCGAGGATGCCGCGTTGCACGGCCGCGCCGACCAGGAACATCACCGGGACGGCGACCACCAGCGCCACCAGGGGGTGCACGCCGGTCCGGTCGACCATGACGACCGTGATGTACAGGGCGATGGCGAGGAACGCGCCGTGCGCGAAGTTGACGATGTCGAGCACCCCGAAGATCAGGGTCAGGCCCATGGCCACCAGGCCGTAGACGCCGCCGATGAGCAGGCCCACCACGACCGCCTGGGTGACGACGGTGCCGCTCCCTGACCGCCAGTACGCCAGCGCGAGGGCGGCGACCGTGAGCACGACGACGAGCGCGACCCGCGTCCAGGTGCTGCGCGAGGTCAGCGGGTTGCGCCGGGCGGGCCGGCCGGCGCCGGCTGCGGCGTCCTCGGCGTCCCCGCCCGGGACGGCGTGCGCCGTCCCGGGCGAGCCCTTGCTGAGCGGGCCCTGCGACATCACTGGCCGGGAGTGGCCGGGAAGACGGGCTCGGCCTCGGCGAGGTCCTCCGGGTAGACCTGGACCACCGCGCCACCCTGCACCTGCATGAGGATCGGCGTGGCGCCCTCGTTCTCGCCGGTGTCGCTGAACGTGATGTTGCCGTTCTGGGCGACCAGCGACGGGAGGTCGGTCTCGGCGATGGCCTCGCGCAGGTCGGCCGGGTCGGCGCTGCCGGCCCGCTCGAGGGCGTCGGCGATCACGCGGACGGCGTCGTAGGCGAGGACGGCGCCGGTGCGGATCTCGTCGTCGTAGGTCTCCTGGTACAGGTCCATCAGCGCCTGGGTGTCGGGGTTGGTGGTGTCGAGGTGGTAGTTGGCGTCGAAGTAGCCCTCGCCCGCCTCGCCGACCTCGGCCGGGAACTGCGGCAGGTCGTAGGCGCCGTTGGCCACACCCCACACGGCGTCGAGCTCGGGCTTGACCGTGTTGACGGCGTTCGCGACCAGCACGCCGTCGCGGTAGTAGCCGGCCACCACGAGGACGTTCGCCCCCGCGGCCTGCACGGCGGTGATCTGGGTGCTGAAGTCGGAGACGCTGGCGGCGTCGTAGCTCACCGCAGAGACGACCTCCATGCCGAGCTCGTCCGCCTTCGCGGTGAACGTGTCCTTGATCGCGGTGCCGAACGGACCCTGCTCGTGCAGGATCGCGACCTTCGGCGCCTCGGCGCCGGCGTTCTCGCTGACCTCGGACAGGAACGTCGCACCGCCCTCGCCCAGGACGCTGCCGCTCGGCTGGAGCCGGAAGGTGTACTGGTAGCCCTGGGACAGGATCGCGTCGGCACTGGACACGTCGATGACGAACGGCACCTTGTTGCGCTCGGCGACCGCGGCGACGTTCTGGCTCACGGCGCTCTGGTAGGTGCCGAGGAGGGCGACCGCGCCCTCCTGGATCAGGCGCTGGGCCTCGCTCTGACCGACCTCGGGCGCTCCCTGGGTGTCGGCGCTGGACAGCTCGAGCTGCGCGCCCCCGAGCGACTCGATGCCGCCGGCCTCGTTGATGGCGTCGATCGCCAGCTGGGCCCCGTTGTCCATCTGCTGGCCGTCGGCGGCCGCCCCGCCGCTGAGGGGGTGCAGCGCGCCGATGACGATCTTCTCGGGGTTCGCGGTGTCGCCGCCCTCGTCGTCGACGGCTCCGGGTGGCGCCGAACCGCCGCACGCTGCGAGAGCCAGGGGCAGGGCCACGGCCAGCGCCGTGAGCAGGGACCTCTTCATCGAACTCTCCCAGGTGGTGTGCGCGTTCCTCTGCACGGAACGTTGGCGTGACTCCTGACTGTGACGCTTGTTCGGTCGAAGGTCAAGGGATCGACAGGGATCTCGTGCGTGAACTAGTTTCGTGGTGCGGGCCGGTCATGGCCGCGACCGATCGGTCAGCAGCATCTGTTCCGGTCCACGGAACGCTTCACGGCTCAGGAGGTGGGCGATGGCGACGACGCCACGGGGGACGGCGGCCAACGGCACCGAGGCGGCCGGGCGGGTGGCCGACGTGCTGCTCGCCTTCCTCGACGGCCCCACGGTCCACGGCGTCACCGCGCTGGCGCGCGAGCTGGACCTGTCCAAGGCGGTGGTGCACCGCATCCTGCGCACCCTGGTCGAACGCGGGCTCGTGGTGCCCGTCCAGACCGGCAGCGGCTACCGCCTCGGACCCGCCAGCAGCGCGCTCGGCGCCCGCGCGCTGCGCGAGTCGGACCTGCGCACCCTCGCCCTCCCGGTCCTGCGCCGGCTGCAGGCAGCGACCGGGGAGACCACCACCGTCTCGGCCCTCGTGCCGGGGGCCCGCGTCTACCTCGACCAGGTGGTGGGGCGCAGCGAGATCTCGATGACCGTGGAGGTCGGCCGCCGCTTCCCGCTGCACGCCGGCAGCTCGAGCACGGTCATCCTGGCGTTCCTGCCGGAGGTGGCGCGCGAGGCCGTCGTGGGTGGCTCGCTCGACCGGCTGACCCCGCTGACCGTCGCGGACCCGGCGACCCTGCGCGCGCGGCTGGCCGAGGTGCGGCGCGCGGGCCACGCGCACTCCGACGGAGAACGTCAGCACGGGGCGGGGTCCGTGGCGGCCCCGGTGTTCGGGGTCGACGGAGCCGTCGTGGGCGCCATCTCGGTCTGCGGCCCCGTCGACCGGGTCGACGACGCCGCGCGGGCCCGGTTCGTCCCGCTGCTCGTCGAGGCCGCGGACGACGTCTCGCGCGCCCTCGGCTGGCGGGGCGGGCTGCCGGGGGAGCGGACGTGACCGCGCTCGAGCGGCTCGTCTCCTGGTCGCTGGGCCCCGACGTCCTGCGCGGCGGCGACGTCCCGCACGCGGTCACCCTGGTGGCGGACACCCTGGCCGCCGCCGTGGGCGCGTCGGTCGAGCTGGAGGTCGCCGGGATCGCCGGTGCCGCAACGGCTCTGGGCGGGCGGGGCCCGAGCACGGTGTGGGCGAGCGGCGCCCGCACCAGCGTCGCCACCGCGGCCTTCGTCAACGGCACCGCGTGCGTGCGGCTGGAGCTGGACGAGGGGAACCAGCACGCCGCCAACCACCCCTGCGCGCACACCTTCCCCGCTGTTCTCGCCGTCGCCGAGGAGGTCGGCGCCACCGGGGGGCAGTTGCTCGAGGCGACGGCGGCGGCCTACGAGGTGGCGGTCCGCGTCGGCGCCGCCGTCCGGCTGCGGCGCAGCGTGCACCCGTTCGGCACGGCCATGGTCTGCGGCGCCGCGGCGGGCGTCGCGAGGTTGCGCGGGCTCGACCCGGCCACCGCGACCCGCGCGGTTCTCGTCGCGGCGGCGCTGGTGCCCGCCTCGACCCAACGGGCCGCGAACAGCGGTGCGACGGTGCGCAACGCGATCACCGGGCTCACCGCCCAGGCTGGGGTGCTGGGGGTCGAGCTGGCCCGCACCGGCACCTCCGCCGACCGCCTCGCGCTGGAGACGGTCTTCGGGGAGGTGCTCGGCGAGTCCTTCGACCCCGACGGGCTGGACGCCGACCTCGGCACGACGCGCTTCCTCACCACGGGCTACCTCAAGCTGCACGCCTGCAGCCGCTGGAACCACAGCCCGATCGAGGCCACCGAGACGCTGCTGGCAGCCCACGGCTTCACCGCCGCCGAGGTCGCCGGCATCGAGGTGGCGACCTACGACCCCGCGACCCGGCTGGACGGCACCGACGCCACGACCGGGTTCGCCGGCAAGCACTCCATCCCCTACTCGGTCGCGGCTCGGATCGTGCTGCGCGACAACGGGATCGACGCCTACACCGACGAGGCCGCGCAGCACCCCGAGCTCCAGGCGCTGATGCGGCGCGTCCGGGTGGTCGAGGACCCGGCGCTGACCGCGCTCGCCCCCCGGGTACGGGCCGCCCGGGTCACCGTCGACCTGCTCGACGGTCGGCGCCTGGTCGCGACCGAGGAGCACGCCCCGGGCGGTCCCGGTCGGCGGTACCCGACCGAGGTGGTGGCCGCCAAGCACGTCGCGCTGCTCGGGCGGGCCCTGGACGCGGCCGGGACGCAGGCCGTCCTGGACTGGTGCACGGGGCTGCCGGACGCCGACGGCGTCGGCGGGCTCGCGACCGCGCTGGCGGGACGACGATGAGCGTCGACGCCGAGCAGGTGCTCGGGCAGGCGGTCGCCTCGACCCGGTGGGAGGACGTGCCCCCGGCCGCCCGGGACCGGGTCGTGGACCTGGTCGCCGACACGGTGGCCGTGGCCGCCCTCGGCAGCACCCGCTCCGAGCTGCGGGCGCTGGTCCACGCCTATGCCGCCGTCCCTGGAGGGAGCGCGGCCGTGCCGGGGTCGGCGCGAGGCTGGCCGGCGTCGACCGCCGCGTTCCTCGCCGGCTGCGCCGTCGCCGCCGACCAGCTCCAGGACGGCCACCGTCCCGCGCGGGGCCACCCGGCCTCGCACGTCGCCACCGCCGTCCTCGCCGTCGCGCAGGAGGTGGGCGCGTCCGGGACCGAGGTGCTCTCGGCCGTCCTCGCCGGCTACGAGGCCGGGGTGCGGGTCGGCCGCGCGATGGGCGGCACACCGGCGGGCGTGCACGACATCGGGACCTGGGGCGAGCTGGCGGCGGCCGCCGGGGTGGCGCGGCTGCTCGCTCCCGGCGACGCCGCGGCCGCCGCCCGCGCGATCGGGCTGGCCGCCGCGGCCGTGCTGCTCACCGACGCCGGGACGGTCTTCGGCGGCGGGTCCGGCGGGCACGCGTTCCTCGGGCTGTCGGCGCAGACCGCCGTCGACGTCGCCCGCGCGGCCGTCGCCGGGCTCGCCCCCGTGCCCGGCGCGCTGGAGCGTCACCTCGCCGCCGTCGCCGCGGCCGGCTGGCGGCCCGAGCGCCTGGTCGACGGGGTCGGCGACGACGGCTGGGCCCGCTGGGAGGTGCTCGAGGGGTACGTCAAGGCGCACCCCACCTGCGCGCACCTGCACGGCGTGAACGACGCCGTCGCCGACCTGCTGGCCGACGGTCTGCGGGCGGCCGAGGTGGCGTCGGTCGAGGTGCGTTGCACCCGCTCGGCCGCCGCCTTCGACCGGCCCGCGCGTGACGAGCTCCAGGCGCGGTTCAGCGTCCCGACGTCGGTGGCGGTGGCACTGGTCACCGGACGGCTGGACGAGACGACCGTGACCGACGAGACCGTGCGGCGTCCCGACGTCGTGGACCTGGCCGGTCGGGTCGAGGTCGTGGTGGACGAGGACCTGGACGCGCGCACCCGCGAGGGACGGCCGGCCCGGGTGGTCGTGACCCGGCGCGACGGGACCGTGGTGTCGTCGTCGTCGGACCGGCCACGCGGTGACGGCGACCGGGCGCTCGACCGGGACGGCCTGCGGCACAAGGCGTCGCGCCTGCTGCGGCACCGGTTCGACGACGCAGGCGAGCAGGTGCTGGACGCCGTGCACGCGCTGGCTGACGGTGGCACGGCGTCGCAGCTGGGCGACGCGCTGCGCGCAGCCGCCCGGGAGCGGCCGTGATCGTCACCCGGGAGGGCGGGGCGCTGCGGCTGGTCGACCAGGTCGAGCACGGCCGGGTGGCAGGCGTCCTCGCCGCCGCCTGGGGCTCGGACCTCGTCGAGCGTCCGGCGCCCTTCGCCCCCGTGGTGCTCGCCGCGGAGCGCCACGACGAGGGCTGGCGGCGGCGCGACGCCCGGCTGCTGTTCGACGAGGACCGGCGCCGCCCGCTGCACTTCGTCGACGTCGAGGCCGCCGAGCACGTCCGGCTGTACCGCGACGGGGTGCGGACGGTGACCGCCGCCGACGCCTACGCCGGACTGCTCGTCGGCATGCACTGGACCGGGCTCTACCGCGGCCGGTGGCAGCGGCCCGGCGGCGCCGCGCGGGTCGGCCGCACCGACGAGGACCGCGCGCTGCAGGACCGCGTCGTCCGCGCCGAGCAGCGGCGCTGGGTCGACGTCCGCGAGCAGGTCTGGACCGAGGACGAGGCGCGCAGCGACTTCGAGGCCCGGCTCTGGCACAACCACGACCTGGTGCAGCTGTGGGACCTGCTCTCGCTGCACCTGGTCGTCACGCCGCCGGGGCCGCCGACGGCACCCGCACCGCCCGAGCCGTGGGGGCCGCAGGTGCGCGCGCTCGACCACGAACCCGGCGACGTGCTGCTCCCGCCGGTCCGCACCCGTCCGGGCGGCGAGGGCGTCCGGATCACGGCGTCCGTGCGCGTCGCCGGCGAGCTGCGCCTCGACCCGTTCCCGTTCGCCGCGCCCCTGGAGGTCGAGATGGAGCACGTCCTGCTGCCGGACCGCGGCTGGTCAGCCGCCGAGGCTCGCTCGCGGTTCCGCCGCGCCCCGCGCGAGATCCGTTCCTGGCGAGTCGTTCCGGTCACGGTGACACCGTGACCCGACCGCCGGACGAGTTGCAGAGACGCGCCCAGGAGTTCGTCCGGGACGAGGCCGGCTTCGCGCAGGTGGTCACCCTCGACCGGCACGGATACCCGGTCGGCCGCAGCGCCACCGCCTTCCTGCGTCCGGACTGGTCGGTCGCGCTGGTGCACCGCCGGACGCACGCGCGGCTGGCCCAGGTGCGCCGCGACCCGCGCGTGCTCGTCACCTGGGTGGGCGGGCCTGCGCCCGGGGCGACCAACGACACGCCGCACGTCTTCGACCTCGGGCGGTTGCCCGCACGCGTGGTGCTCGTCCGCGGCACCGCCGAGGTCGCCGCCGACGACTGGACCGAGGAGGTCTACCGGCGGGCGGTCGAGGCGCAGCGCGCCGCCGGCAACACCCGCGCCCCGCTCCGGAGCCCCGAGCAGGTGCGGACCGACCTGGTCGGCCTGCACGTCCGCCCGTACCGCGTGCGGCTCGAGGGCTTCGGCGAGGGCGCCGCGTCGTCCGACTGGGTGGAGGGCCCGCCCGTCGCACCAGATCCCCTACCCACCAACGAGTCCCACGGAGGACCAGCATGAGCATCAAGACCATCCTCGGCTACCACGTCGTCGACGGCGTCAGCCACGAGGAGTACGAGCGCTGGCTGTTCGACGTGCACGCGCCGGACCTGCTGGCCAACCCCCACCTGGACCGGATCGTCTTCAACAAGGTGCTGCGCCCGGTGCGGCAGGCGTCCGGCGGCTCGGCCGACGTCCCGGAGGGCTTGAGCTTCTACCGGATCGCCGAGATGCACTACGCCGACGAGGACGCCTACCAGCGCTACCTCGACTGGTTCGCGGAGCACCCGATCCCCGCCGAGCGCGGGCCTGCCGGCCGCACCGACTTCCAGTTCTACCTCGTGACCGAGAGCACCGAGGTGACCCGCTGACGCCCGAGGCCTACCCGGCGCTGCTGCGGGACGGCGCCCGGCTGCACCGGGAGGGGGCCGCGCCCGAGCTGGGGCTGCGGCTGCTCGCGCAGGTCGTGTCCGGTGCGGAGGGGGACGTCCCCCTCGACGAGCCGCTCCTGCGGGCGGCGGTGCGCGCGGGGCTGACGGTCCTCGATCGCCTGCCTGCCGGTGCCGCGGACGCTCCTGCCTCCGCGGGGCTCGAGGTGCTCGCCGCCGCCGCCACCGCGGCGACCGCCGCGGGTGTCGACGTCGCCGCCGCGATCGACCTCGCCGGGACGCTGGCGGTGATCGGTCCGCCCGTGGGCGTGACGACGGGGGCGGACGTGCGCGCGGGCCACGCGCTGGCGGTCGGGTGGCTGGCGGTGCGGCTGCTCGCGGACGGCCTGGTGGCGCCGGAGGGCGCAGCGTTCGCCACGGCCACGACCGTGCTCGGGTCCGCGCCGACCTGGCCGGCGGCCTGGTCGTGACGTCGGTGCTGGTCAACGTCGCCCGCCCCGCCGGCGAGGGTGACCCGCTGGACGTCGTCCGCGCGGTGCTGGCCGCCGGCGCCGACGGCGCCGGGTTCGCCGACAGCCCGCGGCTGTTCGGCGACCCCTGGCTCGAGGCGGGACGCGCGCTGGAGACGACGTCGGCCGGGCTGGCCGGGCCGTGCACCGTCGCGCTCGGGCTGCGGCACCCCGCGTCGGTCGCGTCGGCCGTGCGCACGCTGGAGCGGCACCATCCCGGGCGCGCCTTCGCCGTGGTCGGCCGCGGCGAGAGCTCGGTGCGCAACGAGGGCCTCGCCGTCCCGTCCACCGACGACCACCGGGCGGCGCTGGAGGTGCTCGCCGGCCAGCTGCAGGTCGACGGCGAGCGGGTCGCCCCCGACCGGGTGCTGGGTGCCGCCTCCGGACCGCGGTCGCTGGCCGCCACCGCGTCGGCGCTCGGCGGGGTGCTGGTCGACGTGGGCGTCGAGCCCGAGGTGGTGGCTCGCGCGGCCGCCGTCGCGCGCGAGGCGTCGCCCGGGTGCCGGGTCTGGCTGTTCCTGCGTGCTGTCGTGGCCGACTCCGAGGACGAGTCAGCCCGGGCCGCAGCCCCTCTCGTCGGTTCGTGCGCCGCCCGGATGGTGGCGGCGCCGTCCTGGTACGGGCTCGACGACATCTCGCTCGCGGACGCCCGCAAGGTGGCGGCCGGTCACGACTACGCCCGGCACGGCACCGCCGACGCACGTTCCGGCGTGGACGACGACGAGGCGGCCGCCACGGTGCGTCGTCGGTTCGTCCTCGCCGGCACCGCCTCGGACGTCTCGGCCGGCGCGCGTGCCCTCGCGGCCTCCGGTATCGACGGCGTCGTCGTCGCCGGTGCCATGGCCGGGGTGATGGATCGACTCGACCAGCTCGTCCCCGCCCTGCGACACGGGTTCTCGCCCCCAGGAGGCCGACCGTGACTGCTTCGCGCACCACCACCCGCGGTCCCGTCGGCGAGACGCTGGGCGCGTTCGCGGCCACGACGCGGTTCGACGACGCACCGGCCGACGTGCAGACGTCCACCCGGCTGCTGCTGCTGGACACCCTGGGCGCGCTGCTCGGCGGCCTGCGGTACGCGCCGGTCCGCCGGCTCGCACGCTCGGTGGGCCTGTCGACCGAGGGTCCCGCCCCGTTCGGCTTCCTGCTGACGCTCGGGACCGCCGCCACCTGGCTCGACGCCGACTCCGGCGGCTCGTTCCACCCGCAGGGCCACCGGCTGCCGCCCGTCCCCACGGCGCACCCGTGCCCCCACGTGCTGCCGGTGCTCCTGCGCGCGGCGACCCAGGACGGCGTCGACGACGCGCGGCTGCTCGAGGTCTTCCTCGTCGCCGACGAGGTCGGCATGCGCGCCGGGACGGCGACGTCGCTGCGGCCCGGCCTGCACCCGCACGGAGTGCACGGACCCGGTGCCGCCGCGGTCGCGGCGGGCATGCTGCGCGCCGCCCCGGCGACCGAGCTCGGCGCGGCCTGGCTCCTCGGGTCGTCGCTGCCGCTCGCCGCGACCCTCGACGTACCGGTGCGCGGCGGGACGGTCCGCAACGCCTGGACGGGTCTCGGCTGCTGGTACGGCGCCGCCGCCGACCTGCGTGCCGCCGCGGGCGAGGTCGGCGACGAGGCGCTCTGGACGGCGCTGTTCGACGGCGCGGTCACCACCGACCTGGACCACGGGGTGCTGCTCGACGACCTCGGCTCCCGCTGGCAGCTCGCCGCCAGCTACCTGAAGCCGTACGCCTGCGCCCGGTGGGTGCATCCGACCCTGGACGCCGTCACGGCCGCGCTCGCGACGGCCGGCCTGCGACCCGGTGGTGCCGAGGCCCGCGCGGTCGAGCGGGTCGAGGTCGACACCTTCGCGTTCGCGGCCTCCCTCACCGAGACCGACCCGGCGTCCGACCTGCACGCCCGGTTCTCGGTGCCCGCGTGCGTCGCTGCGCTCCTGCTCGACGGCGACCTGCACGCCGGGTCCTTCCTGGACGACGCCCTCGACCGGCCGGCGCTGCGCGGGCTGGCGCGGCGGGTGGTGCTCCGGGAGGACCGCGCGGCCTCGGCCGCGCTGCCTCGCGAGCGCCCTGCCACGGTCGCGGTCCACCTCGCTGACGGGCGCGTGCTGCGGGCCGGGGTCCGCGGCGCGAGAGGCAACCCGGACGTCCCGCTCGGCCGCGACGAGGTGGTGACGAAGCTCCGCCGCAACACCGGCGACCTCGTCCCCGCGGCGGTGCTCGACGACGTGGTCGCCTCGGTGCTGGACGGCGGTGGGAGCGGCTCGTCGCTCGCCGCCACCACGCGAGCGGCCCTCCGCGCCGTCCAGGGGCGCTGAGCGCCTCGGGCGCGCGTCATCATGGACGCGCGATGACCACTCCTCCCGCTCCGTCCGGACCGGCCACGACACCCCGCCGCGCCTGGCTGGTCTGGGCCGTCGCGCTCGCCGCGTACGTCGTCGCGGTGTTCCACCGCACCTCGCTCGGCGTCGCCGCGTCCGCCGCCTCCGAGCGGTTCGGCATCGGCGCCTCGGAGTTCTCCACGTTCGCCGTCCTGCAGCTGCTCGTCTACGCCGCCATGCAGATCCCCGTCGGCGTCCTCATCGACCGGTTCGGCTCGCGGATCCTGCTCGTCACCGGCGGCGTCGTGATGGCCGCGGGCCAGCTGCTGCTCGCGCTCGCCGACGAACCGGCGGGGGCGGTGGCCGCCCGCGTCCTCGTCGGTGCGGGCGACGCGATGACGTTCATCAGCGTCATCCGCCTGGTGCCGGCGTGGTTCGCCCCCTCGCAGGTGCCGGTGATGACCCAGCTCACGGGGCTGGTCGGCCAGGTCGGGCAGATCCTCAGCGCGTTCCCGCTGGTGGCCCTGCTGCACGGCCCGGGCTGGACGGCCGCCTACGGCGGTGCCGCCGCCGTGGGCGTGGGGGTCGCGCTGCTCGTGCTGGTCGTCCTGCGCAACGCGCCGGACGGCGCGGCGGTCGGCAGCGGGCCGGTGTCGCTGACCAAGGTCCGCGACGACCTGCGCGAGTCGTTCCTGCACCCCGGCACCCGGCTCGGGCTCTGGACCCACTTCACCGTCCAGTACTCCGGCGTCGTGTTCGGCCTCCTCTGGGGCTTCCCCTTCATGACCCAGGGCCTCGCCCTGTCACCCGGGCTCGCCGGCGGGCTGCTCACCCTGCTCGTCGTGGGCGGCATGGTGTCCGGCCCCGTCCTCGGGCGACTCACCGTCTGCGTTCCCGCTGCGGCGGTCCAACCTCGTGCTCGGCGTGGTGATCTCGACCGTCGTCACCTGGACGGTCCTGCTGCTGTGGCCCGGCTACCCGCCGCTGTGGCTCGTCGTCGTGCTGATCCTCGTGCTGTCCGCGAACGGCCCCACGTCGATGGTCGGGTTCGACTTCGCCCGCTCGTTCAACCCCGCCGCCCGGCTCGGCAGCGCCACCGGCATCGTCAACGTCGGCGGCTTCGTGGCCTCGCTGCTGTGCGTGCTGCTGGTCGGCCTGCTGCTCGACCTGCGCTCGCCCGACGGCGACTACGGCCTGGTCGACTTCAAGGTGGCGATGAGCTCGCAGTACCTGCTCTGGGCCTTCGGACTCGCCGCGATCTGGCGCACCCGCACCCTCACCCGCCGCCGGATGCGCGACGACGAGGGCACCGAGATCGACCCGCTCGTCTCCGCGGTGCGCCGCCGGTTCCGCCGCGGGGGCTGAGACCCGGTTCTCCTCAGCGCATCTGAACTTCAGCGCATCCCGCGCAGGAACGCCTCGGCCACCGGGATCGCGGAGCGGGCGCCGCTGACGCCGTCCTCGACGATCACCGCGAACGCGATGTCGCCGGAGAACCCGATCGCCCAGCCGTGGGTGCGCGGCGGCGACTCGGTGCCGTACTCGGCGGTGCCGGTCTTGGCGAACACCGGGTCGCCCGGCACGTCGGCGAGCGCGGACGCGGTGCCGTCGGTGGCCACGCGCCGCATCAGGTCGCGGACGACGGCGAGGTCGGCCACCGGCTCCGGCGCCGTCATCGCGGTGTCGGACTCGGGCGCCACCAGGGTCGGGTCGACGAACGAGCCGCGGGCGATCGTGCCGGCCACCACGGCCATCGACAGCGGGCTGGCCAGGTCGCGGCCCTGGCCGATGGTGGCGGCCGCCTTGTCGGTGGCCCCCTCGTTGGCCGGGACGTCGCCGGTGAAGGCCTCGGTGCCGACGGTCCAGTCCAGCCCCAGACCCATCGGCGCGGCCGCCGACGCGAGGGCGTCGTCGGCCAGCTGCGACGACAGGCCGACGAACGCGGTGTTGCAGGAGGTGGCGAAGTCGTCGGCGAACGTGGCCGAGTCGCCCAGCGCACCGCCCTCGAAGTTCTTGAACGACCGCCCGTCGACGGTGGCCGTCGCCGGGCACGCCACGGTGTCGGACGGGGTCACGCCGGCCGCCAGCAGCGCCTGGGTGCTCACCGCCTTGAACGTCGACCCCGGCGGGTACTGCCCGGTCATCGCGCGGTTCGTCCCGGTGGCCGGCGTGTTCGCCACGGCGAGAACGGCTCCGGTCGACACCGAGACCGCCACCAGCGCCGCGTTGCCCTCACCGCCGTCGGCGCCGAGCGAGCCGGAGGTGACGACGTCGGCCAGCGCCGTGTCGGCCGCCTGCTGCACGGCCGGGTCGAGCGTGACGACGAGCGGTGTGCCCGCGACGGGTGCGACGGTGAACAGCTCGGTGCGGGTCTCCTGGGCGACCCCCTCGCGGACCGTCTCGACGGTGACCCCGGCGGTGCCGGCGAGCTGCTCGTCGTACTGCCGCTGCAGCCCCGACAGGCCGGTCTGGTCGCCGGCGGCCACGCGTCCCCCGCTCTGCTCGACGATCTCCGCGGTCGCGGGGCCGACGGTCCCGAGGAGCGCACGGGCGAACTCGCGGGTCGGCGCGAGGGGGAGCGTCGACTCGGCGAACACGGTGCCGGGCAGCGGCTGGATGGTCGCCTTCACCGCCTCGTAGTCGCCCTGGCGCAGGGTGATGACGTCGACGAAGGCGTCGGGTGAGGCCTTCGACACCCGGTCGGCGAGGTCGGCGCCGTCGACGTCGAGCACCTCGGCCAGGGTCGCGGTGAGCGAGGCGAGGTCGGTGACGCGCGAGGGCTGCACCCCTACCCGCACCACCGGCTGGTCGCCGACCACCACGGACCCGTCCGGACGCACGACGCCGGCGCGCGGCGCGGTGGTGCGGGTGCTGGCGAGCACGCCGTCGCCGCCGAGGTCGGGGTGCACCAGCGCCGGCGACCAGGCGGCGGTCCACGCGCCCTCGTCGTCGGCCGTCAGCTCGAGCTCGGTGGTGTAGCTCCACCCGTCGGGTCCGAACGCCCAGGTCCAGGTGAGCGGCGTGGTCGCCGTGCGCTCCTCGCGGGTGGTGGCGCCGGCCTCCACCTGCGGCGTCACGCCGGACAGCCCGGCGACCACGGCCGCGTACCCCTCGGGGGCCGCCGCCGCGGCGTCGACCGGGGCGCCGGCGAGGTCACCGCTGGCGAGAGCCGCCGCCACCTGCTGGGCCGCCGCGGCGGCGGCCTCGTCGGCGCGCTGCTCCGCGCGCGACCGCTGCCACACCACGACGCCGGCCACGACGGCCAGCACGACCACGAGCGCCGCCGCGACCAGGACGATCCGGACCCTTCCCCCGTCTCCACGCATACCGGCGAGCGTAAGGGGGACGTCCGGGGCACCCGGACGCGACGTCACCGACCTGCACGAGACCTCCGCACCGGAGACCCTGGACCTCCACGACGGTGCCCGTCCGCTCCGCCTCCCCATCCGCGCTGCGATGAGGCAGGGTTGGGGCACCACGGCTCGATGACGAGTCGCGCCGGACCCGAGGAGCCCGAAGTGCGCAGCACCATGCAGCAGACGCCGTTGCTGATCTCCCAGATGCTGGAGTACGGCGCCACCGCGTTCCCGGACTCGCAGGTGATCACCTGGACCGGTCAGGAGCCGCGCCGCTCGTCCTTCGCCGAGCTGCGCGACGACTGCCGGCGGCTCGCGAACGCGTTGTCCCGCCTCGGGGTCGTGGGTGACGAGCGCGTGGCCACGTTCATGTGGAACAACGAGGAGCACCTCGAGCTCTACCTCGCCGTGCCGAGCATGGGGGCGGTGCTGCACGCTCTCAACATCCGGCTCTTCCCCGAGCAGCTCGTCTACGTGGCCAACCACGCCGAGGACAAGGTCGTCGTCGTCGACAACACCCTCGCCGCCCCGTTCGCGAAGCTGCTGCCGCACCTGACGACGATCGAGCACGTCGTGGTCAACGGTCCGGTCGACGACGACACCCGCGCCGCGCTCGGCGACTCCGGCCGGCAGGTGCACGACTACCGGGCGCTGCTCGACGCCGAGGACCCGGTGCTCACCTGGCCCGAGCTGGACGAGGACCTCGGCGCGGCCATGTGCTACACCTCCGGCACCACGGGGAACCCCAAGGGCGTCGTCTACTCGCACCGCTCGAACTACCTGCACTCGATCACGATCACGATGGCCGGCTCGCTCGGCCTGGTCGAGGAGGACGTGCTCCTCGCGATCGTCCCGCTGTTCCACGCCAACGCCTGGGGGCTGCCGTACGCGGCGCTGCTCAGCGGCTCGTCGGTCGTGATGCCCGACCGCTTCCTGCAGCCCGAGCCGCTGGCCGAGATGATCCCCGCCCTCGGGATCACCGCCGCCGCCGCGGTCCCGACGATCTGGACCGGTCTGCTGGCCCACCTCGACGCCCAGGCCGCGGCGGGCACCCCGGTCGACCTGTCGACCATGAACCGCTCGATGGTGGGCGGCTCGGCCTGCCCGCCCTCGCTCATCACCGCCTTCGACGAGCGGTACCAGGTGCGGATCATCCAGGGCTGGGGCATGACCGAGATGTCGCCGGTCGGCACCCTCAGCAACCCGCCGCACGCGTCCGAGGGCGAGGAGCGGTTCTCCTACCGCGCCAGCCAGGGCCGGCTGCTGCCGGGCGTGCAGGGCCGGCTGACGGGCCCGGACGGCGCCGAGGTGCCCTGGGACGCCGAGTCCGTCGGCGAGCTCGAGGTGAAGGGCCCGTGGATCACCGGCTCGTACTACGTGGCGCCCGGCGAGGAGCCCACCGCCGACGCGCTGTCGAAGTTCAGCGACGACGGCTGGCTGCGCACCGGCGACGTCGGCTCGCTCAGCCCGAACGGGTACCTGCGCCTCACCGACCGCGCCAAGGACGTGATCAAGTCCGGCGGCGAGTGGATCAGCTCGGTCGACCTGGAGAACGCGCTGATGGGCCACCCCAAGGTCGCGGAGGCGAGCGTCGTGGGCGTGCCGGACGACAAGTGGGGCGAGCGTCCCCTGGCCACCGTGGTGGTGGTGGCCGGCCAGGAGGTCGGCGTGGAGGAGCTGCGCGACTACCTGGCCGACAAGGTGGCGCGCTGGCAGCTGCCCGAGCGGTGGGCGTTCATCGAGGAGGTGCCCAAGACCAGCGTCGGCAAGTTCGACAAGAAGGTGCTGCGGCGCCGGTACGCCGACGGCGAGCTCGAGGTCACCACGCTCTGACCGGCTGCGTGCGGGGGCGCTCCGGGGAGCACGTGAGCAAAGTGTGCAGATCGCGGCGCGTCCCGTGCTCGGCGGCGCCCGTGAGCACGAGGATGGTGCGGCACCGCGGGCTACCCTCCTGAGAGGGCCTCCACGCACGTGGACGGGCCCGCCCCCCGGAACCGAGAGGACCGTTCGTTGCTCGCTCCCAGGAGCTCGGCAGCGGCGCGAGGGCGCCACGTCGCCGAGCGCCCGCGCCGCAAGCACCCCGTCGCCCGCGCGCTCGCGACCGTCGTCGCGTCGGTGCTGGTCGTGGCGGTCGCCGCGGCCGTGGTGATCTACGTGCGCCTGGACGGCAACATCACCGGCGTCGACATGACGGCCGGTCTCGGTGACCGGCCCGACACCGTCGCCACCTCCGACCCGGTGACGAACCTGCCGCCGATGAACATCCTGCTGATGGGCTCGGACACCCGGAACCTGTCCGACCCGGACGACGTTCGTGGGCGACGCCGGATCGGCCACCACCGAGCACTCCGACACGAACCTGCTGGTGCACCTCGCGGCCGACCGCAAGAGCGCCTTCGTCATCAGCATCCCGCGCGACTCGATGGTGCAGCGCCCCGACTGCGCCGACCCCGCAGGGCGACGACGGCTCCGGCCGCGAGCTCGGCATGTTCAACGGGGCGTTCACCGACGGTGCCGAGCTGAACGGCGTCGGCCGGCGGCGCGCTGTGCACGGTCGCCACGGTGGAGGCCAACACCGGACGTCCCGATCGACCACTTCGCGGTGATCAACTTCGAGGGCTTCCGCGACATGGTCGACGCCCTCGGCGGGGTCGACATCTGCGTCCCCGAGGCGATCGAGGACGAGCCACCGGGCTGAAGCCTGCCCGCCGGCACCACCACCTCGACGGCCTGGAGGCGACCCAGTTCGTCCGCGCCCGCAAGAGCATCGGCAACGGCTCGGACATCGGCCGGATCGACCGCCAGCAGGCGTTCCTGTCCGCCGTCATCCGCGAGGCCACCAGCTCCGGCCTGCTGCTGCGCCCCGACCGGCTGCTCGGCTTCCTCGACGCCGCCACCCGAGTCGCTCACCACCGACGAGGCGATCGCCAGCCCGCGCGCGCTGAGCGAGCTGGCCCTGCAGATGCGGTCAACCTGCCCACCGAGCAGATCCGGTTCGTCACGGTCCCGAACGTGACCTACGAGCCCGACCCCAACCGCGTGATCTGGACCGACGACGCCGACGCCCTGTGGGAGGCGGCCCGCCAGGACCTGCCGCTGCCCGGCACCGAGCCGACCGCCGCGCCGACGTCGACCGCGCCGACCAGCACGGCCCCGCCCACGCTGACCGCCGACCCGGCCGACGCTGTCGGTCCGGGTGGTCAACTCCTCCGGCGTCGAGCGGGCTGGCGCGGCAGGCCGGCGACGCGCTCGCCGTGCAGGGCTTCGAGATCGCGGGCCTGGCCAACGGCACCGAGGACGTCGACGGCGTCGTCATCCGGCACGCGCTCGACGACGAGGAGGCCGCGGCCACGCTGCAGGCGGCCTTCCCCGGCGCCACCCTGCGCGAGGACACCACGCTGTCGGCCGGCAGCTACGTGGTCGACCTGGGCCGTGGCGCCCCGGCCGTGGTCGAGGTGCCCAACCGCACCGGCTCCGAGCCGCTGCCCGAGCAGCCGCTGTCCGGTGAGGCCGGGTCCGGCGTCCGGCTCCGGCGCGACCCCGACCTTCGACGCCCGCGTCGCCGCCGACGACACCTGCGGCTGATCCCGTCACTGCGCACGAAGAAGGCCCCCGCACCTCGGTGCGGGGGCCTTGCTCGTCGTACGTGCGGAGGCGGCGGGATTTGAACCCGCGACGGGATTGAAGCCCCGAACCCGCTTAGCAGGCGGGCGCCATAGGCCACTAGGCGACGCCTCCTCCAGCGCGGTCAGGGTACCTGTCCGCAGGCGGCGCCAGCAAAGCGTCGGGAGGCCCGTCGCGGTTCCGCGCTCGCGGGGCTCCCGCACACCGGTGGGGGCGGTGTACAACGGTGCAGCCGGCACCCTGGCCGGTGAGGAGGTGCCGTGCGCCATGAGCACCCAGGACCGCCCGCGGCCCCACGGCGACCCCGCGCGCGAGCCCCCCGCGACGCGGCGACGGCTGGTCCTGTCAGCCGGCGCGCTGCTCGTGGCCGCGACCACGACGACGACCCTGGCGGCAGCGGCCAACCCACCTGCCGACGCGAGCCTGTACCGAGGGTTGCGGGGGTGGTCGTGGCTCGAGCCGCTCCTCCCGCCGGGTCGCTGGGTCCTGGTCGGCGTCGGGGTGTGCGCGCTGCTCGTCCTCGTGCTGGGTCGGCGCTGCCGCCCCCTGCAGGCGCTCGCCGTGGTGCTGCCGGCCCTCGCGGCCGCGGTGGGCGTCCTGCTGGCCGCGGTGCTGGGTCGCGCGGCTCCGGACGACTCCCCTCTCGCCGCCGGCAGCAGCCTGCCGGGCCCGGGCGTGCTCGCGCTGACCGCAGCGGCCTGCACCGTCGTGGTCGCGTCGTCGGCGGCCGGGTGGTCGCCACGAGCGCGGGCCGCGGTCGGCGCGCTGCTCGCGACCGGCGTCGTGCTGGTCTCGCTGGTCGAGGTGCACTCCGCGTCGCGGTGGCCGCTCGACGTCGTCGCCTCGTGGCTGCTGGCGGGCCTGCTCGTCGTGGTCGCGCTGGCGGCGCTGGAGGCGCCGTCGCTGCACGCGCGGTGCCGGAGCTGCCCGTGGGCGCAGCGCGTCCCCGGGCCGGAGCGGGGAGCGCCACCCGAGGCCGAGCCGGACGCCGTGCGGATCGGGGCCGGCAGGGCGCGGGTCCTCGACCGGCTCGCGCTGGTCTGGCTGGGCGCCCTGGTGGTCGGTGACGTCGTGCTCGCGGCCACGGTCGGCATGCCGCGGGCGCCGGGCTCGGGGATCCTCGGGCGCGGGCTCGAGGTACCGCTGCAGTGGCTGGTGCTCGCGGCCGCCGTCGTCGGCGTGCTGCTCGCCCGGAGCCGGGGCGCGACGGGCGGTGCGCTGGTGGTCGTGGCGTCGGCCCTGCTCGGGGTCGCGGCCTCGGTCGAGTACCCGCCCGTGGTGGCGGTGCTGGTCACCGCCGCCACCGCCGCCCCCGCGGTGGCGATGTGGGTGGCGCGCGCCCGCCGCGCGAGCCTGCGATCGGCGATCGCGCTGTCCGTGGCCGCGGCGGTGCTCATGGGCGTGGTCGCCGGCGGCGCCTCGGCCACGTACTCGGCGCTGTGGGGTCCGACCCATCCGGGCTCGCCGACGCCCGCCGCGTCCGTCGACGTCGTCGAGTGGATGTGGGCCGGCGCCACGACCGCGACGGGCACCGAGGTGCGCCTGCGCACGGACGAGGCAGCGCAGGACGTGCGCGTCGTGGTCGGTCTCGACGAGACCCTCGCCGATCCCGTGGCCTCCGTCACCGCGCGGGTCGACGGCGACGGCGTCGCCGTCGCGACGGTGGACGGCCTCGAGCCGGGCACGGTCTACCACTACGCGGCCGAGGTCGGCGGTGTGCTCGACCGCAGCCGCGTGCAGCGGGTCACGACCTTCCCGGCGCCGGGACCGGCCTCCTTCGGCTTCGTCGTCGGCTCGTGCCAGAACGGTGGCTCGAACGGCCGGGTGTTCGACGCCATGCGAGCGCAGGACCCGCTCTTCGTGCTGCTCACCGGTGACTGGCACTACTCGAACATCGAGGTGGACGACGTCCGGCTGTTCCGGGACCAGGTCGACGCCAACCTCGGCGCGCCGGCCCAGGCCGCCTTGTACGGGCAGGCGTCCGCGGCGTACGTGTGGGACGACCACGACTACGGCGGCAACGACGCCGACCGCACGTCGCCGAGTCGCTCTGCGGCGATGGCCTCGTACCGGCAGTCGGTGCCGCACTACGCCTTGGCGACCGACCCTGCGGCACCCATCCACCAGGCCTTCACCGTCGGTCGCGTGCGGTTCCTGCTGACCGACACCCGCTCCGCCCGCGACCCGGCCGACGACCCGACGGGCCCGTTCCGGTCGGCGCTGGGGACCGAGCAGCGCGAGTGGCTGCTCGGCGAGCTGGCGCAGGCCGACCGGTACGGGTTGGTGGTGTGGGTCAGCCCCGACCCGTGGATCGACGCGCCCGACCCCGTCGCCGACACCTGGGGCGGCTTCGCCGAGGAGCGCCGGCTGCTCGCCGACGCCGTCGCGGACGCGGGCGTCGACAACCTGCTCATGCTCTCGGGTGACGCCCACATGCTCGCGGTGGACGACGGGACCAACACCGACTACTCCTCGTCCGCTCGCGGAGGCTTCCCGCTCTTCCACGCCGCGGCCGTGGACCGCCGCGGCAGCGCGAAGGGCGGGCCGTACACCGGGCCCGTGCTGCCCGGGAGCGGGCAGTTCGGCTCGGTCGACGTCGTCGACGACGGGTCGACGGTCACCGTGACGCTCACCGGCCGTCGCTGGGACGGGACCGAGCTGCTCAGGCACGAGCTCCGGTTCGGCCCGTGACCCCGGACGGCCGAGCCGTCACTCGACCCCGAGGCGGGCCTTCAGGCCGTCCAGCTCGGTCCACAGCGTGGTCGGCAGGGTGTCGCCGAACTTCTCGAACCACTCGGTGATCTGGGGGATCTCGGCCTTCCACTCCTCGACGTCGACGTGCAGGCAGTCGGCGAGGTCCTGCTCCGACATGTCCAGCCCGTCGGTGTCGAGCGACTCCAGCGTGGGGACGTGGCCGATCGGGGTCTCCTGCGCCGCCGCGGACCCCTCGAGACGCTCGATGACCCACTTGAGCACGCGCGAGTTCTCGCCGAAGCCGGGCCAGACGAAGTCGCCGGCGTCGTTGCGACGGAACCAGTTGACGTAGAAGATCTTCGGCAGCTTGGAGGCGTCGGCGTCCTTGCCGATGTCGATCCAGTGCTGGAAGTAGTCGCCGGCGTTGTAGCCGATGAACGGCAGCATCGCCATCGGGTCGCGGCGCACCACGCCCACCTCGCCGGTGGCGGCGGCGGTGGTCTCCGACGACAGCGTGGCGCCCATGAAGGTGCCGTGCACCCAGTCGCGCGCCTCGGTGACCAGCGGGATCGTGGTCTTGCGGCGGCCGCCGAACAGGATCGCCGAGATCGGCACGCCCTTCGGGTCGTCGTACTCCGGCGCCAGGATCGGGCACTGGCTGATCGGGGTGCAGTACCGGCTGTTCGGGTGCGAGCTCAGCTCGTCGGACGTCCGGCGTCCAGTCGTTGCCCTTCCACGACGTCGCGTGGGCGGGCGTGCCCTCCATGCCCTCCCACCAGATGTCGCCGTCGTCGGTGAGGGCGACGTTGGTGAAGACCGAGTTGCCCTTCGCGATCGTGTCCATCGCGTACGGGTTGGTCTTCTGGTTGGTGCCCGGCGCGACGCCGAAGAAGCCGAACTCGGGGTTGACCGCCCAGAGCCGGCCGTCCTCGCCGAACCGCATCCAGGCGATGTCGTCGCCGAGGGTCTCGACCTTCCAGCCCGGGATGGTCGGCTTCAGCATCGCCAGGTTGGTCTTGCCGCACGCCGACGGGAAGGCCGCCGCGACGTAGTGGGTGACGCCCTGCGGGTTGGTGAGCTTGAGGATGAGCATGTGCTCGGCGAGCCAGCCCTCGTCGCGCGCCATCACCGAGGCGATCCGCAGCGAGTAGCACTTCTTGCCCAGCAGGGCGTTGCCGCCGTAGCCCGAGCCGTACGACCAGATCGTCCGCTCCTCGGGGAACTGGACGATGTACTTGGTGTCGCTGCACGGCCACGCGACGTCGTCCTGGCCCGGCTCGAGCGGCATGCCCACCGAGTGCAGGGCGGGGACGTAGTCGGCGTCGAGCTCCTCGATCCGCTCGAGCACGTGGGCGCCCATCCGCGACATCACCCGCATCGAGGTGACGACGTAGGCGGAGTCGGTGATCTCGACGCCGAACATCGGGCTGTCGGCCTCGAGGTGGCCCATCACGAACGGGATCACGTACATCGTGCGACCCCGCATCGACCCGCGGTACAGGTCGGTCATGATCGCCTTCATCTCGTCCGGCGCCATCCAGTTGTTGGTGGGGCCGGCGTCCTTCTCCTGCAGCGAGCAGATGTACGTGCGGTCCTCGACCCGGGCGACGTCGGTGGGGTCGGAGGCGCAGTAGAACGAGTTGGGCTTCTTGGCCGGGTCGAGCTGCACGTAGGTGCCGGTGGCGACCAGCGCCTCGGTGAGGCGGGTCCACTCCTCGTCCGAGCCGTCGCACCAGTGCACCGAGTCGGGCTGGGTGAGCTCGGCGACCTGCTCGACCCAGGCCCTGAGGCGCGCGTGCCGCGTCGCCGGGGCGCCGGTGACCGGACGCTTCCCCGTGGTGCCCGGGCTCGGGGTGCTGGTCGTCGTGTCGGTGCTCATCAGGGTCAGTCCCTCTCGAGGTTCGCCGGCGCCGGTGCCGTTCGGAGGTGTCCCACCCTCGCGGCCCGACGTCGGACCTGCCGCGTTGCGTTCATAGTGAAGGCGAGAGCACCGTGCCACGACGGTAGCCCCGTATCGCATGCTGGGATACCGGTCGGGTGGGTCCGCGCTCGTGAAGTCCCTCACAAAGCCCAGCGGGCTGACGTGCGCTTGCGAGAACCGGTCGGGTTCTTGCGGATCCGGGCTACTGGTAGGTGATCAGCACGGGCGTCGGGCGCACCGCCATGGTCTGCGCCGGCGTCGCCATCGGGCTGTCCTCGTCGACGAAGTTCTTCCACGCGAAGGCGACGCCCGCCGGGGCCCCGGCGACCACGCGGCTCCAGGTGGCGGCCTTGGCGCCCTGCGTGCCGTTGCCGTCGGCGTGGATCACCACGGCGAGCTCGTCGTAGCCGGTCTCCAGGGTGGCGATGTCGGTGATCATCGCCGTGCGGAACTGGTGCAGCACCAGCATCTTCTGCGGCAGGTGCTGCTCGCGCACCAGGCCGGCCAGCCACGCGGACACCTCGTTCACCTCGGCCGCGCTCACCGACCCGATCTGCTCCAGGTGCCGCTGCCCGGGCGCCAGCCGCCACTCGGGGTCGAGAGCGAGGCCGACGTTCGGGTACCGCAGGAGGTCCTCGTACCGCTGGGCCTGGGTGAGGAAGTCGGTGGTGCCGGGCTGGAGGTCGAGCAGCACGTAGACGCCCTGCCGGCCGGCCTCCTCGATCCACGGCCGGATCTTCTCCGGGTCGACCTCGTTCGAGTAGTTGCCGTCCGCGCCCGCGCCTGCCGCTCGCGACGGTCGTGATGACCTCGAACGTCGGCAGCACCGGCTCGGCGCTGAGCGGTCGGTACGAGCGCGCCAGCTTCTGCGCCCGCGCCACCGCCCCGGCCAGGTCCTGCTCGCCGAGGAGCCCGAGCGACGGCGTGCCGGGGTGGCCGTAGAGCGCGACGTACCGCTTGCCGGCCAGCACGAGCTGCCCACCCCCGGGCAGCTGGACGCCGGTGGCCGCCGACGCCACCCGGGCAGCGAGCACCTCGGCGGCGCCGAAGGCCTCGCCGAGCGCCACCACGCGGGCGGGTGGTGCGGCCGCGAGGGCCCCGATCGCGGCGACGTCTCCCCGGGGGTCGCCACCGGGGACGGTCACGGCGGTGGCGCCGGCCGAGGTGGCGGTGGCCAGGGCGGGCCCGCCGGGGTCGGCGCTCACCAGCAGGACGGTGCCCTGCACGGGTTCGGGCGCCTCGACCGGCGGGAGGGACCCCACGTTCGAGGTCACCTCCACGTCGCCGAGCACCGCGGCGGCGTCGCGGGCGGTGGCCCCGATCGCCAGGGCGTGCGTCGTCCCGAGCCGGGTGAGCTCGGCGCCGAGCGGGCCGTCGACGGTGGCGTCGCCGCTCGTGGTCAGCAGCGGCACGTGCAGGGCGGTGGCGCGGCGCACCGCGGTCGGCACCGCGCCGGCGTCGGCGGCGTCGACGAGCACCACCACGGGCGCGGACGCGAACAGCGCCTGGCTGGCGGACAGCGCCGCGGTGGCCGGGTCGGTGGCGGGGAGCACGACGGTGCCGGCGTCGGCGGCGACGAGGACCGGCCGGGCTCGCGGCGGACCGGTCGGGGCCGGCGTCCGCGGGCGCCGACGACGGCGCCGCGCTGCTCTGCGACCGGCTCGGCGCCGGCGCCTCGCGCGGCAGGGTCGGGAGACGGGCTGCAGGCCACCCCGACGACGAGGACGGCGGCAGCCGTCACGGTCACGGGGAGGCGGCGCACCGGTCCATCCTGACCCGGTACGTCCGGCCGGGTCGAACCGGCAGATCGGATTTCGGGACCGTGCAGGTGCTCCGGTACTGTGTCCGCCGGACCGCTCCCGGGCGGTTCCGGCGCCCGTAGCTCAACGGATAGAGCACTTGACTACGGATCAAGAGGTTGGGGGTTCGAGTCCCTCCGGGCGCGCTCGTTGAGACAGCGACGACGAAGGCCCCCGCTCCGGCGGGGGCCTTCTTCGTGCCCCGGCGCCGACGCACCAACCGGGCGCAACCGGGTCAGGCAGGGCGGACGCGCGACGGTTCGTCGGCACGCTCCCTAGCCACGGACGGTGTGCCGCACCGATGCTGGGCTCGTCGTCGACGGAGAGCGAGCCGCAGCGGATGTCCAAGCCCACCATCCTGGCCGTGGACGACGACCCGGCCGTCTCCGTGGCCGTCGTCCGCGACCTGCGCGAGCGCTACGGCGCCGAGTACCGGGTGATCCCCGCGACCTCCGGCGCGGAAGCCCTGCGGCTGCTCGACGAGCTCACCCTGCGCGACCGCTCGGTGGCGCTCGTCCTGTGCGACCAGCGGATGCCGGAGATGACCGGCATCGAGGTGCTGGGCTCGGTCCGCCGGTCCTCGCCCGGCAC
This sequence comes from uncultured Actinomycetota bacterium, assembly GCA_963750285.1. Lineage (GTDB taxonomy): Bacteria > Actinomycetota > Actinomycetes > Actinomycetales > CAWJMD01 > JBBQSN01. The sequence continues at coordinate 119,668 of CAVVQA010000009.1, read as the reverse complement.
CAAGGTGCTGCTGCTCACCGCCTACGCCGACACCGACGTCGCGATCCAGGCGATCAACGACATCGGGCTCGACTACTACATGGTCAAGCCGTGGGACCCCCCGCAGGAGCGGCTGTACCCGGTGCTCGACGACCTGCTCGGCGACTGGGCGCGCGAGAACCCCGCGGAGACCTCCCAGGTGCGGGTCGTGGGGCACCGCTGGTCCGACCGCAGCTACGAGGTGAAGACCTTCCTCGCCCGCAACCACGTGCCGTACCGGTGGCTCGACGTGGAGCGCGACGAGGAGGCCCGCCGGCTGGTCCACCTCGCCGGCGCGGACACCTCCGACCTCCCGCTCGTGCTCGTGCCCGACGGCGAGGTGCTCCGGACGCCCACCACCCGCGAGGTCGCGGAGGCGCTCGGCCTGCGCACCCGCGCCGAGCAGCCGCTGTACGACCTGTGCATCGTCGGCAGCGGTCCGGCCGGTCTGGCGGCGGCGGTGTACGCGGCGTCGGAGGGCCTGCGGACGGTGGTCGTCGAGCGCGACGCCCCCGGCGGGCAGGCCGGCCAGAGCGCGTCGATCGAGAACTACCTGGGTTTCCCCAGGGGCCTCTCGGGCGCCGACCTGACCCACCGCGCGGTGGCCCAGGCGGCGCGGTTCGGCGCCGAGACGGTGCTGGCGCGCGACGTCGTGGGGCTCACCACGCGGGGCCCCGTGCACGCGGTGGGCCTGGAGGGCGGCGGCGTGATCGAGGCGCGGGCGGTGCTCGTCGCCACCGGTGTCGCGTACCGACGGCTCACGGCCCCGGGGCTCGCCGAGCTCGGCGCCCGCGGCGTCTACTACGGCGCCTCGGCGAGCGAGGCGATCCAGTGCGAGGGGGAGGACGTCTACGTGGTCGGCGCGGCCAACTCGGCGGGCCAGGCCGTGCTCAACCTGGCCCGGTACGCGCGCAAGGTCGTGATGGTGGTCCGGGCGGCCGGGCTGGAGGACACCATGTCGCAGTACCTCGTGCAGCGGATCGCCGCGACGCCCAACGTCGAGGTGCGTACCTGCGCGGAGGTGGTGGCCGCCCGCGGCGACGGGCACCTCGAGGCGCTCACCCTCGCCGACCGCGCCGGCGGCGGCGAGGAGGAGGTGGCGACCAGCTGGCTGTTCGTCTTCATCGGCGCCTCGCCGCGGACGGACTGGCTCGGTGACCACCCCGCCCGCGACGACCGCGGGTTCGTGCTCACCGGGCAGGACCTGATGGCGTCCGAGCACGCGAGGCACTGGCCGCTGGCGCGGCCGCCGTTCGCCCTGGAGACCAGCGTCCCCGGGGTGTTCGCCGCCGGCGACGTGCGGCTCGACTCGATGAAGCGGGTGGCCTCGGCCGTCGGGGAGGGCGCGATGTCGGTCTACCTCGTCCACCGCTACCTGGCGACCACGTGAGCCCCCGGTGACCACCACCGCCGAGCTGCGCTCGCTGACCCTCCTGGACGGCCTCGACGAGGCCCAGCTCGCCCAGCTGCTCGCCGTCGGCGCGGAGCACCGGTTCGCCGCCGGCGACGACCTGTTCACCGAGGGCCGGCCGGCCGACACCTGGTGGGTGCTGCTCGAGGGGACGGTCGACCTGCACCGCCGGGTCGGCAACGAGGAGAGCGCGCTCGGGACGATGGCCACGCCCGGCCAGTGGGCCGGCGGCTTCCGCGCCTGGGACCCGCACGGCGTGTACTTCGCGTCCGGCCGCGGCGGGGTGCCCGGCCGGGTGCTGCGCGTCCCCGCCGACGACCTGCGGGCGCTCGCCGACCGGTGGTTCCCGTTCGGCGTCCACTTCATCCGCGGGCTGGTCGACACCGTCCGCCGGATCGAGTCGACCGCCCGCCAGCGCGAGGCGCTGGTCGCGCTCGGCACCCTGGCCGCCGGTCTCGCGCACGAGATCAACAACCCCGCCTCGGCCGCCACCCGCGCCGTCGACGCGCTGACGGCGACGTCGGACCAGCTGCTGGTGACCCTCGGCCGGCTGGCCGAGCAGGCGATCACGGCCGAGCAGTTCGTCGGGCTCGACGCCCTGCGCCGCTCGGCCGGGCCCGCCGACCCGGACGAGGACGCGCTGGCCCGCGCCGACCGCGAGGACGTGCTGGCCACGCTGGCTCGGGCGGCACGGCGTCGAGCGCGAGTGGGTGGTCGCGCCGGCGCTGGCGGGAGCGGGGGTCGACCTGGCCTGGTGCGAGCGGGTCCGCGCGCTCCTCGGCGACCGGGCGCTCGCCGCCGGCCTGGAGTGGGTCGCGTGCTCGGTCGCGATGCAGGGGCAGCTGCGCGAGGTGAAGGAGGCCACCCGCCGCGTGTCCGACCTGGTGGGTGCCGTGCGCTCCTACTCCCAGCTCGACCGCGCCTCGGTGCAGCGGACCGACGTCGCCGAGGGCCTGGAGAGCACGCTGGTGATGCTCGCGCACAAGCTCGGCGACGTCGTGGTCGAGCGCGACTACGCCCCGCGACGCCCCGGTCGTCGAGGCCGTGCCCGGCGAGCTCAACCAGGTGTGGACGAACCTGGTCGACAACGCGGTCGACGCCATGGGCGGCACCGGGACGCTGCGGGTGCGCACCCGGCCGGACGGCCAGGGCGGCGTGGTCGTCGAGGTCGAGGACTCCGGGGCCGGCATGTCGACGGACGTCGTCCAGCACGCGTTCGAGCCGTTCTTCACCACCAAGGAGGTCGGGCGCGGCACCGGCCTCGGCCTGGACATCTCACGCCGGATCGTCGTCGACCGGCACTCCGGCGAGATCACGGTGGACTCCCGGCCGGGGCGCACGGTGCTGCGGGTGACGATCCCGGCGCGCGGCGTCGACCAGCACTGACGGTGGCCTCGCCGGCCGCCCGAGGGCCGGGGACGGACGCCAGCGCGCTGGCGATCACGACCACGGCGAGCCCGACGACCTGCACGAGGTGCAGCGGCTGGCCCAGCAGCGACCACCCGGCGAGCGCGGCGGCCGCGGGCTCCAGGCTCATCAGGACGCCGAAGGTCGCGGCCGGCAGGTGCCGCAGCGCCCGCAGCTCCAGCGCGTAGGGCACGGCCGAGGACAGCAGCCCGACCACCACGCCGAGGGCGAGCACGCGCGGCTCGAGCAGACCGGTGCCGGCCGTCACCAGGCCGGCGGGCAGGGCGAGCACGGCGGCGAGCGCCGTGGCGACGCCGAGGGCGGCGCCGTCCGCGGAGACCGACCCCGCCCGCTGGCTGGCCAGGATGTACAGGGCCCAGAACCCGCCGGCCGCCAGGGCGAGCACCACGCCGAGCGGGTCGAGCGGGGCGTCCAGCCCGCCGGTGACGCCGGTGAGCAGGGCGACGCCGAGGAGGGCCAGGGCGGCGCAGACCAGGTCGCGGCGACGGCGGCCGCGCAGCACGGTCAGCAGCAGAGGTCCGAGCAGCTCCAGGGTGACGGTGACACCGAGCGGCAGCCGCTCCAGCGCCAGGTAGAACGTCGACGACAGGGCCACCATCGCCAGGCCGAGCCGCACGACCGCCCGGCGGGCGTCGGGATCGCGGCGCAGCCGGCCGAGGAGCCGCCAGGCGCGCCCGACCAGCGCCAGTGCGGCGGCCGCCACCAGCAGCCGCAGGGCCAGGGTCCCGAACGCCCCGACGTCGTGCAGCAGCTGCACCGACAGGGCCGCCCCGAGCTGCAGGCTGAGCACGGCTCCCACCACCTGCGCGGTGGCGATCGGCGTCCCGGTGCGGCCCATGCCGCCGACGCTACGGACCCGCTCGACGGAGCGGAAATGCCGGTTCGGCCTGCCGGTATGCTCCGCAGGCATGGCGGCGATCGAGCTCCGGCACCTCGAGGCGCTGCTCGCCGTCGCCGACGAGGGGACCGTCACCCGCGCGGCCGCCCGCCTGCACCTCGCCCAGCCCGCCGTCTCGCGCACGGTGCAGCAGCTGGAGCAACGGCTCGGCGCGGTGCTGTTCGAGCGCTCGACCTCCGGGGCGGTGCTCACGGCCGCGGGACGCTCGGTCCTGGAGCACGCACGCGCGGCGCTCGCCGCGGTCGACCGGATGCGGTCGACGGCCTCGGGCAGCCGCCGGCCGCTGGTGCTCGGCTACTCCTGGGGTGCGGCGGGGCGGCTGCCCGCCGAGCTGGTCGCGTCGTGGCGGCGCGAGCACCCCGACCGGCCGGTCACCTGGCGTCGGATCGACCACCGCCTCGCCGGGCTGGTCGACGGCACGAGCGACGTCGCGCTGGTGCGAGGCGACGTCGTCCTCCCCGGCGAGGGGCCGGCGCCGTCGTGGCTCGCCACCGTGCACCTCGGCGACGAGCACCGGGTGGCGGCGCTGCCCGCCGACCACCCCCTCGCCGGGCGGGAGCGGCTCGACCTCGACGACCTCGCGGCCGAGGCGATCATCGTCAACCGCGTCGGCGGTATCACCCACCCCGAGCTGTGGCCGGCGGGGCGCCGTCCGCGGGTCGCGCGCGAGGTGGCCAACACCGACGACTGGCTGCTCGCGATCGCCGCGGGCGACGGGATCGGGGTGACCACCACGACGACCGCCGCGACCGCGACGCACCCCGACGTCGTGTTCGTGCCGATGCCGGACGCGCCGGTCGTGCCCCTGCGGCTCGCCTGGCGCGAGGACCGTCCCGGCCACCCCGACCTGCCGGAGCTGCTCCGGCACGCCGCGAGCGCGTCAGGCACGCGGTCAGGCCGACGTCGGCCGGTGCCGCCGGTCGCTGAAGATCGTCACCGGCCGCACGCGCGGCTCGCCGTCGACCTGCACGTCGACGAGCTCGTCGTAGAACGCGATCCTCCCGGCGACCGCGCCGACCGCGGGGAACGGCTCGGTGTACGACCAGGCGAGGCCCGGCACGGCGGCGTGGTCGCCGCCCTCCGGCAGGTCCCAGTACTCGCGTGCGGTGCCCTTGTACGGGCAGTGGCTGGTGAACTCGCCCACCTCGAGCAGGTCGAGGCGCACGTCGTCGCGCGGCAGGTAGAAGCGGGTCGGCAGGTGCGTCTCGAACAGCAGCACGGGGTCGTGGCTGTCGGCCAGCACCGTGCCGCCGACGGAGACCACGACGTGCCGCGAGCTCGGCAGCGCGTCCACCCGCTTGTGCGGGTCACGCGGGTGCGCGCGCACCTCCTCGTCCTCCTCGAGCCAGCGGTCGACCAGGTCCGGGCGCCACGACACCACGATCCGGCCGACGAGGTCCGGGTCGTCCCGCACCCAGGCGACGTGGGGGACGGTCCTGCCCTCGAGGTGCAGGTCGAACCACTGCGACACAGGGCCTTTCGGCTGGAAGAAGAACGGCTCGGACGGTCCGGGCTGCTCGCTCGGCCGGAGCAGGTCGGTGCGCACGTCCGCCGGGTCGAACGCGTAGCCCGGTACCGGGAACACGTCCTCGTAGAACAGCAGGGGACGACGGGAGTCGACCACCACGACGTCGTCGACGACGGCCCTGACCCAGCGCTCGCTCGGCTCGGTGCGCACCCGGCCATCGTCCTCGGCCGGTGGGGGCCGGACAAGGGTCCGGCTCCGGGGGGTGCGCCACGTGGGCAACCGTCCTACCGTCGGGCACGAACACCTCACGGCAACGACACCACGACCACGAGGAGCCCGACCGTGCCCACCGTCACCTCCAGCGCCGGATCCACCCCCGTCGACCTGCACGTCGAGGACTCCGGCGGCGACGGCCGGCCGGTCGTCCTCATCCACGGCTGGCCGCTCAGCGGCGACTCGTGGGCCGCCCAGGTGCGGGCGCTCACCGAGGCCGGCCACCGGGTGGTCACGTACGACCGCCGTGGGTTCGGCCGCTCGGACAAGCCCGAGGACGGCTACGACTACGACACCTTCGCCGGCGACCTCGACGCCGTCCTGACCGCGCTCGACCTGCGCGACGTCGCCCTCGTCGGGTTCTCGATGGGTGGCGGCGAGGTGGCGCGCTACGTCGGCCGCCACGGCACCGACCGGGTGCGCTCGGTCGCCTTCGTGGCGGCCGTCCCGCCCTACCTGTACAAGTCCGACGACAACCCGGACGGCGGCGCGGACGACGACCTCGTCCAGGGCATGCAGGGCGGGATCCGCGAGGACCGCGCCGGGTTCTTCGAGGGTTTCGCGAAGAGCTTCTACAGCGCGGGCGACGACCTCGAGGTCGGGGACGACGAGCTGGAGCGGTTCCAGGAGCTGATGCGGCCGGCCCGCGACGAGGCGGTGCTCGGGTGCATCGACGCCTTCGTGCGCACCGACTTCCGCACCGACCTGGAGAAGGTCGACGTCCCGGCGCTCGTGCTGCACGGCGACTCCGACGCGATCGTGCCGTTCGAGGTCAGCGGGAAGCGCACGGCCGAGGCGCTCGGCGCGACCCTCGTGGTCGTGGAGCAGGGGCCGCACGGCCTCACCGCGAGCCACACCGACCTGGTGAACCGGACGCTGCTCGACCACCTCGGTTCCTGAGGTCGACCGGCCCGTGCGCGTCCTGGTGAGCGGGCCGGTCTCCTGGAACCTGCTGCTGCGCCTCGACGAGCTGCCGCCGCCGCACCCGCACACCGTGATGGCGAGCAGCAGCCACCGCACGGTGGGCGGCACCTCGGCCGGCAAGGCGCTGAACCTCGCCGCGCTCGGCGTCGAGGTCACGCTGTCGACGGTGCTGGGTGAGGACGCCGAGGCGGAGCTCGTCCGCGCCGCGCTCGACGCCGCGGGCGTCGTCACCCTCGCGCGCACCGTGGCGGACGGCACCGAGCAGCACGTGAACCTCATGGACGCGCACGGTGGACGGCTGTCGATCTACGCGAACCTGCCTGCCACGCAGGGCATCTCGCCGTCGGACGCGGTGCGCGAGGCGGTGGCTGAGCGCCGACGTGGTGGTCGTCGACCTCGCCGACCACTCGCGCCCGGTGCTCGCGCTGGCGCGCGAGCTCGGGGTCCCGGTGTGGACCGACCTGCACGACCACGACGGCGCGACGGAGTTCCACCGCGACTTCCGCGAGGGAGCCGACGTCGTCCTGCTGAGCGGCGAGCGGGTGGCCTGACCGCGATGCCTACGTCCGCGAGACGCTCTGCGGCCGTGCGAGATCTCGTGGTGGTGACGCACGGCGCCGACGGCGCCGAGGCCTGGACGGCGGCCGGTGAGCACGTGCACGCGCCGGCCGAGCGCGTCGACGACGTGGTCGACACCAACGGCGCCGGCGACGCCTTCTTCGCCGGCTTCCTCGTGGCGCACCGCGGCGGGGCCGACCTCGCGGCGGCGCTGGCTGCGGGTGCGCACCAGGCCGCCCGCTGCCTGCGCTCGCCCGACCTCGTCGGCTACGCCAGGCCAGGAAGGTCCGCACCCACACGTCAGCGACCACCTCCGCGTACCGCTCGGGACCGCGGTCGCGGGTGAGCGAGCGGAAGACGGCCGGGCTGTTCATCGTCCAGAGCAGGTCGGCGACGGTCTCGTCCGGCAGGTCGTCGCGCAGCTCCCCGGTGGCGCGCAGCTCCTCGGCCAGGAGCCGCATGTTCGCCCGGCGTCGGTCCGACAGCTCCTCGTGCACCCGGCGGCAGGCGGGATCGGTGCGGCCCGCGACCTCGAGCGCCTCCTGCAGCGGGACCGTGGCGGGCAGCCGCCGTCCCAGCGCCGCCGCGTACGTCTCGAGCTTCGCGCGGGCACCCGCCGCGGCCCGGACGTCGCGCACGTAGTCGCGCCCGGCGGCCGGGAGCGGCTGGTCGCCGCCGGCGAGCTCCATGTCGTGCACCGCGAGCAGCAGCTGCGGCTTGCGTCCGACGCTCGCGTACACGGTGTCGACCGAGACGCCCGCCGCCGCCGCCACCGCGGCGACCGTGGTGGCGGCGTACCCCGTCGTGGTGAACAGCACCCGCGCCGCCCGCAGCACGGCGTCGCGGGTGGCCTGCGCCTGCGCGTCCCGTGCGGGCGAGCGGTAGGGGCGTCTCTTGACGGGGTCGGCCACGCGTGCCACCGTAGCGCATTCGTCCGAAGCCGCTTCGGACCGATTGAGGAGTCGTCGTGGACGCGCAGCCGGTGGAGCAGGTCGGGTCGGTCGTCGTCCACCGGGCGGGCAGCGGGCCGGGCACCTGGGCGATGGGGTCGCTGTTCGAGCACCTCGTCGGCGCCGCCGGCACCGGTGGCGCGCTGGGGGTCTCGCTCGTCACGCAGCCGCCGGGGATCGCCACCCCGCTGCACCGCCACACCCACGAGTCGGAGGCGCTGTTCGTCCTCGAGGGCACGATCGAGTACCGCGCGGGCGAGCAGACCTACCAGCTCGGGGACGGCGACTTCCTGCACCTGCCGTCGGGCGTCCCGCACGCGTTCCGGATCCGTGGCACGGTGCCCGCGCGGTTCCTCGCCCTCACGACGCCGGGCGGGCTGATGGGCCTGTACGACGAGGTCGGCGTGCCGGCGGCGGCGATGCGGCTGCCGGCCGAGGGCGAGGGGCGCTCGATGCCCGAGGAGATCGACCGCTGGAACGAGGTCGGTCCGCGGTACGGGCTGCAGGTCGTCGGGCCGCCCCTCCCCGAGTAGGGGCTCAGACCACGCGCCAGTGCGTGACGAGGTGGCCGTCCTCGAGCAGGTGGAACGCGATCGTCGGCGGCTGGCCGAGGTCGAGCACCGGCAGGTCCTCGGCGTCGGTGGGGACGGTCGACACCAGCCCGCCGCCCACCAGCACGGGCAGGTCGGCGAACGTGGTGGCGGCAGCCGTGTGCGCGTGGCCGACGAGCACCGCGAGCGCGTTCGGGTGACGCCGCAGCACCGCCTCCAGCCGTTCGGCGTCGACCAGCCGGATCGGGTCCATCAGCGCCACGTGCAAGCGCGCGGGCGGGTGGTGCAGGGCGACGAACGTCGGCAGCCCGTCGCCGAGCGCGTCGTCGAGCAGGGCCAGGCTGGCGTCGGTGAGCTCGCCGTGGTCGATCCGGTCGCCGGGCGGCGCCGTGACCAGCGAGTCCAGCGCCACCAGGCGCAGTCCGGCGACGTCGTGGACGAGGTCGAGCGGGAGCGCGGGGTCGGTGCCCGCCGGTCGGAGGTGGCGCGCGAAGGCCGCCCGGACGTCGTGGTTCCCGGGGACGGTGACGACCGGGACCGGTGGGTGGGCCAGCAGCTCGACCAGCTCGGCGTACTCGGCGTCCAGGCCGTGGTCGGCCAGGTCGCCCGACAGCAGGACGACGTCGGGCAGCGGGTCGCACGCCGCGAGGTGCTGCAGCGCGCGGCGCAGCCGGCCGGGGGCCTGCGGGTGCGCCCCGATGTGGCAGTCCGACAGGTGGGCGACGACGACACGGTCCACGCGAGGAGCCTAGGCCGGTCGGCCGCGAGAGAGCGAACCGCAGGTGCGGACGCCTTCATGTGGACGCACGTCCGCACCTGCGGCTAGATTCGCGGTGTGCTGCTGCGTGTGAGTGATGCCGCCTCGCTCCTCGGCGTGTCCGACGACACGGTCCGGCGCTGGGGCGAGGCGGGCCGGCTCGAGCTCGTCAAGGACGACCACGGCCGGCTCGCGGTGCAGGGCGACCAGCTCGCCCGGCTCGCGCAGGAGCTCGCTGCCGACCAGCCGCGGATCGCGACCTCGGCGGCGTCGGCGCGCAACCGGATGCGCGGGATCGTCACGAACGTCGTGCGCGACACCGTGATGGCGCAGGTGGAGCTGCAGGCCGGACCGTTCCGGCTGGTCTCGCTGATGAGCCGGGAGGCGGCCGACGAGCTGGGCCTCGAGGTCGGTGTCGTCGCCGTCGCCAGCGTGAAGGCCACCAACGTGGTGGTCGAGCTCCCGGCCGGGGCCGAGCCGAGGGGCCATCCGTGAACCGCCGCACCGTCCTGGCCGCCGCCGTGCTGGCCGCCGTCCTGCCCCTCGCCGGCTGCGGCGGCGACGGACCCGCCTCCTCGCGAGCAGACGGGACGACGACCGGGGACGCGCTGTCCGGCGACCTCGTCGTGCTTCGCCGCGGCGTCGCTGACCGAGACCTTCACCGAGCTCGGCGACGCCTTCATGGCCGACCACCCCGACGTCACGGTCACGTTCAGCTTCGGCGGGAGCTCGGGGCTCGCCGAGCAGATCAGCTCGGGTGCACCCGCAGACGTGTTCGCCGCCGCGAGCCCGGCCGACCATGGCCACGGTCGTCGACGCCGAGCGGCGCCGCGGGCGAGCCCACCGTGTTCGCCCGCAACGTGCTGCAGCTCGTGGTGCCCGCCGGGCAACCCGGCCGGCGTCACCGGCCTGGACGACCTGGCCGACCCGGACCTCACGATCGCCCTCTGCGCGCCCGAGGTGCCGTGCGGGTCCGCCGCCGAGAAGGTCTTCGCCGCAGCGGGTCTCACCGCCGCGCCGGACACCCTCGAGCAGGACGTCAAGGCCGTCCTCACCAAGGTCGAGCTGGGTGAGGTCGACGCCGCGCTGGTCTACCGCACCGACGTGCTCGCGGCGGGCGACGCCGTCGAGGGCGATCGACGTCCCGGAGGCCGAGGACGCCGTCAACGACTACCCGCTCGTCGTCCTCGCCGAGTCGCCCCACCCGGCCGCCGCGCAGGCGTTCGTCGACCTCGTGCTCTCGGCCGACGGCCAGGACGTGCTCACCGGTGCCGGCTTCCAGGCCCCGTAGGGACCGCCGCGGGCTGCCGCCGTTCCTGCTCGTCCCGGCCGCGCTCGCGGTGGCCTTCCTGCTGCTGCCGCTGCTCGCCCTGCTGCTGCGGGCGCCGTGGGGCTCGATCACCACCGACCTGGCCGACCCCGCCGTGCTGCAGTCGCTGCGGCTGTCGCTGGTGTGCGCGTCGCTGGCCACGGTGGTGTGCATCGTCCTCGGCGTGCCGCTCGCCTGGGTGCTGGCCCGCGCCACCTTCCCCGGACGGCGTCTGCTGCGTGCGCTGGTGACCGTCCCGCTGGTGCTCCCGCCGGTGGTCGGCGGCGTCGCCCTCCTCCTGCTGCTGGGCCGGCGCGGCGTGCTCGGCCAGTACCTCGACCTGTGGTTCGGCCTCCGCCTGCCGTTCACCACGGCCGCCGTCGTGGTCGCCGAGGCCTTCGTCGCGCTGCCGTTCCTGGTCATCGCGGTGGAAGGTGCACTGCGCGGCGCGGACCGCCGGTTCGAGGACGCCGCAGCGACTCTCGGGGCGTCCCGCGCGACCGTGTTCCGGCGGGTCACCCTCCCGCTGGTCGCGCCGGGCATCACGGCCGGCGCCGTGCTCTGCTTCGCCCGCGCGCTGGGGGAGTTCGGCGCCACCATCACCTTCGCCGGCAGCTTCCCCGGCGTCACGCGCACCATGCCGCTGTCGGTCTACCTCGCTCTCGAGACCGACCCGGAGTCGGCGATCGTGCTCTCGCTGGTGCTGCTGCTGGTGTCGGTCGTGGTGCTCGCCAGCCTGCGCGACCGCTGGGTGGCAGGCTCGACCGCGTGACCCGTCAGCCCGCGGGCCTGAGCGCCGACCTCGGGGTCGACCGCGACGCCTTCGTCCTCGACCTGGGGCTCGAGGTCGCACCCGGCGAGGTGGTGGCGCTGCTCGGGCCCGAACGGCGCCGGCAAGTCGACGGCGCTCGGGGCGCTCGCCGGCCTGGTCCCCCTGGCGCGCGGACGGATCGAGCTGGCCGGGACGGTGCTCGACGACCCCGAGGCCGACGTGCTCGTCCCCGTGGAGCGGCGCCGGACGGGGGTCGTGTTCCAGGACTACCTGCTCTTCCCCCACCTGTCGGTGCTCGACAACGTCGCGTTCGGCCTGCGGGCGCGCGGAGCGCCCCGGAGGGAGGCCGCGGCCGCCGCCCACGGCTGGCTGGAGCGGGTCGGGGTCGCGGACCTCGCGCGGTCGCGTCCCGGGCGGATCTCCGGCGGCCAGGCGCAGCGGGTGGCGCTCGCCCGCGCGCTCGTGACCGAGCCCGCTCTCCTGCTGCTCGACGAGCCGCTCGCCGCCCTCGACGCGCAGACCCGGCTCGACGTCCGGTCCGACCTGCGGCGGCACCTCGCCGGCTACGACGGGTGCACCGTGCTGGTCACCCACGACCCCCTCGACGCGATGGTGCTCGCCGACCGGATCGTGGTGGTGGAGAACGGGTCTGCCGTGCAGCGTGGCACGCCGGCCGAGGTCGCCCGCGCCCCGCGCACCGAGTACGTCGCGCGGCTGGTGGGCCTGAACCTGTACCGCGGTCGCGCCGACGGTGCCACCGTCCACGTGGACGGCGGCGGCGAGGTCGCGACGGCGTCCGCCGCCACCGGCGAGGTGTTCGTCGCGTTCGCCCCGTCGGCGGTCTCGCTGCACGCCAAGCGGCCGGAGGGCTCGCCGCGCAACGCGTTCCGTGGCCACGTCGTCGGCATGGAGCAGCACGGCGACACCGTGCGGGTGCGGCTGGACGGCGAGCCCGGCGTGCTGGCCGACGTGACCACGGCCGCCGTCGCCGAGATGGGTCTGGTCGCCGGCGTCGAGGTCTGGTGCGCGGTGAAGGCGACCGAGGTCAGCACCTACCCGGCGTGAGGCGCTCTCCGTGCCGGAGGGCTCAGGTCAGGTCCGACGGCCGCAGCCGGTACACCTGCAGGTGCAGGCCGTAGTACTTGTCGGTCTCACCGACCCAGACCATCCCGAGCCGCTGCGCCAGCGCCGACGACTTCTCGTTGCCCGGGCGCATCACCGCGAACACCTCGTGCGCGGCCTGCTCGAAGGCCCAGCCGAGCGCGGCCCGGGCCGCCTCGACCGCGTACCCCTGCCCCCACTCCTGCGGCGCGAGCTGCCAGGCGATCTCGAGGTCGTCCTCGTCGGGCGGCAGCCGGCGCACGGCCACGCCGCCGACGACGCGGCCCTCGCGGGTCACCGCCCACCGCCGCGTCGGCGGGTCGTCCGGCTCGGCGGCCCAGCGCTCCAGCAGCGTCCGCATCGTCACCTCGTCCTCGACCCGCTCCAGCGCCGGCACCAGCCAGCGCGAGACCTGCGAGGCGCCGAACACCGTCATCGCCTGCTCGGCGTCGTCCGGGTGCCACGCCCTCAGCGCGAGCCGCTCGGTCTGCAGGGTGTGATCGCTCATGTCGGGTCCAACGTCGGCGCACCGCCGGTTCCATCCCGGGAGGGTCCCGGGCGCGCAGGCAGAGGGTCAGCCGCTGACGGCGTCGAGGTGCTGCAGGAGCTCGTGCGCGGCGAGCTCGACCTCCTTGTGCCGCCACTCCGAGGCGCGGTAGACGCAGGCGATCAGGCCGGTGCGGTGCACCCGACGGAAGTCGCCGAACACGAAGGCGTACCGCGCCTTGGTCTCGTCCCCCGGGCCCTCGGTGAGGCCGAGGTGCCAGGAGGCGTACGCCTCCCAGCCGTTCTTCTCCACGAAGGCGTTCTGCGCCTCGGCCCCCGGCTGGACGTCGCCCCAGTCCGAGTCGAGGACGTACTGGCGGGCGTCGATGAGGGCGCGCGCCTTCGCGACCCCGGCGTCGTTCACGGCGTAGGTAGCCATAGGGTCATCATGCTCCCGGCGCGTGCCCGTGACACCTGGAGGACCGCTCGATGACGACGGCAGGAACCACCCGGCTCGACCTCGCCGAGGGGTCCCCGTTCGGCCCGCACAACCTCCCGTACGGCGTGTACCGCGCCGGTGACGCCGAGCCGCGGTGCGCGACCCGACTGGGCGACGTCGTGCGTCGACCTGGCCCTGCTGCTCGACGACGAGGTGTTCGCGGCGCCGTCCCTCAACGCGTTCATGGCGCAGGGCCACGCGCGCTGGGTCGAGGTGCGCGAGGCGATCGGCGCCGCGGTCCGCGACGACGTCCCGGCCGACGCGGTGCACGCGGTCGACGACGTGACGATGCTGCTGCCGTTCGAGGTGGCCGACTACGTCGACTTCTACGCCTCGGAGCACCACGCGTCGAACCTCGGCCGGCTGTTCCGTCCGGACAGCCCGGACCCGTTGATGCCCAACTGGAAGCACCTGCCGGTCGGGTACCACGGACGGGCCGGGACGGTGGTGGTGTCGGGCACCGACGTCGTGCGGCCGTGCGGGCAGCGCAAGGGACCCACCGACCCGGTGCCGCTCTTCGGCCCGTCGGTCCGGCTCGACATCGAGGCCGAGCTGGGCTTCGTCGTCGGCGCCGGAACCGCTCTGGGAGAGCCGATCCCGGTCGAGGACGCCGAGGAGCACATCTTCGGCGCCGTGCTGTTCAACGACTGGTCGGCCCGCGACATCCAGGCCTGGGAGTACGTCCCGCTCGGCCCGCACCTCGGCAAGTCGTTCGCCTCCACCGTGTCGGCGTGGGTCGTGCCGCTCCTGGCGCTGCAGGACGCCAAGGTCGTCACGCCGCACCAGGACCCGCCCCCGCTGCCCTACCTGGCGCTGGACGATCCCGTGGGGGCTCGACGTGGAGCTGGAGGTGGCGTGGAACGGCGAGGTCGTCTCGCGCCCGCCGTACCGCGAGATGTACTGGTCGCCGGCGCAGATGCTCGCCCACATGACCGTGAACGGAGCGTCCGCGCGCACCGGCGACCTGTTCGCGTCCGGCACCGTGTCGGGCGCCGAGAAGGGCACCCGGGGAGCGTTCATCGAGCTCACGTGGGGAGGCAGGGAGCCGGTGACCGTGGGTGGCGAGGAGCGCACCTTCCTGCAGGACGGCGACGAGGTCGTCATCACCGGGTCGGCGCCGGGCCCCGGTGGCAGCCGGATCGGCTTCGGCGAGTGCCGCGGTCGGGTGCTGCCCGCCCGGGACTGACGCCGGCTGGACGGCCGCTACGGGCGGCTCCACTCGATCGCCGGGCAGGTGTCCATCACCATGGGCACGCCGGCGGCGGTGGCCCGCTCGAACGCCTCCTCGTCGACCACGCCGAGCTGGAACCAGATGCCCTTGGCGCCGATCTCGACCGCCTGGTCGGCGAACTCGCCGGCCGACTCGCTGCGGCGGAAGACGTCCACGACGTCGACCGGGAACGGCACGTCCGCGAGCGTCGCGTAGCCCTGCTCCCCGAGCACCACGGGCGCGGACGGGTGGATCGGCACGATCCTCTTCCCGCGCTGCTGCAGCAGGTGCGCGATCCGGTACGCCGTCCTCGTCGGGTCGCCGGACAGCCCGACCACCGCCCACGTCTGCAGGTCGTCCAGCATCAGGTCGACCGCCGCCTGCTCCTGCCACCTCGCGCTCATGCCCCGACGGTAGCCGGCGGTCCGACAGCCGGTCAGCGGACGGGGGCGACGGCAGCGGATGTTGCTCTGTGACCACCAGGGTGTGACCACGGGCGTCGGTGGGGTACACCGCGAGGGCCGCGCAGACCCCCATCGCCGGCGCCGGCGTCCGCCCTCGGACGGCGAACGCGTACCTGCCGCGCAGCGTCCGTGCGGGTGACGGCGAACGGCGTCGGGCTCGGTCTGGTGAGCCCGCACTGGTCCCGGATCTCCGAGCCGCGCTCCGGCGACCGGTCGCCCGGAGGCCAGGTTCAGCCCGCGCCGCGCACCAGGTCGACGCCCGAACCGACTCGCGCACCTGCGTACGCGCCGATCAGCGGACGGTCGCACCGCACGCACGTTGACGGCCCTCTCGCCGAACGGAGCCGGGCACGGGGACGTCGCGACCCCACGAGGTCCTCGTCGTGCAGGTCGCCGGCGATCAGGGACGTGGCACGCACAGACGCACGCGGCGTCGGCCGCGCTCACGGCGGACCGGCTCTCCCAGACCCGTCTCGGACCCTGCACCAGGCGAGACTGAGGACCGCGACCACGTGCGGCTGGCGCGGCAGGTCACGACTGCTCGAAACTGGCCGTTGGCGACGACGACGCAGGCGCACCGGACCGGCGCGTCTCCGCACGACGCCGCCTCGACGGGGACGCCGTCGGGTCCGCCAGCACCAGGCGGACGGTCAGGTACCGGACCTGCACCCGCTGACGGGCACGGCGCTCGTCGATGAACGCCAGCCGGTCAGCCAGGCCGTGCTGCGGCCCGACCCAGCCCTGCGCCGGTAGGCCGCCGGCCTGCGTCACGAGGAGGACGCCGTCAGCAGCGATCGCGTCATCGCCGGCCGAGGTAGCGCGCCCCGCGAGGCGGGGCGGACGGACGCGCATCGTGGACCGGCCGTTCGCGGGACCGGCTGTGGACGGCGGGCGAAAGAGGGAGGCGCTGTCTCCTCATCGGCGCGGCATCCCGCCCCTCGCGGTCGGGCGGCACCCGATTGGCTCCGATACCCTGCGGGGGTATGGTGTCCGCATGAGCACGGACGCGACGGCCACCACCGACCACGCAGGCCACGGCTACCTCGGGCACAAGGACGACTACCTCAAGCGGCTGCGCCGGATCGAGGGGCAGGCCCGAGGTCTGCAGCGGATGGTCGAGGAGGAGAAGTACTGCATCGACATCCTCACCCAGGTCTCCGCGATGACCAAGGCGCTGCAGTCGGTCGCCCTCGGGCTGCTCGACGAGCACCTCGCCCACTGCGTGGTCGAGGCGGCCCGCACCGGGGGTCCGGAGGCCGACCTCAAGGTGCGCGAGGCGTCCGACGCCATCGCCCGCCTCGTCCGCTCCTGAGCGCACCCACCAGCACCCACCGATCCGAACCAGGACCCACCGGAGGACACCCATGAGCACCGCCACCTACACCGTCACCGGCATGACCTGCGGCCACTGCGTCGCGTCCGTCACCGAGGAGGTCTCGGAGGTCGCCGGCGTCACCGACGTCCAGGTCGACCTCGCGTCCGGCGCCGTCACCGTCACCAGCGACGCCCCCGTCGACGACGCGGCCGTCCGCGCCGCCGTCGAGGAAGCCGGGTACCAGGTGGCCAGCGCCTGAGACGCGCTGCTGGCCGACCGGTGACGAACAGCCTGCGGCTCAGGGGTTTCCGGGCCGAGACCCGCTGAGACGGGGTGTTGGCACTCTCCGCGCGAGAGTGCTAACATCTCGTCATCCCCGGGGGCAGGTGCCCACCGGAGCGATGCCACGACACCCAGGTCGCCAGGGTGGCGACCGGTGACGCGAGGAGGTGGTGGTTGTGGCTCTGACCTTCGACCCCTTCCGTGAGATGGACCGGCTCGCAGCGCAGCTGCTCACGCCCACGAGCGGGCAGAGCCGTCCTTCCCGGTGGATGCCGATGGACCTGTACCGGTCCGGCGACCACTACGTGGTCAACGTCGACCTGCCGGGCGTCGACCCGGGCTCGATCGACCTCGACGTGGACGCCAACACCCTCACCGTCCAGGCGGAGCGCACGCTGCGGGCGGAGGAGGGCACGCGCTGGATCGCCCAGGAGCGCCCGGCCGGCCGGTTCGTGCGCCAGCTCAACCTGGGCGAGGGCCTCGACGTGGAGAAGATCCACGCGTCCTACGAGAACGGGGTGCTCACGCTGACCATCCCGGTCGCCGAGAAGGCCCGCCCGCGCAAGATCGAGGTGGCGCACGGCGGATCAGCGCGACGAGCAGGTGAGCGGCGAGGTGACCGCCGGCACCTGAGCGCTGTGACATCCCCTGGCGCGGTGCCCCCGTCCACAGCTCGCGGACGGGGGCGCCGCCGCGTCCACAGGGGCGGGTGCGCGTGGACCGGTGTCGGCGGGCGCTGACAGACTCGCCGGGTGCTGACGGTCCACCGCTCGGAGTCCGGGCTCGCGCTCGTCTCCGCGCTGGCGGAGGTGATCACCCAGCCCCTCGACGACCCCTTCACGCCCGACGTCGTCGCCGTCCCGGCCCAGGGCATCGAGCGCTGGCTGGGGCAGCGGCTCTCGCACCACCTCGGCGCCGGCCCGGCCGGTGACGACGGCGTCTGCGCCAACGTGCTGTTCCCGCGCCCGGCCGAGGTGCTCGACGCCGCGGTGTCGTCGGTCAGCGCCGAGCACGCGCGAGCCGTCGAGGTCTGGGCGCCCGAGCGCACCACCTGGGTGCTGGTCGACCTGCTCGAGGAGGTCGCCACCGCGCTCGTCCCGCTGGAGGGCTTCGAGCCGGTGCACCGTCACCTCCACCTCGGGGCCGACGTCCCCACCGGCCGCCGGTACGCGCTCGCCCGCCGGGTCGCCGGGCTGCTGCACCGGTACGAGGTCTCGCGTCCCGAGGTGCTGCAGGGCTGGGCCCGCGACGAGGTCGACGTCCCCGCCGACCTGCGCTGGCAGCCGCTGCTGTGGCGCCGGCTGCGCGAGGAGCTCGGCCCCGGCCCCGCCGAGCTGCTGCCCGACGCCCTCACCGGCCTGGCGGCCCACCCCGAGAAGGTGCGGCTGCCCTCGCGGGTCAGCGTCTACGGCGCCAGCCGGCTCGACACGTCCCGGCTGGCGGTCCTGGCCGCGCTCGCGCAGCAGCGCGAGGTGCACCTGTGGCTCAACCACGCCAGCCCGGCGCTCTGGCAGACCCTGGCCGCCCGCGGCGCGCCGCCCGACCTGCGCCGCCGCGCCGTCCCCACCCCGGCCCGCACGCCGCTGCTCGCCTCGCTGAGCCGCGACGTGCAGGAGCTGCAGCAGCGCCTCGCCCACGCCGTGCCCGGGCACCACGACGTCCACCACGCGCAGGTGCGCGCGCCGGACGACTCCCTGCTCGGACGGCTCCAGCGGTCGCTGCACGACGACGCGCTCCCGGCGCGGGACGACCGGCCGACCGTCGCGCGGTCGGACCGGTCGGTGCAGGTGCACTCCTGCCACGGCCGCACCCGCCAGGTCGAGGTGCTGCGCGACGTCGTGCTCGGCCTGCTCGCCGACGACCCCACCCTCGAGCCGCGCGACGTGCTGGTGATGTGCCCGGACGTCGAGGCGTTCGCGCCCCTGGTCAGCGCGGTGTTCGGGTCCGAGCCGGCGGAGAAGCTGCGGGTGCGCATCGCCGACCGGTCGCCGCGGCAGGTCAACCCGGTGCTCGCCGTGGTCGGCACCCTGCTCGACGTCGTGGCCGGCCGCGTCACCGCCACCGAGGTGATGGGGCTCGCCGCCGCGCCGCCGGTGCGCCGCCGGTTCCGGTTCGACGAGGACGCGCTGGAGCAGCTGCGCACCTGGGTGGTCGAGTCGCGGGCGCACTGGGGGCTCGGCGCCGAGCACCGCGCGGCCTGGAAGATGGGCGCGATCGCCGAGGGCACCTGGCGGGCCGCGCTCGACCGCGTCCTCACCGGCGTGGTCCTCGGCGGCAGCGACGAGGCCGTCGGCGGCGCGCTCCCGCTCGACGGCATCGACTCCGGGGCGGTCGACCTGGCCGGACGGTTCGCCGAGCTCGTCGACCGGCTCGAAGCCGCCGTCGCCGCCCTCACCCGCGACCAGCCGGTCGACGCGTTCCTCGAGGCGGTCGAGTCCGCGGTGCTCTCGCTCGTCGACGTCGCCCCGTCGTCGGCCTGGCAGCTCGTCGGGCTGCGCGAGGAGCTCGCCGAGGTGCGGGCCGAGGCGGCGGCGTCGGTCGCGCCGCTGTCGCCCGCCGACGTCCGCGCGATGCTCGACGCGCGCCTGGCCGGCCGCCCCACCCGCTCCAGCTTCCGCTCCGGGGGGCTCACCGTCTGCACGCTGGTGCCGATGCGCTCGGTGCCGCACCGGGTGGTGTGCCTGCTCGGCATGGACGACGAGGCCTTCCCGCGCCGCAGCCGTCCCGACGGCGACGACCTGCTCGCGCGCGAGCCGCACCTCGGCGAGCGCGACCCGCGCAGCGAGGACCGCCAGCTCTTCCTCGACGCCCTCACCGCGGCCGACGAGCGGCTGGTCGTGCTGTACCGCGGCCACCACGAGCGCACCGGCGCGCCGATGCAGCCGGCGGTGCCCGTGGGCGAGCTGCTCGACGCCCTCGACGCCGTGGCCGTCGGCGAGGACGGCGGCCGGGTGTCGGCGCAGGTCACCGTCCGGCACCCGCTGCAGCCCACCGATCCCCGCAACTTCGTCCCGGGGCTGCTCGGCACGGCGCACCCGGTCTCGTTCGACCTCTCGGCGCGAGCAGGTGCCGAGGCCGCCCGCGGTCCGCGCACGGACCGTGCGCCGCTGCTCCCGGTGCCGCCCGAGATGCTGCCGGCCGTCGAGCCCGAGCGCGAGATCCTCCTGCAGGAGCTGCGGTCGTTCGCCACCGCCCCGGTGAAGTCGCTTCTCGCGCAACGGCTGAGGGTCTCCGACCCCTGGGAGGACGAGATCCCGGGAGACGTCGTGACGCTCGAGCTCGACGGCCTGGGCGAGTGGGGCGTGGGGACCCGGGCGCTCGACGCGCTGCAGCGCGGCCGCGACATCGCCGACATCGTCGCCACCGAGCGCGGCCGCGGCACGCTGCCTCCCGACCCGCTGGCCACCCGCACCCTCACCAAGGTCGGGCCCAAGGTCGTCGAGCTGCACGAGCGCGCGCGGGAGTGGCTCGAGGGCCCCGACGGTCCGCTCGCCTCCGAGGCGGTCGAGGTCGACGCCGCGCTCCCGGACGGCCGGCGGCTGGTCGGCTCGGTCACCGGGCTCCGCGGCCGCACCCTGCTGCGGCTGCAGTACTCGAGCCTGTCGCCCAAGCACCGGCTGGAGGCCTGGATCGACCTGCTCGCCCTCGTGGCCACCCGGCCCGGGTCGGTCGACGCCGCGGTGGTCGTCGGCCGCGGCTCCAAGGCCGGCTCGGGCCTGTCGCGGCTGCGCGCGCCGGAGCCCGACGACGCCGCCCGCTACCTGCTCGAGCTCGCGCAGCTGCGCGACCTGGGCCTGCGCACCCCGCTGCCGCTGGCGCTGAAGACCGCTGCGGCGTGGGCCGAGACGCGGTTCCGGAAGCGGTCCGAGAGCAACGCGCGGTTCGAGGCGACCAAGCCGTGGGTCACGTCCTACGACGACTGGTCGAAGGGCTTCGAGAAGGAGGACGCCGACCGCGACCACGTCCGCGTCTGGGGCGCGAAGCGGCCGCTCGAGGACCTCCTGGCCTGGGAGTCGCCGCAGCCCGTCCCGCGGCACACCGAGGAGACCACCGACTTCGGCCGGCTCGCGTGCCGGCTGTGGTGGCCCCTGCTGGAGCGGGAGGAGACCCGGTGAACCCGCACCTGCGCGTGGTGGGCGCCTCCACGCTCGAAGCGGCCTCGTACGAGCCGATCGACCTCACCGAGGAGCTCCCGTCCGGCACCACCGTGCTCGAGGCCAGCGCCGGCACCGGCAAGACGTACACGATCGCCGGGCTCGTCACCCGCTACGTGGCGGAGGGACGGGCGCGCATCGACCAGGTGCTGGCCGTCACCTTCGGCGTGGCCGCCACGAGCGAGCTGCGCACCCGGGTGCGCGAGCGGCTGGTCGACGTCCGTGACGCGCTCGCGGAGACGGGGAGCACCGACCGTCACGACGACCCGGTCGTGCGGCACCTGGGGTCCGGCCCGGCCGAGGAGGTGGCGGCGCGGCGCGACCGCCTCGCCGCCGCGCTCGCGGACTTCGACGCCGCCACCGTCGCGACGGTGCACGAGTTCTGCCAGCAGGTGCTCACCAGCCTGGGCGTCGCGGCCGACACCGATCCCCACGTCCAGCTGGTCGAGAGCGTCGACGACGTGGTCGACGACGTCGTGGCCGACCTCTACCTGCGCCACATCACGTCGGTGCCCGAGGGCGAGCCCGCGCTGACGCTCGGCCTGGCCCGCCAGCTGGCCGAGGTGGCGACGTCGGACCGCCAGGCCGTCCTGCTCCCCGACCTCGCCGAGGTCGAGCCCGGCACCGAGGCCGCCCTGCGGCGCCGCTACGCCGACGCCGTGCGGGCCGAGGTCTCCCGCCGCACGCGGGCGGCCCGGGTCGTCGGCTTCGACGACCTGCTCGTGCGGGTGCGCGACGCCCTCGCCGACCCGGTGCTCGGCGCGATCGCGCAGGAGCGGCTGCGCTCGCGGTTCGAGGTCGTCCTGGTCGACGAGTTCCAGGACACCGACCCCGTGCAGTGGGAGGTGCTGAAGCTCGCCTTCCACGGCCACCGGCCGCTGGTGCTCATCGGCGACCCGAAGCAGGCCATCTACGCCTTCCGCGGCGCCGACGTGCACGCCTATCTCGATGCCGCCGGTGCGGCCGACCAGCGCCGCACGCTCGACCGCAACTTCCGCAGCGACCCCGCGGTGCTCGAGGGGCTCCAGCGGGTCTTCCGCGGCGCGGCCCTGGGCGACGACGCGATCGTGGTGCGGGAGGTCGAGGCGGGCCACGCCACGGCTGCCGTCCAGCCCGCGCCGGACCACCCCGTGCGCCTGCGCCTCCTCGGCCGCGAGGGCCACCCGACGAACAAGAGCGGGCTGCTCGCCACCCCGCTGGCGCGCTCGCTGGTCGCGGCCGACGTCGCGGCCGAGGTGGTGCGCACCCTGACGGCCGGTCTCACCCACACCCCGCGCGGCGGCGAGCCGCGTCCGCTCGAGGCGCGCGACGTCGCGGTGCTGGTGCCCACCCGCGTCACCGCCGAGCTCGTGCGCGACGCGTTGCGCTCGGTCGGGGTGGCGAGCGTGTTCACCGGCACCACGAGCGTCTTCGGCTCGGAGGCCGCCGCCGACTGGGTCACCCTGCTCCAGGGTCTCGACCAGCCCCACCGCGCGGCGATGTCGCGCCGGGCCGCGCTCACGGTGCTGATGGGCCGCGACGCCGTCGGTCTCGACGCCGCGGGCGACGCCGGCGACGACGACCTCTCGGCCCGGCTGCGGGAGTGGGCCGAGGTCCTGGCCGACCGCGGGGTGGCGGCCCTGTTCGAGCGGATCGGCAGCGACACCGACCTCGCCGCGCGGGTGCTGGGGCGCACCGACGGCGAGCGGGTGCTCACCGACCTGCGGCACGTCGTGGAGGTGATGCACCACCACGCGCTGCGCGAGCAGCTGACCCTCACCGGCCTGCTCGGCTGGCTGCGCGAGGAGGTCGAGCGCGCGCGGTCCGACCACGACCAGGACCGTGCCCGCCGGCTCGACACCGACGCCGCCGCCGTGCAGATCGCCACCGTGCACACCAGCAAGGGCCTGGAGTTCCCGGTGGTGCTCGTCCCGTTCGGGTGGGACCTCATCGGCGCGAGCCAGCGGTCGGCCTTCCCCCGCGCCCACGACCCCGCCGGACGGCGGACGGTCCACGTCGGCGGGCCGGGGTCGCCGGGGTTCGACGAGTCCCAGAACGCCGAGCGCGCCGACGAGGCCGGCGAGGACCTGCGCCTGCTCTACGTCGCTGCCACCCGGGCGATCTCGCGGCTCGTGCTGTGGTGGGCGCCCACCTGGAACACCCGCACCTCGCCCCTGCACCGGCTGCTCGTGGCCGACGACCCCGCGGCCCCGCAGCCGCTCGACGTGACGGTGCCGCACGACGACGGCCCGGTGCGCGAGCGGTTCGGGGCGCTCGCGGGCCCCGGCCTCGCGGTCGAGCCGGTCGAGCCGGCCTCGCCCGTCCCGCTCGACGCCGGGGCCGCCGGGGCGGTGACGGGCGCGCTCGTCGCGCGCCGGCTCGGCCGCGTGCTCGACGACTCCTGGCGCCGCACCTCCTACAGCGGCCTCACCCGCGACGCGCACGAGCTCGTCGGCCGCGTCACCAGCGAGCACGACGTGCACGTGGTGGAGGACGAGTCCACCGGAGCCGGCGAGCTCGCCGACCAGCCCGTGGTGGAGCCGTCCACCGCCGACGTCGACGCCGCCGACGCCGGTCTGCTCGAGATCCCCTCACCCATGGCCGATCTCGAGGGTGGCGCTGCCTTCGGCACGCTCGTGCACGACGTCCTCGAGCGGGTCTCGTTCGACCCGGCCGACCCGCTCGGCGCGCTCACCGGCGCCGCCCACGAGGCGCTGCGGTGGCAGCGGTCGTCGGTCACCGCCGACGACCTGGCCGCCGCGCTGCTGCCGAGCGTCACGACGCCGTGGGGGCCGGTCTCGGACGGGCTCGCCCTGGCCGACCTCGCTCCGGCCGACCAGCTCACCGAGCTCGAGTTCGAGCTCCCGCTCTCGGGCGGCGACCTGCCCTCTGCTGGAACGGTTCCGGTCCTCGGCGACGTCGTCGGGCTGCTGCGCACCCACCTGCCCGCCGGCGACCCCGTGCTGCCGTACGCCGACCTGCTCGACGACCCGATGCTGCGCGACCAGCCCCTGCGCGGCTACCTCACCGGGTCGCTCGACCTCGTCGTGCGCGTCGGTGGCCTCGACGCACCCCGGTACGTCGTCGTCGACCACAAGACGAACCGGCTCGGCCCGCCCGACGAGCCGCTGACGGCCTGGCACTACCGCCGCAGCGCGCTCGACGACGCCGTCCGGCAGGCGCACTACCCGCTCCAGGCGATGCTGTACACCGTTGCGCTGCACAGGTTCCTGCGGTGGCGCCAGCCCGGGTACGACCCGCGGACCCACCTCGGCGGGGTCGCGTACCTGTTCCTGCGCGGGATGCTCGGCCCGTCGGTGGCGCCGCGGCCGGACGGCTTCGTCCCGGGCGTGTGGACGTGGCAGCCCCCCGCTCCGCTCGTCCTGGCGCTGAGCGACCTGCTCGCCGGAGGTGCGCGGTGACCGTCGTCGACCTGTCCCCCGGGATCGCCCTGCGCGCCACCGGCCTGCTGGGCACCTTCAGCGCCGCCGGCGTGCTGCACGCCGCCGACGTCCACGTGGCGCAGCGGGTCGGTGCGCTGTGCGGCGAGGCCGACGAGCAGGTGCTGCTCGCCGTGGCCCTCGCCGTCCGCGGCGTGCGGATGGGCTCGGTCACGCTGAGGCTGCGCGAGGCCGCCGAGACGGTCGTCGTCGACCGGTCCGACCCCGAGGCGGTCGTGGCCGTCGACCTGCCGTGGCCCGAGCCCGACGCGTGGGTCGAGGCCGTGCGCCGCAGCGTCCTCGTCCGCGTGCACCGCGACGGCGCCGGCTCGGACGGACCTGTCCGCCCGCTGGTGATGTGGGACGACGACGTGTGGCTCGAGCGCTACTGGCGGATGGAGCAGCTGGTCGCCGCCGACCTCACCCGGCGGACGTCCACGGTCGCGGGCCTGGCGGGAGACCTGGTCGAGCGCGAGCTCGCCCGCCTGTGGCCGACCCCCGCGCCCGGCGGGCCCGACCCGGACGCCGACCAGCGCGACGCGGCGGCGACGGTGCTCGCGCACGGGGTGGGGGTGCTCGGCGGCGGGCCGGGCACCGGCAAGACCACGACCGTGGCCAGGGTGCTGTGCGCGCTCCGCGAGCTCTCGCCGGCCGAGCCCCGGGTGGCCGTCGCGGCGCCGAGCGCCAAGGCCCGCAACCGGATCGAGGAGTCCCTCGCCGCGTCGGCGGCCGACTCCTCGGCACCGTTCACCGACGACGAGCGCGCCTTCCTGGCAGCCGTGCCCGCGTTCACGCTGCACAAGCTGATCGGTGCGTCGATCACGAGCAACCGCTCGCGGCACCACGCCGGCAACCCGCTGCCGTACGACGTCGTGGTGCTCGACGAGATGTCGATGGTGTCGCTGTCGATGTTCCAGCGGGTGCTCGACGCCCTGCGCCCGCACGCCCGGCTGCTGCTGGTCGGCGACCCCGACCAGCTCGCGTCGGTGGAGGCGGGGGCGGTGCTCAGCGACCTCGACTCCCTCCCGGCCGCGTCCGCGGTCGGGGCCGGCGTCTCGCGGCTGGAGCACAACCACCGGATCGACCCCGACCGGCCCGAGCTCGCCGAGCTCGCTGCCGCGATCCGGCGCGGCGACGAGGAGGGCGTCCTGGCCGTCCTGCGCGGCGGCGGCGCGATCCGCTGGCACGAGGTCGACGACGACGCCGCGCTGCTGCCTGCGGAGGTCCTCGACGACGTGCGACGCCGGTGCCTGGAGGTCACCCGGGTGATCGGCCCGGCCGCCCGCGCAGGTGACGCCGCGAGGGCCGTGGCCGCGCTCGACCGGCACCGGCTCCTGTGCGCGCACAGCCGGGGGCCGCGGGGCGTGGCGCACTGGAACGGCGTGGTGCAGCGCTGGGTGGTCGACGACGACCCGGAGGCCGGCGCCCGGTTCGACGGCCGGTACGCCGGGATGCCGGTGATGCTCACCGTGAACGACTACGAGAACAAGGTCTGGAACGGCGACACCGGGGTCGTGCTGGCAGGCCCGCAGCGGCTCGAGGTCGTCGTCGGACGCGGCGCGGTGCTGTCGCCGCGGATCGCGCTCACCCGGATCGCCGGGGTGAGCACGATGTACGCCACCACGGTGCACAAGAGCCAGGGGTCGGAGTTCGACGCGCTGACCCTCGTCCTGCCGCACGCCGACTCGCCGCTCGCCACCCGCGAGACGCTGTACACGGCCGTCACCCGCGCCCGCAGCGACGTGCTCGTCGTGGGGTCGGAGCAGGCCGTCCGCGCCTGCGTGAACCGCCGCGCGCTGCGCGCCACCGGCCTCGGGCGCCGGCTCGCGGTTACGGTGACGCCATGAAGGTCACCGGGATCGTCGTGGGTGCGCTCGTCCTCGTCATGGGCCTGGTCTGGACCCTCCAGGGTGCCGGGGTGCTCACCGGGTCGAGCCCGATGGTGGGCGAGAGCCTGTGGGTGGTGCTCGGCATCGTCACGATGCTGATCGGCGCCCTGATCGCCTGGCTGGGGCTGCGCCGCTCGCCCCGTCGTCCCGGCGAGCCGCGCTGATGTCGTTCGCCGAGCAGGTCGCGCCGTACGCCGACCGCTACCCCGACGCCCGGTACACCGGCGACACCGGGGAGGCCTCGGCCTGGATCAAGCGGCACGACGAACCGCGCGTCCTCGAGCACAGCAACGGCGGCGGTGCCGCCTACCTCGCCACCGGCCAGGAGACCCGCGGCCACTTCGGGCTGTACCGCTGGGACATGGGACCGGTTCCCAGCGGACCCGGTCCGCACTTCCACCGCGGCATCACCGAGTCGTTCTACGTGCTGTCCGGCACGATCCGGGTGCACGACGGCCACGGCTGGAAGGACACCTCCGCCGGCGACTTCCTGTTCGTGCCGGAGGGCGGCATCCACGGGTTCCGCAACGAGTCGGGCGAGGACGCCTCGATGCTCATCCTGTTCACCCCCGGCGCCCCGCGCGAGGACTACTTCGAGACCCTCGCCGACGCCGCCCGCCGCGAGGCGATGACCGAGGACGACTTCCGCGAGTTCTACCTGCGCCACGACACCTTCTGGGTCTAGCCGCCCAGGTGCGCCACCAGCGCGGCCGTGACCTCGTCCGGCGCCTCCAGGTGCGGGCTGTGGCCCACGCCGGGCAGCACCAGCCGGGTCACCGCCCCGCCGCGTCGCTCGTACTCGTCCAGCACGGCCGCGGTCTGCGCGATCATCGGCTGCGGCGGGCAGACCTCGTCCCCGGGCCAGCCGGGCACCGCGCCGAGGCGGCCGAGCGTCGCCAGGTCGAACATCGAGGTGTCCGAGACGATCGCGTCGGCGTCGCCGCGCACCCACAGGACGGGCGGCTTCGGCTCCACGTCGACGATGCCGTCCACGCGGAAGTGGGTGGGGGCCATCGTGTTCAGCACGCCGCGCGTGCCCGGCGCCACCATCGGCCAGGTCTCGGACGGCACCAGGTCGCCCGGGTAGCTGTCCTCGCCGGTCACGGTGGTGAGCATCGACTCCACGTACAGGTCCTCGCGGTCGAGCACCCGCCCACCGGCGACGTAGAACGCGCGCAGCACGTTGCGCGGCGACCCGGGGTCGTCGGTGCCGGTCTCGCCCTCGGCGAGCATCCGGACGAAGTCCGGGTTGGCGCAGCCGCCGCCCGAGCCGGCGCCGTCCGGGCTCGTCAGCCGGCCGTCGACCCCGGCCGTGCCGCCGAACCCGTACGGCGACACCGGTGCCTGGAGGGTCAGGGTGCGCACCCGCTGCGGCGCGTCGAGCAGCACCTGCATCGCGACCCCGCCGCCCATGCTCCAGCCGAGCAGGTGGAAGGTGTCGAGCCCGAGGGCGTCGGCGAGCGCGAGGACGTCGTCGGCCCAGTCGCCCACGCCGCGCGAGGCGTCGACGGGCAGCGCCTCGGTGCCGCCGTAGCCGCGCAGGTCCGGCGCCACCGGGCGGTATTGCTCGGGCAGCGCGGTGAGCAGGTCGACGAAGAACAGCGAGCTCGACACGTTGCCGTGCACCAGGAGCACCGGCTCGCCGTCCTCGCGACCCTCCACCTCGAGCACGCGGGTGGTCAGGCGGGCGGTGGCGACGTCGCGGGAGCGCACGCCGGCGGGCAGCTCGGTGGTCATGGCGTGACCCCACCACCTGCGGCCCGCGTGGGCAACGTCTGGTGCGCCCACACCCCGTCCCGAGGTGGTGGACGTGGGCGCCACCATGAAACGGGCGTTTGCGACGATGGACCCATGCCACCCCTCGTGCTGTTCCGCCGTCTCGCCGTCGCCGAGGCCGTCACGTGGGCGCTGCTGCTCACCGGCATGGTGCTCAAGTACGTCACCCGCACCACCGAGCTCGGCGTGCAGGTCTTCGGCATGGTGCACGGCGTCGTGTTCGTCGCCTACGGCGTCGGCACGGTGTTCGTCGCGGTCGACCGCCGGTGGTCGCTCGGCCGGACGCTGCTCGGCCTCGCCGCCGCCGTCCCGCCCTTCGCCACGATCTGGTTCGAGCGCCGGGTGGTGACGGCCGACGAACCGTGGTGACGGGTGGCGGCTCGCGCCGGGCAGGCAGCGCCCGACCGGTCCGGCCGAGCACCTGCAGGCGTGGACGCTGCGACGTCCGGCGCTCGCCGTGCTCGCCGGCGTCGTCCTCGTCGGAGCGCTCACCGGCGCCGCGCTGCTCGTCGGTCCGCCCGTCCCGACCTCGGGCTGACGCGGCTGCGGCTCAGTCGAAGATGCCGCTGTAGGCGTTGAGCGCCGGCTGCCCGCCGAGGTGGGCGTACAGCACGGTCGAGTCGCGGGGGATCTCGCCGGACGACACCAGGTCGACCAGCCCCGCCATCGACTTCCCCTCGTAGACGGGGTCGATGATCATCCCCTCCAGCCGGCCGGACAGCCGGATCGCCTCGACGGTCGACTCCACCGGGATGCCGTAGAGGTCGCCGGCCCACCCCTCGAGCACGGTGATCTCGTCGTCGCGCAGGTCGCGCCCGAGACCGATGAGCTCGGCGGTGTGCCGTGCGATCCGCGCGACCTGGTCGCGGGTCTTCTCCAGCGTGGCGGAGGCGTCGATGCCGATCACGCGGCGCGGACGTCCGCCCGCGTCCTCGAGCGCGGCGAACCCGGCGATCATGCCCGCGTGGGTCGAGCCGGTGACGGTGCAGACGACGATCGTGTCGAAGAAGACGCCCAGCGCGCTCCTCCTGCTCGGCGACCTCGTACGCCCAGGCGGCGAACCCGAGCCCGCCGAGCCTGTGCTCCGACGCGCCGGCCGGGATCGCGTACGGCGTGCCGCCGGCCGCCTCGACCTCGTCGATCGCGGACTGGAACGAGGGCCGGAGGCCGATGTCGAAGCCGGCCGGGTCGAGCCGCACGTCGGCGCCCATGATCCGCGAGAGCAGGACGTTGCCGACCTTGTCGTTGACCGGGTCGTCCCAGTCGACCCACTTCTCCTGCACCAGACGGACCTTCAGCCCGAGCTTGGCTCCGACAGCCGCCACCTGCCGGGTGTGGTTCGACTGGTAGCCGCCGATGGAGACCAGCGTGTCGGCGCCGGACGCGAGGACGTCCGGGACGATGTACTCCAGCTTGCGGGTCTTGTTGCCGCCGAACGCCAGCCCGGAGCTGACGTCCTCGCGCTTGGCCCAGACCTGGGCGCCGCCGAGGTGGGCGACAGCCGGTCGAGGTGGTGGACGGGGCTGGGCCCGAAGGTCAGCGGGTACCGCTCGAAGTCGTGGATGCTCACGACCCGATGATGGCCTGTCAGCCGCGCGGCAGGGCGTCCAGGTTGCGCTGGAGGCCGTCCTCGGCCTCGTCGCCCAGCTTCGTCAGGGCCGGGCCGAGCAGCGGCGCGGCGACCTTCGCGACGCCCTTCCAGTCGAACTCGGCCGTGTACTCGACCACGCTGCCTGCGCCGTCCGGGCTGATCCGCATCGTGTCGATCGCGGTGACGCTCTTGCCCTCCCCGCGCAGCCGCACCATCGTCCCCTGGTCCAGGTCGATGACCGTGTACTCCAGCTCGGTCTCGCGGCCCATGAACTTCGAGACGTTGTGGTACCTCGTGCCGACCCCGCCGTCGCCGGACACGCGGTCGGTGGTGACCGTCCCCGGGTCCCACTCCTCGGTGTGCGTGAAGTCGGACAGGTAGGCGAAGACCTGCTCGGGCGAGGCGTCGGTGCGGACGGTCCTGCGGATGGTGCTCATGCCGCCACGGTAGGTCGGCTCCGGTGGCGGCGCCCGTCGAGCACGAGGACGATGCGGCGTATGAGCGAGCAGGAAGGGCGCGAGCCCGAGGAGCCGGCCGTCCGTCCCGACGACAGCGAGGGGTCGCCCGCCGACGACGGCTTCCCCGCGGAGGACGTCGCGCCCGAGGACCCGGATCCCGACCTCGACGTCGACGACCCGTTCGGCGTCGGCGACGAGCGCGAGCCGCTCGAGGAGGGCGGCGACGACGACTCCGCCGGCTCCTCCGGGAAGGACTCGCGCGACGAGGACGAGCTCGAGGACTGAGCCGGGTCAGCCCGCCGGCTGCAACCGCCAGGGTCCTTCGAGCTGTTCCCGGATGGAGGAGACCGACCACCGCTGACGGCGGCGCGCGGCCCAGGTCGTGACGGCGAGCGGGACGAGCGTCCACGCCACCAGCCCGGCGACCGCGCCGGCCACCGAGGCCGAGCCGCCCTGCACGAGCGTGGTGAGCGCGTCGACGGCCAACGGCAGCGGGAGGACGCCACCGAGCAGCTGGAACGCCCCCGGGGCGGTGGCCAGCGGGATCAACCCGCCGACCGAGGCGACCTGGACGACGAGCAGCACCAGCGACAGCACCTGGCCGATCCGACCGCCCACCGCCGTGAGCGCCTGGTGCAGCGCCGCGAACGCCAGCGCCACGAGCAGCCCGACGGCGACGGCACCCACCGGCGAGACGACGTCGACGCCGAACGCGGCCACGACGGCGGCCAGGGTCAGCACCTGACCGAGCCCGACCAGCGCCGCAGGTCCCCACGAGCGCAGCGTCAGCCGCAGCGCCGAGGCCGCGGTGCGCTCGGCACCGGCGGGCAGCGCCCGGCGGACCAGGAAGGTCGCCAGCGCCCCGAGCCAGAGCACGAGCACGACGACGAGCGGGAGCACCGCGCCGGTCGCGCCCGCGAAGCCGTCGTCACCGCTGGACGTCACGGGGTCGGCGACGGTCTGCACGAGCTGGTCGCGCTGGTCGTCGGTGTACGACGGGACCGCACCCACACCCTGACCGAGGCCGTCGGCCAGCTCGGTCGCGCCGGTCTGCGCGCCGGCGGCACCGGTCGCGAGGTCGTCGAGCCCGGCGGCGAGATCACCTGCGCCGGAGGCGAGATCGTCGGCCCCGGACGCTGCCGAGGCGGCTCCGTCGGCCAGCTGCGACGCGCCCGAGGCCAGGCCGGACGCACCGGGGACGAGCTGCTGCGCGCCGCCGGCGGCGTCCTCGATGCCCGAGGCGATCTGCGGTGCACCGTCGGCGAGCCGGTCGGTGCCGGTGGCGAGGCCGGCGGCGCCGGGGGCGATCTGGGCGATGCCTCCGCACACGGCCTGCGCCTCCGGGCTGACGACGCCGGCGCACTGCTGCTGCAGGGCCGCGAGGCCGGACGACACCTGTGCCGCACCGTCCGCGAGGGCCCGCGTGTCCCGCGGCAGCGACGCGGTGCCGTCCTCGAGCTCGCGGAGGCCCGACGCCAGGCTGCGGACGCCACCCGTCAGCCGGTCGGCTCCGGAGGCGAGATCGTCTGCGCCGTCGGCGATCCCGTCGACACCGGAGGCCAGGTCACCCGCCCCGGTGGCGAGGTCGTCGGCGCCGGACGCCGCGGTGCCCGCGCCGGTGGCGAGCTGCTCGAGCCCGCCCGCGAGCTCGTCGGCGCCGTCGGCGGCCGCGCCGAGCTGGCTGGCGACCGACCCGAACCCGAGCAGCACCTGGTCGAGGTACTGCGTGGTCAGCTGGTCGCCCACCGCGCCGGCGGCAGCGGCGGCCACCTGCTGGCCGACCACCGCTGCGAGCGGGCTCCCGGCCTCCGCGGTCCGCACCTCGATGGTCGCCTGCTGCGGGTCGTCGCCCTGCACCGAGGTCGCGGCGGCGGAGAAGTCCGCCGGGATGGTGATGGCCGCCTGGAAGGTGCCGTCCTCCAGCCCCGTCGCGGCGTCGTCGGCGTCGGTGAGCTCCCAGCCGAGGAGCGCGTCGTCACCGGACGTCAGCTCGCCGGCCAGCAGCCGACCGGCCAGCACGGGCTGGTCCTCGCCGGTCTCGGGGTCGGTGATCGTCACCGCCTCGTCGAGGTTGACCACGGCGGCGCGCACCTGGTCGACCTGGTCGGCGCGGTCGTCGAAGGACGCCAGCGCGACGGCTCCCGCCACGGCGGGGACGAGCAGGGCGGCCGCGACGGCCACCAGGGTCCGGCGCGTCACCGCGCCACCTCCTCGGTCAGGGTGATGAGTGACTCCAGCGGACGGCTGACCACCAGGCGTTCGCGCGGCAGCTGATCCTCCACGTCGGCGAGATCTGCCGGGTCGCAACCGAGCACGACCGTGCGGCCGCCCTCGACCGCGCGCCGTGCCGTGCCGGCGTGCTCGGCGCCGTCGAGCACCACGAGCGGCGAGCGGCCGTCGTCGTGCAGGAACGCGGTGCGGGCCAGGACGGCGCCGGACTCGTCGGGCAGCACGCGGTCGAGGACCACGAGGTCGCCGGCCGCGGGACGGACGCGCCCGGCCAGGGTCGCCAGCAGGGTGCGGCGGGCGACCAGGTCGTCCTCGGCGACCACGAGCACCGTGCCCGGCGCGGCCGTGAGGTGCACGTCCTCGACCACGGGCACGCCCTGCTCGTCGAGCACCGTGAGGCCGGCGGCCCGGACGGCGGCGGGGCCGTGCCGGTCCACCCACTCCTCGTGCCGCAGGTGGTGGGCCAGCGCCTCGCCCTCGATGTCGAGCGAGGGCAGCAGCCGGTCGAGCCAGCGCGGCAGCCACCACGCGCGCTGCCCGAGCAGCGTCATCACGGCCGGCACGAGGGTCATCCGCACCAGGAACGCGTCGACGAACACGCCGACGGCCAGGCCGAGCGCGATCGGCTGGATGATGGTGTCGCCGGACGGGATGAACGCCGCGAAGACCGCGATCATGATCACCGCAGCCGCCGTCACGACCCGGGCGCTGGACGCGAAACCCGTTCGCACCGAGGCCTTCGCGTCGCCGGTGTGGACGAAGTCCTCCCGCATCCGGGAGACCAGGAACACCTCGTAGTCCATCGCGAGGCCGAACAGCACGCCCATCAGGATGATCGGCAGGAAGCTGATCACCGGCCCGGTGGTGGCGTTGAGCAGGTCGGCGCCCCAGCCCCAGCCGTAGACCGCGCCGATCGTGCCGAACGCCGCGAGCACCGAGAGCAGGAAGCCCGAGGGTCGCCTTGACGGGCACGGCGATCGAGCGGAACACGACCATGAGCAGCAGCAGCGACAGGCCCATCACGACCAGACCGAACGGCAGGAGCGCCGCGCCGAGACGGTCGGAGACGTCGATCTGCAGCGCCGTCGCCCCCGTCACCCGCACGTCGGAGATGCCGTACTCGTCCTCGAGGTCGGGTGCGACGGAACGCAGCTCGGCCACGAGGTCGGCGGTGGCGTCGTCGCGCGCACCGGCGGTGGGGATCACCTGCACCAGGCCGGTGTCGGCCTTCTCGTTCGGCGTCGACAGCACGACGGCCTCGACGCCGGGCAGGTCCTCGATCTCGGCGCCGATGTCCTGCATCACGCCGAGCGGGTCGGTGGTGGCGATGATGTCGGCGGTGACGAGCAGCGGCGCGTTGTAGCCGGCGCCGAAGCCCTCGGCCACCAGGTCGTAGGTGACGCGGGCGCCGCTGCCCTCCTCGGACGATCCCGTTGTCGGGCAGGGCGAGGTCCATGTCCTTGGCCGGGACCGCCACCAGCCCGAGCACCGCCACCACGAGGACGGTGGTCACCCACGGCCTGCGCGTCACGAGCCCGGCCCAGCGCTCACCGCCACGGCTGCGCTGGCGCTGACGGCGGGACGGCTTGGGCCGCAACCGCTCTCCGAACAGCGAGAGCACGGCCGGCAGGACGGTCAGCGCCACCACGACGGCGACGGCGACGGTGGCGGCCGCCGCGGCGCCCATCACGGTGAGGAACGGGATCTGCGCCACCGACAGGCCGAGCAGCGCGATGACGACGGTGGCGCCGGCGAAGACCACGGCGCTGCCCGCCGTCGCGAGCGAGCGGGCGACCGACTCGGCCACGCCGACCTCGCTCTCGGCGAGGTTGGTGCGGTGCCGCGAGACCACGAACAGCGCGTAGTCGATGCCGACCGCGAGGCCGATCATCAGCGCGAGCGTGGGGGAGGAGCTGTTGACGCTGGTGACGGCGGTCGCCGCGGCCAGCCCGGCGAGACCGACCACGACGCCGATCAGCGCGGTGACGAGCGGGATGCCGGCGGCCAGCGCCGAGCCGAAGGTGATCGCCAGCACCACCATGGCGACGACGACGCCGAGCCCCTCGGTGACCGACAGGTGCACGCCCTGCTCCTGCAGCGCGGCGCCGCCGAGGCTCGACCGCAGCCCCGATCCCTCGGGCACCGCGGCCGCCTCGGCCAGCGCGTCCTTGGTCTCCTCGTCGAGCACCGCGACGTCGGGGTCGAGCTGCACCTGGACGAGCGCGTAGCGGCCGTCGTCGGAGACGGTCGTCGCGCCGTCGAACGGGTCGCTCGCCGCGGTCACGTGCTCCACGTCGGCCAGCCGGGCGACCAGGTCGTCGACCTGCTCGCGGGCGTCGCCGTCGGCGAGCCGCTCGCCCTCCGGTGCCACCACGACCACCTGCGCGGAGGCGCCGGCGGCCTGCGGGAAGCGCTGCTCGAGCGCCTCGAGGCCCTGCTGGGCCTCGGTGCCGGGGATGGAGAACTCGTCGTCGAACGCGACGCCGGTGACGCCGACCAGGCCGCCCATCCCGAGCACGACCAGCAGCGAGGCGAGCAGGACGCGCCACGGGTGCGCGCTGGTCCAGCGGCCCCAGCGGTAGAGGGCTGTCGACATGGGCGTGACCTCCGAGGAAGCGGATACCGATCGGTATGCGATACTGGACGGTATCCCGATACCGCTCGGTATGCAAACCCCGCGCGGATCGGTCGCAGCACTAGCCTGGGAGCACGATGACGACCACCACCCCGACGCCGACGACGCCGTCGAGCGACCGCCGCTCCGCCACCCGGGCCAAGCTGCTCGACGCCGCCCTCGACGTGTTCGCCGAGAAGGGCCTGCACGGCGCGAGCGTCGACGACCTCGCGGCCGCGGCCGGCTTCACCAAGGGCGCGCTGTACTCCAACTTCGCCACCAAGGAGGAGCTGTTCGGCGCGGTGATCGACGAGCAGGGCCACCGGATGATCGCGGCCGTCCGCGAGGTGATGACCAGCCACGCCCACGAGATCGACGACCACCCCGCGCTGACGCCTCAGGACCAGGCCGACCCCGTGCTGGCCGAGGTGCTCACCCGGATCAACGGCATCGGCCACCGCTGGTACCTGCTGGAGAGCGAGTTCCAGCTCTACGGCCTGCGCAGCCCGGAGGGTCGCGACCTGTACGCCGCCCACTGCGCGCACTTCCGCGGCGAGCTCGGCGGTCTGCTCGAGGAGCTGCTGTCGCGCAAGGGCCGTCGCCTCACGGTGCCGCCGGAGCAGCTGGCCGAGATCACCATCGTCGTCTACATGAACCAGCTGGCCCAGCAGCTGCTCGACATCGTCCCCGCCGGTGCGGGCGGCCTGCTCGAGGTCGTGCTGCCCGGCCTGTTCGAGTCGTTCAGCGAGCCCGACGGCTCCGGCCGCACCTGCTGAGGCGCGCGAGCGTCAGCGGAACAGGCAGAACGGGTGGCCGTCCGGGTCGAGCATGACCCGGACGTCGTCCTGCGGCTGCTGCTCGGCCGGGGTGGCGCCGCACTCCCGCGCCCAGGCCGCGGAGGCGTCGAGGTCGTCGACCCACAGGTCGAGGTGCTGGGTGGCGACCGGTCGCCCCGGCTCGGCGGGCCACACCGGCCGCTGCCACTGCGCCTCCTGCTCGAAGTTCAACGTCAGCCGCTCGGTGCGCACCTGCGCCCAGCCGGGCTCCTCGGCCGCCACCTCGGCACCGAGCAGCAGCGCGTAGAACCGGGCCAGGGCGACGGGCTCGGGCGAGCCCACCGTGACCGACGTGGCGGTGATCCGCGGTGCGGTCACGCGAGCATGCCCATCCGGTGGGCGATGGTGACGGCCTCGGTGCGGCTCGACGCACCCAGCTTGGCCATCAGGTTCGACAGGTGCACGCTCGCGGTCTTCTCGCTGATGTACAGCCGCGCGCCGACCTGCCGGTTCGTCAGCCCCTCGGCCACCAGGCCCAGCACCTGCCGCTCGCGCGGGGTGAGGACGTCCTGCGCCGGGGCGGCCAGCGCGACGCCGACGTCGAGCCGCGCCCGCACCGCGAGCGCCTCGACCGCCTCCTGCAGCGGGCGGGCGCCCAGCCGCACCGAGACCTCGTGCGCGGCGCGCGCCTGGTCGGCGGCCTCGTCGCGGCGGTCGTGCACGAGCAGCGCCTCGGCCAGCCGGCGCCGGCAGCGCGCCACCTCGTAGACGTACCCGTAGTCGAACGCCTCGAGCGCCGCCGTCCACCGCTCGACGGCGTCGGCGGACGCGTGCAGCCGGGCGTGCTCGGCCTCGGCCCGGCGGATCCACGCGACGCCCTCCGGCCCGATCCGCCCCGAGCGCGGCCGGCCCTTCTCGGCGGTGAGCCGCACCTGGTCGAGCAGCCGGTCGCCGTCGGCGACGGCCCGGGCGACGGCGTCGTCGTCGTGCACGAGCCGGCCCTGCTCGGCGAGGTCGGCCGCGGCGGCGATGCCGAGCGCGCCGAGCCAGATGCCGCCGAGGCTGTAGTCGCCCCACTGCCGCGCCATCGAGACCACGGCGTCGTCGGCCAGGGCCAGCGCCTCGGTGGGGCGTCCGGACCAGGTGGCGAGGTCGGCGCCGCAGCCGCCGGAGACGAGCGCGATCGCGCCGTCCTGGTGCCAGGCGGCGCGCAGGTCGCGCACCCGCTCGGCCGTGCCGGGCAGCCCGCGTCCGACCTGGGCGTAGGTGGCGGACGCAGCCAGCCGGTTGGCGACGAGGTCGGGCGGGTGCTCGCCGGCGGCCTCGGCCGCCGCCAGCGAGCCGTCCCAGTCGCCGGTGGTGTACCGGACGATCACCTGCAGCGTGCGGCTCTCGATGCCGAACACGCTCCAGGACAGGCCGTTCCGTCGGGCGATGTCGACGGCGAGGTCGATGCCGGTGAGGGCCGCCTCGAGGTCGCCGGCGTAGAACCGGTTGGTGGCGATGTTGTAGGCGATCCGCAGGTGCGGCACGGGGTCGCCGGAGCGCTCGGCCGGTTCGAGCGCCTGCAGCAGGTGCTCGTGCGACAGGTCCATGTCGCCGTCGCTCCAGTCGAGCACCGCGAGGGTGCCCAGCAGGTCGGCCTCGGCCGCCTGCATGCCGATCCGGGTGGCGCGCTCGAGCGCCGCGGTGGCGATCTCGCGGGACCGGCCGTCGGGGTCGTCCCAGGCGATGGTCTTGGCCCAGATCGCGGCAGCCCAGATCGCCTCGGCGGAGTCGGGGTCGTCGGCGAGCAGCTCGACCGCGCGCGCCGCGTGGCCCACGGCGTCCTGGTCGCGGTCGGCGTTGTAGAGGTGCACCGCCAGCGTCCGCTCGGCCACGGCCAGCCGGTGCGGCGCGCCCTCCTCCTCGGCCCGCCGCCGCGCCGACTCGCTGAGCGCCACCGCCCGGGAGAACGCGCCGGAGCGGCCGGCGGTGGCGGCGGTGCGCAGCTCGAGGTCGCCGAGGTCGCCCGCCAGCTCCTGCGCCGACGGCACGGCGTCCCAGAGCTGCAGCGCCTGCTCGAGCCAGCGCAGCGACTCGGTGGGCGCGGGCAGCGCGTCGGCCTCGTCGGCCGCCCGCAGCGAGGCGGCGAACGCGCCGGGCAGGTCGTTGCTGGCGAGGTGGTGGTGCGCCAGCGCCGCGGCGGCCCCGCGCTCGGTGCTCTCGGCCAGGGCGGCGGCGAACCGGGCGTGGGTGCGCACGCGCTCGCCCGGCAGCAGGTCGTTGTAGACCGCCTCGCGCAGCAGCGCGTGCCGGAACCGGTAGCCCTCGCGCTCGTCGGGCACCAGCACCTGGTGGGCGACGGCCTCGCGCAGCGCCGCCTCGACCTCGGGGGCGGGCAGGGCGGCCACCTGGAGCAGCAGCGTGTCGGTGACCCGACGGCCGGCGACGCTCGCGACCCGCACCAGCTGCTGGGTGCCGGGGGTCAGCTGGTCGAGCCGGGCGGTGAGCACGTCGGTGAGGGTCCAGGGCAGCTCGGCCAGGCCGTCCGGGCGACCGCCGTCGGCGGTCAGGGCGGCGGCGAGGAGCTCCTCGGCGAAGTAGGCGTTGCCGTCGGTGCGGCGGTGCATGTCGAGCACCACCTGGCGCGGGACGGCCCGCCCGCGCAGCAGCCCGAGGTAGCGGCCGAGCTCGTCGGTGCTGAACGGGGCGAGGTCGATCCGCTCGACGACGGGCAGCCGCGGCAGCTCGCCGAGCAGCGGTCGGAGCGGGTGGCCGCGGTGCAGGTCGTCGGAGCGGTAGGTGGCGACCACGAGCACGCGCTCGTGCCGCAGGCGGGAGGCGACGAAGCGCAGCAGGTCGCGGCTGGAGGCGTCGGCCCAGTGCAGGTCCTCGATGACGAGCAGGACGGGGCCGTGCTCCGCACCGAGCGTGCCGAGGGCGGTGTGGACGGCGTCGAACAGCGGCAGGCGGTCGTCGTCACCGGCGTCGTGCCGGGTGCCGCCGCGGCCGAGCAGGGGGCCGAGCGCGGTGAGGCCGTCGAAGGCGGCGGCCGTGGCGGGATCGGCCGCGGCCTGGCCGAGGGCCTCGGCGAAGGGGAGGTAGGGGAGCCCGGCGCCGCCGAGGTCGACGCACTGGCCGGTGAGGACCAGGGCACCGGCCGAGCGGGCGCGCTCGCTCAGCTCGCGCACCAGGCGGGACTTGCCGACCCCGGCGTCGCCGGCGACGAGCCAGACGGCCGGACGTGAGTCGCCCGCGGCCCGCAGGGCGTCGGTGAGGGTGCGCACCTCGTCGGTGCGCGCCACCAGGGCGACGTCCTCGCGGGCCACGGGCGACATCATGTCAACCGGGTCCGACACCTGCGCCACCATGATTCAGGCGGCGCGGTGGGCGACCGTCGCGGTCACCGGCGAGGGCCGGTGCGCGCGGGTGCCGGTGGTCCC
This sequence comes from uncultured Actinomycetota bacterium, assembly GCA_963750285.1. GTDB lineage: Bacteria > Actinomycetota > Actinomycetes > Actinomycetales > CAWJMD01 > JBBQSN01. The sequence goes on along the minus strand of CAVVQA010000009.1, from coordinate 80,663 downwards.
GTCCACGGGGGCGTTCGCCGTCCGGGTGCGGAACCGCCGGGTGCTGCGGAAGGACGAGCGGATGTCCTCGCGGCGGTAGGCGATCTCGGCGTCGAGGGCCGGGTCGAAGCTGTACATGGTGTGTCCTCCTGGTCTCCGCCGCCCGGCTGCTCCGAGCGACACCTCAACGATCGGTCTGAGACCGGGGGCGGGGGATCGGCAGACCGGGCCGTGCGGCGGACCGCCTCCCTGGACCTGAACCCGACCTGAGACGGCCCCGAGCACGTCTGAGGGGTGCCTGAGAAGCGTCTGAGGGGCCTCAGACGGCAGGCTGAGCACGTGGACCCCTTCGGCGAGGCCCGGCCGAGCGAGCTGGTCGCGACCAGCGCGCCGGCCACGCCCCGAGCACCGCTACCCCCCCGACGCTGCTCGCCTGCGCGACCGCCTCGCCGGGCCGACCCCGACATGGAGGAGACGCACCAGCGCCTGCGCGCGCTCGTGGCGTCGCCGTAGCTCAGGAGCCGTCGCGCTCGCGGCAGAGCTGCACCAGCCGGGTCGCCTCGAGCCGGTACTCCAGCAGCGTGCGGGTCTGCGCGTCACCGCCCGCCTTCGCGCCGGACGCCTCCGCGAGCGGCTGCACGACGCGGGCCTGGTCGGCGATCTCGTCGGTGGGCCAGTCGTGCACCTCGAGCGCGATCGTGCCCCCGACCGCGGCGAGCCGGCTGCGGGTGGCGTCGTCGAAGTCCTGGTACGGCTCCTGGCCGAGCGGCTTCAGCAGGTCGTCGGCGTAGGCGATGGCCGAGACCACCTGCTGGCAGGCGTCGCCCTCGTCGGTGTAGCCCGCCAGCGCGTCCGGGTCGCCGCAGCCGGCGAGCAGCAGCGCCGCGGCCGCGACGGCAGCTCCCCTACGCACGGGCGACCTCGCGGACTCCCGCCAGGAGCCGGTCGACCTCGTCGGCCGTCGTGTACGGCGCGATCCCGGCGCGGATCCCGCCGGCGTCGCCGAGCCCGAGGTGGCGCGAGGCCTCCAGCGCGTAGAAGCTCCCCGCCGGTGCGTTCACGCCGAGGCCGGCGAGGTGGTCGGCCACCTCGGCGTCGGCGACGCCGTCCACGGTGAACAGGCGGGTGGGCGTGCGGTGCGGCGCCGACCCGATCAGGCGGACGCGCTCGGTGCCGGCGAGGCCGTCCTCGAGACGTCGGACGAGCTCCTCCTCGTACTCGTCGAGCGCCGTCATCGACGCGACCAGGCGCTCGCGGCGCGACCCCTCGCCCGGCACGAGGTCGGCGAGGAAGTCGACGGCTGCCGTGGTGCCCGCCATCAGCTCGTAGGGCAGGGTGCCGAGCTCGTACCGCTCGGGGACGGCGTCGGTCGACGGCAGCAGCTTGTCCGGCGAGAACCGTTCCAGCAGAGCCGGGTCAGCGGCGAGGACGCCGCAGTGCGGACCCAGGAACTTGTACGGGGAGCAGGTGATCAGGTCGGCACCGAGGTCCCCGCGGCTGACGACGGCGTGCGGCGTGAGGTGGACGGCGTCGACGCACAGCAGGGCGCCGGCGTCGTGGACGAGTCGCGCGATCGACGGCAGGTCCGGCCGGGTGCCGAGCAGGTTGCTGGCGCCCGTGACGGCGACCAGCCGCGTCCGGTCGGTCAGCACCGCCTCGACGTGCGAGACGTCGAGAACGCCTGTCTCGCGGTCGAAGTCGGCCCAGCGGACGGTCGCCCCGGCGCGCTCGGCCGCCTGCACCCAGGGCCGGATGTTGGCGTCGTGGTCGAGCCGCGTGACCACGACCTCGTCGCCCTCGCCCCACTCCCGCGACATCGCGCGCGCCAGGCCGTAGGTGAGGTCGGTGGCGCTGCGTCCGAAGACGACGCCCCCCGGATCGGTGTCGAGCAGGTCGCCGAGCGCCGTGCGGCAGTCCTGCACCACCTGCTCGGCGCGCCGCGCGGCGGCGGTCACCGTCCCCCGGTTCGAGATCGAGGAGCCGAGCGTGGACGCGACCGCGTGCGCGACCTCGCGCGGCACCTGCGAGCCGCCGGGGCCGTCGAAGTGCGCCGTCCCCTCGGCGAGCGCGGGGAAGCTGGACCTGACCTTCTCGACGTCGTATGCCACGGGCGCAGCATGCCCTAGACGGAGGGGTCAGCCGGTCCAGACCCCCGTGTCCCACGCCGTGGCGAGCACCTCCGTGTACGGCGCCAGGTCCATGCCGGCGGCCGCGACCCACTCGTCGGAGTCGTAGGTGGCGCAGTAGCGCTCGGCGTGGTCGCACAGCAGCGTGACGATGCTGCCCACTCGCCCGGCGGCCCTCATCTCGCACGCGAGGAACAGCGCGCCGTAGAGGTTGGTGCCGGTGGACCCACCCGCCCGCAGGCCGGTGCGGTCGCGCAGGAACCGCATCGCGGCGACCGACGCGGCGTCGGGGACGCCGAGCATCCGCTCGACCACCGTGGGGACGAAGCTCGGCTCGACCCGGGGCCGGCCGATGCCCTCGATCCGCGACCCGCAGGCGGCGTCGGTGGGTTCGCCGGCGAAGGCCCATCAGGAAGGCCGAGTTCTCCGGGTCGACGACGCACACCCTGGTGCGCGAGCTGCCGGTAGCGCGCGAAGCGTCCGAGCGTGGCGCTGGTGCCGCCCGTCCCGGCGCCCACCACCACCCACTCCGGCACCGGGTGCCGCTCGTCCTGCAGCTGCTCGTAGATCGACTCGGCGATGTTGTTGTTGCCGCGCCAGTCGGTGGCGCGCTCGGCGTAGGTGAACTGGTCGAGGAAGTGGCCGTCGACCTCGGCGGTGAGCCGCGCCGCCTCGGCGTAGATCGACGCCGGGTCGTCGACCAGGTGGCAGCGCCCGCCCTCCCGCTCGATCAGGGCGATCTTCTCCGGGCTCGTCGTGCGCGCCATCACCGCCACGAAGGGGATGTCGAGCATCCGCGCGAACCAGGCCTCGCTCACGGCGGTGGAGCCGCTGGAGGCCTCGACGGCGGTGGTGCCGGGGCCGATCCAGCCGTTGCACAGGGCGTGCAGGAACAGCGAGCGGGCCAGCCGGTGCTTGAGGCTGCCGGTGCGGTGGGTCGACTCGTCCTTGAGGTACAGGTCGACGTCCCAGCCGTCCGGCAGCAGCACCCGGACCAGGTGGGTGTCGGCGCTGCGCCGGGCGTCGGCCTGCAGCCGGCGCACCCGCTCGGCGATCCAGGCCCGGTCGGACGGACGGGCGGGCTGCACGTCGACGAGGCTCTGCATGGCGGGCATCCTCCCAGTCGGGCACCGTGGGGGCCATGAGCGAGCAGGAGCGAGAGCGCGCGGACGGCGCGAGCACCCACGACGACGGCACCGCGGCGTCGGAGTCCAGCTACCTCGAGGGCGACCAGCACCGCCAGGCGGACGCCGAGGAGGGCGGCGACCAGGAGGGCGCCCAGCCGCCGCCGGACCGGCCGGAGGCCTGACCCGACGAGCGCTCAGCGCAGGCCGAGCCGCTCCAGCACGTCCTCGTAGCGCAGCTGGGTCAGCTCCTCGCTGCCGTCGACGGCGGCCTCGACCTCGTCCCACTCGCGCGGGCAGGCGACGGTCGGCTCGTCCTTGCCGCGCAGCGACCACGGGGTGATCGTCGTCTTCGACCCCGAGTTCTGGCTCCAGTCCAGGAAGATCTTGCCCGGACGCTTCGTCTTCGCCATCACCGCGGTGACCTGCTTGCCGTGCTCCTTCGACAGCGCCTCGGCGAGCACCCGGACCCGGTCGCGCACCTCGTCCGAGGTCTCCTCGCCCGGCTCGCCGCCGGCGAGCTCGGCGTAGAGCTGCATCCCCTTGCTGCCGCTGGTGACCGGCCACGGGTCGAGGCCGTCGTCCTGCAGCCGCTCGCGCACCCAGAGCGCCACCTGCGCGCACTCGGCCAGGCCGGTGCCGGGGCCCGGGTCCAGGTCGATGACCAGCCGGTCGGGGTTCTGCGGCTCGCCGTCCTCGGTCACCGTCCACTGCGGGGTGTGCAGCTCGAGCGAGTTGAGGTTCGCGTGCCACACCAGCGACGGCAGCGAGTCGATCACCGGCCAGTCGATCTTGGTGTGGCGCTTGGACTCCGGGTTCTCGATCGGCGCGCGGCGGACCCACCGCGGCGTGCCGCTGCTCGCGTTCTTCTCGAAGAAGCTCATGTCGCCCGTGCCGTGCACCCAGCGCTTGCGGGTGGCCGGCCGGTCGGCGAGCTGCTCGAGGATGTGGTCCTTGACCAGCGTGTAGTACTGCAGCACCTCGGCCTTGGTGGTGCCCGTCATCGGGTACATCACCTTGTCGAGGCTGGTCAGCCCGATCTTCGTCCCCTCGACGTCGACGTAGACCCGCTCGCCCTCGGGACTCATCGCCGGCTCACGGCTGGAGGTCCTCGACCGACAGGTCGGTGCGGACGCCGCGGAACACCGGCTGGCGGATGCGGCCGTCGGGCTGGCGGCCCATGTGCCGCACGTCGATGACCACGCGGGGCTCGACCCAGTGCGCCAGCCGCACGTCCGGGTCGGGCGGGCGGACGGCGAACGGGTGGTTCTCGACGGCGAGCGGCTTCAGCAGCCGGCTCAGGGTCGCGACCGCCGGGCCGGCGATGCCGCTGCCGACGCGTCCGGCGACGACCCAGCCGCCGTCGGGGTCCGGCAGCGCGACCCAGACCGAGGCGAGGGTGTCGGTCGTCCCGGTCTGCGGGTTCCAGCCCGACCACGGCGTACGACTCGACCCGGCGGTGGGCCGTCTTGATCCAGTCCTTGCTGCGTCGCCCGGGCTTGTAGAGCGCCGTGCGGCGCTTGCTGACCACGCCCTCGAGGCCCTGCGCCTTGGTGGCGGCCCAGAGCGCCGCGCCGTCGTCGTAGGCCGGCGGTGACCGCCAGTGCGAGGCGTCGCCCTCGCCGCCGAGCTCGAGCCGCTCCAGCACGCCGCGCCGCTCCTCCTGCCGCATCGTCAGCAGGTCGACGCCGTAGAGACGCAGCACGTCGAAGGCCATGAACGTGACCGGGTGCCGCTCGGAGAGCTCGCGCGCGCGGCGCTCGTTGCGGACGTGGATGCGGGTGGCGAGGGTGGCGAAGCTCGGGAGCCCGCCGTCGAGAGCGACCACCTCGCCGTCGAGCACGGCGTCGGCCGGGAGGTGGTCGCCGACCACCAGCTCGGGGTAGGCCGCGGACACCGCGTTGCCGTTGCGCGAGCTCAACCGGAGGCGTCCGTCGGCGACCTCCGCGACCACCCGCATGCCGTCCCACTTGACCTCGTGCATCCACGCCTCACCGGACGGCGGCGACGCGCCGTCGTCGTTGGCAGTGGCGAGCATGGGCTGCACGGGTCCATCCTGTACCGGTGAGAGCGATGTGGAAGGGCTCGGTCTCGTTCGGGCTCGTGAACGTCCCGGTGAAGATGTACACCGCGACCCAGAGCAACGACGTCTCGTTCCACCAGGTGCACCGCGAGGACGGTGGGCGGATCCGGTACAAGCGGATCTGCAGCGTCTGCGGCGAGGAGGTGTCCTTCGACGAGATCGCCAAGGGGTACGAGGCCGACGACGGCCAGCTGGTGATCCTCACCGACGAGGACCTCGCCGACCTGCCCGTGCACGGCAGCCGCGAGATCGAGGTCGAGCGGTTCGTCCCGGCCGAGCAGATCGACCCGCTGCTGCTGGAGAAGAGCTACTACCTCAGCCCGGAGAACACCGGCCGCAAGCCGTACGCGCTGCTGCGCGAGGTGCTGGAGCAGACCGACCGGATGGCCCTGGTGCACGTGTCGATCCGCTCCCGCTCCACCCTGGCGGTGCTGCGCGTGCGCGACGACGTGATCGTGCTCCAGACGATGATGTGGCCGGACGAGATCCGCCAGGCCGACTTCGAGAACCTGCCCGACAGCTCGGACCTGCGGCCGCAGGAGCTGGCGATGGCGTCGTCGCTGGTCGACTCGCTCACCGGCGACTACGAGCCCGAGGAGTTCGTCGACGACTACCGCGAGGCGGTCGAGACGATGATCCACCAACAAGCTCGAGCGCGGGGACGCCGAGGAGGCGCCTGCGGAGAAGGAGCCCGCGGCCAAGGGCGGCGGCGAGGTCATCGACCTGCTGGCCGCGCTGCAGAAGTCGGTCGACGAGGCCAGCGCCCGGCGCGGTGGCTCGTCGTCGTCGTCCGGGGCCGTCGGCGAAGAAGGCTGCGCCGGCGAAGAAGTCGGCCTCGACGTCGACCGCCAAGAAGTCGGCGCCGGCGAAGAAGACCGCTGCCAAGAAGACGGCGGCCAAGAAGACCGCCGCGAAGAAGACCACCGCCAAGAAGACCGCGGCCCGCAAGAGCGCCTGACCCGTCGGTCGCCGCTCGGGTCGGGTCAGCAGGGCAGGGGTTCGACCTCGACGACCTGGCGGGTCCCGAGGGGGCTGGTCCACTCGTGGGCGACGACTGTGCCGGTGCTGGACGTGAGCGTGCGGCAGTGCCAGAGGGCGGCGGTCTTGTAGCGGTGGCACCGGCGCGATCTGGGCGACAGGTTCTGCACGCTGGTGGGTCCGCGTGGGTGGGGGATGGTGTGGTCGAGGTCGCAGCGTCGGCCGGGAGTGGTCGCCGACCACCAGCTCGGGGTAGGCGGCGGACACCGCGTTGCCGTTGCGCGAGCTCAGCCGGAGGCGGCCGTCGGCGACCTCGGCGACCACCCGCATGCCGTCCCACTTGACCTCGTGCAGCCACGCCTCGCCCGACGGCGGCGACGCGCCGTCGTCGTTGGCAGTGGCGAGCATGGGCTGCACGGGTCCATCCTGTACCGGTGAGAGCGATGTGGAAGGGCTCGGTCTCGTTCGGGCTCGTGAACGTCCCGGTGAAGATGTACACCGCGACCCAGAGCAACGACGTCTCCTTCCACCAGGTGCACCGCGAGGACGGTGGGCGGATCCGGTACAAGCGGATCTGCAGCGTCTGCGGCGAGGAGGTGTCCTTCGACGAGATCGCCAAGGGGTACGAGGCCGACGACGGCCAGCTGGTGATCCTCACCGACGAGGACCTCGCCGACCTCCCCGTGCACGGCAGCCGCGAGATCGAGGTCGAGCGGTTCGTCCCGGCCGAGCAGATCGACCCGCTGCTGCTGGAGAAGAGCTACTACCTCAGCCCCGAGAACACCGGCCGCAAGCCGTACGCGCTGCTGCGCGAGGTGCTCGAGCAGACCGACCGGATGGCCCTGGTGCACGTGTCGATCCGCTCCCGCTCGACGCTGGCGGTGCTGCGCGTGCGCGACGACGTGATCGTGCTCCAGACGATGATGTGGCCGGACGAGATCCGTCAGGCCGACTTCGAGAACCTGCCCGACAGCTCGGACCTGCGGCCGCAGGAGCTGGCGATGGCGTCGTCGCTGGTCGACTCGCTCACCGGCGACTACGAGCCCGAGGAGTTCGTCGACGACTACCGCGAGGCGGTCGAGACGATGATCCACAACAAGCTCGAGCGCGGGGACGCCGAGGAGGCGCCGGCCGAGAAGGAGCCCGCGGCGAAGGGCGGCGGCGAGGTCATCGACCTGCTGGCCGCGCTGCAGAAGTCGGTCGACGAGGCCAGCGCCCGCCGCGGTGGCGGCTCGTCGTCGGCGGTCGTCGACGAAGAAGGCTGCGCCGGCGAAGAAGTCGGCCTCGACCTCGACCGCCAAGAAGTCGGCCCCGGCGAAGAAGACGGCGGCCAAGAAGACGGCGGCCAAGAAGACGGCGGCCAAGAAGACCGCCGCCAAGAAGACCGCAACCCGCAAGAGCGCCTGAGGGGCCATCGGTCTCGTCCGGTCAGCAGGGCAGGGCTTCGACCTCGACGACCTGTCGGGTGCCGAGGGGGCTGGTCCACTCGTGACCGATCACCGTTCCGCCGCTGGATGTGAGCGTGCGGCAGCGCCAGAGGGCGGCGGTCTTGTAGCGATGGCACCGGCGCGATCTGGGGGACAGGTTCTGGACCGAGGTGGGCCCTCTCGGGTGGGGGACGGTGTGGTCGAGGTCGCAGCGTGAGCTGGGGACGGAGCAGCCGGGGAAGGTGCAGACGGGGTCGCGGGCGGCGACGAAGTCCGCGATCTCGACCGTGGGCACGTACGAGTCGGTGCCGTGCCTCGGTTCCGGCTGCTTGGCGATCGCACGCCGTGCCGCTGAGATCAGAGACTCTCTGGTCCAGTCGTTCTCGGGTGCGCGGCCGATCCGCAGGAACCGTGTGAGGTGGCCGTGGGTGTCGGTGAGCAGGACGCAGGTCCCCGCGCCGCGGTCCAGGGCCTGGCCGGCGACGACGCGGGCCACGGCGGCGGTGACGGGCACGGGGACGCCGTTGCCGCGGACCTCGCCGGTGGTGTGGGTGGCGGCGTCGTCGCTGGTCAGGGTGTCCAGGGTGATCACGACGCCGACCTCGCGCTGCACCCGACCCCTGCCCGACCGCCAGCACCACCTGAGCCCGTGCCGTCGTCGCAGACGGCGTCGAACAGCAGGTCGAGCTCGGCCATGCCGCGGGTGCGTCCGCCCAGCTCGTCGCGGCTCAGCCCGCGGACGCGGGCCCGGCACGTCGCGGCGATGGTCTGGACCAGCTCGGTCGGTCCGGTGACGGTCATCGTGGACAGGGCCGGGTTCTCCGGGTGCGTCCACACCGAGATCCCGGTGCGTCGGCGGACCTCGTCCCTGACCTGCTCCTCGTCGTCGCGGCGGACGGCGGCGACGGCGGTGGTGACCCGGCGGGTGAACCGCTCCGGCGTCGGCCCGTCCCACGGCCCGACGGTGCCGGTGCCGTCCAGCACCGGCGCCGGCAACCCGTCCAGCACGACGGCCTCGACCTTGCGGGCCTGCCGGCCGGTCAGGTCGGCGGTGTGCTCGGCCATCGTCCGCGCCCGCACGCACGTCGATCCTGCCCGGCCTCCAACGCGCCGAGCGTCGCGGTCAGCCTGGTGCACAACGCCCGGGCCAGGACCACGTCCTGCTCGGCCCAGTAGGTGCTCAGCCCGGTCGCGGCCGCGACCTCAGCCGCGGCCTGCACGTCGAGGTCGTGCTCGGTGATCCGCCCGCACCCCAACGCATCACCGCGTGAGGCGTCACCGACCCGGTAGGACTCCTGGGAGTGCACGTGCCGGGTGATCGCCCACACCCGCCGCAGGTGCTCGGCCTGGTGCGCGAACCCCGCCAGCGAGTGGGCCCGCAGACCTGCCACGAGCTGCGCTCCTGGATCCCCCGACCTCATGGAACAAGGCTAGATGCCACCACTGACAACCGCTTTCGCTCACTTGAGGTGGTTCGACGACCTACCCTGTCGAGCCCCTGGCGTCAGCCGGTCGGGACCAGCTGGCCGATCAGCGCGGCGCTGCCGGCGAGCAGGTGCTCACCGGCGGTGCCGTCACCGGCGAGGTGGCGCAGCAGCGACTGCTGGAAGAGCCCGTCGAGCGCGGCGTACCCGACGGCGGGCGAGACGGCCACCGGCACCTCTGCGAGAGTCGGCGTAGCGGCTCAGCACCCGCCAGATCATCTGCTCGAGCGAGGTGTCGATCGCCTGCACGTCGGCACGCAGGCTCTCGTCGAACAGCGACTGGGAGCGCAGGTCGTACCAGAGCCGGTGCATCGGGGCGTCGTCGCGCATCGTCGCCACGAGCGCGTCGCCGAACGCCGAACGAAGCCCCGCCGCGGTGGTCGCGGCGGCGACCACGTCGTCGTACCGCGTCACGCAGGTGGCCTTGTACTGCCGCACGCACGCGATGATCAGGTCGTGCTTGTCGGTGAAGTAGTAGTGCAGCACGCCGTGCGAGAACTCCGAGTTCTGCGCGATCTCGCGCAGGCTGGTGCGGGCGTAGCCGAGCTCGCCGAGCGTCTGCAGCGCCACCGCGGCGAGCTGGTCCCTGCGCTCGGCGAACTTGTCGGGGGAGCGTCGCGACACCCGCGCTCCCACCGTGCTCGTCCCGCCCGCCATTCCTCCACTGTCGCAGAGAACGCCCTCGGCGCGAAGGTCGGAGCGGAGCGGTGGAGCCATCCGGGGGAGTCCCTCGACGCTCCGGACCGCGCTCACGACGAGGTCAGCCCGACCCCTCGGCCACCTCACGCAGCCGCGCCACGTACGCCGACCACCACGCGTCGTCCTCGTCCGGCAGGTTCGACACGGCGGGCAGCATCCCGCGCGCGCCGTCGATCGACTCCCGCACCACGTCCATCTGCCCCGCGTGCCGGGCGGTCTCGAGCGCTCAGGTGCACGAGCAGGCGCTGCAGGGTCGTCTCCGGCGGGTCCCACCACGGGACCGCTGGCCGGTGCGTCGAGCGGCAGCTCGGCCACCGTCTGCGCGCTGTGCGCGGCCACCCGCCGGTACAGGTCGAGGATCATCTGCGGCGACTCGTCGGCCGTCGCCCACATGTCGGCGTTCGGCTCGAGACCCTCTGCCGTCCAGGGGATCTCCTCCGGGGAAGGGCCGCCCGACGCAGAGCCCCAGGTACTCGGCCTCGACCGCCGCGAGGTGCTTGACGACGCCGAGCAGGTTCGTCCCGGTCGCCGTCATCGGCATCCGCTGGTCGCGCTCGGACAGGCCCTCGAGCTTCCACAGCACGGCCTCGTGCAGCCGCTCCAGGTAGGCCGAGCAGCACCTCGCCTGCCGCTCGCCGTCGTCGAGCGCCGGTCACGACAGCGCCGCCGACACGACCTCGCGGGCCGCGGCCTGCACCTCGGCGAGGTGCTCGGGGCCGCGGAAGGACTCGGCGTAGATCTTGTAGACGTCCTCGGTGCCGGACGGCCGCGCCGCGAACCAGGCCGACTCCGTGGTCACCTTCAGGCCGCCGATCGAGGCGCCGTTGCCCGGCGCCTCGGTGAGCGTCGCCGTGATCGGCTCGCCGGCCAGCTCGGTGGCCGTCACGTCCGCCGGAGACAGCCGCGACAGCTTCGCCTTCTGCTCGCGGTCGGCGGGTGCGTCGACCCGGGCGTACGACGACGCGCCGAAGCGCTCGGCCAGCTCGGCGTGGTGCCGGCTCGGGCTGCGTCCGGTCACGGCCTGGATCTCGGACGCGAGCAGGGCCAGCAGGATGCCGTCCTTGTCGGTCGTCCACACCGTGCCGTCGTGGCGCAGGAACGAGGCGCCCGCGCTCTCCTCGCCGCCGAAACCCACGCTGCCGTCGAGCAGCCCGGGCACGAACCACTTGAAGCCGACCGGCACCTCGAGCAGGTCGCGGCCGAGGTCGGCCACCACCCGGTCGATCATCGACGACGACACCAGCGTCTTGCCGACGGCGACGCGCTCCCCCCAGCCGGGTCGGTGCGCGAACAGGTAGCCGATCGCCACGGCGAGGTAGTGGTTCGGGTTCATCAGCCCGGCGTCCGGCGTGACGATCCCGTGCCGGTCGGAGTCGGCGTCGTTCCCCGTCGAGATGTCGTACGCGTCCTTCGCGCCGATCAGCGAGGCCATCGCGTTCGGCGACGAGCAGTCCATCCGGATCTTGCCGTCGGTGTCGAGCGTCATGAACGCCCACTGCGGGTCGACCGACGGGTTGACCACCGTGAGGTCGAGCCGGTGCCGCTCCGCGATCGCGCCCCAGTACTCCACCGCCGCGCCGCCGAGCGGGTCGGCGCCGATCCGCACGCCCGCCTGCCGGATCGCGTCGAGGTCGAGCACCGACGGCAGGTCGTCGACGTAGTGCCCGAGGAAGTCGTACCCGCGCACGGCGTCGCGGGTGCGGTCGGTCGAGACGCGCTTCACGCCGTCGAGGCCGGCCCGCAGCAGCGCGTTCGCGCGGTCCGCGATCCACCCGGTGGCGTCGGAGTCGGCCGGGCCGCCGTGCGGCGGGTTGTACTTGAAGCCGCCGTCGCGGGGCGGGTTGTGCGACGGCGTGATGACGATGCCGTCGACCTGGCCGTGCGAGCCCTGGCGGTTGAGCCGCAGGATCGCGTGCGAGACAGCGGGTGTCGGCGTCCACGAGTCCTGCTCGTCGGTGAGCACGGTGACGTCGTTGGCCACGAGCACCTCGAGCGCCGAGTGCCACGCCGGCAACGACAGGGCGTGGGTGTCGCGGCCGACGACGAGCGGGCCGGTGATGCCCTGGCCGGCGCGGTACTCGCAGATCGCCTGCGTGATCGCGAGGATGTGCTGCTCGTTGAAGGCGCCGTCGAGGCTGCTGCCGCGGTGCCCCGACGTGCCGAACACCACCTGCTGCGCGGGGTCGTCGACGTCGGGGACGCGGTCCGCGTAGGCGTCGAGCAGGGCGCCGACGTCGACGAGGTCCTCGGGCTGCGCGAGCTGTCCGGCGCGGGGGTGGGCCATGCGCTCGATCCTGGCACCCGCGGGCACCCGCGTCACGCGCTGCGGACGAGGGACCGGGTCAGGCCGAGCGCAGGTCGGTCGCGACCCCGCCGTCGACCCGTCCCCTCAACCGGTGCGAGGTGACGACGGGGTCCAGCGAGGTGGTGACCACGTGGCGGCCGGCCTCGCGCAGCCGGGCCGCCAGGACGTGGTCCTCGTGCAGGTCGAGGTCGTCGAACCCCCCGACCGCGAGGTAGGCGTCGGCGCGCACGCCGAGGTTCGCGCCGTGGACGTGCGGGTGGGTGAGGTCCGGCAGCAGCTGGGCGACGTAGCGCTCGGCCCAGCGGTCGACCAGGGGCTGGTGGGCGGCCGGCACCGGCTCGCCGTCCTCCGCGCCGGCGAGCCGCACCGTCCCGAGCACCGCGTCGGCACCGCGGGTCGCGTGCTGCAGCTGGGTCACCAGCCAGTCGGCGGGGACGACCGAGTCGGCGTCGGTGTGCGCCAGCCAGGTGGTGTGCAGGTCGGACGCGGTCGGGACCGAGCCCGTGCCGCACCCCGGCGGCGCGGGCGGCACCGACCCGGCCCGCCAGCACCTCGAGCACCGACGCGCCCGCGGCCTTCGCCACGTCGGCGGTGCGGTCGGTGCAGGAGTCGGCGACGACGACGACCTCGGTGCGGACCCCGAGGTGGGCCACCCGTCGGCTCGCGACGGCCAGCGAGGCCAGGCAGCGGGGCAGCAGGTCCTCCTCGTCGCGGGCGGGGACGACGACCACGACGGCCGACGGCAGGTGGTCGGTCACGTCCGGTCCGTCCGCGCCGCGAGCAGGTCGAGGCGGTAGTCGGGGTCGACCTCGTGCCGCTCGACGGTGAACCGGCCGTCGGCCGCCAGCGCGTCGTGCACCGCGTCGCCGTCGGTGGGTGCCTCGGCGAACGGGTGCCGCCAGTGCACGGCGAGCAGGTGCCCGCCGGGTGCGAGCGAGCCGAGCGCGAGGTCGACGGTGCGGAGGCGGTCGTCGTCGGACAGGTAGTAGAGCAGCTCGCTGAGCACCACCAGGTCGAACCCGCCCTCGGGCCAGTCGCCCGGGACCGCGCCGACACCGACGTGCACGTGCGGGTGGTGCGCGACCCGCGCGCGCGCGGTGCGGACCGCGGCCTGCGACAGGTCCATCGCGACCAGCTCGTCGCACCGGGCGGCCAGCAGGTCGGTGAGCACGCCGATCGAGCACCCCGGCTCGAGCACCCGGGCGGGCCGGCCCGGGACCGCCGCGACGGTGGCGGCGTACTTGCGCGCCTCGTACGCGCTGGACGCCAGCCGCCAGGGGTCCTCGGTCGCGGCGTAGAGCCCGTCGAAGTAGTCGGCGGCCGTCACACCAGCACCGCCTCGAGAGGACGGGCGAAGTGCGCGAGCACCTCGGGCGGCAGCACGGCGGCGTCCTCGGGCTCCGGGCCGATCGGCGCCACCTGGCTGGCGAAGCAGGCGATGGCGCGCGCCTTGGCGTCGAGCCGGTCGCTCACGTCGACCACCCGCACGCGGTCCCACGGCAGGCGGTCGTCGTCCGGCGACGCCCAGTGCCACGCCCAGACCGGGACCTCCCACACCGCGCCCGGGGCCAGCGACCGGCACGCCCGCCCGACGGCGTCGTGGTCGGGGTGGCCGTCCTGCGACCAGGTGCCGACCACGAGGTCGGCGTCGACGACGAGCGGCGCCAGCCGCTCGCGCAGCCCCGGCTCGGCCGACGCCAGCCCGCTGTCGGGGAGCCCGAGGCGCACCGGCTCGGCGTCCACGCCGAGCACGGCGAGGGCGTCACGCAGCTCGACGGCCCGGCGCGCGGCCATCGGCACGGGGTCACCGGACCTGCTGCCCGGGTGCGAGCGCTCGCCGTCGGTGGCGGTCACGAGGGTCAGCCGGCAGCCGCGCGCCGCGAGCAGCGACAACGTGCCGCCGAGCGCGAGCACCTCGTCGTCGGGGTGGGCCGAGACGACCACGACCCGCGCGCCGGCCACCGGGAGCGAGAGGGCGGGTCGGGTGTGCCACGCGGCCGAGCGCCAGTCGTCCTCCGCCACGAACTGCGACCCGGACCCCGCGAGGGCCGGCAGCACGCTCACGTCGGCCCCCCGTGGCCGTCGACGACCAGCCGGCCCAGGGCGGCGAGGTCGGATTCGGCGTGGTGCTGGCGGACGAACACCTCGAGGTCGGTGACCCGGGTGGCGTGCACGGCGTCGAGCGCGAGCGGCACCGGGCCGAGGGCGCGGCCCACGCGGTCGAGCACCTCGGTCACGGTGGCCACGGTGCTCGCCCGCACCGACTCGGCCAGCGCCCGCCGGGCGTCGACGTCGTCGCCGCCGGCGTCGACCACCTCGGCGGCCAGCAGCAGGTGGGCCCTGGTGCGGTCCAGGGCGCTGGTGACCCCGCCGAGGTGCGCCAGGGCGTGGTCGCCGAGCGGCCGCCGCCGCGCCGTCCGCTCCAGCGTGCCGGCGACCTCCCGGGCGCCGCCGAACCAGACCGCCGCCACCCCGATGGCGCCGTCCCAGAACCGGGTCCGGCCCGTGTAGTCGCCGGGTGACCGACCGGCGACCGCGGGCACGCCGTCGAGCTCGAGGCTCGACGTCCCCGCCCGGCGCATCCCCGGTCCGGCCCAGGGCGGTCCCACCGGACGCACCCGTCCGTCGGCCCGGGCGGCGGCCACGTCGACGGCGACGAGCCGGGAGACGCCGTCGTGCTGTGCCGTCACGAGGGCGTGGGTGACGAGCTCCCAGCCCGAGCAGAACGCCTTGGTCCCCTCAGCACCGGACCGTCGGGGCCGTCGACGAGGCGGAGCACCACGGTGGGCGGCTCGGCAGCCCAGACCGCCCAGACGTCGTCCGCGCCGGGCGGGTCCCCGCCCAGGTCGGCGAGCACGGACGTCGCGTCGGCGTGGGGCTCCACGAGCTTGGCGAGGCAGAGGTCCTGGCCCCCCGTCTGCGCCAGCCACTGCCAGCGCGCCCAGGTGCCGGCGGCCGGAGCGGGTGCCGCGGCGATCCGGGCGCGGACGGCCGCGCCGTCCACCGCCGGCAGGCCCTCGGTCTCCACGGCCTCATCCTCCGCGCGCGCGGATGATCCCGCCTGCCGAGCGCTTCCGGATGCGCGCGGCCGGGCGCAGCGACAGAGTGGCGAGGACCGGTCGGACCGGCCGGACCGCAGCGGGTGGCCGCCAGGCCACCCTCGAGGTGGAGGTGCCATGAGCGAGAACGAGACCGAGAGCACGGAAGGCCCCCTGGACGGCGGAGCGCACCCGCACGGCCCGCTCGACGGCGGTGCCGGCGGCGCGACGGCGGCGGCGACGGCGGTGCTGACGGCGGTGCTGACGGCGGTGCCGATGGTGGCGCGGACGGCGGCGCTGACGGCGGTGCCGATGGTGGGCGCGGTGGTGCCGATGGCGGTGCTGACGGCGGTGCCGACGGCGGTGCCGACGGCGGGGCAGACTCCGGCGCGTGAGCGAGCACGACCTCTCAGGGGTGGGGGCCGCCGGCACGGCGCGCCCCCACCTCGCACGTCCCACCTGCCCGGCTCGTCCCCGACCCGGACGAGTTCGCGGCGCGCACGTGGTCGCGCGAGGCGCTGCTGACCCGCGCCGCCGACCTGCCGAGGTCCTTCGAGGACCTCCTCGACCAGGCCGCCGTCGACGAGCTGGTGTCCCGGCGCGGCCTGCGCACCCCGTTCCTGCGGGTGGCGCGCTCCGGCAGCACGCTCGGTGACCGCGAGTTCACCGCGGGCGGCGGCATCGGGGCCGCGATCGCCGACCAGGTGAGCGACGACAAGCTCGCCCCGCCTGTTCAGCGAGGGCGCCACGCTGGTGCTGCAGGGCCTGCACCGCACCTGGGCGCCGTGACGCACTTCTCCCAGGGGCTCGCCGCCGACCTCGGCCACCCCGTGCAGGTGAACGCCTACGTGACACCGCCTGAGAATCAAGGGTTCTCGGACCACTACGACGTGCACGACGTGTTCGTGCTCCAGACCCACGGCCGCAAGCAGTGGCGCCTCCGCCGGCCCGTGCAGCCCGCACCTCTGCGCGACGACCTGTGGACCGACCGTCGCGCCGCGGTCGAGGCCGCGGCTGCCGAGCCGGCCGCGCTGGAGGCCGTGCTGGAGCCCGGCGACTGCCTGTACCTCCCGCGCGGCTGGCTGCACGCCGCGACCGCGCAGGGCGAGGTCAGCACCCACGTCACCATCGGCGTGCACACCTGGACCCGGCACCACCTGGCCCGCCACCTGCTCGACCTCGCGCTGGTCGGGGCCGCGGCCCGCGAGGACGTCCGTGCCTCCTTGCCGCTCGGTGTCGACGTCGGGTCAGCCGCCGACGTGGCGCCCGACGTCGAGGACGTGCGGGCCGCGCTGCTGCAGGCGCTCGGCGGCGTCCCGGCGCAGGACGTCGCCGACCTGCTGCGTCAGGCCGCCCGCTCCGCCCAGCGCGCGGCGCCGCTGGGGCCGCTCGCCCAGCACCGGGCCGCCCAGGAGGTCGCCGACGGTTCGGTCGTCCACCTGCGCGAGCACCTGGCGGCGACCCTGAGCAGGGCGACGACGGCACCGTGCTCCGCAGCCGGGCCGGCACGCTGGCGCTCGGGGCCACCGAGGTCGAGGCCGTCGCTGCGCTGCTCGCCGAGGGTTCGTTGCGGGTCGGCTCCGACCAGGTCGAGCTCGCCCGGCGGCTGCTGCGCGCGCGGCGTGGTGGCACCCTCGGTCGGGTGACCGGTCCCGTCCCCCTGTGCGCGCAGGGCGCGCGCGAGCGCGGCGACGCGCTGGCCGGCACCGCCGCACCGGCCCGGAGCTGGCTCCTGGTGGAGCACGAGGGGCCGTGGGAGCCGCAGGCCCTCGCCGGCGCCGGGCTCGGCGAGGTGGTGCTGCGCGCCGTCGGTCGCCCGGGTCCGCCACGACGGGTGGCGGGTGCTCCTCGTGCGCCGCACCGGCCGCCGCGAGCCCTCGCCCGACCGCGGCTGGTGGGCTGCTGCGCGGACCACGGCCCGGTGCGCCGGCCGGCGGTCTCGTGGCCTCCGGCCGCTGGACGGCACCCGAGGACCTGCTCGCCGCCACCGCCGTGAACGAGGTCGCGCCCGTCACGCCGCCGGACGGCACCACCCCGCGGCTGCTGGTGTGCACCCACGGCCGGCACGACACCTGCTGCGCCGTGCGCGGGCGGCCCGTCGTCGAGGCGCTCGCGGCACGGTGGCCCGAGACCACCTGGGAGTGCACCCACCTCGGCGGCGACCGGTTCGCCGCCAACCTGCTGGTGGTCCCCGACGGCACCACCTACGGGGCCGTCGACGACACCGACCCGGTCCGGCTCGTCGAGGACCACCTCGCCGGGCGGGTCGACGCGGTGCGGTTGCGCGGGTGGAGCCACCTGCACCCGTGGGAGCAGGCCGCCGCCGTCCACCTGCACCGCGAGCTCGGCCCCCTGCCCGTGTCCGCCGTCGTGGTCGACGGCCTCACCGAGCACGTCGTGGCGTCCCAGCGCTGGCGCGTGCACCTGAGCGCCGACGGCGGACCGGCCCAGGTGCTCGACGTCCGCGCGCAGCCGGTGCCCGCCGCGCGGCTCACCTGCCGTGCGGCCTCCGACGCCGTCGCCGTGCGCTACCTCGTGGAACCCGGCTAGACCACCAGGCTGAGGAGCATCACCAGCGCTCGGGCCGGGGGAGGGGGGGTGGCGGGGGTCTGGGTAGGGGGGCGGGGGGCGGGGGGGGTGTGGTGGAGCGCGGTGGGGCTGGGAGGGTGGGGGGGACGATGCTGGGGTTCCGGGCGGGGGGGGGGAAAGGGGGGGGGGCGGCGTGGGAGGTCGGGAGGGCCGGAGGCGAGGAGGAGAGACCGCGTTTGGTTGCCGTAAGAGTCGGGGAGGGTCAGGGCCGGGGGGGGGGGGGTGGTAGGGCTGGCCGCGTGCGTTGGGGCGTGGGAGGGGGAGGGGGCGCCGGGGACTCACACCATAGTAGAGATCTTTTTACTTGTCCCGCTACACCCATGAGAAACGAATCAGGGTTCATGGTCCGAGTAGACCTCGAGGGCAACGGTGTCGTGCGCTCAGCCCCCGACGAAGGCGGCGAGGTCCTTGGACTGCTGCACCCGGGACGGCTCGTGCACGTACATCATGTGGCCCGCCTCGTAGTAGCGGACCTCGATGTTCGCCTGCAGGTCGTCCGGGATGGGCAGGTGGGCGAGGGTGTGCTCGGCGGCCGTGTAGGGCGTGGCGCCGTCGTGGTAGCCGCACGCCACGTGCACCCGCAGGTGCGGGTTGGTGCGCATCGCGGCCGACAGCCTCGAGACCACCGAGACCGAGCGGTCCTCGAACTCCTTGTACGACCACGGGCGCACCTTGTCGGTGAGGATCTCGTAGGGCAGGTCGCTCTCGTACCCGAGGTCCTCGCGGACGTGTGGTTGAAGGCGGCGCTGTAGGGACCGGGATGGCCGTGTACGACGGGTCGCGGTCGAGGTGCTCGGACGACGCGGTCCTTGTCCCAGCCCGAGAACCGGCCGTCCAGGCGGCCGACCGTGCGGCCCTGCCCGCGCAGCAGCTCGGTGAAGAACCGCAGGTGCTCGATCCGCGGTCGGCGCGGGCGACGTACTCCCGCGGCAGGCCGGTGAGGCCGGAGATCTTGCGGACGGCGGCGGTGCGCTGCGACGGCGTCAGCCGGGCCCCCCGCGACAGCACCCAGGGGTAGTCGCGGGCCGCGTACTCCTCGGCCTCGGCGAGCACGTCCGCCAGCGTCCGGTCGCCGTGCAGGCCGTGGTGGTGGGCGATCGCGGCGTAGGTGGGCAGGTACAGCGCGTGCGGGAGGTCGTTGCCCTCGGTGAACCGGATCGTGCCCATGTCGAGCACCATCGAGATCAGCATGATCCCGTTGAGGTACATGCCGTACCGCGACTGCAGGTGCTCGGCCAGCGCGGCGGCGCGCAGCGTCCCGTACGACTCGCCGGCGAGGAACTTCGGGCTGATCCAGCGGCCGTTGCGGGTGGTCCACAGCCGGATCACCTCGCCGACGGACTCGATGTCCGCGGTGTAGCCGTGGAACTCGTCGGCTTGCCGCCCTCGACGGCCCGCGATACCCGGTCGACACCGGGTCGATGAAGACCAGGTCGGAGTGCGCCAGCAGCGTCTCGGCGTTGTCGGTCATGCCGTACGGCGGCGGGAGCAGCTCGCCGGCGTCGCCCATCAGCACCCGCCGCGGGCCGAGCAGACCGAGGTGCAGCCAGACCGACGACGACCCCGGGCCGCCGTTGAAGCAGAACGTCACCGGGCGTGCGGGTCGGGCTTGGCGTCGGCGTCGTCGGAGCCCGTGCCGGTGTCGAGGGTGTACGCCGTGACGAACACCTCCGCCTGCGGCTGGTGGCCCTTGAACTCGCCGTCGTCGAGCTTCTCGTGCCGCAGCACGACCCGGCCGGACGTCGCGGTGTAGCGCAGGGTGCGCCGCCCGGCCTTGACGCGGTGCCGCGTCGTCACCAGGTCGTCGCTCACGTCGGGGGTGGGGGTGCCTGGCGTCCTGCTCGGTGGAGGTCTTCTCGTCGGGCACGGGCCGACCCTACGACGGGCTCCCCCGAACGGGCACTTCCCGGGTGGGGACCCGGTGTGGAGACTGGTGCGATGGCAGACGTGATCACCCACGGCGAGACCATGAACAAGCTGATCCACCAGGCCGTCCGCCGCGACCTCGGACGGTTCGAGGCCGCGCTGGACGCCCTCGCGCCGGGCGACCGGACCCGGGCAGCGGCGCTCGGCGAGGCGTTCGCCCACTTCGACACGATGCTGACCCACCACCACGAGGGGGAGGAGCACAACCTCTGGCCGGTGATCGGCGACCCGGCGGGCGGGCACGAGGGCGACGTCGCGACCCTCACCCACGAGCACGAGGAGATCGTGGCCGGTCTGGCCGACTCCCGGGCCGCGTTCGGGCGGCTGCCGACGTCCGCCGCGGCCGCCGACGGCGGACGCCGCCGCCGGCGCTCGCGCGGCTGCGCGCGGCAGCCACCTCGCACTTCGCCCACGAGGAGGTCGAGATGCGCGGCCTGATGGAGGGCGCCGACCCGGACCGGCTGGCCGCCGCCCTGAAGCAGATGGGGCGCGACGCCCCGCCGGCGCAGGGCCTGTGGTTCATGCAGTGGGTCGCGGACGGGCTGACCTCGCAGGACGCCGGCAAGCTGGCCGAGATCATCCCACTTCCGGTGCGGCTGATCTCGAAGGTGGTCGCAGGCGGAATACAGGCGGGTGCGGTCGGCCGCGTTCGCCTGACCTGCTGCCCGCGACCCCCTCAGGGCAGGTACAGCCCGGCGTCGCCGAACTCGTGCCACAGATAGCCACCGGCGACGGCCGCGTCGTACGCCTGCTGGGTCAGCCGCGGGCCGGCGACCGCCTCCACCAGGAGCAGGTGCGAGGCCTGCGGGTCGTGCCACCCGCTCACCAGCCCGGTGACCACCTGCGGCGGGTTGTCGCACGAGACGACGCGGGTGGTCCACCCGCTCCTCGGCGCACCACGCCGTCCGCGCCGGTGGCCGACTCCAGGGCCCGGGTCACCGGGTGCCCACCGCCACGACGCGGCCACCTGCGTCGCGCGTGGCCCGCCCACGGCGGCGGCGCCGCCCCCGGCACGGCGAACCACTCCGGCTGCGGGGGCCTCCCCCGCCTCCTGCGACGAGAACCCGGTATGGAGCGTCACCGGCACCACCCCGATGCCGCGGGCGACCAGCCGGGTCACGAGGTCGGGGGTGAAGGGCCTTGCCGCGCTGGGCATCTCGGCGCTCCCTGGACGTACCGAAGAACACCGTCTGGTAGGCCTCCAGCGGGTAGCGGTGGTCCAGGTAGCCGTAGGCGATCGGGCGTCCGTGCCGCGCCAGCACCCGGCCGCACCGGTTCCCCGGACGACGTGCGCGCGCCACAACCGGTTGCCCGCGCCGGTGGGGGAGGAGCCGGGGTGCGGGTACGCCTCGAGCAGCGTGAGCGTGGTGAGACCGCGCAGGTCCACCGTGTCACCGGGGGCGCGGCGTCGAGCACCGGGGTCGGCGGCCTGCGGGGAGGTGCGCGGCTCCACCACGCGGCTGCCGTCGTCGAGGCGGGCTCCGACGTGCACGACCACGGGATCGGCCGGCGCCGGCCGGACGTCACCACCCCGTCGACCTCCGCAGGCACGGTCGCCGAGTCGTTCACCACCACGAGGTCACCGGCGCGCAGGTGCTCGGCGAGGTCGCGGAACCGCGCGTGCAGCACTCTGTCGGGCGCGGCCACGAGCAGGCGCACGCCCGTCGCGCGGGAGCCCGCGCTGCTCCGCGGGCTCGGCCGCGAACGCGTGCACGGTCGGTCGAAGGTCGTGGTCGGACCCGTCGTCAGGGCGGTCACGGGGCGCTCACCTCCACGGCCACCTCGGACGCCCGGAGCCGTCCGCTCGGCGGTCGCCGCTCGAGCAGGGCGAGCAGGGCGGGGACGACCGACTCCGGCTCGGGCCGATCGCCGATGTCCTCGCCCGGGAAGGCGGCCTGGTGCATCGAGGTGCGCATGTCGCCCGGATCGATCGCGTACCAGGCGATCTCGGGGTGCTCGGCCGCCCAGGTCAGGGTCAGGTGGTCGAGGGCGGCCTTCGAGGCGCCGTACGCCCCCCAGCCCTCGTAGTTCTCGGCTGCGGCGTCGGACGAGATGTCGAGCACCGTCCCGCGGCTGGCCACCAGGTGGGCGAGCAGCAGCCGGGTGAGCTGGTGCGGCGCGACGAGGTTGGTGTCCAGCACGCCACGGAGCACGTCCTCGTCCAGCGCCTCGAGCCGTGGCTGGGGGCTGGCGCCGAGGGTGCTGGCGTTGTTCACCAGCAGGTCGAGCCGGCCGGACCACCCGACCGCCGCCCGCAGGTCGTCGCGGTGGGCCGGGTCGGTCACGTCGCCGGCGAGGGCCACCACGTCGGGGGCGCCGGCCGCCTGGAGCTGCTCGCGCACCTGCTGAAGCGGGCCCGGGCGGCGGGCGTCCACCACCAGCCGCCAGCCGCGCCGGGCGAGGGCGGTGGCGAGCGCGCGGCCGAGGCCCTCGGAGGCACCGGTCACCAGCGCCACGCGGTCGTCGGACGGGGTGAGGGGTTGCGTCGTGGTCGTCATGCAGACGATCCTGATATCTCAAGTCCACTTGAGGTCAAGGGAGCGCACGTGCAGGCCACCGACCAGCTCACCGTCGCCGAGGTGTCGCGGCGCAGCGGCTTCGCGCCGTCCGCGCTGCGCTACTACGAGGCGGAGGGGCTCATCGCCGCGGAGCGCACCGCCGGCAACCAGCGGCGCTACCAGCGCCAGGTGCTGCGCCGGCTCGCTTTCGTCCGCGCGGCGTCCGTGGTCGGCCTGACGCTCGACGAGATCCGCGCCGAGCTGGCGTCGCTGCCGAGCGGCCGGAACCCGAGCAAGGCCGACTGGAGCCGGATCTCGCGGCACTGGCGAGGACGCATCGACGAGCAGATCGCGGCGCTCGAGCGCCTGCGTGACGGGCTCGACTCGTGCATCGGCTGCGGCTGCCTGTCGCTGCGGTCGTGCACCTTCTCCAATCCTCAGGACGTGATCGGTCGCTCCGGTGCGCGCGGCGCCCAGCTGCTTCCGCGCGTGCTGCGCGAGGGTGCCGGGAGCACGGACGCTGGGTGAGGGCGCCCATCGGTGAGCAGGCCGGCGCTGCGCCGGGAGGGTGACGCCGCGGGCCACCCGTCACCCCTGCGCCGCGGGCAGGCGCCGCGGCACCGACCCGGACGGCCCTGCCGGACCGCACCCGCCCGCCCGCCGGTGCTCCGTCCCGGCGAACCGCGGCCCGGTCGCTGAAGTCGGGGGCGTCGGCGGCCGATCGTCTGACATGTCGATCCGTAGGTGGGGAAACCGCACGGCGCTGGTCGCGACGACCGCGCTGCTGGCGACCGTCGGCGTGTCCGTGGCCCCGGCCAACGCCGGTCTGCTGGACGGCACCCTTCGTCCGCTCGTGGGCACCCTCGGCGGGACGACCTCCGCGCTCGTCCGCACCGTCGACGGGGTGCTCGGCTCCCTGCTCGGTCCCACCGGCTGGCTCGTCGAGGACGGCACCACCTCCCTCGGCCACGTCTCGGACGTGATCGGCGCGACCCAGGTGCGGGCCCAGGGCTTCGACGGCCGCGGCGTCGGCGTCGCGCTGATCGACACCGGCGTC
Source organism: uncultured Actinomycetota bacterium (assembly GCA_963750285.1). GTDB lineage: Bacteria > Actinomycetota > Actinomycetes > Actinomycetales > CAWJMD01 > JBBQSN01. The sequence goes on along the minus strand of CAVVQA010000009.1, from coordinate 57,350 downwards.
GCCCCGGTCCCGGGGCTGTCGTCGGGCAACGTGGTCAACGGCCCGGACCTGAGCTTCGAGAGCCAGTCGCCGGAGCACCGCTACCTCGACACGTTCGGCCACGGCACCCACATGGCGGGGATCATCGCGGGAACGAGCCCGGGTCGCTGCTGCAGCCCGGTCTGCGCGGTGTCGCGCCCGGTGCACGCCTCACCAGCATCAAGGTGGCGACGACCGAGGGCGCCGTCGACGTCTCGCAGGTCATCGCCGCTGTCGACTGGGTGGTGGCGCACCGGAACGACGACCCGAAGAACCCGATCCGGGTGATCAACCTGTCGTACGGCACCGACGGGGTGCAGGACCGGCTGCGGACCCGCTCACCCACGCCGTCGAGAACGCCTGGCGCCGCAGGGATCGTCGTCGTCGTAGCCGGCGGGAACAGCGGTACCGACCAGCCGCGGCTGAACAACCCGGCGTACGACCCGCTCGTGCTCTCCGTGGCGCCTCGGACACCCTCGGCACGGTCGCCGCCCGGGACGACCAGGTGCCGGGTTCAGCAGCCGCGGCGACGCGGCCCGCCGGGTCGACCTCGTGGCCCCCGGCTCCTCGATCGTCTCGCTGCGCGACCCAGGGTCGTACGTCGACGAGGCGCACCCGTCGGCGCGGGTCGGCGAGGCGTACTTCAAGGGCAGCGGCTCGTCCCAGGCCGCCGCGGTGGTCTCCGGCGCCGTGGCGCTGCTGCTGGACGCGCGGCCCGAGCCTCACGCCCGACCAGGTCAAGGCCGTCCTGCGCTCCAGCGCCGAGGCGATGCCGTCGGCCGACCCCACGGGTCGGGGGGCCGGCGAGCTCGACGTCATGCGGGCCCTCTCGACCACCACCCCGCGCACCGCCCAGACGCTGCCGGCATCGACCGGCCTCGGCTCGCTCGAGGCCGCCCGCGGCTCGCAGCACGTCGCGATGGACGACGCCGAGCTGCGCGGCGAGGCGCACGTCCTCGGCTCGTTCGACGCCCGCACCTGGGCTCCCGCGCAGCGCCGCCTTCTCCGCGTGGTCAGGCGGCACGTGGGCGGGTTCCGACTGGACCTCGGGCTGCTGGTGCTCGGACTCGTGGACCGGGAAGTCCTGGACCGGGAAGTCCTGGACCGGGAAGTCGTGGACCGGGAAGTCGTGGACCGGCGCGGCATGGTCGGGCAAGTCGTGGACCGGCAAGTCGTGGACCGGCAAGTCGTGGACGGGGAGCGGCTGGACCGGCACGTCCTGGACCGGGAAGTCGTGGACCGGGAAGTCCTGGGGCTGAGGTGACCTCGCCACCTGAGGACACGTCGCGCGCCGGCGCCGTCTGGGCCGTCATCGCCCTGATGGCGCTCGTGGCGTCGGGTCTCCAGGTGCTCGTGCTGGTGCGGCCCGCCCCGTGGTCCGTCGCGCCGGCGTCCACCGTGCTCGCGTCGACACCCGCGCTCGTGGTCGGTGCGCTGCTGCTCGTCGGGTTCCTCGTCGCCGAGACCTGGGCCGTGCACGTGCGCACCGGTCGCGAGACGGTGACCCTCACCCTCAGCGACGTCCCGCTCGTCGTCGCCCTGTTCTTCCTCGGTCCGCTCGCCGTGATCGGGCTGCGGATCGCCGGCGCCGCACCGGTCCTGGTGGTGCGCTCGCGGACCAACCCCCGCAAGCTCGCGTTCAACCTGGTCTGGTTCTGGCTCGAGGCGTGCACCGCGGTGCTCGTCTGGCAGGTGGTCGTGGGTCAGGACCACGAGCTGCGCCCGCTGGTGTGGCTGGCGGCGGGTGCCACCACGGTCGTCCTCGACCTGCTGGGGACGCTGCTCATCTCGCTGGTGATGGCCGCCGACGCCGGGGTGCGACCGGACCTGCGGGAGGTCTTCTCCGAGTCGAACCCGTTGGTGGCGCTGGTGAACGCGGCAGCCGCGCTCCTGGTGGTCCACGTGGCGGTGGCCGACTGGCGGGCGCTCTGGACGGTCGCCGTGGTCGTCGCCGTCCTCGCCTTCGCCCAGCAGGCGCACAACCGGCAGCGGCGCCGCAGCGACAGCCTCGAGCAGCTCGGCCGCTTCACCGGTGCGCTCGGCGACCAGCTCGACGTGTCGTCGGCGGCGCTCACCGCGCTGACCTGGATGACGCACCAGCTCCGCGCCGAAGTGGTGGAGCTCGTGCTGCCCGCCGGTTTCGCCGGCGAGGAGCGCGGCTGGCGGGTCGCGTACGACGGCACCGTCACCGAGGTGCGGGGCCGCGGTCTCGCGGGGGTCCTCACCGAGGAGCTCGCCGCCGGTCCGGTCCTGGTGAAGCGCACCGAGCGGGGACGGCACCTGTCGCAGCGGCTGCGCGAGGAGGGCCTGCGCGACGCGATGGCGATGCACCTGCTCGGTGACGGCGACCGGATCGGCACGCTGGTCGTGGGGCAGCGGCTCAGCGCCGTGGAGACGTTCCAGCGCAGCGACCTCGACGAGCTGCTCGCCCTGGGGAACCACCTCAGCGTGACGCTGCGCAACGCGCGCCGCGCCGACCTGATCCGCGAGCACGCGCAGGAGGAGCTCCGGCGTTCGCTCGTCGACGACCTCACCGGCCTGAGCAACCGCCGCGCGCTGGAGCAGGACGTCGCGGCCCTGCTGGTGGACGGGCACGACGGCGCGGCCGTCGTCGTCCTCGACCTCGACCGGTTCACCGACGTGAACGACACCCTCGGCCACGCCGCGGGCGACCAGATGCTCGGGCTCGTCGCCGAGCGGCTGGTCCAGCTCGCGCCCGAGGGCTCGACGGTGGCGCGGCTGCACGCCGACCACTTCGCGGTGCTGCTGCGCGGCGGCGACGCCGGGTCGGTGGACCGCTTCGTGACGTCGGTGCGGGCGGCGTTCGCGACCCCGTTCTCGCTGGGCTCGCTGGCCGTCGGGGTCTCCGCGCGCCTCGGCCTCGCGGTCGCCGAGCCGGCCACGCCCCGGGTCGACCTGCTGCGGCAGGCCGTCATCGCGGTCGCGGCGGCGTCGTCGCGCCGCACCGAGCTCGAGGTGTTCAGCGCCACGATGGAGGTGGGCAGCCCGGCCCGGCTGACCCTGCTGACCGAGCTGAGGCGCGCGATCCTCGTCGGCGAGCTGCGGGTGCACCTGCAGCCGCAGGTGCGGGTGAGCGACGGCGAGCCCACCGGTGCCGAGGCGCTCGTGCGCTGGCAGCACCCGCGCCACGGGCTCCTCGCGCCGGACGAGTTCGTGCCGCTGGCCGAGAACAGCGGGCTGATCACGTCGCTGACGTCGGCCGTGCTCGAGCAGAGCCTGGCCGAGTGCGCGCGGTGGCGGCGGTCCGGTCGCGAGCTCGGTGTCGCCGTGAACATCTCGCCGCGCAGCCTGCTGGACGACGGCTTCGTCATCGAGGTCGCGCGCCTGCTGCGCGCCAGCGGCGTCCCGGCCACGGCGCTGACGCTGGAGATCACGGAGTCGAGCCTGATGGCCGACCCGGACCGCGCCGTCGTCGCGCTGGAGTCGCTGCGGGCGCTCGGGGTGCGGCTCTCGGTCGACGACCTGGGCACCGGCTACTCGAGCCTGTCCTACCTGCACCGGCTGCCGGTGACGGAGGTCAAGATCGACCGCTCGTTCCTGCGCCCGCACGGCACGACGCCCGACCTGGGAGCCGTCGTCGGCGGCATCGTCGACCTCGGCCACCGGCTCGGCTACGAGGTCGTCGCCGAGGGCGTCGAGGACGAGGCGACCTTCCGCCGGCTGCAGGAGCTCGGCTGCGACCTCGCCCAGGGCTTCTGGATCGGGCGGCCGATGTCTCCGGAGCTGTTCGTCGAGTGGCTCGAGGAGTGGAGCCCCGCCGCCGTCCCGGCGTTGCGCGTCGTGGGCTGAGCCGTCCCGGCGGCGAGTGCTGCTCCGCGTGCTGCGGGAGCGAGCTCATCGCGCGAGGCCACCACCCGGCTGCGCCCCCACCACGCGACCAGCTCGTCGACGTCGTCCGCGTACGCGGTGGCGACGACCCGACCCGACTGCTCGCTCCACATCAGCTTCCACGAGTAGGCGCTGGGGACCCACATCAGCAGCGCGTCCCCACCCGCGCCACCGTTCGGGCTCGTCCAGGTCGTGTCCCGGTCCCAGCGGATCTCCGTGGTCCACTCCCACCCGAGCGACCACAGGTCCTCCCGGCGTCCTGCACCTCGTACACGGCCAGGTGGATCGTGTCGTCGGCCGGCCGTGCGACGACCACTCCAGGTACGCCGCCCGGTGCCGGCTCGGGACCGGGCACCGCGGGCGGGAACGAGCTCGAGCACGTCCGGGGCCACGGCCCGCACGAGGCGAGCTCGTGCCGTCTCGATCGCGGACCCTCAGTTCCCGAAGACCTCGAAGAGCAGGGCGTGCTCGGTGCCTGCGGCCTGCGCCCGATCGACAGGATCATCGTCACGAGCTCGCGCGGCTTCGGGAAGTCGTCGGGCAGGGCCTCGTTGTACGCCTGGTGCGCCTCGAGCGAGGCGATCGCCGGCTCGAGGTGACCGGTGACGTCGAGGAAGTGCGTCGGCTCGTGGAGGCGCCCATGATGACGGCCTTGAGCCCCTTCCACGGCTCGTAGCCCTCGGCGACGAGCTCGGGGAAGATCCAGCGGTTGCCGCAGTCCTTGGCGGCGTCGAGCACGCAGATGCCGACGGCGCGGTGGTCGGCCTGGTTCGACATGCCCGGACGGAACCGCAGGTCGTGGCTGCCGGTGACGACGACGTCCGGCTTCAGCCGGCGCATCGCGCGGCAGAGGTCGCGCCGCAGGCCGAGCGTCGGCTCCATCACGCCGTCCTGGTACCCCTCCAGGAACTCGACGACGTCGACGCCGACGACGAGGGCGCCGTCGCGCTCCTCCTGCTCCCGGGCGGGTCCGGCCTGCGCAGGGTCCATCGTGTCGATGCCGGCCTCGCCCGCGGGTCGCGAGCAGGTACGTCACCGTCTTGCCCTGCTTGACCCACCGGTCGACGGCCGCCGCCGTCCCGTACTCCAGGTCGTCGGGGTGCGCGGCGATGCACAGCACCCGTGTCGAAGGACTCGTCCAGCGGCTCCAGCCCCGGGCGTCCCGGCGACCTCCCTGCTCGCTCATGCCCTGACGCTAGGGACCGCGGGCCGGGGCGTCCAGGTCTGGGAGACTCCCGGGGTGAGCGAGCCGATCAGCCTGCCCGGATGGGCGCACACGTACTCGGGCAAGGTCCGCGATCTGTACACCAGCCCCGAGCGCCCCGACGACGTGCTCGTGGTCGCCAGCGACCGGGTGAGCGCCTACGACCACGTGCTGTCGACGCCGATCCCCGACAAGGGCCGGATCCTCACCGCGATGACGCTGTGGTGGTTCGAGCAGCTCGACGGCGCGGTGAGCAGCGACGAGGGCCCGCTCGGCACGCACCTGCTGGGCACCGACGTGCCGGCCGAGGTGGAGGGGCGCGCGATGGTGTGCCGGCGGCTCGAGATGGTGCCGGTCGAGTGCGTGGCGCGCGGCTACCTCACCGGCTCCGGGCTCAGCGACTACCGCGCGAGCGGCGGGTCTGCGGCAACCCGCTGCCCCCCGGCCTCGTCGACGGCTCGCGCCTTCCCGAACCGATCTTCACCCCCGCCACCAAGGCCGCGCTCGGGGAGCACGACGAGAACGTCTCGCTGGCGCAGGTCGCCGCCACCGTGGGGGACGAGCTGGCCCACCGCCTGCGCGACCTCACCCTGGCGATCTACGCTCTGGCAGAGGGGATCTCGCGCGACCGGGGCATCGTGCTGGCCGACACCAAGCTCGAGCTCGGCCACGACCCCGCGTCCGGGGTGCTGGTGCTCGGCGACGAGGTGCTCACCCCCGACTCCTCCCGGTTCTGGCCGGCCGAGGACTACGAGCCCGGACGGACGCAGGCCTCGTTCGACAAGCAGGTCGTGCGCGACTGGCTCACCGGCCCGGAGTCGGGCTGGGACCGCGCGTCGGACGCCCCGCCGCCGCCGCTGCCGGACGAGGTCGTCGAGCGCACGCGCGAGCGCTACCTCGAGGCGTACCGGCGGCTGACCGGGCGGACCTTCGCGTGAGGACGGGCCGATGAGGTCCGAGGTGCTGCAGGTCCGCACGGGCGGCGAGCAGGTCGTGGTCGACCTCACCGACGAGTGCGCGCGGTTCGTGGCCGACGAGCAGGACGGCCTGCTGCACGTGTTCGTCCCGCACGCCACGGCGGGCGTCGCGGTGCTCGAGACGGGCGCGGGCAGCGACGACGACCTGCTCACCGCCCTGGAGCACCTGCTCCCGCGGGACACCGCGTGGCGGCACCGGCACGGCAGCCCCGGCCACGGCCGCGACCACGTGCTTCCTGCCCTGGTGCCGCCGTACGCGACCGTGCCGGTGCTCGGCGGGCGGCTCGCGCTCGGCACCTGGCAGAGCATCTGCCTGGTCGACACCAACGTCGACAACCCGGACCGGCAGGTGCGATTGTCGTTCCTCGCGGGCTGAGGCTCACCGCTCGCTGGGCACGGGCACGGACTGTGCCCACAGGCGGCCGTCTCGTTCCACGTCGTCCACAGATCCGTTGCAGCACAGCGGTTGTCGGTGGTCGCCCCTAGTCTTGGGGGATGGCGGCGGAGACGGTGGACGCGGGGTCGGGGCACCCGGTCCTGGTCGCGCTGGCCCAGCTGGACGAGGCCCTCGACGCCGCGCTCGCGACCCCGCCGTGGTCGATGTCGGCGGTCGAGCTGGGGCAGGCGCTGGTCGGCTCCACGTCACTCGGCGGCCGGTTCGAGGCGTTCCGCGGCGGGCTGCTGCGGGAGTCGGTGTCGCGGGAGACCCCGGACGCCCGCGGGTGAGCAGGGTGCGCGGACGGTGAACCTGCTCAAGGCCAGGTGCCGGGTCTCCCCGCGGCGGGCGTCCGCGGACGTGAAGAACGCGAAGCTGACCTGCCCCGACACCGGCACCCTGCGCGAGCTGGGCGCGCCCTGGCCGCGGGGGCGGTGTCCCGCGAGCACGTCGACGTCGGCCGGTCGACGCTGAAGCGGTTGCCGGGCCGGGTGGTGCGGGAGCGCCGGGACGAGGTCGACCACCTCCTGACCGAGCACGCCCGGAGGTTCGACCCGGCGGCGCCGAGTACCTGTCGCGGCACCTGCTGTCGGTGCTCACGCCGGACCGCGCGGACCGGTACGACGAGAACGCCCTCGACCGGCGGCACCTCTCGGTGGCGACCGACCAGACCGGGATGGTGCTGGTCAGCGGCCAGCTCGACCAGGTCCACCGGGTTGAAGTTCCGCCACCGTGCTGGACCACGTCGTCGAGACCGACCGTGCCGCCGGCAGCGCGGATGGCGCGGACGTCGATGCCCGGACCCGCGGTCAGCGCCGCGTCGACGCGCTCGGTGTGATGGCCGACGCCGCCGCTGAGTTCCTCGGCCTCGGCGCCGCCACCACCGAGCCGCCGACGACCGGGCCGCGGCCGAGACGTGCCCCCGGCTCGCCAGCGTCCGGCGCGGGCGGTCCCGCGGGTCGTCGTGGTCACCACCCCGGAGCAGCTCGCCGGCACCGAGGGCGCCGGCGCCGCTGTCACGACCGACGGCGACCTGGTCGGCCGCGGCGCGCTCACCCGGATCGCGTGCGACGCCGTCATCGACCGCGTCGTCCTGGACAAGGCCGGGCGGGTGCTGGCGATGGACACCATCGGCCGGCTCGCCACCGCCGCCCAGCAGACCGCCCTGGCCGCCCGCGACCGCGGGCTGCGTCTGGCCGGGCTGCACCACCCCTCCCTCGCTCTGCGAGGCGCACCACGTGATCTGGTGGTCCCGCGGCGGACCCACCACCCTCGACAACCTCGCCCTGCTCTGCCACCGCCACCACACCCAGATCCACGCCCAACCCGAGCACCGACCGAGGACGCCTGGGTGCATGGTCATGCGCGACGGGGTCCCCTGGTTCCGACCACCCGACCGCCTCGACCCCGACCGCCGGTTGCGGCGCAACACCTTCCACCAGACCGTCCGGGCCACCCGCGCCACCGGCCTGCGCTGGCGCACGTCTTTACCACCGCCCGACGACCGGTCCCAGCCACCGCCGGGCTGATCCGCGGTGTGCCCCGGCGGCGTCGATGACGCGCATCTGGCAGACGAGGTCGAGGGTCTCAAGTGCGATGGTCACGGCACTCCCGGCTCCATGACGGCTCGATGGCCGACGCAGACGATCTCGACGCACTGGACACTGGTCGAGACGCAGAGCGCGCCTACCTGGATGCGCTCCGCGCGGCCGACGACCACACCACACTGGGCCGCCTGTCAGCCGCAGTCGCTCGTGCCGCCGACGTCTACAACACGGCGGCCTACGCCAGCTTCACGCCTTGGATGGGACCGATCGAGACGAACTCGATTGCCTGACAGAGCGAACCGAGGTGCTCGCGGAGCTCTGGGCGGACGTGGCGAGGGCCTACGCGGCAGGGGCTGTGCGTCGGGAGGGATAGGCCAAGGCATCACGTCGGATCGGGACGGGGCAGTTCTGGACGCGCTCCCTGGCGAGCGGCCGCCTGAACAGCTGCGACCTGGCGTGCGGACCCGTGGTGAACAACGCGACCGTGATCCGGCTGCCGGCCCGCCCGTGACCAGCGGACCGACCCCCGGCTGACCGACCGCCAGACCCTCAGCGCGGGGTCAGGCGGAACACCGGGATCACCCGGTCGGTGTGGCGCTCGTACTCGGCGAAGCCGCGGTAGGCGCGCACCATCCGCACGTACCCGGCGTCGCGCTCGGCGCCGTGCAGCTCGACGACGTCGACCTCGCGCTCGGTGCCGCGGTCGAGCACCCGTGCGGTGTCGCCGCGCTCGGCGTGGCCGCGCAGGTTCCACGCCCACGCCGGGGTCTTCTCGGTGCCCCCGCGCGAGCCCGCCACCAGGTAGGCGGCGGAGGGGCCGCCGTCCTCGCGCGCGGCCGCGACCGGGACCTGCTGCTCGGCGCCGGACCGGCGTCCGGTGACCGTGAGCCAGACGACGGGAGCGCCGCCGAACGTGCGCCCCAGGCGTCCTCCGCTCAGCGTGTGGATCACCCGGTGCACCACGGTCATGGCCGTCATGCCCACCACGACCTTGGTGTCGTACGCGCGAGAGCCCATGCCGCTCAGGCCATCTCGACGGAGCCGGCACCGGCGAGGTCGCTCACCGGAACACCGCCGAGCGCACCGAGCTGGCGGACGTAGAGCGCCCGGCCGGCGGCGGACAGGAGGGCGTCGTGGACCGGCACGACGGCGCCGGGCTGCACGCCCCGGACGAACGCGACGGTCTCCTTGAGCGCCGCCCACGGCGCCGACAGCGGGACGGCGAGGACGTCGACGCCGGACGGGGTGTACTCGTAGGCGTCACCGGGGTGGAACACGGTGGGCTCGCCGTCGGCCCGCAGCAGCACGCCGACGTTGCCGATCCGGTCGATGTCGTCGTGGATCACCGCGTGCCGTCCGCCCACGCCCTCGACCAGCACGCCGCCGACGTCCGTCTGCTCGCCGGGGGTGAGCACCTCGACGCGCTCGTGCCGCTGGTCAGCCCGAGCAGCGAGGCGTCCGCGGCCAGCGCGGGCTCCACCAGCAGCCGGGCGCCGGGGCTCGCGGCGAGCAGGGCCGGCAGGCGCTCGGCGTCGACGTGGTCGGGGTGCTGGTGGGTGACGAGCACGGCGTCGACCTCGGTGATGACGTGCCAGTCGCGGCTGAACGAGCCGGGGTCGATCAGGACGCGACGTCCCGCGACCTCGACGAGCAGGCAGGCGTGACCGAGGTGGGTGATCCGCATGACCTCACCGTCGCACCTGGGCGGGGCACCGTCCACCGGAGCACGGCGCGCCGCTAGCCTGGGGACCGGCCCGGTCGGTGCCTCCGCCGACCTCCCCGCACCCGCTGGAGCAGCCCCGATGGGACGCATCGTCGTCGACGTCATGCCCAAGCCCGAGATCCTCGACCCGCAGGGCAAGGCGATCGCCGGGGCCCTGCCCCGGCTCGGCTTCACCGCCTTCGCCGACGTCCGGCAGGGCAAGCGGTTCGAGCTCGAGGTCGACGGCGAGGTCACCCCCGAGGTGCTCGCCGCGGCCCGCGAGGCCGCCGCCACCCTGCTGAGCAACCCGGTGATCGAGGACGTCGTCCGGGTCGAGGCCGTCCAGCCGTCCGACGACCACCAGGCGGTGGGCTGATGCGGGTCGGGGTGGTCACCTTCCCCGGCTCGCTCGACGACAAGGACGCCGCCCGCGCGGTGCGGCTGGCCGGCGGCGAGGCCGTGGCGCTGTGGCACGCCGACGCCGACCTGCACGGCGTCGACGCCGTGGTCATCCCCGGCGGCTTCTCCTACGGCGACTACCTGCGCTGCGGCGCGATCGCCCGGTTCGCGCCGGTGATGGAGCCGCTCGTCGCCGCCGCGAACGGCGGCCTGCCGGTGCTGGGCATCTGCAACGGCTTCCAGGTGCTGTGCGAGTCGCACCTGCTGCCCGGCGCCCTCGTGCGCAACGACCACCGGACGTTCAGCTGCATCGACCAGCGGCTGCGGATCGAGCGCACCGCGACCAGCTGGACGAACGGGTACGCCGACGGCGAGGAGGTCGTCGTCCCGCTGAAGAACGGGGAGGGCGGCTTCGTCGCCGACCAGCCCACCCTCGACCGGCTCGAGGGCGAGGGCCTGGTGGTGGCCCGCTACCTGGGCGACAACCCCAACGGCTCCTACCGCGCGATCGCCGGCGTCTCGAACGCCCGCGGCAACGTGGTGGGCCTGATGCCGCACCCCGAGCACGCCACCGAGGCCGGGTTCGGCCCCGACCCGCGCACCGGCACCGACGGCCTCGACGGCCTGCGGTTCTTCACCTCGGTCCTCGAAGGAGCCCTCTCGTCGTGACGCTCGACACCGTCGGCCACGCGGCCGGGACCCCGGACACCGAGCAGCCCTGGGCCGAGCTCGGCCTGAAGCCGGACGAGTACCAGCGCATCCGCGACATCCTCGGCCGCCGTCCCACCTCGGCCGAGCTCGCCATGTACTCGGTGATGTGGTCCGAGCACTGCTCGTACAAGTCGTCCAAGGTGCACCTGCGCAAGTTCGGCTCGCTGCCCACCGAGACCCCGGTCGGCAAGATGCTGGCGGGCATCGGCGAGAACGCCGGCGTGGTCGACATCGGGCAGGGCTGGGCGGTGACCTTCAAGGTCGAGTCGCACAACCACCCGTCGTACATCGAGCCGTACCAGGGCGCCGCCACCGGCGTGGGCGGCATCGTCCGCGACATCATGGCGATGGGCGCCCGGCCGATCGCGGTGATGGACTCGCTGCGGTTCGGCGCGGTCGACCACCCCGACACCTCCCGCGTCGTGCACGGCGTGGTCGCCGGCGTCGGTGGCTACGGCAACTGCCTCGGCCTGCCCAACATCGGCGGCGAGGTCGTCTTCGACGACTGCTACCAGGGCAACCCGCTCGTGAACGCGCTCTGCATCGGCGCCCTGCGGCACGAGGACCTCCACCTGGCCAACGCGACCGGCGAGGGCAACCTGGTGGTGCTGTTCGGCGCGCGCACCGGCGGCGACGGCATCGGCGGGGTCTCGGTGCTCGCGTCGGAGACCTTCGACGAGACCGGGCCGGCCAAGCGCCCGGCCGTGCAGGTGGGTGACCCGTTCACCGAGAAGGTGCTGATCGAGTGCTGCCTCGACCTGTTCGCCGCGGGGGTGGTCGACGGCATCCAGGACCTCGGCGGCGCCGGGCTGTCCTGCGCCACCTCCGAGCTCGCGTCCGCCGGCGACGGCGGCATGCACGTCTGGCTCGACCGGGTCCCGCTGCGCGACGCGTCGCTGTCGCCCGAGGAGATCCTGATGAGCGAGTCGCAGGAGCGGATGATGGCCGTCGTCCGCCCCGACCGGCTCGACGCCTTCCTGGCCGTCACCGAGAAGTGGGACGTGCTGGCCGCCGTGGTCGGCGAGGTCACCACCACCGGCCGGCTCGTCGTGCAGTGGCACGGCGAGGACGTCGTCGACGTGCCGCCGCGCACGGTCGCCCACGAGGGCCCGGTGTACGAGCGCCCGTACGCGCGTCCGGACTGGCTCGACGCCCGGCAGGCCGACTCCGCCGACACCCTCCCGCGTCCGGAGACCCCGGAGGAGCTGCGCGCCACCGTGCTGCGGATGGCCGCCTGGCCGAACCTCGCCGACAAGTCCTGGGTCACCGACCAGTACGACCGGTACGTCATGGGCGGCACCGCGCTCGCGATGCCCGACGACGCCGGCGTCGTCCGGGTCGACGAGGAGACCGGGCTCGGGGTGGCCGTCTCCCTCGACGGCAACGGCCGTTTCGGCGCGCTCGATCCCCTTCGGGGAGCGCAGATCTCGCTCGCCGAGGCGTACCGCAACGTCGCCACCGCCGGTGCCGTGCCGATGGCCGTCACCGACTGCCTGAACTTCGGCTCGCCCGAGGACCCCGCGGTGATGTGGCAGTTCGCGCAGGCGGTCGACGGCCTCACCGAGGCGTGCCGCGAGCTCGGCCTGCCGGTCACCGGCGGCAACGTGAGCCTCTACAACCAGACCGGTGAGACCGCCATCCACCCGACGCCGGTGATCGGCGTGCTCGGCGTGATGGACGACGTCACCCGCCGCACGCCCTCGGGGTGGCGGCACGCGGGCCAGAACCTCTACCTCGTGGGCACCACCCGCGACGAGCTGTCCGGCTCGACCTGGGCGCACGCCGTGCACGACCACCTCGGTGGGCTCCCGCCGGTGCTCGACCTCGCCCACGAGAAGACGCTCGCCGAGGTGCTGGTGTCCTGCAGCCGCGACGGCCTCGTCGACGCCGCCCACGACCTCGCCGACGGCGGCCTGGCCCAGGCTCTCGTCGAGTCGTCGCTGAGATTCGGTGTGGGAGCGCGGGTCTGGATCGACGATCTGTGCGAGCGCGACGGCATCACGCCGTTCGTGGCGCTGTTCTCCGAGTCCACGGGCCGGGTGCTGGTCTCCGTCCCGCGCTCGGAGGAGGTGCGCTTCACCGACGTCTGCACCGCCCGCGGCCTGGCCCACGCCCGGATCGGAGTGGTCGACGACGCACCCGGCGACGACGGGCAGCAGTCGCTCGACCTCCAGGGTCTGTTCCGCCTCGGCCTCGACGACCTGCGCGAGGCGTGGACGGCGCCGCTGCGGGAGCGCTTCGGCGCCTGAAGGGCTGTGGACAACTCGGACGCGGGAAGGGCTGTCCTGCCTAGGTTCTGAGGGTCGGCACCGGCCGGGGATCCGCCCGTCAGTGACCAGCTCCCAGGAGGTCCACCATGCGCTCAGTGCTGCCCACGACCCGTCTGCGCCCACGTCAGGCGCTCACCGCGCTTGCCGCGGGCGTCCTCGCCCTCGGCGGCGTCGTCGCCGTCGCGCCCGCCGCGTCGGCCAAGCCGGCCTTCCAGCTGCCGTTCCCGTGCGGCCAGACCTGGTCCGGTCAGACCCGCACCGGCCACAGCCCCCAGCTGAGCGTGGACTTCAACCGCACCGACGACCTCGGCGACCCGGTGGTCGCGAGCGCCGGGGGACGGGTGAGCACGGTCCGCGACCTCGGCGGCACCTCGTACGGCAGGTACGTGGTGGTCGACCACGGCGGCGGCTGGACCACCTACTACGCCCACCTGCAGAGCTTCAGCGTGAGCGTCGGCCAGCAGGTCGCGGGCGGTCAGCGGATCGGCGCGGTCGGCAGCACCGGCGGCTCCACCGGGTCCGCACCTGCACTTCGAGCAGCGGCTCAACGGGGCCGACCAGCGGGTCGTCTTCAACGGCGCCACGGCGCTGTACTTCGGGACGAAGAGCTACACCTCGCGCAACCGCTGCGGCAGCGGCTCCGGAGCCCCGGGGACGGTGAACACCGCCGGCGCGCCGCTGACGGTGCGCGGAGGTCCCGGCACCGGGTACGCCGCCGTCGGGACGCTGGCGGACGGCTCGGCCGTGACCATCAGCTGCCAGACGACGGGCACCTCGGTGACCGGGACCTACGGGACGTCGCGGATCTGGAACCGGATCGGGTCCGGCCGCTTCATCGCCGACGCCTACACCTACACCGGGTCGGACGGCCGGGTCGCGCCCGACTGCTGACCCTCGTCCGCGCGCGCTCGGGGCCGGCGCACCACCGCGACGGCGGCGGTGACCACCAGCAGGGCCCCGGCCCCGAGCAGCACGGCGGGCAGGGCGAGGGACGGGTCGACGTCCCAGCCGGTGAGCTCGGTCAGCCCGGCCAGGGCGGCCACGCGCGAGCAGCACCAGCCCCCACACGACGGTGGCCATGCTCGGCCCGCCCGGCGCCGGCGGCGCCGGCGGTGCCACGGGCGCAGCGGGTGCGGCGGTGGCGGTCGGCGCGGGCTGCGGGTTCTCGCTCATCGGTTCTCCTCCTGGACGACGAGCTCACCGAGGCGGACGCCGCCCTCGATGCGCAGGTCGACGGGCCCGTCCGGGCCGATCGTGGTGCTGATGTCGCGGTCGCCGTTGTCGGTGAAGCCCGGCGCCACGAGGCTGCCCTCGCGGACGGTGAGGTCGAGCTCGATGGTCTGGTCGGGGTCGACGACCACGACCATCGAGCCGAGCCGGACGTCGGCGACGACGGTCGGTGCGTCGCCCCCGGTGGAGCGCACGCCGGTGAGGTCGAGCGTCCCGGAGCCGAAGCGGACCGAGTACTCCTCGCCGTCCTCCACGGACGTGGGCGACCACTGCGCGTCGTCGAAGCTCGACGACCGCTCGCCGGTGCTCCAGTCCGAGATCACGCCGCCGGCGCGGGCGTCGGCCCACCCGGCGCCGAGCATCACCAGCGCCACCACGGCGAGACCGGTGAGCCCGCCTGCGCGCCGCCCGGCCAGGCCGGCGAGCACCACGGCGAGGCCGATGACGACGACCGCCGCACCGGTGGCGAGCAGGCCGGTGTCACCGCCGAGCGAGCTGATCCGGTCGATCAGCAGCACCGCGGCCGCGGCCACCAGGGCGAGACCGGCGATGAGCGCGGTGAGCGCGGGTCCGGCCGGGCGGCGTCGCGGCACCGGCGGGGGCACCGTGCATGGGCGGCGGCACCGGTCGCGGCGCCTGCGCCATCGGCGCGAACGGCTTGGTGAGGGCGACCGGAGGCCCACCCTTGGTGAGCGGGACGGTGGGCGCCGTGCCGGTGGCGGTGGTCGACGGCGCGGCGCCGGTCACCTGGCCCTCGCCCTGGCCGTGGTCGCCGGTTCTGCTGGACGCCCCAGACCACCAGCGCGACGACGCCGGCGATCGACAGCACCGCGATCAGGGCGCCCCAGCTGCCGCCCGGCTCCCACCACCAGCGGCCGAAGCCGCCGAAGCCGAAGAAGATCGCGATCAGCGAGCCGACGCCGCCCGAGGTGAACCGGCCGCCCAGCATGTCCTCGGCGTGGATGTGGCCGTCGGCCTGGGGGAACAGCAGCCAGGCCAGTCCGTAGGCGAGCAGGCCGAAGCCGCCGAAGAGGGTGAGGACGACGACGCCGACCCGCACCAGGGTGGCGTCGACGCCGAGCTTGTTCGCCAGTGCGGCGCAGACGCCGGGGCCGGAGCGGGTGCTCTCGTCCGGGCGCACCAGGCCGGTGCGGCGCATCGAGTCGAAGAAGCCGGTGAGCCCGTTCGACGGACCGGTCGGCCCGTGGTGCGGAGGCTGCTGAGGTCCCTGATGAGGTCCCTGCGGAGGTCCCTGCTGGTATCCCTGCTGGGGTCCCGCCTGGGGCCCGGGAGGCGTGCTGGTCGATTCCATGCCGTCAGCGTGGCCGCCGAGCCCTCCGCACCGCGATCCGGGACGACCCTGAGCCGACCCTGGGGGCCCCACGGGCCGGCTGGCCAGCGGCTCAGGGCGATGCCGCCTGACGGTCGGGGGCGAAGAGCGTCAGGATGGGGACGTGGACGTCGACGCACCCCCCGAGGCGCCAGCGCGCCCCGGCGCGCCCGGCGGCCCGGCGGGTCCCGTCCGGTCCGACCCGCGCTGGTGCGGCCCGTGCAGGGCCGGCTGCTCTCGGGCGTGGCCGCCGGCGTGGCGCGGCACCTCGGGCTCGAGGCCTGGCAGGTGCGGCTCGGGTTCGTCGCGCTGGCGCTCGCCGGCGGTGCGGGCGTCGTGGCCTACGGCCTGCTCTGGGTGCTGGTGCGCCAGGACGACGCCGCCCAGACCGCGGCCGAGACGCTGCGCACGGCGGCGGCGCGCGGTCGTCCGGACGCGCAGGCCCAGGCCGTCCGCACCCTCGAGCAGGTGCGCCGCGCCACCCACGACAGCGAGCCGGTGCGGCTGCTGCTCGGCGGGCTGGCGCTGTGCGTGGTGGCCGCGTTCCTCGTGGCCGGGCGGCTCGGCATCTCGCTGCCGTGGCCGTGGCTGCTGCCCGTCCTGGTCGTGATCGCCGGGGCCGTGCTGGCCCTGAGCCAGCTCGACACCTCCGAGCGCACCCGCTGGCTCGAGCCGGTCGGCATCCGCGGCACCGGCGGGCTGGTCCGCCTGCTCGGCGGCCTGCTGCTCGTCACCGCCGGGGCCGTGATGCTGCTGGAGCCCGACCTCGACGTGCAGCAGGTGACGCTCGTCGTCATCGCCGCGCTCGCGGTGCTCGTCGGCATCGCGCTGGTGCTCGGGCCGTGGGCGCTGCGGCTGTGGCGCGACCTGGAGAAGGAGCGCGGTCTGCGCGAGCGCGAGCAGGAGCGGGCCGAGATCGCGGCGCACCTGCACGACTCGGTGCTGCACACCCTGTCGCTGATCCAGCGCCGTCCGGGCGACGCCGACGAGGTGGTCGCGGCTCGCCCGCGCGCAGGAGCGGCAGCTGCGCGAGTGGCTCTACAGCTCCGAGCGGCCGGCGCCGGACGCGGACGAGACCGTGTCGGTCGCCGTCCGCCGCGCCTGCGCCGAGGTCGAGGACGGCGAGGGCGTCGCGGTCGAGGTCGTGGTCGTCGGCGACGCGCCGCTCGACCCGCACACCGCGGCCCTGGTCAAGGCGATGCGTGAGGCGCTGCTCAACGCCGCCCGGCACGGCCGGGTCGGTGTGTCGGTGTACGTCGAGTGCACGGCCGACCAGGTCGAGGCGTTCGTCCGCGACCGCGGGCCGGGCTTCGACCTGGAGACGGTGCCGCAGGACCGGCTGGGCGTGCGGGAGTCGGTGATCGGCAGGATGGAGCGGCACGGCGGCACCGCGACCCTGCGGCCGGCGCCGGGCGGCGGCACCGAGGTGACGCTGCGGCTGCCGCGGACGTCGCGCACCGACCGCACCGACCGCACCGACCAGAGGGACGACCAGGAGGCGGGACGATGACCGAGCCGACCGTGCGGGTGCTGCTCGTCGACGACCACCGCCTGTTCCGCTCCGGGGTGCGCTCGGAGCTGCTCGACGCCGACGCGGGCCTGGACGTCGTGGAGGAGGCCGGTGACGTCGACGCCGCGATCGCGGCCGTGCGCGCCGTGCAGCCCGACGTCGTCCTGCTCGACGTCCACCTGCCCGGCGGTGACGGCGGTGGCGGCGCGGAGGTGCTGCGGCAGTGCGCGGCCACCCAGACCCCGGGCGGCGACCCGGTGCGCTTCCTCGCGCTCTCGGTGAGCGACGCGGCCGAGGACGTCATCGCCGTGATCCGGGCCGGTGCCCGCGGGTACGTCACGAAGTCGATCACCGGCGAGGACCTCGCCGCAGCCGTCCGCAAGGTGGCCGGCGGCGACGCCGTGTTCAGCCCCCGCCTGGCCGGGTTCGTGCTCGACGCCTTCGGCTCCGCGGCGGGCGAGGTGGCGCAGGTCGAGGACGAGCTGGACCGGCTCTCGGCGCGCGAGCGCGAGGTGATGCGGCTGATCGCGCGCGGCTACGCCTACAAGGAGGTCGCCAAGGAGCTGTTCATCTCGGTGAAGACCGTCGAGACCCACGTGTCGGCGGTGCTGCGCAAGCTCCAGCTCTCGTCGCGGCACGAGCTGACCCGGTGGGCGGCCGACCGCCGGCTGCTCTGATGCCGCCTCGACGCCGCACCGACCCGGCGGCCGGCCGGTCCGCGCTGCGCACCTGGGCGGCGGACCCCGGCTCCGCGGACCGCAGCACCACCGCGACCGCCGTGCGGTGGGCCCTCGAGGAGCTCTCCGACCGGACGCCGGGCAACGCCGTGGAGGTGCGGGTCCCGCCGTTCGGCGTGACCCAGTGCGTGCCCGGGCCCCGGCACACCCGGGGCACCCCGCCCAACGTGGTCGAGACCGGCGCGGACACGTGGCTGCGGCTCGTCACCGGCGCCACGGCGTGGCACGAGGCGGTGGCGTCCGGCGAGGTGCGGGCGAGCGGCCAGCGGACCGACCTGTCGCCCTGGCTGCCGCTGCTGCCCCTGCCCCTCGGTACCGTCGAGCCGTGAGCGCACCGGACCGGCCCGAGCAGCCTCCCGTCGAGGAGATGCCGCGGTTCCGGCGCACCCGGCGGCCGAAGTACCCCGTCTTCATCGCGCTGGGGGTCGTCGTCGGCGTGCTCGTGGCGGGCGTGGTGACCTTCCTGACGCCGTTCGAGCCCGACCCGGTGACCGGCGAGGAGTACTCCGTCGGCAAGGTGCTCGCGTACACGAGCCTCGTGCTCGCGCTCGTCGGCGGCCTGCTCGGCGGACTGGTCGCCGTCCTGCTCGACCGCCGGCGCTGAGCGCGGCCCGCCGCTCGTCAGAGGTCGAACTTCGCCCGCTGGTCCTGCGGCACCAGGTCGACGTACTCGGGGTGCCGGGCGATCCAGGCCTTGACGAACGGGCAGTAGGGCAGCACCTCGGACCCGCTCGGCCCGCACGGCGTCCAGCGCGGCGCGCGCGAGCGCGGACCCGACGCCGGTGCCCTCGGCCGCCGGGTCGACCTCGGTGTGCAGGAACGCGTAGCCGCGCTGGGTGCGCCGGTAGGCGATGTGGCCGACGACAGCGCCGTCGCGGACGGCGTCGAACCGGTTCTCGTCCGGCACCTCCCGGACCTCCATGGTCACGCCGCCAGCTCCAGCACCAGGCGGCCGGAGGCGTCCGGGGAGAACCCGACCCGTGGGAAGTACTCGGCCGCGTCCGGCATCCGGGTGGTCGCCACCAGCCGGCGCAGCCCGCGGCCGGCGAGGTCGCCGCCGCGGCGGTAGACGAACTTGCCGACCGAGAAGTCGCGGAAGCGCGGCACCACGTAGTCGAGCTCGACCGTGCCCTCGCCCGCGCCGTCGTCGGTGAGCAGCACCACGCCGACGGTCTCGATGTCCTTGAGCACGAGGTAGGCCGTGCGGTCCGCCTCGCCTCCGCCGCTGGCGACCAGGCGAAGCCGGGGTTGTGCCGCTCGATGTCGGCGGCGTGCCTGGCCAGCACGTGGGCCAGGTACGCGTCGTCGGCCTGCACCTCGACCACCTCGTACACCGCGTCGTCGTCGCGCGTCCGCAGCAGCCGCACCAGGTGGTAGACGTCGAGCCCGGCGATGACGGCGTTCATCGCCACCATCGGCCACACGCCGAGCGCCGCGTTGTAGCCGGTGAGCACCACCGAGGCGGCCAGGTTGAGCGCGCGGAAGCGCACCACCCGCGCC
The DNA here is from genome assembly GCA_963750285.1 of uncultured Actinomycetota bacterium. GTDB lineage: Bacteria > Actinomycetota > Actinomycetes > Actinomycetales > CAWJMD01 > JBBQSN01. The sequence continues at coordinate 37,930 of CAVVQA010000009.1, read as the reverse complement.
TGCGCGAGCGACCACACCAGCACGGCCGAGCCCACCCAGCCGATCACCTCGAGCCAGAACGTCATGGCGGGAGCGTACGGGCGGGCGCGTGCGGCGCGGGCGACGGAGGGGACCGCCGGAGTCGTGCGACCATGGACCCATGCCACGTGGTGACGGCCTGCTGTCGCACGACCTGCTCCCCGGCGAGAAGGGCCCCCAGGACGCCTGCGGGGTGTTCGGGGTCTGGGCCCCCGAGGAGGACGTCGCGAAGCTGACGTACTTCGGCCTCTACGCGCTGCAGCACCGCGGCCAGGAGTCGGCGGGGATCTGCGTCTCGAACGGCAGCCAGCTGCTCGTCCTCAAGGACATGGGCCTGGTGTCCCAGGTCTTCGACGAGCGCTCCCTCGCCCCCCTGCAGGGCCACCTGGCCATCGGCCACACCCGCTACTCGACCACCGGCGCCAGCCGCTGGGAGAACGCGCAGCCCACCCTCGGCAACACCGCCGCCGGCACGGTCGCCCTCGGGCACAACGGCAACCTCACCAACACCGCCGAGCTGCGCGACCTGGTCGAGCAGATCTACGGCCGGCTGCCCGGCAGCGAGATGGCGCGGGGCAACACCACCGACACCGTGCTGATCACGACCCTGCTGACCGGCTCGCCCGACCGCACCCTCGAGGCCACGGCGCTGGAGGTGCTGCCGAAGCTGCGCGGCGCCTTCTCGCTGGTCTTCATGGACGAGCAGACCCTGTACGCCGCCCGCGACCCGCACGGCATCCGCCCGCTCGTGCTGGGCCGGCTGGAGCGCGGCTGGGTGGTGGCGTCCGAGACCGCGGCGCTCGACATCGTCGGTGCGTCCCTCGTCCGCGAGATCGAGCCGGGCGAGCTGGTGACGATCGACGAGAACGGTCTGCGCACGCAGCGTTTCGCCGAGGCGACGCCGACCGGCTGCGTCTTCGAGTACGTCTACCTCGCTCGCCCGGACACCACGATCGCCGGCCGCGGCGTGCACGCCGCGCGGGTCGAGATGGGCCGCCGGCTCGCCGGCGAGCACCCGGTGGAGGCCGACCTCGTCATCCCCACGCCGGAGTCCGGCACGCCGGCGGCGATCGGGTACGCCGAGGCGTCCGGCATCCCCTACGGCCAGGGACTGGTGAAGAACGCCTACGTCGGCCGCACGTTCATCCAGCCGTCCCAGACCATCCGCCAGCTCGGCATCCGGCTCAAGCTCAACCCGCTGCGCGACGTCGTGCGCGGCAAGCGGCTCGTCGTCGTCGACGACTCGATCGTCCGCGGCAACACCCAGCGCGCGCTGGTGCGGATGCTGCGCGAGGCCGGCGCCGCCGAGGTGCACGTGCGCATCTCGTCGCCGCCGGTGAAGTGGCCGTGCTTCTACGGCATCGACTTCGCCTCGCGCGCCGAGCTGATCGCCAACGGGCTCGCCGTCGAGGAGATCTGCTCCTCGCTCGGGGCCGACTCGCTCGGCTACATCGGCGTCGACGCGATGGTCGCGGCCACCGAGCAGCCGGTCGAGCGGCTGTGCACCGCGTGCTTCACCGGCCGGTACCCGGTGCAGATCGACGACGCGTCCGACCTCGGCATCCTGCCCGGCCAGACCGAGCTGCCGATCGACGCCGAGGGCGTCAGCCCCGGTCTGGGCGGCGGCGCCGTCGACGCGCTGTCCCGGCCCTGACTGCGCCGCGATAGTGTCACGCTCTGTTCCGCGACCTCGCGCGCGAGTAGTTTCGACCGCTCGGTCGACCGCAGAGGATCCACCTGTCAGCACGACGACGACCACGACCCCGCAACCGGCGCCTCGGATCGGCGCAGCCCCGCCGCGCGCTGCTGACCGCCACGATCGCGTCGCTCCGGCCAGCGCGCCCCCTCGTCGCGGGCTGCGACAACCGCAACAACAACACCTACGACAAGCTGCTCGAGTGCGTGCGCGTCGCCGGCGTCCGCGAGCACCAGGAGGCGCTCCAGGCGATCGCCGACGCCAACGACGGCAACCGCGCCGCCGGCACCGCCGGGCTACGACGACAGCGTCGACTACGTCGTCGACACGCTCGAGGCCGCCGGCTGGCACGTCGACGCTCGACGAGTTCCCCTTCACCTTCGTCCGCCCGCCGATGCTCGCAGCAGCTCACGCCCGGTCACCGCCGACGTACGAGACCGGCGCCGTTCACCGGCACCGGCACCGGCGACGTCACCGGCACCGTCATCGCCGGTCGACATCAACCTCGACGCCGCCGCGGGCCACGCACGAGCGGCTGCGAGGCGGCCGACTTCGCCGGGCTCGACTTCTCCGGACCGGCGACATCGCGCTGATCCAGCGCGGCACCTGCACCTTCGCGCGACAAGGCGCTCAACGCCCAGGCCGCCGGCGCCGAGGCCGTCATCATCTTCAACCAGGGCAACGACCCCGACCGCGAGGGCCTCATCGTCGGCACGCTCGGCGGCCGACCGTCGTCGACCATCCCGGTCGTCGGCGCCTCGTTCGCCGACGGCGTCGCGCTCGCGCAGGCCGGGTCCGACGGCGCGCGTCGTCGTGCCGAGCCGCCCGAGAGCCGTCCGCAGCGTCAACGTGATCGCCGAGCTGCCCGGGCGCAACGCCGACAACGTCGTCATGGCCGGCGCGCACCTCGACTCCGTCCAGCGCCGGGCCCGGGCATCAACGACAACGGCAGCGGCTCGGCGGCGCTCCTCGAGCTGCGCCCAGCAGATGGCGAAGGTCAAGCCGCAGAACACGCTGCGGCTTCGCCTGGTGGGGCGCGGAGGAAGCGGGCCTGATCGGCTCCACCGCACTACGTCGACGGACTGTCGCCAGGCGGAGAAGCGACCGGATCGCGCTGTACCTCAACTTCGACATGATCGGCTCGCCGAACTACATCTTCATCGTCTACGACGCTGACGAGTCGACGCTTCGTCGGCGCCGGCGTGCCGGTCCCGGACGGATCGGTCGGCGATCGAGGATACTCTTCGAGTCGTTACTACACGATGCGTCGGCGAGCCGTACGACGACGCCGAGTTCAGCGGCCGCAGCGACTACCAGGCGTTCATCGACGCCGGCATCCCGTCCGGCGGCCTCTTCACCGGCGCCGAGGTGATCAAGACCGCCGAGCAGCAGGCGATCTGGGGCGGCACCGCCGGTGAGCAGTTCGACCCGTGCTACCACCTCGCCTGCGACACGTTCGACAACATCAGCCTGCACGCGCTCGAGGTCAACTCCGACGCGGTCGCGTTCGCCGTGCTCACCTACGCGTACTCCACCGAGACCGTGAACGGCGTGCGCGGAGTGCCGGTCCGGGGCAACTTCGCCCTCCCCGCACCGGTGCCCGAGCCCACCTCGCCGGACCCCTCCGCGCCCCACGCTCCCTCTCCTTCTCGCCATCTTCCATCTACCTACCCGCGCCCTGTACCCCACGGCCGTCGTCGTCGCTCGGTAGCCTGGCACCGTGCGACCGACGTCACCTACGCCTCCGCCGGCGTCGACACGGAGGCGGGCGACAAGGCCGTCGAGCTGATGAAGGACGCCGTCGCGGCCACCCACGACGCGCGCGTGCTGGGCGGGATCGGCGGGTTCGCCGGGCTGTTCGACGCCACCGAGCTGCTGCGGATGCGGCGCCCGCTGCTGGCCACCAGCACCGACGGCGTGGGCACCAAGGTCGCGGTCGCGCAGGCGATGGACGTGCACCACACGATCGGCCAGGACCTGGTCGGCATGGTCGTCGACGACATCGTCGTGAGCGGTGCGCGCCCGCTGTTCATGACCGACTACATCGCCTGCGGCAAGGTCGTGCCGGAGCGGATCGCCGACATCGTCCGCGGGATCGCGGAGGGCTGCCGGCTCACCGGCACCGCGCTGGTCGGCGGCGAGACCGCCGAGCACCCCGGGCTGCTCGGCGAGCACGAGTACGACGTCGCGGGCGCGGCCACCGGCGTGGTCGAGGCCGACGACGTGCTCGGGCCGGAGCGGGTGCTCACCGGCGACGTCGTGATCGCGATGGCGTCGTCGGGCCTGCACTCGAACGGGTACTCGCTGGTGCGCCGCGTGCTCGAGGTCGCCGGGCTGGGGGTACGACCGGCACGTCGACGAGCTCGGCCGCACGCGTGGGCGAGGAGCTGCTCGAGCCCACCCGGCTCTACACGCTGGCGTGCCTGGCGCTGGCCGCCGACCAGGCGGCGCAGGTGCACGCGTTCAGCCACGTCACCGGCGGCGGGCTCGCGGCGAACCTCGCCCGGGTGCTGCCGGCGGGCGTGACGGCCACGGTCGACCGCTCGACCTGGACGCCGCCGCCGGTCTTCGGCCTGGTCGGTGCGCTCGGCGGGGTCCCGCGCGCCGACCTGGAGCGCACCCTCAACCTCGGCGTCGGCATGGTGGCCGTCGTGGGGGCCGGGGCTGCCGACGCGGCGATCGACCGGCTGGCGCGGTCGGGGATGCCGGCGTGGGTGCTCGGCACGGTCGCGGGCGACGAGGACGGGCCGCCGGTCGTGGCCGAGGACGTCGTCCGCGGCGCCAAGGGCGTGCACGGCGGCACCGTCCGCACCGTGGGCGAGCACCCGGCCTGACGGCGGTGCGACGGCAGCGCCCGAAGCGCCACCCCGAGGGGTGGCGCCGGGACGGGTCGGCTGCTCAGCGGCCGTTCGACGAGGTCCAGGCCCCGTACTCGTCGTCGTCCTCGCTGTCGGTGTCGTCGGGAGCAGGGGAGGGCTTCAACGGCTCTCCCCGCAGCTCGCGTTGCAGACGCTCGTAGTCGGTCTCGGGGCTGTAGTACTTCAGCTCCCGGGCGACCTTCGTCTGCTTGGCCTTCTGACGGCCGCGCCCCATGGCGTGACCCCCTCATCGTCATCCCGGGGCTGGCTCGACGGCGGCCCCAGAGGTTGGCTTCTCTGCGTGGCCCAACGGTACATCGTCGCCAGGAGTTCCGGCACCTCGGTCCGGTCCACCGCGAGCCGGTTGCGCTCGGTGACGGCGTCGTCACGCCGCGTGCATCGTGGACGGAGCACCGGGGCTGGTTGATGACCGTCCGTCCCGGTCCGTGCTCCGCCGGGGTGAGCCGGCGCGACAGGCGCCGCGGCGATGGGTCAATGAGATCAGCGGAGCGGCGTGCCGGGGGGCCTTCGACACCGCTGAGGGGGCGACGTGGCCCGGGGACGCATCCCGACGGCACGCGTGCGGCGCTGGCTGCTGCGCGGTGCCCTCGTCGGTGGTGCGGTCGGTGCGGCCCTCGTCCTCGGCGGTCCGGCGCAGGCCGCGGAGACCACCCCTCCCGGCCCCGTGACGGGTCTGCTCGGCGGTCTCACGACCGCGGCCGACGACGCCTCCGGCGCGGCCCTCGACCTCGCGGCCGGCACCGTCGACCAGGTGGTGCCCGTCGTCCAGGACGCCCCGCTGGTGCGTGACGTCGCCGTCGTCGCCGACCTGCCCGTGACCGTCGCCGTCCACGACGTGACCGAAGGACCACCGGCGCCGTGCGTGCCGTGACCGCCACCGTCGACCAGGTGCTGGCGCCGGTGGCCCGCCCCGTCGACGCGGTCGTGGTCGAGGTCGTGCGGCCGCCCGTCGTGGACGCCGTCCCGCTGCCGGACGAGGGCGTCGCTCCGGCCGGGGCGCGCCACGGCGGCGCCCGCGGCCCCCATCTCCCGACCCTCCGCGCGCTGTCCCTGTCCGCGGAATGCCTCTGCTGCAACGGTTCCGCCTCCCTCGCCGGCACTCCGCTGCGACCTCCGCGGCCGCCCGGCCGGCTCCCCAGGGTCGTCGGGCCACGCGCCGGCCGGTCCCCGGCCCGCTCCCGACACCGTGCCCGGCTCCGGGACGGTGTCCGGCTCGACCGGCCTCGTGGGACCCGACCTGGTCGCCCGCGGCTCGGGCCGCCCGGCTCTCCACCGACCTCGGCGGCGTGCGTCCGCTCGCCGCCGACGACGCGCTCGCCGCGTCGCGCGCCCCCGTCCCACCCTTCAGCCCCGACTGAGGACGTCGTCGCCGGCCACGCGCCGGCCACGGCGTGACGTCGCGCGGGCACCCGCCCGCGCGACCCTCGGGACGGAAGGGACGTGAGACAGCCATGCACGCTGTCGTCAGAAGGGTCCTGCTCGCCGGCGCGATCGCCGGCGGAGCAGTCGTGGGAGGAGCGGCCGCCGCCCAGGCGGACGGGCTGCTCTCCGGGAACGACGTGGGCGGCGCGGTCGTCGCCCCCGTCCAGGTGTGCGGGATCGGGGTCGCCGTCCTCGGCGACGCCGCGGCCGGGTGCGACGACGCGCAGGTGTCGCGCCACCACGGACCAGGCGCCGGCGAGCGAGCCGGCCACCGGGCCGGCCGAGCAGGCGGAGGACGCCGTGCTCTCGGGGAACGACCTCGACCTGGCGGCGGTCGCTCCCGGTCCAGGTCTGCGGCGTCGCCGTCGCGGTCGGCGGCGACTCCTCGTCGTCGTGCGATGCGGCGACCAGCTCGGGCACCACCGGCGCGTCCGGCGGAGGGTCGACCTCGGGCGAGGACGCCGTGGCGTCCGGCAACGACGTCGACGCCGTCGCCGTCGCGCCGGTGCAGGTGTGCGGCATCTCGGTCGGCGTGCTCGGCGACGCCGAGGGCTCGTGCGGCGAGGCGTCGACCGAGGGCTCGGCCGGTGACGACCCGGCGGGCCCGGGCACCCCGGGCGAGGGCTCGGACGACCCGGTCGGCTCCGGCAACGACGTCGACCTGTCCGGGACCGCGCCGGTCCAGGTCTGCGGCATCGCCGCGGGCGTCCTCGGGGACGCCTCGGGCGGGTGCGTGGCGGGCGGGTCGACTGACCCGACCGACCCGACGGGCCCGACCGGTCCCGGGACGGACCCGGCCGACCCCGGCTCCGGCTCGGGTGACGGGGACGTGCTGGGCGACGAGGTCGTCGCCGACCGCACCCAGGCCCGGGCCGTGGTCCAGGCCCCGGCAGCTGGCCGAGACGGGCGCGTCGCTGTCGCGGACGACCCTGCTGTCCCTCGTCGCGCTGGTGCTGATGGCGCTCGGCGGGCTGATGGTGCGCGGTCGTGGGTACGCGCGGGTCTGACCGCCGGCGGACGGCTCCCGCGGGCGGTGCCGGCCACGGCACCACCCGCGGGCGGCCGCGCCGCGAGGACGGGCACCTGCTGCTCGACCTGACCCGGCTCGAGCAGCCGGCCCGCACGACCCCGGACGGGAAGGAGGTCAGGCCGCAGGGCGTGCGCGGCGGGCGGCCGCGCTGACCGCTGCGGTCAGCGGCGCGGCAGCCAGGGGCGGTCCTGGCCCACCTCGGCCATCCGCCGCTCGGCGAGCGCGTCGGCGGCTGCGGACGGCGTCACACCGCGGCCGGCCGCCTCGGTGAGCACGCCGAGGGTGGCGTCGTAGATGCGTGCCGCCTTGGCGCGGGCGCGGTCGAACGAGAACCCGTGCAGCTCGTCGGCGACCTGGATCACCCCGCCGGAGTTGACCAGGTAGTCGGGGCAGTACAGGACGCCGCGGGCCGCGAGGGCGTCCTCGGTACCCGGGTGGGCGAGCTGGTTGTTCGCCGCGCCGCACACGACGGTGGCCTTGAGCGCCTGGACGGTCTGGTCGTCCAGGGCGCCGCCGAGCGCGCAGGGGGCGTACACGTCGAGGTCCTCGCGGACGAGGTCCTCGGTGCCGGCGACCGCCTCGACCTGCGGCAGCGTGCCCTGCAGGGTCGCGACCGCGGACGCGTCGACGTCGGTGACCACGACCTCGGCGCCGTCCTCGACCAGCAGCCGCGACAGGTGCTTGCCGACCTTGCCGACGCCGGCGATCCCGACCCGGCGCCCTTCGAGCGAGGGCCCGCCCCACAGGTGGGTCGCCGCGGCGCGCATGCCCTGGAACACCCCGTAGGCGGTGAGCACGGAGGAGTCACCGGCGCCGCCGTCGACCTCGGAGCGTCCGGTGGCGAAGTCGGTCTCGCGCGCGACGACGTCCATGTCGGCGACGTAGGTGCCCACGTCGCACGCCGTCACGTACCGCCCGCCGAGCGACTGCACGAACCGCCCGTACGCCCGCAGCAGCGCCTCGGTCTTGTCCGTGCGCGGGTCGCCGACGATGACGGCCTTGCCGCCGCCGTGGTCCAGGCCGGCGAGCGCGTTCTTGTACGACATGCCCCGCGACAGGGCCAGGACGTCGCGCAGGGCGTCGTCCATGGAGGCGTACGGGAAGAACCGGGTGCCGCCGAGGGCCGGCCCGAGCGCGGTGCTGTGGATCGCGATGATCGCCCGGAGCCCGGTGGCCCGGTCGTGGCAGACCACGACCTGCTCGTGCTCGACGTCCCACCCCGGGGGCGGGACCGTCCCGCGCTCGGGACCGCGCTCGGCGGTGCTCGGGGACGTGCTCGCGGACGGGTGCGCGCTCATGGCGGATGCTCCTTGTGGTGGCGTGCCCCGGGTCGCGAGGCCGGCGGCGTCACCCTATCCGCCGTGTGAGCGCGTCCACGGATAGTCATTTCGGGCTATGGCGGACATGCCGACCGTGGGCGGACAATGGAGGGGTCGCAGACGGGCGTTCCCCGCCTGCGAGGCGGCCTGGTGGAGGCCGGCACCACGAACGAGGAGGACCCGATGGCCGCTCGCGCGACCGAGACCGAGAACCTGCTGACGCCTGCCGAGGTGGCCGCGCTGTTCCGGGTCGACCCCAAGACCGTCACTCGCTGGGCCAAGGCCGGCAAGCTGTCGTCGATCCGCACGCTCGGCGGTCACCGCCGGTACCGCGAGACCGAGGTCCGCTCGCTCCTGGCCGGCATCCCGACCCAGCGCTCCGAGGACTGACCCCACGCTGACGGCCGGTCCCTCACGGGATCGGCCGCTCCGGCGCGCCCGGACGCCTCTGCCGCAGGCTCGTGCTCAGCGCGCCGGGAACCAGTCCGGCACGCCCGCCCGCGCGACCATCGCCGGCAGCTCGCGCCCGAGGTGGCCGGCGAGCCAGGTGTTGACCTCGACGACGGCCTCGATGTCGATGCCCGTCCGCACGCCCTGGCCCGCCAGCAGGTAGGCCAGGTCCTCCGTCGCGATGTTGCCCGTCGCCCTCGGTGCGAACGGGCAGCCGCCGGTGCCGCCCACGGACGCGTCCAGCCGCCGCACCCCCGCCTCGAGCGCGGCCAGCGCGTTCGCCAGCCCCGTGCCGCGGGTGTTGTGGAAGTGCATCGCCGGCGTCGCGCCGAGCTCCAGCAGGCCACGCGTCAGCGCGGTGACCTGCGCGGGGACGCCGACGCCGATCGTGTCGCCGAGGCAGATCTCGTCCGGCGGCACCTGCATCACCTGCTCGGCCACGGCCAGCGTCTGCGCCACCGGCACCTCGCCGTCGAACGGGCACCCGAACGACGTGCTGAGCGTGACGACCACCGGCAGGCCGCGCTCGCGGGCGGCGGCGACGATCTCGTGGCTGCCCGCCACGCCGTCGGCCACGGTGGTGTTCTGGTTGCGCGCGGCGAACCCCTCGCTCACCGGGAACGAGTAGTTGACGACGTCGACCCCGGCCGTCGACCGCGCGGTCGAAACCCTTCCGGTTGAGCACCAGCCCGCTCAGCGCCACGCCCTGCGGGCGGTCGGCGTCGAGCGCCGCCATGATCTGCTCGGCGCCGGCCATCGCCGGCACCCAGCGGGGGTGGACGAACGACACCGCCTCGACCCGGGGCACCCCGGTGCCGACCAGCCGGCGCACCAGCTCGGCCCGCACGGCCGGCTCGAGGACGGTGGCCTCGTTCTGCAGCCCGTCCCGGGCCCCCACCTCGGTGACCAGGACGTCTCGCTCACCTGTCGCTCACCCGTCGATCCTCTCACTGCCCCGCGGTGCGTCGTCAGCGTTGTCCGCTCCCGCTCCGGGTCTGCTCGCCACAGTGCGACGGCTGCAGCAGCCGTCACCAGGACCCAGACCAGCCGCTCGGGGAGCGAGGGTGAGGCGAGGTTGACGACGGTGCCGACGGCCATCCAGGCCGCTCCGACCCGCAGCACGAGCGAGCGGGCCCGACGCGACCCCGCGCCGCCCGCGACCGCTGCGAGACCCAGGTAGAGCGGAGCAGCCACCGCGCTGACGGTGCGCAGGTGGTCGGGCCGCGTCCCGGCCGTCGCACCCCCGTACGACACCGCCCCCCACGGGGCGCCCGAAGCCAGGGCCATCTGGAAGCCGGCGACGCCGATGAGCAGCGCGGCAGCCGTCCGCCCCGCCACGTCCGATCCGTTCTCAGGCATGACGCCAGTGCAACATATCTGTCAGATATGTCCAGAGCGTGACCCGAACGTCCCAGACCGATCTCGCCGTCCTCGGCGGGCTGACGCTGCAGCCGATGACCGGGTACGCCCTGCGAGCGGCCATCAGGGACGCCCTCGGCGGTTCTGGAGCGAGAGCTTCGGCCAGATCTACCCGACCCTCGCGCGGCTCGAGCGAGACGGCCTGTCCGCAAGGCGCGACGGTCTCTCCGACCGACTCCGAGGCCGACGTCACCTGCGCCGGCGTCTCGCGAGCCGTGAGTGGTCCCGCCACGCAACGGCGTCCTGCTGCGGCTGTTCTTCGGCGCACGCTCGGCCCCGCGCGGCCTGCGCTGTCGACGACGTCGCGGCCGAGCCGAGAGGCGATGCGCGCCCTCGCGGCGGTCCGTGCCGAGGTCGAGGGTGAGCCCCGTCACCGACCGCCCTACGTGCTCCTCACGATCGCGGCGGGCGAGACCTCCGCCCGGGCGCGGCTGGCCTGGGCCGAGGAGGCCCGTGCGGTGCTCGCCGGTCTGGCCGAGCGCGCACCGGCCCCCGACGTCGGCTCGTCAGAGGACCGGCGCGGTGCCGGTCAGTCGTCGGCGGCGTGCGCGGCGGCCTGGACCGCGGAGTAGCGGCGGTCGGCGGCGTCGATGCTGGCCCGGCTGCCGAGGTCGACCCCGGCCCGTGCCGCGGCCGCCTTCGCCTCCGGCGTGCTGAGGTCGGGCAGCACGAACTCCTGCGGACGGATCGAGCGGTCGGCGTCCGCGTGGGCGGCGCCCTGGCGGGCCAGGGTCGGCCCGGACGCGTCGGCGGCGGCGACCGTCTCGGCGGTGATCGCCGCGGTGGCACCGGTCAGCGGACCGCTGACGAGCGGCGCGTAGCCGGACGCGTGGCCGGCGACGTTCGGGTGGTACGACTCGCCGATCGGGTTGGACAGGCCGTTCAGCCACTCCGGGTCGTCGCAGACGGCGTGGCCGGTGAAGGCCGAGGTCGGGTTCGCGAACCGGAACCCGGCGCGTGCGGCGGCGGAGGCGAGCACCGAGTTCGCCTGGTCGGCGACGGAGTTGAGCCGCGCCTCCTCCTGCGGCGAGAACCAGGTGAAGGCGTTGCAGTCCTCGCCCATGAAGATCCGCGGGTAGCCGACCACCACGACGCGCGGCCTGCGGGGCGCGCGAGCGGATCTGGCCGTAGAGCGAGTCCAGCGCACCCGGCAGCTGGCCGTTGATGACCGCCTCGGCGCCGTCGATCGCGCCGTCGCAGTCGCTCATCCAGCCCGGCTGGGCGCACTCGGTCAGCACGGGGGCGAAGCCGGCGTCGTTGCCGCCGACCGAGATCGTCACGTACGACGTGCCGGCGCGTCAGCGCGCCGAGCTGGTTGCCGACCACGTCGGGGATGGTGGCGCCGGAGCAGGCGCGGAAGTCGAGCGCGTAGCCGGTGGACGCGGCCACGAGCGAGGGGTAGGCACGGGTCGACCGCTGGCACTGCGTGCCGTCGGCGATGTAGTCGCGGGTGCCGGTGCCCGACGAGTAGGAGTCGCCCAGGGCGACGTAGGACGGTGCGGCCGCCGTGGCCGGCGTCGCCAGCCCCCCGACCAGAGCGGCTCCCAGCGCCGCCGTCGTCAGCACCACCCGGGTGCTCACCCCATGCCTGCGTGTGCTCACAGCTGCCTCCGAGTTCTCTGCGAGTGCCGTCACGTCGTCGGGACGGCTCGCGAAGGAGCCTGTCAGGCAAAACGGGCGAATGGGGCGTTCTGCACCAGCGAAGTGACCGGCGGGTTCGGTCCGCGCCCGTCGCGGCGCGCACGCAGGCGCCCGAGCAGGTGGTGTCGAACCCACCGCGCGGGGGTCCGGCGTGGAAAACTCGGCGCGGGCGTGCTCGGGGCCGCCCGGACGTGGAGAGGAGGCGCACCGGTGCAGCCGCGGACCGTGCGCCTGCCGCCCGAGGCCGCCAGCGTGTCCGCCGCCCGCCGGCACGTGCGCGAGGTGCTGACCCTCGCCGGCCACGAGGACTGGGCCGACGACGCCCAGCTGGCCGTCAGCGAGCTGGTCACGAACGTGGTGCTGCACGCCCGCACCGAGTGCGAGGTCTCCGTCGAGCTGGGGCCGGACGCCGCCCGCGTCGCCGTGGCCGACCAGAGCCCGTCCGTCCCGCTGGAACGGCACTTCAGCGACCAGTCGACGACCGGGCGGGGGCTGCGTCTGGTGGCGCGGCTCGGCGCCGACTTCGGGATCGAGCCGCTGGAGACCGGTGGCAAGGCGGTCTGGTTCACCGTCGACGGCAGCACCACGCCCGACGTTCGAGGGCGCCGACGCCGAGTGGGACCTCGACGGCCTCGACCTGCTCGAGGACGTCGGCGCCGTCGTGGTGCTCCCGCTCGTGCCGCGCCGGCTCTGGCTGGCCGCCATCGAGCACCAGGCGGCCCTGCTGCGCGAGCTGTTCCTCGTCCGCGCCGTCCGCCCGGAGGTCGTGCAGCGCCGACGTGCTCGCCGCCGCCGAGGAGGCCGTGGCCCTCCTGCTGGCGGGCACCGACACCGCGATCCGGACCCTGCCCGCCGGGCCGCGCCCGGCCACGATCGACGTCGTGGTCGGGCTGCCCGGCACCGGGGCGGACCTGTTCGACCACTTCCGCGACGCCCTCGACGTCGGCCGGGTGCTGGCTCGTGACGGCCAGCTGCTGCTGCGTCCGCCGCTCCCGGAGATCGACACCCTGCGCGACTGGGCCTGCGACCAGGCGGTGGCGCAGGTCAAGGGCGTTCCCCCCACGCCGTGGGACACCGAGCTGCTCGGCCCGACGTCGGGGCTGCCGTGGGGAGTCGAGGCGCCGCGCTGGGACGACGACGTCGTGCGGTCCTCCGCCGTCCCGGTCGTCGCGGCCGACGACACCAACCGGATCATCGCGGTGAGCCCGTCGGTGGCCGAGCTGCTCGGGTACGAGGTCGACGAGCTCGTCGGCGCGCGGGTCACGACGATCATCCCGCCGCGGCTGCGCGAGCTGTACGTCGCCGGCTTCACCCGCTACCTCGCCACCGGCAAGGTCACCCTGCTCGGGCGCCGGCTGCAGCTGCCCGCCCGGCACCGCGACGGCTCGGAGATCGAGCGGATGTGGCGGTTCGAGGCGAGGGGCACGCCGGGCGGCCGCCAGGTGTACCTGGCCTGGATCGAGGAGTGAGCCCTCCGGTCGCGCGTCGGCTTGACCTCAGGCCGACCTGAGGGTCCAGGCTCGGCGCATGGACGACCTGCGGCAGATGTTCACCGAGACCTTCTGGGACGAGCGCTACTCCGGTGCCGACCGGATCTGGTCGGGCCGACCGAACCAGCGGCTGGTGGAGCAGCTGGGTGACGTCGATCCCTCGCCCGGCGCCACCGCGCTCGACGTGGGGTGCGGCGAGGGAGCCGACGCGGTCTGGCTCGCGTCGCGGGGGTGGTCCGTCACCGGTGCCGACGTCTCGGGCGTCGCGCTGCGCCGGGCGGCCGAGCACGCCGCTGCGGCAGGGGTCGCGGACCGCACGCGGTGGGTGCACGTCGACCTGCTGGCGGGCGACCCGCTGCCCGACGGCTTCGACCTCGTGACCGCCGCCTTCCTGCACGTCCCGCGCGAGGACCTCGCGTCGGTGTGGGAGCGGGTGGCCGCCGCGGTCGCACCCGGCGGCACGCTGCTGGTGACCGCGCACCACCCGGACGACGCCGTGAGCGGCCTGCGCAACCCGGCGCTCGCCGCACTGATGCTCACGCCCGACGACGTGGTGGGGACGCTGGACCCGGCGTCGTGGACGGTGCAGGTCGCGGCGGCGCAGTCGCGCGAGCAGGACGTCGAGGGGACGCCGACGCAGGTGACCGACACGGTGGTGCGTGCCGTCAGCAGCGGTCGTGCAGGGTGAGCTGGTACCGCACCTGGCACCTACCGGTCTCTGCCGCACTCGTGACAGCGGCCCATCGACCCGGTCAGACCAGGTGCGCGACCGTGGGTGTCCGCTGACCGGCTCGCGGCGATGTGGACCGCGGGCTGGGGACCTGGGTCGACGTGGCAGGTTCACGGGGTCCCACCCGGGACAGCAGCCCGTGGGCGGCGTCGATGACGGCGCCCCGGTCGAACGTCACGGCGAAGTCGAACTCCCGCTGGGAGTCCGGCCCGGAAGAGCCGAGGTCGCGGGCCAGGAGGGCTGCCGCGAAGTGGGGTGCCAGGACGACGACGTCCCACTCACCGAGCACCGGGTCGAGGTCACCCAGCCGGGCACCTCTGACGCCGTGGACGGGTTCGTCGGGCAGCCCCGCGCCGAGAGCGGCCACGAAACCCAGCTCCTCGCCCAGGACCCGGTAGCGCTCCGTCGTCGCCGGGGTGAAGAACATCGCGTGCTGGAACGTCGACAGGACCAGGCAGGTCCGGCCGTGCTGGCGGGCAGAGCGCTCCAGGTGCTTGCTCATCTGGATCAGCAGCGGCTTGGTCGAGCGGCGGACCTCGGTGCCGATCGGTAGACAGGCGAACGGTGACTCCGGTGATGGGGCCGGCGCGCTCGGGGGCAGCGACAGCTCGGTGGCGGGCAGGTGGTGCGCCAGTCCCGCTCGAGGGCGCCCGTAGAACCAGCCCTGCCCCAGGCTGGCACCGAGAGCACGGGCTTGCCGGACGTGGTCCGTGGTCTCGATGCCTTCGGCCAGAACGACCGCCCCGGTGGCTTCGGCGTAGGCGTTGACGGCCAACGTGATGGCCGTGACCTCTGCGTCTGGTCGCTGATGCACCAGGCGCAGGTCGAGCTTGACCACCTCGGGGCGCAGCAGCGGCATGAACGCCAAGGACATGTCGTCGGCCCCGACGTCGTCCAGAGCGATGCGCCAACCCGCTAGCCGCAGCCGCGCCACCGTGCGCAGCAGCTCGGCCGGTCTGGCCGCCAGCGACCTCTCGGTGATCTCCAGCACGACCTGCAGGCCGTGCCGAGCACCGTCGGCGATGGCGAGCAGCTCCTCCATCGGGGCCTGGTCGAGCACTTCGGGCTCGACGTTGACGAAGAGCCACGACGGGGCGCGGACCCCGTGGTCGACCGCTGCTCGCAACGCGGCCCTTCGGCACAGCGTGTCCAGCTCGGCCAGCCGCCCGCACCCGCGTGCGGCGGCGAACATGGCACCCGGGGTGGCCAAGGGCCCTCTGGGTCCACGCGCCAGGGCCTCGTACCCCACCACGGAACCTGACACCAGGTCCACGATCGGCTGCAGGACGCTGTGGATCTGCTCCAACCGCAGGATCTCGTCCACGTCTGCGCCCACGCCAACCCTCTGATCTGCATGTCGGAACAACGAACCGGCCTCACCTGGTTCTCGACCCCGCACCCCCCGACCTTGAGTTCGTGACGGGGCCGCGACCAGATCACACGTCGGGTCGAGCCGTCTGCGCAGCGCCGGCCGGGTGGACCAGGGCCGGCGGGTGGACCAGGGCCGACGAGGGCGCGGCGCCAGCAAGAGGTGGAGCCGCAGGTCAGGGGAGGTGGCCAGAGGCGGGGTCGAACCGCCGACCTTCCGATTTTCAGTCGGACGCTCTACCAACTGAGCTATCTGGCCTTCACGAGCAACGTGCTGCTCGCGGAGCGACCCCGACGGGACTCGAACCCGCGACCTCCGCCGTGACAGGGCGGCGCGCTAACCAACTGCGCTACGGGGCCTTGCGGTGCAAGACCGTTCCTGCTGATCGTGCTGTGGTGCCGTACCCCCAACGGGATTCGAACCCGCGCTGCCGCCTTGAAAGGGCGGAGTCCTAGGCCGCTAGACGATGGGGGCCGATCTCGACCGGGACCACCGTCCACCTGCCTCCGGACGCGAACCGTCGAGGACCCGGACAGCATAGGGGACCGCCGCGGCCTTCTCCAAAGCGGTACCCGGGACGGTCGGGAGGGCAGGATGGGGCCGTGGTCGCGATGAGCCGGGAGGCGTTCGAGGAGGCGGTGTCCGACGCCCTCGACCTGGTGCCGCCGGAGCTCGCCGCCCAGATGCGCAACGTCGTCGTGCTGGTCGAGGACGACGCGCCGGCCGACGATCCCGAGCTGCTCGGGTTGTACGAGGGCACGCCGCTCACCGAGCGCGACGGCTGGTGGGACGCCGGGTCGCTGCCCGACCGGATCCTGATCTTCCGCAACCCCACGCTGGCCGTCTGCGACACGGTCGAGGACGTCGTCGACGAGGTGGCGATCACGGTCGTGCACGAGATCGCGCACCACTTCGGCATCGACGACGAGCGGCTGCACGAGCTGGGCTGGGGCTAGAGCAGGCCCGCGTCGTGGGCCAGGATCGCGACCTGGACGCGGTTGGTGGCGTCGAGCTTGAGCAGCAGGCGCGACACGTGCGCCTTGACGGTGGCCTCCGACAGGAACAGCGAGCGCCCGACCTCGGCGTTGGACAGGCCGCGGCCGACGGCGACCAGCACCTCGCGCTCGCGCTCGGTGAGCACCTGCAGCCGGGCCAGGGCGCGCTGGCGGCGTCCCTGCGAGCCGTCGGCGGCGAAGTGCCCGATCAGGGTGCGGGTGACCGTCGGCGACAGCATCGCCTCGCCGGCCGCCACGATCTTGACGGCCGCGACCAGCTCGCGCGGCGGGGTGTCCTTGAGCAGGAAGCCGCTCGCCCCCGCCTCGAGCGCGCGGAAGACGTAGTCGTCGAGGTCGAAGGTGGTGAGCACCAGCACCTTCGGCGGCCGCTCGGTCGCCGTCAGCCGGGCCGTGGCGGTGAGGCCGTCGACGCGCGGCATCCGGATGTCCATCAGGACGACGTCGGGCCGGTCCGCGACGACCCGGTCCATCGCGACCGCGCCGTCCTGCGCCTCGCCGACCACCTCGATCCCGGCGTCGGACGACAGGATCATCGAGAGGCCGGCGCGCACCAGCGGGTCGTCGTCGACGAGCAGGACCCGGATCGGCCCGGTCACCGCAGCGCCCCGACGGGACGGTCGGCCGACCAGGGCAACCAGGCGCGGACCCGGAAGCCGGTGGGGGTGGCGCCCGCCTCGACCTGCCCGCCGGCCAGCCGGACCCGCTCCGCGAGGCCCTCCAGGCCGGTGCCGGTGCCGGGCAGCAGCGGCTCGACCGCGGTGCCCACCGGGCGCGGGTTCGTCACCTCGATGTCGAGCCGCTCGCCGGGACGGCCGCGGACCAGGACGGTGGCGCTCACGCCGTGGGCGTGCTTGTGCACGTTGGTCAGTGCCTCCTGCAGGACGCGGAACGCGGTGCGTCCCACCAGCTCCGGGACGGGGACGCCGTCGGGGACGTCCCAATCGAGGTGGACGGGGACCCCGGCCGAGCGCGAGGCCTCCACGAGGGCGCGGACGTCGTCGAGCCCCGGCTGGGGGGTGAGGTCGGCCGGTCCGGCGAGCGCGCCGCTGCCCGCACCGAGGGCGAGGGCGGGAGCGGCGGCGCGAGACCCGGCACGGGCGCCACGCCGGACGGGGGCGGGTAGGACGGCGCGGCGGCGTCGACCCCGCGCAGGACGCCGAGGACGCCTCGCAGGTCCTCCAGCGCCTGCCGCGCGGTGGTGCGGATCAGGCCGGCCACCCGCTCGACCTCCTCGGGCCCGGCGGCGGGGTTCACCTCGAGGCCCCCGGCCTGGAGGGTGACGAGCGAGATCTTGTGGGCGAGGACGTCGTGCATCTCCTGCGCGATCCGCGAGCGCTCGGCGAGGCGGGCCTGGTGGCTGCGCAGGAGCTGCTCGGCCTCGGCCCGCTCGGCCCGCTCGCGCAGGTTGACCAGGAGCGCGCGGCGGCTGCCGACGTACGCGCCGCCGGCGACCGCGAAGCCGTACATCGAGCTCGACAGCCAGAAGCCGATGGTCACCGGGATGCCCAGGGTGCTCGCCGACACGATGCTGCCCACCCAGGCGATGACGACGGCCACGACCAGCCAGCGGTCGCGGCGGCGGACGGCCAGCGCGAACAGCGCGAGCCAGGCCGCGGCGTAGCTCCAGGCGAAGAGGCAGCAGGCGGCGGCAGCGAGCGCGATGGCGAGTGGCCAGCGACGACGCCAGACCAGCGAGACCGTGAGCACGCCACCGGCGACGGCGGCCAGAGCCCCGGCAGCGATCCCCTGGTAGCCGTGGGCCAGCGACGGTCCCGCGCCCGCGACGCCGGTGATGATCGCGGTGCCGCCGAGTCCGAGGGCCAGGTACGCCGCGGTGGAGAGCGGTCCCGCGCTGCGGGACCACACCCCCTGGGCGCTCTCGACGACGTGCACCTCGACAGCGTAGGCAGCGCCGACACGTCCTGGCGCGGGCCGGACGTCGGTCCGGTCGGCGCGCAGGCACCGACTTTCGTCGCAGCAGGTGCCGACCCGCGACCGACGCGGTGGGCGGGGTCGCGGCGCCAGGCTCGGTGCATGATCTCGATCGAGCGGCTCAGCAAGCGCTACGGACGCACCGTGGCGCTCGACGGCGTCAGCCTCACCTGCGAGCCGGGGACCGTCACCGCCTTGCTCGGCCCGGACGGCTCCGGCCGCTCGACCGCCCTGCGGATCCTGCTCGGGCTGAGCCGGGCCTCGGACGGCCGCGCCACCGTCGGCGGGGCGACGTACCGCGAGCTGCGCAACCCCGGCCGGGTCGTCGGGTCCTCGCTCGACCCCGCCGCGCTGCACCCGGGCCGCACCGGCCGCGAGACGCTGCTGCTGGCCGCGATCGCCACCGGGGTGCCGACGGCGCGGGTCGGTGACGTGCTCGAGCGGGTGGGGCTCGACCACGCCGGTCGGCGCCTGGTCGGTCGGTACTCGTTCGCCATGCGGCAGCGGCTCGGCGTGGCCCAGGCGCTCGTGGGCGACCCCCACGTCCTGGTGCTCGACGAGCCGACCTCGGGGCTGGACGTCGACGGCCTCGCCTGGCTGCACGCTCTGCTGCGCGAGTTCGCCGACGGCGGGGGCACCGTCCTGCTGTCCGGCCACCGCCCGGACGAGGTCCACGGCACCGCGGACCGCCTGGTGGTGCTCGACCACGGCCGGGTGGTGCGGTCCGGTCCGGCGACCGAGCTGCTCCGGTCGGCAGCCGTGGTCGCGGTGTGACCGGCGGGCCGGAGACGCTCGAGCACCTCGACGTCGACCCGGCGCTGCGGCCGCTCGCCCGGGCGCTGGCGCTGCGCGGGCCGTCGTGGTGGGTGCTGGTGCGGCTCGAGCTCCGCAAGGCGGTCGACACCCGCTGGGGGCGGTGGCTCCTGGTCGGCGTGCTGCTGCTGGCGGTCGGCGCCGCCGTGCGAGGGTCGACCTCGGGCCGGCCCCGCCGTCGACCTCGCCCACGAGGTCGGCACGGTCTTCGCCGTCGGTCGGGCTCGCGCTGCCTGTCGTCGGCGTCCTGGCGACGGCCGGGGAGTGGTCGCGGGGGACGGTCGGTGTCGACGTTCGCCCTGGTGCCGCAGCGCGGCCGGGTGCTCTCGGCCAAGGTCGTCGCCGCCCTGATCCTGACCGCCGCGGTGTCCGCTGTCTGCGCGCTGGTGGCGCTCGCCGCAGCTGCCCAGGCGGCGCAGTCGGCCGGTGCGTCCGTCGTGCTCGACGGCGGCGGCGAGGCCGTCCTCGTCGCTCTCGCGGCGACGGCGCTCGCGACCGCGGCGGCCGCGGGCCTCGGCGCGCTGACCGGCAGCACGGGGGTCGGTGTCGCCGCGCTCGGCGTGATGGCGGCGGTGCACGTGGTGCCCGACGTCCTCGGCGGGGCGACGTCGTGGCTCGACGCCCACGCAGCGTTCGAAGGGCTCGCCGGAGGCGCCGTCGCGTCCTGGCCGCAGACCGGGACGGCGCTCGCGGTGTGGCTCGTCGTCCCGTCGGCTGTCGGCTCCGCGCGCTGGCTGCGGCGCGACGTCGTCCGACCCGCCGTCCGGTGGGTGGGACGACCGTCCCGCAGCCTGGACGGCTCGCGAGGTCTCGGTCATCCTCGTCGGAGGTCATGAGCGCCAGCGTCAAGCCCCGGCTCGCTGGCCGGCAACCCTCCTCCGCGGTGGGGTGCCCCGGGTGACGACCTGGCCGCGCCCGTCCTGGTGCGGCAAGTGCGGACCCGCCCGGGTCCCGGACCAGGGAAGACCAGGGATCGACGATGAGCACCACCACCTCCTGTCGGCCGACCACCGCGCGCGTGGCGCCTCTGCTGCCCGTCGTGGGCGCCGGCACCCCGGTGCCGCTGGCGACCGGCGGACGGCTGCCGTACGCGAACCTCGACCTCGCCGCCAGCGCGCCGGCGCTGCAGCAGGTCAAGGACCGCGTCGACGAGGCGCTGCCGCTGTACTCCTCCGTGCACCGTGGCGCCGGCTGGACCTCGCAGATCAGCACCCGCGCCTACGAGGCGTCCCGGCGCCGGGTCGGCCGGTTCGTCGGGGCCCGTGACGACGACGTGGTCGTCTTCACCCGCAACACCACCGACGCGCTCAACCTGCTCGCCTCCGCCGTGCCCGCGGACGCCGGCGAGGTGCTCGTGCTCGACATCGAGCACCACGCCAACCTGCTGCCGTGGCTGCGCGGCCGGCACCGCGTGCTGCCCGCGGCCGGGACGCTCGCGCGCACGCTCACCGTCATCGAGGAGGCGCTCGCCGTCGGCGACGTCGCGCTGCTCGCGGTCACGGGGGCGTCGAACGTCACCGGCGAGGAGCTGCCGATCGCGCAGCTGGCCGCGCTCGCGCACTCCTACGGCGCGCGGATCGTCGTCGACGCCGCCCAGCTGGCGCCGCACCGGCGGATCTCGTTGCAGGACAGCGGCGTCGACTACCTGGCGCTGTCGGGTCACAAGCTCTACGCGCCGTTCGGCGCCGGCGTGCTGGTGGGTCGGCGCGACTGGCTCGACGCGGCCGACCCGTACCTCGCCGGCGGCGGCGCGGTGCGCGAGGTCGGCCTGGCCGAGGTCCAGTGGGCGCCCGCGCCGGCGCGGCACGAGGCCGGCACCCCCAACGTCCTCGGCGCGGTCGCGCTGGCAGCGGCGTGCGAGACGCTCGCCGCCCTGCCGGACGGAGCGCTCGAGGTGCACGAGGAGACCCTGCGGGCCCGGCTCGTCGAGGGCCTGCGCGAGATCGACGGCGTGCGGGTGCAGCGGATCTGGCACGACAGCCCGTCGTCGATCGGTGTCGTCACGTTCACCGTCGACGGGCTCGACGCCGGCCTGGTGGCCGCGGTCCTGAGCGCCGAGCACGGCGTGGGCGTCCGGGACGGCAGGTTCTGCGCCCACCCGCTGCTGGCCCGGCTCGGCCTGGACCACGGCGCCGTCCGCGCGAGCATCGGGGTCGGGACGGGCTCGGACGACGTCGACCGCCTGGTGGCGGCCGTCACC
The DNA here is from genome assembly GCA_963750285.1 of uncultured Actinomycetota bacterium. GTDB lineage: Bacteria > Actinomycetota > Actinomycetes > Actinomycetales > CAWJMD01 > JBBQSN01. The sequence goes on along the minus strand of CAVVQA010000009.1, from coordinate 16,506 downwards.
GCCCTCGTCGCCGACGGTCCCGCGCTGGCCTACGAGCTGGTCGAGGGCCGCTGGGCGCCGGTCGGCGACAGCCGGCCGCTGCCGGCCTGGCTCGACGACAGCGCCGGGAGCGGCGTCTCCTCGCCCTGCCAGGGCGCCTGATCCCTCCGGTCCGTCCTCAGGCGGGGTCGGCCGCCCGGGTGGCGGTGATGACGCGGGTGAGCGCGTCCCGCAGGTCCTCGAGCTCGTCCGCTCCATCCCGAGCCGCCCCAGCACCGCGCCGGGGATCCGCGCGCCGCCCGGCCGGCGCAGGAAGCACGCGGACGGGCCTGACCGCCTGATACTGGGGTCGTGCCCACCTCGCGAGCCCACGCGACCCTGGTCGCGGCCGTCGCCGTGACGGTCGGGGTCCTTCCCCTGGTGTGGCTCCAGGGGTGCACGGCCACCGGCGGTGACCAGGCCGGCGTCAGCGCGTCCGCCCCGACCCTGACCGGCGAGCTCACCCGCTACCGGCGGGACGAGGCGCTGCGCCGGCTGCAGGTGAAGCTCGGCCAGGCGGAGGGCGAACCGGCTGCCGAGGTCGTCTCCCTGCGGCTGTCGTTGCCCGGCTACGAGGACGGGCCCGTGTCCGACCTCGACAGCACCAGCCGGCCGGGCTCGGTCGTCGACCTGCCCGTCCAGCTCGGAGACGCGGTCTGCCCGTCGGCGGGTGAGCCGACGACCGAGGACGCGGTCCCGTCCGGTACCGCGGTGGCGGTCGCCACCGTGCGCGGGACGGGCGGCCCGGTCGAGGTCGAGGTGGCGCTCACCGACCCCGACGGCGTCGGCCCGCAGACCTGGTCGCGCGAGTGCTCGTCGCTCGCGGCCCTCGCGGCCGCGCCGCTCGAGCTCGGCCCGACCTGGGCGCGTGGTGGCGCACCGGGTGCGCTGACCTCCTCGGGCGAGCTCGTGGTCGGGCCGGTGGCCGACGGCCGCAGCGTCGCGGTCGTCGAGGTGGTGGGCACCACGCTGTTCTCGGCCAGCGCGCCGCTCCCCGTCGATCTCGTTGCCGGGCAGACGCTCTCGATACCCCTCGTCGTCGCGGCGGCACGGTGCGACCCGCACGCCGTCGGCGAGAGCAAGCGCGGCTACGCCTTCGGCGTCCGGGTGGTGGTCGACGGCGGCGACCCGGTGCTCGTCACCGTCGAACCGACCGAGGCGGCCCGGGTGCAGATGGAGGACGTGCTGCTGGAGCAGTGCGGTCTCGACTAGCCAGCCGTCCCCAGCAACCGCAGCGTCTGCGGGTCGTCCTCGCCGTCGAAGTACTGGTCGAGGACGGCGCGGAACGTGTCGGTCTGCTGCGGGTCGGTCGCGGCGGCGGCGAACAGGGTCATCGACGATCGGAGCTTCATCGCGTCGATGCCACCGAGCACCACCTCGGGATCGGTGGCGGGCAGCGCCGTCAACGTCTCCGCGCACTCGACCAGCCGGGGGCCCAGCACGGGGTGGTCGAGGTAGTCGCGTGCCTCGGCGAGGTCGGCGACCGCGTAGTGCTGCGCCGTGCTGCTGCGACCGAGACCGGCGAGCTGCGGGAAGACGAACCACATCCAGTGGCTGGCCTTGCGACCGGCGCGCAGCTCGGCGAGCGCGGTGCCGTAGGTGCCCCCGTCGGCCTGGGCGGTGACGAAGCGGGTGAGATCGGCCATCGGTCCATGCTCCCTGGCCGGTCGGTGGCGCGCCACCCGGCGCTAGCGTGACCGCATGGCTCAGCGCGCCCTCGTCCGCCGTCCCGGTCCGCGTCTGGCGGACGGTCTGCTCACGCACCTCGACCGCACGCCGGTCGACGTCGAGCTCGCCGGGCGCCAGTGGGAGGCGTACGTGGCCGCGCTGCGCGAGAACGGCTGGGAGACCGTCGAGGTGGAGCCCGCACCCGACTGCGCGGACGCCGTGTTCGTCGAGGACACCGTGGTCGTCCTGGGCGACCTCGCGGTGGTGTCGCGACCGGGTGCGGACGAGCGCAAGCCGGAGACCGCAGGCACCGAGGCGGCGCTGCGCGACCTGGGCTACCGGATCGCGCGGATCGAGCCACCGGGCACGCTCGACGGCGGCGACGTGCTCAAGCACGACGGCACCGTGTGGGTGGGGCTCGGCGGCCGGACGAACGAGGCCGGGGTGGAGCAGCTGCGGGCGCACCTGGAGCCGCTCGGGGCCAGGGTGGTCGGCGTGCCGGTGAGCAAGGTGCTGCACCTGAAGTCGGCTGTCACGGCGCTGCCCGACGGCACGGTCGTGGGCTACGAGCCTCTCGTCGACGACGCCTCGGTGTGGCCGGCGTTCCTGCCGGTGCCGGAGGAGGGCGGGTCGCACGTGGTGGTGCTCGACGAACGCACCGTGCTGATGGCCGCCAGCGCCCCGCGCACCCGCGAGCTGTTCGAGGCCCGCGGGCTGCGCACCGTGGTGGTCGACATCTCCGAGTACGAGAAGCTCGAGGGCTGCGTCACCTGCCTGTCGGTGCGGCTGCGCGGCTGACCGCGCTCAGCCGCTGACCGGGCGCCGGCGGACGGGGTCCGCGGCCTGCCGCCGCACCGGCTGGCGCAGGATCGTCCGCAGCTTCTCGGGCGCGACCCGGCGGCGGTCGTTGAGGTAGATCTCGTGGTGCCGACCCGTCATGGTCAGACCGTTCTCGGGGACGAACTCCTCGTGCAGGCGGCGCAGCACGCCGGCCTCGTCGTCGTAGCTGCCGACGTGCAGCACCTGCACGCAGAGGCCCTCGGAGAGCGTCTCGAGGCGCACGTCGTCCAGCCGCGCCGGCGGCTTCTTCGACGCGACCTTGTCGACGGCCGACCGGACGAGGCCCTGGTCGATCCAGTCCGGGACCATGATCATCAGCGTCCAGCGCCACCGGGACTTGTCACGTGCGGCCGTGAAGGTCTCCATGTCGTCGGCCCACCAGAGGCCCTCGAGCGGCATCACCACGTAGTCGCGGCCGAGGTCCAGCTTGCTCGCGAACTTCAGCGTGTAGGCCACCGGGTAGAGCGCCTCGACCGCCTCGGTGAACACCGGCGTGTTGGGATCCCCGTCGCCGTCGACCGCGAGGTACTGCAGGTCGGGGACCTCGACCAGCTCGAACCGGCTGCGCGCCCGGTAGGCGTCGATCGTGCGCCGGAAGTCGACCTTGTCGGCGGTCACCTCGGGACGCCCAGGGTCACGGCGCTGCTCCTCGGGTCGGTACCCGGCGGGCGGTCGGGCGGACCGGCTGCCGTGGCCAGGTTATGCCCACGAGGGGGGCTTGTCTCAAGCCCCGTGACGTGGCGCAGACTCGCTGATCGTGGGCGACGAGGGGAGCGGTCCGATGGTGTTCACGCGGGGTCTGGAGGAGGTCGACGCGACGCAGGTCGGGCAGGTCGGGGGCAAGGGCGCACAGCTCGGTGAGCTCTCCCGGGTCCGAGGGGTGCAGGTGCCGCCCGGCTTCTGCGTCACGACCGCGGCGTACCGCGCCGCGGTGGAGGGCGTCGGCCGCCTCGATCGTGCGACGGTCCTCGCGGCGCCGGTGCCGGACGGGCTGGCGGACGAGATCGGCGTCGCCCTGGCCCGTCTCGGCGAGGACGTCGCGTACGCGGTGCGGTCCAGCGCGACCGCGGAGGACCTGCCCACCGCCTCGTTCGCCGGTCAGCACGACTCGTACCTGGGCGTCGTGGGACGCGACGCGGTCGTGGAGCACGTCCGGCTGGTCTGGGCGTCCTTGTTCAGCGACGCCGCGGTCGCCTACCGGCTGCGGCACGGCATCGGGGACGACGCCGTCGAGATGGCGGTCGTCGTCCAGCAGATGGTGCAGCCGCGTGCCGCGGGCGTGCTGTTCACCGCAGACCCGTTGTCGGGCAACCGGTCCGTCGCGACCGTCGACGCCGTCCGTGGCCTCGCCGACGAGCTGGTCTCCGGACGCGTCACGCCCGACGTGCTGCGCGTCCGCGACGGCGCCGTGGTCGATCGCCTCCTCGCCGACCCGGAGCAGCCCGTGCTGACCGACGAGGAGACGCTGCGGCTGGTGGCGCTCGGGCGGCGCGTCGAGGAGCACACCGGCCTGCCGCAGGACGTCGAGTGGTGCCTGACCGACGACGGCGGTTTCGAGCTCGTGCAGGCGCGTCCGATCACGACGCTCTTCCCGGTGCCTGTGACCGCGGACGACGCCTTCCACGTCTACGTCTCGGTCGGGCACGGCCAGATGATGACCGACCCGATGCGGCCCCTCGGATGGTCGCTCTGGCAGCTCACCGCGCTGCCGCCGATGCACGAGGCGGCGGGCCGGCTGTTCGTCGACGTCACCGCGCAGCTGTCGAGGCCGGGGTCCCGTGCCGCGGTGCTCGACGCGCTCGGGACCGGCGACCCCCTGGTCGGGGACGCGCTGCGCACCGTGCTCGCCTCCGGGTCGGTCCCGGAGCGGCCCGAGCCCGAGGCGCCGGTGGCGTCGCGCGACGACCCACCGCCGGTGGAGGCGCTGCCCATCGACCCGGCCGTCGTCGACGAGCTGGTCGCGGCGACCGATACGGCGGTGGCCGCCACCGAGCGCGCGATGGCTGCTGCCTCGGGACCGGCTGTCTTCCAGGCGATCCGGGCTGACCTGCTCGACCTGAAGCAGCTGCTGACGCTGCCGCGCAGCACCCAGGTGATCATGGCGGCGATGGACGCGGCACGGTGGCTCAACGAGCACGTGGAGGAGCGGCTCGGAGAGCGCAACGTCGTCGACGCGTTGTCGCGGTCGGTGCCGGGCAACGTGACGTCCGAGATGGGGTTGGCGCTGATGGACGTCGCCGACGTCGTCCGTCCGCATCCCGAGGTGGTGCGGGTGCTCGAGACGGCCGGCGACGACGTCCTGGAGCGGCTCGACGGGGTCGAGGGGGGCGACGTGGCGCTTGCCGCCCTGAGGGGTTACCTGGACGCGTACGGGATGCGCTGCGTCGGCGAGATCGACGTGACGCGTCCGCGCTGGGTGGAGCAGCCGTCGTCGCTCCTGCCGGCCCTGCTCGCGAACGTGCGCGGCTTCGAGCCGGGAGAGGCCGGTCGACGGTTCGAGCAGGGTCGCGAGGAGGCCGAGACGAAGGAGCGGGAGGTGCTCGCCCGGCTCCGGGCCCTGCCGGACGGCGCCGGCGAGGCGGAGCGGGTGAAGGAGCAGATCGCCGTCGTCCGCACGTTCGCCGGGTTCCGCGAGTACCCCAAGTACGGGATCGTCCGACGCCACCTGGCGTACAAGCGGGCCCTGCTGCGCGAGGCCGACGTGCTGGTGGCGGCGGGAGTGCTCGCCCGCCGCGAGGACTGCTTCGACCTGACCTTCGACGAGCTCGAGCAGGCGGTGCGCACCGGTGAGGTGGAGCGTGGGCTGGTCGCGAGGCGCCAGGCGGCGTTCGCGACGTACGGCGCGCTCAGGCCGCCGCGCGTCCTCACCTCGGAGGGCGAGGCCCTGGACGGCGAGTACCGCCGCGCCGGACTCCCGCCCGGCGCGCTGGTCGGGCTCGCGGTGTCGGGCGGGACGGTGGAGGGCCGCGCCCGCGTGGTCCACGACGCCGCGACGGCGGACGTGGGGCCGGGCGACGTCCTGGTCACGACCCACACCGACCCGAGCTGGTCGCCGCTGTTCGTCGCGGTCTCCGGGCTCGTCACCGAGGTCGGCGGGCTGATGACGCACGGCGCCGTGATCGCCCGGGAGTACGGGCTGCCCGCCGTCGTCGGCGTGCGGGACGCGACCCGGCTGATCCGCGACGGCAACCGCGTCCGCGTGCACGGCACCGACGGGTTCGTGGAGGTCCTGGACTGACCGACGCCGCTACGGGATCTCGACGTTGGACCAGAAGGGGTCGGTGAACGGCAGGTCGGTGCCGCACCAGTGCCGCAGCGCCTCGTGGACCGCGGCGTACAGACCGGCCGTCGTAGGCGGTGGGCGTGACCCACCAGCTGACGTCGACGTCGTGGCGCAGCATCGCCTCGGTGAGGGGGCGACGGACCCCCAGCGGGTACAGGTAGAGGCAGCCCACGTAGCCGTGCTCGTCGCTGGTGAGCACGTACGTGAACGACTTCTCGTCGCGGAACTCGCACTCGTGCCAGACCAGGTCGACGTAGTTGCCCTCGCGGGTGACCGGCTCGCTGGGCCAGGAACCGCCGCGGGTGCGCCGGATCAGGTCGAGGCTCGCGTTGATGCCGGCGACGTCGTCGTCCAGGTCGTCGCGGGTGATGGCGTGGGCGTGCACCGCGCCGTGCTCCAGGATGCGCGGGACGACGGTCCCGGCAGGGACGGCCAGGCGCTTGGTGAGCCCGGTGAGGTCGGTCATCAGATGCTGCCGAGCCGGACGGTCGCCGGGATCCGGCGACGGACGATGAACCCGCCGCCCTGCTCAGAGGTCGGGTCGCTGCTCGCTTCCACGGCGTGCTCCTGTCCGGTAATGGTGCTGGTGCTGGTGCTGTCTGTGCTGGTGCTGGAGTCGGTGAGAAGCGTTCTGCGCTCGGCTGTCACAAGGACGTGACGAGAATCCCGACCGCGAGGACGGCGTCGAGGGCCAGGCAGAAGACCGCGTAGCGGCGGGTCACGACCTGGCGGGTGCGGTGGTGGTGCCAGTCCCAGCCGGCGTGCGCGAGCAGCCCGACGGCGACGAGGACGGCGCCGGCGCGGGTGTCGAGCGCGAGACCGGCGGCCGCCAGCCGCGCCGAAGGCGACGACGGCGAGCACCTGGACCGGCACCAGCGACGGGTCGGTGCCCCTGCCCAGTCCCGCCGCGCCAGTCCGAGGACGAGCAGCGCGAGCGCCGCGGCGAGCAGCACCGAGGTGGCGTCGACGGCGCCGTCGGTGAGCCCGTCGGCGGCGATGGGGACGCCGGTGGCCAGGAACCAGAGCCAGGTCGAGCGGCGGGAGCCGGTGGCTGCCACCCCGATGTACACGACGGCAGCAGCGGCGAGGACGGCCGAGGCCGCCGGACGCACGGGACCGACGCCGACGGCCAGGACGAGGGCGAAGGCCACCCCGGCGGCGGCGGGCAGCAGCCACGTCCAGCCGCGACGTGCGGGTGCGTGCCCGAGGTCGGTGCGGTCGAGGTCGGTGCGGTCCGTCGTCGGCGAGGTCGTGCCGGCGCGTCGTCACGATCGCCGTCCGCAGTGCTCGAGGTACTCGGCGCGGCGGGCGAGCATCGCGCCGAGCATCAGCAGCGGCATCAGGACGTGGCCCCACATCATCACGCCCATGTCGTCGAGGGCGCCGGCCCACAGCAGCGGGAAGAGGACGACGAACCCGGCGTACATCACGGCGCACATCTCCACGGTGAGCCGGGCGGGGTGCCGGCGATAGGCCATCCACGCCGCCATGGGGACCGACATCGCCGTCGCCATCACCAGCGACTCGGCCTCGGCGCCGCGCAGCCAGCTGCCCTGGCCGACGTCGCCGGTCAGGAGCGCCCACAGCGGCCACAGGGTGACCATCCCGACGAGCATGGCGAGGACCATCTCCAGGTAGTGCTGGACGAAGGCGCGCACCGGTCGCACGGCCTGTCGCTGTTGCGTGTCCGGTACCCGCGACGGTCGTGTCACGGACGGGATGGTCGATGCCATCGCTGGGTCCTCTCGTCATGGAAACCGAACATCGGTGTCTGGCTTCTACACCGTACACATCCCGAACATGGCTGTACAGGATCATTCCCATCGGGCATGATCGGAGCCTCGACCTCGGAGGTGGACGACGTGACCGGACCATGACGCAGGCCGCGGACACCCCTCGGGCCCTGCGGGCCGATGCCCGTCGGAACGTCTCGGCGATCCTCGACGCCGCGACCCGGTGCCTCGCCCGGGACCCCGACGTCAGCCTGAACGAGATCGCCCGCGCCGCAGGGGTCGGGCGGGTCACGCTCTACTCGCACTTCGACTCCCGACCCGGGCTGGTCGACGCCGTCGTCGACCGCGCGATCCGGCACTCCGACGACCTGCTCGGCGGTCTCGACCTGTCCGGCGACCCCGAGGACGCGATGCGGCGGCTGCTGGAGGCCACCTGGGAGCTCACCCTCCGGTACGGGGCGCTGGTGGTGGCCGCGGAGCGCGTGCTCCCGTCCGACCGCATCCACGAGCTCCACGAGGCGCCCGCCGTCCGGGTCCAGCAGCTGCTGCGGCGCGGCCGCCGGGCAGGGGTCTTCCGCACCGACGTCCCGGTCGCGTGGCAGCTCGCGACCATCCAGGCGGTCCTGCACGCCGGCAGCGCGGCCGCGTACCGCGGCGAGATCTCCGGCCGCGAGGCGAGCCGGCTGGTCACGTCCACGATCATGGCCGCGATCTCGGGGCGATGAGTTCGGCGCGGCCCGGCGGTCAGCCCGACGTGACCACGACCAGCGCAGCGTCGCCCGAGGAGCAAGACCGCACCTCGCACCTCGTCCGCCGCGCCCACCGCCGCCGCCTCGGCGCGACAGGCGTGCGCCCGACGACCCCGCCGGTGATCCGCTGGCTCGTGCTGGCGACCTTCGTCGTGATCCTCAACGAGACGATCATGATCAACGCCATCCCGCGCCTGATGGCCGACCTGGAGGTCTCGGCCCAGGCCGCGCAGTGGCTGTCGACCGCGTTCATGCTCACCATGGCGGCGGTCATCCCGGTGACGGGCTGGTTCCTGCAGCGCGTGACCACCCGCGCGGCCTTCGCGACGGCGATGGGGGTCTTCCTCACCGGCACCGCGCTCGCCGCGGCGGCCCCGACGTTCGAGGTCCTGCTCGCGGCGAGGGTCGTCCAGGCCGGCGGCACCGCCGTGATGATGCCCCTGCTGATGACGACGCTGATGACGGTCGTCCCCGAGCACGACCGCGGACGGGTGATGGGCAACGTCACCCTCGCGATGTCGGTGGCCCCGGCGCTCGGCCCCGCGGTGTCCGGTGTGGTGCTCGGCCTCGGCTCGTGGCGGCTGCTGTTCGTCGTGGTGCTGCCGGTCGCGATCGCCATCACCGTCGTCGGGCTGCGCCGGCTCGAGGACGTGGGCGAGACCCAGCCGGGTGCGATCGACTGGCTCAGTGTCGTCGCTGCCGCCGCCGGGTTCGGCGGGCTGGTCTTCGGGCTGAGCCGGTTCGGCGCGGGCTCGGTGCTCGGTGCGGTGGCCGTCGTCGTCGCGGGGCTGGTGCTCGTCGCGGCCTTCGTCGCGCGTCAGCTGTGGCTGCAGCGCCACGGCGTGCCGTTGCTCGACCTGCGCACCCTGCGGCACCGCACCTTCACCCTGTCGCTGGCTCTGATGTCCGTGGCGTTCATGGCGATGATGGGCTCGATGATCCTGCTGCCGCTCTACCTGCAGGACGTGCGCGGGCTCTCCGCGCTGCAGACCGGTCTGCTGGTGATGCCGGGCGGGCTCGCGATGGGCCTGCTCGGCCCGACGGTGGGACGCGTCTTCGACCGCCTCGGCGGCCGACCCCTGGTGGTGCCCGGCTCCCTGGGCATCGCCGCCGCGCTGGTGGTCTTCACCCAGGTCGGCCAGGCGACGCCGTACGCCGTGCTGCTGCTCGGGCACGTGCTCCTGATGGTCTCTCTCGCGGCGGTGTTCACCCCGGTCTTCACCCTCGGTCTCGGTGCCGTGCCGATGCACCTGTACTCCCACGCCAGCTCGTTGCTCGGGACGCTGCAGCAGGTCGCAGCGGCCCTCGGCACGGCACTGGTCGTGACCGTGATGTCGGTCCGGGCCGCTGCTCTGGCCGGGCGCGGGGTCGAGGAGACCGGAGCGTTGCTCGGCGGGATGCGCTGGGCGTTCGCCGTCGGCGCGGCGCTGTCGGTGGTGGTCGTCGTCCTGGCGGTGGCGCTCCCCGGCCGTCCGGCGCGCGCACCCGGGGAGCCCGCCGTGCCGTCCGGGCACGGCCACGCCTGAGCCCGCCCGGGCCGCTGGTCGCTGTCGGAGAGGAGGCTCTCCGGTGCGTGGTGCTACGGATCGGGTGTCGGCCCGGTGGGCTCCGGCGCCTCGCTCTGCCGGCGTCGGCGCTCGTCAGCGCGGGCGAACGCGTGGGCGATGGGGACGTCGCTGGAGGAGTGGGCGAGGATCGAGGCGACGATGACCAGCGCCACGAGGTGGAACATCCGGTCGGCCCGAGGGACGTCGGCCTCGAGGATGAGCAGCCCGTACACGACCGAGGCGAAGCCCTTGGGACCGAACCAGGCGGCGACGACGCGTTGCGAGACCGGGAGCTGGCTGCGCAGGAGCGCGACGCCGATGGCGAGCGGTCGTGCGACGAACAGCGCCAGGATCGCGAAGACGTAGCCGGAGAAAGGGATCTCGCCGAGGAACGCGGGCGAGATGAGGGCGCCGAAGACGAGGATCGCGGCGAGCTTGAGCAGCTCGGTGAGCAGCTCTCCGAACTCCGCGAAGGAGGTCTCCACCTCGGGGACGAGGGTGGCGATGGTGATGCCGGCGGTGAAGGCGGCCAGGAACAGGTTGGCGTGCGTGGCGCTGGCGATCGCGAGGACCATCAACCCGATCGACAGTCCTCCGAGGGACGCGTACAGGGGCGTCGACGACGTGAATCGGCTGCGGAGCAGCCGTCCGGCGACCGCCGGCACCACGACACCGACGGCCACGCCCAGGCCGAGCTCGGACGCCAGCTGCAGGCCGGGGACGTCGTCGCGTCCCAGCACCGACAGCAGGACCAGGACGACCGGGAGCGCGAGGCCGTCGTTCAGGCCGCTCTCGACGTTGAGGAGCGAACGGAGGCGGGCAGGCACCTCCGCCCGCCCGACGATGGCCGAGGCGAAGACGGGGTCGGTCGGAGCCAGCACGGCGCCGACGAGCATCGCCTCCGTCCACGACAGCCCGGCGACGAAGTGCGCGAGGACGGCTGTGACGGCGAAGGTGAGGGGCATGCCGAGGACCAGTGCGCGGCCGGGAAGACGCCAGGCGCGCCGCAGGTCGGCGAAGCCGACCCGCATGCCGTCGGTGTAGAGCACGCTGAACAGGGCGAGCTCCGCCAGGCCCACCACGATGCCGTCGTCCGGGTCGAGATCGAGCACGCCGGTCACCCCGTCGCCGAGGACGAATCCGGCGAGCAGGAAGAGCACAGCCGTCGACAGGACGGTGCGGTGCGCGAGGCCGGAGATCAGGACGCCGACGAACAGCACCACCGCGAAACCCAGCAGCAGCATCCCCGGACCCTAGCCGCGCACGTCGTGGACGCCCTGCCGGGCGCCCGTCGGCACAGCCCTTACGAACCGGTCAGGTTCTGCTCGACGCGCCGTCCCAGAGCGGCCAGCGCGGCTGCCTCGACGGTGTCGAAGTGCTGGGCGTCGGCGGTCGTCCGCAGACGCTCGAGCTGACGCCGCAGCGCCGGTCGGTGGACGGGTCGCGCGAGCTGGCTGAGGCTGAGCAGCGCCTGGTAGATCGTCCCCAGGACCTGGGGGTCCGCGGCGCCGTAGCGCCGCGGCTGGGAGAGCGCGAGGTCGATGTACGCCTCGAGGTCCGGACGGGGCAGCAGCACCCTGATCTGCTCGCCCTCGTCGCGCAGCACCTCGGTCGTCAGGTCGTACTCCGTCAGAGCGCACAGGAGGGCGGCGAGGTGGTGGAGGGCGTGGACGGCGGTCGTCGGGTCGTTGATCCCCGGGGACAGGGCCTTGGTGGCGACGTCGACCAGCTGACGCAGTCCGTACCCGACGTCCTCGCTCGCGGTCGGCTCGGGCCCGATGCTCAGGCACCGTGCTGCCGCGGTGACGAGACGGTGCGCGGAGTCCTCGTCCAGGCCGGAGGGGCCCGTCGACCACGCGAGTCCGACCACCGTCCCCCGGACCAGGAAGTCCCCGGGGTGGACGTCGAGCGACACCACGACGTCCTCGTCGGTCGCGACGGCGAGCAGCTGGTCGCGCCGGACCGCTGTCAGGAAGCCGCTCTCGGCGGCGAGCAGCCGGTGGGCGGCGTCAGGTGGGTGCGGTCCGACCGCGGGGGTCGCGCTGGCGCCAGGTTCACCCAGGATCGTCCGCATGGCGCCAGCGGTGTTGTCGTGCACGTCCTTCAGCATCGTCTCCACGCGGATCTGCTGGGACAGGTGGGCCAGGAACAGGACGAGCGTGAGGACGCTGATGACGGCCAGGACGAAGGCGAGGGTGACGGAGATCTGCGGGACGACCTCGCTCTGGCCCTCGTCGCCGGCGCTGCGCACCGCGCGCAGCACGGTCAACGCGTAGGTGAAGGTCGCGAGGAACACCCCCAGCGTCGCCTGGACGAAGGCGTCGCTGGTGAAGGTCCGCAACAGCCTGGGGGAGAACTGGCTGCTCGCCAGCTGCAGGGTCACCACCGTCAGGGAGAACGTCAACGCCGTCACGGTGATCAGCGACGACGCGATGACGCCCAGCAGCGAGCGGGCAGCGTCCGCGTCGCCGCCGAAGAGCAGGTCGCTCACCCGTGCGGACAGCTCGGTGTCGACGCTCGCGTCGAGATCAGGGAGGGCGACACCGAGGACCAGCGCGACGACCACCGCGGCCGTCGGGATCGGCCACAGCCGCGAGGTGATCGCTTCACGCGCGCCGGCGACGCTGGTTCTCATGAGGGCATCGTCGCAGCGATGCCGGTCCGACGCCGCCGCGCGCGGTCAGGCGCTGAGCAGGAAGGCGGTGACGAACCCCGCGGCGCTGGCCAGGGCCACGGCCGGCCCGCCCTCCTCGAAGGCCTCCGGGGCGAGCGTGTCGACGACCGAGGCGAGCACCGCACCGGCGGCGAAGGTGAGCGGGAGGGCCAGCTGGGCCTCGGAAGCACCGGCGAAGCCCAGGCGCCCGAGGACGACGGCCGCAGCGAGCAGGATCGTCGCACCGCCCCACAGCAGGAGGACCTGCTTGCGAGGCCGTCCTCGGTCGACCATCCGAGCCGAACCCGCGAGGGCCTCGGGGAAGTTCGACACGAACACGGCGACGAGAAGGGCGACGCTGCCGCCGTCGACGAGGGAGACGCCGAGGGCGGCGTTCTCGGGAACACCGTCCAATGTGACACCGGCGAGCAACGCGAACCCGACGGCCCCGTCCTTGACCTTGCGATCGAGGAGCGAGTCGACGACGACGAAGACCAGGGCACCGGCCCCGAATCCGAGCCCGGCCTGCACAGCGCCCGCGCCGCGGAAACCTTCCTCGAACAGCTCGAACGAGACGGCGCTGATCAGCGCGCCAGCAGCGAACGCCAGCGCCGCGGCCAGCAGACGTCGGGGTGGTCGCCAGACCACTCCGAGCAGCGCACCCAGCGTCAGTGGCAGCGAGGCGCCGATGGCGAAGACCAGCAGTCGCACGTGAGCCCTCCCGAGGTCGTGACCCGACCGCGGACGCCGTGCGTGGGTCGGGCTCTGCGGGCGACCGCGTGAGCGGACCGTAGCCCTCGGTCGCCTCGACCGCCCGTCGATCGACGTGCTCGCGCAGGTCCTCCGTGGCCCGCGGGCGGCGTCGGTGCGAGACTGGCACGAGGAGGTCGCTGTGAACGTGCCAGAGCTCGGGTCCCGGTGGACGTGGTGGCAAGGCGTCGTGGGGCGGCCGCGGAGGCCGGTCTCGTGTGCGTGATGGTCTCGGCGGCTGCGGGCGTAGACGCAGCTCCGACTGAGGTGCACCATCTCGGGCAAGGGGACGACGGCGGGCGCGGCGGCTGGAGGCCCTGTGGTGACGCAGTGGTGGGAGGACGGCGTACTTGCACACGTGGCGGCGAGCCTGATCGCCAGCGGTGATGTCGAGGCCGGCGAGACACTTCTCCGGTCGTCGGAGATCACGTTGCGGTACGGCACCTCCTGGTGGGACGGCCACGACGACTACTTCTACGACGTGCACGTGACCATCACGACGGACCGGGCCGGCGTCCCTGCCTTGGCGGCCTTGGGCCAGCGCTTGCCGGCGGCGTTCAGGGGCGCCGTCAGCACGTTCGCGGACGCGGACGGGGAACTGAGACGCGGCTCGCTCGAGGAGTTCGACGCGCGGGTCGGTGAGGTGACCATCGGCCCCGAGCGCTTCGCACGACGGAGCGAGGACACGGCGACACTGGTGCGGTGGCGGATCCGGAGCAGTCGTGACTGAAGGTACCGAACGGTTCGAGCCACCGACCGCTCTCGCCGTGCACTTCGTCGGGAAGCTGCTGGCGTCCGGCGTGGTCGCCCTGGTCACGTAGTGCGCGCGGCGGCGGGGGAGCACCGTTCGAGGTCGACGGCGGTCGGAGCGGCTGCCGACCCACGCCGGCGTCCAGGACCTACACCGTCGTGTCGTGGTGGTCGAGGCGACGGCTCCAGAGCCAGAGGTCGAGCTCCGCAGCCGGCACGGGCCGGCAGATGAAGTAGCCCTGCGCCTGGTCACAACCGTGGCGGGCGAGCTCGGCGTAGGCGACCGGGTTCTCGACGCCCTCGGCGACCATCCGGAGGCCGAGGCTGTGGGCCAGCGCGATGGTGGACGCGACGAGGGCCGCGGCACGGGCGTCGTCCGCCATGGGGAACACGAACGAGCGGTCGAGCTTGAGCTCGTCGATGGGAAGGTCTCGCAGGTAGGACAGCGAGCTGTAGCCCATCCCGAAGTCGTCGACGGCGATCTGGACGCCGCTCCGGCGCAACCGGGACAGGATGGCCCGGGCCCGGTCGCGGTCGGTCATGAGGAACTCTTCGGTGATCTCGAGCTGCAGCGCGCCGGCTTCCAACCCTCGTTCGGTGAGCATGGCCGTGACGCGTTCGGGCAGGTCGGCGTCGCCCAGGGAGCTGGCCGACAGGTTGACGGCCACGGTGAGCGGTCGGCCCTGCTGACGCCAGGCAGCCGCCTGGTCGAGCGCCTGCTGCAGCACGACCTGGGTCATGGCACCCATGAGGCCCGCGTCCTCCACCAGGTCCAGGAAGCTGTCGGGGTACAGCAGGCCACGGGTCGGATGGTCCCACCGCACCAGCGCTTCGACGCCTCGGACCTCGCCCGAATCCAGGTCGACCTTGGGCTGGTAGTGCAGCACCAGCTGGTCGTGGGCCAGTGCAGCCCGCAGCTCCTGGAGGGTGCGGAGGCGGATGTCGCCGTGGGTGTCGTCGGCGAGGGAGTAGACGCGGTGCCCGCTGCCATCGGCCTTCGCCTTGTACATGGCGATGTCCGCCTTGCGCAGCAGCGAGCTCAGGTCGGCACCGTGATCGGGAGACAGGGTGATCCCGATGCTGACCCTGATCTGGAGCGCGATGCCCTCCAGCGTGAAGGGCGCCGCCAGTGCCGCGGCCAGCTTGCCGGCGACGACGACGGCGTGATCTCCGTCCGCGCCATCCAGCAGGACCGCGAACTCGTCGCCGCCGAGCCGTGCCAGCATGTCGTCAGGGCGCAGGGCTTGGCGCAGTCGGGCTCCCACGCGGACCAGCAGCTGGTCCCCGACGTGATGGCCCAGGCTGTCGTTGACCTCCTTGAACTTGTCCAGGTCGAGCAGCAGCAACGCCTGGCGGGGGTGCTCCGCACCCACCAACCGGGAGGCGCCTTCGGCGTAGAGGGCGCGGCGGTTCGGTAGACCGGTGAGGTCGTCGGTGCCGGCCTGGTGACGCAGGTCGGCCATCCGGACCAGCTGCCGGAACGCGACCTGGGTCCGGACCGCAGCTGCCAGCAGCGTCGCCGCAGCCAGGAGCAGCGCCACGGTCGAGACCGGTACCTGGGTGCCCGCGACCAGCACACCGAGGCCGGCGGCGGTGGCCAGGGCCGGCATCGCCAAGGGCGCGGTGCGGGCGCGCGCTCCCGGCGCCGGTGGGCTCGCCCGAGGACCGTGCTGAGCCTGCGTCAGGACCCAGACGGCGATCAGTGTCAGGCCGACGACCCATCCCGCGTCCAACGGCGTACCGACCGCGTAGGCGTCCTGGGCCACGCGATAGGCGTAGGTGACGTCAGCCGCGGCGAAGACGATCAGCCCGGCGACCAGGAGCAGCCAGGTCCGGGACGCGCGCAGACCCAGCACCGCCGCGATCCCGATCACGGCCGCCACCAGGAGCAGGTCGAACATCGGATAGGCCACGGCGACGACCACGGCCAGCGAGAACGACCCTTCCGTCGCGGGGACCAGGATCGGGCCCAGCACCACGGCCAGGACCGAGGCCGCCCCCCAGGCCCCCAGGGCGCTGTCGAGCCACACCGACCGCGCCAGCCCACGGAGATGGCGTCGCACCGAGATCGCCAGCGCACCCAGCATCAGGGGGTAGAAGAGCAGGTACCCCACGTCCGCGAGGGACGGGAACGGCAGCGCCTGGTCGCCTGCCAGCGCCAGGACGTAGAAGCTGTTCCCGGCGGCGAAGGACGTCACGGCGGACGCGCACAGCACCAGGTCCCACCGAAGCGGGCGCCGCGACCAGAACACCGCCAGCCAGCACGCACCCGCGGGGACCCACTGGGTCAGGGTCCCCAACCACCCGTCGACGACCAGGCTGAAGGCGTCACCGTGGAGGGACAGACCACCCAGGTACGCGGCGAGCAGCAATCCCATCAGCCAGAGCATCGCCGCAGAGGACGGGCGTGTCGCAGCCGAGAGCTCGGGGCCGTCGCCGGACAGCGTGCGCACGGTCGCCACCGGCCCCTCTGGGTTGATCGCGCCTTCGGGTCGGACGAGCTGGGCAGCTCGTC